>NZ_KE386978.1:74762-437622 GCF_000429865.1 Cucumibacter marinus DSM 18995
GTACTCTCGAAAGAGAGCGGGGATTGACCCCAGCCCGTTGACGCAGTCCAAGCCCAAAACCCCGGATGAGTGGGACGCGGTGCGCCTCGCTTTTACTAGTTTCGGATGAGACGTTCCGCGTCCCACTCCCGCTCTGTCGCAAACCTCGGAGGCAAAAGCCTGCCGGGCCTGCTGCGGTGGAAGGCTGCACCTCCTTGTGCTGTCCCGGCCGGCCCGCCGGCGCGAGGCAGAGAATGATCCGGGACCTCCATGCCAAATGCGAACAGGCCCCGGATCAGCCCACCGGCGCGAGGTAAAAAGCGTCCGGGGCGGCCCGGGAGGATGCACCCCCGAGCCCTCACCCTGAGCTTGTCGAAGGGCGAGGGCCTGAGGCGAACGCCTAAGCGGCCAGCGTGTCCTTCCGTGCGGACGCCACCCGGTCAGGCAGCGCGCCCGGATTGGGGCGGGCGCGGATGATGAGTTCGGCGATCACGATATTGATCGTCCAGCAGCCCCAGGCAGCAATCAGGTAGCCCTGGGCGAAGGAAAGACCCGCAAGCCCGCTGATCGGCAGGATGAGCCTCAGGGTGATGGCGGCTGCGGTCAGGGCATAGGAGCGGATCATCCAGCGCCGGTGGCGGGCGAAGTCCCGGTTCCGGGCGAAGCGATAGGCATTGTAAGTGGCGGCGAACCACAAGACCGCGAGAATGGCGAAACCGGAGCCTACCAGCGGGCCCATGGTGGTGGTGAAGGCGATGCCGAGGCCTGAAGCCGCGCCGAGCAGGCAGAGCAGCACGTAAAGCCGCCCCGACCAGCGGTGCCAGGCCGTTCGCCGTGTCGCCGGCAGGAACTGGAAGACGCCGAGCAGCAGAGCAAAGGGCGAAACGGTTGTGTGCAGGAAGAACAGGAGCGGATTGCCCAGGAGGTTGGCCCTCAGCTCTTCTGCCAGAACGCCCGGATCGAATGTCAGGAAGCGCATGGAAACAAGGGAAATTGCAACCGCCAGAAAGGCGAGCGCGAAATAGCCAATTCGATTGAGAACCAGGGTCCCCTCCACGTGCCGTTCGGATATGTCCGGGTCGGAAATATGCCAGCCGAGTGGCAGGGCACCCTGCCCCGCCATCAATGCGGAATATGTGAGCGTGCGCCAAAAGTCGCGCAAGCGCGAAAAACCATGGTCACGCGCATTTTCACGCTTGCCCGAGGCGGCCGCGCTTCCCATTTGCGGGAGTTGCTCCGGTGAAGGGGGACGCTTTACGCCTCGAAATCATTGTCGCTGATCGCCGGCAGGCCATAGAAATTCTGCACGACTTCCCAGCCCTGCTTGGCGCTGTCGACGATGGTGAAAAGATCCGGATCGGAAGGCGAGATGGTGCCTTCTTCCGCCAGCGCTTCGAGATTGATGACCCGCTCCCAGAACTGCCTGCCGAACAGAAGCACCGGCACCGCTTCCATGCGACCGGTCTGGATGAGCGTCAGGGTTTCGAAGAATTCGTCGAGCGTGCCGAACCCGCCAGGGAAGATGGCCACGACCTTCGCCCTGAGGAGAAAATGGATCTTGCGGGTCGCGAAATAATGGAAGTTGAAGCACAGCTCGGGGTCGACATAGCGGTTGGGCGCCTGCTCGTGCGGCAGAACGATATTGAGCCCGATGGACGGTGCGCCATATTCGGATGCGCCGCGATTGCCGGCCTCCATGACACCCGGCCCGCCGCCGGTGACCACGATGAATTCCTTGTATTCAAGCGCTTCGGCGGTGCGCGAGGCGTAGCGCGCGAACAGCCGCGCCTCGTCATAATATTTGGAATTGCGCTCGAGGTTCTTCTTGGCGATCGGGGTCAGGGCCGCCCAGGCTTCCTCACCCGGCGCGGGG
This sequence comes from Cucumibacter marinus DSM 18995, assembly GCF_000429865.1. Taxonomy (GTDB): domain Bacteria; phylum Pseudomonadota; class Alphaproteobacteria; order Rhizobiales; family Devosiaceae; genus Cucumibacter; species Cucumibacter marinus. The sequence continues at coordinate 76,615 of NZ_KE386978.1, forward strand.
ATGCGCGCGCCGCCGAACAGCACCACCGTCGAATTGATGCCGCGTTCCCTCAGCCACATTTCGGGCTTGAGATATTCGAGCTGGAACCTGACGCCGCGCAAATCCTGCGAGGTCATGAATTCCTCGTCGGTGAAAGCCAGACGATAGGCGGCGGCTTCGGTCTGCGCGGTGCGCGGCACGTGCCGGGTGGTCTCGATGTCCTCGACCGAGCTTCTGAGCGATGTGTGCCGGCGTTTCACCATTTGGCGGTCTCCTTTGCGCGGGATGCCTTTCCCTGCATCATGGCAGCGACAAGTTAAAGTCAAATGCGCGATATCCCCGATCAGTGCTGCAATGTTGACAGGGGGGGCGGGCCCGGTAATGTCGCGCGCAATCCAGCCCAATGCCTATTTTCGGAGCAGACCATGAGCCATGCCAACCTCGCCCAGGCGATCGACACCGCCTTTGACAATCGCGAGAGCGTGACCCCCGCCACCACCGGCGACGTGCGCGACGCCGTCAATGAAGCGCTGGCGCTTCTCGACAGCGGCCAGGCCCGTGTTGCCGAAAAGGCCGCCGACGGGAACTGGACGGTCAATCAGTGGCTCAAAAAGGCCGTGCTTCTCTCCTTCCGCCTCAACGATATGGAAGTGATCGAAGGCGGCCCCGGCGGCGCGGTGTGGTGGGACAAGGTGCCCTCGAAGTTTGTCGGCTGGAACGAAGCCAATTTCCGCGAGGCCGGTTTCCGGGCCGTTCCGGGCGCCATCGTCCGGCACTCGGCCTTTATCGGCCGCGGCGCCGTGCTGATGCCGAGCTTTGTCAATCTTGGGGCCTATGTCGATGAATCAGCGATGATCGACACCTGGGCGACCGTCGGCTCATGCGCCCAGATCGGCAAGAATGTACATCTGTCCGGCGGGGCGGGGATCGGCGGCGTGCTCGAGCCGCTGCAGGCCGGGCCGGTGATCATCGAGGATCACTGCTTCATCGGCGCGCGCGCGGAAGTCGCCGAGGGCGTGATCGTGCGCGAAGGCTCGGTCCTGTCGATGGGGGTCTATCTCGGCGCCTCGACCAAGATCGTCAATCGCGAGACCGGCGAGACTTTCCGGGGCGAAGTGCCGCCCTATTCGGTGGTGGTGCCCGGCTCCATGCCCGGCAAGCCGCTGCCCGACGGCATGCCCGGCCCTTCGCTTTATTGCGCTGTGATCGTCAAGCAGGTCGACGAACGCACCCGTTCAAAGACCTCGATCAACGAATTGCTGCGGGACTGAAGGAGAGCCCTTGGAATACCGTTGCGGTCAGAAACGATCTACCCAAAAGCCATCTGTATTCCGGGACTCGGTCTCTCCACTAGGTTCTGCTTCGTCCCGACTGGACTTCAATGGTCGGGGCGGAGAGGCCTGCCAAGCCCTGAGGTGCTGGCCGGCCATGTCGTAAAAATCTGGAACCACACACTCCAAGTCTTCAATAAAGGTCCTTCTGCCCGAGAACCTTTTCCCCAGTGTTTCAATCATCAAAACCTCAAATGAATGAGGCGCAGCCTGAGAATTGTCGACCTGGAGCGCATCGGGTCGATCTCGCAAGACGTTCAGGAATTCTTGGGTGGGGGAGGTACGCCCCGGCCAGTGGGCTCTGACAACCAGCCGGGGGTCATCGTCTTTGAGCATCCGCAATAACCAGTTAACGCGTGCCTTGGTTGACTTCCGGTCAGTTGGTGCCTTCAGCCGCATGCCGACTGAGACAGATCGGCGAGCAATGTCTGCAATTATTTCGAGGTCCGCTGCGCCATCCGGAATTCGCAAAACACTCTCCAAGACAAAGTCTTCAACTAGGCGTGACGCTCCATTTCTCAGCCTGGCGGAGGGGTCATCCTTGAACTTCCTTTCGACAACCGTCTCGATTTCCCGACCAACGTGTCTCGCCAGTTGAAGACAGAGATCTCTCTCCTCCTCAAACCAGGCAGCCACGCCTTCTTCGACTTCGGGCGATGTCTTCTTAAGGTTGCCTTGGTGCGCAACAGCTCGGACAAGGTCGCTCCAATCCTTGTTCATCTGAGTGAACCGCTCAACGCCGGTGCCACTATGGCGCAACAACCTGATGAACTCTGACAATAGATACTTCTGCTCGTTATCCTCGATCCGCTCTTGATGGGCCATAATTTCGCTTTGAGTGAGAATGGACACCCAAGACCAATGATAGAGATTGCAGCGCCGAAGAAGGGACTTCGGCACTTCGACCGGAGATTGTTCTGCGGTCCTCACGAACTCGTTGGAGATCGTAATAACCGCATCGATCCCGTTAAGTTTTGCCAGTTCGAGGTATCGCTCAACCTGCCCCGCATCAATTTGAGCTTTTCCGATTTTCGCCTCTATCAAGGCACTCCAACTGGATTTTCCGTTTGAAATGACCAGCAAACCATCTGGTCGCTCCTTTATGCTTCCTCGCTGTTTGAAAACGACCTCGGTGAAGGTGGCAATTTGGGCCCTTTTTCCAGCATTCTGTCCCACCGACCCAAGCATGGCCTTGGCCAACGGTCTGACTTGGGTGAGCAAGGCCAGAAATATGGATGCCATGCGCATTTCACGGCTGGTGTCGGCTAAAACGGGAAACAGACGAGCCGTTTCACCGCGTTCGAGCATCTCTGGTAGTTCGGCCATCGCTTCTCCCCTAATCCCATTGCAATGCTAGACAACACCCAAGAACCTGGTCATCCGGATTTTCCGAATCCTATGCCTTTCAAACCAGCTTACCAAAGCCTGCAATTCCCGTCTCAACTGCATCATTGACTCGCGCACCCGATTATGTAACTTCTGGATTACCGTAATTCTCATGTTACCAATGGAATCGCCATTGCCCACCGCCGCCGCACACCGCCTCGCCCCTGCCGAGACAACGCTCGATGCGCTGGGCAACCCGGTGCGGCGGGAGATTCTTGGCATGCTGATGGATGAACCGCAGCCCGTCGGTGAGATCGCGGCGCGGTTCCCGATCAGCCGGCCGGCGATCTCCAAACACCTCAAGCTGCTCGAGCAAGCCGGGCTGGTCGCCCATGAGGCGCAGGGCACGCGGCGGGTCTACCGGCTCGAGGCGACCGGTTTCGAGGCGGCGCGCGTCTGGCTCGATACATTCTGGGCCGAAGCGCTCCACCGGTTTCGCCTTGTGGCCGAAAACACGGCACCAACAAAAGACGCCGGGAGCACCGATGACTGAGGCGCTGACCCGTTCAATCACCGTCGATTGCCCGCTCGAACACGCCTTTGATGTGTTTACCGGCAAGATCGATCTGTGGTGGCCGAAAGGGCATCGCCGGTTCGAGGCCTCGACACTGACGCTCGAGCCGCGTGCGGGCGGCCTCTTTCTCGAACGGGCGCATGACGGGCAGGAGGCGGTGCTGGGCACCGTGATCGATTGCGATCCCCCGCATGGGATCCGCTATTCGTGGAACCCGGGAAAGATCACCGAACCGACGGTGGTCGCGATCCGGTTCGAGCGAGTGGCCGAAGGCACACGGGTCGATGTCGAACACAGTGCGGCGGCCAATGCGGTCCCCGGCGAGTGGAGCCAGCGGGTCGCGTTATTCGAAAAGGGATGGGCCACCATCCTGCCCGCCTTCAGCGAATTTGCGGCACCATCTGACAAGGGAAGGTCAAACCCGTGAACATCGATTTTGCGTCTTTGAACTGGCTGGCGGTTCTCGTCAGCATCGTCGTCGGCCAGGCGTTTCTGACCGTCTGGTTCTTTGTGCTGTTCGGCGAGCCCTGGGCGCGGGCCTATGGCGCAGCGAGCAAACAGGAGCACACCAGCCAGGTTCCCGGCTACACCTATGGCATCGGGGTCGCCTGCATGGCGTTGCTCACCATCGGCCTGGCCGTCAGCCAACGAGCCTTCGGGGTTGCCGGCATCGCAGACGGCATCGTGTTCGGTCTGGTCTTCGCGGTATGTTTTGCCGTCGCGACCGCCCTGCCCGGCTATGCCTTTCTCAAGCGCTGGCAGGCAGGGGTTCTCGCCATTGGCAGCCAGAGCGTTCTGATCCTTGTTCTTTCTCTGATCCTTGCCCTCTGGCAGTGACTTGACGGTTATCCCCCGGTCTTGAAGGGATGCGCTGACGCGGAACCGGGAATCCGTTAATCTTCTTGGCGTGGCGCAACAGGCGCCATGCTGCGGAGGACGAATTAATGGATTTCAAATCACTCTACACATCCTATGACGGCCGGATCGGCCGGCAGAAATTCTGGATCGGGGTCATCATCCTGATCGTGGCGGCGATCATCGTCGGCGCCATCGTGAATGCGATCCTCGGGGTCAACATGTTCGGTTATCCCGAAATCGGCAGCACCGATCCGCAAGACTATGTGGATCTCATCATGGGGCTGGCACAGAAGGCGGCCTGGGCCAACATCATTACCTTCGTGATCTTCGTGGTGCCCTGGACTGCGTTGATGATCAAACGGGCTCATGACCGGGATTCGAGCGGCATGTTGGTCTGGGCGGCAGTCGGGATCTCGGCCATCACTCTTCTGATGCAGGCCTTCGGCCTTTATTACACCATGATGGATATGGGTGGCGGCATGGTCATCCCCGCTCCGAATGTGGTGGGCTGGGTGCTGGGCCTCGTGTCCTTCATCATCGGCGTCTACCTGCTGATCGTGCTCGGCTTCCTCAAGGGAACCCAGGGCCCCAACAGCTATGGCGAAGACCCGCTGGCCTGAGCCCCGCACCCCTCCTTGGAATAGCATTCCGTCTGCAAGTCGAAATGCCGCCTTCACTGGCGGCATTTCTTGTTTCACCGCGATCAAACAATCCTCACCTTTGCGCGATGCGCTATTCTTCAAGCTGACGTGAGAACGTCCCCGGGCTAGTCTTTGTTGCTGCTGAACGCACAGAAGTTTATCGGTTGAGATCGCAAAATGTCACCGCTATCGCTTTACACATCCTATGGCGGGCGCATCGGACGCCGCACTTGGTGGATTTACACGCTGGTGCTGGGTGTCGCCGTCGTCATCGTCGCTGTCGTACTGGCGCTGACCATCGCCAATAATGACCCGGCAACCACATTCATCGAGCCGGACGCTGCGATCGCCTATGCGCTGAGGCATGTTTGGGTGAACGTGATCGTGTTCGTGTTGTTCCTGGTGCCGTGGACGGCGCTCGCGGTCAAACGCCGGCACGACCGGAGTGCCAATGGCTTACTGGTCTGGATCGCGGCGGGGCTGACCGCAATCTTTCTGGGCATGCAGGTTACGGGCCTGTTCTACACCACAACCTCACTTGGCGATGGTTTCGTCGCCGTGCCAACGCTTGCGGGCAGCATCGTCTCGGGTGCCGTGGTGGTCGCCGACTTCGTCTTGCTGGTCGTTCTGGGTTTTCTCAGAGGCGATCCCGGCCCCAATATGCATGGTGCAGACCCGCTAGGCTGACCGTTTCAACTGACGAACATTGCAAAGCTCAAAGGCCGACTTGCATAAACCCCTAATCCATTTGCACTACATATATATTTCAACATTCGGTCGTTTACTTGCAATTTTCCTTTTCAACACACCAAAGCGAAAGACTTCCCCCTTATTCCCGACGACAACATCTGCAGATCGGGAGAAACGGGAATGCGCTCCATCATCTATTGGCTGACATCGTTCGAGGGACGGATCAGCCGAAAGGAATTCTGGCTGGCCAGCTTGACGCTGGGACTGCTCGGCTTTGTCTACGCAATTGCGGTATATGCGGGGGTAGTCTTCGTGGTCGGCAGCGCCGGCATTCCCGACGCACCGGCAAACATGCGCGGGATCATGCCATTGTCCGACATTCCTCAGGCTCTTGCGGTTCTGGAGTGGAGTGGCTGGATCGAGTTCATCATCGCGGCACCCTTGCTTGTGCCTCATGCAGCGATCATGATCAAACGGGCCCAGGACCGGGACTCCTGGGGGCCGCTGATCTGGACAGCACTCAGCGTTACTGGCCTTGTCCTGATCGCCAAGCCATTGGGCCTTCACTACAGCTATGTCGAGATCGCACCGGGCCAGGCCATGGTTTCAGTCGGGATGGTCGGCATCGCGCTCCAGATCATCTCCGGTTTGATCTTCCTTGTGCTGCTCATCCCGCTCGGCTTTCTGCGCGGCACCGACGGTCCCAACATCTACGGCCCCGATCCGCTGACCGGCGAGGACATCAAGTTCGCCTACTAGGGCCAACTCACTCCCTCGGGCGAGTTGCATACCGGCGCGCTTCCGCGTATCGCCTTTCCTCCAAAGACAGACTGCAATGGCGATACGGGGAGCAGGGCATGGCACAGAAACAGGGCAATCAGGGCGAGGTGGCTGTTTCCCTGCTGAAAGATCTGATCCGTTGCCCCACGGTAACGCCGGATGCGGGCAGCGCGCTCGATGTGACCCAGCGCTTCCTCGAGGGTCTCGGTTTCACCTGCACAAGGCTGACATTCGAGGGTGACGGCTCCTATCCGGTCGACAATCTGTTTGCGACGCGCGGCTCTGGCGGCAAGCACCTCTTGTTCTGCGGCCATGTCGATGTGGTCCCGCCGGGCGACGAAGGCGCATGGACCCATCCACCCTTCTCCGCCGAGGAAGCCGACGGCACTATCTGGGGGCGCGGGGCAGTCGACATGAAATCGGGCGTCGCGGCATTCTGCGCAGCGTTGGCCGATATCCCCGAAGGCGCAGGCACAATCTCGCTGGCCATCACTGGCGACGAGGAGGCTGACGGCATCAATGGCGTCAAGAAGCTGATGCAATGGGCCGATACCCAGGGCCATCGCTTCGATTTCTGTCTGGTGGGCGAACCGTCAAGCGTGGCCGAGATGGGCGACATGATGAAGATCGGACGCCGCGGCTCGCTGAGCGCCATCGTCACCGTGACGGGCGTGCAGGGTCACGTTGCCTATCCCGACCGGGCCCGCAATCCGCTGCCGCTGTTGGCGCGCATCGCCGATGCCCTCGATGCAGCCGAACTCGATCAGGGGACCACGCATTTCCCGCCGACCAATCTCGAACTCGTCTCCATCGATACGGGCAACACCGCTTCTAACATCATCCCCGCCTCGGGAACCCTGCAGTTCAATATCCGGTTCAACGACACCTGGACGCCGGACAGCCTTGCCGAATGGATCAGGGCCGAGATCGCCGCGGTGCCGGCAGATGAATGCGAAGTTTCCATCACGATCAAGCCGGGCACCTCGCCGGTATTCCTGAGCGCCGACGCGCCGGCAATCGACATGCTGGCCAACGCCGTCACACGTGGTACGGGGCGCGAGCCGGTGCGCTCGACCACCGGCGGCACTTCGGACGGGCGCTATATCGCGCCCTATTGCCCGGTTGCCGAGTTCGGACTTGTCGGCGCCACCATGCACAAGGTGGATGAACGGGTGCCTGTTGCCGAGGTCGTGACCCTCACCGGCATCTACACCGACTTCACCCGGACGTTTCTCTCGGATGAGCGCGCATGACGCTTCTTGAAGAGGCGCTGCTGGCAGCCCGGGGCTGGCTGGCCGTCTGGCGCCGTGATTCGCAGGCGCGGGCGTTTTTCGGTGACGGGCAACGAGCCCTTGTCACCTCGCTGATCGCGGTCGTGGTGCTGCATGCGGTGACCGTCACCCTGGCAATGGCCGCCGGCGAGCCCGATGCCACTTTGCGCGCCTATACCGATGTCGCGCAGTTCGCCGGAGTCGTTGGCGGGCTCTACCTCTACATCCGTGCCATGGGCCGGGAACCGGATTTCCTCCAATACCTGACGGCCAGCAACTGGCTTTCGGTGTTCCTGGTTCCGGTGAATCTGGGGTTGGTCGCGCTTCTGGTTCACGGCAGCGCCGCCCCGCCAGCCAACGCCGGGATGGCGGATCTGCTGGTACCCCTTGTCAGCCTGACCGTCGTGCTCCTGATCACCATCGCGCTGATCCTCATTCAATTCCGCGCCACGCGCCTGTTTCTCGATTTCGGTGTGCTCAAAACCATCGGCTTGCTGCTTGCCGGGCTGATCGGCGGCGTGGTGGGCGCGATCCCTTACTGGCTGCTGGCCGGGCCGGTGGCTTAGGCTGCCACTGCTTTGACTTTGCACCCAACAATTCGATCCATGCTTTTCACACCGATCTTACGGGCGGTAGACTTCAACAGTAGCGTGTGGGGGATGGGCGCCAACCCATTGTCAACTCTGCCGCAGCCGAAGTGGTTGATCTCGCCGCCGAAAATGCCCACCTTGTCCCCATTCTAGGTGTATTGTGCGGCGAATGACCTTTTCAGAAGAAATCCAGTCTGCCTTGCGCGGCTGGTGGGCGGTCCTCCGAAACGACCGATCCGCTCCGGACCAGTTCGATCTTTCCCTTCGGGGCTTCGTGACCTCCCTGATCCCGGTGGTCGCGCTGATGGTGTTCGTGCAGCCGCTCAATCTCGGCGAAACCGCCGAGGGCGTGTTTATCGTGCCCGCCTATGCGCTCGTCATCCTGCAGGCCTATCTCTATGCGGCCCGGGTGATCGGGGTTTACGCATTCCTGCGGCTGGTCAAGCGCGAACGGGCGCTGGTGCCGCTCCTCACCGTTTGGAACTGGAACGATGTGATCGTGACCGCGGCCGCGCTGGTCCTCACCCTTGTGGGGCTCAACGGCATGTTCTTCATCGTGGTCGTGTATTCGGTGCTGCTGTTCTATTTCGTGCGTTCGAGCCAGATGATCGCAGGGCTCGACGTGCCGATGATCCTGGGCATGGGGATTGCGATGTTCGCCGCAATGATGATCGCCATGATGCCCTTCGCCCCGTTCATCGCCGAGCACATGGCCGCGCTCGGAAACATGCAGACGCAATAGGCGCTCAGGGGTAATCGACGCGGATGAGATATAGGCCGTCGGGCGGGGCAACCGTACCGCAACGGGTCCTGTCGGCGGCGTCAAGCGCTGCGCGCATCTCCGCAATCGGCCATTTGCCCTCGCCGACCAGCTTGAGCGAACCGGCAAGCGAACGCACCTGGTTGTGCAAAAAGCTCTGGGCCGAGGCGCGGATCACCACCATTTCCCCTTCCCGCGAAACATCGAGCCGGTCGAGGGTCTTGATCGGGGATTTCGCCTGGCACTGGGCGGCGCGGAAGGTGGTGAAGTCGTGCTTGCCGAGGATGGTCTGCGCCGCCTCATGCATGGCGCCGGCATCGAGCGGTTGAGGCACCTGCCATACCCGGTTGGCCTCAAGCGCGGGGCGGGCGCGACGATTGAGGATCAGGAATTCATAATGCCGGGCGGTGGCAGAAAATCGGGCCTCGAAGGTTTCTTCGACCTGCTGGCAATCGATGATGATCACCGGATCGGGCTTGAGGTGGTGATTGATCGCTTCGGCGACGCGAAACGGGTCCCACTCGCGGGTGAGATCGATATGGGCGACCTGGCCACGCGCATGCACGCCCGCATCGGTGCGACCCGCCGCCTGGCTCGTCACGTCCTCGCCCGAAAAGCCGAGCACCGCCTCCTCGAGCGCCTGCTGGACGCTGGGCCCGTGCGCCTGGCGCTGCCAGCCCATGAAGGGCGTCCCGTCATATTCGATGGTCAGCTTGTAGCGGGGCATGTAGTTTTCTGTTCGACTCACGGAGGGGAACGGGAATGGCACTCATTCGAAAATTCGAGCCGCTCTCATTGCAGAGAAACAGCCTTCATGACGAGATTGAAGCGCGATATGCGATTTTGGAGCAAGATGGCAAGGCATTGGTGCAAATAAACACCGTCGGACGGAAGACCCGCGAAATGCCCGGTAAAACCAGTCAGTCACTGCAGCTAGATCGGCAGAGTGGGAAGCAACTCTACGACATCCTGAAAAAGGCGTTTCAATTCGACTGATGCCTTCTGGAATCACCTCAGATTACGTCTCGCCCCTCTGGGCCCGGCCTTTCTTCATCATCATCGTCGTTGCGGCGGTTACCGCCTTCAAGATCTGGCTGGCCGGCGCGACCAATCTGGTTGCCGATGAAGCTTATTACGCCATGTGGGCCGAGTATCTTCAGCCCGGCTATTTCGACCACCCGCCCATGGTGGCGCTGTTCATCGCCGGCGGACAGGCACTCGGCATGGAAGGCGAATTCGGGGTGCGGCTTTTTGCTGTCGGCGCGGGGGCGCTGGTGCCGCTCCTTCTCTATCGCATGGCGGTGGCGCTGTTTGCCGACGCGCGGGTCGGGGCGCTGGCCGCCATATGGTCCCTGTTCACGCCATCCTCGGCGCTGGGACTGTTCCTCACTACGCCCGATGCGCCCTCGATCCTGTTCTGGACGCTCGCTCTGTGGGCGGTGGCCGAACTCGCCCAGTCACGGCATCCGCGCTGGTGGTATGCGGTGGGGCTGTTTGCCGGGCTCGGGGTTCTGTCGAAATACACCAACCTGTTTTTCGGTGCGGGCCTTGTCCTGTGGATCCTGATCCGCCCGGCTCGCTGGGGCTATCTAACCCAAAGGCAACTCTGGCTCGGCGGATTGCTGGCCGGGTTGGTGGTCGCTCCGCATCTCCTGTGGAGCGCGGCGAATGATTGGCCGAGCTTCACCCTGCAGTTCGGGCGGTCTGCCGACCTCATCGACGGCCAGGGGCCACCGGCCAATCTCGGCGAGTTCCTCGCCAGCCAGGTGTTGATCGTCGGCCCGTTCCTGTTCGTGCTCATCGTGCTTGGTTATGGCCTGCACCTGCTGCATCGCTGGCGGATGGATCGCGAGGGCACTTCCCTCCTCGTCTGGAGCAGCCTGCCGATCCTTGTCTATTTCCTGGTTCATGCCGCCGGGTCGCGTGCAGAAGCGAACTGGACGCAACCAGTCTGGCCAGCGCTCACCCTGCTCGGCGCATGGACGGCCGTCACCATAGCGGACAGCCGCGGTTTCCGCGCGCTCGGCCAGATCCTTATCGGTGGGCGCACCATCGCCGGCATCGCACTGGTGGGGTTGATCTATGCCCAGGCCAGCCTGCCGCAGGTTCGGGTGGCGGGGACCGACCGCACCGATGAATTGCATGGCTGGGAGGCAGCTGCCGCGCGGATCGATGAGCTGGCGGAAAGTCAGAATGCAAGCTGGATCGGGGTCAGTGGCAGCTATGGGCTGACCGGTCTTGTGCGATTCTACGTCGGCGGGGGTGAGGGCCGGCTGGTCCTGCCGGTCGATGACGGCGCGCGCTATGGCTTCCTGCCCAAGCTGGACCTGCCAGGCGGACCGGCCCTTTTGGTGGTCGATGCCGATGCTGACCGGGCGCCGCAGCTCCCGGCTTCACTCGCCAACCGCGCGCGGTTGATCGAAATTGTCAGCCGCGACTGGGGCGGAGAGCCCCGCGATTTCTATGCGGTGTTCCGAGTGGAAGACGGGGCCTTGGCCCCGGCGCGGCGATGAAGCTGGTCAGGACACGACTTTGGCGATCCTGAGCCCGCGGGCGAACTCACTGGCCTGCATCGGTTTCGAACCCGCGCGCTGAAGTTCGGTGATGCGCACTGCGCCCTCCCCGCAGCAAACAGTGACACCCTCGGCGTCGATGACCGCGCCGGGTTCGCCATTGCCATCGACCGTGACGGCGCGCAGCGCCTTGATGCGCTGGGGTTTGCCCCCCTTGTCCCCTTCCGCCTCGAACCAGGCGCCGGGAAAGGGCGAGAGACCGTTGATATGCGCCCGGACCGCGTCTGCAGGCTGCGCAAAATCGATTCGGGTCTCGGTCTTGTCGATCTTTTTGGCGTAGGTTGCGCCATCCTCAACCTGCGCGGTGAAACTCAACCCGCCACGCTCCAGGGCGGCAAGGGCCCGCCCCATCATGTCCGCGCCGAGCACCATCAACTGATCATGGAGTTCACCGGCCGTCATTTCCGGTGTGATGGAGACGCGTTCGATCAGCCCTACAGGCCCGGTATCGAGCCCCTTTTCCATTCTCATGACCATGATGCCGGTTTCGGTGTCTCCGGCCATGATCGCCCGCTGGATCGGCGCGGCGCCGCGCCAGCGCGGCAATAACGACGCGTGCAGGTTCAAGCAGCCATATTCGGGGGCGTTGAGCACGGCTTCAGGCAACAAAAGCCCGTAAGCGACAACCACCGCCACATCAGCATCGAGCGCGGCGAAGGCCTCGCGGTCCTGTTCCGCCTTGAAATTGTCGGGGGTGCGCACCTCGATGCCGAAGCCTTCGGCGGCCTCGTGCACCGGCGATTTTCGTTCGCCCTGCCCGCGACCCGCCGGGCGCGGCGGCTGGGTGTAAACCGCACACACGTCATGGCCGCGCGCCACCAATTCGGTCAGCGTCGGCACGGAAAATTCCGGCGTGCCCATGAAGATGATGCGCATATCGACTTTCGGCTTTCGCCGGCGCGCTAGCTGGCGCGCTTGGCGAGCTTGTTGAATTTCTTGATGACGCGGTCGCGTTTCAGCCGCGAGATATGATCGATGTAAAGCACGCCGTTGAGATGGTCGATCTCGTGCTGGACGCAGATTGCCAGCCGGTCGGTACAATGCCGGGTGACGGTTTCACCGTTCTCGTCGGTGAATTTGACGGTCACCTCGGCCGCGCGCTCGACATCGTAGTAGATCTCGGGAATCGACAGGCACCCCTCCTCGGACACAACGCGATCCTCGGATTCCTCGACAATCTCGGGATTGATGAGCGCGATCGGGCCGGTCTGCGGGTCGTCCTCGCGCTGGATATCGATCACGACGATGCGTTCGAGCACACCGATCTGGGGTGCCGCCAACCCGATGCCAGGGGCGTCATACATGGTGTCGAACATGTCCTTGATGAGGGTCCTGGTGTCCTCATCGATCGTCTCCACCGGCTTGGCGACTTCTTTCAGTCGCGGATCGGGGATGACGAGTATTTCGCGTAGGCTCATCGTGTCCATCCTTTGCGATTGTGCAATATGGGCATTCAACCGGTTTGGTCAACCGCTCAAACCCCGGCGCAAGCGCGGCGAATCGGCTAGTTTCACGCGATGGATTACGAAGTGTTCGTTTTGGGCGGGACCCCGGTCACCGTCGCTCATCTCACCATTGCCGGGGTGGCGCTGGCGCTCGTGCTGTTGGCGGCGATCATCGTCATCATCACGCGCAGTTCGCGCCAGCGTACCGAAGAGGCCGCGCAGGCGGCCACCGATGCGCTGCGCACAAGTTTCAATCAGCAGATCGCGGAACGCGATACGCGGCTGAGAGAAGCCGCCGAACGGCTCGACGACCAGTTCACCCGCATCACCCAGTTGGAAGCGGCCAAGGCCACGCTCGAAACCCGCCTGGTCGAACAGGCCCGGCACAACGAATCCGCCGAAAAGCGCAACCAGCAGGCGCTGGAAGAGATGTCCGAGCGCTTCAAGGCGATCTCGGGCGAAATCCTCACCCAGCACGGGGAGACCTTTTCTCGCCAGAACCGCGAACAGGTCGATCTGCTGCTCAAGCCGTTGCGCGAGAAAATCACCCAGTTCCATGAGGGCCTGTTGAAAGACCGTGCGGCGCTTGGGGCAGAGATCAAGTCGCTTACCGAACGCACACTGCAAATATCGTCCGATGCAAACAACCTCACCCGGGCCCTCAAGGGCAGCGCCCAGACCCAGGGCGCCTGGGGCGAAATGATCCTTTCGACCATTCTCGAACGGTCCGGCCTGCGCGAAGGCGAACAATACCGCATTCAGCAGTCCCATACGGCGGAAGGTGGCGGTCGACTGAGGACCGATGTCGAAATCCTGATGCCGAACGACGATGTGCTGATCATCGATTCCAAGGTCTCGCTGACCGCGTTCGAGACCTTTACCAATGCCAGCGAAGACCATGACCGGCAGGCCAGCCTCAAGGCGCATATCGATTCGATCCGCACCCATATCCGCACCCTTTCGGACAAAGAATATCAGCGCCACACGGGCTCTGGGCTCGACTATGTGGTGATGTTCGTGCCCATCGAGGCGGCGCTTGGCGCTGCGGTGGGGGCAGATCGTGATCTTATCGAATTCGGTATCACCCGCGGCGTGATGCTGACGACGCCGACCACGCTCATGACCATATTGCGCACGGTGCGCAATCTCTGGGATGTGGAGAAGCGGCACCAGAATGCCGAGGAAATCGCCAACCGGGCCGGCAAGCTCTATGACAAGGTCGAGGGCTTCCTGACCAATATGGACAAGATCGAAAAGGGCCTCGAAAGCGCCATGAAAGGCTACTCGGATGCCCGCAGCCAGCTTGCCGAGGGGCCGGGCAATGTCCTCAGACAGGTCGAGATGCTGCGAGAGCTGGGCGCCAAGACCAACAAGCAATTGCCGCCCAAATGGTCCGTGGAACCGGATTCGCCGGCCGAGGACCAGACGCGTCGAATCGACCCGCCCGCCTCCGATAAAACTGAGCGCGAAGACATCGGGTGAGCGACCAGTCAATCATCGTTGTTCAACGATGTGAAACAGCGCGATCCTATATTTCGCCCTTCAGAACGAAACCGGAAGCGCCATCTATGCGTAGTATGGTTAGGTTGCATTGGAGGTCGCGATGGCTCAGCGCGCATATCCCGGCACGAATCCGGCACGCCAGCATGGCGGGTCCGCCGATCCGGACGCCCTGATCAGGCCGATCCGGCAGGCAGAAGTACGTGACCTGCTCTACAATACCGACCGGCCGTTTTCGGAGCGATTTGAAGCTCTTATGTCGTTGCGCACAGAACTGAACGCCGCTGTGAATGGCGATGGCGACGGTGAAATCACTCAGAAACTGGGCGAAATCGATGTTGCCTTGGCGCTGATGGAGCGGACCCGAGGGGTGATGATGCCGCCGGGTGCGGAACCGCGTCGACCGCGCCAGTGATTGCGCATTCACTTCAGGATTGACGCGCACAATTTTTCCACGCGCTTCCCAATTTTTCCACGCGCTTCCATTGTATCGCCCTCACCGAGCCCCATCTTGGTCATACTCGATGGCTAGTGTCCGACACGTCCGGCACAGTCGAACGCCGGCCAGTTATTGATTGAAACGGGCGACGCAAGACTCGCGCGTTTGTGCATTTCGTTTTACTTTCCTGCGTTCCTCGTCATGGGGGGAGACATTTCATGACGGACCAATCGAATACTGAGAATTCACCGCGCATCACTCAGGAGATGATAGCGCTTTACGACGATTACACGCATCTCTCGCTGGATCGGCGCAAGTTCATGAACCAGCTTGCAAGGCTTGCAGGGTCGGCCACCGCGGCCACCACCGCTGCAGCAATGATGGCGGCGGATGCGCAGGCCGAATCCATGGTATCGCACGCCGATCCGCGGCTGGAGACGGACACGATCCGTTGGGGCGTGCCAGGCGGCGACATGCAGGGATATTGGGCCCGGCCGGTCGACGCTCAGGGTCCTCTGCCTTCAGTGATTGTGGTGCACGAAAACCGGGGCCTCAACGAACACATCAGGGATGTGGCGCGCCGCGTGGCGCTTGAAGGCTTCAACGCGCTGGCGCCCGATTTCCTGTCACTTCAGGGTGGCACACCCGATGATGAACTCGCCGCCCGCGGCATGTTCCGCGATCTCGATCCGCATCAGACAACCAAATCCGGCGTGGCGACGGTGATGTTTCTCAAGGACCATCGGCTCGGCAATGGCAAGGTCGGTGCCATGGGGTTTTGTTGGGGTGGCGGCACGGTCAATCAGATCGCGGTGAATGCCGAAGGTCTTGATGCCGGGGTTGCCTATTACGGTGCCCAACCCGCTGTTTCCGATGTGCCGAATATCAAGGCGCGGATGCTTTTGCATTATGCGGGGCTCGACGGGCGTATCAATGCGGGAATCGAACCGTTCCGGCAGGCGCTCGATGCCGCCGGTGTCGACTACGCCCTGCATGTTTATGAGGGCGTCAATCACGCCTTCAACAATGACACGTCGGAGGCGCGCTATGACCCGGAGGCGGCCGATCTCGCCTTCATGCGCACCATCGACTTTTTCAACGAATCGCTGCGCTAGCAGCCTACAACCGGCAGGGTCGCGCTCCGTGGGGGCGGCGCGGCACTGCAAGCCCAGGAAAGGCCCCCACCATGACCATGATCGTTGCCGGCAAGCTGTTCGTGCCCCAGGGCCGCGAAGACGAGTATATCCAAGCGCATAAGGGGATGGTCGAGCGCGCGCTCTCGCAGCCGGGATGCCTTGAATTCTTCCTCTCCAAAGACCCTGTCGTGCGCGGGCGGATCAATCTGTTCGAGCACTGGCAGAGCCCGGCCGATTTCCATGCCTGGAAGGCGGAGACCCAGCCACCGCAGGTCGATATCGACATTCTCGATGCCGAGGTCGCCCATCAGGTGATCGAAGATCCGAGGGTTGCGGCGGACTAGGTGCGTCGGGGTTGGAGGGCGGTTGCACGCTTGTCAGAACGTGCCGGCACACTCTCCCCGGTCATTGCCCGACTTGTTCGGGCAATCCAAGTTGGACCACCCGGACAAGCCGGGTGGTGACGACGGTGTGTGAGATTCGATCGCAAGACGGCATTCGGATTGGCGCGGACTACGCGGCGCGCTTGCGAGCCAGCAGCCAGATGGAATCATCTGCAGCCAGCTCCGAATAGCTCTGCATCTCGATGATCTCGAAATGCGGCTCGAAGACCTGCCTCAAGCCGTCCTCGGTCCAGTAGACCGAGGTCACGCCGTGATGGTTCTCGATCCCCTCACCGCGCCAGAAAGTATGAAACACATAACCCGGCGCGTTCAGAAGCGCCGGCTGGCGGGCGACCGATGCTTCAAGCTGATCGGGCAGCAAATGGATCAGCACCTTGTTGGTGAACAGGGCGTCGAAGTTCCGGTCGGTCTCAAGCGTCACCGCGTCGAGCTTCAAGAGGTCGGCGTCGGGATGGGTTTTGCGGTAGAAATCGAGGAAAGGCTGGGCGCCGTCGGATCCGGTGACCGTGTAGCGCTTCGACAGGATGTCGAGGTCGATGCCTGGCCCCATACCCAGTTCAAGAATGCTGGCCCCCTCTGGCAACACGGTCTCGAGGATCGGGATCAGGTCCCGCCCGTCATAGCCCTCGGCCATGCGGATATAGGCGCGGGCGTTCTTCTCGTCGTTGAAATAATCCAAGGCTGCTCTCCGTCATGAGGGAGACCGAAGATACCGGTGCAACGGTGGCTTGGCTAAGTGTTTTGGTCCCCGAAGCGGGTGCGGGCCTTGAGCGCCTGGGACAGCGTGCCCTCGTCGAGATAGTCGAGTTCGCCACCCACCGGCACGCCATGGGCGAGCCGCGTGACATTGACACCGAAAGGCGCCAGCCGGTCGGTGATGTAGTGGGCCGTGGTCTGGCCTTCGACAGTGGCGTTGACCGCCAGCACCACTTCCTTGACCTCACCGGTCTCGACCCGTTTCACGAGCGCATCGATCGAAAGGTCTTCGGGGCCGATGCCATCAAGCGGAGACAAAGTGCCGCCCAGCACGTGATAGAGCGCCATGCCGATGCCGGCACGCTCCATGGCCCAAAGGTCGGCTACGTCCTCGACCACGATCAGCAGCCCCTGCTCCTTGCGGCGCGGGTCGGCACAGATGCCGCAAGGCGAGACCGTGTCGACATTGCCGCAGATCTCGCAGGTCTTGACCGCATCGACCGCCCGCGCCAGGGCGGCGGCGAGCGGGGACATGAGGCTGTCTTTTTTCTTGATGAGGTGCAGCGTGGCGCGGCGCGCAGAACGGGGGCCGAGCCCGGGCAACCGGGCCAGCAATTGAATCAGCTGATCGATTTCCGGCCCGCCGGTGCGCGCACTCATGTGGCGTGACCTAGAACGGCAGCTTCATGCCCGGCGGGATGGGCAGGCCGGCTGTCAGCTCTCGCATCTTTTCCTCGGCCGCCTGCTCGCCCTTCTGGCGCGCGTCGGCGTGGGCGGCGACGATCAGGTCTTCAAGAACCTCGACATCGTCCTCCTTGAACATGGAGGAGTCGATCTTGACGCCGCGCATGTCACCCTTGGCGGTCAGGGTCACCGAGACCATGCCGCCGCCGGCGGTACCGGTGACCTCGGTGTTCGCCAGTTCGTCCTTCATCGCTTCCATTTTTTGCTGCATTTCCTGGAAGCGGCCCATCATGCCCATCAGGTCTTTCATCAGTCATCCTCTTGAAAATCGTCAAGGCCGGGGTCGGCCTCCGGCGGGTTGCCGGGATCCATCTCGTTTTCGGCTTCGGCGGATACCGCATAGGGGCGGATATCGACAAGCCGGGCGCCGGGAAACAGGTCGAAGACCTTTCTGACCACGGGGTCCTGCCGCGCCTCGTCAATCTCGGCCTGCCGTTTCGCCTCGTGCTGCTGTTTGATCGTGGTGATCGGCGCGCTGCTCGAGACCGATATCATCCAGGTGCGGCCGGTCCATTCCTTCAATCGGGCGGATAGTGCCTGAATGATGTTGGGGTCGGCATCCGGGGTCAGCGCCACCTCGATCCGGCCGGTCTCGAAGCTGACCGGGCTGACCTGGGCTTCCAGCGCATGCTGGAGAAGGATTTCGCGCTTATCGCGCGCCAATGCAACAAGGTCGGTGAAGCTCGATAGCTGAGGACCGGCCTGTGCTTGGGGGGCACTTGACGGCGCCGGCTGGCGCGCCAATGACGCACCACCGCGATAGCTCGCGGATGGCCCGGACGGCGCCTGTGCGTGCCCGGCCATGGCCGGCGTTGCGCCATGGGCCACTCCCTGCGCCGACCCATGCGGCTCGGCATTGAGCTTTTCGATCAGTTCATCGGGCGACGGCAGATCGCTGGCATGGGCGATGCGGATCAACACCATCTCGGCTGCCGCCAGCGGATCGGGCGCGGTCTGGACTTCCTGAAGCCCTTTGAGAAGCATTTGCCAGGCGCGGGAGAGAATGCGAATGCCCAGCTTCTTGGCGAATTCACCGCCGCGGTCGCGTTCATCGGGGGTGAGGCCCGGGTCCTCCGCAGCGCGGGGCACGACTTTCAGCCGGGTCACCAGATGGGTGATGTTGGCAAGGTCGGAAATCACGGTTACCGGGTCGGCGCCGGCGTCATATTGGGCGCGCAGCGCCTCGAGGGCTTTTTCGATTTCACCCTTCATCAGCGCCTCGAACATGTCGAGGCCGATGGCGCGGTCGGCGAGCCCGAGCATGGAACGCACGGCCTCTGCATCGATCTTGCCGCCGCCATGGGCGATCGCCTGATCGAGCAGGGAGAGCGCGTCGCGTACCGAGCCTTCGCCCGCGCGCACCACAAGGGAGAGCGCATCGGCCTCATAGCCGATACCTTCCTTCTCGAGGATACCGCCCAGATAGGTCGTCAGCGTATCCGCCGGCACCCGGCGCAGATCGAAGCGCTGGCAGCGGCTGAGGATGGTGACCGGCACCTTGCGGATTTCGGTGGTCGCGAAAATGAACTTCACATAGGGAGGCGGCTCTTCCAGCGTCTTCAGCAGGCCGTTGAAGGCGCTTTTGGACAGCATGTGCACTTCATCGATGATGAAGATCTTGTACGGCGCTGAAACCGGACCATAGCGAGTCGAATCGATGATCTCTCGGATATCGTCGATCCCGGTATGGGAGGCGGCGTCCATCTCGACCACATCGACATGCCGGCTTTCGATGATCGCCCGGCAATGCGTGCCTTCTTTTTCAAGGTCGAGGGTCGGATGCGGCCCGCTCTCATCGGCATAGTTGAGCGCGCGGGCGAGAATGCGGGCGGTCGTGGTCTTGCCGACCCCGCGCACGCCGGTGAGCATAAAGGCATGGGCAATGCGGTTGGCCTTGAAGGCGTTGGTGAGGGTCCTCACCATCGCGTCCTGGCCGATCAGGGTTGAGAAATCCTGTGGGCGATATTTGCGCGCCAGCACCAGATAGGAAGATGTGCCGGTCTCGTTCGCTGCCATTCGCTCTCGCCTGGTGATCCCGCCGCGCCGGGCATCGGGCCCGTTCCGCTCTTTACTCGAGCGATTGCGCCTTGCGTAAGGCGGGAGGCTGAACCGACCCGTGTCGAAACTCGTTAGGGCTGCTTCCTTCCGGACCTGACCCGGTTGGCGAGGAACACGTCCGGCCAACCTCCCTGGCCCCTATGTGAGCCATCGCGCCACGATATGCAAGGGGGCGGCGGCCCTGCACTGTCACTGCCCACAAGGGCCCGCGCCCGGGGGGCATTTCCGGGGTTGCTCATGCATCCGCTGCATCTGCCGACGGCGCAGGCATGTCGATCACCACGCTACCGGTCTTGTGCCGGGTTTCAACCCGGCGATAGGCGTCCACGATATCGGCCAACTGGTAGCGGCTGTCGATGATGGCGCGGATTGCGCCAGAAGCGGCAAGATCGCGAACCGCTTCGAGATCGGCCTGGCTGTCGCCATTGACCCGCAGCAGAAGTTTCTTGCCGCCAAAGACCGAAGTCCAAAGCGCGGCAAACGCGTCGGCAATGCCGAATTCGAGGGGCAGAAAGATGCCATCGGACTTGAGGATGCGCCTAACCGCACCGAATTTCAGCGTGCCGGCGGTATCGAATACCAGATCGAACTCCTTGCCGCCGCGGGTGACGTCCTGCTTGCGGTAGTCGATGACGTGATCAGCGCCGAGCGATTGCAGCAAATCGTGGTTTCGGGCGCTGGCGACCGCGGTGACTTCGGCACCGAAATGCTTCGCGATCTGCACCCCATAGACACCAACCCCACCCGAGGCTCCGCCAACCAGTACTTTCTGACCGGGTTGGACCGGCGCGAAATCGCGCAGGAAAACCAGGGCACACACCGCGCCGAACGGCAGGGCCGCAGCATCAGCGAAGTCGAGGTTCTCGGGCATGTGGGCGATCGCACCGGTTTCCGGCACAGCGATATATTCGGCATGGGCACCGAATTTCGGGCTCATTCCGAACACGCGATCGCCGGGCTTGAAGCGGCTGACATTGGCGCCAACAGAGTCAACCTGACCGGCGAACTCGGAGCCGAGCACCTTTCGGCGCGGCGCCAACGGGCCCGCCATCAGGCGCCCGGGCAGCCACAAGGCACCGGGGAAGGCAGAGGCGCGAAAGCGCCAGTCTGCGGTAGTGACGGTGCCGGCGGCGGATCTCACCAAAACCTCGCCCTCACCGATCTCCGGGCGGGGCATGTCGCGGATCTTTACGACATCCGCGGCGCCATAATTTTCATAATGAGCGGCCTTCATGAATAGGGATCCCTGTGCGGTTCAGCCATGCCTTTTGGGCCGAGTATGCCGCATCCGGGCGCAACGCGGGAGTGAATTGACTGATTTCGTTGGCTTTCCTTGCGTTTTCACAAGGATTTACGGCAGAAACGGCCGCTACCGCACCGGTGAAAAGGCAGTGCTCGCCGCCGGGCAGACGCGGGCTTCGGGCACGGATTATCCACTGCCGGGGCTTTCCCGCGTCGCATCCCCCTTGCCGCCCAGCGCCCTGATGACCTCGGGCAACAGCTTTACAGGCAGGCTCGGATTGCTCCGCCAGGGTGCATAACCAAGCGTCAAGACCACACCGAACAGCGCCAGCATGAGCGTTGGCAGGGCCGCTTCAGCATTGAAGTCCCCATGCCGCATGACGCCGAAAAAGAACAGCGCGAGCGAGCCCGCCAGGCTGAGCGCGCCGATGACGAAGATCGCGATCTTTGCGCCGCCATGCTCGCCAATCGTCACCGGCAGGTCCGGATTGATGTCGGCAAGGTCCTCGCCCACGGCCTCGAGCAAGGCGAGATGGGTGGTTTCCGCCTCGCCGCCCGGCAAGATGTCGGCGGTGCTGTTGATCCCGATATGGTGCTTTTGCCCCTTGGCGATCAGATCGAGCCGGCGGTAGCGCACACCGCGCACGGTCTGATCGACGAGCGCTGCACGGGTGACCCCGCGGAGATCGAGTGTCCAGTTGACCTGTCCACCTGGCCGGTAGCAGGTGAGCGCATGATCGGCGAGCACGAAGCGGATGGCTGCGGCAGCCATCGCAGGCTTGAAGGTGAATTCTCTTGTGTCCCGCTCAGCGGCCATTGTTCCCCGGCGCCGGCGCTTCGGGATAAACGCCGAGGATCTTCACGAAGTCGGTGAAAAATCCGAGTTCCTCAAGCGCCAGATGAACGCCGCGATCTTCCGGGTGCCCCTCGATATCGGCATAAAACTGTGTGGCGTTGAAGGAGCCATCGACCATGTAGCTTTCGAGCTTGGTCATGTTCACGCCGTTGGTCGCGAAGCCGCCCATGGCCTTGTAGAGCGCGGCTGGCACGTTGCGCACGCGGAAGACGAATGTCGTCTTGACCGGGCCATTATTCGCAGGCGCCTCGTCCTTTTTCGGTGACATCACCAAAAAGCGGGTGGTGTTGTGGCTTTCATCCTCGATATCCGGGGCCAGGACCTCGAGCCCATAAGTCTCTCCAGCCAGCCTTGATGCGATTGCGGCGACCGACTTGTCGCCTTTCTCGGCGACAATGCGCGCCGACCCGGCTGTATCGACGGCATTTATGGTGGTCAGTCTGTGCTTGTTGATGAAACGTCGGCACTGGCCGAGCGCCACGTTGAGGCTCATGACCGATTTGACGTCTTCCAGACTGGTCCCCGGCAAGGCCAAAAGGTTCATGCGGACCCGGTGGTAATGCTCGCCGATAATGAAGAGGCCGCTCTCGGGCAGCAGGTGGTGGATATCGGTGATGCGGCCATAGAGCGAATTTTCCACCGGAACCATGGCGAGATCCGCCGCCCCGGTCTGGACCGCTGTGATCGTCTCCTCAAAGGTCACGCAGGGAAAGGGCTCGTCCTCGGGAAACCGTTCGGCGACCGCCGAATGCCCGAATGCCCCCAACTCGCCCTGAAACGCGATCTTGCGCATAGCCTACATCCTGATCATCAAATGGCGCGGCACTATTGACGGGCGGCCCACGCCAAGTCAATTGCGGCCAACGCGGCCAGGTCAATCGCGCCCTGATCGGGTGCAGGCTTTGCAAGGGCTGGAAAATCCGGGGGAATTGTCGCACCCTCGGGGCGGGATATTGCACCGCTCAAGGCTTGACTATATGGTCCGCGCGCGGCGCGAAAGCCCCGCAAACAATGGCGCTTGCCTTGAGGTGAGTCGCTGCTTAGGCCGACACTCTCCGGCAATCGGACAAATTGGGTTGGGAGAAACCGCGAAAATGGATTCCTTTGAGTGGAACAAGATCATCGGCGCTGTTCTTGGCACGCTGCTTTTCGTGATGGGGGTCGGCTTTATCGCCGAAGCCATCTACCACCCGATTGAGGACCGGGGCGTGGGCTACGCGCTGCCGGGCGAAGAAGAGGGCCATGGCGGCGAGGCCGTCGAGGAAGAGCCCGAGCTTCCCCTGCCGGTTCTTCTGGCGAATGCCGATGCCGGCGCTGGCGAACGCCAGTTCGCCAAATGCAAGAGCTGCCACGACCCCGCCGAGGGCGGCGCCAACAAGGTTGGCCCGGGCCTGTGGGATGTGGTCGGCCGCGAGATTGCGAGCCATGAAGGCTTCTCCTATTCGACGGCCATGGTCGAACATGCCAATGACTATCCGGCATGGACCTATGAGGCGCTCGACGAATTCCTGGCCTCGCCCAAGGATGCTGTTCCGGGCACCAAGATGAGCTTTGCCGGCCTGTCGGACCCCGAAGATCGGGCTGATATGCTGGCCTATCTGCACACGCTGTCGAACAATCCGGTCGCCTTCCCCGAACCCGAGGCCGCGCCGGCCGAAGAGGGAGCGGCCACGGACGAGGCTGCGGCCACTGAAGACACTGGTGACGAAACCATGCCTTCCGAGACCAGCGAACAGATGGCTGAGGAATCCAGCGAAGCGTCGGCGGAAGATATGGCCGCCGAAGAGGAAGCCGAGCCTGCACCGGCAGATGTCGTGACCGAGTCGCCCGCCTCGACCGAGCCCACCGAAGGTGAAGCGGTGAGCGAGGAAGTGGACGCAGCCGGTGAAGCCGCCGACAGTGCGGCTGCCGAAGAACCTGCGATGGCAGAAGAACCGGCGATGGCAGAAGAGCCCGCAGCCGCTGATGATGCCGCCATGGCTGAAGAGGCGCCCGCTGAAGACGCGGCGGCTCAAGACACGGCAACCGAAGCACCTGCTGCAACCGAAGCACCTGCTGCAACCGAAGCACCTGCTGCAGCTGACGACGCTGCGATGACTGAAGAAGCCCCTGCTCAGGCAACCGGGCTCGCAGCTCAGGTCGCCAGCGCTGATGTCGCCGTTGGAGAGCGGCAGTTCGTCAAGTGCAAGGCCTGCCACGATCCTTCGCAGGGTGGCGCCAACCGCGTCGGCCCGCCGCTCTGGGACGTTGTCGGCAATGAAGTTGCCTCGCATGACTATGCCTATTCGAGCGCAATGAGCGACTATGCGTCCGAGCAGGGCACCTGGACCCTTGAAGCGCTGGATGCCTATCTGACCGCGCCGCGTGATGTGGTTCCGGGCACCAAAATGACTTTTGCCGGGCTGAAGAAGGAAGATGAGCGGCACGCCGTGCTGGCCTATCTCCACTCGCTCTCGGAGAACCCCGCCCCGCTCGAATAGGGCTGGCAAATCCTCTCCCGATCTGGTTTCAAGGGCCGTGGCGACACGGCCCTTTTGTTTTGCGACAGGGGGACCATGGCGCCGATCGAGGTCCAACGGAATAAAGGGATGCCCATGAGTCTGCTTCTCTGTCTTGGTGATATCGATCCGGTCAATTGGCGGAAGGCATTCAAGGCGGCCCTGCCTGATCACGTGGACGTCGTGACCCGCGACGATGCCGATTTCGACCCGTCGGCCGTGCGTTACATGTATGTCTGGAAGCCGGCAGCGGACGCCTTCGACGGGCTCGACAATCTCGAGGTGATCTTTTCGCTCGGTGCCGGGGTTGACCCGATCGTCGCGCATCCGAAACTGCCGCGGAACGTCCCGCTATCGCGCTTTGTCGACGAAGACCTGACGACACGGATGACCGATTACGTGGTCGCGCAGGTGACCCTGCATCAACGTCAGACCACCTATTATATGGCGCTGCAGAAGGCGCGCGAATGGGTGCAGTATTACCCGCCGGCGGCCAATGAATGCCGCGTGGGGATCATGGGACTGGGCGCGCTCGGCGCAGATGCCGCCGAGAAGCTTGTCGGCCTTGGTTTCACGGTTCTCGGCTGGTCGCGCAACCACAAGGATCTGCCGGGTGTTGAAAGCTTTGCCGGTCCCGGTCAGCTCGACGCGTTTCTGTCAAAGACCGATATTCTGGTTTGCCTGTTGCCCCTCACCGAAGATACCCGCGGCATGCTCGACTATGAGCTATTCACGAAACTGCGGCGGGATGGTCTCAAGACCGGGCCAGTGGTCGTCAATGCCGCGCGCGGAGGGCACCTGATCGAAAAGGACCTGGTGCGCGCGCTTGAGGACGGCACGCTCGGAGCGGCCAGTCTCGATGTGTTCGAGGTTGAGCCGCTGCCGGGTGACAGCCCGCTCTGGGCAATCGAAAACTGCCTGATCACCCCGCATATCGCCGCCATCTCGTCGGTGCATCGCGGGGTGCGCTTCGTGGTCGACGGCATCGCCCGGCACGAGGCGGGCGAGCCGCTTGAAAACCTTGTCGACCTCGATGTCGGCTACTGATCCCTAACTGGCGGGATAGCGCTCCTTGAGCACCTGGTAGGCGGCGCGCAGGCCCTGATCCATGCCGCCGACCGTGCGCCCGGCACGCGGTTCCGGGGTCCACGAATAGATGTCGAGATGGGCCCAGGCCGGGGTGTTCTTGACGAAGCGCTTGAGGAACAGCGCGGCAGTGATCGCGCCGCCATAGCCTCCACCACCGGAGATGTTGTTGGTGTCTGCAACTTTGGACGCCAGCAGCCGGTCATAACCCGGCCAAAGCGGCATGCGCCACAGCGGGTCGTCGACATCGAGGCCGGCTGCCATCAACTCTTCGGCAAACACGTCATCGGTCGAGAACAGGGCGCCGATATCGGGACCGAGCGCCACCCGGGCCGCGCCGGTCAGCGTTGCCATGTCGAGGATCAGCTCGGGAGATTCACTGTCGGCCAGCGTCAGTGCATCGGCGAGGACCAGCCGCCCCTCGGCATCGGTATTGCCGATCTCGACGGTTTGCCCGCCCCGTGCCGTCAGAATGTCCCCGGGCCGGAAAGCGTTGCCCGAGATCGCGTTCTCGACCATTGGCACCAGCACCTTGAGCCGAAGCTTCAGACCTGCCTGCATAATGGCCTGCGCCAGTCCCAGGATATTGGCGGAGCCACCCATATCCTTTTTCATCAAGAGCATGTTGGCGGGCGGTTTGATGTCCAGCCCGCCCGTATCGAAGGTCACACCCTTGCCCACCAGGGTGACCTTGGGATCGCTTTCCTGACCCCAGGTCAATTCGACTAGCCGGGGCGCTTCCGCAGATGCCTTGCCGACGGCATGGATCATCGGGAAATCCTCGGCCAGCAGATCTTCGCCCTTGATCACCCTGATGCTGGCGCCGCAACGCTTGGCGAGCTTGCGGGCTTCGGCTTCGTAGTTTTCGGGGCCAAGGTCATTGGCCGGGGTGTTGACCAGATCGCGGGCAAGGGCCGCCGCGTCATAAAGCCGGTTCACTTCATCGGCGTCCGCGCTGTCGGGCAGATCGAGCTCGATGGCCCCCTCACCCTTCTTGTAGCGCTCGAAGCGATAGGCCCCGAGCCTGAAGGCGAGTGCTGCCTGGGTGGCATCGCCGATATCGCCATCAAGCGCATAGCGACCGGGCTGCAGATTGAGCGACGCCAGGCCAGCGACCATAGGGCCGCGCTCCTCGGGCTTGCCGATGCCGAACAGATAGCCTGCGCAGTGCCCATTCGCATCCGGCAGAGGCAGGAGCCGCCCGAACTGGCCATCGAATTTGAGGCGGGCCGCCCACAGTTTTTGCGCCTCGCTGAGACTCGAATCGGCAAGGTCGCCAGCGGCGACAAAATGAATAGGCAGGGCTTCGGGCGTGTCGGGCATGAGGGGACTCGCTAAGGGATAAGGGGGAACAGGCGGGGTTGAGATGTAACGCCGCTGGAGGGCCGAGGCAAGCCGGCGCAAGATCGCGGGCAAGCCCATTTAACCGAGTGTTAGGGTTAATGATCTATTGCTGGGTGATGCCGGCGATCCTGCCGGCGCGTTGGTATCGAGGCCCAAGTGCTGAGCGTAAAACCCTTCCCCAGGCATAGCCTGCGCGCCATGGTTCTGGCCGGTGTTGCCGCCGTGGCGCTGAGCGCCTGTGCCAGCAATCGCAGCCAGGTTGCGTCCCCCGATTTCTCCGGCATCAGTGCCGAACAGGCCCGCACAAGCGTTGCCCAGCTACAGCAGCAATACGAGGCCAACCCGCGCGACAAGCGCGTGGTGATTTATTACGCAGCGGCTTTGCGCGCAGCCGGACAGCCAGGTCAGGCGGTTGCCGTTCTCCAGCAGGCCACGCTGCAGCATCGCGGCGATACCGATATCGCTGTCGCCTATGCCAAGGCGCTGGTGGCCGCTGGCAATTTCCAGCAGGCGCTCGAAGTGATCGACCGCGCCATCCGGCCCGAGGCACCCGACTGGAACGCGCTCAGCGTCAAGGGCGCAGTGCTTGACCAGATGGGTCGGAATGAAGAGGCGCGCGCGCTTTACCAGCAGGCGCTGGTCACGGCGCCGAATGAAGCGTCGCTCTATGCCAATCTCGGACTTTCCTACGCCATGACCGGCGACCTCGTCGCCGCGGAGCGCAATCTGAGGAAAGCCGCCTCCATGCGCGGTGCCAGCACCCAGGTGCGCCAGAACCTGGCGCTGGTCGTCGGGCTCAGCGGTAATTTCGAGGAAGCCCGTTCACTTTATGCGCGCGAGCTACCGCCCGAACAGGTCGAAGCCAATATGGCCTATATCCGGGCGCTGCTGACCCAGCAGAACCGTTGGGACCTGATCAAGGGCGAAGGCTGAGCGTCAACCTCCCCTTACCTCGGCAATGCACAAGTTAC
Source organism: Cucumibacter marinus DSM 18995 (assembly GCF_000429865.1). Classification (GTDB taxonomy): domain Bacteria; phylum Pseudomonadota; class Alphaproteobacteria; order Rhizobiales; family Devosiaceae; genus Cucumibacter; species Cucumibacter marinus. The sequence continues at coordinate 104,407 of NZ_KE386978.1, forward strand.
CTCGGCAATGCACAAGGCGCCGCAAGCGGCGCCTTTTTTGCGTCAGGATCGCCAGGGGTGATCCGCGTCAGCCGAGATAGCCGCGGTTGACCAGGTCGATCATTGCCGGGGCAATGATGACGATGAACAATACCGGCAGGAAGAACAGAATCAGCGGCACGGTGAGTTTCGGCGGCAGTGATGCTGCCTTCTTTTCAGCTTCCGACATGCGCATTTCACGGCCTTCTTCGGCCATCACGCGCAGCGCGGTGCCGATGGCCGTGCCGTAACGGTCGGCCTGGATAAGGCTGGTCATCACTGTCTTGACGTTGTCGATACCGGTACGCCGTCCAAGGTTCTCAAAGGCGCGAGTCCGGTCTTCGAGAAAGGACAGTTCTGCAGTGGTGAGGGTGAGCTCTTCGGCCAGCTCCGGGCTCTCGAGGCCGATCTCCTTGGAGACGCGCTTGAAGGCGTGCTCGATCGACATCCCGGCCTCGACACAAAGCAGCATCAGATCGAGACAGTCAGGCCAGGCCCGTTTGATCGATTGCTGGCGCTTGATGATCCGGTTCTTCAGCAGGATGCCGGGCAGGTAATTGCCCAGAAGGCCGATCCCCAGCGCGTAGAGCAGCACGATGAACAGCGCTGCATCGCGCAGCACAAAAAACTTGAGGTAGACGAAAGACAGCGCGAACAGCGCCAGCGGGGTGACAGAGCGCAGGAACAGGAACGTGGTCAACGGCCCCTGCCCGCGCATGCCGGCATTGGCCAGCTTGTCGGCCGTGGTCCCATCATCGAACGCTTTTCTCAGCGAGAAGCGCTCGACCACCTGCTTCATGTAGCCGCGAGAATCGGCGTTCCGGACGCTGCGCTTTTGCTGGTTCTCGCCGCGCAGGCGCGCGATTTCCTGACCGCGCAGGCGTTCGCGTTCGAGCGCGACCTTGCGAATGCGGCCCTTCATGTCGGAACGGTCGAAGAACTGCGCTCCGAAGGTGAAGACGACGGCTGCCGCGGCAATGGCGGCGAACAGGGCAACCAGAAAGTCAGGATCGGTCAGACGGTCGACAATGCTCATGGGGTCCCGCCCTCGCCCTTACACATCAAACTGGATCATGCGGTTCATCACGAAGATCCCCAGGGCCATCATCACGGCGGCAACACCGAGCCAGAGATAGCCGAGTGTGGTGGAGATGAGTGGCGCCATATAACCGGGAGACACCAGCGACACGAGGCCCGCCACAACGAAGGGCAGTGCGCCGATGATCATGGCCGAGGCCTTGGCCTCGGAAGACATGGCCTTGACCTTGGCGTGCATCTTCTTGCGGGCGCGCAGCACATTGGCGAGGTTCGACAACGCTTCGGAGAGATTGCCGCCGGCCTGTTGCTGAACGGCGATCACCACGACGAAGAAATTTACCTCAGGCAGCGGCACCCGGTCATAGAGGATCTCGATCGCCTCGCTCATGGGCTTACCCACCGACTGCTGATCGAGAATGCGGGCGAATTCGGTCTTCACCGGTTCGCGGGTTTCCTTGGCCACGACCTTGATCGAATCGTTCAGCGGCAGGCCCGATTTCACGCCACGCACGATGGTTTCCACCGCGGTCGGCAATTCATCGAGGAATTGTGCCTGGTAGCGCCGGGTCTGACGCTTGAGGAACCACATGGGACCGAGATAACCCCCTGCCAGGCCGAAAACCGGCACGAAGTAGAGCGGAATTTCGATAAACCAGGCGATGACGCAGATGACGAGGCCGAGGATGACGGCATTGCGCACAAAACTGCGGGCCCGGATCTTCATGCCGGCCTGATAGATGCGCTGCTGCAGGCCCGCTTTCTTGCGCTTCTTCTCAAGCGCCTCATTCTGGGTCTTGAGCGCCTGCTGAACGGTGCGCCGACGGGTATCGCGCTGTTTCAGATTGGCCTGGGCCTGACGCAGGTCCCCGTTATCGCGCTTGAGCGCTTCCTTGCGTTTTTCAGCCCGGGAATCGCCCACCAGTCCCGGCACCAGCGCAAACGCCAATGCGCCGATGGAAACGGCAGCGAGGAGGGCGAGAACAAGGGGCGACATGAGGGCGGTATCCGATCAGGCGATGTTCTGCTGGTGTTCGATGTTCGAGGATTCGAGCGCTTCGACGAGCGCCGCTTCCTCGTTGAAATAGCGAGCTTTTTCGGTGAAATGCGGCTTGGTGATACCGGTCGAGTGGTGATAACCGGTCAGGTTCGAGTTCTGGTCCTCGCCGGTGATCTTGTAGAGGAACACGTCCTGGGTGACGATCACGTCCCCTTCCATACCCAACACCTCGGAGATGTGAGTGATGCGGCGCGACCCGTCACGCAGGCGAGCGGCCTGAACGATCACGTCGATCGAAGAGACGATCATCTCGCGAATGGTGCGTGAGGGCAGCGAATAGCCACCCATGGTGATCATGGATTCAAGGCGGCTGAGGGCCTCGCGCGGGGAGTTGGCGTGCAGCGTGCCCATGGACCCGTCATGGCCGGTGTTCATGGCCTGCAGAAGGTCAAACGCTTCCGGGCCACGCACCTCGCCGACGATGATGCGCTCAGGACGCATACGCAGGCAGTTCTTGACGAGGTCGCGCATGGTGATCTCGCCTTCGCCTTCGAGGTTGGGCGGGCGGGTTTCGAGGCGAACCACATGGGGCTGCTGCAATTGCAGTTCTGCCGAGTCTTCGCAGGTGATGACGCGCTCGTCCTTCTCGATGAAGGCGGTCAGGCAGTTGAGAAGCGTCGTCTTGCCCGAACCGGTACCGCCCGAGATCAGGATATTGGCGCGGACCCGCCCCAGCACGCGCAGCACCTCGGAGCCTTCGGGTGAGATCGAACCGAACTTGACCAGCTGATTGAGGGTCAGCTTGTCCTTCTTGAATTTACGAATGGTGAGCGCGGGACCATCGATCGAAAGCGGCGGCGCGATCACGTTGACACGAGAGCCGTCCGGAAGGCGCGCGTCGCAGATCGGCGAGCTCTCGTCGACCCGGCGGCCGACCTGGCTCACGATGCGCTGACACACATTCATCAGGTGAGAGTCGTCGCGGAAGCGCACATTGGTCAGGCGCACGCGGCCGCTGACTTCGATGTAGCAGCGCTGGGACCCGTTGACCATGATGTCGGCGATGTCGTCGCGCGCCAGCAGCGGTTCGAGCGGCCCGTAGCCGAGAACATCGTTACAGATATCCTCGAGCAGGTCCTCCTGCTCGGCGATCGACATGACAATCGATTTGAGCGAGATGATCTCGGCGACGATGTCGCGGATTTCCTCGCGCGCGGATTCGGAATCCATCGTCGCGAGCTGACTCAGATCGATCGAGTCGATCAGCGCGTTGAAGATCGAGGACTTGGTCTGGAAATACTCGGCATCATGCGAACGCTCGGGACCGGAGACGTCGACAACGTCCTCCGATTTCGGCTTGCCGGTGGCGGGCTTGGCGGCCGCCGGGTCGGCGGCGCCGGGTGCCGGGGTTTTTGCAGCGGGGGCCTTTTCCGCAGGCGGCTTCATGGGCGCCGGTTTGGGCGCGGCCGCATTCTGCGTGTTGCCTCCGAAGCTTGTGCGTTTGCCGAACATTTGAACTCGCTACTCGCTTGTGTGGATCAGGCCAGCTTCAGCTTCTTGAGGAAGCCGGGGAGCTTGCGGCCGGACCGTTGATCGGCGGTGCCTGCGGAACGGCCGGCCACGCGCATCGCAATGGTGTTGAACGTGTCGTTGATCTTGTGGCTCGAGGAGACCTCGGCAATCATCTGCCCATTATTGGCGGCGGTGCCGAACAGGGCCGGCTCGAACGGGATGGTGCCCACGAGCTGCACGTCGATCGAGGACGCGAATTCCTTGGCCGAGATTTCCGGCCGTTTGGGAATACCGGCCTGGTTGATGACCAGGGTCGGCTCGGTCTCGGTCGGGCGCATCGCCTTCAGGATGTCGACCAGGTTCTTGGCGTTTCTCAGATTGGCGAGATCCGGCTCGGCCACGATGACCACTTCATCGACAGTCGAGAGCGTGTAACGCACCCAGGCGTTCCAGGTGTGCGGCAGGTCCAGAATGACGGCAGGCACCTGCCGCTGTGCGATCTCTACAATGTGCTCAAAGTCCCGCTCTCCGAAATCATAGGTGCGGTCCAGCGTGCCCGGAGACGTCAGCAGATTGATGTGATTGGCGGCCTTGGACATTAGCCGGTCGATCATCACATCGTCGATCTTTTCCTGTGCGAACACTGCGTCAGCCAGCCCGTTGGGCGGATCCTGGTTGAAGTTCAACCCCGCAACGCCGAACGGAAGATCCATGTCGAGGATCAGAACATCCTGCCGCACGGTCTGGGCCAGCGCCCAGGCGGTGTTGTGGGCAATGGTCGAACAACCCGAGCCGCCCTTTGCGGAGACGAAGGCGATCGTGCGGCCGATCGGGGATGCCCCGTCGGCGACGAACAGATCGGCGATGGTGTTCACCAGCGTCGCCACATCGGTGGGCATGACGAGGTATTCGGAGACCCCCGAGCGCACCAACTCGCGATAGAGCATGACATCGTTGGTGTGGCCGATGACCACGACCAGCGTATTGGGGTCGCAGACCTCGGCAAGGCGCTGCAGCGCACCGAGGATTTCGGCTGCGGGCAAAGCCGTCTCGAGGATGATCAGGTTGGGCGTGGGGTTGGTCTTGTAGACCTCCACGGCCGCATCGATGCCCCCGTTGTGGGTGGTCAGCGCCACTTTCGACATGCGGCGGTCATGGGCAGCGGATTCGACCAGCTGCGCGGTCTGCGAATTCTGGCAGAACGCCTGGATGGTGATCCGCGGCACAAGCCGTGCGCCGGTTGTCATTTCTGCCTGGTTGGGGTCGTTCGGTGATCCCTGCATCGCGTCCGTACTCTCGTTCCTGGTCCTGTGGTCGGGGGGGTCTGTGCTCAGTCGAGCACGAAGCCGACCTGACCCTGATAAACTCCGCTCTTGGTGCCCTCGATGCCGTAGACCGATTCAATGTGCCCGAGGAAAGCCGCTTCCGCATCGCCGGCCAGCTGCACCTGCTCGGTGGGCAGGGTGAAGTCTTCGCGCCGGCCCGGCTCGGTCAGATAGGGGGTCACAAGGATCAGCAGTTCGGTCTGCGAGTGCACAAAGTCACGCGAGCGGAATAGCGCCCCAAGGATCGGAATACGCCCGATACCGGGAAGCTGGTTGAGCTGCTGGCGCACCTTGTCCTGGAACATGCCGGCGATGGCCAGCGTGCCGCCTGAGGGCACCTGCACACTGGTCTTGGCCCGACGTTCCTTGGTTGCGGGGATGGTCAGCGCCCCGGCAGAGAAACCGCCTTCGGTGGTGGGTTCGGAAACCGAGGTATCCACCTCAAGCGAGATCATGTTGTTGGTCTCGACCACCGGCGCAAATTTCAGTTTGACCCCGAATTCCTTGAATTCGAACAGGATGTCATTGCCGTCGACACCGGTCGGCACGGGGAACTCGCCACCGGCGAGGAATTCGGCCTCTTCGCCCGACTTCGCGGTCAGGGTTGGAGAGGCGAGCGTGCGCACCGCGCCGTTCCGCTCGAGCGCCTTGAGGGTCGCTTCAAGCGTGAAATTGCCGATGCCGAGATTGGCCGACAGGGCGTTGGAAGTGACGACATTCGAGGCACCGCCAAGACCCGGGGTGGAGACAAGGCCCGTCGTCAGCGCGCCGGCATTGACCGAAGCGTCGAGATTGATACCGAGCTGGCGGATTGCTTCACGCGAGACCTCGGCGACCATGACCTTGAGCATGACCTGCTGCGAGCCGTCCACCGAGATCACCGAAACCACATTGTCTTCGCTGCCCGCGAACTGGGCGGCGATCTTGATGGCCTGGGATTCGTCATTGGTGGTGCGGGCGCGCCCGGACAGAACGATGCGATTGTCGAAGGTGTCGACGCGCACCTGAACACCGGGCACCAGCCGCTGGATCGTGGCGGCGAGCCCGGTCGCATCCTGGCCCACGCTGACATCCACAACGGCGATCGTGTTGCCGGCTCCATCGAGGAAGAACACATTGGTTTCCCCGATCGAGTTGCCCTGCAGGATGGCGCGGCGCTTGGAGCGCATGATCGCGCCGGCGACCTGCGGCTGGGAGACAATCACCTCCTGCGCACTGACCGGCAGGTCGATGATCACCGATTTATTGAGCGGTACATCCACACGGTGCTGACCACCTGTATTGGCGACCCGCAGATGGCTCGAACTGGCTTCAGCCGGCACAGTGGCGACGATGCCCGTGGCGGAAAGGCCCAGAATGAGGGCCGCTAGGGTTCCGCGCGCGGGCCGCAGCAGCGGCCGGATGAGGCTCGAAATGGAAGGAATACGCATCTTCATTTTTCGTGCTCCTGCCCGATCACTGCAAGGCCGGGGGTGGTGGCGTTTCGTTGCCGGCTGACGACGGCGGAGGCGGCGGCGGGGGCACATCGCCCGAACTGCCGCCCGGTGCGCCGCTTGCAGGCGGGGACGCGGGATTGAAGATCTGCGGCGCGATGGATTCGTCCTGCGGCGCCTGTGTCGTGGTCTGCTGTTCGGCGCGGGTGTCGGCCTGGATGGCCTGCTCGACGCCGTAGCGGATCAGGCGGATGGCGGCACCGCTGCCATTGGCGCGGTTCAGTTCGGTCGGCTCGCCGAAATCGACCACCGAGCGCAGGACCAGCGATAACGTACCGATCGAGCGGGCATTGATGATCACCTCGGCCTGGCGGGGGTCGAGTTCGAGGGTGGCGATGGTGGTCTCCGAGAAACGGCGGCTGCGCGGCGTTTCGGGATCTTCTTCATCGTCGACCGTGCCGGTGGCCCCTGCCTCACCGAGGCGGGACCCGATGGCCATGACGCGAACATTGGCGAGAATGGTCTCGGAAACTTCGCCATTCGGCGTGCCGCGGGTCAACACAACGTCGACGCGGTCATTGGGCACCACGAAGCCGCCCGAGGCAGAATCGGCGCGCACGGGCACCGAAACCCCGCGCATACCCTTTGAGATGACGGCAGAGAGATAGCCCTGGCTGGAGCGTACCAGCTTGGCTTCCAGGATCGGTTCGCCGCGGAAGATCTCGAAACGGGCAACGGTGCCCACGAGCTGTTCGGGCGCGTCGGGCAGCTCGGAGTTGGTCGTATATTGCGGCTGAACACCGGATTCGGGCCAGTTCTGCCAGGCAGTGTCCTCCAGGCCAAGGCGTTCGCCGACACCGATGGTGCGGGTGGCAACCAGCACCTTTGCAGAGGGCGCCTCGATGGATGTCACGATCTGTTCGGGTGCAGGCGGCTCGCCACGCGTGGCAAAATACGCTGCCAGTCCCCCTGCTGCGATGGCGATGACGAGAAGCAGAATACGCGCCGGCTTCATGACCCTACCCTAAACTTGTCGCTGCACGGCTTTCGCGCAGCTTGGCTTGGGGCCAGTTTCGGGCCAAAGCGTCAAAACTTGGTTAATGCTAGGTTTTTCAACAAAGTTAACCGATTACTACAAATGCGACCGGTCAGAGGCCAAGTGCCTTGAAAATCGGCAGTTGCGGGAACAGCAGCAGCGCTGCGGCTGCCAGCGCAATGCCGTAGGGCACGCCGGTCTTGGGGTCGTGCAACCGGGCGATCCACTCGATGCGGATCAACCCGACCGGAAGCGGAAACCGCCGAACGCCCAGCAGCAAGAGAGTGAGAACACCGCCCAGGATTCCGGCATAGGCCAGATAGGGCAAAGTCATCGGCCAGCCCATCCACAGCGCGGTCGCCGCCGCGAACTTGGCATCACCACCGCCGATCCAACCAAAGGAGAACAGAACGAAGGTGATGACGAGTACCCCGAAGCCTGTCGCCAGGTGCATACCCCATTCCTCGAGCGGAAATCCTGCCGCCAGGGCTGCAACCACAAAACCGAGTGCGGTCACCAGCACCAGCCAGTTCGGAATGCGCATGGTCAGCAGGTCATAGGCCGCGGCAAAAGCCATGCACATGGGGAAGATCAACAGGATGACGGAGTTGAGCATAGGACCGCGGATCCGGATCGCTGGTATTGATGGAGTCGGAGCGGCGGGATCCCAGAGGTCTCACCGTTGCCACCAGTGTGGAGCGGTTATGGTTAGTCAAAGGTAAACCCGGCGCATGAGCGCACGAAAAAGGGAGGCTTTCGCCTCCCTTTCAAGCGGATAAATCCGATTTCCGGTCTGAGACCGGCAGGTGCCTCACGGCAGCAGCGATTATTCTTCTGCCGTACCCAGTTCACCAGCAGCAGTATTCATCTTGCCGCCGAGACCGTTGAATAGGTTGCCCAGGCCGTCACCAAGGGTGGTGGCGGCTGCAATGATGCCGACGCTGATCAGGGCCGCAATAAGCCCGTATTCGATCGCGGTAGCACCGGACTCGTCCTTAAAGAAACGGGCCATGGTGGTCATTTGCTTGCTCCTATAACTCCACGTCGTCGTATGACTACAGTTCGACTGTCACGCATCGAACGTGGGGCTCACGCTAGTCGTGGTTCCTTGAGATAGGGTTAATTCGCAAGCCGCGAAATCAATCACACCAAATGAAATCACTTATGCTTATCAGAGTATTAGCGGGAAATCTAAAAGGCGACACATCAGCAGGCGGGGATTCGGCACCCTTCCCCCTCACGCGTGCGCGATAACTAATAAAGCAAACCTGGCACCCCGAACCCGACCGGAATCGAGGGGCAAATGCCGCCTTTGCGATTTATTCACCATTCCGGTTCAGGATGCCCCGGCGTATCAGTGGGATCCGGGAAGAGTATCATGTCGCCCAGAGCCGTTTTCATCAGTGCCGTCGCCGCGTTGGCCATCTCGCTTGGAACACCGGCCGTACAGGCCGCCGGACCAAGTGGCGAACTCAATGTGATGATGAACATGGCCAGGGTGCTGCGGCTGCCCAGCGCCGCCACCACGGTGATCGTGGGCAATCCGGGGGTGGCCGACGTCACCATCCAGGATCCGCAGACACTGATCCTGACAGGCAAGAGCTATGGGCGCACCAATCTGATCGCGCTCGACGAGGTCGGCAACCCGATCGCCGATCTGCAGCTCGAGGTCGTGCGCGGGGATACCGAGCTCGTGACCGTGTTCCTGGGCTCCGCCCGCACCACCATGGCCTGCGAGCCCGACTGCCTGCCGGTGATCATGGCGGGTGATGATTCCGGCTTCACCGCGGCAACCATCAGTTCCTCAAAAATGGTCGAGCAGAACGCACGCTAGACCGGTTCAGCGTCAAGCGGAATCGCTGCACGGGTCCAGCCCATGTCCTTATTGCGTTTACGCCCGGTTAACCAAGCCAGCCGACGCCACGCAATTGCGTGCCGTGCCGCAAGGCCCGCTTAAGCATTAAACCCTTACATTGCCCGGCAAACAGCTTGTGGACGCAAGATGGCATTGCCCCGATTTCTCAAGAGCTTCTCTGCGGGTCCGAAGGCCCGGGCGCTCGCGCGCGAGGACAGCGGTGCGACCGTCATCGAGTTCGCCATCCTGGCGGTGCCCTTCTTTGCCCTGATCGCGGCGATCCTCGAGACCGCCTTCGTCATGCTCGCCAGCCAGGTCCTCGACAGTGCGGTAAATGATTCAACCCGGCTGATCCGCACGGGCCAGGCCCAATCCGCCGGCTTCACCATCAACGAATATCGCGATGCGGTGTGCGAAGGCACGTTCGGGCTGTTCGACTGCTCGAAACTCAAGATCAAGGTGCAAAAGATCACCAGCTTCACCAATGTCGACGATTATGCGGACAGCCCGGTCGACGAGGACGGCGAGTGGACCATCACCGAGAGCTATGCCGCCGGGCAGCGCTTCGACATCATCTATGCCCAGGTCTATTACAAGTGGCCGACGATCTTCGATTTCCTCAGCTTCAATCTCGCCGACCAGCCTGACGGCACCCGTCTTCTGGGCGCCGCCCGCGTATTCAAGAACGAGCCGTTCTGATGCTGACCCGCGCACCCAAAACCGAACCGCTTCTCAAGCGCATCCGCCGCTTCTTCAAGCAGTCGCATGCGGTGGCCGCGGTCGAATTCGCGCTCGTCTTCCCGTTCATGCTGTTCCTTTATGTCGGCACGTCCGAACTCGGTCAGGCGATCATCGTCGACCGCAAGGTGACCGTGGTTTCTGCGGGGCTTGGCGACCTTGTGGCGCGGGTCAATTCCAGTTTCAGCATGGCCGAGTTGAACGACTATTTTGCCGCCGCAGAAGCGACCATGGCGCCCTATGACGCCACCGATCTGAAACAGGTGGTGACCTGTGTCTATGTGAACGCCTATGGCGCGACCAATATCGTGTGGAGCAAGGGCTATAATGGCGGCACCCCGCACACCAAGAACACCACCTACCCGCTCTCAACCGAGATGAAGAACATCTCCAAGGACGGCTATGTGATCGTGGCGGAGACCGAATACGAGTATGTGCCGCTTCTGGGATATGTCTTCGAAGACGGGTTCACGCTCTATGAAGAGAGCTTCTTCGCCCCCCGCTACGGCAAGAAAATCAACGAGCCGAGCTGACGGCATCGCCCCGTCCGACAGGCCTGACGGCTGTCAAGAGAGTTTCACTTTCCGATCCGCCGCGGCTGTGTCATCACATAGATCATGACAACTCCCCTGATCCCGGTTTTCGATCTTGGCGGCGTGTTCGTCGATTGGAGCCCGCGCCACCTCTACGAGAAATTCTATGGCGACGCCGACAAGGCGCGCTGGTTTCTCGCCCATGTCTATTCGGACAAGTGGAACCTTGAATTCGACGCCGGCAAGCCGTTTGCCGAAGGCGTGGCCGAACTGTCGGGCCGGTTTCCCGAACACCATGAAGCCATCGAGGCGTTCGACACTCAGTGGCGCGACACGGTGGGCGGGTTCTATCACGATACCATCGCCTTGCATGCGGAGCTGGTCGAGGCGGGCTTGCGGACCTATGCGATCACCAATTTCTCGGCCGAGAAATTCGCCATCGCCATGCGCGAATGGACGTTTCTGAGGCAGTTCGACGGGATCGTGGTGTCCGGCACCGAGCAGTTGGTGAAACCCGATTATCGCATCTATTGGCGGCTGACCGACCGGTTCGGACTCGATCCTGCGCAATGCGTGTTCATCGACGACAGCTATCCCAATATCGCCGCCGCCGAGAAGATCGGCATGAGGGCCATCCACTTCACCGGCGCCGCCGATCTGCGCGAACGGCTGCGGGACCTAGGCCTGCCGCTGTCAGCGGCGGCCGCGGAGTAGCTGTCTCACACGCACAGCGTCAGACGGAATCGCCGAACCGGAACCAATCCCCGTCCAAGCCGGGGACATGCTTCACCTGGGAATGCGCTAGCGTGTCCCGTACATGCGGTCACCCGCATCCCCGAGGCCGGGCACGATATAACCATGCTCGTTGAGATGGCTGTCGATCGAGGCGGTATAGACCGGCACATCCGGATGCGCCTCGGTGAAGCGCTTGAGCCCTTCAGGAGCCGCCAGAAGGCACTGGAACCTCAGATTGTTGGCGCCACGGCGTTTGAAGCGATCAACGGCGGCGATGGCCGAATTGGCGGTCGCCAGCATCGGGTCAACCACGATCACCAGACGGTCGGCAATGTCGGAAGGCGCCTTGAAATAGTATTCAATGGCTTCGAGTGTCTCATGGTCGCGATAGAGCCCGATATGGGCGACGCGGGCCGACGGGACCAGATCGAGCATGCCCTCAAGCAGCCCGTTGCCGGCCCTCAGGATGGAAGCGAAAACCAGCTTTTTGCCCTTGAGCTTGGGCGACTGCATCTCGGTGATCGGCGTTTCGATCTCGACATCCTCGACTTCTAGATCGCGGGTCACCTCGTAGCACAGCAGCAGGGAAATCTCCCTCAACAGCCGGCGAAAGCTCGCGGTCGAGGTATCCTTGTTGCGCATCAGGGTCAGCTTGTGCTGCACAAGGGGGTGATTGACGACGGTGACGTTGTTCATGAAGCGGATCCCCTTCGTGCGGCTTTCAGGAAGTCGGTGCCGTGGCGTCCGGGCGCGAGCCCGAGCCAGGCGGCGACGCTCTCACCAATATCGGCAAAGGTGCTGCGCGCGCCAGCGCTACCGGTCATCAATTGGCCGCTCATACACAGAACAGGCACCTGTTCGCGGGTGTGATCCGAACCGCGCCATGTCGGATCATTGCCGTGATCGGCGGTCAGGATGACGAGATCATCGTCCCTGAGGACGGCAAACAGTTCGGGAAGGCGCGCATCGAACGCTTCGAGCGCACCGGCATAGCCCGGAACATCGCGGCGATGGCCGAAATCGGTGTCGAAATCGACGAAATTGGCAAAGACGAGATCGCCGTCATGGGCCATCTCCACCGCTTCGAGAAGCTTGTCGAACATCTTCATGTTCCCCGGCCCCTTGAGCTTGTGGGTTATGCCGTGGCCAGCGAAGATGTCGATGATCTTGCCGACGGCGAAGACATTGCGCCCTGCGTCCACGGCCCTGTCGAGCACGGTCGGTTCGGGCGGCGGCATGGCGAAATCGCGCCGGTTGTGGGTGCGCTCGAAGGTCTCGGCCGTTTCGCCGACAAAGGGGCGCGCGATGGCGCGTCCGACATTGAGCGGATCAACCAGTTCGCGGGCGATCTTGCACAAATCATAAAGCCGCTCGAGGCCGAAATGAGTCTCGTGCGCGGCGATCTGCAGGACCGAGTCGACGCTGGTGTAGACGATCGGCTTGCCGGTTCGGATGCTTTCCTCGCCCAGCTCCTCGATGATCGCGGTGCCCGAGGCGTGGCGATTGCCCAGGATCCCCGGCAGATTGCCGCGCTCGATCAGGGCGTCAGTGATCTCTTTGGGGAAAGTCGGTTCGGTATCGGGGAAATAGCCCCATTCAAAGGGCACGGGAACACCGGCGATTTCCCAATGACCGGAGGGAGTGTCCTTGCCCATCGAGACCTCGCGGGCATGGGCCCAGACGCCGCCGAGCTGATTGCGGGACAGGCCTGGCGGCAAGGTGCCGGTGGCGCCTTCGGCGGCAAGGCCAAGTCCGAGACCATCGAGATTGGGCAAGGTGAGAGGACCGGCGCGCAGACCGTCGCGGTCGCCTTTGCCGGCGGCACAGGCTTCCGCAATATGACCGATGGTTGCCGCGCCCTCATCCCCGAACTTGTCCGCATCCGGCGCGCCGCCAATGCCGACGCTGTCGAGAACGATGAGAATGGCGCGGGGCATCAGCTTTTCGCCTCCGGATAGATCTGGCCAAGAATGAGCGGGGTGACGGGCGCCGCATCGCCGAGCTGATAGGCTTCGCGCAGGCGGCGGGCGGCCTCGCTGGCGGTGGTTTCGTCGCGGGCATGGATGCGCGCGATCGGGGTCTTGGGCCCGAGCCTTGCGCCGATGGGCTGCAGCCGGTCGAACCCGACGGCATAGTCGACAGGATCGGACGGCGCGCGGCGGCCGCCGCCCAGAACGATCACGGCCATGCCGACAGCCTTGGTGTCGATACCGGTCACGACGCCCTCGCCATCGGCATGCACATCACGGATGATCGGGGCTTCCTCGAGGTGGTCATCGAAACGCTCGATGAAATCGGCCGGTCCGCCCAGTGTCGAAACCATGTGACCGAAGATCTCTGCTGCCTTGCCGCCATCCAGCGCGAGGGACGCCTTCTGGCGGGCTTCCTCGACATGGCTTTCGAGCTTGCCGAGAACCAGGGCGTGGGCACAAAGGTCGAGCACCACGTTGCGCAGCCGCTCGTCCTGATGCGCACCCGTGAGGAACTCGACCGCATTGACGACTTCGAGCGCATTGCCGGCGGCGCTTGCCAGCGGCTCGTTCATGTCGGTGATCAACGCGGCAGTCGCAACGCCTGCGCCATTGGCGACATTGACCAGGCTTTCGGCAAGGCTCTGCGCCTCGGTGGCGGTCTGCATGAAGGCGCCGGTGCCGGCCTTGACGTCGAGGATCAGCGCGTCGAGCCCGGCGGCGAGTTTCTTTGACAGGATCGAGGCGGTGATCAGCGAGATATTCTCGACCGTGGCCGTCACATCGCGGATGCCATAGAGGATCTTGTCGGCGGGTGCGAGATCATTGGTTTGCCCGATAATGGCGCAACCGACTTCCTTCACCGTCTTGCGGAACAAGGTGTTGTCCGGCGCGGTCTGATAGCCGGGGATGGCGTCGAACTTGTCGAGCGTGCCGCCAGTGTGGCCGAGCCCGCGCCCAGAGATCATGGGCACGAAGGCCCCGCAGGCGGCGAGGATCGGCGCCAGCATCAAGGAGACATTGTCGCCCACCCCGCCGGTCGAATGCTTGTCGAGGGCCGGGCCGCCGAGGTCGGACCAGTCGAGCACGGTGCCGCTGTCGCGCATGGCCGTTGTCAGGGCAATGCGTTCGTCGAGCGTCATGTCGCGGAAATAGACCGCCATCGCAAAGGCCGAAGCCTGTTCAGGCTTCACCGAGCCCGCAGTCAGCCCGTTGATGAAGTGGCGGATTTCAGCTTCGTCGAGCTCGAGACCGTCGCGCTTCTTGGCGATGACCTCCTGGGGCAGAAACACCATAAATTCAGGCTCCGTATGGAACCCAGACATTCTTGATCTGGGTCGCCTTGGCGAGGAAATAGTCGCCGGCGAGTTGGTCACTGTCGAGCCAGTCAAAGGCCTTGCCCTTGCTGGTCCAGGTCTGTTTGAGATTGTCGATGGAGCTTGCTTCCATCTTCGCACTCCACTCCGCATCACCCACGAACCACAGTGCGTCGACCCCGTCATGCTCGGCCATGACATGGGCCAGGGCGGGCTTGTCGCCTGTCACCACATTGACGACGCCTGCAGGCACGTCTGAGGTTTCGAGCACCTGATAGAAATCGGTCATCGAGAGCGGGTGACGTTCGGAGGGGATCAGCACCGCCGTGTTGCCCATGGCGATGGCCGGGGCGAGCAGCGAAACGGCGCCCAGAAGCGGGTATTCGTCCGGCGCGGCAATGCCGAGAACCCCGATGGGTTCGACCATGGCAACGGTCATGTTGCGCACCGGCGGATTGTGGACCGCCCCGTCATATTTGTCGGCCCAGCCGGCAAAGGCGAACAGCCGCTCGATGGCGAGCCCGACTTCGAGGTCGGCCTGTTCGGCATTGACCCCGGTCTGGGAGCGCAGCCGGTCGGCGAATTCCTCGCGGCGATAGTCGAGATTTTCGCCGAGGAAATAAAGGATTTGCGCCCGCAGATGGGCGGTGGCCGTCGACCAGCCCAAGGCTTTGCGCGCCGCTTCGACCGCGTTGCGGATGTCCTTGCGGTTACCGTCCGCGACATTGCCGATAAAGGCGCCCTGCGGACCATAGATGCGGCGGGCATAGCCCGAATCCCCGCGCGCCTGCTTGCCGCCGACATACATCTTGGCTGTGCGGTCGACCCCGCCGGAGTCATAGGGCATTTCGTCGACCGCGGTCTGCCAGGCGGCCTGGTGCGGCTCGAGCGCCTTTTCCCAGGCGGGGCGCAGATAGGCGGCCATGCCTTCCTTGCCGCCTTCGCGGCCGAACCCGCTTTCGCGATAGCCGCCAAAGCCGCAGGCGGCATCGAACTGGTTGGTCGAGTTGATCCAGACGACGCCGGCCTTGATGCGCGGCGCGATGTCGAGGGCGAGGTTGATGTTTTCAGTCCACACGCTCGAGGCGAGGCCGTAGCGGGTGTTGTTGGCGAGCGCCACCGCCTCATCGGGGGTGCGGAAGCTCATCGCCACCAGCACCGGGCCGAAGATCTCCTCGGATGCGATGGTGGAGGCGGGAGATACATTGGTGAACAGGGTCGGCTTCATGAAGCAGCCCTGATTGGGCAGGCTGCCATCGGGCTCGTAGCGGACCGCGCCTTCCTTTTCGCCGATGCGCATGAGTTCGGCCACGCGCTCGACCTGCACCGGCGCAACCATGGCGCCGATATCGATGGCCTTGTCGAGCGGATCACCGACCCGAAGGGTCGCCATGCGCTTTTTGAGCTTCTTGATGAAACGCTCTTCGACGCTTTCCTGGATGAGCAGCCGGGAACCGGCGCAGCACACCTGCCCCTGGTTGAACCAGATGGCGTCGACCAGCCCTTCCACGGCGCTGTCGAGGTCGGCATCCTCGAAGACGATGAAGGGCGACTTGCCGCCGAGCTCAAGGCTCAGCCCCTTGCCGGAGCCTGCCGTCGCCTTGCGGATAGCCTTGCCGACATCGGTCGAGCCGGTAAAGGCGACCTTGTCGATGCCGGGATGATTGACGATCATCTCGCCCACGCGGCCGTCGCCGGTGACGATGTTGACCACGCCCTTGGGCAGGCCGATATCGCGGCAGATCTCGGCAAAGAACAACGCGGTCAGCGAGGTGAATTCGGCGGGCTTCAGGACTACCGTGTTACCGGCGGCGAGCGCCGGGGCGATCTTCCAGGAGAGCATCAGGAGCGGGAAGTTCCACGGGATGATCTGGCCGCACACGCCATAGGGTTCATGCCCGGGGAACTCGCGGTCGCGGTGCTGGGCCCAGCCGGCGTGATGATAGAAATGGCGGGCCACCAGCGGGATATCGAGATCGCGGCTTTCGCGGATCGGTTTGCCATTGTCCATGGTCTCGAGCACGGCAAAAAAGCGCGAATGCTTCTGCACCTGCCGGGCGATGGCATAAAGGTATTTCGCCCGCTCGAAGCCGGAGAGCGCCTGCCAGGGATCGAGTGCCTCGCGCGCCGCTTTCACGGCCTTGTCGATTTCGGGCTTGGAGGCCTGGGAGATCTGCGCCAGTTCCTCACCCGTGGCGGGATTGGTGGTCGCGAAGGTGTTTTTCGACTTCAGGAACTCGCCGCCGATGAACTGGCCGAACTTGCGGGCATAGGTGTCGAGCCACTCATTGACCGGGGCCGCGCCCTCGGGCGCCGGGCCATAGTCGAGCGATTTGAAGATCTGCGGGATATTCATGGCTTCCCCCTACGCCATCGGATGGCGGTAATCGGCCGAATAATGGCCGGTGGCAGCGTGTTCGAGCTGCCGTTCGATATCGGTGAGCAGCGACGAGGCGCCGAAACGGAACAGGTGCGGATCGAGCCACGCATTGCCCAACTCGTCCTTGATCAGCGCCAGATAGGTCAGCGCGTCCTTGGCGCTCGATATGCCGCCGGCGGGCTTGTAGCCGATGGCGATGCCGGTTTCCTCGTGGAACCAGCGGATCATTCGGATCATGGCGAGCGAGACCGGCAGGGTGGCGTTGACCTTTTCCTTGCCGGTCGAGGTCTTGATGAAATCGGCCCCGGCCTGCATGCACACGAGCGAGGCGCGGGCGACATTAGTGAGCGTTGCCAGATCGCCGGTGCCGAGGATGGTCTTGAGGTGGGCGTCACCGCAGGCGGCGCGGTAGTCACGCACCTCCTTGTAGAGCCCCTTCCAGTCGCCATTGAGCACCTTGTGACGCTCGATGACGATGTCGATCTCCCTGGCGCCGTCCTTCACCGAGGCCTCGATTTCCGCGAGCTTGGTCTTGTGCGGCGCGAGCCCGGCGGGAAAGGCGGTCGAAACCGCGGCGACCGGGATGCCGGAGCCCTTGAGGGCGTCAACGGCGGTCTTGACGAAGGTGTGGTAGACGCAGACCGCGGCCACGGTCAGGTGCAGTTCCTCGGCGCCAAGCGCCTTGAGGATATCGCTCCTGACGGGATGGCGCGCCTTGGCGCAAAGCCGTTCGACCCGGCCGGCCGTATCGTCCGAATTCAACGTCGTCAGGTCGATGAGCGAGATGGCCTTCAAGAGCCAGGCGGCCTGCCATTCCTTCTTCACCGTGCGGCGGGTGCCGATGGTCGCCGCGCGCCTTTCGAGAGCGGAGCGATTCATCCGGATCTGCCGCAGCCAGCCGAGATCGAGATCGAAGCCGGGATTGCGCGAATTCGAACGCCCGGGAGCGGACGCGCTTACTGCCTGAACACTCATATTCTGCCTACCAGTCCCGTGATCAGGCGCTCGAGCTTTTCAGCGCCGATCAGGGCCATTTGCTTGGTCTGGGTGTGGGAGATGGTCTCCGCCGCCATGCCGGCACCCATATTGGTAATGGAGGAGCAGGCCCAGACCTTCAGGCCCAGGAACCGCCCCAGAATGGTTTCGGGCACGGTCGACATGCCCACCGCATGCGCGCCAAGCGATATGGCGAGGCGGATTTCCGCCGGCGTCTCGAAGGTCGGGCCGGAGAACCACATATAGACGCCCTCGCTCAGATCGACGCCCTCTTCGGTGGCAACAGCCTTGGCGGTGTCGCGCAGACCGGGGTCATAGGCGTCAACCATGTTAACGAAGCGCGCGTCTCCCTGTTCCCCGATCAGGGGATTGGTGCCGGAGAAATTGATGTGGTCGGTCAGCATCATCACCTCGCCCGGTTTGACGTCGGGCACCAGCGATCCGGCCGAATTGGTCAACAAGAGCGTCTCGGCGCCCAGTCCCGCCATGGTCTCGAGCGGGATGCGCATGGCGGCCGCATCGCCATGCTCGTAATAGTGCTGCCGCCCGGTCAAAATGGCAATGCGCCGGCCCGACAGGGTGCCGATCAACAGTTCGCGCCCATGGCCGGACACTCCGCCGCCAGGAAAGCCGTCGAGATCGGCGTAGGGGATGACCGTCTTGTCCGCGAGCCGCTCACCGATCCCCGAAAGCCCCGAACCCAGCACGATGGCTGCCTCAATAGGCGTCTTGCCGGCCCGATCGCGGATCAATGTCACATTGGCCGGTGCGGTCACGACTTGTCCTCCAGGAATTCGGGCCCGAAGCTGTCGGGCAGGATCTCGTTCATGGTGTATTTGACCGGCTCCCCGTCGTCACCCGCGCAGAAAATGACGGTATCGGCGCCAGCGAATTCGCGGATGCGCTGGCGGCAGCCGCCACAGGGGGTCACCGGTTTGTCGCCGTCCCCGATGACGAAAATGCGGTGAATGCGGGTGCCACCGCCTGCAACCATGGCGGAGATGGCGGAGCCTTCCGCGCAAGCCCCGAGAGGATAGGCGGCGTTCTCGACATTACACCCGGCATAGACATTTCCATCATCGGCCAGGATCGCCGCGCCCACAGGGAAACGCGAATAGGGCACATGCGCTTTCTTGCGCACTTTCTGGGCTGCCTCGTAAAGGGCCTGGTTGACCGCATCCATTGTTCCGTCTCCATTCAACGCGCCGGCAATTGCCAGCCTATTCCCATGCCGTGCGGCATGGCTCTTCGCGGGCGGAAATCGCCCTCAGCCGCGGCTCGGGCGCAAAGGCGGAGGCCGACCGGCAACTGCGCGGTCAGCGCTCCTTCACATAGGGCTGGCCGATAGATTTGGGCGGGATTGCCCGGCCCACAAAGCCGGCCAGCAGAATGACCGTCAGAATGTAGGGCAGCGCCTGGATGGCCTGAACCGGCACCTCGCCGATCAGCGGGAACTCCACGCCCTGCAGACGGATCTGCATGGCCGAGAGGAAGCCGAACAACAAGCAGGTGAACATCGCCTGCCAGGGCCGCCATTTGGCGAAGATCAGCGCCGCCAGCGCAATGAAGCCACGCCCGGCGGTCATGTTGTCTGTGAAGCTCGCGCCCTGGGCGGTCGAGAGATAGGCCCCGCCCGCACCACACAGAATGCCGGTCACAAAGATCGCCTGATAACGCAGCCAGCCCACCGACATGCCGGCGGTATCAAGCGCGGTGGGGTTCTCGCCCACCGCCCGCACACGCAGGCCAAAACGGGTATGGAACATGACATAAGCCGTGATCGGCACCGCCAGGAAGGCGAGATAGACCAGAATGTTGTGCCCCGAGATCAGCTGGGCATAGATCTCTCCGACAAAGGGGATATTGGCCTGCGCCTCGGCGGCGAAGGGCAAATCGATCGAGCCGAACCGCTGGTCGCCGGAGAGATTGGGCGTGTTGCCGCCACGCCTGAACCAGGCTTCGGCCAGCACCACCGTGACCCCCAAGGCGAGGAAGTTGAGCGCCACGCCGGAGATGATCTGGTTGCCGCGCATATTGACCGAGGCGAAGGCGTGGATCATGGCCATCGAAATCGAGACGACAATACCCGCTCCAAGCCCGATCCAGGCCGAACCGGTGACTGCCGCCGCCGCGGCGGCAGCGAAGGCCGCGCCCAGAAGCTTGCCTTCGAGCCCGATATCGACGACGCCGGAGCGCTCCGAATAGAGCCCGGCCAGCGCCGCGAACAGCAGCGGCACCGCAAGGCGCACGCTCGAATCGAGAACCAGAATGATATCCGAGAAATCCATGGCCCTACCCCGATCCGCTTTCTGACGCCGCCTTGGCGGTCTCCGCACCGGGACTTCGGGCGGAGAAGACCCGCTCAAGCGCCGGACGGAAGAGTTCCGACATGGCACCGGTGAACAGGATCACAAGGGCCTGAATGACGACAACCATGTCACGGCTCACCGAGGGCATCTCGAAGGCCAGTTCCTGTCCGCCCTGATAGAGCGCGCCGAACAAAAGTGCCGAGAGCGCCACACCGATCGGATGCGAGCGCCCCATGAAGGCCACCGCGATGCCGACAAAGCCGGCGCCGTTGACATAGCCGACGACCAGGCGCTTTTGCACACCCACCGCCTCATTGACCGCGACGAGCCCGGCGAGCGCGCCCGAGATCATCATGGTGATGATGATCACCGTGACCGCCGAGACCCCGGCATAGCGCACCGCATTGGGATTGTGGCCCAGCGCGCGGATCTTGTAGCCGAACTTGGTGTGCCACAGCAGCCAGTAGACGAAGAAGCCGGCGGCGATGGCGAGGAAAATCGAGACATTGACCGGGGAGAAACCAAAGAATTCAAGCCCTGGAATGTCGCGCAACAGCGGCAGGCGGCCGACCGGGTCGATGGTTTCGGTTTCCGCATTGGCGCCCGGACGGGTGATCACCTGGCCGAGCATGTAACTCATCAGCGACGAGGCGATGAAGTTGAACATGATGGTGGTGATCACGATATGGCTGCCCCGCTTGGCCTGCAGATAAGCCGGGATCAGCGCCCACATGGCGCCCAGCACACCCGCCGTGATGATCGAGGTGACGAAAACCACCGTCCAGTGGGTCTGGTCGAAAGCCAGCGCCACCATGATGGCCAGCCCGGCCACATAGGCCTGGCCTTCCACCCCGATATTGAACATGCCCATGTGGAAGACGAGCGCCACAGCGAGACCGGTGAACATGAAGTTGGTGGCAAAGTGGAGCGTGTAGCCCCAGCCCTCACCATAGCCGAACGCGCCGTAGATCAGCACCGAGACGGCCTCGAGCGGGTTTTCGCCGATGGCCAGCACCACCAGACCGCCGATAACAAAGGCCAGCGCGACGTTGAGCGCCGGCATCAGGAAGGCTGTGACCCAATGGGGCAAAGGCTGTCTTGCACTCATGGTCTTGCAATCACTCCGCTGCCGCCGGTTCGTTGACGCCGGCCATATAGAGCCCGAGCGTGCGCTCGTCGGCTTCGCCTTCGGCGACTTCGGCGATGATGTGTCCATCGAACATGACGAGAATCCTGTCGGACAGCGACCGGATTTCGTCGAGCTCGACCGAGACCAGCAGGATCGCCTTGCCTTCGTCGCGCATGGCGATGATCTGGTTGTGAATGAATTCGATGGCGCCAATATCGACACCGCGGGTCGGCTGGCCGACAATCAGCACCTCGAGATCGCGGTCCATCTCGCGGGCCAAAACGATCTTTTGCTGATTGCCACCCGAGAAATTGGCTGTCTTCAACCGCGGATTGGTCGGGCGAATGTCGAATTTCTCGATACGGCGCACAGCCTCCTCGCGCGCTGCCTTGATGTCGAGCTGCAGCCCTTTGCCGTAGCGGTCATCATCCTGATAGCCAAGGATCGAGTTTTCCCATTCCTCGAAGGCGGTAACCAGACCGAGCCGCTGCCGGTCTTCGGGAACGTGAGCAAGGCCAGCGCGCCGCAGGCGCGCAGCGCCATCGTCGCCATGGAAGGTAACGGGATTGCCCGAAATCTTGATTTCGCCCAGCACCGGCTCGCGCATGCCCGAAATCGCTTCGAGCAATTCGGACTGACCATTGCCCGCCACGCCGGCAATGCCGACGATCTCGCCGGCGCGCACGGTGAGGCTCACATCCTTGACCCGGGGCACACCGAGGTCATCCTTGACGGTCAGGTTGTTGACCTCGAGGCGAATGTCGCCGGGATTGGCCTTGTCCTTCTCCACCCGCAGAAGCACGTGCCGGCCCACCATGGCTTCGGCCAGTTTGTCGGGGCTGGTGTCCGCGGTGCGCACGGTCGAGACGATCTCGCCCTGGCGCATGACCGAAACATTGTCGGTAATGGCCATGATCTCGCGCAGCTTGTGGGTGATCAGGATGATGGTTTTGCCCTGTTCGCGCAGTTGCTCGAGAATGCGGAACAGGTGATCGGCCTCGGCCGGGGTCAACACACCGGTGGGCTCGTCGAGAATGAGGATATCGGCGCCGCGATAGAGCGCCTTGAGGATTTCGACGCGCTGCTGCTGGCCGACCGAGACATCGCCGACAACCGCATCTGGATCGACGGTGAGCGAATAGTCTTCGGCGAGGCGCTTGAGTTCGGCCCGTGCGCGCGCAATCGAGGTTTCAAGGATCGCCGAATCCTCGGCGCCCAGAATGATGTTTTCAAGAATCGTGAAGGGTTCGACCAGCATGAAGTGCTGGTGGACCATGCCGATGCCAAGCTCCAGCGCGTGCTTGGAATCGGTGATCGTCACCTTCTGGCCGTTGACGAAGATCTCGCCACTATCGGCCGTGTAGAAGCCGTAAAGGATCGACATCAGCGTCGACTTGCCGGCACCGTTTTCGCCGACAATGCCGTGCACTGTCCCCTTTTCGACCTTCAGGTCGATATTCTTGTTGGCGCGGACCGGCCCGAAGCTCTTGTTGATGCCTCGAAGCTCGATCGCGACCTCGCGACCTTGTGGGCGGTCAGCGGCCGCATCGGGCCGCTGACCGTTCGTGTCGGTGGATTCACTCACCAGACCTGCTCCCGGGTTCGATTAGGAGACCGGGCAGGAATTGTCCGAGCGATAGTCGTGGACTTCGATTTCGCCGGCGATGATCTGGTCACGCAGTTCGTTGACCTTGGTCATCATTTCGTCGGTGATGAGATCGGCATTGTATTCGTCCATGGCAGCGCCCACGCCTTCTTCGGCAAGGCCCAGCACTTCCACGCCCGAGGTCCATTCACCGTTCATTTCGTCGGTGAAGGCGTCGGACACGGCCACGTCAACGCGCTTGACCATCGAGGTCAGCATGTTGCCGGGGAACAGGTAGTTCTGGTTGCTGTCAACGCCGATGCCGTATTTGCCGGCATCCGCAGCAGCCTGCAGCGCACCTTCGCCCGCAGCACCTGCCGCGGCGTAGATCACGTCGGCGCCGCGCTCGAGCTGGGAGATCCCCACTTCGCCGGCGGTGTTGACATCGTTGAAGGCGGCAAAATCGGTGCCGATGAAGTTATAGAGCACTTCGATATCCGGGTTGATCGCCCGGGCGCCCTGGATGTAGCCGCAGCCGAAAGCCTGAAGAAGCGGGAAATCAAAGGCGGTGACGTAACCGATGGTGCCGGTTTCGGACTTCATCGCCGCCAGTGCGCCGACGAGGAACGAACCTTCCTGCTCCTTGAAAAGCACCGAGCGGACATTGGGCTGCTCGACCACGGCATCGATGATGGCGAAGTGGGTGTCAGGGAATTCCTGAGCCACAACGTTGAGCGGCTCGGCCCAGGTGAAGCCCGGCACAACCACCGGCGAGGCGCCGCGGCTGGCGAAGCGGCGCAGCGCCTGTTCGCGCTGGCTGTCTTCCTGGATTTCGAGCTCGGAGTATTCATTGCCCGTGGCTTCCTTGTACATTTCTGCACCGCCAAAGGCCATCTCGTTGAACGACTTGTCGAATTTGCCGGCCGCGTCATAGATCAGCGCGGGTTCGGCAAATGCGGCAGTGCTGGCCACTGCGACCATGGCGATACCGCCAGCAAGCGCAGTCATATGTTTCTTGATGGACATTAATGTCTCCCTGTTCTCCCCACCGGCCCTGCAAGGGCCGCGTTCTGGTCGCGCGAATTCAAGCGCGTTCGGCACTGTGCCGCAAGAGCAATTCTGCCTAATTTGAACAGTTGGTCAAATTTTTTGGGACAGTTGTGCACCGGGCCTGCGCCAAGGTCATCCGGCCAGGGTGATCGCACCGCCCGCGGCCTCCGCATCGTCCCGGTCATGGGTGACCAGAAGGACGGGGAGATCGCGTTTTCTGGCGCAATCGAAGACGAATGCCCTCACCGCAGCCCGGCGTTCAGCATCAAGGCGGGAAAAGGGTTCGTCAAGCAGCAAGGCGTGAGGCTCGGCGAGCAGCACGCGCAACAGCGCCACCCGCGCCTTCTGACCGCCCGACAGGGTCGCGGGATCACGCGCGCCAAGCTCGGCCATGCCCATTTCGTCGAGAAATGCCCGCACCTTGTCGCAACGGGCGCGGCGGGACCCGCCGGGGGGCAGCGCATAAAGGAGGTTGGATTCGACCGAAAGGTGCGGAAACAGCAGCGCATCCTGAAACAACAGGCCCAACCGGCGCCTTTCGGGGGGCAGATGGGTGATGTCCTGCCCGTCGAGCAAGATCTGGCCCGAAGCCTCGAAGGCATCGGGCAGAAAGCCGGCAATCAGGTTGAGCAAAGTCGATTTGCCCGAGCCGGACGGTCCCATGACCGTCAACACCTCGCCGGGCGCGACATGGGCATCGAGCGCGATCACCGGCTCGCCCTTGAGGCGGATGTCGATCTGCTTGAGGGTCAACCCCCTGTCAGCGCGCACCGTCGTGCTTGTGTCGGTCACCGTGTCATCCATCCTGGTCAATGTTGCATGCCGCGGCGGTGCCGGAACAGGAGCGCCGGGACCAGGGCGGCAAGGCCAAGCGCAATCGCGGGCAGGAGCGACTGGATAAGGGCCAGCGAACCGATGACGCGGCGATCGTTGCCCGCTGCGAGGGCGACCGCCTCTGTGGTGACCGTCGGCCAGCGCCCGGCGCCGATGAGCTGGGTCGGCAGGTATTGGGCGATCGAGATGGCAAATCCGATCGCGAACGCGGTCAGTACCGGGCGCAGCATCAGCGGCAGGCGGATGGTGAAGAACACGCGCGCCGGCGATTTGCCCAGCGACCGCGCGACGGCGAAATAGCGGCGGTCGAGTGCCTCGTAAGGATCGGCGAGCGAAAGGTAGACATAGGGCGTCACAAAGACCAGATGCGCCAGCGCCACGGCCCAGAACTGGCCGGCAAAGCCGAGCCACAAGGCGAGGATCAGGAGCCCGAACACAAAGGCGATCTGGGGCACGATCAGCGGAAGGTAAAGCAGCGTCAGCGCCCGGGTCGAGGCGGTGAGGCCGCGCCGGTGGCCGTTCTCGAGACTGGCCAGCACCAGCACCATCGCCCCGCCGGCGGCGGCCAATCCGATCAGGCTGGCATTGAAGACCGGCTCGGCGAAAAGCGGCGCCCGCTCGACCCAGCGCATCAGGTCGAACCGGTCGGGCAAGGCATCGGGGAAGCGCCAGAAGCCGGCCACCGACCAGACGAACAGCGCGATAAGGCCGAGCAGAACCGTCAGCGCGATGACGGCAAAGCCGGAGAAACCCAAGACGCGGAAAACGCTGTCGCGGCGATAACGGCGCCCCATGGTGATCGCCTTGCGCCCGAGCCAGGCCACCGCCTTTTCCCCCAGCCACCAGGTCAGGAGCGCCGCAGCGGTCACGCCAAGCTGGCAGACGGCGGCGGCGGCCGCGACGAAGCGCATGTCGAGATCGGGATCGTTGTGCCAGCGCAGGATCTGGACCGCCAGGGTCGGCGGGGTGCCGGGCCCGAGGATCAGCGCCATGTCGACGACAGAGGTCGAAAAGGCGATGACCGCATAGACCGGCAGGCGGATCTGGGCATAGACGCCGGGAAACACTGCGGTCAGGAACCCCCACACCCGGCCATAACCCATGGCGCGGGCCGCGTTGAGCCGGGCAGCCGGGGCGGTTTGCGGGATCGCGGCCAGGGCCATCAGCAGAAGGTAGGGCATCTCCTTGATGACGAGCCCGGCCAGCAGCGCCCAGCCGGCGGGATCGTTGACGATCAACCAGTCGGGCGGGCGGTCTAAGCCCGTCGCCCAGGGGGAGATGAGCCGCATCAGCCAGCCCGACGGCACGATCAGGAAGGCGAGCCCGAAGGCCGTGGCGGCATGGGGAACGGCCATGAGCGGGCTGGCCAGCGCCGCGATTGGTGCGAACGGCCTTGTGCCCCACCAGCCGGCGAGAAACAGCGCCAGCACCAGGAGCCCGATGGCGGTGGCGGCCAGCCCCACCCAGTAGCCGAGCCAGGCGGAGCGGGCAAAGCCGGGCGCAGCCATGGCCTCGGCAAACGCATCGAGCGAAAGCGCCGTGCCGCCCAGCGCCGGGAAATAACCGAAAGCCAGCGCCAGAACGCCGATCAGCCCGGCAAGGACCGGGCCGATCAACAGCGTCAGGGTCAGCGGTGGCGCAAGGCGCAGCATGGCCGGCGGCCTAGCCGCCCGCCCCGAAACGGCGCATCCACCCGGCTTCGAGCGGTTCGGTCCAGCTGGCGTCGGGTTCGCGCAAGGTCTCGCCGAACTGGTCCGGCGAGAGCGTTGCGGGCCCGCGGTCGAGCGCATCGAACAGCGCCCGATCCTCGGGGTCGAGCGCATCGAGGTTGAGAACCGTGGGGTCACCCCACACGGTTTCGTCGGCCTTTTTTGACTGCGCAAGAGGCGAAAGCAGGAAGTTGGCGACTACCATCGCGCCGGCCTTGGCATTGGCGTTGAAGGGGATGGTCACGAAATGCGCATTGCCCATGGAGCCATAGTCGAGAACGAAGGAGCGCACCGTGCCGGGCAATTCGTCCGCGCGGATGGCGGCAGAGGCCTCGCCGGGATTGAAGGTCATGGCGATATCGATCTCGCCGTCCGCCAACAGGTTCTTGAGTTCGCTGGTATCGGCCGCATAGGCGCGGCCTGAACGCCAGAGATGGGAATTGATGTCTTCGAGATAGGCCCAGAGCGGGGCAGCCACCGCTTCGAAGTCGGCGTCCTCGACCGGTCCCGCCAACACTTCAGGATCTTCGATCACCCCGTAAAGCACCTGTTTGAGGAAGGTTGTGCCGATGAAATTGGGCGGTGCCGCGTAGGTGAAGCGGCCCGGATTTGCCTTTACCCAGTCGGCCAGCGACGCAAGGCTCGTGGGCGGCGTGTCGAGCACCGCGCTGTCGTAGTAGAACGTCAGCTGCGCCGTGCCCCAGGGGCTTTCCTGCCCGTCGACCGGCACGGTAAAATCATAAATGAGGGTCGGCTTGTTGGCGGTGTCGGCCAGCGCATAGTTAGGGAGTTTTTCGGCCCAATTATCGGCAATCAGCAGACCCTGGCGCTTCATCGAGGCGAAATTCTCGCCATTGATCCAGATGAGATCGACGGCCCCGCCTTCGGTCCGGCCGGCGGCTTTTTCGGCAATCACGGTCGAGACAGCCTCGGCGGTGTCGGAAAGCTTGACGTGGTTGAGGGTCACGCCATAGCGCGCAGCAACCTCGTCGCCGACCCAGGCGATATAGTCGTTAATGTCGGTCGCCCCGCCCCAGCTGTGCCAATAGACGGTTTGTCCCTTGGCCATTTCAAGCAGCGCCGGCCAGTCGGCAGGATCAGGCGAGGACTGCGCAATGGCAATGGATCCCCCAGAAACGGCAGCGGTGAAGGTTGAGACGGCGAGCGCAAAGGCGCGGGCAAAGCGGCGCATGGGAGTTCCCTGTTCTGAATATCGCCCCAGTGGCACCCAATGGGGCACTCGGGTCAAGACACAAGGAAATCAAGCAGTTGTGAGGGATCGACGCAATGGCTTGGTCGGCGGTCAGCCTTCACCGCGTCCGGGGTCCGGCACCTCGATGGCGGTGGACGTGGCGCCAATCTGGTCGGCAAACCGCTCGAAGAAGCGGTCGATTACCCCTTGCGCGCTGCGCCCGACAATGGCGCTGCCAAGCTTGGCGAGCCGACTATCGACTTCCCCCAGCGCGGAAAAGGCCAGCGTGGTGCCCTCGATATGGTCCTCGAGCACGATGTCGGCGCGGCCACGGGCCCAGCCCAGCAGGCCGCCGCGCCCCTTGCCGGACAGGGTGTAGCGTTCGGCGACAATGATGTCGGAGAGTTCGAGATCGCCGGTGAATTCGGGCTGGGCAACGCCGAGATTGACCTTCATCGCCGCTTCGAGCGCGGTTTCAGATACCCATTCGATCCGCGAGCAGCCCGGAATGCAGGCCTTGAGCGTCGCGGTATCGTTGAGCGCCTGCCACACACGCATGCGCGGCGCAGTGATCAGATAGTATCCTGCAAAGTGCATGCCCGGTTCTTTGCCGGACTGGCGTTCCGCCACATGCGCCTCCTGCAACTTTTTTGCATCAATATCAGCGAAATAGTGATTGCGACACCCCGGCGCAATTGCACGTGGGGGAATTCGGGGGAATCATGGATAGTGGACGCGGTTGTGTTGGAGGTCAGGACCTATGGCGAACGAGATTATGGACAAGCCCTTGCAGTATCTCGACAAGGCGGTCGCTGCCGTCAGGGATCTGGGATTGTGGCCGGAAACGGTAGATGAAGCGCCCATCACCGGCCTTCTGGAAGAAGTTACCGGTCTCGACGAGACACGGGTGATCCTGATCGGGCGGACGCTCAACCAGGCCAGCGTCTTCAACGATGTGGTGCGCGAGCAGGTCGCCGCGATGAATATCGGCGAGCGCTACGAGGACATCACCAAGAGTTTCAATTCGATTCGCGACGATGCCAAAGGCATGGTCGACCAGCTCGATGACGGCAAGCTCGACATTCTCGAACGCGCCTCCAATGTCTGGATGAAGGTCAGCCGCGGTGATATCGCCTCGCGCTTCAACAAGATCCGCGACACCTATCTCGAGGTGACCCGCGACACCAAGGACCAGATCGACCGCGAGCGCACCATCCTTGAGGCCTATCGGGATTTCCGCGGCGCGCTCAAACAGTCCGAGGTGATGGCCCTTGAAGTGCTCGAAAAAGCCGAGGCGGCGCTCGATGCCCGCCGGCAGGCGCTTGAAGCAGCGGCAAACGAACTGGCCGCCTTCTCCGAAGGAACACCGGCGGACCGGGCACGGCTCGAAATGGCGCGCGACGAGCGCATGCGCGAGATGCAGAACGAGGAGCGCCGATACCAGATTGCCAAGGACCTTTCGGACAATCTGACGATTTCCTACAACACGTCCGAAGTCATCATGGCGCGGTTGATGCAGACCACCAACGCCAAGGAGCGGGTCTATCAGCAGTCGATCTCGTTCTTCTCGACAAATGAAACCGTCCTGACCGCCCTGTCGGCCTCCTTCACCGGCATGTTCGGCCTGCATGAATCGACCGAAACCCTCAACGCGATGAAAGAAGGGGTTTCGAAGTCACTCGAGACCCTGTCCGAGATCGGCGACAAGGTTCATGAAGAGGCGCTCAAGGCCGGGTATGGCCCGACCATCCGCGCCGATGCAGTCAAGAAGCTCGTTGACAGTGTGGTCAATTTCCAGGAGCGCTCGCAGACCATTATCGCGGAAATGCGCAAGCTCTCGACCGACAATTCGGCGGAGATCCGCGACGCGGTCGAAGACGGCAAGGAGCGGCTGGCCAAGCTCGCCGCGGAAGGCAATGCGCTTTTGCTCGAACAGCGCAATGGTTAGTCCGACAAACCGACCGGGACTGGCTGAAAGGCGAGGATGACGGACCCATCGACCAAGGGCAAGGTGCCGCTTGACGACATCATGATGGCGATGGATGTGGTTGACACGTTGCGCCATCGCGAAGATCTCGTCGAACGCGAGCTGGATGCGGACAAACGCAGCGACCGGCTGGTTGAAAAGCTGCGCGGCGTTTATGCCGAGCAGGGCATCGAGGTGCCCGACCGCATTCTGGCTGAAGGCGTTTCTGCGCTGGATGAAAGCCGCTTTGTCTACACCCCGCCCAAAGGCGGGCTCGGATTGGCGCTCGCCCGGCTTTATGTCTCGCGCGGCAAATGGGGCCCGCTGGTCGCAGGCATTGTGCTGGCCCTGGTGCTCGGGGTTGCTGCCTATCAGTTTGCCTACAAACCCTATGTCGCCTCGCAGGAAGCCGCGCTCGAACGCCAGCTTTCAGTCGAGCTGCCCGCTGAATTCGACGCGGTCTATGACGCGATCTACACCGAGACAAAAGAGCAGCGCGCAGTGCGCGAGGCCGAGGATCTGGTCACCCGGGGCAAAGGGCTGGCCGAAGAAGGCGACCTTGAGGGCGCCCAGGCTGCCCTCAGCGATCTCAAGGACATCCGCGACACGCTGCGGCTCGAATACAAGGTCACGATCGTCAACCGGCCGGACACCGAGACGGGGGTATGGACCTTCCCGGAAGTGAACACCGAGGCGACCAACTACTACCTGATCGTCGAAGCGCTCAACGATGATGGCGAGGCCCTGACCCTGCCGATCCAGAACGAGGAAAGCGGCGAGATCGTCCGAACATCGATCTGGGGGCAACGCGTGCCCGAAGCCGTCTATAATGCCGTTCGTGACGACAAGCTCGACGACGGGATTATCCAGCGCAACGTGCTGGGCGTGAAGACCTATGGTTTTCTCGAGGTGAACTACGCGACAACCGTGCTCGACGGCACGATCACCGAATGGTAGGCGGCAGGCGATGATTTCCGGACCCCAGGCCCTGCAGTCGCTGCATGACGCGCTCGCCGAGATCCGCGCCGAGGAGCGCGCGATCACCGAGCGGATGGCGCGGGCCACGGACAAGATCGCGAGGCTGCGCGCCACAGAGGCGGAGCATTTCGCCTCGCTCGCCGAAATCCGGCTGAGCCCCGAGGCCCAGGCGGACATGAAAGGCCGTCTCAACACCGCGGAGACCGAAGCCCGCCAGTTGATCGCCCAGCACGCTGCCGAAATCGAGACAGCCCAGGACGAGTTGGGCAACATCGAGGCGCGGCTTGCCGAACTGGCTGACCGGCGCGCCCAAACCCTTGAGGCTCTTGAGGTCTCGCACAGGGCACTCGACGATCTGTCCGACGAGGTCGCTGACCGGCTGGAAAAGGACGAAGCCTTCGTGGCGCGCCGCGAGGCCGTGAAACACGGGTTCGAGATCGCCGACCGCGCCAATGAGAAAGCCGAACAGGCCGAGGCTGACCGAGAGGAAAAGGGCAAGCCTTATCGCGAGGACCCGCTGTTCATGTATCTGTGGGAGCGCGGTTTCGGCACGCGCAACTACAAGGCCACCAATCTCATCCGGTTTTTTGACGGCAAGGTCGCGCGGCTCGTGCGCTACGATGATGCGCGGGCGAATTTCGCCATGCTCAACGACATTCCCCTACGGCTGCGCGAACATGCGGACCGGCTGATGGAAGAGGCCGAAGACGCCGGCGAAGCGCTCGAGGCGGAAGAAATCGCCGCGGTCGATGCCGCCGGTGGCAAGCCGGCACGCGAGGCCGTCGAGGCGGCGCAGTCCGAGATCGATGCCATCGATGCCGAGATCGTCGAGCTCGAGGATGATCGCGACGAGCAGGCGCGGCGGCTGCGCAAGCTGGCCCAGGGCAGCGATCCGGCGTTCAAGGACGCCGCGAGCCTGTTGGCGAAAAGCCTGATGCGCGAGGACGTCGATGTGCTGCTCGCCGATGCGCGGGCCACCGACACGGGTGCCGACGACTCTCTGGTCGGCATGATCGATTCCCTGCGGGCCACCCTGGTCGAGGATGAGACCGAGGTGCGCGAAGACAAGGAACGGCTGAAGGTGCTGGCGTCACGCCGGCGCGAGCTCGAAGACATCGAATGGGAGTTCAAGAAGGCCCGCTTCGACGATCCGCGTTCGAGCTTCTCCAAGGACGATCTTGTCGGGGACATGCTCGGGGAGTTCCTGCGCGGCGCGATCACTGCCAGCTCCTATTGGGGGCAGTGGCGCGACGCGCAGAAGTGGCGCTCGGGCACCAGCCGCCCCGGCGGTCGCATCGGCCTGCCGCGTGATAATTTCCGCCACAGCAATTGGCGCGGGGGCGACCCGTTCTCCTCTGTCCTCAAGGGCGCGCTGGGTGGCGGCTCGTCGTCCTCATCGGGCGGCAGCTTTTCCCGCCCACGTTCGGGGAACAAGGGCTCCCGCCGGCATGGCGGGTTCAAGACCGGTGGCGGGTTCTAACCTTCCGCCGCCAAATGGTTCAACCAAACACGCTCGCGCCTTCATCGGCCCGGCCAACCAGTGACCGGAAGCCGGCGAAGAGTTCGCGACCCATATTGATGTGCTCGGCGCTCAGATCGCAGGTCGCCGGTTCGCGGGCCGCGAACTCAGCTTCATCGACCAGCACGTCAAGCGTGCCCTTTTCGGCATCGAGCCGGATCATGTCGCCATCGCGCACCTTGGCCAGCGGCCCGCCTTCATTGGCTTCGGGGGTCACGTGAATCGCAGCTGGCACCTTGCCCGAAGCGCCCGACATGCGCCCGTCGGTGACGAGCGCCACCTTGAGCCCGCGATCGAGCAGCACCCCGAGCGGCGGGGTGAGCTTGTGCAGTTCGGGCATGCCCTGGGCCTTGGGACCGGCAAAGCGCACCACGGCAATCGTGTCCTCGGTCAAAAGATTATGCTTGAAGGCGCGCTGCAGCTCTTCTTGTGAGGTGAAGACCCTTGCGGGGGCTTCGATCACCCGGTGCTCGGGCTTGACGGCCGAGACCTTGATCACCGAAGCGCCGAGATTGCCCTTGAGCATCATCAGCCCGCCATTGCTGGCAAAGGGCTTGGCGACGGTGGCAAGCACCTTTTCGTCGCCCGAGGTTCTGGGTGCATCCTCGAAGACCAGCTCGCCGTCCTTGAGCCTGGGCTCGGCGACGTATCGGCCGAGACCCTTGCCCTGGATGGTCAGCACGTCCTCATGCAGCAAACCGCCTTCGAGCAATTCGCCAATCAGATAGCCCATGCCGCCGGCGGCATGGAAGCGGTTCACATCGGCAAGGCCATTGGGATAGACACGGGCGATCAGCGGGATGATGTCGGAGAGGTCCGACATGTCTGCCCAGTTGATCCTGAGCCCGGCGGCATTGGCCATGGCGATCAGATGCATGGTGTGATTGGTCGAACCGCCGGTGGCGAGCAGGCCGACCATGCCGTTGACGATGGCCTTCTCGTCGATGATGTGTCCGGCGGGGATATATTCATTGCCGAGATCCGTAATCTCCAGCGCCCGTTCGGTCGCCCGCCTGGTCAACGCGTCGCGCAGATCGGTGCCCGGATTGACGAAGCTCGAACCGGGCAGGTGCAGACCCATGATCTCCATCAGCATCTGGTTCGAATTGGCGGTGCCATAGAAGGTGCAGGTGCCGGGTGAATGATAGGACTGGCTTTCGGCCTCCAGCAGCTTGTCACGACCGATCTTGCCTTCCGCAAAGAGCTGGCGCACCCGCGCCTTTTCGTCGTTCGGCAGGCCTGACGGCATGGGCCCGGCCGGCACGAAGACCGACGGCAGATGCCCGAAGCTGAGCGCCGCGATGGCAAGGCCGGGCACGATCTTGTCGCAGATCCCCAGGAACATGGCAGAATCGAACATGTTATGGCTCAGCCCGACTGCCGCGGCCATGGCAATCACGTCGCGGGAAAACAGCGACAGGTCCATGGAAGGCTGCCCCTGGGTGACCCCGTCGCACATGGCGGGCACACCACCGGCGACCTGGGCGGTGCCGCCCTTGAGGCGGGCCGCCTCGCGGATCAGCGCTGGATAGGTCTCATAGGGCTGATGGGCCGAGAGCATGTCATTATAGGCGGTGATGATGCCGATATTGGGCGTCACGTCGCCCTTGAGCGCTTCCTTGTCGGACACGCCGCAGGCGGCGAAGCCATGGGCGAGGTTGCCGCAGCTCAATACGGCGCGGTTGACCCCGCTGCGGCGCTGCCCCTCGATCCGGTCGAGATAAGCGCTGCGGGTCTTTTCGGAGCGTTTGGCGATACGGTCGGTCACCGCTTCGATGGTGGCGTTCATGCCCATGGCATTCTCCCGGCTCGGAGCTTTGCGCGGCATCGTTCGGGCCGCTTGTGAAACGGGTGTGTCACACCTGCCTTGCAGTGCATGACCATTCGGGGTGCATCGCCCTGCCCGTTGCCGCATGGCGCTCAAGGGTGGCGCGCAGGGGCGTGAGCGGGCGTGCCGGTGCCCCTATGGGCACCAGTAGATGGACAGGGGCGTGAGCGCCTGGCGCAGCACCGCCCTGACCGGCATCTCGGCGACCGGACCCTCGTCCAGCGCCTTGTCGAGTGTATCGCGCTTTGACGCGCCTTCAATATGCAGCACCAACAGGCCGGTATCGAGCAGTTCGCGCAGGGTGAAGGTGATGCGCGGCTCCCCTGCCCCTTCGGCCTCGATCGCGATCAGGCTGGCCGGGTTCTCGAGGTCGAGCGCGGCTTCAAGCTGATCCCCGCCGGGGAAGAAGCTCGCGGTGTGACCGTCATTGCCCATGCCCAGGATCACCGCATCGAAGGGACGGCGGATGGCCGTCACCCGGGCCGCATCCTCTGCGCCTTCGGCGGCAGTCAGCCCATCGACGAACAGCGGCACGAATTTCGCCCGGCGGGCCTCGCCCTGCATCAGGTTCTCGGCGACCAGCCGGGCATTGGAGCGCTCCGAGCTGTCCGGAACCCAACGCTCATCGACCAGGGTAATGGTCACCCCCTCCCAGTCGACAGGGCGTTTGGACAATTCGGCGAAGAATTCCTTGGGCGTCGAACCGCCGGAGACCAGCAGGCTCGCCTCGCCATGGGTCACCAGCCCGGTTTCAAGCGCGGTCGCGACCTTGTCGGCCAGGGCGACGGCGAGATGGACCGGGGTGTCGAACTCCTCAAGGGAGACAGTGTCAGGGCGCTTCGGGGTCGTCATTGTCCTCGTGCCAGGTTCGGCCGTCACGTTCGATCAGGGCGATGGCGCTGGTCGGGCCCCAGGTGCCGGCGGTGTAGCTTTGCGGGCGGTCATGGGCGGCGTCCCATGCTTCGCGGATCGGGTCAACCCAGCGCCAGGCCGCTTCGAGTTCGTCGCGACGCATGAAAAGGGTCTGATTACCACGGATAACGTCGAGCAGCAGGCGTTCATAGGCCTCGGGCATGCGCTCTTCGAAGGTTTCGGCAAAGGAGAGGTTCAGCGGCACGGCGCGCAGGCGCATGCCGCCGGGGCCGGGATCCTTGATCATCAGGAAAAGCTTCACGCCCTCATTGGGTTGCAGCCGGATAACGAGCTGGTTCGGCCGCGGGCTGCCCTGGGCATGTTCGAATATCGAGTGCGGAATCGGGCGGAACTGGATGACGATTTCAGACATCCGGCGCGCCAGGCGCTTGCCGGTTCTCAAGTAGAAGGGCACGCCCTTCCAGCGCCAGTTCTCAATCTCCGATTTGATGGCGACAAAGGTCTCGGTATCGGTGTCGTGGCCCAGTTCCTCGGCATAGGACGGCACCTTGGTGGTTTCGGACTGCACCCCGGCATATTGGCCGCGCACGGTGTGGGTCGCCACATCCGGACCGGTGATCGGCTTGAGGGCGCGCAGCACCTTGAGCTTTTCGTCGCGCAGCGCATTGGCCTCGTCCGAGGCCGGTGGCTCCATGGCCACAAGGCACAAAAGCTGGAGAATATGGTTCTGCACCATGTCCCTCAGCGCACCGGCCTTGTCGTAATAGCCGCGGTCGCCCGAGCCGATGGATTCGGCCACCGTGATCTGGACGTGATCGATATGCGCGGAATTCCAGATCGGCTCGAACAGGGTGTTGGCAAAGCGCAGGGCCAACAGGTTCTGCACGGTCTCTTTGCCGAGATAGTGGTCGATCCGGTAAACCTGGTCCTCGGAAAAAACCCGGCCAACCGCGTCGTTGATCTTCTGAGAAGACTCAAGGTCGTGACCCAGCGGTTTTTCGAGCACCACTCGGGCGTCGGGCCGCCAATAATTCTTCTGCGCCAGATACTCGCAAATCGGCTCGAACAATGACGGCGCAACCGCCAGATAGAAGGCCCTGACAACCTCGTCGTCGTCGCGTAGCGATGCGCTCAGTTCCTTCCAGCCTGTCTTGTCGGTCACATCGTTGGCGATGTAGCTGAAGCAACTCGCGAAGCGCTTGAGCTCGGCCGCATCGACCGGTTTGGCCCCGAGATGGGTCTTGACCGCGTCACTGGCGAGTTTCTGGAATTCGGCGTCGGTCATTTCCGAACGCGAAACGCCGATGATGCGGGAGTTCTCGTCGAACTGGCCATCCATGAAGCGATGGAACAGGGCCGGAATGAGTTTTCTCTTGGTCAGATCCCCAGTGGCCCCGAAGACCACATAGTCGAACGGGGGTACGGGAATGATGCGGCTCGATACCATCGGTTTCCTCGCAGCTAGGCGGTCATGGGCGGGCGGTTGGCCCGGCGGGGTCAGTTGTCAGAAAAGCGGGCACGCGCCAGAAGCAGCGCCCCGTGCTGGGCGTCCGCCTTGGGGCGGGCCATGAAATCGTTCCCATACCGTTCATCCAAAACGGGATGCAAGCGTTCCCCAAGCCCGCCTACCGTGCACAGCTTTTTCACGCCGCGTACGCGGAACCAGTTGGCGAACACATCCACGGATTTGAGTTGCATGGTGATCATCTCGAAGGCGATGGGGTCATTGCGTTCGAGATAATCAAAGATCATCGGCACGAGCGAGGCAAAATCCTTGGGCCAGGCATTGAACGACCAGTCCATCGCTGTCTCGCAACTGCCGCCAAGATGGTCGATCACGGCGCGGGTCAGAGGCGAACCGGGCACCAGGTCATCTTGTGCAAGCACCGCGTAGCGGGCGAGTTCGCGCCCCAGGATTGCGCCGGAGGCAAGGTCGGAGATGTGGTATCCCCAGCCCGCAACCGGCAGCAATTTGCCGTCGACCTGTGCAAGACCGGAAGACCCGGTTCCCATGATCAGCACAGCTCCGTCCGCCCCTTCATGGGCGCCGGCGCGTGCGGTTTCAACATCGTTGTAAACGATCACGCCCGCGAAGGGGTAATCTCGGGCGGCGAATTCTTCCTTGGCGGAGGGCAGATGTGCGCCGGCCATGCCGAAGCCGGCATAGATGCGGCCCGCAGCGTCTTCCCCGAGCCCGGCCTTGTCCAGGAGCGGCGGCACGAGCTCGAGAATGGCGCGATAGGCGGGTTCTCCACCTTCGAGATTGATGTTGGCGGCACCGCCCTGGTGTTCGGCCAGGGTGTTGAGATTTTCGTCCGCCAGCCGGGCCCGGCATCGGGTGCCCCCGGCATCGATCCCGAGATAGAGTTTGTCCTGCAAGGCCTGCCTCCCCATACTGCATGCCCGTTCACTGAATCGCGGCGGACCATATAGGCGTTCTGCTAAATGTGAAAGATGCTAGGTGGCGGCGGGTGGGATCGGGTTCGACTCCATCCGGAAAACAGGCAGGGGAGCAACAATGAGCGGTCACTATCTCATTCTGGGCGGCGCGCGCTCAGGCAAGTCGGCCTATGGCGAAAAGGTTGCGCTGACACTGGGTTCGCGCCCGGCCTATCTCGCGACCGGGCAGGCCCGCGATGCTGAAATGCGACGGCGGATCGCCGAACACCAGCATGTCCGCGATCCGCGCCTGACAACCATCGAGGAACCGCTGGCCCTGATCTCGACGCTGCAGGAAACCGGGGTCGATCATGATCTTGTGCTGGTCGACTGCCTCACCCTGTGGATCACCAATATGATGATGGCGGACGAGGATGTGGCCGAAGCGATCGTCGCACTGACAGAGTGGATGAACCATCATTCAACGCCCAAGCTGGTCCTGATCTCGAACGAGGTCGGGCTCGGCGTGGTGCCGGACAATCGCATGGCGCGGCAATTCCGCGACCTTGCCGGCATGGCGCATCAACGCATTGCCGAACAGGCGGACACGGTGGCCTTCGTCGCCGCCGGTCTGCCCATGGCTCTCAAAGGCACGCTGCCGGTTTAGGGTAAGCTATACTCGAACCTAATCCCGAGGTGGGAGCGCCATGGGGTGGGGATTTTGGTGGCCCTCCTCGACCCGCTCCCTCTCCCCGCCTGGGGAGAGGGCTGGGGTGAGGGGTTTCGTCCATCGATACCAAAGGCCCCCTCACCCGATCCTTCGGATCGACCTCTCCCCCAAGGGGAGAGGTGACATCCGTGCCCAATCCCGGCAGAGGGGGAGGGTCTGGAACCAGACTGCCCTCAGAACCGCCAGAAGATCAGTGCAAAGACGGCGAGAAGGCCGAGCATGACGGCGAGCGCGGATCGATAGAGGTAAAGCGCGGTGTCGATATCCTCGGCCCGCAACTCCTCGCGCCCGTCGCCCATCCGGGCCAGTTCGACCGTCTCGCCGCGATAGGCCCGGGGGCCACCGAGCGTGATACCGAGGGCACCGGCCATCGCCGCTTCGGGCCAGCCGGCATTGGGCGAGACATGGTGGCGTGCGTCCCGCTGGGTGGCGCGCCAGGCTCCTTCGCCGTCAAAGCGCGAGAGCATTTGAGCGGTCAGCGCTATCAGCGCGGCGGTAATCCGCGCGGGAATGAAATTGACCACATCGTCGAGTTTTGCGCTGAACCAGCCAAACTGTTCGTATCGCCGATTGCGATGTCCGACCATGGAATCGGCGGTATTGATGAGCTTGTAGAGCGCGATGCCCGGCAGGCCGAACAGGAGGAGATAGAACACCGGCGCGACGACACCATCAGAGAAGTTTTCCGCGAGGCTCTCAATCGCACCCCTGGCGACACCGGATTCATCGAGTTCGTCTGGGTCGCGCCCGACGACATGGCTGACCGCCTCGCGGCCTTCGCCAAGCGAAGTGCGCAAACCATCGGCCACACGGCCCACCGCCGCGCCGAGTTCCTTCTGCGCGATCAGGGTCGAGGCGAGTGCCGCTTCGAGCACCCAGCCGAGAGGATAGGACCGCATCATGGCGCTCAACGGGATGGTGACAATCAGGATGCCGGCCCCGAGGATGGTGAGCATGATGATGCCGTTGCGGCGGCGCTCTTCCGCCAGGATCGCCTCGTCATTCATGGCGTGTTCGAGATAGGCAATGGCCTTGCCCGTCCAGATCACTGGATGACCGACATGTTTCGTCAAAACCGGCGGGTAGCCGACAAAGCGCTCGACAAGCGCTGCCACAAGGCTGACCAATGCGTTCATTGTGCCCCCATAGAGCCCGGCTCACGGGCCAGGGCCAAAATCATATCGAGATCGAGATGTCTGTCGAGATGCGCCGCGAGCCCGTCGAGTGCCGCTTCGACGCCGCTCTCGTAGTCGAAACCGCCCGCGGCGGCGCCGAGGCGTTCGAGATAGCCAGCGCGGAACCCGTCGCCCGCAAACAAGCCATGCAGATAAGTGCCCGCAACCCGGCCATCGGGCGCCCGCGCGCCTTCATCGCCCTCTTCTCCGGTCGAAAACGGCCTTGCCGTATCCGGGCCGGTGGTCTCGCCCATATGCATGCGATAGCCGGTCAGCTCGAGGCCGCTTCCCGCCTCGGCGGTGTTTTCAAGCGTCAGGCGTTTGTGCGGTCCAAGTTCGGTGTCGACATTCAATAGACCCAGCCCCCGTGCCCTGCCGCCGGCAGGACCTTCGACCCCGTCGGGATCTGCGATGATCTGGCCAAGCATCTGATAACCGCCGCAAATGCCAAGCACATGCCCGCCGGCGCGGTGATGGGCGGCGATATCGATGTCCCAGCCCTGCGAACGGACGAAGGCCAGATCGGCCAAAGTCGCCTTGGAGCCGGGCAGGATGACAAGGTCCGCATCGCGCGGCAGAGGCTCACCGGGCTGAACAATGGTCAGTCGCACATCCGGTTCGGCGGCAAGCGGGTCGAGATCGTCGAAATTGGCAATCCGCGCCAGCCGGGGCACGGCGATGTGGAGCGTACCGTCGCCGCCTGCGCGGCGGGTATCGAGCGCCAGCGCGTCTTCCGCCGGCAATCTGCCTGCATCAGGGAAATGCGGGATCGGGCCGAAACAGGGCCGGCCTGTCCTGTCCGCGATCAGCCTGAGCCCGTCGGCGAACAGTGCCGGATCGCCGTGGAATTTGTTGATCATCGAGCCAACGATCAGATCGGCATCCTCGGGCGCAATGATCGCAAAGGTGCCGACGATCGAGGCGATGACCCCGCCGCGATGAATGTCGCCCAGCAGCATGACGGGAACATTCGCGGCGCGGGCAAAGCCGAAATTGGCAAGATCACCATCGCGCAGATTGACTTCGGCAGCGCTGCCCGCCCCTTCGATGATCACGAGGTCGGCCTCGCGGGTGAGTTCGCCGAAGGCGCCCAGGACCTCGGGCATCAGCTTTTGGCGGGTTGCGAAATACTCCCGCGCCGGCAGCGAGCCGTGGCGGGTCCCACGCACTATCACTTGCGCGCCGGTTTCCTGTTCGGGTTTAAGGAGCACCGGGTTCATCGCGGTGGTCGGCGCCGTGCGGCAGGCGCGCGCCTGCAGCGCCTGGGCCCGGCCGATCTCACCGCCATCGGCGGTGACGGCCGCATTGTTGGACATGTTCTGCGGTTTGAACGGCCTCACGGTCAGCCCGCGATTGGCAAAGGCGCGGCAAAGCCCGGCGGCGATCAGCGATTTGCCGACATCCGACCCGGTGCCCATAATCATCAGCGCCCTGGCGGTCACAGCCCCTCCCTTGCCGCGTCGATGACGTGCAGATAGGAACCGCAAACGCGCCCGTCCACCCCGCCATGAGACCGGGCGTCATTACCGGTGGCATCGGTTGCCGTGAAAAGGGCCGTTTCCGCGCCTGGGGACGATTCACGGGAATAATGGAATTCGTGACCCATCAGCGCTTCCCCCCAATGCAACGGCCCCCGGTGGGTGATGCGGCGATAGCCGAGAATGCGGCGCGGCGCGTCGATGGCTGTTTCGTGCGGCAGCAGTCCGGTCATCCCGAAGCGATTGCCCGCGCGGTCGATGATGGCCCTGCCGAGCACCATATAGCCCCCGCACTCGCCATAGATCAGCGCGCCCCGGTCCCGCGCGGCCATAAGGCCTTGCCGGAACCCGGTTGCCGCTTCGAGCGCTTGACCGTGCAATTCGGGATAGCCGCCGGGAAGATAGATTGCATCGGCGTTTGCCGCGGGCGCCTCGTCGGCCAGCGGCGAGAAGAAGCTCATCTCCGCGCCCCGAGCCCGCCAGTCCCTCAGCCAGTGCTCATAGGTGAAGGCGAAGCAGGCGTCGCGAGCGATGGCGATGCGCTGTCCCAAGGGAGGGAGCGATTTTGCCTGCCCATCGGGCACCGGCGCGGCCAGCGCCTCAAGCCTATCGAAATCCAGGCCGCCTTCGACCGCATCCGCTGCCGCCTCGATGATCGCCTCGATGCCCTCGACCTCACCGGGCAATATCAGCCCCAGATGCCGGTCGGGCACGGTCAGCCCGTCATCGCGCCTGACGACGCCGATCACGGGCATGGCAATTTGGTGGAGCGCCCCGCGCAGCATGGCTTCGTGCCGGTCGCTGGCGACCTTGTTGAGAATGACGCCGGCCATTTGCACATCGGCACGCAGCCCGGCAAAGCCCTGGGCGATGGCAGCAACGGACTGCGCCATGCGCGCGCAGTCGATGACGAGGACCACAGGCAGACCGAGCGCTGCCGCCAGGTCGGCGGTCGACCCACCGCCGCCCGCCGCGCCATCGAACAGCCCCATCACCCCTTCGACCACCAAAAGCTTGGCATCGCGCGCCGCGCTTCCGGCCAGCGCTTTGAGCCTTGGCGGCGTCATGGCGAAAGGATCGAGATTGACGGTTGGTGTTCCCGCCGCGCGGGAAAGAAAAGCCGGGTCGATATAGTCAGGGCCGGTCTTGGCCGGCGCCACGGCGACACCCCGCCGCGTGAGCGCGCGCAACAGGCCGAGCGTGACGAGCGTCTTGCCGCTGCCCGAATGCGGCGCGGCGAGAACAAAGCCCCTGGCCAAGCCTGCCCATTCAGCCAAGCGTCGCCTCCCCGCCGAGCTGCTCGCGCCAGGCGAACACGTCGCGATAATTGACTACAGGCCCGGCGACGACGATGGCCGGGGTCGGCAGTTCGCCGCGTTCGGCCAGCCCGCCGACGCCGCCGAGAGTTGTCACGACCACCGATTGATCCGCATGGGTGGCCTTCGCCACCACCGCCACGGGGTCGCTTGCCGGCCGGCCGCCCGTCATCAGCTGATCGGCGATCGCGGCCATGTGCTTGACGGCCATATACATCACGATGACCGGGGCCGCTGTCGCCACAGCCTGCCAGTCAACGCCGTGCGGCACCGCGCCGGTCTCGTCATGACCGGTCAGAAAAATCACCGCGTGATTGGTGTCGCGATGGGTCGCGGGGATACCCGCATAGGCCAGCCCGCCGATCCCCGCGGTGATGCCCGGCACGATGCGGAACGGTATGCCATTGTCCGTGAGCGTCTGGCATTCCTCGCCGCCGCGCCCGAACATGAACGGGTCGCCACCTTTGAGCCGCAGAACCCGCTTGCCTTCGCGGGCCCATTCGACGAGCCGGGAGGAGATCGCTGCCTGTTTGGGCGACGGTTTGCCGCCGCGCTTGCCGGCATAGATCTTTTCGGCGGCCGGGTTGGCCCAATCAAGGATCGCCTCGCCCACCAGCGCGTCATAGACGATCACATCGGCCTGACCGAGCGCATAATAGCCGAGCAGCGAAAGCAGCCCGGGCGCGCCGGGGCCGGCGCCGACCAGCCACACCGTGCCGGCCGCAAAGCGGGGGAACCCGGCGCCGTCGAGCCGGGCAAAATGGCCGGTGTTGGGTTCTGGGTCAGCCATAACAGATCTCGTTTCGGCTTTGTCTATGCCAAATCGCGGCGGCCCGATATAGATCGGGCCCATGAGCGAGATTGCGCCCAAGACAAGGGAAGACGGCACGCCGCTGCGGCGCGGCTGGACCACGGGTGCCTGCGCGACCGCGGCCACCAAGGCGGCGCTGTCGGCGCTTCTGGGGCACGGCTTTCCCGATCCGGTCGAGATCGCCCTGCCCGGCGGGCAGACCCCGGCCTTCGCCCTGGCGCATGAAGAGGTCGGCGAAGGATTCGCCGAGGCCGGCATCATCAAGGATGCCGGTGACGATCCGGACGTCACCCATGGCGCGCTGATCATTGCGCGGGTCGCCCGGGGTAAGCCGGGCAGCGGCATCCGTTTTCATGCCGGGCCGGGGGTCGGCACCGTCACCAAGCCCGGCCTGCCGCTCGCCGTCGGCGAACCGGCGATCAACCCGGTGCCGCGCGAGATGATCAGCGGCGTTATCACCACGCTGTGCGACGCCGCCGGTATCCCCGCCGATATCGATGTCACCATCTCGGTGCCGAATGGCGACAAGATCGCCCAGAAAACCTGGAATCCGCGGCTCGGGATTCTGGGGGGCATTTCGATCCTCGGGACGACCGGCATCGTGATCCCCTATTCCTGCGCCGCGTGGATCCATTCGATCCAGCGCGGGGTCGATGTCGCCCGGGCCCTGGGGCTCACCCATGTGGTCGGGGCCACCGGCGATGCCAGCGAAAAGGCGGCGATGGCCGCGCTCGAGCTTCAAACCGAGGCCTATCTCGATATGGGTGATTTCGTCGGCGGGCTCTTGAAATACCTCAAGGCGCATCCGGTGCCCGAGGTCACGATTTGTGGCGGGTTTGCCAAGATGAGCAAGCTGGCGCAGGGCATGCTCGATCTGCATTCGGGGCGCGGTACGGTCGATATGGCGTTCCTTGCCGGACTGGCCCGGCGGGCGGGCGGCGATGCCGATCTCAGCGCCGCGATCGAAGCCGCGAATACCGGCAAAGAGGCGCTCGATCTGGCGCTTGCCGCGCAGATCGATCTGGCCGGCGAGGTCGCCCGCGACGCGCTTCAAATCGCCACGCGGGCTCTTGGAAATGCCAAGGTAACGCCGCATATCCTTGTTACCGATCGTAACGGAAAAATCATCGCTCAGGCGTAGCGTTTTATCATGCGTATTCTCATTCTCGGCGGCACCAGAGAGGCAAGGGAGCTGGCGGGCGCACTCACCGCCCGGCACCATACCGTCACGACCTCGCTTGCCGGGCGAACCAGCCAGCCGGATCGCCCGCCCGGTCGCGTCATCACCGGCGGTTTCGGCGGCGCCGAAGGGCTGGCCGACTATATCGAGCGCGCCCGCATCGACTATCTGATCGATGCGACACATCCCTTTGCGGCGCAGATCTCGGCCAACGCGGTCGCCGCCGCCGAAGCGACCGATATCGAACTGTTGCGCCTTCGGCGACCGGCCTGGCCTGTGCCCGAACCCAATGCCTGGGTCGAGGCGGAAAACGCTCAGGCTGCCGCGGGCGTCCTGCCGCCCGGGGCGACCGTGTTTCTCACCGTGGGGCGGCAAGGACTTGCCCCTTTCCTTGCCCGCAAGGATTGCCGGTTTCTCTTGCGTTCCATCGAGCCGCCCGAAGAGCAATTGCCCGGTTTCGTCACAGCCATCGAGGGGCGCCCCCCCTTTTCGCGCAATGACGAACTGGCGCTGATGCGCCGCCGCCGGATCACCCACCTGGTGACGAAGAATGCCGGCGGGCGCGACACCTATGCCAAGATCGAGGCGGCGTTCATTCTCAAGATCAGAGT
Organism: Cucumibacter marinus DSM 18995; assembly: GCF_000429865.1. Classification (GTDB taxonomy): domain Bacteria; phylum Pseudomonadota; class Alphaproteobacteria; order Rhizobiales; family Devosiaceae; genus Cucumibacter; species Cucumibacter marinus. The sequence continues at coordinate 148,941 of NZ_KE386978.1, forward strand.
GATCATGATCGAGCGCCCCGCCCTGCCCAAAGCCCCCGAGGTCGGCAGTGTCGCCGCAGCCATGGAGATCCTCTCTCAACTCCCGGCCCCCAAACGCTTCGTCTTCTTCTGATCGGCGGTGTCGTGGTCCTTCTTCTTGCCCTTGTTCTTCTTGCCCTTGTTTCTGAGCACATGGGCATAGGCCGCATCGTAAAGCCGTGAATCGATGAAATGCGCCTCCCCGAACACCGGGCCGACAAAGATCAGCGCGGTGCGGGTGATCTTTTCCGCGCGCACGGCCTGTTTCATTTCGGCGAGCGTTGTCCGGATATATTTCTCGTCCGGCCAGGTGGCGCGATAGGCGATCACCACCGGACAGTCGGCGCCGTAATGGGGCGTCAGCGCCTCTTCGACATAGGCAAGATTGCGGATCGAGAGGTGAATGGCGAGCGTCGCCTTCGAGGCACCCAGCACTTCGAGGCTTTCACTGTCGGGCATGGATGACGCCTTGCCCGAGGTCCGGGTGATGATGATGGTCTGGGCGATCTCGGGCAGGGTGAGTTCGGTTGCGAGCTTCGCCGCTGCCCCGGCAAAGGCGGGCACGCCGGGCACGACTTCATAGTCGATCCCGAGCGCGTCCAGCCGGCGCATCTGTTCGGCCACCGCGCCATAGATGGACGGATCGCCCGAGTGGACCCGCGCCACATCCTCGCCGCGCTCATGCGCCGCCTCGATCTCGGCGATGATCTCATCGAGATGCATGGGCGCGGTATCGCGCACCAACGCAGTTTCCGGCGCCGCGCGCACCACCTGTTCGGGCACCAGCGACCCCGCATAAAGACAGACCGGGCAGCGTTCGATCAGCCTGAGGCCGCGCACGGTGATGAGATCGGGCGCGCCGGGTCCAGCGCCGATAAAATAGACGGTCATAAATTTCCTCCGACCTCATCCTGAGCCCGTCGAAGGACGGGCCGGATGCTCAGCCCTCGCCCTTCGAGGCTCAGCCTCCGGCTTCGCACCTCAGGGTGAGGGCTTCTAAGGGCTTGCCCAATATCTCCACTAGTCGCCATCATCCCTTCTCGGCCTTTCTGGCGTAGCCGCGGGGGGTGAAGGCCACGGTTTTTCCGTCGCCACGCGTGAAACAGCGCGATTGGGACGAGCCGATCAGCACCACGGTCAGCATGTCGATCTCGGTCACATCGAGCTCACCGAGCGGCACGATCCGCACATGCTCCTCGGGCCGCCCAAGGCTGGAGGCCAGGATGACCGGCGTGTCCTTGGCGCGATGCTGAAGAAACACATCGCACGTCTCCTCGATCAGATCGGTGCGGCGCTTCGAGCGTGGATTGTAAAGCGCGGTGACGAAATCGCCGGATGCGGCGGCGCGGATGCGCTTCTGGATGTCCTCGCGCGGGGTCAAAAGATCCGACAGGGAAATGGCGCAGAAATCATGCCCGATCAGTGCACCGGCACGGGCCGCCGCGGCCTGCAGCGCCGAAATCCCGGGCATGACCGTCACTGCCACCCGTTTCGCGGGCTCACTCAGTTCCCGCTCGCCGGTCGCCTCGAGCAATTCGAAAACCAGTGCCGCCATGGCGTAGATGCCGGCATCGCCCGAGCAGACCAGCGCCACGCGCTTTCCAGTCGCGGCAAGTTCGAGCGCATGACGCACCCGGATTTCCTCGGCCCCGAGATCGAAACGGTGTTCGGTCTGATCGCGTTTGAGATCGGAAACGAGATCCAGATAGAGCCCGTAGCCGACCCAATCCTCAGCCGCCCGCAAGGCCCCGGTCACTTCCGGGGTGCGCATTGCGGCGTCCCCCGGCCCGATGCCGACCACAGCGACATGGCCCGGCGCGCGGCCCAAGGCGGAAGGATCAACCGGCGCGCCCGCCTTGCCGATGGCGCAGGTCGCGCGTTTCGATTTGTGCTTTTCGACCACCAGAGCACCGGCCTTGAGCGCCGCCGCCTCCGACACGCCCGGCGTGCCGACTTCTGCCTCAACCACCGGGGAAGGATTGGGCAACCGGTCGCGTTCTTCAGCCAGTTCCTCGGCCGTGAACAGCCGCAGCGGCACGCCGAAATGCTCGGCCGCTGCGATCAGACCGGCCTCGTCCGCTTTCACGTCAATCGTTGCGATGGCCGCCAGCGCCAGATGCGACAGCCCTTCTTCCGCCAGCGTGTCCTCAACCAGCGCGATGATTTCGCCCGCCTCGGTGCCGCGCTCGCAGCCCACGCCGACCACAAGTGTCTGCGGCACATAAACAAGTCCGTCGCCCTTGCCGGCTTCCGAGACCGTCACCATCACGGTGCCCGTCTCATCGCAAAGCGGCGCCAACCAGGGCGCATGCCCCTCAAGTTTGATCCGCTCGCCCGTCAGCAGCCGCGCGGCCAAGGGCTTGATGTCCTGCCCCGGCGCCAACACCCAGCCCGCGGGCGGTTCATCCAGCGCGATGCCTAGTACCTTGTCGCTGGCGGTGGTTACCGCCGCAACGCCATTGAGCGCTGCGGCAATTGCTTCGGCCATGCGATTGGCTCCGTGATGCCCGCCGAGGAGCGGCACAACATGCGCACCGTCGGGCGAGACCGCGATCACGGGCGGCTCGGCATGCTTGTCGCCCAGATGGGTTGCCAGCAGGCGGATGAGGATGCCCGCCGCGCAGACCCCGATCACCGGACGGCCCACCTTGAAGGTGTCCGCAATGGCCTCTTTTACCGCGGCCCGCGATCCGGCGAACAGTTCCGCGCCGATAGCGCCGGCAATCCGGCTGGCTGTGGCGTCGCCTGCGGCCGAGAGCGAAATGACGAGCGGCGTCAGCCCCATGCTTCGTCTCCCCGATAGGTGAGGATGGTCGAGAAATAGGGCCTCTCATCCTCGCCATAATCAGCAAGCATCGAGACCTTTTGGCGGTCATGGGTGGCGTATTCAACGATCATCGCGCTTTGGGCGTGGCCGGTCCTTTCAAGCAGTGCCTTGATGCGCGCGAAATGCCGCCCGACCTTGATAATGGCCACCGCTTCCGCCCCATCGAGTTCATGGCGCAGCCGCGCATCGTCGAGGGTTGCAGGCAGCACCTTGATGACATCATTGCGCCCGGCCAGCGGACGTCGGATGGCGGCCGCCGTCGCGGTAAGTGAGGTAATGCCGGGCACGATCTCGATCTCGGCATCATCGGCCAGCCGGTCGATCAGATACATGGCCGAGCCATAGAACAGCGGGTCGCCTTCGCACAGATAGGCCACCGTCTTGCCCTCACGCAGCAGCGGCAGCAATTCGCCTGCCAGCGCATCATAGGCCGCCTGCCCGGCAGCGCGCGCGGTCTCCATCGGGATATGGATCGGGATGCGCCGGGTCGCGTTCGGCACATGCGCCTCAGCGATACGATAGGCCATGCCCGGTTCGTCTTCCGTGCCCGGATAGGCGACGACATCGGCCCCGGTGATCACGCGCACGGCCTTCAGTGTCATCAGTTCGGGGTCGCCGGGTCCGGTACCGACGAGGGTGAGTTTGCCGCTCATCAATCTTGATCCTCTGATTGGTGAGGTTTGCTGACTGCCCACTGAGTCACCGCCATGCGCGGGCGGAAGGCGCGATATGGGCCGACCGTGTCGAGATGCGAGATGGCGAGCCGCGCGAGGTCGCCGCCGAGTTTAGCATGCCGCGCGATCAACGCGGCCTCAGCCTCCAGTGTCACCCCGTTGGCGACCAGCACCCCGCCGGGTTTGAGCGCACGCCAGCACGCTTCGAACAGATTTTCATTGGCGACATCGCCGCCCAGGAACAGCGCGTCGGGCGCGCCGAGTTCGACAAATCCGTCCGGCGCCAGCCGCGCCATCACCTCGAGCCCGGGCACACCGAGTGCCAGGCGGTTCTGTTCGATCATTGTGCGCCGCTCGGCATCCTTTTCGAAGGCAACCGCCCTGGCACCCGGCGCCCCACGCATCCATTCAATGCCGACCGAGCCGCACCCCGCACCGATATCCCAGAGGGTCAGGCCCGGCGCCGGTGCGAGCTTGGCGAGTGTTGCCGCGCGGACCTCGCGCTTGGTCAACTGCCCATCATGCACAAAAGCCTCGTCGGGCAGGCCCGGCACCGCCGGGCGCAACAACGCATTCGGCCCGGCCACGCAATCGATGGCGAGCGTGTTGAAGTCGGCGATCCCGGTCTCGGCCATCTGATCGGCGCTGAAACTCACCCGGCTTTCCTCCGAACCGCCCATATGGTTGAGCACGGTGAGCTGGGACCCGCCGAAGCCCCGTGCCTCCAGCAGCGCGGCCGCGCCGCGCACTGTCTCCGCATCGCCCGTCAGCGCCAGAATGCGAAGACCCGGCTGGATATGCGGCTCAAGGGTTTCGATGCGCCGGCCGTGCAGCGAGATCGCCGCGCAGTTTTGCAGCGGCCATTTGAGCCGCGCCGCGGCGAGCGAGAAGGCGCCGGGGGCCGGGATCACCTCATACTCGTCAGCGGCCAGATGCCGGGCGAGAGTTGCGCCCATGCCGAACCACATCGGATCGCCGGTTGCGAGTACTACGGTCGACGTGCCCCGCACCGCCATCAGTTGCGCGATCATCGCTTCGAGCGGTGTCTGCCAGGCCTCTGCCTTTTTGCCCTCTGTCAGGAGGGGTCCAATTGCTCGAGCCGGGCCGAAGATGTGCTCGGCCGCCTCGATGGCCGCCCTCGCCTCGGGGCCGAGCGCGTTTGTCCCCGCCTCGGTCACGCCGATGACGGTCAGCCATGGCGTCGTCGCCGTTTCGCTCATTCGCCCGCTCCCATGGTCACGGCGTTTAAGGCAGCGCTGGCAATCGCCGATCCGCCGCGACGGCCTTTGACCGCCACAAAAGGAATGCCGAGATTGGCGTCGATCAGCGCCTGCTTGCTTTCTGCTGCCCCAACAAACCCGACCGGCGCCGCGATGATCGCCGCAGGGCGCGGCCCGCCCGCCTTGATGATTTCGATCAGCCGGAACAACGCTGTTGGCGCATTGCCAATGATAATGACTGATCTAGTCATTTGGTCACTGACCGTTGATTCCGGCCGATTGCCCAAAAGGCTGGTGTTCAAAAGGGTGGCGTTCGAAGGGCTGGTGTTTGGAGGAGAGCTGGCCAAGCCGGACAGGGGATGACCGGCAAACAGATCAAGGGCAGCGGCAGAACGCGTGGTGCCCAGATGTTCCGCCAAAGGACGTGTGCCTGGATCGTTCAGCGTGGTCACGACGTCATTACCGTGTTTGAGGCCGCGGCGGACAACGCCGGCAGCGACCATCTCGGCATCGCACCAGATGGGTGCGCCTGCCGCCAGCGAAGCCTCGACAGCATCAACGAAATCGCCCGTTCCAACAATGTCTTGCGCCAGATCGACCATGCCGCAGGCATGGATCATCCGGATGGCGACCTTGTGCAGGCTTTCGAGCAGTCTGGAAAGGTCAGCTTCGGCGCGAATGATGGCAAAGCTCGATTGGTAGATGTCGTCAGGACGTTTGAGATAGGTGGTCGCCGGCTCGCAGCGTCTTTGTGCCCGCGCCACCAGTTCGTCATGGCCCACACCCAATATCCAGCCTTCTTCCGCCAACACCGTTTCTCTCTCGCTTTCCGAGAGATCGTCCGGCGCGCCAAGCAGCCGTTTCATCTCGCCCGCGCCATCGATGTCGGCCAGCCAGTCGGCATAGGCCTCCACCTGAACCTTATCCGGCACCTCGCCCGCACCGATCTCGGGCTTAAGCAGGGACGGGTAGATTTCCGCAATCACGATGGACGCATCCAGCGCCTCGGCAAAGCGGGTTTCGAACGGCCAGATTGCCAGATCTCCTGCAAAATCAGGATCGCGGCGCAGGGTCTCAAGACGGGCGATGCCAGTCATGGCCTGGCTGCCGACAGCGCCCGCCCCGGTCAATTGCCAGACCGGTTTGGCGCGGCAGCGCTGCTCAGCCAATCGGGCGGCCGGAACCGGATCGCCGTCCCGCGTGACGCTGGTTGCCGTCAGGTCATCATAGCTGTGCTGGTGCGGATGGCCCCAGAAGCGGGGCGTACCGTCCGCGGCCTCGCGGTTGAACCACGCTGCCACCTCAAACCTGTTGGAGGCGTTTGTCTCGCTGTCCTCGATCCGCTCCCCGAGCGTATGCCACACCGCCTGCCAGCCGGGCGCGCCGAGCACGGCTTCGGCGCCGCCCTCGGGCCAGCCGAAGGCGAAGTCGAAACCGATGAGCACGCGTTGCCGCGCCGCCCTCAGGCGGCGAAGCAGGGCGCGGATCTCGATCATCGCCTCGTGCCGGGTGGCGGGATTGGAGATGGCGGTCTGCCCACTCCTCTCCCGCGCCGCAATCCAGATCGAATCCTTGCCGCGTTTTGGCGTGTTGGCAGCCGACCAGTCCACCGCGACATAGGCGTCGAACAGCGGGGTGGCGGAGGGCATCGCCCCTATCCCTTCTTCATCGATTTTGGCCCCAGCGGGTGGTCGGCATGGGGATAGGGATGGTGGTGATGGTCATGCCCGTGATCGTGGTGATGGTGGTGCCCGTCGCCGTGATCGTGGCCATGGTCATGATGGTGGTCATGACTGTGATCATGGGTGTGCAGGGGCGTGAAAGGCAGGCCGTGCTTCTTGCAGAACTCTTCGTCCCGGCAGGACGCATCGCAATCCCCACCGCAGGGGCAGTTCTCAAGCCCGCCGCCAATGCCCTCGACATGGTGGTGATGGCTTTCCTGCGCCGCGCCCACCTCGTCCTCGAAGCCCAGCACCTGCTCTCGATATTTGCACATCTGGCAGTTCATCAGATTGGCGCCTTCAAGGATCTCACCAAGGCGGTCCATGAATGTTTCCACGACCTGCGGGTGGTCGTTGAGATAGCCGGCCTTGACGAATTCGATGTCCGGGTGCCGCGCCGCCACCTCGTCGGTGTAGCGGTAGATGCGCTTCACCAGAACGCCGGTGAACAGGAAATAGGGGAAGACGATGATGCGCTTGTAGCCAAGCTTCACCGCGTGTTCGAGCGCGGGTTCGACCAGCGGGAAGGTGACGCCCGAATAGCAGACCTCGCCCCAGCCCAGGCCCAGCCCTTCCCAGAGCATGCGCATGACCTTGTTGACGTTGGAATTGGCATCGGGGTCCGAGGCCCCGCGCCCGACCACCATCAGCAGCGTTTCATGGCGGCCAACGCCGTCGCCGGCCTTTTCGATGGCCTCGTTGATGCGGTCGCCGGCAGCGCGGATCATCTTGAGGTCGACGCCGAGCTCGCGGCCATAGTTGATCTCGAGGCCGGTCTTTGCGGCATAGGTGTTGAGTACCGAGGGGATGTCGTTCTTGGCGTGGCCGGCGGCGAACAACATGCCAGGTACGGCGAGCACACGCTTGACGCCTTTCTCGCGCAGCCGGTCGAGGCCGAGATGGATCACAGGATCGGCGAATTCGAGATAGCCATATTCGACCGGTACTTCGCCCAGCCGCTCCTTGAGGACGCGGGAGAGATTGGCGAATTCGTCAACGGCGAACTGGTTGCGGCTGCCATGGCCGCACAGCATCACGCCAGTATCGGCGGGCAGGGAAATCGGGGCGCTCACTGGGCACCCCCGGTCGCACGGGAAATATCAAAGGAGATCATGTCCACCTCTTGTTTTTGAGACACAGAGGCAGAGTTCGCATCAAAACATCGAGCAGCCCCGGACTTGGTCCCCTATTTGGGTCGACCGCACCGGAATCGCTTTCAGTTCCTAAACGGAACGCTGCAACCCGGTTCTAGGCCGGGCAATAGAGCGGGTCAATCGGCGGCCGAAATCAGAGTTCAAATCTCTTGCAGCATGTCGCGGAGAATAAGCGTGGTGCGCCAGTTGCGCATGGTCATCAGCGGCAGGCCAAAGCGCTTCTGGTTCATCTTGTCGGCCATTTTCGAGCGGCCCAGCCCTTCTGGTGCGAACATGTAGAGCGTGGTGCCGATGGCCGTGATCTCGTCTCCGCCGGATTCGATTTCATTGACCGCGGCGATGGCCTCTTTGGCGGGCGGTTCGGCGCAAAAGCCCACATGCAATTGCTTGTGGTCGTCCGTCCGCCCGGCATAGGGCGATTGGGCAATCGCGGTCTCTATTTCACCGCGGTCGCGCAGCATGACCTTCGAGACATAACCGAAGCTCTTCTCGAACCCTGCCTCGATGGCGGCGGTGACGTTGGCCGCATCGTCATCACTCGCAAACACCGCATTGCCGGATTGGATATAGGTTTTCACGCCCGTATAGCCCAGCCGATCGAGCATCTGGCGCAGTTCAGCCATGGGCGCCTTGCGGCCGCCGACATTGAGGGCGTGGAACAAGGCGATATAGGCGGTCACGGCAGATCCCTCAAAACAGCTTCATCCATTTGAACAGCACCACCTGCAACCCCGCAACCGCCAGCAGCACAAGGCAGGTGACGATGAAACCCTCGCCCCAGCCTTCGCCAGGTATACCGCCGACATTCATGCCCAGCATGCCGGTGACGAGCCCCAGCGGCAAAAAGATCGCCGCCACGATCGAGAGTACCAGCATGCGCTGGTTCATCTGTTCGGCGCGCTTGTCCATGATCTGGTCGTGTACCAGTTCGGCGCGGTCGCGAATGGCGTCGAGTTCCTCGGCCAGCCGGATCACCCGATCGGCGGCGTCGCGGATATGACTGCGGTCAAGCTCGTTGAGCCAGTCGACGTCCTCGATCTGCAGGGTTGTCAGTGCATCGCGCTGAGGAAACATGAACCGCCTCAGATCAATCGCCATCGCCCGGATATCGGCCAGCTCGGCGCGAAGGGGCTTGTCCTCTTCCTTGAGAAGGGATTCCTCGAGCGCATCCAGCCTCTCGTTGAGCGAGGCCGTCACCGGCTCGGCGTGGTCAGCGAGGCGAAGCACATATTTCGAGACGAAGTCTCCCAGCGTGGCCGGACCCTTGCCGCGGGCCAGCGCGTCACGCATGTCGCCGGTGGCCGCCAGCGGGCGCAGCCACACGCCGATCACCAGCCTGTCCTCGATCCAGAGCCTGAGGCTGACCATGTCCTCGGGCTCGGCACCGGGATTGAGATTGACGCCCCTCAGATTGAGGATCACGCCCTCCCCGATCACCGTGCAGCGTGGGCGGGTCTCATCCGCGAGCAGCGCCTCGTGCACGGTTTCATCGAGGTCGAACCGCGCCAAGCCGGCCTTTGATTGCGCGACCGAGCGCTCCACGTGAAGCCAGGCGAAGCCCTTGTCGAGGTCCTTGAGCACATGGCGGTCAAGCGCGCCGGGGTCGCAAGGCGTGGCACCGCCCGCTCCGTCGAGCAGATAGGCAAAGGCCGGCGGCTGATCGCCGGCGGTGGCGTGCGCGGCTCTCATGTCAGCTATCGTATTCGCCTTTTTCGACCGGGGCGCCGGCCTCGGCCCATGCAGAGAATCCGCCGGCGATGTGGGCGACGTTGGGATAGCCCATATCCTGCAGAGACTTGGCGGCCAGCGCCGAGCGGCCCGCCGCGGCGCAGAACAGGACCAGCTTCTTGCCCGTTGCCAGCTCCGGCTTGTGATAGGGGCTCTGCGGATCGATCCAGAATTCGAGCACCCCGCGCGGCACCGACAGTGCCCCCGGCACCTTGCCGTGATGCACGCGTTCCCCGGATTCGCGGATGTCGATCAGCACCGCTTCACCCTTGTCCTGCAGGCTGCGCGCCTCGTCGACGGAGATCGTCTCGATCTCCTGCATCGCTGCGTTGACGAGATCACCGGCAGTCTTCTTCTCGCTCATGGCATATTCCTTGATTTTCTTGATATCGGGGCTATTTCGCGGCACCGCCGAGCACGTCTTCCCATTCGGGATGGCGCTTGAACTGGGCGGCGGCAAAGGGGCAAAGCGGGATGATCTTGAGGCCTTTGGCGCGTGCATCCTCGACCGCGCGCACGACCAGCGCCTTTCCGATGCCCTGGCCCTTGAAGGCGTCTGGCACCTCGGTGTGGTCGATGATGATGCGAGTTTCTCCAGCGCGGGAATAGGTCATCTCCGCCTCCTCGCCCGTCGGCGCAGTCACGGCATAACGGCCCTTGGTGTCATATTCCTCATGGCGGATGTCGAGTTCGCTATCGGGCATGCGGTTCTCCGAACAGCTTGATGGATCATTCTAATCTGATCCGGGGTGGGCCGAACATCAACCGGATAGATGAGGGGAGGGCGTGGGGTGGGGCTTAACGCCAGCTCCAATCACCTCGTCACCCTTGGGCTTGACCCGAGGGTCCATGAGGCGCAGCAACGCGTGCCGTGGTTGTGAATAGTTGCGACGGATTCCCGCTCATCACCTCATCATAGATTCTCAGGTCAAGCCCGAGAATGACGAAGGAGGAACCAGGTGGTTTCGTCCCGCTCTTCCTTCATCCTGAGCCTGTCGAAGGATCGGCCGGAGCCTCCCTAGAACTCGATCCCCTTTTGCGCTTTCACGCCGGAGCGGAAGGGGTGCTTGATCTGGGTCATCTCGGTGACGAGGTCGGCAAAGTCGATCAATTCGTCCTTGGCGTTCCGCCCGGTGATGATGACGTGCTTCATCTCGGGCTTGGCCTTCAAGACCTCTATGACCTCCTCGATCGGCAGATAGTCGTAGCGCAAGACGATATTGAGCTCGTCGCACAGCACCACGTCGTGCTCATCATCCATGATCATCTGCTTGGCCTTTTCCCAGGCGGCGCGGGCGGCGGCGATGTCGCGCTGGCGGTCCTGGGTTTCCCAGGTGAAGCCCTCGCCCATGGTCTCCAGCGTCACCTGATCGGGAAAGGCGTCGAGGACCCGGCGTTCGCCGGTCTCCCACTTGCCTTTGACGAACTGGACGATGCCAACCTTCATGCCATTGCCGATGGCGCGGAAGATGACCCCGAAACCGGCAGTCGACTTGCCCTTGCCCTTGCCGGTATGGACCATGACGAGGCCCTTCTCGATGGTCTTGGTGGCGATGATCTTGTCGCGCGCCGCCTTTTTCTTTTTCATCTTCTCGGCGTGGCGGGCGTTGAGCTCGTCCTCGCTCATCGTATCGGTTTTCTTGCTCATTGGGCCTCTCCCTCGAGAAAAGCATAGGCGGAGTTGCGTTTGGGGGTCCAGAAGCCGCGGGTGCGGGCCTCGTTGAACTTGTCGATCAATTCGTCATAGCCGAAGCGGTTGTTGGCCTTAATGAAGTCGCGGGTTTCATCGTCCATCACAAAGGCCTCGAAAGCGAGGTCGAAATGATGGGTCTTGACCGCGCCGGTGGTCGCGGCAAAGGCGAACATGTAGTCGACCGTCGCAATGATCTCGAAGGCTCCCTTATAGCCATGGCGTTTGACGCCATGGATCCATTTGGGATTGACCACGCGGGAGCGCATCACAAAACCGATCTCTTCTTCCAGCGTGCGGGTGACCGGGCGTTCGGGCCGGGAATGGTCGTTGTGGTAAGCGCGTGGGCGGGTGCCGTTCAGCGCCTCAGCCGTCGCCACCAGCCCGCCTTCGAACTGGTAGTAATCGTCGCTGTCGAGCAGGTCGTGCTCGCGGTTGTCCTGATTGTGGACGATGGCCTCGGCAGCCTTCAGCCTTGAGGCCAGCCGCGCCCGTTCAGGGACGCCCTTGGCTTTGGCGCCATAGGCATATTGCCCCCAGTTCATGAAAGCTTCGGCGATGTCGGAGATATCGGTCCAATTGCCGGTGTCGATCAGGCCCTGCAGGCCCGCGCCGTAGGACCCGGGCTTGGACCCGAACACGCGGTAGCCGGCGCGCTCGGCGGCTTCGGCCTCTTCGGCCCCCTCGCCCATCATCTCGAGCGCGTCGGCGCGCATGCGATGGGCGATAGGGTTGAAATCCTCGGGTTCGTCAAGCGCGCCAATGGCGCGGATGGCGCGATCGAACAGATCGATCTGGGCAGGAAAGGCGTCGCGGAAAAATCCCGAGACACGAAGGGTGACATCAACACGCGGCCGGTCGAGTTTGGGGAGCGGGATGATCTCATAGCCCGAAACCCGGAAACTGCCTGGATCCCAGACGGGCTTGGCACCGATCAGCGCCAGCGCCTGGGCGATATCGTCGCCGCCGGTGCGCATATTGGCCGTGCCCCAGACCGAAAGGACCATTGAGGAAAGCCAGGTGCCGGTCTCCTGAAAATGGCGTTTGACGAGGTTTTCGGCGGACTTCTTGCCCAGCTCCCAGGCGGTAGCCGTCGGCACGGCGCGATTGTCGACGGAATAGAAATTGCGGCCTGTCGGCAGCACACCGAGCCGCCCCCGGGTCGGAGCACCGGAGGACCCCGGCGCGATGAAGCGGCCCGACAGCCCCTCGATCAGTGCGTGACGCTCGCTCGGGCCACAGGCCTCGAGTTTGGGCCGGATCGCTGTTTCGATCTCGGCGAGCACCGGGCGGGTCGCCGACCAATCGACCTCAGCAATCGCCTCGCCGTCCACCAGTGCGGCAGCCAGCGCTTCGAGCGCCTCGACCATGTCGCCGGTCGAGCGCAGCACAGCCGGGCCGTGGGCGCTCAGATTCTCCGGTATTGGTCCAGTCCAGGCCTCACCATGCCTGGCATCGAGCGGGTCGAAACCCAGCGCCAAATCGTCGGCCAGTGCGCGGATCAGCGAGGCGTCTTGCAGCCGGTCGCCGCGCGGTATGCGGGCCATGGCGATGGTCAGATCGCGGGCAAAACGACCCTCAGGCGACTGCCCGAAAATGTGCAACCCGTCGCGGATCTGAGCTTCCTTGAGGTCACATAAAAACGTGTCGATCTGCCCCAGCGCCTCATCGTCGTCGCGGCCTTCGATCCCTGCATCCTTGTCCAGCCCCGTGTCGCGGCTCAGATCGAAAATGCGTTTCCTCAGATCTTTAAGCCGCCGTTGGTCCATGCCCGAGGCAGCGAAATATTCGTCGGCCAGCGCCTCGAGGTTTTTGAGCGGGCCATAGGTCTCGGCGCGGGTCAGTGGCGGCACCAGATGATCGAGGATCACCGCGCCGGTGCGGCGCTTGGCCTGGGTCCCCTCACCCGGATCGTTGACGATGAAGGGATAGAAATGCGGCAGCGTGCCCCAAAGGGCCAGCGGGTAGTCGGCGCTATCGAGCGCCGTCGCCTTGCCCGGCAGCCATTCGAGCGTGCCGTGTTTGCCATTGTGCAGTAGCGCATTGGCGCCGAACTCATGCCTCAGCCACAAATAGGCCGCCAGATAGGCATGGGGCGGCACGAGGTCCGGATCGTGATAGGCCGCCTCGAGATCGCGATCATAGCCGCGCGCGGGCTGAAGCATGACGCAGGCCTTGCCGAACATCAGCGCCGGGAGGTGGAAGTCGTCCTCGCGGCAGAAAGGGTCGTCGGCGGGATCGCCCCAGCGGGTGGCGACCGCCTTGGTGATGGCATCAGGCAGCGTCGCCAACAATTCGCGATAACGCTCCAGCGGCAGCACCGCCGGGCTGGCGCCCCGCGCCGGTTCGGTGTTGGTCGGGCCCGCCTGCAGTGCGTCTATGAGCGCATTGCCGTTTTCCGGCAGGCCTTCGAGCGCATGGCCGGCGGCCTGCATGAGCTTGAGAATTTCCACGGTCGATTGCGGTGCGTCATAGCCGACGCCATTGGCGAGGCGTCCATCCCGGATCGGATAGTTGGCGAGCACAATGGCCGTGCGTTTTTCAGCGGCCGGCGTTTGGTGCAAGCGCACCCAGTTCGCCGCCAGCTCGGCAGCGGCCTTGATGCCCGGCTCATGCGGCGCATAGGCGGATAGCGGGCATTGGGTCGCCGTGTGCCACTGCGCTTCGGATTTGTGACCGATCAGCAGCCCGCCGATCCGCCCGTCGAGTTCGGGCAAAACAATCTGCATGGCGAGGTCGCGGGGCGAAAGACCCTGCGGGTCGGCCTGCCACAACGCTTCGGGGCGACCGGCCTGCACGAGCTGAATGACCGGTGCATCTGTGCCGGCAAAGGGATTGTCGTCGTCCCCGAGCCCATCGAGCCCCAGCGCGAAACCGGTCAGGTTGAGGATCACCTCGGGTGGAAAACGGTCGAAAACCTGTTTGACGAAGTCGACGCCCGAACGCTGCTTGAGCGAAGAGACAAACACCGGCACCGGCCCCAACCCCTTGGTTTCGAGCGCAGCGACCAGTCCGGTTACCGGGTCGGTGCCTGCCCCTTCGAGCACGGCGCGGTAAAAGAGGATCGGGACGACAGGGCGATCGGCGGCGTTCGCCAGATTGACCGCAAACGCATCGATATCCATGGCGCCCTTGCCGGGCCAATAGAGCCCCTGCGGCGCGAACGGTTCGGGTCTGGACGCGGGTGTGTCGTCGCCCTGCGCCAACGCCTGCATCAGGCGGAGCGCGGCATCGACATTGTCACCGCCGCCGGCCACCAGCAGGGCATGCAGGGAGTCCCAGGCCTCGCCCGCCACGGTGGAGGCTTCACGCAGAGCCGGATCGGGATTGGCATCGCCAGGCAGCAATGCGAGTTGCACACCTTTGCGGCGCGCCAGCGCGACAAGCTGGTCGGTGCCGTAGGTCCAGTAGGCCCGCCCGCCCAGGAGCCGCGCGACAATGAGCTTCGCGTGCTGCGCCGTTTGTTCGATCCAGAGATCGACCGACATGTTGTGGGAAAGCCGCATGGTCGAGGCGAGGCGGACATTGTCTGCCCCCGCCCTGTCGACCGCTGCGGCGAGCATGGCCAATTCGCTATCCGCCGCCGACAGAAAGGCAATATCGCCCGGGGTCTGGCCGAGGTTGATGGCCTCGCCGTCCTGCTGGATCTGACCGGCCTGCGCCGCCAACAGATGCATCAGTCGGGGCTCATTTCCGCGGCATACTGAGCTTCGCGCATCCGCACCTTGAAGGGCACGAAGTTCTCGACATCGTCGACCATGTCCGAAAAGGCATGGCGTACCGGTGCCTGATAAAGCCTTGTGCAAGCAACCGCCTTGGCGTGGCGCACCAGCACCCAGTCGACATGGCCGAAGCGGCGCGGGAGATGGCCGATATTGTGCAGCGCTGCCGCGGCAACCCAGGGGTTGCGATCATGCAGCGCCGCGCGCGCGGTTGACACCACCTCATCATAATCGGGCGAATAAAGCCCGATGCCGATCAGCCATTGGGTCTTGCGTTCGGATTGCGACAAGGCCATTTGCGCGTCTCCCGCGTTTCAATGCTCAGGCGGCGAGTTCGCCGAGCCTGAGCGCCTCGGAAATTGCCGCCCGGTCGAGCGGGCTTTGCCCTATCACGACCAGCGACGTTTCCCTGGTTTCATCTGCCGCCCAGGGGCGGTCGAAATAGGCTTCGATGCGCGGGCCAACGGCCTGCACCGCCAGCCTTGCCCCGGCCCCTTCAAGAGCGATAAAGCCCTTCAGCCTGAGGATATCGAAACGCTTGATAACATCGGTCAGCCTTGCGACCGCAGCCTCGCGGTCCGCCTCGGCAGGCAGGCGCAGGGTGAAACTGTCGAAATCGTCATGGTCGTGGTCGTGATGGCCATGCTCGCGCTCGTGATGCGAGGCACGGGTTTCCATATCGGCTTCCGACCCGGCCTCGACGCCGAGCAGCGCCGCCATGTCGATGACACCTTTCGATGTCCGCACCAGTGTCACCCCGTCGCGCAGATGGGTCTTGAGGTCAGCCTCGACGGCATTGAGCCGGTCTTCATCAACAAGGTCGGTCTTGTTAAGCAGCACCATATCAGCACAAATGAGCTGATCCTCGAACAGTTCCCCCAGCGGGGTGTCGTGGTCGAGCATTTCGTCAGCCTGGCGCTGGGCGTCGACCGCCGCTTCGTCACCTGCAAACCGGCCGTCGGCCAGCGCTGCCGCATCGGCGACGGTGATGACGCCATCGACGGTGACCTCGGCGCTGATTTCAGGCCAGTTGAAGGCCCGCACCAGCGGCTGCGGCAGGGCGAGGCCCGAGGTTTCGATGACGATGTGATCGGGCCGGTCTTCACGCTCGAGAAGCGCGGTGATGGTGGGGATGAAATCCTCGGCCACGGTGCAGCAGATGCAGCCATTAGCCAGCTCCACCATGTCGGCTTCCGCACAGGCTTCGTCACCGCATCCCTTCAAGATGTCGGCATCGACCCCGACATCGCCGAACTCGTTGATGATCAGCGCGATGCGCTTGCCCGCGGCGTGGTTGATGACGTGGCGAATAAGCGTTGTCTTGCCCGCGCCGAGAAAGCCGGTGATGACGGTGGCGGGGATTTTCCGGGACGCTGTCATGCTGCGCCTCCTTTCGAGAAACGATCGAGAAGCCAGCCCTGAAGCGGGCCGAGAATGAACCAGAATATGGCGCCCGTGCCCAAAGCCGCTGCCGCATAGGCGGAGGCGAGATGGGCGGGCACATCGGAGTGATCGCCGGCGGGCGGTTGCGGCGCACCGATCACATGCGGCGCGGCAATAAGCGCAACACATGCGATGATCGCCCACAGGCTCCTGAACTTGGCGAGAATGGCGATGCCGAGGCCGGTTGCGATCACCGTCGACCACCACCAGGCTTGGCGCGCCACCAGATCGGCGGCGGGCATGCCCGGCAGTTCCGGCGCCAGCCCATAGGCAGGGGCAAACTGGAAGGCAGCAAAACCCGCGAGGCCCCACAATATGCCGTTGGCGAGTGTCAGCGGAATCTCGGCAAGCACCGATACCGCGCCGATGACCAATGCAAAGCCGATCGCGATCAACACATTGGATAGGACGGTATAAAAGATGCGCTCGAAACCGTCCGCAGGCGCCCAGGCGTTCTCATCATGGGTGTGCGCCGGGGTGCCTTCCTCATGGGCGTGATCGGCCACTGCCGCCTCCTTGCCATGCGAATGGCCTTCGCCCTCATAGGTCTCGGCTTCGAGAATAAGCGGGATCACGCGCCATTGCTGGATGGCGGACATCACCAGCCCTGCGGCAAGGCCCGCCAGGACCGCCGCGAAAAACAGATTGCGAAACATTTTTGTGTCCTTGTCGCGTGTCCCTTAGTGACAGGGGAAACCGGAAGCGTGGCGCGCGTCGTGTGCACCATTGTGCACGGCCATGTTGGCGGCAAAGCCAACGCCGCCGATCAGGGTCAGCCCCATGAACAGCGCCAATGCGCCAGCCAGCAGCCGGTTGGACAAGGAAAGAGATTGGGTTTTGGTCGTCAGGGTATTGGACGTATTGGTCATGTGCGGTCACCCTCCGTGTGCACGTTTGCGGGCCGGCACAATTGCCGCCCTCATCGTGTGGCAGGTCTCCTGGCTTACGGGTTGTCGCCTTGCCCGACCTTCCCGACCCTGATGGGCCAGTGGTCAATCATGGGCGCGGCTCGCCGCTCACAGTTGCGGGGGCAGCCACGGTCTCGGTCCCTGATGGGTACGCCTCACCGTGTTCCCTTTTCATCTCCCGCCCTCTCGGGCCGGAAAAACCACAGTTCAGTGATGCCACGCGGCGCGGGCGGGGTCAATGAGAGGAAGGGTGGCACGACCTGCCGACACCTCCGTCATTGCCCGACTTGTTCGGGCAATCCAGTCTGGACCACCCGGACAAGTCGGGTGGTGACGCAGAAATCAAGTCCGAGGCTGTGCGACAGACCCTTTGCAGCTACCTACCTAGTCCCGCCACCCGACGCACATGTCACGTTTGCCGGCGTGGCCGGGGCGTTTCTCGACCGTGAAGCCTGCGGCCATCAGGTTCCGGCGCACCCAGCCGGCTGCGGTATAGGTGGCGAAACTGCCGCCGGGTACCGTGTGGTCGAACACGGCCCGCATCAGGGTTCCACTCCACAAGTCGGGGTTCTTCTTCGGTGCAAAGCCATCGAGGAACCAGGCGTCGGCCCGCCCGTCCCATCGCGAAAGCCGGTCTTCGGCCTCCCCGACCAGGAGGCACAGCGTGGTCGAATCATCGAGATCGATCTGTTGCCCTGCCATGAGCGCGGGCCAGTGCCGTATCATCGCCTCGCGTTCAACAGCGAGTTCGGGCCAGGCGCCGAGCGCCGATGCAGCCGCCTCGGCAGCGAGCGGATACGCCTCGATGCTCACAAGGCTGAGCGCCTGGCCGGGCTGACGCACCGTCTTCCAGAGCCGCCAGGTCTCGGTCATGTTGAGACCGGTACCGAAGCCCAGTTCGCCGATCACGAACCGCTCCCTGTCCCGCCAGCGGGCGGGCAGGTCATTGCCGGCGAGGAACACATGGGCGCATTCGGCGCGTCCGTCATGGCGGGAATAATAGTGATCGTCAAAACGCGTGGAGAAGGGCGGTTCGTCGCCCCGCCAGCGCAGTGCGCTTGACGGTCCGCCCCGGCGTCTGTCATCGCTCTGTGCGTCACCGGCCATCAGTTTTCCGATCATGTCCTTGCCGACCGCCCAAAAAGCATATTCGCCAGACCTTGTCGTCATCGGCGCCGGAATCATGGGGCTGTGGTGTGCCTATGAAGCTCTCAAAACCGGTCTGACCGTCACGGTGATCGACAGGGACAGTCCCGGCGCCGGGGCCAGCGGCGGCGTGCTCGGCGCCCTGATGCCGCATATGCCCTCGCGCTGGAACGCCAAGAAGCAGTTCCAGCTCGAGGCACTGATGGCCCTTGAAGAAGCCGCTCATGCGCTCGAGGAGGAAACCGGTCTGTCCACGGGGTACCGCCGATGCGGTCGGATCGTCCCGCTCACTGCCTCTCATTTGCGCGAGCATGCGGAAATCCGCGCCGAAGGGGCGCTGGATTTCTGGCCGGAGCGCTTTTCGTTCGCCGTCATGGACACCTCCCCCTATACGGGCTGGCCCGGCGCAGGGCGGGCACCCCACGGGGTCAGCCTCGACACCTTTTCGGCCCGGGTCATGCCGCGCGCCTTGCTGGAAACCCTTGTCGCGGCCATCGAAAAGCGCGGCGGAACCATCATCAGCGGGGAAACGGTGACAGCGATTGGCGGAGACGGCTTGGTCACAACATCGAGCGGGCAAAGTCACTCGGCCGGCGCGGTCGTGATCGCTGCAGGTGTCGAAAGCTTCGACCTGATGGAACAGACCCCTCGTGCCGTGCCGGGATCGGCGATCAAGGGTCAGGCGGCCCTGTTCGCTGCCAATGCACCTGCAGACCTGCCAATTCTTTATGATGATCGCTTCTATCTCGTTGCGCATGACAATGGCGATGTGGCGGTGGGTGCGACAAGCGAAACCGCCTATGGCGATCCTTTCACCACAGACGACCAGCTCGAGGCGCTGATTGGGAAGGCACGCGCGGCCACCCCGCTGCTGGCCGATGCGCCGGTGATTGAGCGTTGGGCGGGGCTTCGCCCGCGATCTGTGATGCGCGAACCGCTTGTTGGTCCGTTGGGCGGACGGTTGTATGCGCTCACCTCAGGGTTCAAGATCAGTTTTGGTATTGCGCAGCTCGCAGCGCATGCGCTGGTCGCAAGCCTTGGCAATCCGGGCAAAATTCTTGCGGTGCCGGAAGGTTTTTTGCCGGACCGTCATTTGAGCTTGATCAAGGACAGACAAGACAAAGTATCTTGATATGTAATGGGCGGGCAGACCATGAGGGGGCTGGCCCGGCCAGGGAGAACGTCATGAAACTCATTTCGACAAGATTTGCGCTCGGACCGCTTTTGGCGGTTCTGGCCGGACTTGCAGTGCTCGGGCTGAGCGGCGCCGCCATCGCGCAGAACGCCGAGAGCCTCGAATTCGGCGAGGACTTCTACACCTCGGGCCAGAACGCCAATAGCGGGCGGCTGGTGCCCGGCGACGTGTTCGCTGCCGGCTTCGATGTCACCATAAACGGCCCCGTGCAGGGCGATGCCCATGCGGCGGGTTTCAATGTCAATCTCAACTCGACCGTTCTGGGTGATGCCTATTTCACCGGTTTCTCGGTCAGTGTGAACGAGCGGATCGGGGACGACCTGACCGCAGCGGGCAATACCGTCACCATTCGTGGCGACGGCATTGCAGGCAATCTGCGCGCCGGCGGCAGCACCGTGATCGTTGGCGCACCGGTCGGCGGATCGGCGCTGCTGGCGGGTGAAACCGTTGAACTCGACAGCACTATCACCGGTGATGTTCGGATCGCAGCCAACTCCATCCGCTTCGGGGATGGCGCCAAGGTTGACGGCACGCTCCTCATCGAAACGCCCAATGAAATCGAGGTGCCGGAGAGTGTCGCAAGCGCCGACCGGGTCACGGTCAGCAAGCTGGATGTCCGGACCACGGCAGGCGATGCGCAGTCGATCATACAGGATGCGACGCGCGGATTCTGGCCGGAATTCACGGGCTGGCTGTTCGGGTTCCTGTTCCTGTTCGTGGTCGGCGCGCTCGTTATCCTGCTGTTCCCGGTCAATACCCATCGCGCCTATCTGATATCGGAAGCCAAGCCCTTCAAATCCATGCTGTTCGGGCTTCTGGCGCTCGGCATGCTGGTGGGTCTGGTGCCGGTGCTCGCAGCATCGATCATCGGCCTTATCCTGGTTCCCGTGATGGTCGTGATTGCCGTCCTCGCCTGGCTCGTGGCCTATGTGCTCGGCGCCTATATGGTGGTCCGCCGGATCGTGTTGCTGATCCGCGAAGTGGAGATCAACCGCGGCACGCGCATTCTGTTCCTGGCGATTGGCCTGGCGCTGTTGCCGCTGTTGCACTTCATCCCCTTTGTGGGCTGGATCCTCAACATGGCCGTGGTGCTGCTCGGCCTCGGCGCGCTGACGCTCAATACACTTGGGCGCTGGATCGACAGTGAATTCCATGCTCTTCTGGCTGAGAAGGTCCCAGCCTGAGGCATGAGGGAATGCATGCGATAAAGGTACTGGCTGCCGCCCTTTGGGCGGCAGTTGTTTTTTGTCACGGTGCGCTGGCGCTCGATTGCCCGCCTGCCGAAGGGCGCAGCACCGTGCAATTTGCCGGTGAAGTGGCTGGCAAGAACGCGTTCAATCGCGGCTTCGGGCCGGGTTGGACCTTTGTGCTCGAAGTGGCCGAGAAAGGCTGGAACATCCGGGTCATGGACCGGGACTGGGCGGATTTGAGCGCCCTGAGCCCGCCGCGCATTTCCCCGCATATGCGTGAAATCTATGGCTGGCATTTTCGCAATGCCGCCAATTCAGGTCCCAATACTGGCGAGATCAACGCCCCGCAAAGCCAGCGCTTCTTGTCCTTTGCGACAGATGCCGGGATGACCGATCCCGCCGGCCCGATGCCGGGACGGCTGATGCTGGAACTGCAGGATTTCGGGCTAGCCGACCTCGAACCCGGCGAACAGGCGCGCATGGTCTATGCGCAATTCGCCGTGTGTATCTCGTGGCCCGAGGCTGCGAATATCATGCCGGTGCCACCGGCGGTTGAGGGCCAATTCAGGGCCTGCGGGCTCACGGCACTCTACCGGCTTGAGGGCTGGGCCCAGCCGGTCAACCTCGATCTCGATATTGACGGGGATGGACGCCCCGACGCCGCAGCCCTGGCCGTACGCGATACAGACGGGAAGCACGGCGTTGCAATCTGCCGGCGCGACCAACTGAGCCTGATCGGGTTCGATGCCGAGATCGGCGAACTGCATCCGGGCTATTTCGAATCGATGACCGATTGGTGGGTTGTGCCGCGTGGGCCGGTCGGGACCGGCGCAACCGGGGAAGCACCGCCCGAACTGGTTGGCGATGCGATCCTTCTGGCCAAGGCGGAATCTTCTTCGGTTCTGCTCTATTGGACGCAGAACGGTTTTCGCAGCTATTGGCAGGGGGACTGAGTAATGATGCGAATGATCGTATTCGGGCTGGCGATCTTGTGGGTGATCCTGGTGGTCATCTCGGTCGTCGCCTTTCAGGTCACGGCACCGACCGATTTCGGGCTCACCCGCGGGCTTAACCGGGTCACGGTGTTTTTCGGCTGGCAGATCGGGGCACTGGTCACGGCACTGATCGCCGCAATTGCCTGGTTGAGCGCCAAACCGCCCAAGGGCGGGCTGATGCGAGTTGCCGGTTTCGGCCCCATCGTTCTCAGTGGTGCGCTGGTGCTGGTGGTTGTGGGGCTGGTGCTCTATTTGCGGCTCGACAGGCCATTGCCTGCCGACACGGCGCCGAGCGATCCCAAGCCGGTTACCGCGCCTGCC
Organism: Cucumibacter marinus DSM 18995; assembly: GCF_000429865.1. Taxonomy (GTDB): domain Bacteria; phylum Pseudomonadota; class Alphaproteobacteria; order Rhizobiales; family Devosiaceae; genus Cucumibacter; species Cucumibacter marinus. Next base: position 170,893 of record NZ_KE386978.1, read on the forward strand.
CAACCGGTGCCAAATGCGGTTGATCCGACAAGCGACGCACCCGAAGCGGACTAGGCATGACAAGCTCCGGGTGCGGTCGCATGCCAAGGGGACGGTGAATAGGCATGATCCGCCCCCGCAGCCTGATTGAGGAAGCTTCCTATTCAAAAGCTTCCTGATCCTGTGGCGTCCCCGCTATCGGCGTATGCCCCTCGGGACGTCCATTCTTGCCGGACGTCAGACGCCCGGTCTTTCTCCCGATGGGAGCGGGAGAAGCTCTCTTTTTTCGCTTCGCCTTGTCCAAAAAGTCTGCAACTTTTTGGGGCTCAGCCCTGTGTTCTGACCCTTCGAGCGGCCTTTCGAGCGTAGCTCTCAAGGCGTTCGTTCGTTCCGAAAGGTCCACCGGACCTTTCGGTCGTGCCTGCCCGAACACTCCTCACTCTCAGGGTGTTCGGTGTTCACTGCGACCCTTCGAGCACAGCTCTCAGGGTGTTCGTCGCTCGATTTGATTCACCGGATCAAATCCTGCCTGCGGCAACGCTCCTCACTCCGCTGCCTCCTGATAGTCCTCAAGCGGCGGGCAGGAACAGACAAGGTTCCTGTCACCATAAACATTGTCGACACGGCCGACCGGGGCAAAATATTTGGACCCCGCTTCCATGCCGCCCGGCAGGCATCCGAGAGAGCGCTTGTATGGCCGGGTCCAATCGTCCTCAGCCATGTCCTCGACCGTATGGGGGGCGTTGCGCAGCGGGCTTTCCTCGATCGAATAGCTGCCCTTCTCCACCTCTTCGATCTCCGCACGAATGGCAATCATGGCGTCGATGAAGCGGTCGAGCTCGCGCTTGGATTCGCTTTCGGTCGGCTCGATCATCAGCGTGCCCGGTACCGGGAAGCTCATGGTCGGGGCGTGGAAGCCGAAATCGATCAGCCGCTTGGCAATGTCGTCGACGGTCACGCCGGCGCTCGCCTTGAGGGCGCGCGGATCGATGATGCATTCATGGGCCACGCGGCGCTTTTCGTTGCGATAGAGAACCGGGAAATGGTTCTCCAGCCGCTCGGCGATGTAGTTGGCATTGAGGATGGCAATTTCGGTGGCGCGTTTGAGGCCGTCGCCGCCCATCATCTTCGCATAGGCATAGGAAATCGGCAGGATCGACGCCGAACCGAAAGGCGCCGCGGAAACGGCCCCGACCGGGCTGTCGCCGCCATCGAGCGCCGGATGCCCGGGCAGGAAGGGGATGAGATGTTCGCGCACCCCGATCGGGCCCATGCCCGGCCCGCCGCCACCATGGGGAATGCAGAAGGTCTTGTGCAAGTTAAGGTGCGAGACATCGGCGCCATATTTGCCCGGCCGGGCGATGCCGACCTGGGCGTTGAGATTGGCGCCGTCGAGATAGACCTGTCCGCCATGGTCGTGAACGATGGCACAGATCTTGACGATCTCTTCCTCGAACACCCCATGGGTCGAGGGATAGGTGATCATGATCGCGGCGAGGTCGTCCTTGTGGGCCTCGGCCTTCTTTTCGAGATCGGCGACATCGACATTTCCCGCCTCATCGCAGGCGACGATTACCACGTCCATGCCCGCCATCTGGGCGGAGGCGGGGTTGGTGCCATGGGCCGAAGACGGGATAAGGCAGACCTTGCGGTGCCCTTCCCCGTTGGCGCGGTGAAAGGCACGGATCGCCAGCAGGCCGGCATATTCGCCCTGGGCGCCCGAATTGGGCTGCAGCGAAATCGCGTCATAGCCGGTGATCGCGCATAGCGCGTCGGACAGCGCCTCGAACATCTCACTGTAGCCCAGCGCCTGATCGGCGGGGGCGAAGGGATGCAGCTCGGCGAATTCCGGCCAGGTGATCGGCAGCATCTCGGTGGTGGCGTTGAGCTTCATGGTGCAGGAGCCCAAGGGGATCATGGCGCGGTCGAGTGCCAGATCCTTGTCCGAAAGCTTGCGCATATAGCGCAGCATATCGGTTTCCGAGCGGTGCATATGGAAGACCGGATGCGTGAGGTAATCGCTGCGCCGCTTGAGGTCGGCGGGCAGGCCCTCGCCAGCGTCACCGGCGAGTTCGGCCACCTTGGCATCGCTGCCGAAGGCGGCGAGCACGGCCTCTATGGTCGCATCGGTCGTGGTCTCGTCGAGCGCGATGCCGATGCGCCCGTCGCCGAAATCCCTGAGATTGATCCGCGACTTGCGCGCCGCTGTGAGAATGTCGTTAGCCCGGTCGCCGGCACCCACGGTCAGGGTGTCGAAGAAAGTTTCGTTGAGCGGTGCGAAGCCGGCCTGTTTCAGCCCGGCGGCGAGGATGGCGGTCCTGGAATGCACTTCGCGGGCGATGCGGCGGATGCCGTCCGGCCCGTGATAAACGCAATACATCGAAGCGATCACCGCCAGCAGCACCTGGGCGGTGCAGATGTTCGAGGTCGCCTTTTCGCGCCGGATATGCTGTTCGCGGGTCTGCAGCGCCAACCGGTATGCGGGCTTGCCGCGGGCATCGACGGACACCCCGATCAGACGGCCCGGCAGCACGCGCTTGAAGGCATCGGTCGTGGCCATATAGGCGGCGTGCGGGCCGCCATAGCCCATGGCAACGCCAAAGCGCTGGGTCGAGCCGATGACGATATCGGCGCCCATTTCACCCGGCGAGGTCAAAAGCGTCAGGGCCAGCGGGTCGGCGGCCACAGCTGCCACGGCACCGGCGCCTTTCAGACCCTTGATGATGCCGGTCAGATCGCGCACAGCGCCCGAAGTGCCCGGATAGCTGAGCAGCGCGCCGAAAACCTCTTCGGGGTTCAGTTCGGTTTCCGGATCGCCCACGACCACGTCCCAGCCGAGCGGTTCGGCGCGGGTGCGGATCACGGCAATGGTCTGGGGGTGGGTATCGGCATCGACAAAGAAAGTGTCGGGTTTGTTCTTCGACACCCGTCGCGCCATCGCCATGGCTTCTGCGGCGGCCGTCGCTTCGTCGAGCAGCGAGGCATTGGCGATCTCGAGCCCGGCCAGATCCGCCATGGCGGTCTGGAAGTTGATCAGGGCCTCGAGCCGGCCCTGGCTGATCTCCGGCTGATACGGGGTGTAGGCGGTGTACCAGGCCGGGTTTTCGAGGATATTCCGGCTGATCACCGGCGGCAGCACCGTGCCGTGATAACCCTGTCCGATCAGCGAGGTGAACCGCTCGTTCTTGCCCGCAATCGCCTTCATATGGGCGATCACGCCGGTCTCGGAGAGAGCGGGGCCGATCTCGAGCGCGTTCTTCTGGCGGATGGATTTGGGCAAGGTCTCATCGATGAGCGCATCAAGGGTATGCGCCCCGACCTCCTTGAGCATGTCGGCGACTTCATTGGGCGAAGGGCCGATATGCCGGGAGACGAAGGCAGCGCTGGGACTATTGGACGGCGCGGTGTTGGACGCGGTCATTAACGAGAACTCCGAAAGTGATTAGTCGAGAAGCGCCTTGTAAGCGGCTTCATCCAGAAGGGCATCGGTCTCACCGGTATCGGCGAGCTTGATCTTGAAGAACCAGGCACCGGATTCGGGCTCGTTATTGACGAGCTCGGGGGCGTCGCCGAGACCCGAATTGACCTCGGTGATTTCGCCGGTCAGCGGCGCATAGACATCGGAAGCGACCTTGACGCTTTCGACGACGGCGATGGCATCGCCTTTTTTCACTTCAGTGCCCGCTTCGGGCAGTTCGACAAACACCACATCGCCCATCTGTTCCTGGGCGTAGTCGGTGATGCCGACCGTCGCGACGCCGTCGGCGATGTCGATCCATTCATGGTCTTCGGTGAATTTCCTGGTCATGGGCGAATTCCGTTAGTTTCAGTTATTGGTTGCGCTGTTCAGCGTTTGAAATTGGCAGGCACGAAAGGCATGGGGGTCACGGTGACCGGCACCCGGCGGCCGCGGACTTCAGCGTAAAGCACCGTGGCCTTGGCTGCGAGCGGGGTGATCACATATCCCATGGCAACAGGCGCGCCGTAATTGGGCCCGGGGCTGCCCGAGGTGACATGACCGACAGCCTTGGTGGCCTCTTCACTATCGAAGAGCACGACACCAGCCCGGATCGGCGCCTTGCCTTCGGGCACAAGGCCGACGCGCTTCTTGAGTGCACCGGTCGCGATTTCGCGCTGGATGATCCCGGCGCCGGGGAAACCGCCTTCCTCGCGGCGGCGCTTCTGGATCGACCAGATCAGCCCGGCCTCGATGGGGGTCGTTGTCGTGGTGATGTCATTGCCATAAAGGCAGAGCCCGGCTTCAAGCCTGAGAGAATCCCGCGCGCCAAGCCCGACAGGCTCGACCCGGTCGCTGGCGGCGAACCGGTTCCACAGTGCTTCCGCCTTGTCGGCAGGTACCGAGATCTCGTAGCCGTCTTCACCGGTATAGCCGGAGCGCGAAACCGTCATCGGGGTACCGTCGATGGTCACCACCGCGACCTGCATGAAGGCCATGTCCGCGACTTCGGGAGCGAGCTCGGCGAGCACCGCTTCGGCGGCAGGCCCCTGCAGGGCGATCAGCGCCAGGTCTTCGCGCTTGGTGAGGGTGATGCTGTCCGGCAGATTGGCCTCGATGCGGGCATAATCGATGTCCTTGCGCGAAGCGTTGACGACGATATTGACCTGGCCGGGTTTGCCCTCGCCTTCGGGAAGCTTGGAGACCATCAGATCGTCGATGATGCCGCCGTCTTCGGTGAGCAACTGGGTGTAGCGCTGCTTACCAGCGCCGAGATTGACGATATCGGCCGGCACGAGGCTTTCGAGAAAGGCCGAGGTCGTTTCATCGTCCGGCCCGTGCAGCTCGGCCTGTCCCATATGCGAGACGTCGAACAGTCCGGCTTCTGCCCGGCAATGGAGATGCTCCTTGAGGACGCCGAGCGGATACTGGATCGGCATATCGTAGCCGGCAAAGCCGACGAACTTGGCGCCGGCAGCAGCATGAGCGGCGTAGAGCGGGGTCTTTTTGAGATCGGTATCGGTCATATAGTCTGGCCTCAGCACTCGGTGACGTTGAGGGCTAGGCCCCCTTTCGAGGTTTCCTTGTATTTTGCCCGCATATCGAGCCCGGTCTGGCGCATGGTCTCGACGACCTGGTCAAACCGGACCTTTTGTTCGCCCTTGCCGCGCATGGCGAGGGAGGCAGCGTTGATCGCCTTGATGGCGCCGAAGGCGTTGCGCTCGATGCAGGGGATCTGCACCAGCCCGCCGACCGGATCGCAGGTGAGCCCCAGATGGTGCTCCATGGCGATCTCGGCGGCGTTTTCGCACTTCTCGTTGCCGCCGCCCAAAGCAGCGACAAGCCCCGCGGCTGCCATCGCCGATGCGGTGCCGACTTCGCCCTGACAGCCGACTTCCGCTCCGGAGATGGAGGCGCGGAGCTTGACAATGGATCCGATAGCGGCGGCGGTCAGCAGCATGCGGCGCATGCCCTCTCTATCCGCGCCGGCACAGAAATCCCGGTAATAGCGCAACACGGCGGGGAACACCCCGGCGGCGCCGTTGGTCGGGGCGGTGACCATCCGCGCCCCGGCCGCATTCTCTTCATTGACCGCCATGGCGAAGGCGGACACGTGGTCCATGATATCGGTGGGCAGGCGCTCATTGCGGGCGGCGCCTGCCTCGAGCTCGGCGAACAGGGTCTTGGCGCGGCGCTGTACTTTCAGCCCGCCGGGCAGGATGCCCTCGGCATTGAGCCCGCGCTCGACGGTCTCGAGCATCACATCAATCAACAGATCGATGCCCGAAGCGACCTCCTGGGGGCTGCGCACAGCCTCCTCGTCGGCAGACATTATCTCGGCGATCGAGAGGTTTTCGCGCTTGCCGATTTCGATGAGTTCGGCGCCCGAAGAAAAGCCAAAAGGCAGTTCCACCGGATCACCCGTGGCCGTTTCGGCATAGCCCTGACCCTCGGGGGCGACAAAGCCACCACCCAGTGATAGCCAGGTCTCGGCAAGCACCGCATTGCCTTCACCGTCAAAGGCGGCGAAGCGCATGGTGTTGGGGTGCTTGAAGCTGCGGTCCTTCTTGTCGAGCACGATATCGCTGTCGAAATCGAAGGCGATGCGGTCGGCACCGGGCAAGCGCAGGGTGCCGGTCTGACGCGAGATCTCAAGGGCGCGGTCGGCCTCGTCGATTTCGACGGTTTCGGGCTCGAAGCCCATCAGCCCCAGCGCCAGCGCGCGGTCGGTGCCATGCCCCTTGCCGGTCCAGGCAAGCGAGCCCAGGGCACGCGCCTCGATGCGGAGCGGGGCGGAAGAAAGCGCGGCTGCCTTGTGGGCAAACCGCGCAGCGGCAACCATCGGTCCCATGGTGTGGGAGGAGGACGGACCGATGCCCACCTTGAACATGTCGAAAAGGGAGATCGGGCCGGCTGGGGCCTGCACGCGTTCGGACGCGCTGCGCTTGCTCGCCGCATCGCCGGACACAGGTTTTCCACCCGGCAATTGCGGGCCGGCAGAACTGGCATTGAGTGCAGTGCCTTGCGGCATTGGCGATCTCTCCCCGCGGATGGCGGCATGCCATCCGTTCCGATCGCCCCGTCTGTATTTTTGCCTGAGAGAATTACACCTTCGGCGGACGCTTCAAGAGCGCCTCTTTCCAGACGTTAGCTGTGTCACGGTCCTTTTGCCTGAGAGATTCCGGGGCGGTTGCTCCTTCGGCGCCTGCTATTGCAGGTCTCTCCCGCTGACACGGCGGGGAGATTGCTGTCAGAGTAGCCAATTGTCAAGCCGGGCAATTTTCGAGCCTGTGGGCATGATGTGGTCAAAGCCGGAATTTTTGGATACGGATTCGCCATCGGCCGCGCGCTCACAGGCGCCGCCGGACAGGGCAAGGGACAAAGCATATGCAGGATTTCGACCGTCACGTCGAAGCCATACTCTCCGACATTGAAAGCCAGGGGCTCTACAAGCGCGAGCGCCCGCTGACCGGGCCTCAAGGCGGGCGCATCAATGTCGAGACGGACAAGGGCACACGCGAATTCATCAATCTGTGTGCCAATAATTATCTCGGCCTCGCCAATCATCCCGAGATCGTTTCAGCGGCCCATTCGGCGCTCGACGAATGGGGGTTCGGCATGGCCTCGGTGCGCTTCATCTGCGGCACCCAGACCCTGCACCGGACGCTTGAAAAGCGCATCGCCGATTATCTCGGCAAGGACGATGCGATCCTGTTCGCGGCCTGCTTCGATGCCAATGGCGGGGTGTTCGAAACCCTCTTGGGCCCGGAAGATGCGATCATCTCGGACGCGCTCAACCATGCCTCGATCATCGACGGGGTGCGCCTTTGCAAGGCGAAACGCTATCGCTATCCCACAAGCGACATGGATGCGCTCGAGGACCAACTCAAACAGGCCGAAGCCGATGGCGCGCGGTTCAAGCTGATCGCCACCGATGGCGTGTTTTCGATGGATGGCTATGTCGCCAAGCTCACCGAGATTTCTGCCCTGGCCGACAAATATGGCGCCTTGATCCTGGTCGATGATTGCCATGCCACAGGGCATCTTGGCGACAAGGGCCGGGGCACACCGACGCTCACCGGTGCCGGCGACCGGATCGACATCATCACCGGCACTTTCGGCAAGACGCTGGGGGGCGGTATGGGCGGGTTCATCGCCGCGAACCAGAAGATCATCGACCTGTTGCGCCAGCGCGCCCGGCCCTACCTGTTCTCGAACGCGCTGACCCCCAATGTGACCGCCGGGTCGCTGGTCGCCATCGATATTGCCGAGAAGGCGGACGATCTGCGCGCCACGCTTGAGCGTCACACCACAAGGTTCCGCGCCGGGCTCAGCGAGGCCGGTTTCGATCTTTTGCCCGGCGACACCCCGATCATCCCGGTTATGCTCTATGATGCGCAAAAGGCCCAGGACATGGCCAAAGCACTCGATGAGCGCGGCATCTATGTCGCCGGGTTCTTCTATCCGGTGGTGCCGCAGGGCAAGGCGCGGATCCGGACCCAGATGTCCGCCGCGCTGACGGATGCGGATATCGATGAAGCCATTGCCGCCTTTGCCGATGCCGGCAAGGCGATCGGCGTGATCTGAGGAGACCCGAGACATGAAAGCACTTGCCAAGACCAAGGCCGAACCGGGCATCTGGATGATCGAGGCGCCGATGCCCGAACCCGGCCCCGAAGACGTGTTGATCAAGGTCCACAAGACCGGGATCTGCGGCACCGATGTGCATATCTACAAATGGGACGACTGGGCGGCGGCCACCGTGCCCGTGCCGATGATCACCGGGCACGAATTTGCCGGGGAGATTGTCGAAACCGGCTCGGATGTGCGCGGCTTCAAGCCCGGCGACCGGGTGACCGGCGAGGGCCATCTCGTGGGCATGAACTCACGCGCCAGCCGGGCCGGGAAATATCATCTCGATCCCGATACCAAGGGAGTCGGGGTCAATGTGCCCGGCGCCTTCGGCGAATATGTCGTCATCCCTGCCTTCAATGCGGTCAAACTGCCCGACGGCGTGTCGGACGATATGGGTGCGATCCTCGACCCGCTCGGCAATGCGGTGCATACCGCCCTCGCCTTCGATCTGGTGGGGGAAGACGTGCTGATCACCGGGGCGGGGCCGATCGGCATCATGTCGGCGGCGGTCGCGCGGCAGGCCGGGGCGCGGCATGTGGTGATCACCGATGTCAATGTCGACCGCCTGCATCTCGCCAGCGAAGTCGCCCCTGATGTCACCCCGGTCAATATCGAGCAGGATGATCTTGCCGCGGTCATGGCCCGGCTCGGCATGCGCGAAGGCTTCGATGTCGGGCTCGAGATGAGCGGGGCGCCGCAGGCCCTCAACCAGATGATCGACCACCTCGTCATGGGCGGCCGTGTTGCGCTGCTTGGCGTGCCGGCCCGGCCCTTCGTGTTCGACCTGTCGAAGATCGTCTTTCGCATGGTCACGCTCAAGGGCATCTATGGCCGCGAGATGTTCGAGACCTGGCACAAGATGCTGGCCATGCTCGAAAGCGGCCTCGACGTCGAAAAGGTCATCACCCACCGCTTGCCGGCCGACGATTACCAGAAGGGCTTCGAGATCGCGGCGGACGGCAAGTCCGGCAAGGTCGTGCTCGACTGGCAATAGCCGGCGCTTTTCCCCAAAATGCGGGCGGCGGCGGCATGCTGCCACCCCATCCGATCCCATTTTCGTGGAGGCACCCCATGTATCAGATGCTCGATCCTCACGAGCTTGTCGTTTTCATCACCGGGGCCACCTCGGGTTTTGGCGAGGCCACAGCGCGCCGCTTCGCCCAGGCGGGGGCGAAAGTGATCGCGACCGGGCGCCGCCGCGAGCGGCTGGAAGCGCTGCAGGCAGAGCTTGGAGCCGAAAACTGCCATATCGCCGAGCTCGACGTATCGGACAATGCTGCTATCGAGGCGGTGGTGAATGCGCTGCCTGCGGGCTTTGCCCATGTGAATGTTGTGGTTGCCAATGCCGGTCTGGCCCTCGGTCTGGCGCCAGCGCACGAGACCGATTTGAGCGACTGGCAGACCATGATCGACACCAATGTGACCGGGCTTGTTCAGACCGTGAGGGCATTGCTGCCGGGCATGATCGAGCGCGGCGAAGGCCACATCGTCACCATGGGATCGGTAGCCAGCGACTACCCCTATCCGGGCGGCAATGTCTATGCGGCGACCAAGGCCTTCGTGAAGCAGTTCGCGCTGGCGCTGAGGGCCGACATCAACGGCAAGAATGTGCGGGTGACCAATATCGAGCCGGGCATGACCGAGACGGAGTTTTCGGTGGTGCGTTTTGAGGGCGACCAGCAGGCGGCCGACAAGGTCTATGAAGGCATGACGCCGATGACCGCCGAGGACATTGCGGAATCGATCTTCTGGGTCACCACGCTGCCCCGGCATTTCAACGTCAACCGGCTGCAGATGATGCCGGTCGCCCAGGCCTTCAGCCCGTTCGCGGTGCATCGGGGCGAATAGCGTTTCGATCACGCCTTTTGCCGGCCCGGCCATATTCCCGGGGCCAACCAACGAAAAGCCCTCGCCCGGGCCTTTGAGGAAGCCGAGGCGAGGGCGGGGTCCGGCCGCCAATCGGGACGTTTCGCAGCGGCTCCCGGAGGGGGCAAGCGGCCGGGGGGTTGGTCAGTCGAGCTGTTTGCGCGCCTCGATCAGCCTGTCGACAACGCTCGGGTCAGCCAGGGTCGACACATCGCCAAGGGCGCCATATTCGCGCTCCGCGATCTTCCTCAAGATGCGCCGCATGATCTTGCCCGACCGGGTCTTGGGCAGGTCCGCGGTGAACTGCATGATATCCGGCGTGGCGATGGGGCCGATCTGGGATCTCACCCATTGGCGCAATTCACCGGTCAGGTCGGCCTCTCCGTCCGCGCCGGCCATCAGGGTGACATAGCAATATATGCCCTGACCCTTGATATCGTGCGGTACGCCGACGACAGCCGCCTCGGCGACCAGTTCATGGGCGACAAGCGCGCTCTCGATCTCCGCGGTGCCCATGCGATGGCCCGATACATTAAGCACATCATCGACCCGGCCCGTGATCCAATAGGCGCCGTCGGCATCGCGCTTGCAGCCATCGGAGGTGAAGTATTTGCCTTTGTAGGCCGAGAAATAGGTATCGACGAAACGCTGGTGGTCGCCGTAGATGGTGCGCGCCTGGCTCGGCCAGCTGTCGAGGATGACAAGGTTTCCCTCGGCCTCGCCTTCGAGCACCTCGCCCTCGGCATCGACGAGCTGCGGCTGAATGCCGAAAAAGGGCTGGGTCGCGGCGCCCGGCTTGAGATCGGTCACACCCGGCAGGGGCGTCAGCATCATGCCGCCGGTCTCGGTCTGCCAGTAATTGTCGATCACCCGGCAACGGCCATCGCCGACCACATTGTAATACCACAGCCAGGCTTCCGGGTTGATCGGCTCGCCGGCGGTGGCCAGGAGTTTCAATGAGGCGCGGGAGGTGCGTGTGACGTAGTCGTCGCCCGCCCCCATCAATGCCCGGATCGCGGTCGGGGCGGTGAAGAACTGGTTGACCTGGTATTTGTCGATGATCTGCCAGTAGCGCGAGGCATCAGGGTAATTGGGCACCCCTTCGAACATCAGGGTCGTCGCGCCGTTCGAAAGCGGCGCATAGAGCGTGAAACTGTGCCCGGTGATCCAGCCCAGATCCGCCCCGCACCAGTAGATGTCGCCCTCGTGATAGTCGAAGACCAGCTTGTGGGCGAGCGAGATATAAGTGAGATAGCCGCCCGAAGTGTGGACCATGCCCTTGGGTTTGCCGGTCGAGCCCGAGGTGTAGAGAATGAACAGCGGGTCCTCCGCCCCCATGGGTTCGGGCGGGCAATCGGCGGGCGCATTGTCCATCGCCTCGTGCCACCACACATCGCGCCCGTCCTCCCAGTCGATCTCGCCGCCGGTATGGCGGACCGTCACGATGGTATCGACAATGCCGGCGAGTTTCGCGGCGGCGTCCACATTGGCCTTGAGCGCGATCGGCTTGCCGCCGCGCCGGCCCTCATCGGCGGTGATGATGATGCGGGAGGCGCAGTCGGTAATGCGCCCGGCCAGCGCCTCGGGCGAAAAGCCGGCAAAGACCACCGAATGCACCGCGCCGATGCGGGCGCAGGCCAGCATGGCGATGGCGATTTCGGGGATCATGGGCAGATAGATGGTGACCCGGTCGCCGCGTTCGACGCCGAGCTGCCTCAGTGCATTGGCGCAACGCGAGACTTCCTCGTGCAATTGCGCATAAGTGAGGGTGCGGCCCTGGTCCTCGGGATCGTCGGGCTCCCAGATGATGGCGGGCTGGTCGGCGCGCTGATCGAGATGCCGGTCGATGCAGTTGGCCGCGACATTGAGAACCCCGTCCTCGAACCATTTGATCGCGACCGGGTCGAAACTGGTGTTCTTGACAATGGTCGGCGGTTCGATCCAGTCGATCCGCTCGGCCTGCTCGGCCCAGAACCCGTCCGGGTCCTCAATCGAGCGCCTATAGGCCGCCTCATATCCGGGCTTGTCCATATGGGCGTTGGCCGCCCATTCCGCAGGTACGGGAAAAATTGTTTGAGCCATGTCTCCCCCCAAACCAAGTCACGCCACGCCTTGCCGCAATGCCGCAAGCCGTGGCCTCCCAAGGGCACGCCCCCTGCGTGCCCGACACCCCGTTTGACTGTGGTGGCGACGGCAACCCGATCTCGCCGGGCCGGCCATCGATGGTGCCACCGATCCCTGCCTGCCGGCGGGCCTGCCCGCCGGTTGCGGATCAAACGGCCAGATATTCCTGGCGCAGATCCTTGTTCTCGAGCACTTCGGCGGCGGAGCCGGCAAAGGCAACCTCGCCGGTGTCGAGAATGACGGCATCGTCGGCGAGCCTGAGCGCGGCAATCGCGTTCTGTTCGACGATGATGGTGGTGATGCCGAGCGCCTTGATCTCCTGGAGGATCCGTTCGATCTCCTGGACGATCACGGGGGCCAGCCCCTCATAAGGCTCGTCGAGCAGCAACAGCTTGACGTCCCGTGCAAGCGCGCGGGCGATAGCCAGCATCTGCTGCTCGCCGCCGGACAGGGTTACCCCTTCCTGCTTGCGGCGTTCGGCGAGGCGCGGAAAGTGAGAATAGATCCGCTCAAGCTCCCAGCCATGTCCCGGTGCCACCTGGGCGAGGGCGATGTTTTCCTCCACCGTAAGCCCGGAAATGATGCGCCGATCCTCGGGCACCAGCTGCACGCCCGCCAGCGCCGCCTGGTGCGCGCGCATGGTATGGAGCGGCTGGCCATCGAGCCATATTTCGCCACGGCGCAGCTGGGGGTCGTCAGTTCGCGCAATGGTTCTCAAGGTTGAGGTCTTGCCCGCCCCGTTGCGCCCCAGGAGCGCCAGGATCCGGCCATGGTCGACTTTGAAGTCCACGCCCTGCACGATGTAGCTTTCGCCGTAATAGGCGTGCACATCCTCGATCCTGAAAAAGGCGTCGGTGGCGGGGGCTGCCTCGGCTTTGTTTTCGGTTTCAGCTTGCATGGTGACCGCGTTCATCAATGCGCCCCTCCCAGATACGCTTCCTGCACCTTGGGATTGGCCCTTACTTCCTCCGGTGAACCTTCGGCGATGATCCGGCCCTGCGCAAGCACCGAGATCTTGTCGGCCAGCGAAAACACGACATGCATGTCATGTTCGATGATGATCTTGGTCATCCCCCGCTCCTTGATGCGCTTCAACAGGTCGATCGTGGTATTGGTGTCGTGGCGCGACATGCCGGCGGTCGGCTCATCGAGCAGCAGAAGCCGCGGGTGCTGGATGAGACACATGGCCAGCTCCATGCGCCGCTTGTCCCCGCGGGACAACGAGCCGGCGTGCACGTCCTTCTGGGCGACCAGACCGACATCCTCGAGCACGCTTTCAGCCTCCGAGCGGATATCCGACTGGGTGTCGAGATGGCGCATGAAATTCAGGCTGAACGACCCGTCGCGCTTGGCGAAGGCCGGGACCATCACATTGTGCAACACGCTCAGTTCGGGAAAGATCTCGGGGGTCTGAAACACCCGCGCCACCCCGACCTGATTGATCTCGTGCGGCTTCTTGCCGGTGAGGGTGTGGCCATCGAAGATGACCGCACCGCTTGTGGGAGCCAGGCGGCCCACACACACATTGAGCAATGTCGACTTGCCGGCCCCGTTGGGGCCAATGATGGCATGGGTCTTGCCCTGTTCGACCTGGAGGTCGATATCGCTCAAGGCGTGCAGGCCGCCGAAGGTCTTGTGCACATCGGCAACGTGCAGAACGATGTCCTTGTCGTTGGTCGTCATCGGTGCGCTCCTACTCGGCCGGTTGCTGTTTGGCGCTGACCGCGCTGCCGTCACTTGTGTCTGGCCTTCGCCGGAACAGGGTTCCGATACGGCGCACCCCTTCCATGATGCCGCCAGGCAGGAAGATCACGACGATCATGAACAGCAGCCCCAGGGTGAGGTGCCAGCCCTCACCAACGAACAGGGCCGCGACCCAGACAAACGGTTCTTCCATCCCGTCGGGCAGGAAGGAGAAGAAGTTGTGCAACACGCTTTCGTTGAAGGCCGAGAAGATGTTCTCGGCATATTTGACGAGCCAGGCACCGATCACCGGGCCGAACAGTGTGCCCGCGCCGCCCAGAATGGTCATCAGCACGATTTCGCCCGAGGCCGTCCACTGCATCCGCTCGGCACCGGCCAGCGGATCGGTCACGGCTAGAAGGCCGCCGGCGAGACCGGCATACATGCCCGAGATCACGAAGGCCGCGAGGGTATAGGGCCGCGTATTGAAGCCGGTATAGTCCATCCGGTTCTGGTTCGACTTGATCCCCTTGAGGGTCATGCCGAAGGGCGAATTGGTGATGCGCTGGGCCAGAAAGAAAGCCAGCACAAGGATCACCGCGCAGAAATAGAATCCGGTCAGGCCCGTCATGGGCAGGCCGAACAGATTGGGCACCGGCAGGCCGGAGCCGCGTTCGGTAAATGCCAGGTCGATGACCCGCGGGTCCTGCAGAGTGAGCTGCAGGCTGGTTTCACCATTGGTGATCGGGGTGAGCACCGAATAGGCGAGCGAGTAGCACATCTGGGCAAAAGCGAGGGTCAGGATCGAGAAATAGATCCCCGAGCGCCTGAGGCTCACATAGCCGATGACCACGGCGAACACGCCGGAAAGCAGCACCGCGAACAGGAGCGCGGGGATGGCGTTCATCGTCAGGAGCTTGAATGACCAGACTGCCGTATAGGAGCCGACGCCGAGAAAGGCGGCGTGGCCGAATGACAGGTAACCGGTCAGCCCGAACAGGATATTGAAGCCGATCACCATGATCCCGTAGATGGCGAAAGTCTGCATCAGGGCCGGATAGGCCGCACCGGTTGGCGTGAGCCAGATCGGCATGGTCAGCACCAGGATGGTGAAGCCGGCAAAGACAAGTATGTCGCGACGATTCATGAAAAACATGGCTTAGTTCTCCATCACGCCGCGCCTGCCGAGAAGGCCGCGGGGCCGCGTCAGCAGAACGATGACGGCAATCAGATAGACGATGATCTGGTCGATGGCCGGAATGATTGCCTTCACCTCTGTCATCGAGGCGAATGATTGGACGATGCCAAGCAGGAAGCCTGCGGCCACAGCACCGGGCAGAGAGCCCATGCCGCCAACGACGACGACCACGAAGCTGAGCACCAGAAAGTCCATGCCCAGATGGAAATTTGGCGGCAGCAATGGCGTGTACATCACCCCGGCAAGCCCGGCGAGGATGGCGGCGAGACCGAACATGATCGTGAACCGCCGGTCGATATTGATGCCCAGAAGGCCCACTGTTTCGCGGTCAGCCATGCCGGCGCGCACAACCATGCCGAACGTGGTGAATTGCAGGAAGGCAAAGACGCCCCCGATCACCACCACCGAAAACAGCAGGTAAACCAGGCGCCACCAGGGATAGACAACCTGGTTGGCCTGCATGCCGAGCCAGGAGCCGACATCGGCCGCACCGACAAGGCTCGAGGGGATCGGCTGGGGAATGGGGTTGGCGCCGAAGAACGAGCGCACCACTTCCTGCAGAACGATGGCGAGACCAAAGGTCACCAGGATCTGTTCAGCGTGCGGGCGCTTGTAAAAATGCTTGATCAGGCCACGCTCCATGGCGACGCCGATGATGAGCATGACTGGTATGGCCAGAAGGATCGAGAATGGCACCGAATAGTCGATCAGGACCTGACCGAAATCACCGAACCACTGTTCCGCGTATGGCACGCGGATTTCCAGCGGGCTCCCCCAGGGGGTCAGTTCGGTTTCGCTGACGGTGACCTGTTCAAGGGTGAGCAGGCGGCGAAAGGTGACTGCGCAAAATGCGCCCAGCATGAACAGCGCCCCGTGGGCGAAGTTGACAACACCCAGCGTGCCGAAAACCAGTGTGAGCCCGAGAGCGATGAGCGCATAGGCGCCACCCTTGTCGAGCCCGTTCAGAAACTGTGCGAATATCGCTTCCATTCCGATAGGTCCTTTGACCGGAAAAGGCCCGGCCACACGTGGCGGCCGGGCTGTTGACGCAATGGGCCGGGATTAGCAGGCAGCCGCGTCGTACGGGCCCAGCTCGCCGCCAAAGAGCGAAGCGTCGAAGTCCGCGACGTCGCGCTCGACCACGGCCACTGTCTCCAGACGGTCGAAGTTCGACTGCGGGTTCTCGCGGCCCTGAACGGCGTGCACGCGCTTGAGGCACTGATGGTCCTCCGCACGATACAAGGTCTGGCCATTGCCCATGCCGTCGAACTCGAAACCTTCCAGCGCCTTGATGACTTCAGGCGGATAGAAGGTGCCGGCGCGTTCGACCGCGTCCGCATAAAGCAGGGTCTGCACATAGCAGGTGTGTGCGGCCTGGCTGGGCGGCTGGCCGAACTTGGCCCCGAAGGACTTGGTGAAGGCCTGGCTGGCCTCGTCAGGGGACTGCCAGTCCCAGTTCGAGGTGCCGTAAATGCCCTTCATGGCATCGCCTGCACCCTGGGCCATCAGATCCGAAACCAGCGGTGTCACGATCTGGAAATCCTGGCCATTGGCCTGGCGATCGCGAAGACCGAACTGCACCGACTGGGTCAGCGAGTTGACCATGTCGAAGCCGTAGTGGTTGAGGATCAGGACGTCAGCACCCGAGTTCAGAACCGGGGTGATGTATTGCGAGAAGTCACCCGCACCCACAGGGGTCAGCACGGTTTCGACAGTTTCCCAACCGAGGGCTTCGGTTGCGTTCTTGATCGATTCCTGCTGGGTCCAGCCCCAGGTGTAGTCCGAGGTCAGATGGTAGGCCCGGCGCTGGGTGCCATATTGCTCGCCCAGGATCGGCGCAAGCGCGGTACCGGACTGATAAGCGTTGAAGAAGTGCCGGAAGCCATAGCGCTTCTTGTCCTTGCCGGTGGTGTCGTTGGAATGGGTCAGGCCGGCCATGAAGATCACGCCGCGTTCCTGACACAGACCCTGCACGGCGATGGCCACGCCCGAGGACGAACCGCCCGAAAGCATGATCACGCCATCACGTTCGATCATCCGGCGTGCGGAATCGCGAGCAGCGTCGGAGCCGGTCGCGGTGTCGCCGGTCACATAGGTGACCTTCTTGCCCAGAATCCCGTTGCCGGTGGCGGTCTTGGAGCTGAACGTGTTCAGCATGCCGCCATCGCCTCCACCATTGAGGTGCTCGACAGCGAGCTCGAAAGCGCGCTGCTCGTCAGCGCCCTCGTCAGCATAGGCGCCGGTCAGCGGCATGTTGAAGCCGAGGGTCACCGTGTCGCCGGTGGGGTTGTTGCAGAACTCCTGTGCCCAGGCGCCCCGCACGAAAATCGACGGTGCCACGCCAGCGGTAACAAGGCCGGCGCCGGCCGTCTTGAGCACTTTGCGGCGGCTAAGGCCACCCTTCAGTTTGCTCATAGGTCTCCTCCTTTGAAATTTGGCGGGCGCGCCCTCTCCTCCTGGCACACCACGCCGTTGCACAGATTACCGGCAGCCAGAAAACAAACGCAATAAGTTGTTGTTATATATAATTTATTTTGTAAAAGCTTGAACCATAATTTCTGTATTATTGTAAATCCTTTTACAAGCCGCTATCATCAACCGGACCAGATCCAGGGACCGACCATGCGCGCACCGATCGGACAAAAGATCCGCAATCTGAGAAAGGCGCGCGGTTTTTCGCAGTCCGGCATGGCCCGGTCGGTGGGCATTTCACCGAGCTACCTCAATCTCATCGAAGCCAATAAGCGCGATGTCGGTGGGGCGCTGCTTCAGCGCATCGCCGCTCAAATGGGGATCCCTCTCGACGAACTGACCGGCGATTCCGAGCAGCGGATGATCGCCGATCTGACCGAGGCCTTTCTTGATCCCGCGCTGGGCGGCACCGGTTTGAGCGAAAGCGATGCGCGCGATCTGGTCGCCGCGCAGCCGCAAGCGGCGGCGGCGTTGCACGCTCTTTATCGGCGTTATCTCGATGCGCTGGCCAGCGCCGAGGTCTATGCCAACCGGCTAAGGGCCGATCCGCTCCTGGCCGAATTGCTGCATCAGATGCTCTCTCACATCACCGCGGTGCGTTCCTCTGCAGAGATCCTCAATGACGAAGCCGATCTTTCCGAGCCCGAACGCCAGCGATTCGGCGCAGCGATCAGCCGGGAGAGCCGATCCCTTTCGGATGTGGCGATGACGTTGATCCGTCAGTTCGACCGCGAGGCGGTGTCGCACCGCTCGGTCACCCCGATGCGCGAGGTCGATGACCTTATCAACGATGAGCAAAACTATTTCCCGGCACTCGAAGATGCCGCCGGTGAGCTCATCCGTAACGCGGCTGTCACCGGCCAGCTCGACGAAACCCGGCTGGTCGAGCATCTCGAAAGCCGGTTCGGGGTGCGGGTCCTGCGCGGCACCAGTGGCGGCGACCGCCCCGGCGGAGCGGGCCAGGTGCATTACGATGCGGATGAAAAGGTGTTGTGGTTCCAGGCCAACACCATGGCCTCGACACGCCAGTTCCAGCTCGCCCGGCTCTATGGGGAATTGGCCGCCGAAGGGGTCCTGTCGGCGCTGATCGACGATACGCGCCTGACGACCGCCGATTCGCGGCGGCTGGCCTATCGGGCGCTTTCCTCCTATCTCGCCGGGGCCATGCTGATGCCCTATGAGGCGATGTATGAGCGCGCGGAGGCGGCGCGGTACGATGTCGACTTTCTGGCGCAGAGTTTCGGGACGAGCTTCGAGCAGGTCGCGCACCGCATCGTTTCGCTCAAGCGGCACGGGCAGGCCGGTGTTCCGTTCGGCTTTTTGCGCGCGGACCCGGCGGGGAGGTTGACCAAGCAGTTCCCCCTGCCCGGTCTTTTGTTGCCCAATGCCGGCCATGCCTGTCCGCTGTGGACGATCTACTCGGCTTTTCGCAGCCCGGGCGCCGTCACCCGGCAGATTGCGCGTTTCCCGGACGGGTCACGTTATCTGTTCATCGCCAAGACGTCGGCCCGCCGGGCGGCCACTTATCGCGACCAGCCATTCTACACCGCCATCATGCTCGCCTGCGACGCGCTCGAGGCCGACCGCACCATTTACGGGCAGGGGCTGGCGCTGGGCGATGATGACATGGACACGCTTGTCGGTCCGGCCTGCCGGCTATGTACGCGGCGCGACTGTGCCTATCGCCAGGAGGAGGCGATGCCGGGGCTCGACGGACACAAGGACGTGCGTGCACCTTTCACCCGCGACGATTTCGAGCGTGACGCTGCGCCGAACCGCTCATCAACACCTGCGCCGCGCGCCGATGGGGCAGAGCTTGGCGAAAGCGTGAAATAGGCATTAGATTGGGTGCAAACCGGCAGCAAGACCGGAACATGGGAGGAAGTGCCGGTGTCAGTGGACGTTCTGATTGCCGAAGACGAACCGAGCATTCTCGATTCGCTTGAATTCATTTTTCGCCGCGCCGGGTGGTCGATCTCCTCGGTCGCCGATGGCGAGGCGGCGATTGCCGCGGTGGGGGAAACCGCGCCCCGGGTGCTGGTGCTCGATGTGATGCTGCCCAAGCGCTCAGGCTTTGAAGTGCTCAAGCATATCCGCTCGCAGGCGCGCACCGCGGGTCTGCCGGTGCTGATGCTCACCGCCAAGGGCCAGCAGCAGGACCGCCGCACCGCCGAAGCGCTGGGAGCGAATGGTTTCGTCACCAAGCCCTATTCGAACGCGGAGGTGGTCGATGCGGTGCGCAAGCTGATGGGCGGTACGGCCTGAGCATGACCAATCGGCGCAAGTTCGAATCGATCGCGTTTTTCATTCCCGTGCTCGGCGCGGTCGTGATCATGCCGCCGATCGTGTTGATGTTCGACAGGTCGCTGCATGTATTCGGCTTTCCGATGATCATCGCCTTCCTGTTCACCGTGTGGATGGCGTTGATCGTTTCGGCCTGGGCGCTGAGCCGGGCCGCGCCCGAATTCGGTCGCCGACAGCGCGCCGACAATGAACCGACCCGAGAGGCGGACGAATGATCTCCGCCAATGTGGCGATTGCGACGGCGGTCGCCTATGTGATCGTGTTGTTCGCGCTTGCCTATTTTTCGGACCAGCGGGCCCGGTCAGGGCGGGGCAAGTTCCTGCGCTCGCCGCTGATCTATACGCTCGCCATCTCGGTCTATTGCACGAGCTGGACCTTTTACGGCGCGGTCGGTTCGGCGGCGCGCAACGGGCTCGAATATCTCGCCATCTATCTGGGACCGACGCTGGTTTTCACCGGCTGGTGGTTCGGGCTGCGCAAGCTGGTGCGCATCGGGCGCAGCCAGCGCATCACCTCGATCGCCGACCTTTTGTCCTCGCGGTTCGGCAAGTCGGGGCGTATCGCGGTGCTCGTCACCCTGATCGCGGTGACCGCGACCACGCCCTATATCGCGCTGCAACTCAAGGCCATCACCTCTTCACTGCAGGTGATTACCGGCGCCTCGGCCGTCAACGGGGCTGCCACCGGCGCCTTTGACGAGGTGCAACTGGCCCTTGTCATCGCCGCCTCGATGGCGGTCTTCACGATCCTGTTCGGCACCCGCAATGTCGATGCCAATGAGCAGCATCACGGGGTGGTCGCCGCCATCGCCTTCGAGGCCGTGGTCAAATTCCTAGCCCTCGCCGCCGTCGGCATCTTCGTTGTCTTCGGGATCGGTGGCGGATTCTCCGAGGTCTATTCGCGTGCCGCTGAGGCCGGCGTCACCCTTGAAGGCTCGGAGATGTTCTCCTCCCGCTGGGTCGCGATCAATGTGCTCGCCGCTGCCGCGATCATCTGCCTGCCGCGCCAGTTTCAGATCACCGTTGTGGAGAATTCGGACGAACGGCATCTGCGCACCGCGAGCTGGGCGTTTCCGCTCTATTTGTTCGGGATGAGCATCTTCACCATGCCGATCGCGATTGTCGGGCTGTCGATGCTGCCCGCGGGCGCCAACCCGGATCTGTTCGTGCTCACCCTGCCGCTCACCTTCGATCAGGATGCATTGGCGCTGTTCGCCTTTATCGGCGGGTTTTCCTCGGCCACCTCGATGATCATCATCGCCTCGATCGCGCTGTCGATCATGGTCTCGAACCATATCGTCATGCCGCTGGCGCTGCGCACGCCGAACAGCTTCGGGCTCGGGGACGGCAAGGGCGTGACGACGCTTTTGCTGAACAGCCGGCGCGCGGCGACCGTGTTCATCCTGGCGCTCGGTTTCATCTATTTCTGGGCGACACAGGAATCCGCCGCGCTTGCCGCGATCGGGCTCATTGCCTTTGCCGGGGTGGCCCAGTTCGTGCCGGCGCTGATCGCCGCACTCTACTGGCGCGAGGCCAATGCCAAGGGCGCGCTGGCCGGACTGGTCATGGGGTTCGCGCTGTGGGGCTACACGCTGTTCCTGCCGAGCTTTGAAAGCTCAAGCCCCTGGGTTGCCGATATCGTTGCCAATGGCGCGTGGGGGATCGCGCTTTTGAAACCGCAGGCGCTGTTGGGCATGCACGGGCTCGATCCGCTGGTGCATTCGGTATTCTGGAGCCTGTTCGCCAACACCTTCGCGCTTGTCACCATCTCGCTCGCCACAAAACAGTCGGCGCTCGAGCAGTTGCAGTCGGCGCTGTTCGTTGATGCGTTCCGGCGGCCGCCGGGCGGAGAATCCCGCTTTGCGCGTTCCTCGGCAGCGATCAACGATCTCTTCTTCGTCGCCCAGCGGGTGCTCGGTTATGAACGGGCGGCGGCCCTGTTCGACGAATTCGCGGCCCATACCGGGGTGCAGCGCCGGGCGCTGGAGCCCACACCGGAATTCATCTCGATCCTCGAAAAGGAACTCGCCGGCTCGATCGGCGCCGCCTCGGCGCATGTGATGCTGTCCCAGGTGGTGTCGGGCGACAATATCTCACTCGAAGAAGTCATGCAGATGGCCGACGAGACCCAGCAGGCCATCGAATATTCGCAGCAGCTCGAGCAGACCTCGGACGAGTTGCGCTCGACTGCGCGCAAGCTGCAGCGCGCCAATGAACGGCTGCGCGAGCTCGACCAGCAAAAGGACGAGTTCCTCTCCCAGGTCAGCCACGAAGTCCGCACGCCCATGACCTCGATCCGGTCGTTTTCCGAAATCCTTCTCGATCACCAGGATCTCAGCAACAAGGAACGCGAGCGGTTCCTGACCACAATCCACACTGAAAGTCTGAGGCTTACCTCGCTGCTGGACGAAATCCTCGATCTCAACGCGCTCGAGCGCGGGGAGCAGAAGTGGATCAACTCCCCGACCAGTGCGAACGCCGCACTCGAGCGGGCCATCGATGTGTGCACTCCGCTGATCCGGAAGCGCGAGATGGAGCTCAAGCTCGGTCCGCCGCCTGCCGAGGTTCACGTTAATGCCAATCCGGACCGGCTGTGCCAGGTGTTCATCAACCTGATTTCGAACGCGGCCAAATATAACGACGCGGACGAACCGTTCATCGAGGTGAAGCGGTCGGCGGACGGGCAGCAATTCCGGGTCGATATCCGCGACAATGGCCCGGGTATCCCGGCGAGCGAACAGAAACGCATCTTCGAGAAATTCTCGCGCGGACGGCGCGGCTCGTCGAGCGATCAGACCGGGGCCGGGCTTGGCCTCGCCATCAGCCGTGAGATCATCTCGAACATGGACGGCAAGCTCGAACTGGTGCGCCGGCGGGGACGCGGCGCCTGTTTCCGGGTCACCCTGCCGGTCATCGCCGAGGTTGAAGCCGCCGAATGAGTCTCATGCGTGCCGTGCTTTTTGCCGCCCTTGCGCTGGCGCTTTGTGGTTGCGACCAACCGCCATCCGAAGCCGCATCCGGCAACACCGCCGAACGGCCTCAAACCAGCACGTTCAATGTGCTCGCGGTGAGCTGGCAGCCGGCGTTTTGCGAGACCGCGCCAGGCAAGCCGGAATGCCAAAACCAGAACCCGGACCGGTTCGAAGCCGACCACTTCGCCCTGCATGGGCTGTGGCCCGGAGAACGGGGTACCGAATATTGCGGGGTGAACGAAGCCAATGAGACGGCCGACCGGCGCGGTCAGTGGGATCGTCTGCCGGCCCCTTCGCTGACCACCGCCACCGCCCGCGAGCTCGAAACCGTGATGCCAGGCACCCGATCGGCGCTCGAACGGCATGAATGGATCAAGCATGGCACCTGTTATGGCGGCGGGGCGGAGCTCTATTTCGCTGACAGCCTGGCCCTGTTGGCGGCGCTGAACGAAAGCGGCGTCCGCGATCTGTTCGCCGGCTCCATCGGATCGACGCTTCAGGCGGACGACATCCGAGCCGCGTTCGATGCCGCGTTTGGCGACGGTACCGGAGACCGGGTCACTGTCGAATGCGAAGACGATGGAGATCGTCGGCTGGTCGTTGAGTTACGGCTTGCGCTCACCGGCAGCATCGGCGCTCCACCCGCTCTCGGCGCATTGCTGCGCGCCGGCCCCACCCGCTCCCGGGGCTGCCCGCAGGGAATCGTCGATGCGGTGGGGCTGCAGTAGAGCTGCCGCCCCCCGGGGTGTTCTCCTGCCTCGCGCCGGCGGGCTGGTCAGGACAGGGCGAAGATTGCAGCTGTTCAACCCTTCGAGCGTAGCTCTCAGGGTGTTCGGGCGCTGCCGAGGCTCCACCGGAGCCTCGGCTTGGCTGCGCCAACCGCTTCTCACTCCCTCGCGCCGGAGGGCTGGCCGGGACAGGGCGGTGTGTTTGTATGGCGTTGCTGCACACTCTCCCTCATCCTGAGCATGTCGAAGGATGAGCCACTCGGGCCACCCTCGCCCTTCGAGGCTCGGTTTCACGTCGCACCTCAGGGTGAGGGCTTGGGGGTGCATCCTCCCGGGCCGCCCCGGACCTGATCCGGGGCCTAGACATTACACGAGGTCCCGGCTCTCTCTTTGTCTCACGGCGCGTACCGCTCCGGTCACGACGCTGGTCGCTGTGACCTCCGCTGCGCCTGCGACGGCGCGGCCAAAAAGTTGGCCGACAGCCCAGCGCGCGTAGCGCTCCGGGCGTTCTTCCCTTCAATCGGTTCACCGGACCGATTGCCCCGCAAGGCGGGACGGTCATAACTCCGCGGCTCTAGTGAGCCTCGTCCTTCTTCTCCCACGCTGATCTCCCCTTGTTTCCATCAGACACCCCAACAGGCCCGGCAGGCTGATGTCTCCAGGGTTTCAAATCAGCAGAGCGGGAGAGAGGCGCAGGGCGTCTCGTCGCAAAACTAAAACAATGAGACGGCCAGCGCCTCTCTCACCCGGGATTTTGGGCTTGGACTGCGTCAACGGGCTGGGGTCAATCCCCGCCATGTTTCCACGGTGCGCTGCCGCCGTAACGGCAGCCGGCTCCGACACAGTTTTGGCCTCCCCTGAAGCGACCCCCATCGAACCCGGACCCTTTCCGGCGGAAGGCTCGTATGCATCCTCGCTCCGTGCCGGCAGGTGGGTGGATGATAATCGGGTGTCAGAGGGCGGGGATAACTTTCGAGCGTTTGCCGATGGCAACGCAAAGCTCCGATGGAGCTTTGCGAGCGAAGAAAGGCCATGAGAGCTACGCTCGAATGGCGGAAACACCACCCCCACCCGTTCCAGCACTACCAAGGTTCCACCGGAACCTCGGTTTGGGCTTCGCCCAACCGCTTGTCACCCCCCGTCAAGGGGGAGGTGACATTGGGGCCAGCTCATTGGTCCCTTAACTCCATTGGTGAAGCGGGCACCGCCCAAACCCTCCCCCTTGCGGGGGTGAAGCGGAACCAGCAATCTCTCCAGTGGAGAGATTGCCCGCTGAACGGACCGGCATAGCCGGGCCGGGTGGGGGGCACACGCCAACCACGCCCTCGCCCTTCGAGGCTCGGTTTCACCTCGCACCTCAGGGTGAGGGCTTGGGGTAGTATCCTCCCGGGCCGCCCCGGCCTCCGAGCCGGGGCCTGGTTGCATTTGGCATCTTGCCATTCGAGCGTAGCTCTCATGACCTGCTCGCCTCCAATCGATCCACCGGATCGATTGGCAAGACGGCTCGCAGTCCCGGATCAAGTCCGGGACAGCGCAGAGCGTGTGGCACTGGTCACCTCCAACCCCCTCGTCACCCTCGGGCTTGCCCTTCGACAGGCTCAGGACGAGGGTCCATGACGCCTCTCAATCTGGCAATGTGCGCGTGGGTTTACATCATGGCAAACAAGCCGAGGGGAACGCTTTATGTCGGCGTCACCGGCGACCTTGTGCGGCGTGTCTGGCAACACCGCGAAGGTGAGATGGAAGGCTTCACCCGCCAACACGGTGTGAAGATGCTGGTTTATTTCGAAGAACACCCCACCATGCCGCTGGCCATTCAACGGGTGAAGAACCTCAAGCGCTGGGTTCGGCAATGGAAACTCGACCTGATCGAGGCATGAACTCGAAATGGGAGGATCTGTGGCCCCGCATCTTAGCGTAGCGGCGCGTTCCTCCACAGGCCCATTTCCCGTGCGTCAGCTCATCATGGACCCTCGGGTCCAGCCCGAGGGTGACGAAGGAGGGGAGGCAGGGCCATCACCCAATCTCCGTGTCACCCCCACCCTGTCTCGCGACGGATTTGGCAAGCCAAATCCTGCTCAACGTCCCTCCCCGCAAGGGGGAGGGAAAGGCAGATCACAGGCGCTGTCACATTCCGCCCGCGCCCTTCGTGGTTCGACACGCTCACCACGAGGGCTCAGGGTGAGGGCGTAGATGAGCATCGGCATCGGTCCACCACCCACCCACGTCACCACCCGGTTTATCCGGGTGGTCCATTCTGGATTGCCCGAACAAGTCGGGCAATGACGGCGGAGAGTGTGGCACTGCGCACCTCCACCCACCTCGTCACCCTCGGGCAGCCCGCCGGCGCGAGGCGGGTAAGACCCGAGGGTCCATGAGGCGCTGCAAGGGATTCAATGGTCGTGGATAGTCACAACGGCTTCCCGCGATGCACCTCATCATGGATGCTGTTCATGCCCAGTAGAGGCCCCCTCACCCGATCCTTCGGATCGACCTCTCCCCCAAGGGAGAGGTGAAACCCGTGCCAGCCTGGCAGAGGTCCGGGACAGCGCGAAGATTGCAGCTGTTCAACCCTTCGAGCGTAGCTCTCAGGGTGTTCGGGCGCTGCCAAGGCTCCACCGGAGCCTCGGCTTGGCTGCGCCAACCGCTTCTCACTCCCTCACGCCGGCGGGCTGATTGCCTCGCGCCGGCGGGCTGGTTGCCTCACACCGGCGGGCTGGTCCGGGATGACGGCGGAGGGGTTGGCACCTGGAGTACAGCAACGCCAGGCAGCCAGGACCACGGGTTCCTGTCACGTCAATTGACAAATTTCTTTTTCTATTCAAATCTGGGTGGTGATACAGTCCAATCAGGAGGCAGGGAATGGCCGCACCGATCGTGTTTTTTGATATCGCCGCACCGCAAGACGACGCACTCAAGGATTTCTACAAGACCGTCTTCGACTGGGAGACCGGCGGGCCGGAATTCTCGGTGCCGGTAATCACGCCCCTAAGCGGCACGATCCGCAAGGATCCGGCTGAGAAGCTCCTCTATGTCGGGGTGCCCGACATCAATGCGACGATGGAGGCCATCACCGCGAATGGCGGCAGCATTGATGCTCCGCGCTTCGAGGTACCAGGACTGGTCGTGCTTGGCCTGTTCAAGGATCCGGCGGGCAATCGCATGGGCCTTGTGGAAATGGATGGCGACAAACCAAAGGTGCCGTAATGGCCAGCCAGGCACTGATCTCTGACCCTGAAGCGGCGCTGGCGGCGCTGACGCCACTCCGGCAACGGATACTGGCGGCGCTCAGGGAACCCGGTTCCGCAGCGAGCCTTGCCGAGACGCTTTCCGCGTCCCGGCAGCAGCTGGGGTATCACCTCAAGGCGCTCGAGAAAGCCGGTCTGATTGCGCGGGCGGGCACGCGGCAGCGGCGCGGATTCATCGAGCAGCTCTTTCGCGCCTGTGCGGATGATTTCGTTCTCGATCCTGGGCTGATGGCCCGCTCGCTCGATGCCATCGACGCACAGGACAAGCATGCCGCCAGCCATCTGGTCGGCGCTGCCGCAACGCTTGTGCGCGAGGTCACCCGCATGCAATCGGCGGCGGAGGCCGAAGGCAGCCGGCTGCTGACCTTCACCATCGAAGCGGAACTCGGCTTTGCTGATCCGGCTGAACTCGACCGGTTCACCACCGGGCTGGCCGAAGCGATTTCCGAACTGGCAAAGAAGTTCCCGCCCGGCGAAGGCCGAAGGGGCTATCATCTGGTGGCGGGCGCACACCCTGCGGCCGCCCGCGGCAAGACATCAACCCCGAACTAGAACGCAACAATAGCGGGCAACAAGACATGGCGGACAACAAGGATACCGACGGCCCCACCGAAGAAAAGGTGATCATCGACATCACCATTTCCGCGCCGATCGCCGAGGTCTGGCGGGCGGTACGCGACCCGGGTGAGATCGCCAATTGGTTCGGTTGGGATGCGGACACCCTCGCAGACGAGATTACCTGGATCTTCGCCGATCACGTCGCGGTCGACGAGGTGGAGCATGTGCTCAATTTCGAGAGTTTCGGAGGGCTCGAGGACCGGTTCGAACTCAGCAAAACCGAAAACGGCACACGGTTGCGCGTGGTCAGGTCGGGTCCTGCGGGGCACGACTGGATGGGGATCTATGAGGATGTCAGCCAGGGCTGGATGAGCTTTCTGCAGCAATTGCGGCTTTGGCTCGAAAAGGCCGGCAGGACCGACCGGCGCACGCTCTATGTCTCGGGCGGGGCGACGGAAGGCGGGGCATTGCCGATTGCGGCCACCGGATTGCCGGCAAGGGCGGCCGCCGAACCGGGCGCGCCGGCACGCTTTTACCGGCCGGATGGCACAGCCATGACCGGCACGGTCTGGCATCGCACCGATTTTCAGACCGGGGTGATGGTGCCCGAATGGGGAAACGGGATGATCATCGCCACCGACAAGCCGGTCTCCGAACGCTATCCGCGTGGCGGCGGATCGCTGATGATCACGACTTTCGGGCTCGATCAGGCCACGTTCGACGCGTTGGTGGCCGAGTGGCATGACTGGTTCGCGGCGCGCTTTCCGACCGACCCGGTGTTCGAGGCGCCCAAGGCCGCCAGCAAGCCGGCCTGATCAGCGGTCGATACGGGTCGACAGGATGATCGAAGACAAGGTGCGTTCCACCCCTTCGAGCAGGCCGACCCGGTCGATCAATTCATCAAGCGCCTGGATCGACTGGGCCTCGACAATGACGATCATGTCGAAACTGCCCGAGACCGAATGCAGGGTGCGCACACCATTGAGTTGCCGCAGACCGGCCTCGACCTTTGCGGCCAGCTTGGGCGCGACGGTGACCAGCAGATGGGCGCGCACCGCCTGGGTCAGATAGTCTTCGGACAGGCGCAGCGTGTAGCCGGCGATCACGCCCTTTTCCTCGAGCCGGTCGATGCGGGATTGGACCGTGGTGCGCGACAGGCCAAGCCGCCGCGCTATCTCGGCGGTCGAGAGGCGGGCATTCTCGCGCAGGATGGCAATCAGGGCCTGATCGGATTCGGTCGTCGACATCGCGTCATGCTAGAGCATCGTGCGATTGTCTGGATACCGGATTCTCGCAAATGCGAAGTGGGGACAGGCCCGCCAAGACCTGTCCCCTTCCCCGCCGCCCGTCCGGCAAGACCGGATGGGCGTTCTTGCCGGCGCCCTCACTCAAAGCGGCCGGCAAGCTCGTGACCGGAAGCGTTTGTCCCGCCAAAGGAAAGGCGGTTGGCTCCGGGCCTGTGTTTGTCGCGTTTCCGAGCGGCGGACCGATGTCCACTTCACCTCGCAACGCTCAGAGCGTCTCCACCAGGGTGACGCGAAACGTGTGCATCTCGCCTTCCGCGTCGGCGAGCGAGACATATTCGCCCATCACGAACCGTTCTTCGCCGAAGCGGTATCCGGTCTCGTCATCATCATCGCGGTCGGGGTCATAGTCGAAGTACCAGCGCCCGCCGGGGCCATGGCGCAGCAGGCCGACGGCATCGGTCTCGCCATCGATGAACCGGCGCACCCGGCAGGCACCCGCATGGGCCTTCTGGGTATCGGTGTCGATGCGGTAATCCCCGTCGAGCGGCGCAAGGATATCATAGCCGTGTTCGGCATCGCCCTCGGGATTACCCGGCTCACGGGCCAGTTCGAGACGGATGTGGCGGAAGGATTTCGGCAAATCGTTCATTTGGCGGTCTCCGGGGAAATTGGCGGTTACGGGGGTCGAAAACTCAGTGTGCGATCAGCACCGGCACATGGGCGTGGGACAGGATCTGGCGGGTGGCGCCGCCCAGCACCAGTTCGCGGAAACGCGAATGGCCGTATCCGCCCATGACCAGCAGCGTCGCGCCTTCATTGTCGACGGCGTTGAGCAGGGCCTCACCGGCATCCTTCCAGCCGCCGATGTGGCGCAGTTCGGCCTTGGCGCCATGGCGGGCAAGGTAGCGGGCAATGTCGGCACCCGGCTCGCGGTGCTCGCGTTCGGGGGAGCCGTTTTCATCGACCAGGGCAACGACGGTCTTGTCGGCACCGGTGAAGAAATCCATGCCTTCCGAAACGGCGCGGGCGGTTTCCCGACCCGGCTTCCAGCCCAGAACGACAACGTCGAAATCCCTGGGCTTGCCATCGGGCGGGGTCAGCAGCACGCCGCGGCCGGAGTTGAACAATACCGCTTCCATCAAACCCTCGATGGCTTCGGAATTGGCGTGGTTGTAGGGCCGCGTGCCGATGAAAATATCTGCGGTCTGGGCTTCGTCGGCCATGGCGTCGCGGGCCTGGGAATACATCAGGTCCCGGTGGCGCAATTCATGCGGGCCAGCCAGCCGGTCGAGCTTATCATTGAGTTTGGCGGCGAGTTCGGCACCTTGGTCGACGGCTTCCTTCTGCATGGCGGCGATGGCTTCGCCATCGGGCAGATAGGCGCTGGAGACGGTTGTCACCTCTGGCAGGATATTGATGTAGAGACCGGTGATATGCGCGTTGTTGCGCGCCGCGATCTGCTCGGCATAGCCCAGGCGCACATCGTCCTGGTCGCTGCCATCGAGAAAAACCAGAATATCCTTGATCATTGTCGCGTCCTTCACCGTTCCGGCTGTGCGGGTGCCCATAATCAAGCAAACGCGCAAAGCCCTTGCGTTGATCCATGTCAATCGGGGGTGACGACGTCGCAAATGCCTTCAGGCCAAAAGAAAAAGGCCCCCCAGGCCAAAGCCTTGAGGAGCCTTTCCCGCGCCAGCCGGCCGTCCGTCATGCCTCGGACAACCGGCAGCGCCGTTCGGTTGAAGACAGGTTTAGATCGGGTAGTGCAACTCGCCTTCGGTGATGGTGATCCACCTCAGATCGGTGAATTCATGGATGCCGGCCTCGCCACCGAACCGGCCATAGCCGGAGGCCTTGACGCCACCAAAGGGCATTTGCGCTTCGTCATGCACGGTCGGGCCGTTGACATGGCAGATGCCGCTTTCGATACGGCGGGCGACGCCGAGAGCGCGGATCGCGTCCTTGCCGAAAACCGCCGCGGACAGCCCGTATTCGGTGTCATTGGCGACACGGACAGCCTCATCGACGCCCGACACGCGGACGATGGCGACGATCGGTCCGAAGGATTCCTCGGAGTAGATGCGCATCGCCGGGGTGACGTGATCGAGGATGGTTGCCTGCATGATTGCGCCTTCGCCCTTGCCGCCGGCGGCGATCACGGCGCCCTTCCCGACAGCATCATCGATCAGTTCGTTGATGCGGGTCACCGCCGATTCGTCGACAAGTGCACCGAGCGGGCACGAGCCTTCGCGCGGATCGCCGGCCTTGAGGGTCTTGGCCTTCTCGGCAAAGGCCGCCACGAACTCATCGGCGATCTTTTCGTCGGCGACAATGCGCTCGGTCGACATGCAGATCTGGCCCTGGTTCATATAGGTGCCGAAGGCGGCAGCGGCGACGGCCTGTTCGATATCGGCATCGTCGAGCACCACGAAAGGCGCCTTGCCGCCCAGTTCAAGCAGGGCGGGCTTGAGATGGCGGGCGGCGGTCTCGGCAATGATCTTGCCGACACGGGTCGAGCCGGTGAAGTTGACGCGGCGAACCGCCGGGTGGGCGATCAGGGCATCGACGATTGCAGCCGCATCGTCTGGCGCGTTGGAGATCACGTTGACCACACCTTCGGGCACGCCGCCTTCGCGCAGCGCCTCACCGATCAGGGCATGGGTCCTGGGGCAGATTTCCGAGCTTTTCATCACCACGGTATTGCCGCAGGCGATCGGGGTGGCCAGCGAACGGGTGCCGAGGATGACCGGCGCGTTCCAGGGGGCGATCGACAGCACGACACCGGCGGGCTGACGGATAGCCATGGCCATGGTTCCGGGTCGATCCGAGGGGATGACCTCACCCTTGATCTGGGTGGTGAGCGCGGCAGCCTCGCGCAGCATGTCGGCAGCGAGCCCGACATTGAACATCGCCCAGCCGGCGGTCGCGCCGATTTCGGTCGCCATGGCGGCAACGAAATCATCGGCCTTGGCCATCAGCGCATCGGCCGCGCCAAGCAGTGCCTTGCGGCGTTCGCCGGGCGAGGTTTTGCTCCAGGTGCCGAAGGCTTCCGCCGCGATATCGGCGGCATGGTTGGCATCGTCGACGGTGGCGGCGGCCGCAGTGGTCGCCACCTCGCCGGTCAGGGGGTTGCGGCGCTCGAAAGTGGCGCCGTTCGAAGCGCCGTCATGGGCGCCGCCGATAAGCAGACCAAGCTGATCCATTGTTCCTCTCCTCATTGTCCGACCCGCCGGATGCCGGGGAACGGCCGGGATGGCGGCCCCGGACGCACCTCGGGAATGAAAGGGGCAAGGGGTCGGGCCGATCCGGCATCCGGTCGGAATGCCCGCGGGATGAACGGGCATTGTTGCCATCACCTTACTGCGGTGTCCTGCCGGCTCAAATGGACAAAACCCATAGAAACTTGTACTTTCTGTGAAATTGGTCCGGTTAGTGCGCCCGCGCCCTGCCTCACCGACAGAAA
Organism: Cucumibacter marinus DSM 18995; assembly: GCF_000429865.1. Lineage (GTDB taxonomy): Bacteria > Pseudomonadota > Alphaproteobacteria > Rhizobiales > Devosiaceae > Cucumibacter > Cucumibacter marinus. Next base: position 202,826 of record NZ_KE386978.1, read on the forward strand.
GTCTCGATGAGCAATCCCAAAGTCAGCACGCCGCAGCGCCCGCCCGACCTGTTGCCGCCCAATCCGGGCGCGCTGCCCGACACCGAGTTCCATGCCCTGCAATCGACGCTGACCGAGACCGAATGGCGGTTTTCCGGCCGGCGTAACCGCGCCTTTCTGCTTGAAGCCGGCAAAGGCCGGCTGAAGGTGGCGCAAACCGAAACAGAACTCGCCGGGCCGTGCCTTATCTGGTTGCCGACCGGCCAGGAAGCAGTAATGGCGCTGAAGACAGGCTCGCGCGGACTGTCGCTCGCAGTCAGCGATGTGGCGCTCGGGCGGGCCATGCCGATGGGGCCGCTCTTCGCGCGGATCCGGCATATCGTTTATCGCCCGCTGCTGGGCGTGCCGGTCAGCGTGGCGGCGCAGAAGCGGCTGTCGGGCAGCTTCTCGGCGATCGAGAGCGAACTCAAAGGCAATGCGCCCGGCGCCGAGGACGCGGTGCGCTATCACATCGGTCTGGCGCTGATCGAGTTGTGGCGGCTCTCCAGTCCTGACCCGGTGGGCCAGCGCCCTTCCCAACGGATGATCCTTCATAATTTCCTGCAGCTGGTCGATCTGCATATGCGCGAACACTGGACGCTGGCGCGTTATGCCCGGCAGTTGGGGATATCGACCGAAAGGCTGTCGAGTGCGGTGCGGCGGGCCACGGGACAGCCCCCGCTCAAACTGGTTCATGCAAGGCTGATGCGCGAGGCCGAACGGCTGCTCGACGGGCCGGAACTGCAGATCGCGGAGATCGCCGAAACGCTCGGTTTCCGCGATGCGGGGTATTTCAACCGGTTCTTCAAGCGCAACAAGGGGATGGCGCCGGGCCAGTATCGCCGGGCACAGGAGCGGCGGCCGGGGGTGGCCGGGCCCAGCTTCGCCGACTGGCCTTAGGAAACCCCGGGTAACCACCCGCCCGGAAATGGCGGTTGCCCTTGATCGCCAAGCCGCCTATTTCCACCTCATCCTGACCGCCGGAGCTCCACCATGACCAGCCGCAATCTTGTGCTCACCCTCTCCTGCGTTGACCGGCCCGGCATCGTGGCCGCGGTCACAAGCGAACTGGCGGCGGCGGGCGGCAATATCGCGGAAAGCGCTCAATACTGGGACCGGCAGACAGGCAATTTCTTCATGCGGATCGCCTTCACGGTGCCGGGTGACGTCAACCGCAGTGCGATCCGCGAAAAACTACAGGATGCCATCGACCAATTCGGCATGACGCTCGATATCGTCGATACGGCGCACAAGCCGAAAATCCTGGTCATGGTCTCGAAATTCGACCATGCGCTGTTGCACCTGCTCTATCAGATCCGTGTCGGCTGGCTCGAGGCCGAGGTCGTCGCCATCGTCTCCAACCATGCGGACAGCGCCCGCACTGCGGAGATCGAAGGCATACCGTTCCATCACCTGCCGGTGACCCGCGACACCAAAGCCGAGCAAGAACAGGCAGTGCTCGACCTCATTGAGGCGACCGGGGCCGACCTCGTTGTGCTGGCCCGCTATATGCAGATCCTGAGTGATGATCTCTCCTCGCGCCTGTTCGGGCGGGTGATCAACATCCACCACTCCTTCCTGCCGAGCTTCAAGGGTGCCAAGCCCTATCACCAGGCGCATGAGCGCGGGGTGAAGCTGATCGGGGCGACAGCGCATTACGTCACCCCGGATCTCGATGAAGGCCCGATCATCGAGCAGGAAACCGCACGGGTGACCCATGCGATGACCCCGGACGATCTGGTGGCCGCGGGACGGGACGTCGAATCCCAGGTGCTGGCGCGGGCCGTGAAGTTGCATCTCGAACGCCGCGTGATGCTCAATGGGCACAAGACCGTGGTGTTTTCCTGAGAACCCCGAGATGGTTCGAATTGCGCACAAGTTCGAACAGCTTATGAAAGATGCGCCCCTTACTGCGACAACCGGACCGCAGAACAAGGGGAATCATATGAAGTTCGGATTTGCCGCCCTCGGGGTTATCGTCGCCGTGATCATCGCCGGCATCTCGATCGATTTCGCCGCCGATACCGGGCCGGCCGGAGCCAACGATCCCACCGCCGTCAGCAGCCACGTTACCGACTAGTCGATACGCCTGCCGGTGCCGGCATCGAATTGGTGCAGGGCGCCGACCGGCAAGTGAACCGTAAGGTCTGCAGCGAGGCTGACGCCTTCGTGACCACGCACGACCAGGATCATCACCCGATCGGTCTTCGGTAACCGCAAATAGACATGGCTTTCCCCGCCCACCGGTTCGATCAACTCGATGGTGCCGGTGACCGCGATGGCGGGGTTGCCATTCGCAGAGAGGGTCACCGCGTCGGGCCGGATGCCGATGGTGCCGGTATTCGCGCCAATGCTTTCAGGCAAGCTGCCGCCTGCCTCGGTCTTCAGCTCATCGGTCCCGAACAGGTTCATGGGCGGTGAACCGACAAAGCCGGCAACGAAGAGCGAGGCCGGGCGCTCATAGACCTCGGTCGGCTTGCCGATCTGTTCGATGCGACCGGCGTTCATCACCACCACCCGGTCGGCAAGGGTCATGGCCTCGAGCTGGTCGTGAGTGACGTAAACACTTGTCGTGTTGAGGCTGCGTTGCAGGCGCTTGATCTCGACCCGCATCTGGCCGCGCAGCTTGGCATCGAGGTTGGAGAGCGGCTCATCGAACAGGAACGCCTTGGGGTGGCGCACGATGGCGCGGCCCATGGCGACGCGCTGGCGCTGGCCGCCCGAGAGCTGGCGCGGCTTGCGTTCGAGGAAGGGGCCGATCTCGAGAATGCGGGCAGCCTCTTCGACACGGGCATCGATCTCGGCCCGCGGGGTGCCGCGGTTCTTGAGCCCGTATTCGAGGTTACCGCGCACGCTCATATGCGGATAGAGCGCGTAATTCTGGAACACCATGGCGATGTCGCGTTCGGCGGGTTCGCGTTTGTTGACCGGCCCACCGCCGATCATCACTTCGCCTTCGGTGACGGTCTCGAGCCCGGCAATCATACGCAACAGGGTCGATTTTCCGCAGCCCGAGGGGCCGACGAGCACCAGCAATTCGCCATCGGCGATGTTGAGATCGAGGGGATGGATGGCGGTGACATTGCCCGGATAGGTCTTCTTGACGCCCGCAAGATCGATGGCGGCCATGGCCTATTTCTCCGTTTCGACGAGGCCTTTGACGAAAAGGCGCTGCATGAGAATGACGACGAGAACCGGGGGCAGCATGGCAAGGGTGACGGTGGCCATGACGAAGTTCCAGTTGGGCTGGCTGTCGGCGACCTGGACCATGCGTTTGATGCCCATGACGATGGTGTAATAGCTCTCGTCGGTGGTGATCAGGAGCGGCCAGAGATACTGGTTCCACCCATAGATGAAGAGGATGACGAACAGGGCGGCGATGTTGGTCCGGCTCAAGGGCAGAAGGATATCGCGGAAGAATTTCATCGGCCCGGCGCCGTCGACGCGGGCGGCCTCTGTCAGTTCGTCCGGCACGGTGATGAAGAATTGCCGGAACAGGAAGGTTGCGGTCGCCGAGGCGATCAGCGGGATCGAGAGACCCGCATAGGAATTCAACAGCCCGAGATCGGCGACCACCTTGAAGGTTGGCAGGATGCGCACCTCGACCGGCAGCATCAGGGTGATGAAGATCGCCCAGAATGCGAGGAGCCGGAAGGGGAAGCGGAAATAGACGATGGCGAAGGCCGACAGGATCGAGATGATGATCTTGCCGATAGCGATCGAGAGCGCCATCACGAGCGAATTCCACATCATCACCCCGAGGGGCGGGGCACCGGAGGTGGAGATGCCGGCATCGAGCATGGTGCCGTAATTCTCGATCATCCGGTCGCCGGGCAGGAGCGGCACCAGCCCCGAGATGAACGCGTTTTGCGGATGGGTCGAGGCGATGAAGGCCAGATAGACCGGGAACGCCACGGCCAGCACGCCGAGGATCAGAATGGCGTGGGAGAAGAAGGTGAGCCAGGGGCGATTTTCAACCATCACTGCCTCCTAGTAAGCCACGCGCCGCTCGACGAAGCGGAACTGGATGACCGTGAGGCCGATGACAATGACCATCAGGATGACGGACTGGGCCGCAGAGGAGCCGAGATTGAGTCCGATGAACCCGTCCTCGAAGACCTTGTAAACGAGGATATTGGTGGCCTGGGACGGCCCGCCTTCGGTGGTGGCGTGGATGATGCCGAAGGTGTCGAACATGGCGTAGACGATGTTGACGACCATCAGGAAGAAGGTGGTCGGGGACAGGAGCGGCAGAACGACGGTGAAAAAGCGTTTGACCGGGCCGGCACCGTCGATGGCGGCGGCCTCGGACAGGGAGTGCGGAATCGACTGCAGTCCGGCAAGGAAGAACAGGAAATTGTAGGAGATCTGCTTCCAGGCGGCGACGATCACGACCATGATCATGGCATCGGTGCCCGAGAGCCGGTGGTTCCAGTCATAACCGAGCTGTTCGAGCAGGTAGGACATGATGCCGATGGTGGGGTTGAACATGAACCACCACAGCACCCCGGCGACAGCGGGGGCGACGGCATAGGGCCAGACCAGCAGCGTCGTATACGCATCGCGTGAACGGATCATCCGGTCGGCGGCAGCGGCCAGCAACAGCGCCAGCCCCATCGACAGGACCGTGGTCGAGACCGCAAAGACGCCGGTCACCGAAAGCGAGTTGAGGTAGTCGGGTTCGCGCAAAAGGCGAAGATAGTTCTCGACACCGACAAAGCTCGTCTTGAGGCCGAAGGCATCCTCGCGCAGGAAGGACTGCCAGATCGCCTGCCCGGCAGGCCAGAGGAAGAACACGAAGGTGATCGCGAGCTGGGGTGCCAGCAGGGCATAGGGCAGGCCGCGATTGGAGAAGACGACGCGCTTGGTTTGCATGCTTTGTCCGGATGGTGAGAGCCCGCACCGGGTTGGCGCGGGCCCTGCGAGACTTATGGGTGAAGGCGCTTACTTGTTGGCGGCTTCGAAATCGCGGATCAGCGCATTGCCGCGCTCGACCAGCGCATCGAGGGCGCCCTGGGCGTCCTTGCTGCCGGCGAGGAGCTGCTCGAACTCTTCGTCGATGATCGAACGGATCTGGACATAATTGCCGAAACGCAGGCCCTTGGAATTGGCGGTCGGGGCATTCAGCGTGATCTGCTTGATGGCAACATCCGAACCCGGATTGGCGGCATAGTAGCCCTGCTCCTGGCCGAGGTCATAAGCAGCCTGGGTGATCGGCAGATAACCGGAGAACTGGTGCCAGTCGGCCTGGACCTCGGGCGAAGACAGGTAGGAGAAGAAGTCGGCGACGCCGGCATATTCTTCGTCCGCATGGCCCTGCAGCACCCAAAGGGTCGCACCGCCGATGATCGAATTCTGCGGGGCACCTTCGACATCGTCATAATAGGGCAGCATGCCGAAGCCGACTTCGAAATCGGAGGCATTGGCCAGAACGCCGGCGCGTGAAGCGGAGGAGTTCATGTACATCGCGCATTCCTGAGCATAGAACTTCGGCGCGGAATCCGCACCGCCGCCCGGGCCGCCATACTGGAACAGGCCTTCGTCCTGCCAGCGCTTCATGTTTTCCCAATGCTTGACCTGGACCGGACCGTTGACGGTCATTTCGGTCTCAAGACCGCCAAAGCCGTTTTCCAGCGTGCCGATCGGCTGGTTGTGCCAGGCCGAGAAGTTCTCGAGCTGCACCCAGGAAATCCAGCCCGAGGAGAAGCCGCATTCGGCAGCGCCCGATTCCATGATGGTATTGGCGAAGCTTTCGAGCTCGCCCCAGGTTTTGGGCGCGGTTTCGGGGTCGAGGCCGGCTTTCTCGAACACGTCCTTGTTGTAGTAAAGGATCGGGGTCGAGGAATTGAACGGCATGGAGAGCATGTTGCCATTGGTGTCGGTGTAATAACCGACGACGGCAGGCAGGAAGCCCTCGGGATCGAAGTCCTGACCGGTATCGGCCATGAGCTCATAGACCGGGTAGATGGCGCCTTCGGCGGCCATCATGGTGCCGGTACCGACTTCGAAAACCTGCACGATGTGCGGCTGTTCATTGGCCCGGAACGCGGCGATGGCGCCCGTCATGGTCTCGGTATAGGTGCCCTTGTAGACCGGGGTGACAGTGTATTCATCCTGGGAGGCGTTGTAGCCGGCCACGATTTCTTCGAGCTTGGTGCCAAGCTCGCCACCCATGGCGTGCCACCAGGTGATTTCGGTCTGGGCGAAGGCGGTGCCCATGGTGAGGGTGGCGGTGAGGGCTGCAAGCCCGGTCGCGGCAAAAATGCGTGCCATCTTGATCTCCGTTGTTGCGGGAAACAGGCGACGGCACTGGTGATCCAGCGCGCCCCCGAACGCAGGAAAATGGCGTTAGCAATGGCGCTTGACGGGTAGATGAAGGTTCAACTGCAGATATATGACAGCGCCAGGCGAAGGGCATGGCCCGCCAAAGCGGCCACCCCGGGAATCCGGGCATAAGCGCCCGAACATGACCGGACCGGGTTAACGGCTTGTTTGCCATGTTTCCCCTAATGTTTCGCCCATGGGCGCGGATCGCAGGCTGCGATGAGGTTCCGCGCGGGTTTGGGGAAATTGAGGAGAGACCCGGCGATGACCAATTCGCACGGTGTGCAAGGCCGCAACCTTGCCGACGATCTTGAGACATTCGAATTCGACGAACACAGCAGCGCCGCCATAGCAGCCATCGGACCATCGATCGAGGCGCATCTGGGCGAGGCGCTGGAGCACTTTGCCGACAGCGGTGAGGCCCGCGCCAGCATTTGCGAGCGCGAAACAGCCAAATGGACCGGCTTCGCCGCGGGCAAGCCCGGTGAGGAAATCCTCGCGGCTGCCGCATCGGCCGGCCAGCATTACGCGGAAGCCGGCATCGAACCGCGCCAGGTCATCGCCACCTATGCGATTGTGGGCGAACAGGTCATCAAGAGCGTGATCGCCGACGCTCTGGCCGAAGGTGGTTCAAAATCGCGGTTCGGCTTCGGCAAGAAGGCCAAGGGCCCTGATGCCAAGGTGCTGGCCGAAGGGGTTGGCGCCGTGTTCAAGGCGATGCTGCTCGATCTGGAGCTCACGCTGTCGACGGCGCGCCAGTACCGTGACGTGCAGACCAAGGCCGCCCAGACCCGGGAGGCGGATGAGCGCTTCAACACCAAGGTGCGCCAGATGATCGACGCCACCGGCGGGGCGCTGAGGAAGATCGCCGATGGCGATCTGACCGCGCGCATCACCGAGGAACTCGATCCCGAGTTCGAAAGCATCAAGGCCGATGTGAATGCCGCCGCCGAGAAAATGGCGCATGTGATCGGCCAGGTGCAAACGACCTCCTCCGCGCTCAAGACCGCCACCGGCGAAATCCTCGCCGGGGCCAATGACCTTTCAGAACGCACGACCAAGCAGGCGGCGACGATTGAAGAATCGGCGGCGGCCATCGAGCAGGTGGCGGCGACCGTGGGCAAGAACACCGAACGCGCCAAGGAAGCCAGCTCGAACTCCGCCAATGTGGCCCGCACCGCGCAGGATGGCGGCGCGGTGATGGTGCAGGCGACCGAGGCGATGGAGCGGATCACCAGTTCCTCATCCAAGATCTCCAACATCATCGGCATGATCGACGACATCGCCTTCCAGACCAATCTGCTGGCCCTCAACGCGTCGGTCGAAGCAGCCCGGGCCGGGGAGGCCGGCAAGGGGTTTGCCGTGGTCGCAATCGAAGTCCGGCGGCTTGCACAGTCGGCTGCCGAGGCGTCGTCCGAGGTCAAGGACCTGATCTCGAAGAGCGCCGACGAAGTCGAAAGCGGATCGAAGCTGGTCGGCGAAGCCTCGGGCAAACTCAACGCCATGCTGGAAGCGGCGCGCGACAATGCCAAGCTGATCGAGGACATCGCCCGCGACAGCCAGGAGCAGTCGACAGCGATCGACGAGATCTCCATCGCCATCCGGCAGATGGACGAGATGACCCAGCACAACGCGGCGCTGGTCGAGGAGACCAACGCGGCCATCGAGCAGACCGAGGCACAGGCCGTGCAACTCGACGATATTGTCGATGTGTTCGTGATCGGCGGCGCGGGCGGCATGGCAGAGAAGACGCCGAGCCGGCTGGCCCCAGCGGCCAAACCCGCGCCCGCGAAACCCGCAACCAAGCCCGGCTATGCGGCGACCGCAGGCAACACCGCGCTCGATACCGATTGGGAAGAGTTCTGATCGGGAGCGGCACTCCAACCCGTTCCCCATCAATACTGGGGCCGCTCTGGCGGCCCCTTTTTCGTTTCAGACGAGCTTGTTGACGCCCTTGAGGTTGTCGAGGTTCTTGGCGGTCTTGGCCCTGGCCTCATTGAGAAGCCGGTCGAGGGCGGTGCGGGTTGCGGTCTGCGACTGGGCGACCGACTGCGACGTGAAGGTATTGGCGAAGGCCGAGGCGATACTGGCCATGCGCGCCTGATGTGCCTCGAAGCGCTGGCGACGGCGCAAACGCGTTTCCTCAAGCTGGTGCCAGAGGGACTGGCGCCGAAACAGACCGAATTTCCTGGAGCCAACGGAAAGCGCTGGCATTTTGCACCGCAGGACTGACGACCTGTCCATGATAGGGACAGGTGCTTAACGAAGCCTCAACACTTCAGCGGTGATTTTCCGATTATCGAGGCCCTGTCTCAGCCTGCTCCAATTCGATCAGCGTGCCGTTGAAATCCTTGGGATGCAGAAACAGCACCGGCAGGCCGTGGGCGCCGGTCCTGGGCTGACCATCGCCCAGCACACGGGCACCGTCCGCGGTCAGTTTGGCAGCAGCGGCGGCGATGTCCTCGACTTCGAAACAGATGTGGTGCATGCCACCGGCCGGGTTCTTTTCGAGAAAGCCGGCGATCGGCGAGCCTTCTCCAAGCGGCTCGAGCAGTTCGAGCTTGGTATTGGGCAAATTGACGAAGACCACCGTCACCCCATGCTCGGGCAGGGATTGAGGCGCCGAGACTTCGGCGCCGAGCGTGTCGCGATATTGCGCCGTCGCGGCATCGAGGTCCGGCACGGCGATGGCGATATGGTTGAGACGGCCGATCATCGGTTGACGGGCCTTCCTTCGATGCGGGCAAGGGCGGCATTGGCGGCTTCGAGCACATTGGTGCCGGGCCCGAAGATCTCGGCGACGCCGGCCTGGCGCAAGGCCTCATAGTCGCGTTCGGGGATCACCCCGCCGGCAAAGACCAGAATGTGTTCAGCCCCCTGAGCCTTGAGGGCCTGGATCAGCTCAGGCACCAGAAGAGTGTGCCCGGCGGCGAGAGACGAGGCGCCAATGGCATCGACGCCGCGTTCGACCGCATGGGCGGCAGCCTCCTGAGGCGTTTCGAACAATTCGCCCATCTCGACCCGAAAGCCGAGATCGGCAAAGGCGGTGGCGATCACCTTGGCGCCCCGGTCGTGCCCGTCCTGCCCCAGCTTGGCGATATAGATCGCCGGCGGGCGGCCATTGGCTGTTGCGAAGCCCGCAATCTTGTTCTGCGTGGCAGCATATTCCGGATCGCCGCGATAGGCCTCTGCATAGACCCCGGACACCACGCTGGTGGTCGCGTGGTGGCGGTCGAACGCCTTTTCCATGGCCATGGAAATCTCGCCCAAAGTCGCGCGGGCCTTGGCGGCGGGGATGGCCAGTTCAAGCAAATTCCCCTCGCCGCTTCCCGCCGCGTCCTCAAGCGCCTTCAGGGCCGCATCGCAGGCCGCCGCATTGCGGGTGGCACGGACTTGCTCAATGCTGGCTATCTGGTCGGCACGCACCTTGGCATTGTCGATATTCAGGGTCTCGATGGCGTCCTGCTTGTCGAGGCGATAACGATTGACGCCGACAATCACATCCTCGCCCTTGTCGATCCGGGCCTGCCGCCCGGCAGCGGCCTTTTCGATCTCGCGCTTGGGAAGACCCTGTTCAATGGCGTGGACCATGCCGCCATTGGCCTCGACCTCCTCGATCATCGCGCCGGACCTGGCGACCAGTTGCGCGGTGAGCGCCTCGACATAGTAGGAGCCACCCAACGGGTCGACGACATCTGAGACGCCGGTCTCATGATCGAGGATCAGCTGGGTGTTCCTTGCGATGCGAGAACTGGTCTCGGAGGGGAGCGCGATGGCCTCGTCGAAAGAGTTGGTGTGCAGCGACTGGGTACCGCCGAGCACCGCCGCCATCGCCTCATAGGCCGTGCGCACCACATTATTGAGCGGGTCCTGCTCGGTCAGCGAGACGCCCGAGGTCTGGCAATGGGTGCGCAGCATCATCGAACGCGGATCCTTCGCGCCGAGATCGCGCATGATGTCGGCCCACAATTTGCGCGCGGCGCGCAGCTTGGCCACTTCGACAAAGAAGTTCATGCCGATGCCGAAAAAGAAGGAAAGGCGTGGGGCGAAGCTGTCGATATCAAGGCCCCGGTCCATCGCGGCGCGGACATAGGCGACGCCATCGGCCAGCGTATAGGCCAGCTCCTGGATCGCGGTCGCCCCGGCCTCATGCATGTGATAGCCGGAAATCGAGATCGAATTGAATTTCGGCATATGCGCGGCGGTGTGGGCGATGATGTCGCCAACGATCCGCATCGAGGGTTCGGGCGGGTAGATATAGGTGTTGCGGACCATGAACTCCTTGAGAATGTCATTCTGGATGGTCCCCGAAAGCCGGGCCTGATCGACCCCCTGCTCTTCGCCCGCGCCGATGAACATGGCCAGCACCGGGATGACCGCGCCGTTCATGGTCATGGAGACGCTCATTTCGCCAAGCGGAATGCCGTCGAACAGGGCCTTCATATCCTCGATGGTGTCGATGGCGACCCCGGCCTTGCCGACGTCACCAACCACGCGCTCATGGTCGCTGTCATAGCCGCGATGGGTGGCGAGATCGAAAGCCACCGAGAGACCGCGCTGCCCGCGCTCGAGCGCCTGGCGGTAGAAGGCGTTGCTCTCCTTGGCGGTCGAAAAGCCGGCATATTGCCGGATCGTCCAGGGCCGGTTGGCATACATCGTCGCCCGCACACCGCGGGTATAGGGCGCCTCGCCCGGCATGGCGCCTGCCGCCTCCTCGGGCAGGTCGCCGGCGAAATAGGCGGGGCGGATGTCGAGACCGCCATAATCGTGCAGCAGTTCATCGAGCGGCTTGCCGCGCAGCTCGGTTTCGGCGAGCGCGGCCCAGGCCTCATAGGTGGCAGGTTTGATGCTCATGGTGCTTCGAACTCCATGATCACCTCGTCGACCGCCAGGATGGCCCCGGCCTCGCATTTGATCGAAGCGACGCGGGCACGTTTTTCAGCGCGCAAGACGTTTTCCATCTTCATGGCCTCGACAATGGCGAGCACCTGACCGTCTTCGACCACATCGCCTTCGGCCACATCGATGCGCACCACCTGGCCTGGCATCGGGCAAAGCAGGAGCTTGGAGAGATCGGGCGGCGCCTTGACCGGCATCAGATGCCAGAGGTCGGCGATATGCACCGGCACGACCTTGAAGGCGAGGTCAGCGCCGCGCCAGCGAATGCGAGCACCCGATGTCGTGAGGCTCAAACGCGCGGTGATCTCCTCGTCATTGACGATGGCTGTCATGGTGGCATCGACCGGCGTCCAGCCGGTGCGCAGGATGATCGGCTCATGATCGTCGTGGAACAGGGTCAGCTTGCCGGCCTCTTCCTCGACCGCATAGTCCCAGCGCGCGTCGCCCACCATGACCGCCATTTCCGGTAAATCGGCATTGGTATGGGCGCGGCGCTGGCGCTGATGCACTGCGGCGAGCGCCATGGCACCGAGTTTGCGCAGGGATTCGGGGTCGTGCTCGACCCCGGAGAACCCGTCAGGGAATTCCTCGGCGATATAGCCCGTGGTCAGCGCCCCGTCACGGAACCGGGCCTGGCTCATCACGGCCTGGAGGAAGGGCACATTGTGCCCGATCCCTTCGAGCTCGAAGCCGTCGAGCGCCTTTTGCATCACGTCGATGGCGGCGATCCGGTCCGGCGCCCAGGAGCAGAGCTTGGCGATCATCGGATCGTAAAAGGTCGAGATTTCCCCGCCCTCAAACACCCCTGTATCATTGCGGACGATCTCGGTGCCCGAGGCCATTTCGGCGGGTGGGCGATAGCGGGTCAGCCGGCCTGTCGAGGGCAGGAAGTTCCGGTACGGGTCCTCGGCATAGATGCGGCTTTCGATGGCCCATCCATTGAGCTTCACATCGGCCTGGGTGACGGGCAGCTTTTCGCCGGCGGCGACGCGCAGCATCAACTCGACCAGATCGAGACCGGTGATCAGTTCGGTCACCGGGTGTTCGACCTGCAGGCGGGTGTTCATCTCGAGGAAATAGAAGTTCTTGTCGCCATCAACGATGAATTCAACCGTTCCGGCGCTCTGATAATCAACGGCCTGGGCCAGCGCGACCGCCTGCTCGCCCATGGCCTTGCGGGTCGCCTCATCGAGGAAAGGTGACGGTGCCTCTTCGATCACCTTCTGGTTGCGGCGCTGGATCGAGCATTCGCGTTCGCCGAGATAGACGGCATTGCCGTGCCCGTCGGCCAGCACCTGGATTTCGATATGGCGGGGGTTGGTGACGAACTTCTCGATGAAGATGCGATCGTCGCCAAAGCTCGAAGCGGCCTCCGATTTCGAGCGCTCGAAGCCTTCGCGCGCCTCCTCATCGTCCCAGGCGATGCGCATGCCCTTGCCACCACCACCGGCACTGGCCTTGATCATCACCGGATAACCGATCTCATTGGCGATTCTGACCGCCTCATCGGCATCCGCGATCAATCCCATATAGCCGGGCACGGTGGAGACGCCGGCCTCGGCGGCGATCTTCTTACTGGTGATCTTGTCGCCCATATCGGCGATGGCGCCGGGGGGCGGGCCGATAAAGGTCACGCCCGCCTTGGCACAGGCCTCGGCAAATCTGGTGTTCTCCGAGAGGAAGCCATAGCCCGGATGCACAGCCTCGGCGCCGGTCTCGGCGCAGGCCTTGAGGATCCGATCCCCGAGCAGATAGCTCTCGGATGCCGGCGAGCCGCCGATATGCACGGCCTCGTCGGCCATTTTCACATGCAGCGCTTCCCTGTCGGCATCGGAATAGACCGCGACGGTGGCAATGCCCATCTCGCGCGCGGTCTTGATGACCCGGCAGGCAATCTCGCCCCGATTGGCGATGAGAATCTTGGAGAACATCAGAAAGGCTCCTTGGTGACTTGTGCGCCCTTCGGGCCGACCCCCAAGCATCCTTGAGGGCCGTCCTCCACGCTTCCTTGCGGGCCCTTCGGGCCAACCCCCACCCCAGCCCTCCCCGCAAGGGGGAGGGAGTTGGGCTGTGCCGAATGGGAAGCGTATACGGACCCATTTTCAGATCTGGTTACGCCGACCATCACGGCTTCTCCGGAGGCAATTGAGTGTTTTCGCTGTTGACGACACCCGCTTCCCCTCCCCCCTGCGGGGAGGGGTCAGGGGTGGGGGTACCAGAGAATAAGTCGAGTTCGGAAAACCGCTCCTCCAGAGCGGCAAACACGCCTTCTGGATTATTCAGCACGTCCCGGTTTGAGAAGCGAAGGACCGTGAAGCCACGCTCCTGCAAATAGGCGTTTCTGCGCGCATCGTGCTCCGGTCCACCTGCAGCGCTGTGAGTATCGCCGTCGACCTCGATCACCAGCTCGGCCTTGTGAGAGGCGAAGTCGGCGAAGTAGGGACCGAGTGCCACCTGGCGCCGAAAATGCAGTTCTCTGAAATTGTGGAGCAGTCGCCACATCGCTCTTTCCGCAGGTGTCGGGTCGTTTCGCATCTGGCGTTGGCGGGTGACGGACATCACAATATTCCCCCGCTCTTTGGTCGGTCCTTCGGGCCGTCCCCCACGCATCCTTGCAGGCCCTTCGGGCCGTCCCCCACGCATCTTTGCAGGCCCTTCGGGCCGTCCCCCACCCCAACCCTCCCCGCAAGGGGGAGGGAGCTGGGCCGTGCCGATTGGCAAGCGACAAGCATTTGAGCGATGACGTGTTTGCGAGAGACCATCAACTTCTTCCTCGTCGGCATGTGGGGCTTCGAGGCGGTGGCGGCACCAGCTTCCCCTCCCCCTTGCGGGGAGGGGTCAGGGGTGGGGGTTCCAATGGCACTCATCCCCTCCCCCTCACAGCGGAATGTTGTCGTGTTTCTTGATCGGTGTGGTGGCGCGTTTGTTCCTGAGGGTGCGCAGGGCGCCGATCACCCGGCGGCGGGTGTTGTGGGGCATGATGACATCGTCGATGAAGCCGCGCTCGGCGGCGACGAAGGGATTGGCGAAGCGGTCTTCGTAGTCCTTTGTGCGCCTGGCGATCTTGTCGGGGTCGCCCAATTCGGAGCGGTAGAGGATTTCGGATGCGCCCTTGGCGCCCATCACCGCGATCTCGGCGGAAGGCCATGCATAGTTCACATCGGCGCGGATATGCTTTGAGGCCATGACGTCATAGGCACCGCCATAGGCCTTGCGGGTGATGACGGTGACCTTGGGGACGGTCGCCTCGGCATAGGCGAACAGAAGCTTGGCGCCGTGCTTGATGATGCCGCCATATTCCTGCGCGGTGCCGGGCAAGAAGCCGGGTACGTCGACAAAGGTCAGGATGGGGATATCGAAAGCGTCGCAAAAGCGGATGAAGCGGGCTGCCTTTTTCGAGGAGTCGATATCGAGGCACCCGGCCAGCACCATGGGCTGGTTGGCGACCACGCCCACCGTTTCCCCGTCGAGCCGGACAAAGCCGGTGAGGATATTGCGCGCATGCTCGGCCTGGAGTTCAAGAAACTCGCCCTCATCGGCGATCTTGCGCACGACCTCATGCATGTCATAGGGCGTGTTGGCATTGGGCGGGATGATGGTGTCGAGGCTCGGCTCGGCCCTGTCGGTGACATCGACCGTCGGCCAGGCGGGCGGCTTCTCGCGGGCGCTCAAGGGCAGGTAGGAAAAAAGACGCCGCACTTCGAGCAATGTCTCGATGTCATTGTCGAAGGCGGCGTCGGCCACGGAGGAGACCCGTGTGTGGGTGGAGGCGCCGCCCAGTTCCTCATGGGTGACGGTTTCGTTGGTGACGGTTTTGACGACATCGGGACCGGTCACGAACATGTAGGAGGTGTCGCGGACCATATAGATGAAGTCGGTCATGGCCGGGGAATAGACCGCGCCGCCCGCGCAAGGCCCCATGATGACCGAGATCTGGGGCACAGCGCCGGAAGCCTGGACATTGCGCCAGAACACTTCGGCATAGCCGCCGAGAGAGGCCACACCTTCCTGGATGCGGGCGCCGCCTGAATCGTTGAGCCCGATCACCGGGGCGCCGTTTTGCACCGCCAGATCCATGATCTTGCAGATCTTTTCGGCATGGGTTTCGCTCAGCGAGCCGCCGAAGACGGTAAAATCCTGGGAGAAGACATAGACCAGCCGCCCGTCGATGGTGCCCCAGCCGGTCACGACCCCATCGCCCGGCACGATCTGTTCGCCCATGCCGAACTCGGTGGTCCGGTGGGTCTTGAACATGTCGTATTCCTCGAAGCTGCCGGGATCGAGCAACACCTCGATGCGTTCGCGGGCGGTGAGCTTGCCCTTGCCGTGCTGGGTGTCGATGCGTCTTTGGCCGCCTCCTAGTCGGGCCCCTGCGCGGCGTTCTTCGAGTGCCTTGATGATTTCCTGCATAGCAGCTCCCCCTTAGTGCTCGCGCTGCCGAACCGGCGAACCGGTTCCCACTTCGCCTGGCAGCGCTCGGGAGCCACCTCCGAGCCGTGCCCCGGCGCGGCGTTCTTCGAGTGCCTTGATGATTTCCTGCATGAAACAGCCTCCCCACAGCGCGCTACGGGAAAGCCTAGCGGTTTGTACCGGTCAGACCGAGACGGAAACAGGTCAATGTGTTACAATCACACCGGGTTTATCCTGTAACAATGTGAAATTGTGAAAGACCAAGACCATGAGCAAGCGCAAGGTCTTTGCCGGCGCCAAGCTAAGGGCGCTGCGGACGCAGAACCGGCTGACCCAGACCCAATTGGCCGAACGGCTCGAGGTCTCGCCCTCCTATGTCAACCAGATGGAGAGCAATCAGCGCCCGATCACAGCCTCGGTCATGTTGAGCCTTGTCGAGAAGTTCAATCTCGATCTCACCGATCTTTTGGCCGACAATGCCGACCGGATCGTCAAGGATTTGCGCGAGGTGATGGCGGACCCGGTGTTCGGCGATGCGATCCCCGGGTTGCAGGAGCTCAAATCCGTGGCCTCCACAGCACCCGATACGGCGCAGGCGCTGTTGCGGCTCTATGAAGCCTATCGCAAGGGCACAGAGCGGCTGGCGAGCCTTGATGCAGCGATGACGGGGCCAGGCGGCGAGCCCATGAAAAGCCCCTATGAAGAAGTCCGGGACTTCTTTCACTACGCCAACAATTATGTGGATTCGCTCGACCGCGCGGCCGAGGCCCTGGCCGCCGAGATCGGACTTGAAGCGGGCGACCCGCTGGACCGGCTGATGGCCTATGTGGCTGAAACCCATGAAATCCGGATCGAGACCATGGCCCCGCGCGGGGCGATGCTGATGCGCGATTTCGACCGCGGCACCCGGGTGCTGCGGCTGAATGGACGGCTCGAAGAGCCCAGCCGGTTCTTCCAGATCGCGGCGCAACTGGCGCTGATGGAACAAAAGACCGCCATTGACCGCATCGTTGAGGAAGCTCGGTTCAAGACAGAGGAAGCGCGCGACATCGCGCGTTTGGGGCTCGCCAATTATTTCGCCGGGGCGCTGAGCATGCCCTATGGCCGGTTTCTCAATGCCGCCGAGGCGCTACGCTACGATATCGAGGAGCTGAGCCAGCGATTCTCGGCCAGCCTTGAACAGGTCGGGCATCGCCTGTCGACGCTGCAACGCACCGGGCAGCGCGGGGTGCCGTTCTTTTTTGCGCGGGTCGATGCGGCAGGTACCATCACCAAGCGCCATTCGGCGACACCGCTACAGTTCGCGCGGTTTGGCGGCGCCTGCCCCCTGTGGAACGTCCATCGGGCCTTCGAGGCGCATGGGCAAATCATCCGCCAGCGGGCCGAGACCCCCGATGGCCAGCGCTATCTGTGCCTGGCATGGGCGCAGGAAAAGCGGCTCGGAGGCTTTCGCGGCCCTGTCCGGCGCTATGCCTATGCGCTTGGCTGCGCGGTCTCGGATGCCGACCGGCTGGTCTATGCCGAAGACCTCGATCTCTCGAGCGAAGCGCGGTTCGACCCCATCGGTATTTCCTGCCGCATTTGCGAGCGGCGCGACTGCGCGCAGCGCTCGGTGCCCCCGGTTGCAGCCCGGATCGAGATCACACCCGATCATCGCGAGATCGTGCCCTATACGATCGTCTAGATGGTGGTGGCGGGCACCCAACCCCTCGGCTAATCTGCCTTGTCTCAAGGGAGAGCCATCATGCCGTCATTCATTCGCTTCGCCGCTATTGCCCTGTTGGCGCTCGTTTCCGCCCTGCCTGCCCAGGCGCAGCAGATCGGGGTCGGCGTGGCCCAGGCGCCGGAGGCCGGCATGGGCGTGTGTTTTGGCGAAGGGGCGGACGCCACCCTCGCCTGTGCGCGGCAGGCCTGCATGGAGGAAAGCGGGCTCGGGCCCTCCGATTGCCTGAGGACAAACTGGTGCTACCCGGCGGGTTGGACGGCAGACATCTTCATGCAGCACCAGGAGGGCCTTCACTGGCATGAAGTGGCCTGCGGATGGAACGACCGGGCACAGCTCGAGAAGGCGGTGGCGGTCAAGTGCGAGAGCGAATGGCTGATCGAGTGTTCGATCGTGCGCATGTGGGACAATCAGGGCGAAGAGATCACCTTCGACTGAGTGTTCCGCCGTCGGATCGGGCCTTCGTTAAAGCTTTATCAGTTCAGGTTAACAAGGGGTTAGCGTTTCTCGAGGTCCCCGCGAGGCCTATGGTGCGGTCAAACAGCTGGCGGCGGCACCATGCTCAAACCTTACTTGACCTCGACGGATTCCTTTTCCGACCAAGCCGGTCTCGCACCGCTTGTGCTCGACGTCGACAACACCCTCATCAAGACCGATATCCTGCACGAATCCGTGGTCGCCTATATCAAAGGCAACCCCTTGCGGATCTTCAAGGTGTTCGGCTGGCTGATGCAGGGCAAGGCGATGCTCAAGCGCAGGCTGAGCGAAAACGTGCCCCTGTCGACAGACCATTTGCCGGTCAATGAAGACCTGGCCGAATATGCCAAGGACGCCCATGATCAGGGCCGCAGGGTCGGGCTGGCCACCGCTGCCGACGAACTGGTCGCCCGGCGGCTGGCGCGGCGGTTCGACTTTGTCGATTTCGTCATCGCCAGCGATGGCACCACCAATCTCAAGGGCGCCTCAAAGGCCAGGGCACTGACGGAACATTTCCCCGCCGGGTTCGCCTATGCAGGAGATTCGCCAGCGGATCTGACCGTGTGGCCGGAGGCCAGCTCGATCATCCTGGTGGGCACCTCGGCCACCACGACCCGCCGTGCCCTGACGCTGGGCAAGCCGATCGAGGCCGTCTTCGAACGCCCCAAGGTCGGGCTGCGGCAATGGGCCAAGGCGCTGCGGGTTCATCAATGGGCCAAGAATGCCCTGGTTTTCGTGCCGCTGGTGCTTTCGGGCATGGCGACAAACCCGGCCGCGCTCATCCAGTCGCTGATCGCCTTTGCGGTCATGTCGCTGATGGCGTCCGGGACCTATCTCGTCAACGATCTGGCCGATCTGGCCGACGACCGGGCGCATTGGAGCAAGCGTAATCGCCCGCTCGCCGCCGGGGTGATCGCGCTCAAGCACGGCGTGGTTGCGGCCGCCGGGCTGATTGCCGTGGCGCTGGCGCTCGCCAACACGCTTGGCCTGCCCGCGCTCGGGCTGATCGTCGGCTATATGGCGCTCACCTTGAGCTATTCGTTCTATTTAAAGCGCCAGCCCATCGTCGATGTCTTCGCGCTGGCGGTGTTGTTCACCCTGCGCATCGGCATCGGCATTGCGGCGATCGCGGTCGAGCCCTCGCCCTGGCTTCTGGTTTTCTCGATGTTCCTGTTCGGCTCGCTGTCGTTTGCCAAGCGGCAGACCGAAATCCAGCGCTCGGTGGCCAATGGCCGCAAAGCCGTCAATGGACGCGGTTATCTCGGGACCGATGCAGGCTTCGTTCTTTCCATGGGGATTGCCGCGGGCATGGGCGCGGTCTCGATCATGGTGCTCTACATCATGAACGATGTGTATGCGGCCACGATCTACAAGACCCCGGTCATGCTCTGGGTGTTCCCGGCGGTGTTGTTCATGTGGATCTCGCGGATCTGGCTGTTGTGCCACCGCGAACAGCTCAATGACGATCCGGTCGCCTTCGCTATTCGCGACAAGGTCAGTATCGGGCTGGGCGGCATCATGGGGGCGGCCTTCCTCTGGGGTTGGCTGATATGAGCGGGCCGATCGAGCGCCTTTTCCAGAACCAGGTCATTCGCTTCCTGGCGCTGGGCGGGTTCGCGGCGGCGGTCAACTGGCTGATCCGCATCCCTCTGTCGCTGGCGCTGCCGATCGAGGCGGCGGTGATCCTTGCCTATGCCATTGGCATGTCGGTGGGCTTCACGCTTTACCGGCAGTTCGTCTTTCCAGGATCGAGCCGACCCGTCACCCAGCAGGCGACGATCTTCCTGGCGGTCAACCTGGTCGGCGCGGTTGTGGTGCTTGCCCTGACCCTGATGCTGATTTCCGCGCAGACCGGCATGCCCTATGCGGAACCGATCCGCGAAGCGCTGGCCCATGGCATCGCCATCGGGGTCGGCGCCGTCGTCAACTTCTTCGGCCACAAGACGCTGACTTTCTCGCTCAGCGCGGGCCAGCGTGAAGGACGCCTATCATGACCCTCAAACGCGTGACCCTGATCGGCGTGCTTGGCGCCCTCGTTCTCGCCTTTCTGGCGATCTTTGCGCTCGCCGTGCTGCGGGAAGCGCCGGGCAGCAATTCCTATGCGTTGATGGCTGATGCCTGGCTGCAGGGCCGGTTCGATGTCGAGGCATGTTTCGATGCTGATTGCGCCGCCTTCGACGGCAAGACCTTCATCATCTTCCCGCCCATGCCGGGGGTCATCGCCCTGCCTTTTGTGGCGCTGTTCGGGGTCGATTTTCAGTTCTTCGTGCCGGTGTCGCTTCTGGGCTTCGGCCTCATTGCCCTGATGTGGTGGCGGATCGGTCTCAAGCTCACCGACCATCGGTCGCTGACCTCGGTCATCATGCTTTTGACCTTGTTTGCGACCCCGCTCGCCTTCGTGACCATACGCGGCGATCATGTGTGGTTCTTTGCCCAGCTCTGGGGGTTCGTGTTCGTCTCGGCGGCGCTGTTCTCGGCGCTCAATCTCAGAAGCGCGGTACTGACCGGGCTGTTCATCGGCATGGCGTTTTTGTGCCGGCAGATGTCGATCCTCTACCTGCCGTTTCTCTATGTGCTGCTGCTCGATGACGAGACGCCGCTGTTCCGCATCGACTGGGCGACCATCGGACGCGGGCTCAGGCTTGCCGCCTTCCCGCTCGCCGCCATCGCGGTCTACCTGACCTATAACTATCTGCGCTTCGGCGCACCGATGGAGACCGGGTACCAATATATGGACCCGACGCTTTTCGGGGAGACCAACGAGATCAACTCGTTCATCAACGGACGGGTCCAGGATATCGGGCTGTTTTCGCCCGCCTATTTCCTGTTCAACGCCGTCTACATGTTCATCTCCGGCCCGCATATCCAGTTCGGCGGCCCCTATCTGACCGAAATGACCGGGTTCGATTCAAACGGCGCGTCGGTGTTCCTGGTCGCCCCGGTGCTGCTGCTGGCGTTCCTGGCGCCCTGGGACCGCCGGTTCCTCTTCGGGTTCGGGACCGCCGCGCTCATTCTAGGACTGACCCTGTTCTATCATTCGAACGGGTTCTCGCAGTACAGCGCCCAGCGCTATGCGCTCGACTGGTTGCCGATCCTGTTGATCTTCGTGGCCCGCGGGCTGAAACCCGAGCATACCGGCGCCGTGGCGGTACTGACCGGCTATGCTATGGCGGTGACGCTCTCGATGCTAGCGGTTGGCGGCTTGCTGGCCGGAGCCTGACACCGGCCCTCACGAAAGCCTAGCCGCCTCACACGCTCGCGGCGATCAGGTCGCGGGTGTACTGCTCTTTCGCCTCGCCCGATCTCAGGGTCTCGCGGTCCATCACCTCGACAATCTCGCCATGGGCCATCACCGCCAGGCGCTCACACATATAGCTGACGACGGCGAGGTCGTGGCTGACGATCATGAAGGTCAGCCCCAGCTCCTTTTTGAGCCGGTTGAGAAGGTTGAGAATCTCGGCCTGGATCGACACATCGAGCGCCGAGGTCGGCTCATCGAGCAACAGTACCTTGGGATCGAGCGAGAGGGCGCGGGCGACCGCCACGCGCTGGCGCTGACCGCCGGACAGCTCGTGCGGATAGCGGAAGCGATGCGCCGGGGTCAGCCCGATCGCTTCGAGCAGCCGGTCGGTGCGCGCCTCGGAGTCCGGGATCTTGTTGATGCGCATGGGTTCGGCAATCGCCTCGCCGATCACATAGCGCGGATGCAGCGAGGCATAGGGGTCCTGGAACACCATCTGCACCGTCTTGAGGAATTGCCGGCGGTCGCCCGAGCGGGCGTCGATGCCGCCGATCGAGATGCGGCCCGACCAGGTTGGGGCCAATCCCATGGCGGCGCGCAAAATGGTCGATTTTCCCGAACCGGATTCCCCGACAAGCCCGAAGCTTTCACCTTCACCCACGGAAATGGAGACATTCTTGACCGCATCGACACGGTCGGGCCCCTCGCCGAACCAGACATTGAGGTTTTCGATCTCGATCACTTGGCGCCTCCGGTTTCGGCCAGCCAGGCGGGGTCACGGTCGAGCACGGGCAGCGGCTCGAGCGACCCGTTGATCCGCGGCATGCAGTTGAGCAACCCTTGGGTATATGGATGCGTGGCGTTTTCGAGGTCCTTTGCCGCGATCTCCTCGACCACCTGGCCCGCATACATGACGATCACCCGGTCGCAGAACCGGCTGACAAGCCCGAGGTCGTGGGAGATGAAGATGAGCCCCATATTCCGGCGGGTCACCAGTTCATCGAGAATATCGAGCACCCGGGCCTGTACGGTCACATCCAGCGCCGAGGTGGGCTCATCGGCGATCAGAAGGTCCGGCTCGCGCACCAGCATCATGGCGATCATGACGCGCTGGCCCATGCCGCCCGACACCTCATGCGGATAGGCCCGGAAGACCCGCTCGGGATCGCGGATCTGCACCGCCTCGAGCATGTCGATGGCGATTTTTTCCGCATCCGTCTTGCCGATCTTCGGGTCACCGGCGCGGATCGATTCAACGATCTGGCGGCCGACCCGCATGACGGGGTTGAGCGAATATTTGGGGTCCTGCAGGATCATGCCGATGCGCGAACCGCGCAGCTTGCGCATGGTCTCGGCGGGCGCGCTCAACACATCGTTTCCGTCGAAGCGCAGGGTCCTGGCGCTCACCCTTGCTGTCTTGGGCAATATGCCCATCAGCGAACGCCCGGTCAGGCTCTTGCCGGAACCGGATTCGCCGACGATGCCGAGCTTTTCGCGTCCGAGCGTGAAGCCGACCCCGCGCACGGCCTCGGCATAAGAACCGTCCTCCTGGCGGAAGGCTACACGAAGATCGTCGATTTCCACGAGCTTGCCGGTCATGGGCGTTGCCTCAAATGCGGATCGAGCAGGTCACGCAGCGCGTCGCCAAGAAGGTTGAAGCCAAGGCAGACGATGAAGATCGCCAGACCCGGCATGGCGGCAACCCACCACTGATCGAAGATGAATTTGCGGCCGGTGGCAATCATCGCCCCCCATTCGGGCAGGGGCGGCTGGGCACCCAGGCCGATAAAGCCGAGACCCGCTGCAATCAGGATGATGCCAGCCATGTCGAAGGTCATGCGCACAATGACCGAAGACAGGCACAAGGGCGCCACATGACGAACCATGATGCGGAGCGGCGAGGCCCCCGCGAGCCGGATCGCGGCCACGTAATCGGAATTGCGGATCATCAGGGTTTCGGCGCGGGCGAGGCGTGCATAGGGCGGCCATGCGGTCAAGGTGATCGCCAGTGCCGCATTGACGATGCCCGGGCCGAGCACAGCGACAAAGGCCAAAGCCAGCAGGAGTTTCGGGATGGCGAGGAACACATCGGTGATGCGCATGAAGATGCGGTCGGTCCAGCCGCCGAAATAACCCGCGGTGATGCCGACCAGAAGCCCGATCGGTGCGGAAGTGACGATGACCAGCAACACGATGAACAGGGTCAGCCGCGCGCCATGCAGGATCCGCGAGTATATGTCCCGGCCCAGTTCGTCCGAGCCAAGCCAGTATTCGGCGCCCGGCGGTGTGAGCCGTGCGGTCAGCGAAGGCAAATAGGGATCGTGGGTCGCAAGCCAGGGCGCCAGCGCGGCGGCGACGACCAGCAACACGGTGATCGAAAAGCCGATCATGCCGAGCCGGTTGCGGCCAAAACGCTTTGCAAAGCTCTTGAATTCGGCCCAGCGCGCTTCGGCGAGGGAGGCGCGGGCGCCGGTCTGTTCGGGGGTCAGGTCAGCCATTTTCCCCTCCTATCGCGAACGCGGGTCGAGCACGCGATAAAGCGCATCCGACGCGACATTGAGAAACACGAAGATCGCCCCGACAACCAGGGTGCCGCCGAGCACCGCTTCCATGTCACCGGATAGCAGCGAGGAGGCGATGTAATTGCCAAGGCCGGGCCAGGCGAAGACCGTCTCGATCAGCACCGAGCCTTCGAGCAGCATGCCGTAGCTGAGCGCAATCACGGTGACGAGCGGGATGGCAGCGTTCCTGAGCGCGTGACGGGTGACGACCACCGCCTCGCGCAGGCCCTTTATGCGGGCAGTCAGCACGTATTCGGCGTTGAGCTGCTCGAGCATGAGCGAGCGCGTCATGCGCGAGATATAGGCCATGGAATAGTAGCCCAGCAGGATCGCGGGCAGGATGATGTGGCTCAGCGCATTGGCGAAGACCGCGAAGTCGCCGGACATAGCGGTATCGACCAGCACGAGCCCGGTAACACGGGTATAGGAATACTGGTAGGAGATATCGAGCTGGCCGGGGCCGCCGACCCATTCGAGGCGGGCGTAGAAGACCAGCAGCGCCATCAACGAGAGCCAGAAAATCGGCACGGAATAGCCGATCAGGCCGATGACACGGATCAGATGGTCGGGCCATTTCTCGCGGTTGACCGCGGCAACGACGCCGGCGGGCACCCCGAGGATGATGCCGAGCACGATGCCGAGCGTGGCCAGTTCGAACGTGGCGGGGAAGAACCGCCCGATATCGACGATCACGGGACGCGTGGTCACGAAAGAGGTGCCGAGATCGCCGCGGATAACCTCGCCGAGATAGACGAAGAACTGTTCGTAAAGCGGCTTGTCGAGCCCGAGCTCGATAAAGACCCGGTCATAGACCGCCTGGGGCGCCTTTTCCCCCACAATGGTGAGGACAGGATCGATCGGCACGATGCGGCCGATGAAGAAAGTCAGCGCCACCAGCCCCAAAAGGGTGATGGCCACGGTCAGGGCGCCATCCGCCAGACGGCGCACCGCCCGCCACAGTCGCGATTGTCCCATAGTGAAGTTCCGCGCCGGCAGGGATTGAAAAAAGCCCCGGCGGGCACGCGGCCCGCCGGGACACTCGCCAGGATCAGCCTAGCTTATTTGGTCACGTTCCAATAGCGGTCGTCTGCGAAGGTGGTGCCGAGCACGATGCCTTCGACATTCGAGCGCACGCCGACGGCCCGAAGTTCCTGGAACATGTAGAGGAAGGGCGAAGTATCGGTATGCTCCTTCTGGATTTCCTCATACATTTCCTGGCGCTTCTGGGTGTCGAGCTCACGCACCGCTTCCATGGTGCGCGGCGAGAGATCGCCCGCATCCCAGCCGAAGCGGTCGGCCAGACCTTCGGACCCGTCCGGGGCATCCTCGACATTGACCGAGAAGGCCTTGGCGTTGGAATGGGGATCGGGATAATCCGGGCCCCACAGCCCCATCCAGATGTCGAGGTCGGCATTGCGGTAGCGCGAAAGCCACTGCGAACCGTCGACGACTTCGAGATTGAGGTTCACGCCCGCCGGCGCCATGGTCGCCTGGGCGGCCTGGGCAAAGTCCGTGTACGGGGGCGAATTCCAGACGACGACACCGAGATCGACCGGGGTTTCAAGACCGGATTCCTCAATGAGAGCCTTCGCCTTTTCAAGGTCGTAGCTATAGGGGTTGTAGTCGGTCGCCCCCAGGAACCCGCGCGGGATCATGGTCTGGTGAACTTCCATGGTGCCGCGGGAGATGGTGTCGACAATGCCTTGATAATCGACGAGGTACTTCATGGCCTCGCGGAACTTGTCATTGCCGAGTGCTTCGTTGCGAACATTCAGACCCATATAGTAGATGGTCGCCGACAGACCCTCGAGCTTCTTGATCTCGTCATTCGAGGCCAAAGCGTCGTGGTCATCCGGGGTCAGCTTGTTGGCGATGTCGATATCGCCCTGTTCGAGCAGCAGGCGCTGGGTCGCGCTTTCACCCACATGGCGGATGATGATGCGCTGCAGCGGTGCGGGCTCGCCCCAGAAATTGTCGTTGCGTTCGAGAACGATGGCTTCCTTGGGGTCCCAGCGTGAGACGATATAAGGGCCGGAGCCGACCGAGGGCACGCCGTTCTTGAGCCAGGCGTTACCGAAATCGTCGCCTTCGACATGCTCTTCGACAGCCGCCTTCTCGACAATCGCCGAGGCATAGGAGGACAGGCAATAGAGCAGGAAGCTCGGAGCGTAGGGTTCGGCGATCTTCACGACGAGAGTGTTCTCGTCGGTCGCCTTGACCCACTCATCCACATTTTCCGGGGTAAAACCGAACTGGGTGATGATGAAGGCGGAACGCTTGTTCATCTTCACGATGCGGCGGATCGAATATTCCGCATCCTCGGCAGTAACCGGATTGCCGGAAGCGAATTTGGCATCCGGGTTCATGTGGAAGGTGAAGGTCACCCCATCTTCGGCCACTTCCCAGCTTTCGGCGAGCACGCCGAAGATCTGGGTGGGATCGTTGACGTCATAGCTGACCAGGGTCTGATAGACCTGATTGGTGGTCAGAACACCGCCGATCTCGCTGACTTCATGCGGGTCGAGGGTGATGACATCGTCGATCACGTCGGCCACGACCAGCGTGTCCGCAGGCGTTTCGGCGAATGCCGGACTGAGAGCGGCCGGCGCTGTCGACAGGGCCAGCCCCAGCATGAGGGCAGGCAGCAGGCGCTTTACTTTCATAACCTCCTCCGTGTGGTGTTTTCCGGGGCGCACGAGGTCCCTGTTACGGCCCGGTCTTTGGTGATTGCTCCGATCAGGATGCAGGGATCGCCGGGCCCGGACGGGTCCGGCGGGCGAGTTTATCCTCCGTCATAGAGCGGCATGGTGCCGACCCATAGTTCCACCGCCGGTTTGTCGCCGACCGTCGAGATGTGCTGGCGTATGGACTGGAAATGCAGCGTGTCGCCAGCGTGGAGGAAGTATTTCGTGCCGTCGAGCTGATAGGTGATCTCGCCTTCGAGCAGGTAGACGAATTCCTCGCCTTCATGACTGAACAATTCGGACGCATGGCCCGGCGGGCGATAGACGAGGCAAGCGTTGATGATGGCGCCGGGGAAGCCCGGACCCAGCTTTTCGTAGAAGCGATCCTTGTCGCCAAGCGAGAAGGCGGTGCGTTCGCCCTTGCGGGTCACGGGCTGGGTCTGATCGGCCAGGCCGAGCAAGGTGTCGGTCGAGGCGCCAAGGGCACGGCACAGCCGGCAGAAAGAGGCAAGCGAGGGGGTCGAGCGGCCGCGTTCGATCTGGGAGATGAAGGATACAGACAGCCCTGTTTCGTTGGCGACCTGCTGGATGGTCTTGTCGGCGGCGCGGCGGAAACGGCGCAGTTTACGGCCCACTTCGGCGTCAAATTCGCCCATTTCCTGGTCTGTCTCGACTGGCGGCACCGGCTCGTCCATGTTCCCTCCCTGCAGCCCGTAAAGGACGCAGCGCAATACCTTCACCCGGTCCCTGGCCGGCACTCCGCTTCGGAGTTGTGTGGTATCACTTCACATTTTTCACTATTCGTACATATCCCAACAGGTCTTGGCAATGGGGTGAAAGGGAGTGGACCCGCCCGGAGTCGATGTTTGGGGTTTTCGCCGCGGCCTTGCCTCGGCTATCAAGCGCTGTCATCAACCTGCAGGGGACGGGGCCATCACAACGCTCAGGGATCTGATGGGAGCGCCGCGCTGGCTGATCGGATCGGCGCTGGTGCTGCTTGCACTCAAGCTCTGGTTGTTCTTCTCCCTCGCGCCGGTCGGGGACGAAGCCTATTACTGGCTCTGGGGTCTCAATCCGGACTGGTCCTATTTCGACCACCCTCCTCTCAATGCCTGGGTTTTGGGTCTGTCACATGCGGTTGCCGGCTGGTCGCTCTTCGCGCTCAGGCTGCCTGCCATCGTGGCGCTTTTCGGATGCTTTTTCGCCTTCTGGCTCTGGGCCCGGAAGCTGACCCCACAAGATGCTTCGCGCACATTCTGGATCGCGGTCATCCTGTTTCTGGGGTCGACAGGTTTCTTTGCCACCACCGTGCTGGTGTTTCCCGATTACCTCGTGGTGCTGCTGATCCTTTTCAGCGGCTATCTGTTTTCGCTGTTCCTGTCGGGCGATACGGCGGGACGATCTGCGCTTTTTGCGCTTTATGGCGGGGCCGCGACGCTGGGCCTTGCAGTGCTATCCAAATATAACGGCGCGCTCTTCGGCTTTGCGCTCGGGGCGGTGATTGTCCTGATGCCGCGATATCGGCACCACCTCACCAATCCTCATCTCTATCTTGCCGCCTTGCTGGCAATATTGCTGCAGGCGCCGGTCCTGATCTGGAATTTGTTGCACGCTCAGGCCTCGTTTGCCTTTCATACGAGCGAGCGGTGGGAGGGAGGCGCGGGTCTGGCGCTCTCCCAGGTTCAGCTCTGGCTGCTGATTTATGTGCTCCTATCAATCCTGTTCTACACGCTTCCGGTCATGTTCCCGGCCCTGTTCGGGATGGCCGTCAAGCGCGCGGGCAACCGCTTCGCGGGAGCCGGCAAATCGTTGATGTACGGAACCTTCACGGTGTCCACGCTGGCCATCTCGGCATTGGGAGTCTTCGTCCGCGTGGCGAGCTACTGGAACGTGGTTGCCTACATTCTCTTGGTACCGCTGGCCGCAGCCCACATCCGGTCGCGGATCACGATCACGGTTGCTGTCGCTTTCGGCGTGGCCATGAATATCCTGCTTTCGATCAATTACGTGGTTGTCCCCATCGCGCCTTACTTTTTCGAGGAGCACGACTGGGAAGCCATCGTGGTGCATGGCTGGGACGAAGTCGGGGAAGCCGGACGGGCGCTTCAGGCGGAGCTCGATCCCGACTTCCTCGCCGGCACACGCTACACGCTTGCCTCCCAATTCGCCTTCCAGCTTGAAAATCCTGTCGTGACGGACCTGCAAGACCGGCACTCCCAGTTCGATTACTGGCAAAATCCGGCAATCGCGGAAGACGCTTCGGCGCTGATCCTGGCAGAGGGTGACTTCACCATCGAGCCCTATCGCGACCGATTCCTGTCGCTCGAAGAAGTCGCCACGATCCCGGTCGAACGGTTTGGTAAGCGGCTCAACACCTTCCGGATCTATTATGGCACGGGCTACCGGCCCGAGGGCGAGGCCCCGCCGGCGGAGTAACCGGCAATGCTGTTCAAAGCAAAGTACCAGGTCCGAACCGGAGTGAGTAGCCGTCCCGCCGTTCGAGCATAGCTCTCATGGCCATCCTGCCTTCAATCGATCCACTGTATCGATCGATGCGCTGGCGCAAAGCGGATGCGGAGTGGCAGAGAGTCCGGGAGAATGTGCAAATGTGACGCCAGGAGCGTGACAGCGCGACCGGGCTTTCGCCCGCCCTGTGGCAGCATGTGAGCCCAGCGAACAAAGCGTAAGACAGGGAATGGCGGAGAGAGGGACGAAGTTCGAACTCGGAGATTTTTGCATTCCTGCCATTCGAGCATAGCTCTCATGGCCTTCCTGCGCTCGCAAACCTCCACCGGAGGTTTGCGTTGGCAAATGCCAACCGCTTGGAAGTGGCGGAGAGAGAGGGATTCGAACCCTCGAGACGGTTACCCGCCTACACGCGTTCCAGGCGTGCGCCTTCGACCACTCGGCCATCTCTCCGCAATTGGCGCAAGGCGCCGGCGGGCGAAACGGAAGTCCCGTCTGGCCCGGGCCGGCAATATACCGAGACCGGGCCCGACCGCAAGAGGGCGATCACCCGTTTTGCCGCAAAATCCGAATGAACCGCACAACCGACCGCCTGAGGCCGCGCCGGCGGCGTGCATCCAATCGCCGCGCTGACGCGTTCAAGGATAGCGCCAAGGGTGCACGAGCAGGCCCGCATGGCTTGCGCAGCGCATTTGCGGCGCCTAACTAGTGGCTGCGCGCCACGCTCGAGCTGTGCTAGAGGCGAAGAGCGGCGGGCGCGAGGGACGCGCATATGAAGTTGATTTTTCGCATTCTGGCGACCTGGCTGATCGGGTTCGCGCTGATATTGCTGGTCGTTGACGGCACACGCATGCTTGCCGCGGAGGCTTTTGTGGTGACACCGTTCATCGAAAGCTGGCGCGGGGTCGACGCCAATGGCGTTGCCGGATTCGAAAGCTTCATTCGCGGGCAGGCAGGCGACTGGCTGTGGATCGGCGTTGCCGCGCCCCTGCTGGCCCTGCCCGGCTGGGTGCTGTTCGGCGTGCCCGGCCTGCTGTTTGCCCTTGCCGGCAGCCGGCGGTCCTCGCGGCGCTATAGGAAATTCGACCAGTTGTGAGTATGGTTTCACCAGATGCCGCCCTTCCGGGTGGCGGGCGGATGCGGTCAAAAGACTGGTCCGGGCGGTGACAAGGCCAATCGCAAAGGGTGACATCAATGGCGGTGATCAGGGTTCTGTTCCGTATCATTGGCACGATCATCCTGGTGATCGGGCTGGCGGGTCTTGCCGGGCTCGGCGCTGCCATTTTCCACGATATGTGGCGGGCCCCGCTGGGGCAGGTCTGGGTGGAGCAATCCTGGCTCGGCACCAACAGCCTTTTCACCATCGGCTCGCTGTTGAGCGGCGGCGAACAGGACCCGGCGCAATGGCATCCGGGCGTTGTCACGCTTCTGGGCTGGCCGGCATGGCTGGCGCTTGGGCTCGTGGGGTTTGCGGCGCTGTTTCTGGGCGGCGTTCTCCTCAAGTTCACCCGCCGCCGCCAACGTCAAAACAACATGCTTTGAGCCGGGGCCGTGATTTCGCGTTCCGAGTTCGAGGCGATCTGCAGCGCCCTGCCCGGCACGAGCCATGTCGTGCAATGGGGTGGGGCGAGCGTGTTCAAGGTCGGCGGCAAGATCTTTGCCATCCAGAACCAGTGGAATGATCCCGCGATCGCCTTCAAGGTTCCCGATGAGAGCTATGCGATGCTGACCGAGCAAGCCGGGATCCACCCCGCGCCCTATCTGGCGCGCGCCAAATGGGTGCAGGTCTCCGCAGAAGCCGGATTCACCAGCGCGGACTTCAAGGCCTATCTGACCCAGGCTCACAGCCTGATTGCCGCCAAGCTGACAAAAAAGCTGCGCGAGGATCTGGGACTTGGCTGACGCTCAGCGCGGCGCGGGCACGAACCAGCGCAGCCTCGCCCCCGGATCACTCTTTTCTTCCAGCCAGTCCGGCAAATGGCCCTGCCGCAAAGCAACTGCAATGCTGTCTTGTGCCGCACCCGCGAGGCCGTCGAGTTCGGGCACACCTTCACAGATCACGATGTAATCCGCCTTGCGCCTCTCGAACACTGCACGGGCTTCCGCCTCGGTGCCATTGAACACGGTGAAGGTATCGCGAATCGAAGCGGCATTGCGATGATAGGGCGCGCCGAGCGCCTCATGCGGGGTATAGATGAGGATGTGCGGTCCGAGATCATTGGGCGCAATCACGCGGGATTTCGGCAGCGCGGCGAGATCGGAGTAGGTGTCTTGCATCAGGCAGGCCGCGCGATCGGTCGGCGTGCCGTCCGCATGCCCGACAATGCGCTGGTCCTGGGGCGGCGCCAGCGTGTTGATCGCCAGCCCGACCGGCAGGCCGGCAAACAGCAGCCATGCGCCGGCAAGACCGAGAACCGGCAGAACGCCGCCCTTGTTCTGATAATGGGCGCGGGCAGCCAGAATGACCCAGGCGCCTGCCGGTACCGCAAGAATGGCGGCGAGGCGCGAGCCCCGCATCTGGATCACCATGACCAGAACCGCCAGCAGCAGGAAGCCAAACAGGATCAGCCATTCAGCGCGGTTGGCGCGCTCGCGCCACAAGATGACGCTCATGACCAACACCCCGGCGAGCGGCGGCAAGGCGACCGAGGCCGTGAAGCCGGGTTGGGTTTCGAAGGACTGCCAGATCGGCATGGCCTCGGTGATGCGGGGCAGCCAGTTTTCGCTCAGCCAGGGGTCGAGCCCGGCATAGGGCCCACCCAGACATTGGGGATAGAGCCAGACCGTAGCCGCGATGACGACAAGCCCCAGCGCCGCGGTGACCGCGAACCGGCCGATCCAGCCACCGGGTGCAGGAACCAGGGTGGCGAGAAACAGGGCCAGCCCTGCCCCCCCGGCAGCGACGAGATAGGTGGCGGAAAGTGCATCGCACGCCCCGACAAACCACAAATCGTTTGGCATTGTCGTGACCATGGAAACCACAAGCCCGGCCAGGAGCGCGAGACCGAAACCGCGCACCGCGCCTGAATGATCCGGCCGGAACACGTGGATCAGGCCGAAGGTCAGAATGGCCATGGCCACAAAGGGCAGCGTCTCGGTGCCGATGGCGATGGTAAGCGCAGTCGCAAGGCCGCTGATGATGGCAAAGCCACGCACCCGCCAACTGGCGACCGCGGCGAAGGCAATCAGCAGCGTCAGCACGGCCTGGGCGTTGTGGTGATCGACCCGGCCCGGGGAGAACTCGACCATCAGGGTCAGCGACAGGGCCGGCAGTATGTAACCGGGCAGTGCGCCATCCGGTCCCAGCAGCCATGTGCACAGGCGAGCCGACAGGGCGAGAAGCGCACCGAGCAGGATCAGCGGCCAGGCATAGGCGGCGAACACGATCGCGCCATCGCCGAGAAAAGGCCGCGAAATCAGGATGAGAAGGGCAATCGGCGCATCGATGAAGCGGGACCAGTGAATGATGGCACCGGCATCGCCGCCAAGCCGGTATTGGGTGGTGTCGAACCAGTTCTGACCGCCGAGGAGATCCAGGGCCTGGGTGATGCGCAGCGCATCGTCGGTGTCGCCGAAAAGCGGGGTTCGCGGCGCCTGAATGACCTCGCGAATGATGAAGAAGGCCGCGATCGCCAGATAAAAAAGCGCAAATCGAAGGATTTGTTGCGCCACAGGGCTGGCATTGGGCTGCCGGGTGGCCGTATGGGAAGGCATCGTCACGGTGGCATCCTGCTGCCGGTGCGCATGAGAAGACCAAGGCTTACGCCTCAGGGCTTAAGATCGGCTAAACCATGGACCCATCACACGAGACCGAAACCGCAACGCCCTTGCCCGTCAAACACCCGTTGCTCCGCCGGCTTACGGGCTTTGTGATCGCGGGCGGCACCGGCTTCACGGTCGATGCGCTGGTGCTGACGCTGCTGAATTCGGGCTTCAGCATCGACCCCTTCAGAGCCCGCATCGTGGCGATCGCGGTGGCCGCCTTCGTGACCTGGCAGATCAACAGGAACTTCTCCTGGGGACGGGCGAAGGACGGAGCCGCGCGGGAGGGCTCGCGCTATTTCGCCGTGGTGATCGCGTCAGCACTCGTCAATTACGGCGTCTATTCGGCCGCGCTGCTCATCGTGCCCGGGCTCTGGCCGTTCATCGCGCTTGTCATCGGTACCGCGGTGGCCATGTCGGTTTCGTTTTTCGGGTTCGACCGCTTCGTGTTCAGGCAATAAAAAAGGGCGGCACCGAAGCACCGCCCCTTGCAAGGTCGCGTCAGCCAGCCGGTTACGCGCCGGGCTGCTTGACGATGCGCAGATAGGGCCGCACGGCGTTCCAGCCATCGGGGAACTGGCCCTTTGCGTCTTCGTCCGACACTGCGGGGACGATGATCACGTCTTCACCGTTCTTCCAGTTCACCGGGGTTGCCACCTTGTGCTTGGCGGTGAGCTGCAGGCTGTCGATGACGCGGAGAACCTCATCGAAATTGCGGCCGGTCGAGGCCGGATATTCGATCTTCAGCTTGATCTTCTTGTCCGGGCCGATGACGAAGACCGAGCGCACGGTCAGGCTGTCGTCGGCATTGGGGTGAATCATCTCGTATTTGGTAGCCACAGCGCGATCGTGGTCGGCGATCAGCGGGAAATTGAGGGCGGCACCCTGGGTGTCCTCAATGTCCTTGGCCCAGCCCGCATGATCTTCGATCTTGTCGACGGAAAGGCCCATGACCTTGACGCCGCGCTTGTCGAATTCGGGCTTGAGCTTGGCGGTGTAGCCGAGCTCGGTGGTGCAAACCGGGGTGTAGTTCTTGGGATGCGAGAACAGGACGGCCCAGTGACCGTCGATATAGTCGTGGAAACGGATCCGGCCTTCGGTGGTGTCCGCTTCAAAATCCGGCGCTGTGTCGCCAATCAGCAAAGCCATTGGTTCGTCCTTTCATGGCGCTATCAGGTTCAACACTATTATCGGTATTCCCGGACGCGATTTAAATCACTCCTCGGGAAAACTCTTTTCTTCTTCTAGCGCTTCGGGGTGGGTTGCCGTTGCGCCAAATCGACGCGATGGCGCATGGCTTTCCGGGACGGGCCACAGCCTAGTTGAGAAAGGCGAGTGCGCCGGTCGATTGGGCATTGTCATAGGCCCAGGCCAGGATGAGCGGCGAGAAGGCAAAGGCAAGAGCGACGGGACCGCGCGCGGACAGGAGCCGCGCGGCGACATAAAAGATGAGGACCACGGCGATGTTGAACAAGACCGAGGTCGATCTGAACTCTAGCAGGTTCGCAAACAGGTCCATGCCCATTGGCGGTCCGTTACCGGCCGCGCTTCCTCTCATGCCCCCCGCGCGCGAGTTTGCGCCCGCCGTTTTACCGATCCGTTAATTCACCTATTCGGGGTTTAGCCTGCCCGACATGGATTTGTTACCGATCACTCCCGGCTCACGGGGGCGTCATCGGTTGGACGGGCACGCGTCACACTGTTTGCCGCCAGATTTCAGCGCCCTCACGCGGTTCCCGCCGGCCAATCAGTGATCAGTGTTGAGACGGCGTGAAGCGGGTTTGATTTGCTCGCACCCCGGACTTGGTTCCAGTTGAATGCTCAACAATCGCGGGAGGTAAATATCATGAGAATTGGACTTGCCATGACAAGCGGGCTCGCGGCCTGTGTTCTGGTCGCCGGACTGGCAGGAACTGCCCTGTCGCAGGACGGTGAAGATGCCATGATGGAAGACAGCATGATGGCGGACGATATGGCTCCGTTCGGGGGTCCTCATGACGTCGATTTCGCGTTGACCCTGTGGGACAAGATGGCCGCTGCGAGGCTGGTCGGTGATGACCGGATGGTCTCAAGGCCCTTTGAAGGCAACGAACCGCATGGCGCCATTCAGGAAGTGGTCGCCACAACCGTTGAAATGGATGGCCGGTCGGGCCGGCTTCTGGTCAAGCAGAACCATATGGGCGAGGGCGCGGATCGGGACAGTGTCTATGAAAATCCCGATGAATGGTTGCAGGCCGTAACCATCATGTTCAAGCGCGAAGAAGGCTACGATCCGGATAACCAGGACTGGTTCTGGGCCAAGTATCTTCCGGACGGCACCCTCGACAAGAACCCGGCAGGCGTACAACTCGCAGGGCGGGTCGCCAAAGGCATGGATGCGGGGTGTATCGCCTGCCACAGTGCTGCCGGCGGCGCGGACCTTGAAGTCCTGACGTTCAGCGACTGAAGGTGATCACAGGATTGACCGCGGCACCCGGGCGGCTTCGGCCGCCGGGGTTTTTATGCTGATTTTACAGAATTTTACTGCCGATCCCGTTCACACAAACCGCAAGCTCTTGTGAGCGGGTGTGACGGGCATGCGAGCGCGTCTGGCCCTAGGGTTCGTTTGCGAATTCACACAAACCGTCAGGAAACGGAACATGAAACCCACAAGCAAGATTCTCATCGCAACGCTGTTCACCACCGGGCTCATGCTGGGGAGCGCAGCAGTGCCCGCCATGGCCCAGGACGGCGACATGTATGGCGGCCTCTCCGAAGAGGAGTTCATGGCCAAGTGTGACACCCTCATGCATGACGACATGATGATGGAAGAGGACTCCATGAGCGAAGACGACGCCATGATGGAGGACGATGCCATGATGGAAGAAGAGCATGACGACGCCATGATGGAAGATGATGCCATGATGGAAGAAGGGCACGACGACGCCATGATGGAAGACGATGCGATGTCGGAAGACGATGCGATGTCGGAAGACGATGCCATGATGGAAGAGCATGACGACATGATGCTGTCGGACGAGGACTTCATGGAGCTTTGCAAGGCCGCCGAAAGCGCGATGTAAGCCAGGCCCTTCAGGAGGACGGGCTCACCGCTCTCCTGCCCAGACCAAAATGCAAGGCCCGCCGGTCACCCCGGCGGGCTTCTCATTTGTCGACCAAGATCCCTTGGCTGGCCAGGCGGCGCTGTCAGTGCTGGTTGCGCACCCTGTCGGCCTTGCCAAGCACGCTTTCGAGCCAGCGCACGGCGAGCGAAAGGGTGATGGTCAGCACCAGATAGAGATAAGCGACGATGTTGTAGGTCTCGAAAAACTTGAAGGTCGAAGCCGAGTAGACCTTGCCGAGCTGGGTAATGTCCTGCACCCCCAGAGCCGACACGAGCGCTGAATCCTTGATCATCGCCACCAATTCGTTGCCCAGCGGCGGCAGCACGGTGCGCGCGGCCTGCGGAGCGATCACGAAGCGGAATGTGTGCCAGCGTGAAAGACCGAGGGCCCGGGCGGCTTCGACATGGCCCTGATCGACAGACTGGATACCGGCCCTGAAAATCTCGGCGATGAAGGCGGAATAGGAAATGGTCAGCGCGATGATGGCGCGCCAGGTGAAGTCGAACTGACGCACGGTCAGTTTGCCGATCAGCCCCAGTTCGCGCAGCGGGGTAAGCACCCAGTTGACCCCCTCGACAATCGCGGGGGCGCCGACAAAGGCGATGTAGAACAGCAAGACCAGCATGGGCACGCCGCGCACGATCTCGGTATAGAAAATCGCGACCTGCCGGACGGGTTCCAGCTTGGAATTGCGCGCCAGCGCGACGATAGCGCCCAGTAATACCGCCAGGGTGAACGCAACCGCGGTGACGAACAAGGTGGTCCCGATACCCCCGGACAGCGCCCTGAAGATCAGCGCATAGTCGGCGTCGACGGTAATCGCCCACAACCCGAGCAGGCCCAGGAGCGCCGTTGCCAGCAACCACCAGGGCAAGGGTCGGCGCTGCTTGCGCGGGCGATAGGCTTCGGGCTGGGGGGTGGCGTCGGGCATGAGCCTTTTGGGGAATGGCCCGCGCCGGAAGCCGGCGCGGGTGCGCATTTAGGGAAACATGCCTGCGCCGATGCGTGACGCAGGCGTGGCGCTTATTGCGCGGCGTTGTATTCGAAGAACCATTTCTGGTTCAAGGCATCGAGAGTGCCGTCTTCACGCATCGAGGCGATCGCCGCGTTGACCGGTTCGACAAGATCGGAACCCGGGGTGAAGATGAAGCCGAACTGCTCGGTGCCGAGTGCGTCGCCCACCTGTTTGAAGGCACCGGGATTAGCCCCGATATAGCCGCGGGCCGAGGTAGCATCCATCAGCACCATGTCCACATCGCCCGATTTGAGGGCCTGCACGGAGGCGCCGAAAGTCTCGAACAGTTTGATGCGCGGATTGGCTTCGTCACCGTCGAGGACTTCATAGACCGCGACATAGAAGTTGGTGGTCCCGGCCTGGGCACCGATGGTCAGGCTTTCATCGGCGGAAAACGAAGCCGGGCCTTCGATGCGCTCCTCATCGGCGCGCACCAGCATGAATTGCTGGGAGGTCATGTAAGGCGCAGAGAAGTCGATCTGCTCTTCTCGCTCCTCGGTGATGGTGATGCCGTCCATGCCGACATCATACTGGCCCTCGCGCACGGCCTGGATCATGGTGTCCCAGCTCGCAAGGTTCCAGTCGACAGTGGCGTTGAGACGCTTGGCGATCTCGTTGAAGGCATCATATTCCCAACCGATGCCTTCGCCCGTCGCCGGATCGGCGAAGTTGAGCGGGGTGTAGGCATTTTCGGTGACCGCAACGATTGTGCGGCCTTCGAGGTCCGGCAGGGCATCCTGCGCGTTTGCCGGCAGCGCCAGCGCGGCGCCAAGGGCAAACAGGACCGGGGCAAGGGTAAGTTTCATCATGGGCTCCCTGTGATGGTCTTGTTGTTTGATGAATTCCGATCAGACAGCGGTGATGCGCCGCCGGGCTTACCCGCCGGCGCGGATCGATCGCGATTGCAGCCGGGCCGTGGGGTCCGGAAAGAAATCAGCTTTCGTCTTCGACCGGTGCGCCGGGCGCGTTCTTCTTGACCGACTCGACGCAGTTCTTGGCGCTCGACTTCGAGGTGTAGGTCTCGGAGCGAACCATGGTTTCGCCATTCGAGGCAACGAACCGCACGAAGAACTGGTCGTCCTTGGAGGCGACGATCTCGAAACGGTAGCCTTTGGCGTCCTCGTCCTTTGTGAGATCGGCAACCGCAGCGTCGGGTGCGTTCTTCTTGATCGAGTCGATGCAGTTCTGGGCGCTCGATTTCGAGGTGTAGCTTTCCGACCAGACCATGATCTCGGCGTTGTAGACGAACTGGACGCCGAACTGGTCGTTCTTGCGGGCGACGATCTTGAATTTATGCATGGCGATTCCCCTCTGGGCATTTGTCCCGGAACGATAGCGGACTGACGCCCAAGCGCAAGCGGGAGCTTGCAAATGGTGAAATCCGACAGGTGTGGTGCGTGTCGATCAAGGCCGGTCCGTGTGACCCAGATCGCGGGAAGGATCGACGATGTCGCGCACGCGCTGTTTGAGCGTCTTGATGTCGGGGAAGCCGCCATCGGTCACCCGGTTCCAGATGACGTTGCCATCGACCTCGATGACGAAGACCCCGCCGGTGCCAGGGACCAGGCGGACCCCGCCGAGGTTCGAATGAAAACTGGACAGCAATTCCTGCGCCATCCAGCCGGCACGCAGGAGCCAATTGCACTGGGTGCAGTAGGTGATGGTGATCTCGGGCAGCCTCCCGGCTGTGCTTTGGCTCATGACGGGGTCTCCGGTGATGGGCGCAAGACGGTAAGCGCCTGTTGCTCGATCTCGCATGTCACCGGTGCCTCGAGCCGCCGGCGCTCCCCGTCAACGGTAACCGAAAGGACACGCTTGCGGCCACCCAACACCACCTTGTGCGCCGGATGGGGCTCGAGCAGATCATTGGTGTTCCAGCGGCCAACCATGGCTTGAAGAATCATCCAGGCGACCTGCCAGGACGCGTTGAGCTTGGTCACATAGACAACCAGCCGCCCGCCCTGGGGGTCTTCGGCAACGGGCAATTGCCCGGGTGCTTCGGCGAGGCCGTTGACCGTGACGGCATAGCCTGCGGTCCGGAAATCGAGCGGGGTGCCATCGATTTCGATGCGCATTCGCCGGCGCGGCAGGGTGCGCGCGGCCCGGTGCAGGGCCCGCACACCGGCCAACATCTTGCCCAGCCGGCTGGCATAGGGCACCGCATCACGAAACCTGACGAAGCGGGTGTGCAGGCCCCCCGAGACATGGTGCAGAAACACCTGACCATTGACCCGGCCAACATCGATGCGGTCAGCATGATAGGTGTCTAGCGCGGTCAAGGCCGGCTCGGGATCGGGCCCGATTCCGATGGCGCGGGCAAACAGATTGAAGGTCCCGAAGGGCAAGGGCAAAAGCGCTTTGCCGGTCTCGACGCAGTAATGGGCGCAGGCCGAAACCGTCCCGTCACCGCCCGCCGCAACTACAAGATCGGTTCTCTTGTCGGCGAAGACTTCTTCGAGCGTCTTTCGAAACGACTTTCCGTCCGGTTGGACGACACTGACGACTTCTCCCAGAGGCGCCAGGGTTTCGGCCCAGTCGCGTTTGCCGCCATCGAGATTTCGCCCGGCGGCGCCATTGGCGACAACAGCGATGGTGTAGGCGTGTTCCGAAGGAGAAGTCATTGATGGCCTGTCACGGATTTGCCTTTATCGTTATGCCTTTGCCCCGAATGGGCCGGTAACGGGAAAGCCGTCTTTTTCCCGGGCCTCCGCCACCTATCTATGCGTCGACACTCAGACGGGAACCAGTCCGAATGCGCAACACCATCGTCAATCTTATCGCCAGGCGCGAATGGGAACTCGCCGTGATCCTCGTCATCGTTCTCAACGCCATCACGCTCGGGCTTGAGACCTCGGATGCGGTCATGGCGCGATGGGGCGGCATCCTGCATGTGATCGACCGGGTGGTGCTGGGCTTGTTCGTGATCGAGATCTGTCTGCGGATCTACGCCCATCGGCTCAAATTCTTCACCGATCCCTGGGGGGTGTTCGATTTCACCATCGTTGCCATCTCGCTTTTGCCCGCGGCCGGGGCGTTGTCGATCCTTCGCGCCTTCCGCATTCTGCGCGTGCTGCGGCTGGTTTCCATGGTGCCCTCGCTGCGCCGTGTGATCGGCGGGCTGATCGGCGCATTGCCCGGCATGGGTTCGGTCGTCATCCTGCTGAGCCTCATCTTCTACGTGTTCGCGGTCATGGCGACCAATCTGTACGGCGAGGATTTCCCGGATTGGTTCGGCACGATTGCCGCCTCGCTGTACTCGCTGTTCCAGATCATGACGCTTGAAAGCTGGTCGATGGGCATCGTCCGCCCGGTCATGGAAGCGCATCCCTATGCCTGGGCGTTCTTCGTTCCGTTCATCATCTCGACCGCCTTCACCGTGCTCAACCTTTTCATCGGTGTGATCGTTGCAGCCATGCAGAAAGAAACCGATGCGCTGGCCGAGGCCGATCGCCAGGCGCTGCATTCAGAGACCGAAGTGGTACTCACCGAAGTGCGGGCGCTGCGTGAGGAAGTCAGTGCCCTGAAGGACGCGCTGCGCGAGAACCGCCACTAGCAAGCCTCTCCCGTTCCGGCGCGGCATCGATCGCGGCTTGACGCTTCGCCCGGATTTTTCTATAACCATTTTGTTCTAAAACTATTTAGTTATATAATATGACCGAAGCCCAACTGGACGCCACATTCGCTGCGCTTGCCGACCCCACACGCCGTGCAATCCTCGCCCGGCTGGCCAAGGGGGACGCGTCGGTCAACGAACTGGCCGAGCCCTTCGCCATGAGCCAGCCGGCGATCTCGAAGCACCTCAAGGTGCTGGAGAAGGCCGGGCTGATCTCGCGACAACAGATCGCCCAAAAACGTCCCTGCCATATCGAGGGGGAAGCGATGGCGGGCGCCGTGAGCTGGCTCGAGCGATATCGGGAAATCTGGGAAGGCAATTACCGCCGGCTCGACGCCCTGCTCGCAAGCATGCAGGCCTCATCCGGGACCGGGTCCAAAGACGCCTGAGCGGCACAAAGGGAGCATTCCATGCCCAAGATCACCACCTGTCTTTGGTTCAACTTCAACGCCGATGAGGCCATCGCCCACTACCTCAATGTGTTCGGGGACGGTGAGATCCTCAGTGAAAGCCGCTATGGCGACGCCGGTCCGGGACCGTCCGGTAAGCTGATGACCGCGAGCTTCCGGCTGTTCGACCAGCACTTCATGGCACTCAATGCCGGCCCGGATTTCCAATTCTCTCCTGCGATCTCGCTGTTCGTCGATTGCGCCGACCAGGCTGAACTCGACCGATATTGGGACCGGATGATCGCGGCGGGCGGCACGGCAGGCCAGTGCGGATGGTTGACCGACGCGTTCGGGCTCTCCTGGCAGATCATTCCCAGGCGGCTGGGCGAGTTGATGGGCCACAGCGACCCGGCCATTGCCGGCAAAGCGGCTGCGGCGATGATGCAGATGCAGAAAATCGATATCGCGGCGCTCGATGCAGCCGTAGAAAGGTGAAGCCATGATCCCCGTCACCACCCGCTATCCAAGCGTCGCCGTCACCACTCCGACGCCCCGGAGCATCGAGATCAAGCGGGACTTCGCCGCGCCGCCCACGCTTGTGTTCGACGCCCACACCAAGCCCGAACTCGTGCGGCAATGGCTATTGGGTCCGGACGGCTGGACCATGCCGGTCTGCGATATCGACCTCAGGGTTGGCGGCGAATACCGCTATGTCTGGCGCCGTGCCACCAGTGGCGACGAAATGGGCCTCAGCGGCCGGTTCACCGCCATCGAAGCTCCTCACCTCACCCGGGGTGTCGAGCTGTTCGACGAGGACTGGACCGGCGGTGAGGCCGAGGCCGAAACCCGGTTCGATGCCATCGACACGGGCACGCGGATGACGCTGACCATCACCTATGCGAGCGAAGAAGCACGGGATGGCGCGGCGGCGTCAGGCATGGCTGACGGACTTGAGGCCGGCTATGCGCGGCTCGATGCGGTGCTGGAAGGCTGAGTGAATTGCCAGCGAGGGCAAAAACGACGCAAAACAGAAATCTGTGCGATTCAGAGAATTGAGGTTTGCGCAAGCCGGGATTTTTCTTGCCCCGGGCTTTTTCGCCTTCTGCCCGATTCGCCGAGACGGTATGTTCAAGTGATTCGCCTGCTTTGGCGGGCTCACCGGCGGATCCATTTGTGAGGCAAGGGCATGGTGCCGGAACGGTTCCGGACGCGCACAGTATTACTCGGCGGCGCTAGTTTAACGACTATTCTGGGTGCTTCGCCGGCCTTTGCGCTGAACCTTGCGTCAATTTCATCCAACCAGATTCTTTCTGTCACACCTTTTGCCATTGCAGGCGGGGCGGCGGCCTTTGGCGCGGTGTCGGCGTTCTTTGCCTACCGGGCGCGGCGGCGCGGCAATGCGCTCGCCAATTATGCGCGGCGGCAATTGCGGGACATGCGGGCCCATCTCGACGAGCTCGAGGGCCTTCTGGCCGGCATGCGAGAGGTCACGCTGATCTGGCGGGAGCATGCCAGCGAGCCCCAGGTTTTCGGACCGGTCAGCCTGATCATTGACGGGGAGAACGACCCCGCCGCCATCCTCGATCTCGAACGCTGGCTGCCGCGGGACAGCGTGACCGGGCTTTCGGCCCAACTGGCAACGCTCAGGGCTGCGGGCGTCGAATTCTCTGCCGGCGTCAGGGCGCTTGGCGGGGCGGAATTCGAGATCACGGGCCGGCTGGTGGCCGGCGCGCCGGTGGTACGCATTTCACCCAAGCGAGGTATCGAGGCCGAACCCTTTGCGCTGGCCGGCAGCTTGAGGCGGCGGCCCACCATTGAGAGCTGCACGGCGCTGATCTCCTGCCTCAACCATCCCGCCTGGATCCGGGACAGCCGGGGCGCACTGGCGTTTGTGAATGCGCCCTATCTCGACATGCTCAAGACGCTGGGCAAGACGCCGGGACCGGACGGCCAACTGCCGGAACTGTTCGACCGCGCCTCCATCGAACGGCACCGCAAGGCGCGGCGTGAAGGAGAAGGACCGGTTTCGCTCAGCGAAACCCATCCCCAGGCCGGGCCGCTCGATGTGACGCTTTTCTCGCTCGAGGACGGCGCTGCAGGCTACGCGGTTCAGGGCGCAGCCTCCAACGAAGCGCAGAACGATCCCGCGCTCAGTTTCCTCACGGCGGCCATCAACGAGCTGGCCACGCCGGTCGCGGTGTTCGATGCGGATGGCAAGCTCACCCACTACAACAAGGCCTTTGCCGATCTGTGGGGGCTCGATCAGGCCTGGCTCGAAACCGGACCCAATGAAGGGCAGATCCTCGACCGGCTGCGCACCAGCGACATGCTGCCGGCGGAAGCCGACTACCGCGCCTGGCGCAAGGAGCATCTGAAATCATACGGGCTCGAGGCACCGCGCGAATCCATGTGGCATCTGCCCAATGGCCAGGTCCTCAACGTCATCGCCTCCCCCGCGCCCAAGCATCGCGGGGTGATCTATGTCTATGAGAACGTCACCGAACGGCTGGCGCTCGAAAGCCAGCACAATTCGCTCATTGAAGTGCAGCGCGAGACGCTTAACGGGCTTTCCGAGGCGGTGGCGGTGTTCGGCACGGACGGAAAGCTGAAGCTGCATAACCCTCAGCTCTCCGGGCTCTGGGGCGTCGACATGAAAGCGCTGTCGACCCATCCGCATATCGATGCGATCGCCAAGGCCTGTGCCGAAGTCATGCCCGAAGATGGTGCCCGGATCTGGGGCGAACTCAAACAGGCGGTCATCGACATGGACCCCAACCGGCGCGACGCCCATGGCCGGTTATCGCGCGCCGATGGCAAGTTGATCGACTACGCGATCGTGCGTCTGCCCAACGGACAATCGCTTGTCAGTTTTGTCGATGTCACCCAGGCCGCACAGTACGAACAGCTCCTGAAGGAGCGAAACGAGGCGCTTGAGACCGCCGACAAACTCAAGGACGCCTTCGTCCAGAACGTCTCTTATGAATTGCGTTCGCCGCTGACCAATATCATCGGCTTTTCCGATCTCCTCGCCAATGAAGAGCTCGGGCCGCTCAATGACCGCCAGCGTGAATATACCGCCTATATCCGCTCCTCGAGCGAGGCGCTCGGCATCCTCATCGACAATATCCTCGATCTGGCCAGTGCCGACGCCGGCATTGCCGAATTGCAGCCGGAAATCCTCGACATCGAGAAGCTGATCGAAAAGGCCCAGGCCGGTGCACTGGCAACGTCGGGTAGCGAAAGCCCGGTCAATATCGA
Source organism: Cucumibacter marinus DSM 18995 (assembly GCF_000429865.1). Classification (GTDB taxonomy): domain Bacteria; phylum Pseudomonadota; class Alphaproteobacteria; order Rhizobiales; family Devosiaceae; genus Cucumibacter; species Cucumibacter marinus. Next base: position 246,770 of record NZ_KE386978.1, read on the forward strand.
GGTCGACATCGCCGACGATCTGCCGGTCTTCATCGCAGACGAGACCCGGATCGTGCAGGTCCTCTATAATCTGCTGTCCAACGCCGTGCGCTATTCCGATCCCGGCGCGACGGTCAAAATCGCGGTGTCATCGCGCGGGGGCGAGCGCATCATCTTCACCGTGGACGATGAGGGTGCAGGCATTCCCGAGGAGCTCGTGCGCTCGGTCTTCGACCGGTTCGAAGGTCATGCGGTGCAAGGCCGGCAACGCGGCGCCGGGCTCGGGCTCGCCATTGTGAAAACCTTCGTGCACCTGCATTCGGGCACGGTCCAGATTGCCGCGCGCGAACCGCGCGGCACACGGGTGATCGTCAACCTGCCGGCGCGGCAAAGCCGGGTGGTGCCCGCCGAAGGCGCCAGCCCCGCCGAATAGGCGCGGCATCATGTTCTGCGTGATCCTTGCCGGTGAAGCGCAGACCGCGGCGCTGGCCGCGGCTCTTGTGCCCCATCTTTCATCAGGCGAACGGATCCTGCTCGAGGGCGGGCTGGGGGCAGGAAAATCAAGTTTCGCCCGTGCCCTGATCCGACAGCTTGCGGGCGATCCCGAACTCGACGTGCCAAGCCCCACCTTTGCGCTGGTTCAACCCTATGACACCCCCGCGGGTCCGGTGATCCATGCCGATCTCTATCGCCTCGGCGATCCGGACGAAGCCATTGAGCTTGGCCTGTTCGAAGACCGGAGTGCCTTGCTGATCGTCGAATGGCCGGAACGCCTGCCCGGCCTGTTCGATGAACCGCACTGGGTCATCCGGTTCGATCTCGCATCGGACCCGGCGGCGCGACGCACGGACATCATTCCCCCGCCCACCACTGACCGGGACCGGCTTGCCCGAAGCCTTGCCGGCTTTCCCCCGCCAGTATGACGGTGATGCCGGATGCGATCCTGCTTGCGGCCGGGCGTGGCACGCGCATGGGCGCGCTGTCGGATCAACGTCCCAAACCGCTCACCCCGGTTGCCGGGCAGCCTGTCCTTGATCGCATCGCTGCCAATCTCGCCGCGGAGGGCATCACCCGTTTCACGGTGACCGCACATCACCTTGCCGCACAGATCACCAGTCATATCGAGGCGGTTGCTGCCAGCCATCCCGATCTTGCCTTTGAAGTTTCTGTCGAATCCGAGCTGTTGGGGGTTGGCGGTGGCATCCGCCATGCCCTGCCGAACACATCGAGCGATCCGGTGCTCATTGCCAATACCGACGCGTTCTGGCCGGCAGGCAGTGATCGTCCGGTCGCGCGGATGACCACCGTGAGCCGTGACGGTCCTGTGCTGCTTTGCGCCGAACCCGCGCGCGCCGTCGGGCATCGCGGCGCACACGATTTCGTGCTCGACACCAATGCCCGTCTTTCCCGGGAAGGCAGGGGCAAACCGGTGATCTATGCCGGGATGATGCTGGCGCCGCGTGCGTTTCTCATGGCCCTGCCGCAAGGATATGGCCCGATCACTCCGCTCCTCGATCAGGCGTTGGCCGAGCATAGCCTTCACGGCGTCATGCTTGAGGCGCCGTGGTTGCATATCGGGGACCCCGAGGCCATTGTCGAGGCCGAGCAATGCCTTGTGAGGGGACGCGGTTGATGCGCCGCCAAGCGCTTTTTACCATCGCGCCGCACGCGCCGTTTCTGCCGACGCTGGTCGAGCGGATCTGCGATGGCACGCTGACCGGCGGGGCAATTCCCACCCCGCCCTTCGGGCTGGCGGACATCACCGTGTTCGTGCCTTCCCAGCGCGTGCGCCAAGCGCTGATCGCCACCTTCACCGACAGGCTCGATGGTGGCGGATTGCTGCCCGATATCCGCCCGCTGGGGGAATCAGATCCCGAGGAAGCGGCGTTCCTCGATACCGACTGGCCGCTGCCCCCGGCCACCCATCCATCTCTCAGACAGCTCACCCTGGCCCGGCTCGTGGGGCGCTGGGTCGAGGTCAATCCGTCAGGCTTTGCCAGCCCGCCCAGCGCCGCCGAAATCATTTCGCTCGCCGGATCGCTCGGTCAGCTCGTCGACCGGCTGCATATCGAAGAGATCGATCCTTCGGTGTTTGCCGGGCTTGTGCCCGAAGACCGGGACGTCGCCGTTCACTGGCAGGAGACGCTGGCGTTTCTCTCGATCGCGCTGACCGCATGGCCCAAACACCTCGAAGACATTGGCGGGGCGGATCACGCAGACCTGCGTCGGCGGAACGTCGACAATGAAGCCGAAAATGCGCTTAGCCGCTTCGGCGAACGCCCCGTCATTGCAGCCGGTTCGACGGGTTCGATGCCGGCCACCGCAAGACTGCTCGCTGCCATTGCCGACCTGCCAAACGGCGTGGTGGTCCTGCCCGGGCTCGATACCGACCTCGGGCCGGACGATCATGCCGCGCTTTTGAACAAGCAGGCCAATCCCGAAACCAACAGCCAGTATGCGCTGATGCGGCTGTTACGGGTCTTCGATTCCGGGCCCGGCGCTGTCGAAGAACTGGCCGACACCATCGCGCCGCGTACGACCATCGTGCGGCAGGCCTTGGCGCGCTCAGAGATGAGCGGCGCATGGTCGGGCTGGCGGGCGGCGCATGGCGACAAAGTGATTGCAGAGGCATTTGGATCGGTGGCCCTGATCACGGCGCCCAACCAGCACGACGAAGCGCGGGCCATTTCCGTGGCGGTTCGCGAAGCGCTGAACGAAAACCGGGGCCGCATCGGCATCATCGCGCCCGACCGCGATCTCGCCCGCCGGATCGCACGGGAGCTCGAACGCTTCGGGATCGAGATCGACGACAGCGCCGGCATTCCTCTCAGCCAGTCGGGTGCCGGACGGCTGGTGCGTCAGATGCTGGCGCTGGCGGGGACGAATTGCGGCCCGGTGGAGCTTGTCGGGCTGCTGGGCGCAGCCCCCGTCACCCTGGGGTTCGAACGCAAGCACCTCGACGACCTGCGCCGCGCCCTCGACAAGGGCGTCCTGCGCGGCCGGCGGGTACCGCCCGGCCTTGAGGGTCTCACCAGGCTGATCGCCGACAATGCCGGCAAACGGCTGGATCACGCGGCCATGCAATATGACGAGGCGACCGCAGAGCAGTTGACCGAGCTCGTTGGGCGACTGGATGCGGCCCTGTCGCCACTGCTCGAAGTTTTCGCAGAGCAGCGCCCGCATCTGCCGGCTCTTGCCCGCGCTCTTGGCAAGGCGCTCGACGCATTGCGGGTGCCGGCGGATGGCATTGCGCGGGCTCCGCTCGATGGCGGGCCGGAACTCGTTGCCCTCATCGACAGGCTGAGCGCAGGAGAGGACGGGTTTACCGCCACCGCGCCGGCCCTTGGCGACGCTTTCGTCACCCTGATGGGAGCGGAAAAGGTTCATCCCCCCGCGCCAGCGCGGCGGGATGTCTCCCTGTGGGGCCGGATCGAAGCGCGGTTGATGAGTGCCGATCTGATGATCCTTGCCGGGCTCAATGAAGGCGCCTGGCCGGACGACGCCGATCCCGGCCCGTGGCTGTCACGCGGCATGCAAGTCGATGCCGGGCTCGAGCCACCCGAATTCCGCATCGGGCAGGCGGCCCATGACTTCGAAATGGCGCTTGGCAACCGCAACGCCATTCTCACCCATGCCATCCGCGTTGGCACGTCGCCCGCCGATCCCTCGCGGTTTCTCAAACGGTTGACCGCGTTTGTCGGGAAGCCTGCGAGCGAGACCATGCAGGAACGCGGCGCACGCTGGCTCGATTTCGCGGCGCGGCTCGACGATGCCGGTGCGCCGGTCCCCGCCAAACGCCCGGCCCCCTGTCCGCCGGCCGCGCTGCGGCCCAAACGTCTCTCCGTGACCGAGATCGAACCGCTCATTCGCGACCCTTACGAGATCTATGCCAAGCGGGTCCTGCGCCTCACAAAGCTGCCTGGGCTCGGCGAGGTGATCGATGCAGCGGAACGCGGTACGCTGATCCACGGCATATTGGGGGATTTCATCGAGAAGGGGCACGACCCGGCCGCACCGGATGCGGAGGTCGTTCTCAACCGGTTGGCCGCCGAGCGGTTTGAAGCGCTCAATGACGTCCCGGCACAACGTGACATCTGGCTCAGGCGATTTTCTGCCATCGGCACGGCCTGGCTCGATTGGGAGCGGGAGCGGGCGGCCAATGTCGACCAACGCTTTGCGGAGACGAAGGGGGAGACAGCGCTACAGGTCTCGGGCGCCGACTTCACGCTCTATGGCCGGGCCGACCGGATCGACCGGATGAAGGACGGGCGGATCGAAATCCTCGATTTCAAGACCGGCTCTATTCCCGACAAGAAGACGATGACCGGATTTCTGGCACCCCAGCTTCCGATCGAGGCGCTGATCGCAAGGCGGGGCGGGTTCGATACAAAGCTTACCGGCGCGCCGGCGCGGCTGGCCTTTCTCAAGCTGGCGCATGGTCCGGTGCCGCTCGCGGTCACCGAATTCGCGACGGACGGCCAGCCGCTCGACAAGATCGTCGATGACTATTGGCACCTCCTGCAGGCGCATATCGCGCATTTCCTCTTCTCCGATACGACGCCGATGATCGCGGGGCTGATGCCGGACACCAAGGCGCGCTATGTGCGCGACTACGCCCATCTGGCCCGGGTCCGCGAATGGGGCGGGACGGAGGGCGAGGACGAATGAACGACAAGCTCGCCATCCCCGACGATACGCGGCATGCCCAGGCCCGGGCCGCCGACCCCACGTCCAGCGTCTGGGTGTCGGCCAATGCCGGGGCCGGCAAGACCTTCGTTCTGACGCGGCGGGTGCTGCGGCTTCTCTTGGCGGGGGTCAAGCCGGACGAAATCCTCTGCCTCACCTATACCAAGGCCGCCGCCGCCGAGATGCGCGGGCGCGTTGCCAAGGCGCTCGGTGAATGGGCCCTGATGGCGGATGAAGCGCTCGTTGCAGAGCTCGCCAGTGTCACCGGCCAGCCGCCCGACCGGGTCACGTTCGAGCGCGCGCGGCTGTTGTTCGCGCAGGCGCTGGAGACTCCGGGCGGGCTCAAGATCAACACCATTCACGCCTTTTGCGAGGCGGTGCTGCACCGTTTCCCGCTCGAGGCGGGCCTGCCCTTCGATTTCACCGTGATCGAGGATGCGGAGAAAGCCGGGCTCGTGCACGCCGCGCGGCAATCTGTGCTGGCGGACGGGCTCAATGGCGACGTAGCGCTCACAGAAGCCGTCGAGACCCTGTTTGCGGCGGCCTCGGACACGCGGCTCGAAGACGTACTCGATGCAGCCCTCGCCTTCGGACCGCGCCTCACGCGTGCGCTGTCCGACCCGGCGCGGGCCGAGGCCAATCTGCGCAATTTGCTGGGATTGAGTGCCCAGGACGATGCGGCCAGCATCGCGAAGCGCATCACCGGCGACGCGATCATTCCGCACAGCGAATTTGCAGGGGTCGCGGCGCATCTCGATCACCTTGGCGGCTCCAAGACGCTGGCGGGCAAGTTTGCCGCCGAAAGCGAAATGCCGGAGAGCCCGGAAGCCGTTTTCGCGGCGTTTCTGACCAAGGCCGACCTCGCTGCCCCCAAGAACGAGAACGTCACCGCCGCGCTGCAGAAAAGCGACCCCGATCTCGCCGACCGCATTCGCGCCGAGACAGGGCGCGTGGCCGGACTCGTGCCGGTCTACGCCGCAGCGACCGCTTTCGAACGGTCCCGCGCCCTGATGTCGATTCTCAAGGCCGTGCTCGAACGCTACGAGGCAATGAAGCGCGGGCGGGCGCTGGTCGATTTCGACGATCTGATCGACAAGCTGCGCGACTTGCTGACCATCCGCTCGGTCGGGGCCTGGGTGAGCTACAAGCTCGACGCCGCGATCACCCATATCCTGGTCGATGAAAGCCAGGACACCAATCCCGAACAATGGGACATCGTCAGTGCGCTGACCGAGGAGTTCTTTTCCGGGGACAGCGCCGTCCAAAAGCCGCGCACCGTGTTCGCGGTGGGCGACGAAAAGCAGTCGATCTTTTCGTTCCAGGGCGCCGCGCCGCATCTGTTCGCGGAAACCGGCAAGCGGCTGGCCGCACGGGCGGCGGATGCCGGGGCCAGGTTCGAGCGCCTCGAGCTCAAGACCAGTTTCCGCACCGTTTCGACCGTGTTGAGCGCTGTCGACCGTGTGTTTGCGGCCGGGGAAGCCCATGCCGGGCTCGAAGCCGATCCCCGTCCGACCCGGCACATCGCCGCGCGGACCGATCGCGGCGGGCGGGTGGAACTGTGGCCCCTGGCCGCGCGCGCGGAGGCGCCTGAAGAACTCGATCACTACCCGACAGAACCGATCGACATGCGCAGTCCCGAACGGCGGCTCGCCGCCGATATCGTGGCGCGGATCGGGGTATGGCTGGCTGAGAGACGTCCCCTTGCAGGGCGCGGGCGCGCCATCACGCCGGGCGATGTGATGATCCTTGCGCAGAAGCGCGGTACGCTGTTTCACGAGATCATCCGTGCGCTCAAACAGGCCGGCATTCCCAATGCCGGCGCCGACCGGCTTTCGGTCACAAGCCATATCGCGGTCGAGGATTTGCTGGCGCTCGGGGATGTGCTGATCAATCCCGGGGACGATCTCAACCTGGCGACCGTTCTGCGGTCGCCGCTGTTCGGCATCTCCGAAGCGGCGCTTGAAGCCCTGTGTGCCGGTCGCGGCGACAGAACCGTTTGGCGTCAGCTGGGGGAATTGGCGCAAACCGAAGACTGGGCCGCGGCGGCCCATGCGCGCCTGCGTGCCTGGCGGGCGCGGCTCGACCGGCAGCGGCCTTATGATTTCTTCGCCCGGCTGTTGTTCGCCGAAGGCGGGATCAAGCAGTTCCATGCCCGGCTCGGCATCGAGGTCGATGATGTGCTCAATGAATTTCTCGATATGGCGCTCGATCACGAGCGGACGCGCGATCCGTCGATGGTCGCCTTCATTGCCGGGCTCAGGCAGACCGAACGCGGGGTCAAGCGCGAGTTGAGCGAAGCGGGCGACACGGTGCGGGTGATGACCATTCACGGGGCCAAGGGGCTCGAAGCGCCCGTTGTCATCCTGGCCGATGCGGCCGATGTGCCCGCCGGGCGCAACCTTGCCCATCCGGTCGCGGTCAATGCCCCGCAGGACGATCCGAGCCGGCACTTCGTGCTCTGGCTCGGGGGTGGCAAGGGCTGCGCGCCGATCGACATGGTCAAACAGGCGCGGCGCGATGCCGAGTTCGACGAATACCGGCGCAAGCTCTATGTCGCGCTGACCCGGGCAGAGGATGAACTTTATCTCACAGGCAAGGCCGACAAGGATGGCGGCGCACCGGCAAAGAGCTGGTACGGGCTGGTCAAGGCGGGCCTCTTGCCCCATGGCGAGGAAACCCATGATGCTGAAGGCCGACCGGGTCTGGTTTTCGCGGGCAGCGTTGGAGCACAGGAAGCGGGGCAAGGCGGGGCCATTGCTGGCAGCGATCCCGCCCCCCTGCCCGGCTGGCTCACCGAACCGGCGCCTGCGCCCTTGAGCATTCCGGTGGTTTCGCCTTCTCTTGCGGGCGATCACGACCTGAGGACAGCCGGTGGAACCGGTGACGCGGAGGCGGCGCGCCGACGGGGGATCGCGGTGCACGCGCTTCTCAACCAGCTGCCCGCCATTGACCCCGCTGAACGCGGGTCCGTCGCGCGCAAGGCGCTTGGCGCGTTGTTGCCGGATCAGTCCGAGGCCCATGAGGCCCTGATCGACAAGGCGCTGGGGTTGATCGAACATCCGCCCGTCGTCGGCTTGTTCGGCCCGCAAAGCCGGGGTGAAGTCACCATTTCCGCTGATTTGTCCCTTCCGCAGGGACCGGTGCGCCTGTCGGGCCGGATCGACCGGCTCATCGACAGCAGCACGCTGACCATCATCGATTTCAAATCCGATGCCGCCCCGCCCGACGATGGCATTCCCGCTGCCTATCTGACCCAGCTGGCGCTTTATCGCGCCGCGCTTGAAAAATCCTTCCCGGGCCGCGCGGTTTCCGCAGGGATTTTGTGGGTCGAAACCGGCGCGGTGATAATGGCGAATGCGCCGGAGATGGATGCGGTGACAAATTCGTTCACCCCCGCGTGACGGCCTTGAACCGCCCGGCGACTCTGCCTAGCTTATCATTAAACGCGTTTCGAAAGGATTTTCTTATGACGCAGCAGGTCACCGAACAGAGCTTTGCGCAGGACGTACTTCAGTCCGACGTGCCCGTGCTTGTCGATTTCTGGGCCGAGTGGTGCGGCCCGTGCAAGGCCATCGCCCCGGTTCTCGAAGAGATCTCGACCGAGATGGCAGGCCGGGTGAAGATCGCCAAGCTTAATGTCGACGAAAACCCGGGTATCGCTGCCCAGTTCGGCATTCGCTCGATCCCGACCATGATCCTGTTCAAGGATGGCACCGCGGCCGACATGAAGATCGGTGCGGGCGAGCCCAAGGCCGGGCTGGTCAAATGGCTGGAAGGCCACGCGGCCTGATGGGCCTCAAGGCAGTCAGTGACGGCGACTTCGACAGCGAAGTCATGGCCAGCGACGTTCCGGTGCTCGTCGATTTCTGGGCCGAATGGTGCGCGCCCTGCAAGGCGATGGACCCCGTACTGGAAGACGCCCAGTCCGAACTCGGCGCGCGGTTGAAAATCGTGAAGCTGAACTCGGAAGAGAATGTCGGCACGGTCACGCGCTTCAATGTGCGTTCGATGCCGACCTATCTGGTGTTCAAGAATGGCGAAGTGGCCGACATGCATGTCGGCGCGACGCTGTCGCGCGTGGCCATGATCAAGTGGCTCGAGGGTCACGCGGCCTGACGGCCAGAAGAAGTTTTGCTTATCGCAAAAGGGCGGGTCACAGGACCCGCCCTTTGTTTTTGGTCACACGGAGGCGGCAAATGCCGAAAAATCGCGCCGCAACACAGCCAGCTTGGGATCGATATAGGCCCTGCAGAACGGCTTGCCCTGGTTCCTGACCGCATAGTCGCGGAATTGTTCAGGCGAAGGTTCGAACACCACAAACGGCAGGACGCGCGTCACCAGCTTCTCGTCAAAGCCGGCTTGCAGGTGCGAGAGCATTTCTTCGGCCTCGCCGCGCTGGGCGTCACTCGTTGCGTAGATCGCGCTGCGGTATTTGCCGCGCATGGTGTGGTTGGAGGTGCTTGAATGGGTGTGCAAATGGACCTCGACCAAGACCTCGAGCGAAATGGTTGCCGGGTCGAAATGAACGATCACCGCCTCGGACAGCGCCTCATCAGGCGGAACCGAGGCGATATAACCCTGTTCCACGTCTGAAACGCCCTTGAGCGCGGCAAAGACCGCCTCGGTGCACCAGTGGCACCCGCCGCCAAAGCCGATGGTGTGAGAGTTGGCGATCGCCATTGGTGGCCTCACTTTTGCATAGGTATGGGCGCTTTTCCCTCAGAGCGCGCAACTCTCAGGGTGTTCGCGCCGAGAAAGGCTCCACCGGAGCCTTTCTGCCTTGCGGCACGGCGCTCACTCGGCCGCGTCACGCTTCGGCAACACCCAGCCGGCGCGCGGGAAATGGCAGGTATAGCCACCCGGATTACGCACCAGATAGTCCTGGTGTTCGGGTTCGGCTTCCCAGAAGTCGCCAACCGGCTCGACCTCGGTCACCACTTTGCCAGGCCAAAGGCCCGAGGCTTCGACATCCTTGATGGTGTCGAGGGCGACCCGCTTTTGCTCATCGTCTTCATAGTAAATCGCCGAGCGATAGCTCATGCCCACATCATTGCCCTGGCGGTTGCGGGTGGTGGGGTCATGGATCTGGAAGAAGAATTCGAGCACGGCGCGATAGCTCGTCACCTCGGGGTCGAAAATAATCTCGACGGCCTCGGCATGGGTGCCGTGATTGCGATAGGTCGCATTGGGCACATCGCCGCCGGAATAACCGACCCGGGTCGAGACGATGCCGGGCTGCTTGCGGATCAAATCCTGCATGCCCCAGAAGCAGCCGCCAGCGAGTACAGCACGTTCAGTCATGTCACATCCTCCACTTGGTCGAGATAGTCGCCATAGCCCTCTGCCTGCATGTCGTCGCGATGAACGAACCGCAGCGAGGCCGAATTGATGCAATAGCGCAGGCCGCCGCGATCGACGGGGCCATCGTTGAACACATGGCCGAGATGGCTGTCACCATGGGCGGAGCGCACCTCGGTGCGGACCATGCCGTGGCTCATGTCCCGCAATTCGCTGACATTGGCCGGTACGATGGGCTTTGTGAAACTGGGCCAGCCGCAGCCGGAATCGAACTTGTCTGCGGAAGCGAACAAGGGCTCACCCGAAACGATATCGACATAGATGCCCGGTTCCTTGTGATCGTCATATTCACCGGTGAACGGACGCTCGGTCCCGTTCTCCTGGGTCACCCGGTACTGTTCCGGGGTCAGGCGGGCAATGACGTCGGGGTTCTTGTTGTAGCTTGTCATTGTCTCCCCTTTCTCGGTGGATGGTGAGCTCTTCGTGCGCGCCGCTCAGAGCGCTTCTCTCCTAATGGTAACGCGCAATGGTCTTGACCAGTAGCGTCAACGCGATTGTGAGGAAGATGGATGTCGCCGTGAACGCATCACGTGAAGTCAACGCGGCAGCGTGCCGTTCTGTTTCAGCACCGCGCCGGCGAGATAAAGCGACCCGCCAATCACCACGCGCTTGGCGCCCGGTTCGAGAGAGCCCAGGGCTTCGGAGATCGAGTTCGCGGCGCGGGCCTCGAACCCCCCCTTGCGCGCCACCTCGGCCAGGTCTTCCGCCGGAATGGCGTTGGGCTCATCGGGAATGGTCACGGTGACGATCTGTTTGGCAAGACCGGTAAACGCAGCCACATAGCGGGCGGCGTCCTTGGTCGAGAGCATGCCGAGAACCAGGGTCAGCGGCAGGGAGCGCTTCTCATTGAGATCGCTCAGCGCCCGAGCCAGGGCTTCGGCGCCGGCCTGGTTATGGCCGCCATCGAGCCAGAGCTCGTCTTCAGCGCCGATCAGGGATTTGAGCTCGCCTTCGAGCGGCATCATGCGGGCGGGCCAGTCGACCTGCCTCAGCCCGGCGGCCATGGCGGTACCATCGACCGGCAGGTTGAAATGCCGGATGGCGGCGACGGCCAGCGCCGCATTGTCGATCTGGTGGGTCCCCAAAAGGCGGGGACGCGGCAAATCCTCGAGTCCGTCGAGATCCTGATAGACGAACCGGCCGGCCTGTTCGTAGCCATCGAAATCATGACCGGCGACAAACGGAGCTATGCCGAGATCGAGACAGCGGGCCTCGAGCACCTTGAACGCTTCCTCGGGCTGGCGGGCAATCACCGCCGGGCTGCCCGGCTTGAAGATACCCGCTTTCTCGCCGGCGATATCGGCCAGGGTCTCGCCGAGAAACTGCATATGGTCGAGCGAGATCGAGGTGATGATGGTGCCAAGCGGATGGTCAACCACATTTGTGGTATCGACCCGACCCCCAAGCCCGGTTTCGAGCAGCAAATAGTCGGCGGGGGTCTCCGAGAAGAGGATATAGGCCGCCGCCGTGGTGATCTCGAAAAAGGTAATGCCTTGCCCGGCATTGACCGTTTCGGCGCGCTCGAAAGCCTCGATCAGCTTTTCATCCGGGACCAGTTCGCCCGCAAGCCGGATGCGCTCATTGAAGCGCACCAGATGGGGGGAGGTGTAGACATGCACCGATTTGCCCGCCGCCTCGAGCATGGCCCGCAGATAGGCGACGACCGAACCCTTGCCATTGGTGCCTGCCACATGGATCACCGGCGGCAGCCGGTCTTCGGGATGACCGAGATCGGCCAGGAGCCGCTCGATCCGCTCGAGGCTGAGATCCATCAATTTGGGGTGGAGCGCGGTGAAGCGCTCCAGAAAGGCATCGATGCGGGACAAGGCGGGTGAACCGAAACTGGCGGCCGGGCCCGTCGGCCCGGACCGGTGATTGGGGTGTTATTCGGCGTGGGCGCCGATCGGGGGATTGTCGAGCAGCTCGTCTTCTTCCGCATCCCCTTCGGCGGCGACAACCACGTCGCGCATATTGACGACATTGGCCGGCTTGTCGCCGATCTCGTCAATGGCCGGCGCCTTCATGAAGATGCCGGTCAGCGAACCGATGACATTGCGCATGTTGTGGCGGTGCACGACCATGTCGACCATGCCGTGTTCCCGCAGATATTCGGCAGTCTGGAACCCCTTGGGCAGCTTTTCGCGGATCGTGTTCTCGATCACACGGGGACCGGCGAAGCCGATCAGCGCACCGGGCTCGGCGATGTGCACATCACCCAGCATGGCGTAGGAGGCCGTCACCCCGCCGGTGGTGGGATTGGTGAAAACCACAACATAAGGCAGGCCGGTTTCACGGAACCGTTCGACGGCAACCGTGGTGCGCGGCATCTGCATGAGGGAAAGCATGCCTTCCTGCATGCGCGCGCCGCCGGAGGCTGCGAACAGCACGAACGGGGTCTTGCGTTCGCGGGCACGGTCGAGACCGGCGACAACCGCGGAACCGGCGGCCATGCCGAGTGTGCCGCCCATGAAGTCGAAGTCCTGCACCGCGGCAGTCAGATCGCGGCCGAACAGCTTGCCGTCCGCCACCAGGACCGAATCCTTCATGCTCGTCTTGGTGCGGGCATCGCGGAGCTGATCGGTATAGCGCTTGATGCCGCGGAACTTGAGCGGATCGACAGGTACGTCGGGCACCTCGACCTCGGTGAAGGCGGCATCGTCGAAGAAATGACCGAGCCGGTCGCGGGCCTTGATCTTCATGTGGTAGCCGGAATTCGGCACCACCCACTGATTGGCCTCGAGATCGCGGTAGAACACCATCTCGCCGGATTCGGGGCATTTCACCCACAGATTCTCGGGCGTGTCCTTCTTGTTCAGAAAGGAACGAATCTTCGGCAAAACGCCGTCATTGATCCAGTTCATGCTTGCGCCTTCCTGTTACGCGATACGCTTGTCGCCCGCCATTGCTGCAGGCTTGGCACGGGCGCGGTTCAGGCCCGCGCGTGCAGTGTGCCCCTAATATAGGCAATTTTTAGCATCTTATCAGCTTCTGGCGCGTTTTACACCCGCGCTCAGGGTCCGGATCAGGTCGTGCACCGCCGTTACCGTACGGTCCGACCCCTTGCCGTTCTCATCGAGATTCTTCTCGACTTCACGCACGATCGCCGTGCCCACGACCACGCCATCCGCGGTGCGGCCAATCGCTTCGGCGTCTTCGCTCGTCTTGATGCCGAAACCGACACAGACCGGCAGGGCGGTGTGGCCCTTGATGCGGGAAACCGATTTCGCCACCGTTTCCGTGTCGGTCAGCGCGGCGCCGGTGATCCCGGTCATCGAGACGTAATAGACAAAGCCCGAGGTGTTGCGCAAAACGACCGGAAGCCGCTTGTCGTTGACCGCGGTCGGCGGCACCAGCCGGATGATCGAGAGGCCAGCGCGCAGGGCGGGCACGCACAGTTCGGCATCTTCCTCCGCCGGCAGGTCGACGACGATCACCGCGTCGATGCCGACTTCCAGCGCATCGCGGACGAAAGCCTCGACCCCGTAGATGTAGATGGGATTGTAATAGCCCATCAGCACGATCGGGGTGTCCTGGTCCTTCTCGCGGAAGGCGCGGACCATGCCGAGCACTTTTCTCAGCGTCGTGCCAGCCTTCAATGAGCGGTGGCCGGCGAGTTGAATTGCCGGGCCGTCGGCCATGGGGTCCGAAAACGGCATGCCGAGCTCGATGATGTCGGCGCCGGCCTCGGGCAGGCCATCAAGGATCGCCTGGGAGGTTTCCATATCGGGGTCGCCCCCCATGATATAGGTCACAAGCGCCGGGCGGCCCTGTTTCTTGAGCGCTGCGAAGCGCTTGTCCATGCGGTCGGTCATATCCGAAGTCCCCGAAAACGGCCCGCAGCATGTAGGAGGCAGCCTTGCCGGCTGTCAACTCGCGGGCCGGCGCCTTGCGCCTTAGCTAAAGTTCCACACCCAGATGCTTGCCGACGGTGAAGACGTCCTTGTCGCCCCGGCCGCACAGATTCATGATGATGATCTGGTCCTTGTCCATTTGCGGCGCGCGCTTGATCACTTCCGCCAGCGCATGGGCCGGTTCGAGCGCGGGAATGATCCCCTCGAGCCGGGTCAGGGCCTGGAACGCATCGAGCGCCTCGGTATCTGTGATCGGCACATAATCGACGCGGCCGGTGTCACGGAGCCAGGAATGCTCCGGGCCGATGCCCGGATAATCGAGACCGGCGGAAATCGAGTGGCCTTCGAGAATCTGTCCATCCGCGTCCTGCAGGAGATAGGTGCGGTTGCCATGCAGTACGCCGGGCTTGCCGGCGCTCAGTGACGCGCAATGCTCATCGCCCTCAAGGCCCTTGCCGCCCGCCTCGACACCGACGATCTGAACCTCGGAATCGTCGAGGAACGGATGGAACAGGCCGATGGCGTTGGAGCCGCCGCCAACACAGGCAACGACCATGTCCGGCAGCCGGTCTTCCGCCTCAAGGATCTGTTCGCGCGCCTCGGTGCCGATGACCGACTGGAAGTCGCGCACCATTTCCGGATAGGGGTGCGGGCCGGCGGCGGTGCCGATCAGATAGTAGGTCGAATCGACATTGGTGACCCAGTCGCGCAGGGCCTCGTTCATCGCGTCCTTGAGCGTGCCGTGACCGGCTTCGACCGGTATGACCTCGGCGCCCAGCAGCTTCATGCGGAACACGTTGGGGGCCTGCCGCTCGATATCGGTGGCGCCCATATAGACCACGCAAGGCAGGCCGAACCGCGCGCAGACCGTGGCCGTCGCCACCCCGTGCTGACCGGCACCGGTCTCGGCGATGATGCGGGTCTTGCCCATGCGCCTGGCCAGCAGGATCTGCCCCAGGCAGTTGTTGATCTTGTGCGAACCGGTGTGGTTGAGCTCGTCTCGCTTGAAATAAACCTTGGCGCCGCCCAGCTCCTCGGTCAGCCGCTCTGCGAAATAGAGCGGCGACGGCCGGCCGGTATAATGCTTGCCGAGATATTCGAGCTCCTCGATGAAGGCCGGGTCAGCCTTGGCATCCTTATAGGCGGCCTCGAGTTCGAGGATCAGCGGCATCAGGGTTTCGGCGACGAAACGGCCGCCGAACAGGCCAAAACGGCCACGCTCGTCGGGCCCGTTGCGCAGGCTGTTGGTTCCCAGTTCACGGTTCATAACGCTTCCGCCTTCCTCGCATCGGTCGGTTCAAGGGCCGCTTCGGCGCTGCGGACGGCAGCCATGAAGGCCCTCATCAATTCGTGGTCCTTGATCCCTTTTTCGCGCTCGAGCGCGGAGGAGAGATCGAGGCCGAAGGGTCTGACCATCTCGATCGCCTCGCCCACATTGGTGAGGCTCAAGCCTCCTGCAAGCATGAAGTCGAGATCGGGGTCAACGTTTTCCAGCAGCCCCCAGTCGAAAACATTGCCATGGCCGCCCGGCCGGTCAGCACCCTTGGGCGGCTTGGCATCGAGCAGCAGCCGGTCTGCGACCGTCGCATAATCGGGCATCGGCTCGAGGTCGGCAGCTTCGCCCACCTTGATGGCCTTCATCACCTTGAGCCCGGATTGGTCGCGGATTTCGGTAACACGCGCGGGCGTTTCGTCGCCATGCAATTGCAGCCAGTCGGGGCGCAGGGCGGCGACTTCGGCGACCAAGGCATCATCCGGGTTCACCAGCAGCACGCAGCTCTCAGCCCTGTCGCGGGTGGCTTCGACCAGCGCGCCGATATCGGCAAGCGGCAGCGCGCGCGGGCTTTTCGGAAATTGCATGAAGCCGACCATATCGACACCGAGCGCGACGGCAAGATCGAGATCGGCCGGGGTCTTCAACCCGCAATATTTGATCGTCAGGGCCATCATGCCCTCGCTGGGAAGTTCAGGAACGGAAGGGGTTGTTTACTCTTCCTGCTCGCTTTCGAGCAAGCCGAGAGTGTCGTTCTGACGCTGGTCGCGCCTCATGCTTTCGGCTTTTTCCCGCCAGCTCTCGGCTTCGCGGCGATAGCTGCGCTCGGCCTTTCTGTGCCGGCCCTGTCCGAACCAGTCGCCAATCCCGCCCAATAGGACGCCGACAACCAGGGTCGCATAGACCAGAAGAAACAGCGGCATCTCGAACGGCGCGATCAGGGGAGCATCGGGCGCAATAGGATCGAGCCCCACCGCCACGGTGTGGCGATTGGCCAGTGCGAACACAACCAGAATGATGCCAAGCGGCACCAGGACCAGCCAGCCCACAACGCGTTTCCACATATCAAACCCCTGCCTGCCTGGCGCGAGCGCTATTTGTTGAGGCGCTCGCGGATCTCCTTGCCGGCCTTGAACTGGGGCACGTGCTTTTCCGCCACGGCGACCTGTTCGCCGGTTCGGGGGTTCCGCCCCATACGGGCGGGACGGTTTTTCACCGAGAAAGCACCGAAACCGCGCAATTCGACACGGTCTCCACGCGCCAGCGCGCCTGTGATTTCATCGAGGATCGCATTGACGATATTTTCAACGTCCCGTTGAAACAGATGCGGGTTTTCCTCGGCGAGTTTCTGGATGAGTTCGGACTTAATCATACCGGCCTCCCTAATCTGACGCTAACTCTCTGAGAGATCGCGCAGATTGGCTAACGTGAAGGGTGCCAAACCGATTGCAGGCCGTCAAGCGCGGTATAGTCCTCGCCCCTTACCCCCAACCATTGCGCAACCCCAGCGAGCGCCTGAATGCGGAAGGCCTCAAGCGGACCAGGGGGCAGTGGATAATGTGTGAGTACCGGCAGACCCTGCGGCACCTGGCGCTCTTCGGCCAGCCAGTCGAGAGCCTCGATCTCGCCACCAATGGCGTCAATCAACTTTTCCTGAACCGCCATCTGGCCGGTCATGACACGCCCGTCGGCCAGCGCCAGAACGGCATCGCGGTCGAGCCCGCGGCGCTCTGCGACAAGATCCACAAACCAGTCATAGCCATCATCGACCACCGCCTGCAGGCTGCGGCGGACGGCAGGGCTCATCGGTTCGTCGGGTTCGGGTTCGGCCTTGAGCGGGCCGGTCGCCACCTTGTCGAGATCGATGCCGATGGTGTCGAGCAAACGCGAGGCGTCAACATGACGGAACAGGACGCCGATCGACCCCACCACCGCCAGGCGGCGGGTGAAGCTGCGGTCGGCAGCAATCGCAGTCATATAGGCCGCCGACGCCCCGGTCTGGTTGATCACGGCAACGACCGGTTTGGTTTCGGCCACCGCGCGCAGGCCCTCATAGAGCTCCTCGCCGCCGGCGGTCGCCCCGCCGCCACTATCGATATCGACGATCACGGCCTTGACCTGATCCATCTGCGCGAGCGCGCGAATGCTTTCGCGGCGCGCCCGGTCGGGCATGATGGTGCCGGTCACCGAAATGCGCGCGATATGGTCGCGGTCGATCGGATCGCCAAAGGTGCCCAGCGCACGTCCCGCGAAGGCGAGAATGGCGATGGCGATGGCGATACCGGCAACGACACGCCAGCGCCGGCGCGACGCGCGCAGGTCGCGCCGCATCATGATCTCGTCGAGGGTGCGCGTCTCGGGCGCTGAACCGGATGGTGTGGCCCCACCTGTTGGTTGCGTGTCGCTCATATTGCCTTCCATCGCCGCTTCGCCATTCCCTTAGCGGGAATTGGCGGGAGGCGAAACCGCAAAGCGGGGAGACGCGACGCCGCACATCCCCTCGGGCAAACGAAAAGGGCGGCCCGAAGGCCGCCCTTGTTTTTTGGTCGTGAGGCCTGAACGGCCTACTTGTTTTGTCGTGAAGCCTTGGCGGCTTACTTGTCGTCTTCGTCGTCGCGGCCCTTGAGCGCAGCGCCGAGGATGTCCCCGAGCGATGCACCGGAATCGGACGAGCCGTACTGTGCGACCGCTTCCTTCTCCTCGGCGATTTCCAGCGCCTTGATGGAGAGGGTGATGCGGCGGGTCTTCTTGTCGAACTGGACGACGCGGGCGTCGACCTTTTCGCCGGCAGCGAAGCGTTCGGGACGCTGATCGCCACGGTCACGGCTGAGATCCGAGCGCTTGATGAACGCAGTCATCTCGGTGTCGCCGACCTGGACCTCGATACCGCCGTCCTTGACCGCGGTCACGGTGCAGGTGATGACGGCGCCCTTGCGGATGCCCGAAGAGGCTTCCTCGAAGGCTTCCGAGCCAAGCTGCTTGATGCCGAGCGAAATACGCTCCTTGTCGACATCGATGTCGAGCACCACAGCCTTGACGACGTCGCCACGGTTGTAGTCCTCAAGCGCTTCTTCGCCCTGACGGTTCCAGTCGAGATCGGAAAGGTGGACCATGCCGTCCACATCGCCGTCGAGACCGATGAACAGACCGAACTCGGTCTTGTTCTTGACCTCGCCCTCGACTTCGGTGCCGATCGGGTGGCTGGCCGCGAACGCATCCCAGGGATTGTCGAGGCACTGCTTGAGACCGAGCGAGATGCGGCGCTTTTCCGGATCGACCTCGAGCACCATCACTTCCACTTCCTGAGAGGTGGAGACGATCTTGCCCGGATGGACGTTCTTCTTGGTCCAGCTCATTTCGGAAACGTGGATCAGGCCTTCGATGCCCGGCTCCAGTTCCACGAATGCACCATAATCGGTGATGTTGGTCACCCGGCCAGTGAACTTGGCGCCCACCGGATACTTGGCTTCGATGCCTTCCCACGGGTCGGCCTGAAGCTGCTTCATGCCCAGGGAGATACGGTGGCTCTCCTGGTTGACGCGGATGATCTGCACCTTGATGGTCTCGCCGATCGAGAGAACCTCGGTCGGGTGATTGACGCGGCGCCAGGCGATGTCGGTGACGTGCAGAAGCCCGTCAATACCGCCAAGGTCAACGAACGCACCGTAATCGGTGATGTTCTTGACCACACCTTCGACGACCTGACCCTCTTCGAGCTGCTGGACGATTTCCGAACGCTGCTCGGCACGGCTCTCTTCGAGAACGGCACGGCGCGAGACGACGATGTTGCCGCGGCGCTTGTCCATCTTCAGGATCTGGAAGGGCTGCGGCACGTTCATCAGCGGGGTGATGTCGCGGATCGGCCGGATATCGACCTGGGAACGCGGCAGGAAGGCAATCGCGCCGTCGAGATCGACGGTGAAGCCACCCTTGACCTGGTTGAAGATCTGGCCTTCGACCTTTTCGTTCTTTTCGTAAAGGGCCTCGAGACGGACCCAGCTTTCTTCGCGGCGGGCCTTCTCGCGGCTCAGTACCGCTTCGCCCATCGCGTTTTCAACGCGGTCGACATAAACTTCGACATCGGAACCGACATCGAGAGTGCCGTCACGGCCAGCGGCGCCGAATTCCTTCAGCGGCACGCGGCCTTCGGTCTTGAGACCAACGTCGATCACCGCAAGATCCTTTTCGATCGCGACGATCTTGCCTTTGACAACGGTGCCTTCAAGCGGCTCGTTGTCCTGGAAACTTTCCATGAGCAGGGCTTCGAAATCTTCCTTCAAAGCCTGTTGCGTTTCAGCCATGTGAACTCCTGGTTCGCGCCTTGGTTCGAGTGTTGGAAACGCCCACAAACGGGAAATGCCCAAATACCGGTCACCCGGCATTCGGCGCGAGGGGCATTACAGCCCGCCTGTCAGCGATAGATCCCGCGCCGTGCCAACCATTCTGGCCGATCGTGTGCGCATCGCGGCAAGGTTTGGATTTGACGGTCCCGGTCAGTCCCGGGTGTCGGCCTTGCGCGCTCCGGCATCCTCAACAATCGCGAGGGCCGCGCGGAACGCGGCTTCTATATCCAAATCCGTCGTATCGAGCAAGTGCGCATCGTCAGCGGGTTTCATCGGCGCATCGGCGCGGCCGGCGTCACGTTCGTCGCGGCGGCGGAGATCGGCAATCATATCGTCAAGCTCGGTGATCTCTCCGGTGCCGCCCAGTTGAGCCAGCCGGCGGCGGGCGCGTGTCTCCACATCGGCGGTGACGAACAGTTTCACATCCGCCTCGGGACAGATCACCGTACCGATGTCGCGCCCGTCGAGCACGGCGCCGCCGGGTTGATGGGCAAATTCGCGCTGCAGGTGCAAAAGTGCCTGACGCACGGCGGGCATGGCCGCAACCTGGGAAGCAGCCTGTCCGATCCCTGCGGCGGACAGCGCATGCGGTTCGATGCTGTCGACATCGAGATGGCGGGCCAGCTCGACCGCGCGGCGGGTCGAATCCGGGGCGTCTTCGTAAAGCAGCCAGGCCCGACCGACCGCTCGATAAAGAAGCCCGGTATCGAGATGGGGCAGCCCCAGATGACGGGCGAGCCTGGATGCGATGGTGCCCTTGCCCGAGGCAGCGGGACCGTCGACCGCGACAATCATGCGCCGGTGCCTGTGTCGAAGCGGGCGCCCATCGTCTCGAACAAGTCAACAAAGCCGGGGAAACTGGTATCCATCACGCGGCGATTGTCGATCGAGACGGGCTGTTTCGCAACCAGGCCCAGGATCAGGAAACTCATGCCAATGCGGTGATCGAGGCTGGTGGGCACCATGCCGCCGCCGGGCACCGGTCCGCCCCGGACCGTCAGTGTGTCCGGCCCTTCGGTGCAATCGACGCCATTGAGCTTGAGCCCGCGCGCGGTCGCGGTCAGCCTGTCGCTTTCCTTGACCCGCAACTCCTCGAGCCCGAGCATGACCGTTTCGCCTTGCGCGCAGGCGGCGGCAATGGCCAGAATCGGGTATTCGTCGATCATCGAAGGGGCGCGGTCGGCGGGCACGGTGACGCCTTTGAGGGCGCTCGATTTCACCCGCAGGTCGGCAATGGTCTCGCCGCCGGACACCCGTTGGTTGGAAAGTGTGATATCGCCGCCCATCTCGATCAGCGTGTCGATCAGCCCGATCCGCGTGGGGTTCATCATGACGTTTTCGATGGTGATGTCGGAGCCTGGTACGATGAGCGCAGCCACGAGCGGGAATGCCGCCGAGCTCGGGTCGGCAGGCACCGTCACCCTCTGCCCCGTGAGTTTGGGCAGGCCCTCCAGTGCAATGCGGCGCGAGCCGTCCGGCTGGTCGATGATCTCGAGCTGGGCGCCGAAGCCGGTCAGCATGTTTTCGGTGTGGTCGCGGGTGCGGACCGGCTCGATCACCACCGTGGTGCCGGGAATGGTGAGACCGGCCAGCAGCACGCAGCTTTTGACCTGGGCCGAGGCCATGGGCAGGGCGTATTCGATGGGTACAGGGGTTTTCGGACCACGCAGCGCCAGGGGCAGCTTGTCGTCCTCTCCTTCGATGACCTCGGTCCCCATCAGCCTGAGCGGATCGAGCACCCGGCCCATCGGGCGGGAGCGCAGGCTGGCATCACCATCGAAGCGGGTGGTGAAGTCATGGGTGCCGACGAGCCCCATGCACAGGCGCACGCCCGTGCCGGCATTGCCAAAGTCGAGCACCTCTTCCGGCTGTCGGAAAGCGCCGAGCCCGGTGCCGGTGACGTGGTAGCGGCCGTCGATCTTCTCGACGCTGGCGCCGAGCTGCCGCATCGCCGCCGCGGAAGCGAGGACATCCTCGCCCTCGAGCAGTCCCTCAATGATGGTTTCGCCTTCAGCGATTGCGCCCAGCATCAGCGAGCGATGGGAAATCGACTTGTCGCCGGGGACGCGCACATTCCCGGTCAATGGCCCCGAACTCGCTGATGCGAGGGGTTCCAAGGTGGTGTGGGCGGACATGGTTTGAATTGCCTGATAGAGCCACGGGAAGCGGTCCCTGCCTTAGCATGCAGGTGCCAAAATGCAAAGTCGGGCCGGATCGCCTGCCTTTACCGCATTTTTGGGTTTGACAGAGACAAATCGAATCCGTAACCCAACCCACCACATTCAATCGCGCGACGCGCTCAACAACTGGCTGAGGAAGCAACATTGGCCAAGACCGACCGTGGAACCAAGCGCCACTGCCTGAACTGCGGGTCCAAATTCTACGATCTCAATCGGGACCCGATCGTGTGCCCTGTCTGCGGGACGCCGTTTGAGGTTGCGACCGCCAAGGCCAGCCCGGCCAAGGCGCGCAAGGAAGAAGTCGTAGAAAAAGAGACCGTCGAGGAAGAAGAACCCGTCACCACCACGACCGGGCCGGAAGTGATATCGCTCGATGAAGCCGGTGCCGGTGACGATGGCGACGACGACGATGATGACGACACCGACAACATCCCGGATGTGGATGATGTCGACGATGTCGATGATCTCGGCGACGATGACGACGACACCTTCCTTGAAGACGATGATGAAGACGACGGCATCGGCATCGACGTGCCCGTCGACAAGGACGACGAAACCTGATCGCAGGGGCCGGCAGCCGCCTCCTGGCGGGTGCGACCGCCGGTCACATTTTTAGGCTTGCGTCCGAGGCCGGACCTCATTAGGTTCCGGCGCGCTGGCACCGGGGTTGCCCGGTCCGGCACACTGGGCAGGGGCGATCCCCTGCTGATACCCGATCCGGAAACCGGATCATGATGGGGCCATAGCTCAGCTGGGAGAGCGCCTGCATGGCATGCAGGAGGTCAGCGGTTCGATCCCGCTTGGCTCCACCAAACTACTTCTTCGCAGCATCATGAATTTCTGGCGCGGCTCTGCGGTCGACCCGGCTTTTGCTTGCCGATTCTGGTTTTGGTTAAATACCCAGAACGCGTACGCGGCAATTTACGCCTCGATTTCCTGAGACCGTTTGTTATGGTCCACCCATGAGCGAGAGACGCAAAGACATCCACAATTCGGACATTCCTGTGGTCTGCCGAAGCTGCGAGGCCCGGCACAACGGGATTTGCGGCGCGCTCGATCCGGGGGAACTCAGCCAGCTCGCCAAGCATACCCGCATGGCCCGGCATTCCTCGGGCAGCGAACTTGTGGGCGACGAAGAAGAGGTCACCTCCTATGCGAGCGTGATGAAGGGCGTCGTCAAGCTCACCAAGGTGCTCAAGGATGGCCGCCAGCAGGTTGTCGGGCTGCAGTTCGCGCCGGATTTCCTGGGCCGGATCTTCGGGCATGAAAGCCATGTGAACGCCGAGGCGGCGTCGGATGTGGATCTATGTCACGTGCCCAAATCGGCACTCGAATCGATGATGAAGGAAAACCCGGCGCTCGAGCACAGGCTGATGCAGCAGGTGTTACGCGAGCTCGACGAGGCCCGCGACTGGATGGTGACGCTGGGGCGCAAGACCGCGGCTGAAAAGGTTTCCAGCTTTCTTTACCTGATCGCCACGCATATGGACCCGGCCATCGACGCGCAGGGGCGGAAAAGTGCGACATTCGACCTGCCATTGTCGCGGGCCGATATTGCCGATTTTCTCGGCCTGACCATCGAGACCGTCTCGCGCCAGATGACCAAATTGCGGTCTGATAATGTGATCGAGGTCACCAATAACCGCCATGTCGTGGTGCCGGATCTCGAGCGGCTCGAGCTGCGCTGCGGCTGAACCGCAGGCGCAGTCAGTTCTCGCCCTATTCGATGGCCCAGCGTTCGCGCCAATCACCGCCGGTGGCGTTGTGATTGTCGTTTGACTGTACCAGCGCCGGCCACAGCACATCTCGTTCCATGGCGATGTGGCGGCGCAGACCTTCGAAGAACCCCCTGAGCACATATCCAAGCGCGTCGGGCGAGAGGTTCGCTTCGCCTTCTCCGAGCTCGAACAAGGCCAGCTGCACTTCTTCGGCCAGGTACTGGTCGGAGCAATGATCGAGCTTGAGGTGTTCGATCATGCGATGGATGACCGGATCGCGGGCACCGCGCTCCAGCTCGGGAAACACGACCTCTTCCTCCAGAGCGTGCCAACGCTGCATGAGGGTTCCAAGCGCCCGCGCGGTGCGAACGCAGCGTTGCCGATCGACACTATCGGGCAGGGAATCGGCGATCTCCTCCAGCGCCGTGCACAATGCGTCCTGTTCCGCATGTGCCTGCGCTAGTCGATCCAACATCTCGATTTTCGACTCACCGGTCATGCCCTTTTGGTCCTGGCTGCTATTCTCATACTGATTCGTGGCCCCGCTTGCGGCATTGAGACCGGGTGTTCGGATCACCGCCGCCAGGGTTGCGAGTTCGAAGTTGAACATGGCCGGACCGGTGCGACCTTGATCTGGGTCAAAGCACCCGGAGGCAGTCCGGCTTAGGAAGACATGCAATTGAGGCGAGGCGGACCGATTCACGCGAACCGGGCCGCCCCATTGGGGATTAGCCATGAAAAATCTGTCCGAGACCGTCTTTTTGGCGCTCGCGGCCTTCTTGGCCTTGTTGGGAGCCGCATTCGCGCAGGACGATCTGTTCCGCGCGCATGCCTGGATCCTGTTCTTCGTTCTGGCCGGTGCCACCGTCTATGTGATGCGCAATGTGCGCTTCGCCGTGACGGCGCCGGCTGCCGCGCCAACCGAATACATGGACGGTCCGATCAAGCTCGGCTCGATCCTGACCATGTTCTGGGGGATTGTGGGCTTTCTGGTCGGGGTGGTGATCGCCGCGCAGCTGGCGCTGCCCGCTCTCAACTTCGAACCGTGGTTCAATTTCGGCCGCATGCGCCCGCTGCACACCTCCGCGGTGATCTTCGCCTTCGGGGGCACGGCGCTTCTCACCACCAGTTTTTATGTCGTGCAGCGCACCACGCGCGCACGCCTGTTCGGCGGCAATCTCGCCTGGTTCGTCCTGTGGGGCTATCAGCTGTTCATTCTGCTGGCCGCCACCGGCTATCTGCTGGGCGTGACCCAGTCGCGCGAATATGCCGAGCCTGAATGGTATGTGGATCTGTGGCTGACCATCGTCTGGGTCGCCTATCTGGTCCTCTATCTGGGCACGCTGATCAAGCGCAAGGAGCCGCACATCTATGTGGCGAACTGGTTCTACCTCGCCTTCATCGTCACCGTGGCGATGTTGCATGTGGTCAACAACCTTTCGCTTCCGGTATCCTTTTTGGGTGCCAAGAGCTACTCGGCGTTCTCCGGGGTCCAGGATGCGCTGACCCAATGGTGGTACGGGCATAATGCGGTCGGGTTCTTCCTCACCGCCGGCTTCCTTGGGATGATGTATTACTACATGCCCAAACAGGCCAACCGCCCGGTCTACTCCTACCGGCTGTCGATCATCCACTTCTGGGCGCTGATCTTTCTTTACATCTGGGCCGGTCCGCATCACTTGCACTATACCGCCCTGCCCGACTGGGCGCAGACCCTTGGCATGGTGTTCTCGGTGATGTTGTGGATGCCGTCCTGGGGCGGGATGATCAATGGCCTCATGACGCTGCAAGGTGCCTGGGACAAGATCCGCACCGACCCGATCATCCGCATGATGGTCATCGCGGTCGCCTTCTACGGCATGTCGACCTTCGAAGGACCGATGATGTCGATCAAGTTCGTGAACGGTCTTTCGCACTATACCGACTGGACCATCGGCCATGTGCACTCGGGTGCGCTGGGCTGGAACGGCATGATCACCTTCGGTGCGCTCTACTTCATGGTGCCGAAGCTGTGGGGCAACCAGCTCTACTCCATGCGCATGGTCAACTGGCACTTCTGGCTCGCCACCCTCGGTATCGTCGTCTATGCGGCGGTGATGTGGGTCGCCGGGATCACCCAGGGCCTGATGTGGCGCGAATATGATGACCAGGGCTTTTTGGTCTACTCCTTCGCGGAAACCGTCGCGGCGCTGAAGCCCTATTATGTGCTGCGCACGTTCGGGGGGCTGCTCTATCTCTCGGGCGCTCTTCTGATGGCCTACAACCTCTACATGACCATCCGCGGCAAGGTTCGGAACGAAAAGCCGATCGCCGGCGCCGTCGTTGCCCAACCCGCCGATTAGGAGTGCGCGTCAATGTCATTGCTTGACCAACACAAGAAACTCGAACGCAGCGCCACCCTGTTGCTGGTGGGGTCCCTGGTCGTCGTCTCGATCGGCGGGATCGTGGAAATTGCGCCGCTGTTCTATCTCGACAACACCATCGAAGAGGTGGAGGGCATGCGGCCCTACACCCCTCTCGAGCTGGCCGGCCGCAACGTCTACATCCGGGAGGGATGCTATGTGTGCCACTCCCAGATGATCCGGCCGTTCCGCGACGAGGTGGAGCGCTACGGGCATTATTCGCTCGCCGCTGAATCGATGTACGACCACCCCTTCCAATGGGGGTCGAAACGCACCGGACCGGATCTGGCACGGGTGGGCGACCGTTACTCGAATGAGTGGCATGTCGAGCACCTGGTCGATCCGCGGGCATTGGTGCCTGAATCGATCATGCCGTCCTACGGGTTCCTGCTGAATGCCGAGCTCGACTATGAGCAGATGGCGCAGCACCTCAAGACCCAGTCGATGGTCGGCGTGCCTTATTCCGAGGCCATGATCGAGAACGCGGTGTCCGACCTCGTGGCGCAGACCGATCCGTTCGGCGACCCGTCCGGGCTCACCGAGCGCTATGGCGAGGTCCGCATCGAGGATTTCGACGGCAATCCCGACGAGATCACCGAGATGGACGCACTGGTCGCCTATCTGCAGATGCTCGGCACGCTGGTGGATTTCTCCGCCTATGACGCGCCGGCCAATTACCGCTAAGGGAGGGGCAAATGAGCTACGACACTTTTCGTCACTTCGCCGACAGCTGGGGACTCATCTATCTGTTCGTGCTGTTCGTGGGCGTGATCGTGTTCCTGTTGCGGCCAGGTGCCCGACAGAAGGCGGACGACGCGGCCCAGATCCCCTTCCGTGAAGACTGAGCCGTTTGAGGGCAAGATAATGAGCAAAAAAGAAATCGACGAACTCAGCGGCACCCAGACTACCGGACACGAATGGGACGGTATCAAGGAACTCGATACGCCGATGCCGCGCTGGTGGCTGTGGACCTTTTACGGCACCATTGTGTGGGCGATCGGCTACTGCATCGCCTACCCGGCCATCCCGCTTGTGAATTCGGCCACATCGGGGCTGCTTGGCTATTCGAGCCGCGCCAATCTGGAGGCCTCGCTCGACGATGCGCAGGCCGCGCAGGTGAGCTTCATCAACGAGATCAACACCTCGGAGCCGAGCAAGATCATCGCTGATGAAGAACTGGCACGCTTTGCACGGGCGGGCGGGCGCTCGACCTTCAAGGTCTATTGCTCGCAGTGCCACGGCTCGGGGGCCGCAGGCTCGGAAGGCTATGCCAACCTCAATGACGATGAATGGATCTGGGGCGGCACGGTCGAAGAGATCTATACCACAATCGCGCATGGCGTGCGGTATGCCGGCGACGATGCAACCCGGTTCAACGAGATGCCCGCCTATGGCGACGGTATCCTGACCAATGAGCAGATCGGGCTGATGGCCGACTATGTCTTAAAGCTCTCGGAAACCGGCACACAGCCCGTGGAGATGGCAGAAGCACACACCATCTTCGCGGAGAATTGTGCGGCCTGCCACGGCGCCAGCGGTGCCGGCGAACCTCAGCTCGGTGGTCCGGCGCTCAACAATGGCATCTGGCTCTATGGCGGCGACCGGGACACCATCGTGGCGCAGATCAGCGCGCCCCGGCACGGGGTCATGCCCGCCTGGGAAGGCCGGCTGTCCGATGCGACCATCAAGCAGCTCGCGGTTTATGTGCACGGGCTGGGCGGCGGCCAGTAAGGCACCGCCTCACCCACGAAATCAAAGGGGCCGCCCGGATGGGCGGCCTTTTTCAGTTCACGTGTTGAGTTCGGCAAGCGCCGCCAACAGAGCCTTGAAGGCATCCTCCCCGAGGCGCTGGCGGTATTCCGCCTCGATCCTGACCTTCACCCGGTTGCGCTCGGCGAAATCGCGTGCACCGAGTTCGGTCAATTCAATGCGCCTGGCGCGCTTGTCTGTCGGGTCCGGCACCCGGCGCACAACGTCAAGCACCTCGAGCTGATCGACGAGTTGCTGCACGGCCTGCTTGCTCATCCCCATGCGTTCGGTCAATGCGCGCTGTGAAAGCCCGTCAGGGCCGAGATGGGCGAGGACCTCGCCCGCGGCGCTCTGGTGCCAGGGATAACCACGCGCCGCCATCTCCGCTGCCATACGCGAGCGCCAACGGCGCGCCGCCCGCCACAGGGCGATGCCGACATGATCAATGACCGCCAGATCCGATCCTTTTTCCTCGGCTCGATCCATTTCCCCTGCGTCAGTTTCGTTAGTCAAGTTTCTTGACTTTCCTTGCATTCCGCCATTTAGTCAATGCGCTTGACTATCAGGCCGGCGCGCGGGGCGCCACGCGCCGGCAGATTCACACCACAAGGAATTCTCATGAATATCGCTGCGAACGCTACCCCTCTCACACCTCAGACCATTTCGGTCATTCTCACCGGCAACACCGTTTATGCGCGCCGGACCGACGGCGCAGAGGCTCCAATCCACTATGGCGCCGATGGCATCGCCCATATGCGCCATTTCGAGCATGGGTTGATTTCGGGACCCTGGTCGGTGACCGAGGATGGCTACAAGGTCGAGTGGAACAAGGGTGTCGGGATCATGGAATGGCATCTGACCCATCGGCCGGGCGAAATCGCCTATCGCACCGATGCCGGTGAATTGCGCGCTATCGTCACGCGAATCATTGCCGGGGATACTGAAGCGCTGGCTGGCTGAGACACTTCTGGGCTCGTGCCAGTTGGCCGCCTTCCGCCGGACACCGAAATTCCGCCCGGCGCTCAAAAATTTCTCCCGATCTTGACATGGATCAACCCGGCCAACGGTGTTTCGTGGCACTCAGGATCAGCAGCACCGGGCAGGCGGGTCCCCCTGATCAGCTAATCCGGAGCGGGACAAGGCGCGGCGGATGCGGCGTCCAGGCCGCGCGCTTGCAGGGTCCGGTCCGTTTTTTCCCGTTTACGGTCCGGGCCCACAATCAGGGCTGTCCGTGTTGCGATGGGGGTCGGCGCGGACAGCCTTTTTGTTTTCTGTCTCGATTGCCACTAGACTCGAATTCGCGCTGCTTCGCCGGTCGGTCTTGACCCAGATCAAGGCCGAGAGGGACGCTGAGGCGCTAGAGATGGAGCACCGCCGCCCAAACCGCCAAAAAGGCACCGGATATGCTCGACACCCCCTCCAAGAAGTCCGCCGGTATCGAAGATTTCGATGTCGATGCCGTCAACAAGGCCGGCACGCGCCAGCCTCTCTATACCGCTCGCAAAAAGATCTTCCCCAAGCGGGCCAGCGGCAGCTTCCGCCGATTCAAGTGGCTGGTGATGCTGCTCACGCTGACGGTTTATTACGTCACGCCCTGGCTGCGGTGGGACCGCGGCGACTTCGCGCCCGATCAGGCCGTGCTGGTCGATCTGGCCAACCGGCGTTTCTATTTCTTCTTCATCGAGATCTGGCCGCAGGAATTCTATTATGTCGCCGGCATGCTGGTGATGGCCGGGGTGGGCCTTTTCCTCATTACCTCGACCGTCGGGCGCGCCTGGTGCGGCTATACCTGCCCCCAGACCGTGTGGGTCGATCTGTTCCTGGTGGTGGAGCGCTTTTTTGAAGGCGACCGCAATGCGCGGATCAAGCTCGACAAGCAGAAGATGAACCCCAACAAACTCGCCCGGCGGCTGGCCAAGCATTCGGTCTGGCTGTTGATCGGGGTGGCGACCGGCGGGGCGTGGATATTCTATTTTGCCGATGCGCCAACCCTTCTGGGCGATCTGGTGCGGTTCGATGCGCCCTTTATCGCCTATGGCACCATCGCGATCCTGACAGCGACGACCTATACTTTCGGCGGGCTCATGCGCGAACAGGTGTGTACCTATATGTGCCCCTGGCCGCGCATCCAGGCGGCGATGCTCGACGAGCATTCGCTCACCGTCACCTATAATGACTGGCGCGGCGAACCGCGGTCCAAGCATGCCAAGAAGGCCGCCGCCGAAGGCAAATCGGTCGGGGATTGCGTCGATTGCAATGCCTGTGTCGCGGTGTGCCCGATGGGGATCGATATCCGCGACGGACAACAGCTCGAATGCATCACCTGCGCCTTGTGTATCGATGCTTGCGACGATGTGATGGACCGGCTCGGCAAGGAGCGCGGTCTGATCTCCTATGCGACGCTGAACGACTACAACATCAATATGCGCCTTGCCATGGACGAAGGAGATCGCATCGATCCCAACCGTGTGCTCAAGGAAGGCGGCGGCTTCATCGACAAGGTGAAGCTGACCAACTGGCGGTCGATCATCCGGCCGCGCACCATTGCCTATTTCATGGTCTGGGCGGCGATCGGTCTTGGCATGCTCACGGTGCTGTCGTTGCGCGCGCGGCTCGATGTCAATGTGCTGCACGACCGCAATCCGCTTTATGTGGCGCTGACTGACGGCACCTATCGCAATGGCTATGACGTCAAGATTCTCAACATGACGCCCGAACACCGCGAGGTGACGATCACCCTTGAAGGGCTGCCGGGCGGTGAGATGTGGCTTGCGGGCCAGGCCAATGAGCCGCAGCAGGCGATCACCATGACGCTGGAACCCGACAAGGTGCTGCCGGTGCGGCTCTATGTTGCGGCCGACCCGGCCTTGCTGGACGGTCCCCACACCAGCTACACCATACATGTCGACGATGCGACGCGCGGCGAAACCGCGTCGGCCCGACTGAAGTTCGAAGCACCCGAGGAGGCATTCCAATGAGTGCCGGGACACGCAAACCGATGCAGTTCACCGGCTGGCACATGCTGGGCGTGATGGTGCTGTTCTTCGGAACGATTGTCGGGGTCAATCTGTTCATGGCGACCTCGGCCTTCCGAACCTGGACCGGACTTGTGGTGCAGAATTCCTATGTGGCGAGCCAGGGCTTCAACGAGCGGCTGGCGGCCCAGCGCGAGATCGAGGCGCTGGGCTGGACGCCGGACCTCACCTATGACGGAGAGACCCTGCGGTTCACCCTGACTGCTGGGACTGGCCTTCCGCTCGACATCGCCGGCCTGACTGCCGACATTCATCGCCCGGTCGGCGTCCGCGGCGAACAGATCGTTACCCTCAAGACCGATGGACGCGGTGGCTATGTGGTGCCGGTTGAGCTGGCCGACGGTGTTTGGAACGTCCAGCTGCGCGGTGAAGTGCCCGGTTATCCCGAATATGAGCATTATGCCCGCCTTACGGTTGGCGGAGGCGCGTAAATGACCTGCTGCGCGCCGGGAGCCGAAAGCGCGGCGGAAGCGCTTGGCGATGGGCCGGAGAATGACGACGCGGCGCTGATGAGTGCTTCGAGCCGGCTTTCCGAAGGGCGTTACCAGCTCGAGCTCGCCGTGCCCGACATGCATTGCGCGGCCTGTATCCGAACGGTCGAGACCGGGCTCAAATCCTTGCCCATGGTGGAGACAGCGCGGGTCAACCTCTCGACCAAGCGCGTGCGGGTGATCTTCGACCCGGCGAAGGGCGAACCCAGCCGGCTCACCTCAGCGATATCGAAAAGCGGATACGCGCCGCTGCTGCTCGATCCGGGCATGGCAGGCGGCGGTGACAAGACCCTCAAGACGCTTACCCGTTCACTGGCGGTTGCGGGCTTCGCAGCCGGCAATATCATGCTGTTCTCGGTTTCGATCTGGTCGGGCGCCGATGCGGTCACCCGCGACATGTTCCACTGGATTTCGGCGCTGATCGCGGTGCCGGCAGTCGCCTATGCCGGACAGCCCTTCTTCCGCTCGGCGCTCCGGGCGCTACGTGGAGGCCATCTCAACATGGATGTGCCGATTGCCCTGGCCGTGTTGCTGGCGCTGGGCATGAGCATCGTCGAGACCATTGCCGGTTCGCCCCATGCCTATTTCGATGCCTCGGTGACCTTGCTGTTCTTTCTGTTGATCGGACGGACGCTCGATCACCTGATGCGTGAGAAGGCGCGCAGCGCCGTGACCAATCTGGCCCGCCGGGCTCCCCGCGCGGCCATGCTGATCCGCGATGACGGGCAGCATGAGAAGATCGAACTCAAGGAAGTCGTGCCGGGGATGCGGCTGTTGGTGGCCGCGGGCGAGCGCGTGCCGGTCGATGGCCGCGTCGTCTCAGGCCGCAGCCAGATCGACATGGCGCTGGTCTCGGGCGAATCGGTGCCCGAAGCCGCCGGCGAAGGCACCGTGTTGCTCGCCGGTGCCACCAATCTCGACGCGCCGCTGATCATCGAGGCCGAACGGCCCGCCAGCGAGAGTTTCCACGCTCGGATGATGGCGCTGATGGAAGCCGCCGAAGGCAGCCGGGCCGGTTATCGCCGCATTGCCGACCGCGCCGCGGCCATCTATGCCCCTGCAGTTCACCTTCTGGCCCTGGGCACATTTGTCGGCTGGGGCCTGTTCTCGGGCAATTGGCACACCGCAACGATCAATGCGATTGCGGTGCTGATCGTCACCTGCCCCTGCGCGCTGGCGCTGGCCGTGCCGATCGTTCATATCGTTGCCGCCGGGCGGCTGTTTGCGCATGGCATTCTGATGCGTGACGGCGCGGCGCTCGAACGTATGGCGGAAACCGATCTCGTGTTTATCGACAAGACCGGCACGCTGACCGAGGGCCGGCCGGTGCTGACCAGCCAGTCGCTTGGCGGGGTTACGGAACTGCGGCTCGCTGGCGCGCTGGCCGCTCAATCCCGGCATCCCTATTCGCGGGCGATCGCCCAGGCTGCAGGCCCGGTGCCGGCGCTTGAAGGCGAGGTTCGCGAAGTGCCGGGAAAAGGCATCGAGGCTCACACGCCCGAGGGCATTCTGCGGCTTGGCGGCGCGCATTTTTGCGGTGCTGCGATCATGGAAGAGAGCAACAGCGCGTCCGGCGAGAGCACTGTCTATCTCAGCCGGGATGGGGCGCTGATCGCGGCCTTCTCGCTGGCTGACGAACCGCGGCCCGATGCCCGCCCTGCCATGGCGGCGCTTGAGGCGGCCGGCGTGCCTGTCCGCCTTATCTCCGGCGATCGGCCGGGGCCGGTTGCGGCGCTGGCACATCGCGTGGGAATTTCGGACTTCACCGCCGGCATGACCCCGGCAGACAAGCTGGCGCTCATCGAACAGGCCAAGGCCGAAGGCAAGCATCCCCTCATGATCGGTGACGGGATCAATGATGCGCCTTCCCTCGCGGCCGCCCATGCCTCCATGGCGCCGTCCTCGGCGGCCGATATCGGTCGCAATGCAGCGGATTTCGTGTTCACGCGTTCGGGCCTGTCGGCCATTCCCTTCGCCCGCGATCTCGCGCGCCGTTCCGCACGCACGGTAAAGCAGAATTTCGGGCTGGCTGTCGCCTATAATTGCGTGGCGGTGCCACTGGCGATTTCGGGCCAGGTCACCCCGCTGATCGCGGCACTCGCCATGAGTTCGTCCTCAATGCTGGTTACGCTGAACGCCATGCGGCTGAGGCTCGGCAGCGGACCCGCCAATACGCCGGATACAGCCGAAGAGACCCAACCCGCCGAAGCCGGGGTTCGCACCCCGGTGGCGGCCTGAGGGGTCATATGAGCGGGTTGCTGTTTCTCATACCCATTGCGCTATTGCTTGGTGCGCTTGGCCTTGGCGCCTTTTTATGGAGCCTCAAGAGCGGGCAGTTCGAGGACCTTGAAGGTGCGGCCCACCGCATTCTTGACGAAGAAGCGGACGATCATCCCGAACCGGACCGGGAAGAGGAACGCTAGGCCTTGGGTGGTGATATCGCGATATATCTCGTTCTCGGCGTCATGGTGGTGGCGCTCTATTTCGTCTCCGGGGCCAGCAAGCGGCTTGTGGGGCGGGCGGACAGTGCCGGCCATTCGGCCCTTTCCGGAATGCCGGGCTTCAAGCCCGAAGCAGGACATGTGTCGGGTGACGTGGGGCTGGCAATCAATCGCGAGACCGGGCAAATGGCCATCTGGCGCCGCGAAAGCGGCCCGCGCATGGTTGCCCTGTCCGAGGTTGCGGGATTTCAGGTCGGCACCGATCCGCTGACGGCCAAAACGTGGAAACTCACCCTGATCTCGTCACAGAGCGGGGAAGCCTTTTTCCAGATCGACCTGCCTTCGGCCGACGAGGCCATGCAGTGGGATGCCGCGCTCGAGCAATTACTCGGTGCGACCCACCGGCGATAGATTCTGGGTCCCCGCCTGGCCGGTTCCCCGCCGTCCCCAGGGAATGAGCGCCCATATCCGCTCATGGACGATGAAGAACACGAAGCCCGTGGCCGCGGCGCTCAGCGCAAAGCCACCCGCCATGGCAATGTCTCCCGACAGCAGGAACGCCAACCCGGTCATGGTGACCAGACCCATGGCCTGCCAGGTGAATGCCTTGACGATCGAACGCAGCGGGGAGTCCATAACCTAACCTGTTGTACCTCTTTGATTTCCGACGCCCATCAGATGCGCCCGACGGCTCGGTTTTGACAAGGTGAGCTTGGTGACGGTATGAAGC
The DNA here is from genome assembly GCF_000429865.1 of Cucumibacter marinus DSM 18995. Taxonomy (GTDB): domain Bacteria; phylum Pseudomonadota; class Alphaproteobacteria; order Rhizobiales; family Devosiaceae; genus Cucumibacter; species Cucumibacter marinus. The sequence goes on from NZ_KE386978.1 coordinate 281,006, forward strand.
GCTTGGACAATTTTTTCGGCAAATGGTGATGTTTCTCACCAGTTGTTTGAGGTTTCACCATGGACAAGCGCGAACGGGCCGAGCTCTTTCGAATCCGGCTCAAAGAGGCGATGGCGCGACGCGAACTCAACCAGTCGGGCCTTGCCCGTGCTTCCGGGCTTGACCGGTCGACCCTGTCCCAACTCCTCGTTGCCGACGAACCGCGACTGCCCTCAGGCCAGGCGCTCGGTGAAATCGCGTCGGCATTGCAGGTGTCGGCAGACTGGCTTTTGGGCCTGACCAGCCATCGGGGCGTGGCGAGCGAGATTCTCGAACAGGCCATGCAGGTGACCGAGGCCGCCCGGCACCCGGTCGATCAGCAGGTCTTCACCTGGATGGCAGAAGCCGCTGGCTCAAAGGTGCGGCACGTGCCCGCGGGACTGCCGGATATCTTCAAGCAGGATGCGGTGTTCGATTTCGAATATGCGGAGCCCGTGCGCCGCACTCCGGCACAGGCGATCACCGATGCGCGCGACCAGCTCGATCTGATCAGGCGGCCCGATTACGACCTCGAGATCTGCCTGTCGCGGCAGACCATCCAAGGATTTGCCCGGGCCGAAGGGCGTTGGCAGGGCCTGCCCCTCGAGGCCCGAATCAGCCAGCTGGAGGGCATGGCCGAGCGCGTCGACAGCTTCTACCCCGCTGTGCGGTTCTTTGCCTTTGATGCGGGCACTCATTTCTCGGTGCCGTTCTCCGTCTATGGCCAGAAACGGGTGGCGATCTATATCGGCCAGCGCTATCTCGCTTTCACCGCCACACGCTATGTGCGCGAGATGTCACGTCATTTCGACGATCTCGTTCGTTCGGCCACCATCCATGCCCATGAAATGGCGGATTGGCTGGCGGCCGAAGCGAAAGCGATTCGTTGAACACCCGCAGATCAGTCGATCAGCTCGTAGCGGATGGTGGTGACCACCCGGACGTTCTTCTCGATCTGCGTGTTGGAGCGCGCATTGGGGATTTCGACAGCATCCGAGATCTGGAACACGCCCTGATTGGCATCGAGAATGCCGCCGACTTCAGCCTCGGATTCGGTGGCGAACTGCTGGGCCGCCTCACGGGCGCGCTGGGTGGCCTCGGTCAGCATTTCGCCCTTGAGGTCGTTGATGCCGGTAAACACGAAGCTCGGTCCGGCATTGTAGCTGTCCGATGAGAAGACCACGCCGGCGCGGATGAGATCGCCCACGGCGCGCGCCGCATCGGCGAGCTTTTCGACTTCCTCGGAGGTGATCAGCAGATCCTCGGTCAGCACGAAACGCACGGCGTCGGGGGTGTTGCCGCCATTATAGCCGGCGAAGCGGTCTTCGACGGCGATGTTCTGCACCGAGATGTCTCCCTCGGCGAAACCCTGATCGCCTGCGAACTGACGAACCGCGCTTTCGGCGGTCTCAAGCGTCGCGCGGGCATCGGCAAGGGTCGGACCGCTGGCGACGAACCGAATCGGCCAGAAGCCGATATCGGCGGTGACAATGCGCTCGGACAGCCCCTTGACCGTCACGGCGCGCTGGGGTTCACGAGACTTGACGAAGCCTTCGGCGACGAACCAGCCCGACAAGGCCAGCCCGACAGCGATAACGAGAGCCGAAATCAGATAGACGATACGCATGGATAAGGTCCCCTCGACCGGTAGCCCCCCGGTCGAACCCTACTCCACGCCTCAAATATGGTGCGATTGCGGCATCGGAAAAGACAGACGGCGCGCCGGGTTGGTTCCCGACGCGCCGTCCGCTGTTTGCGTCCCTGTAAACGCAACTCAGGCCGTATCGCGCCCTTCCTCGACCGCATGGCAGGCCACGGTGGCCCCGCCAGCCGGCAGCATTTCCGGCGTTTCGCTGCGGCAACGGTCATTGGCCAGCGGGCAACGCGGATTGAAGGCGCAGCCCGGGGGCGGGTTGAAGGGCGACGGCAATTCACCTTCGAGCTTGATGCGCTCGCCCCGGCGCTCAGGATCGGCGACCGGGGTCGCAGACAGGAGCGCCTTGGTATAGGGGTGACGCGGATGGGCGAAGATCTCGTCTTTCGAGGCCTTCTCGACCGCCCGCCCCAGATACATCACCATTACGTCGTCGGCGACGTGGCGCACGACCGACAGATCGTGGCTGATGAAGACATAGGTCAGCCCCATCTTGTCCTGCAGGTCTGCCAGGAGGTTGAGGATCTGGGCCTGGATCGAGACGTCGAGCGCAGAGACCGGTTCGTCGAGCACCAGCACCTTGGGATCGAGCATCAATGCGCGCGCCACCGCGATACGCTGGCGCTGACCGCCCGAGAACATGTGCGGGTAACGCCCGTAGTGTTCGGGCCGCAGGCCCACCTCCCGCAGCATGTCGAGCGCCTTGATGCGGCGTTCGTCTGCGGAGAGCGAAGTGTTGATCTTGAGCGGTTCCTCGAGAATCGTTCCGATCTTCTGGCGCGGATTGAGAGCACCATAAGGGTTCTGGAAGACGATCTGGACGAGCGAGCGCAAGGCCCTGAAATCGGTGTCCTCGGTGCCGCTGACAACGCGTCCGTCAATCGTGAGGCTGCCGTCGGTCGCCGGCTCGATCATCGTGATCAACCGAGCGAGGGTGGACTTACCGCAACCCGATTCACCCACGACAGCGAGGGTCTTGCCGGCGTCGACGGTAAAACTGGCGGTGGCCAGTGCCTTGAGGATGAGCGGAGGCGAGAACGGCCCGCGCCGAACCTGGTAGTGCCGCGCGAGATTGGTGGCTTCGATGATCGGGCTCATGCGGCGGCGCCCTTCCTGTTGAGCGGATAATGGCACAGGGCCTGGCCGAGTTCATCGGACTGATGCGGCGGTACGACCTTGCGGCAGGTATCGTCGGCAAAGGCGCAGCGTGGATTGAACAGGCACCCTTCGGGCCGGTCCCCCTGCCCTGGCACGACACCGGGGATCGAAGGCAACCGGTCACCGGTGGCCCGGTCGGGCAGCGCATCGAGCAGTGCCGAGGTATAGGGATGGTGCGGGGTACGGAACAAACCCTTGACGTGCTGACGCTCGACCTGCTGGCCGGCATATTGCACCACCACACGCTCGGCGGTCTCGGCAACCACGCCCATATCGTGGGTAATCAGGATGAGGCCCATGCCGTGATCGCGCTGCAGATCGCGCAGCAGATCGAGGATCTGGGCCTGGATGGTCACGTCGAGGGCGGTCGTGGGTTCGTCCGCAATCAGCAATTTGGGCTGGCAGGCGGTGGCCATGGCGATCATGACGCGCTGGCTCATGCCGCCCGAGAGCTGATGGGGGAAGGCGCTCATGCGCCGTTCCGGCTCGGGAATGCCCACCGTCTTCAACAGATCGACCGCCCGGGTTTTCGCCTTGCCACGGTCCATGCCCATATGCTGGCGCAGCACCTCGGTAATCTGGAACCCCACCGTGAAACAAGGATTGAGGCTGGCGATCGGCTCCTGGAAGATCATGGCGATTTCCTTGCCGATGATCTTGCGCTGGTCGCGCCTGGGCATTTTCAGCATGTCCTTGCCTTCAAAGGTCAGGACATCGGCTGTCACCGTCGCGGTGTTGGGCAACAGGCCCATCAGGGCGAGCATGGCAACCGATTTGCCGGAGCCCGATTCGCCCACAATGGCGAGAATCTCGCCCGTATCGACACTGATATCGACGCCGTCAACGGCCTTGAACGGGCCGGAAGCGGTGTCGAAGGTGACCGAGAGATTGCGAAGTTCAAGTAAGGCCATGGGCTCAGCTCCGCTTGAGTTTCGGATCGAGCGCGTCGCGCAGGCCGTCACCAACCAGGTTGATCGCGAGCACCGTGATCAGAATGGCGAGGCCCGGGAAAGTTACCACCCACCAGGCGCGCAGGATGAATTCGCGCGCTTCGGCGAGCATGGTGCCCCATTCCGGGGTCGGCGGTTGGGCGCCCATGCCCAGGAAGCCGAGCGCGGCCGCATCGAGAATGGCGGTCGAGAACGACAGGGTCGCCTGCACGATGAGCGGTGCCAGGCAGTTGGGCAGGATGGTGACGAACATCAGCCGCAAATGACCGGCCCCGGCCACGCGGGCCGAAATCACATATTCGCGGTTGATCTCGCTCATCACCGCGGCGCGGGTCAGTCGGGCAAAATGCGGCTGCAAAACGAGCGCGATCGCGATCATCGCATTGGTCAGGCCCGGCCCGAGAATGGCCACCAGCACCAGGGCCAGCAAGAGCGAGGGAAAGGCCAGGATGATATCCATGACGCGCATGATCACCGAGTCGACCCAGCCCCTGAAATAGCCGGCAATCAGACCGATCAGAATGCCGCCGGTCAGGGCGATGGAAACGACCACCACACCGATGAAAAGCGAGAACCGGGCGCCGTGCATCAACCGCGAGAGAATATCGCGGCCGACCGCGTCGGTGCCCAGGATGAAGGCCGCATTACCCCCTTCGGACCAGAAGGGCGGTGTCAGCAGCGCGTCGCGATATTGCTGATTGGGCGCGTGCGGTGCAATCACCGGCGCCAGCAATGCGACAACGACCAACAGGACGAAAACGACGAGGCCGATCACGGCACCGCGGCTTTCGGCGAAATAGTGCCAGAACTCGCGCAGCATCTGCATGCGCGCCTGGCTGGCGGACAGCTTGGCAGGGTTGAGGGCAGCGGTTTCGGCGGTGGTCGCCGCGGTCTGCGCGTCCTGACCCTTGCTGTCTGCTTTGAGGCGTTCAGCCATGAGCGTTTCCTATCTGTGCCGGATGCGCGGGTTGATCAGCCCGTAAAGGACGTCGACCGTGAGGTTGACCAGCATGACAAGCCCCGCGATCAGGACGAGACCGCCCTGCACGACCGGGTAGTCCCGGCGCGAGATGCTGTCGACCATCCACTTGCCGATACCCGGCCAGGAAAAGATCGTTTCGGTCAGGATGGCGCCCGCCATCAGCACCCCGACCTGCAGGCCGATGGTGGTGATCACCGGGATCATCGCATTCCTCAAGGCATGCAGGCCAACCACGCGGCGCGGCGCGAGGCCCTTGGCGCGGGCGGTGCGGACATAGTCCTCACCGAGCACTTCGAGCATGGCCGAGCGCGTTTGGCGCGCGATCACTGCCAGCGGGATCGTGCCCAGCACGATGGTGGGCAAAATCAGATGCGAAACCGCCGATTGGAACGCTCCCTTTTGTCCCGACAAAAGGCTGTCGATGGTCATGAAGCCGGTGACCTGCGGGAAGAAATACAAAAGCGAGATCCGCCCGGAGACCGGCGTCCAGCCAAGGACACCCGAGAACAGGATGATGAGCAGGAGCCCCCACCAGAAGATCGGCATGGAATAGCCGGTCAGCGCCGCGCCCATGGTGACCTGGTCAAAGACCGAGCCGCGCTTGAGGGCCGCGAAGATGCCCGCCGGAATGCCGATGACCAGCGCGAAGATGATCGCGAAGATGGCCAGTTCGAGCGTGGCGGGGAACAAGGTGAGAAACTCACCCAGAACATCGCGCTTGGTGGAGATCGATGTGCCGAAATCGCCCTGCAGAAGCCCCAGCACATAATTGAAGTACTGGATGAACATGGGCTGATCATAACCGAACTGTTGCTGCAGCGCGGCATAGCGGTCGGGGTCCATGCCCCGTTCGCCGGCGAGCAGCAGGATCGGATCACCGGGCAGCACGCGCACGAAGCCGAAGGCAACGACGGTGATGCCGATGAAGGTCGGCACGATGAGAAATAGCTTGGAGAAGAAAAAGCGCAGCATTGGCGTCTTTATGGTCGAGGGGCGCCGGAAGACCGGCGCCCCAGGAGAAGTTCGAGGTTCTTATTCGGCGATATCGACGCCGTCGAACCAGTGACCGCCGAGCGGGTCCATGATGTAGCCCGACACGCTGTCGACCATCGGCATGAACACGACCGAGTGGGCAATCGTGGCCCAGGGCGCTTCGCGCTTGAACACGACCTGCGCTTCTTCATAAAGCGGAATACGGTCGGCCTGCGAAGACTGCACCTTGGCGTCCTGAATGAGGGATTCGAATTCCTCATTGCACCACTGAGCGCGGTTGGAACCACCGACACCATCACAGCCAAGCAGAACGGCCAGGAAGTTGTCCGGGTCACCATTGTCACCGGTCCAGCCCAGAAGCACTGCACCGTCACGATCGACGGCAGAGGAGCGGGCCAGATACTCGCCCCATTCCATGGAGACGATTTCGACGTCCACACCGACTTCGGCGAAGTCAGCCTGGATCAGTTCAGCCATACGGCGAGCGTTCGGGTTGTACGGACGCTGCACCGGCATCGCCCAGATCTTCATCGACAGATCGGAAACGCCGGCTTCATCCAGCATCGCCTTGGAGGCTTCCGGATCATACGGATCGTCTTCAATCGCGTCGTTGTAGGACCACATGGTGGGCGGAATCGGGTTCTTGGCAGCGTCGCCCGAGCCCTGGAACACGGCGTCGAGAATGGCCTGCTTGTTGATGGCCATGTTGAGCGCCTTGCGGACCTTCGGATTATCGAAGGGTTCCTGCTGGGTGTTGTAGGCGAGATAGCCCACATTCAGACCCTGCTGTTCCATCACGGTGATGCCGTCAGCCGACTTCAGGCCTTCGATATCGGCCGGGGCCGGATAAGGCATGACGTGGCATTCGCCGGCCTGCAGCTTCTGGGCGCGAACGGCCGGATCGATGGTGATCGCGAAGACCAGGTCATCGATGGGCTGTTTGCCGTTCCAGTAGTCCGCGTGCGCCGCATAGCGGATCGCAGCATCCTGCTGATAGGCGACGAACTTGAACGGACCGGTACCGATCGGCTGCTGGTTGAGCTGTTCCATCGCACCGGCTTCTTCGAGCTGGGCGGCATATTCAGCCGACATGATCGAAGCGAAATCCATGGCGAGGTTGGCAACCATCGGGGCTTCCGGCCGGTTCAGCACGAACTTGACCGTCATATCGTCGACCTTGACGATATCCTTGATCAGGCTCGGCATGGACATGCCGTTGAAGTATTCCCAGGAGATGCCAGCGGCATATTCGTGCCACGGGTGATCGTCCTGGAGCTGACGGTTGAAGGTGAACAGCACGTCGTCCGCATTGAAATCGCGGGTCGGGGTGAAGTAGTCCGTGGAATGGAACTTCACGCCGGGACGCAGATGGAAGGTGTATTCCAGCCCGTCCTCGCTGACATCCCAGCTCTCGGCCAGACCCGGAATGGTTTCCGAAGTGCCGCGCTTGAATTCGACGAGACGGTTGTAGATGGGCTTGGAAGAAGCATCGAAGGTGGTACCGGCGGTGTAGGGTGCCGGGTCAAAGCCTTCGGGCGAGCCTTCCGAGCAATAGACGAGTGTTTTCGCCATTGCACCGGTCGCCACTACGCTAAACAGCGCTGTCGCGGCGAGCAGTTTCCCGTATTTCAGCATGAAAGGTTTCTCCCTCTTTTGTCGCGGTGATGTTTCCGCGATCTGGCGACAACAAAGCGAATTTTTGTCGCAAAGACAATCGTTGCGGAAAAGAAATTCGCTTTTATCTCAAGTAGTTCAGCAATGCTGTCCCATCTTGAAATGAAGTCAAAGAGATATTTCACACGTTCACTAATCCGATATTTGCACGTCACGTGCAAATGGATCTGGGATCGTGCCGATGACTTGCATTGGATACGGGATCCGCCGTCATGCCTTGCAATCAGGACATGACGGCAGGAATTCCATTTCATCGGAGGGAGGGGAACCCGTGGCAGCGCTATGCGTTAAATTATCGCGCAGCGGGCATCACACCTTGGTGATGCAGACCGGAACATGGCCGTCATTGAGGAAGCCGAGCCGATGCGCGGCGGCCTTGGACACATCGATGATGCGGCCGTTGATGTAGGGACCGCGGTCGTTGATCCTCAGAACCAGGGTCTTGCCATTCGCCCGGTTGGTCACCTTGACGCGGGTGCCGAAGGGCAGGGTCTTGTGAGCGGCGGTCATGGCACCGGGATCCATGATCTCGCCATTGGCGGTCTTGTTGCCGGGAAGGGAGTACCAGCTCGCACCACCACATTGATCGCCCCCGGCGGACTGAGCCATGCTGCCGGAAGCAAATACGCCGATCGCCGCAACTGCGGCGAGCAAAGTTCTGTTCTTCATAATCGTCCAAACGCTGTTCAAATCAGCGCGGGCGCTAGAGGTGGGATGGGGCGAGAGCGTGGACAGAATCAGGCAAGAATAGGGCAATAGCCCTTACCTATGAGCCTGTTGCCTTCAAGCCACAGAATCGGCGCTGAGACGAGCCTCAAGATGATCCTCGAACAACAGACCGGGCTTTGAACCCGATGCGCGCGGGTAATCCTGTTCGGCGCTCAGGGATAGGGTGAGAAAGTTGACGAATGATTGAGACGCCAGGCGATCGGCAAAGCGATAATGTCCGGTGTTGATGCGATCGATCAATCGTTGCTTTGTAAGCGAGAACTTGTTGCTTGCGCCGGGTCCGTTTGAGATCGAAACGGCCTGTTTGTAGTAAAGATGCAGCGGCGCCCCGAGATGAAAAGCGGCTTCGGTAAATTCAAAGGCCTTCATCACCAGGTCAAGATCGACAAGGCAAGGCAGGTCCGGGTCATAAGCGATATCGACCGCCTCACGGTCCCAGACCAGCATGGAATCCATGGAGAGATTGGTCCGCTTGTAGCGGTGCGCCGGCAGCAAAGCGTCCTCTCCGGTGACACCGACCGTACGCGGATAGCCCCCGCCACCATCAACGATCTGCAGGCCGGTCGACACCAGCGGCCCGTGGGATAGCGCCTCGCGAACCCGTTCGAGCTTTTGGGGGTGAAAGGCGTCGTCCGCATCGAGAGGCCCGACAAACCGACCGGTCGCCTTGGCGTGACCGGCGTTGCGGGCATTCGAGGAGCCGGAGCCGGTCTTGCCGGTGGTCCCGAATCTTATTCGCGGATCGTTCAGGTCTTCTTTAGCCAATTGCGTGGCATAATCGGCCCCGTCATCGGATATGATGATGAGTTCCCAGTCCGGTTCCGACTGTGAAAGCACGCTGCGCACCGCCCGGGAGATGGTCGTTTCGGCCCGGTATGCGGGCATAATGATCGAAAATGCTGGCATCGGCCCACCTCTCGTACACGCCCGCGCGCCCTTGAACCGCGGCACGGACCGGACCATATCTGTAGGCGTCCGGCGGCGCCGAAACAATTGGGTCCCGGATTACGTTGCTTAGAATAAGGACGGGAGCCCCTGATGAGGGGTCATGTAAAATGACGCGTATGTCGCTGTTTTCCTCGCCATTCATGCTCGGCTTCGACGAGATCGAAGCCCGCATCGACAGGCTGGCCAAAGCCGCCGATGGCTATCCTCCGTACAATATCGAACGGGTCCAGGACCGCGATGGTTCTGAAACCTATGTGATTTCGCTTGCTGTCGCCGGATTCTCCGAGACCGAGCTCGAGATCACGGTCGAAGGCCATCAGTTGACGATTGCCGGTCGACAGAAGGACGATGCCAGCCGGGAGTTTCTGCATCGCGGCATTGCCGCGCGGCAATTCCAGCGCAGTTTCGTGCTGGCCGACGGCATGGAAGTCGAGGGCGCCGAACTGAAGGACGGCATGCTGACCATCTCGGTGACCCGCCCGCAAGCGGAAACCGCCGCGCGCCGGATTGCAATCCGGACCGGCCTGCCCGGAACCGAGCCCGCCAAGAACTAGGGGCCAGAAGTGAGGGGCAAAGAGTTAGGAGTGCGACATGAATACGCGTGACAGAAACGATATCCATTTTGCCGGTCCGCAGGACGACAAGCCGGTCGGGAATGATTTCGACGCCTCGGTCGAAGACATCCTGCGCAGCCTGAGCGCCGACGAGTTCGCCGCGCTCGGCGACGATGAGGTCGTCTATCGCCGGGTGATGAACGGCACCGATCTCAAGGCGCTGTTCCCACAGGCCGCTGAAGCGCCCGACGGGCAGGACTTCTTCGTTCTGTTCGGTGCTGATGGCACGCCACGCTTCGTGACCAACGATCAGGGTCAAGTCTATGACTGGCTCGAACAGTCCGGCCTCGAAGTGGCGACCGTCCAGTAACGGCGCCAATCGGCAAGAGACGAGGCGCTAGACACAAAGCGCAAGACACCAGACACAAGAGCGGGGCCGGTCCTCGGCCCCTGGCGTTGTTGAAACGACAAAACCCGCCTTGCCGGGCGGGTTTTTGGTTTTCAGCACTGCCGCTGGTTCGGTGTCGATCAGGCGGCCGAGTGGGCCGGGTCCTGACGCGACAGCAGGTCGTAGAGCCGGTCCGTGTCGCGGGTGGCCCGCAGTTCCGAGACAAAGCCGTCGGCGCGCATGGCACGGGCGATGCGCGAAAGCGCCTTCAGATGATCGGCGCCGGCGCCCAGGGGCGCCAGCAGCACGAAGGCGAGATCAACCGGCTGGTCGTCGAGCGCATCGAAATCGATGGGCTCGTCGAGCCGGAAGAACAGGCCCGTCAGCTTGTCGAGGCCCTTGAGGCGCCCATGCGGCACCGCAATCCCCTTGCCAAGACCGGTGGTCCCGCATTTTTCGCGATCGACAAGGGTATCGAAGATCTCATGCGCCGGCAGGCCGGTCTTCTCGGCGGCGCGTTCCGAAGCGAGCTGGAGGAGCTGGCGCTTCGAGGACACATGCGCACACGGCACGACGCAATCCTTTGAGAGGATGTTCTCGAGTTCCATTGAAAACCTTTGGCGATGGGTGCTTCGGTCAGGCGCTACTGGGCGCTCAGGGCTGGGTCAATCCAGCCGATGTTTCCGTCGGTGCGGCGGTAAACCACATTCACGCCGCCATGTCCAGCGTGGCGGAACACAACCACGTCAGACTGTGCGAGGTCGAGTTCCATCACCGCTTCGCCGACTGACATCATTCGCAGATTTCCCGTCGCCTCCGCGATGACGGGCGGGGAAAAGTCCTCGTCCCACTCTTCTTCGCTGGGAGCCGCGAGGACGTAGGTCTGGGCCTCCAGGGCGTCCTGATTCGGTCCGCGGCGATGGGATTTGAGCTTCCGCTTGTATCGTCGCAGCCTTTTTTCAATGTGTCCGGCCATATCCTCATAGGCCGACGTGGCGTCTCCGGCGGTCGCACCCGCCTGCAGCATGACACCGGTATCGAGATGCACCACGCATTCGGCTTTGTAGCCGCTTCCTTCATGTACAAGGGTCAGGTGGCCGTCATACCCGCCGTCAAAATATTTGCCGACCATGGCCTCGAAATGGTCCTCGGCCTTTGAACGCAAGGCGTCGCCGATATCCATATTTTTTCCTGAAACACGAAGGCTCATATTGGTTCTCCCAATGCGTGGCATTGCTAATCGCGGAACGGCGCAACCGACCCGCCGGGACCGAGTCTAGCCCTCAGCCGATAGGCTAGGCAATCGCCTGTGATGCTGTGCATAATTGAGGGGTTAGCCACCCGCCTTGACCGAGGTCAAACCCGATGCGTGCGGCTAACCAGCTGCGCGCGAACGCTTTTCGCGCCGGCGCTGGACAGAGGACCCAAACCCCATCGCCTCGCGGTATTTGGCCACAGTGCGGCGCGCAACCGCGATTCCCTGCTTGGATTGCAGGATTTCGGCTATCGCATCGTCGGAGAGAATCTTGCGCGGATCTTCAGCTTCGATGAGCTGGCGGATGCTATGGCGCACCGCCTCGGCGGAATGGTCATCCCCGCCACTGGCCGAACCGAGAGCCGTTGTGAAAAAATATTTCAGTTCAAACAGGCCGCGCGGCGTGGCGACATATTTATTCGAGGTGACCCGCGAGACGGTCGATTCGTGTACCTCGACGGCATCGGCCACCATTTTGAGCGTCATGGGCCGCAAATGCGTCACCCCGTGGCGCATGAAGCCGTCCTGCTGCTTGGCGATTTCAGCCGTGACCTTCAGAATCGTCTGGGCGCGCTGATCGAGGCTTTTGGTCAGCCAGCTGGCGGTCGACAGACAATCGGTCAGAAACTGCTTGTCTGCGCCTTCGCGGGCATGCCGGCTGACCTCGGCGTAATAGGTCCGGTCAACGATCAGGCGGGGCAAGACCTCTGCGTTGAGCTCAACCTGCCAGCCGCCGTCCCGGCCGGGCCGGATGAAAACATCGGGCACCACCACATCCACCGGCGCACCGTCATAGGCGAGGCCGGGGCGCGGATCGAGTGCCCGGATTTCCCCCAGCATATCGGCGATATCATCGTCGTCGGCGCCAAGCAGTTTCTTGAGCCCGGCAATGTCATGGCGCGCGAGCAGATCGAGATTGTCGATCAGCCCGGCCATCATCGGGTCGAGGTGATCGCGTTCACGCAGCTGGATGGTGAGGCATTCGGGCAGAGTGCGGGCGAACACGCCCAGCGGCTCACACCCCTGCACGGCGCCGAGCACGGCCTCAATATCCTCGAGATCGACCTTGAGCTGGGTGGCCAGCGCGCCGAGGTCGGCGCGCAGATAACCATCATCGTCGAGACTGTCTATGAGCGCCCGGCCAATCTGCCGGTCGCTTTCGGTCCGCAGGATCAGGGCGATCTGGTCGGCAAGGTAGTCGCCAAGCGAGGGCCGTGAAGCGACATAGGAATCGATTTCGGGGGATTCCCCATCGTAAGACCCGGCAGGTTCGCGCAAGCGATTGAGACTCTGGCGGAAGGAATCCTGCCCGACCTGCTCGGGAAACAGATTCGAGACTTCGGTATCGAGCACATCGGCGATGTCTCCTGCCCGGCCGATCTCGCCGCGCTCGGGTTGACGCGGCGCTTCGACGCTGATCGCCTCGGCGGCCTCACGTTCATCACGTTCGAGCAGAGGGTTGCGCTCGAGTTCGGCATCGACAAAGGCATTGAGTTCGAGCTGGGAGAGCTGAAGGAGCTTGATCGACTGCATCAGCTGGGGGGTCAGCGTCAGCGTCTGGCTTTGGCGAAGGTCAAGCCGCGGCGAAAGCGCCATATGGTCTCCGTGCACCCTTATCCGGCGCGGCCCCCAATTGGCGCGCCCGGCGCGAAGATGGCATGATTTGCCAGCCGTATACAAGTTTCGTGCCAACCAGCAAATCGCTGGATCGGATCAGCTGTCGAGGGAAAACCGTTCACCGAGATAGACACGCCGCGCGTCTTCGGACTGGGCTATGGTGTCGGGGCGTCCCTGCACCATGACCTTGCCGTCATGAATGACATAGGCACGGTCGACCAGGCCCAGGGTTTCGCGGACATTGTGGTCGGTGACCAGAACGCCGATACCGCGCCTGGTCAGGTGTTTGACCAGTCCCTTGATATCCCCGGTGGCGATCGGATCGACGCCGGCAAAGGGCTCATCCATCAACAGGTAGCGCGGCTCGGCTGCCAGGGCCCGGGCGATTTCGACGCGACGGCGTTCACCACCGGACAGGGTCATGGCATTGGCCTTGCGCAGCGCCTCGAGCGAAAACTCCTTCAACAGCGCATCGAGCCTCTGCCGGCGCTCCTTTCCGGACATCCGTCGGCCTTCGAGAATGGCGAAAATGTTGTCCTCGACACTCATGCCGCGGAAGATCGAGGATTCCTGCGGGAGATAACCGATACCAAGCCGGCCACGCTGGAACATCGGCAAGCCGGTGATCGGGCGCCCGGCCAAAAGGATTTCGCCGGCATCGGGCCGCACAAGCCCCATGATCATGGCAAAGACCGTGGTCTTGCCGGCACCGTTGGGGCCGAGCAGGCCCACGGCCTCGCCCCGCTTCAGCGCCACCGAGACGCCATCGATCACCCGGCGATTGCGAAATCGTTTTTCGAGCCCGTGGGCAATCAGCCAGGCCTCGGTTTCCTGACCGGTGTCGGGGCGCACGCCTCCCGGAATCGCTTCTGTGTTTGTGGATTGATCCGCCACGTTCAGCCGCCGCCGAAAATGCCGGTGACACGGCCGCCGGTGCCATCGCCCGCGAACCGCGAAGTGCCGGCGCGGATATCGATGACCAGCTTCGGGCCGGTGACGGTGGAATCATCGTCGACGACCTTGACGTTGTCCAGCAGCGTCAGCACGCGATCCTTGACCGCAAAATTGGCGCGCTTCGAGGTCGCGGTCTGGCCGTTCATCTCGATGCGGACGCCGCCATTCGCATCGACAGTCTTAAGATCGGTGGTACCGCCTTCGCCGTAGCGCACCTCGGCGCGCGGCGCCCACATGTGAAAATTGCCCTGTACGATGACGACATTGCCGGTGAAGACCGCGAGTTTATTTTCCTCGAAAATCTCGAAGGTGTCGGCATCGACGCGGATCGGTTCGTCGGCCTGATCAGCAAGTGCGCCAAATCCGCCGACATTCTGGGCGGCCGCCGTGCCGGCCTGCAGGCCGAGACCCAGCCCGATGACCAGGGCGAAAAGCGCGCTTCTGGTCATGATGTTTCGAACTCTAGCGAATTGAGAAACACGGTTCACGGCGCTGCGGTCTCCTGATCGGCGGTCGGTTGCGCTTCAGCTTCTTGGGCTTCGGCTTCTTGAGCTTCGGTCTCTTGTGCATCGGCCTGCCGGGTTTCCGGCATGATCACCAGCTTGACCCGTTTGAACAGCCATTCACCCTTGTTGGCATCGTACCGCATCGAGGCAGCATCAAGGCTCGAGCCGTTTTCGAAGCGCATGGCGACGGTGCTTTTTGCGGTGAAGACCTGATCCGGCAGCGACAGGGTGGACTGTTCGAACCGGCCTTCGAGCCCGTCAGTGGTGATCAGATCAACAGGCGCGGTGAAATCGAGCACCTCACCCGCCATGTCGAGCATTCCGCTGTCAGCACCGGCGAAGGCGCGGTCACCGGCGCCGAAATGAAATTCGGCACTGATGCCGGACAATTCGGTGAATTCGGTCGAGGCGACCGCCGTGCGCGCATAGTCGGCTTCGAGCTCATAGGTGCCACCGTCGGACAAGGCACCGGCAAGCCTGGGCCTCTCGATGACCAGCTTGCCGCTTTCGACCCGCACGCTACCGAAGCCGAAACCGCCGATTATGAAGCCGATCCAGCTCGGGGCCGTGATTACCAGAAGCACCACAAGACCGAACGCCGGTACCGCACCCCGCAAGATCTGCACGAGCCGTCGCCGCGCGGCGATGCGCGAAAACTGACGGTCGAGCGGGATGTCGGCGGTGCTCATGGGTTCTGGGAAACGGGCTCGGGTTCAGCGTTCGGGATCAGCTATGGGCGAAGATGTCGGTTTCCGGCCAGCCGGCGAGGTCGAGCCTGGCCCGATGGGGCAGGAACTCGAAACAGGCCCTGGCGATGTCCGCCCGTCCTTCGCGCCGCAGCATGCGGTCGAGATGGCGCTTGATGTCATGCAGGTAGAGCACGTCGCTCGCGGCATAATCGAGTTGGGCCTGGGTCAGAGTGTCGGCACCCCAGTCGGAGCTCTGCTGGACCTTGGACATGTCGACATTGATCAGTTCGCGCGCGAGATCCTTGAGCCCGTGCCGGTCGGTATAGGTGCGCACGAGCTTCGACGCGATTTTGGTGCAATAGACCGGTTCGCACATCACGCCGAAGGCATTGTAGAGCGTGGCAACATCGAATCGCGCGAAATGGAAGATCTTGGTGACGCCGGGATCGCCCAGCAGTTTCTTGAGATTGGGCGCGTCCGTCTGGCCGAGTTCGATCTTGACCACATCCGCGCTGCCATCGCCGGGCGAAAGCTGAACCACGCAAAGCCGGTCTCGCAGGGGGTTGAGACCCATGGTCTCTGTGTCGATGGCGACTTCGCGGCCGTAATTGGACAAGTCGGGCAAATCGCCCTGGTGCAGTCTGACAGTCATAGGGGGCCCATTCGCGCCGGTGTTGCAGGACTTGTTGCATGACTTGTTGCAAGTCGTATTGCATGACTTGTTGCAAGTCGTATTGCAAGACGCGTTCCAGCCATGGCAACAAGGCTGGCCGCGTTCGCGCATTGTGATGCCACAGACGGCGGGTGCAAGGCAAAAAAACCTTGCCGCCTCGAACCTTCTCTCAAAAGTCGGGAAGCCGCACATGTATGTCCTGGGTTCGATCAATCTCGATATCGTCTTGTCGGTCGAGACGTTGCCGGCCCCTGGTGAGACGGTCTCCGCCAGCGGCATGGACCGGTTTTCCGGCGGCAAAGGCGCCAATCAGGCGATCGCCGCTGCGCGGGCCGACGCGAAGGTCAGCCTGTTTGGCGCCGTGGGGGAAGACGAAGCCGGCGCCACGCTTGTGGCCTATCTCGAGGACACTGGCATCAACACGGAAGGGGTCGTCCGGCTTGCGGATACGCCGACCGGGCAGGCCTATATCGGGGTCTCGGCCAAGGGCGAGAACGCGATCATCGTCGTGCCCGGCGCCAACCACGCCTTTGACAAAAAGCCTGGCGCGTTTGAACTGCATACCGTCTTTCTCAGCCAGCTCGAAATGCCCGTTGCAGCCATCAAAGCGCTGTTCGAGGCCGCAGCGGGACGCGGGCTCCGGGTTCTCAACGCTGCCCCGGCCATTGATGAAGGGCGGGACCTGTTCGCGCTGACCGATGTTCTGATCGTCAATGAGACCGAACTGGCGCATTACGCCAATGCCGCCGAGGTCTCGGCGCGTGACGGGGATGGGCTGGTGGCGCAGGCGCGGGCACTGATGGTGCGGGACGACCAGACGGTCGTCATCACGCTCGGCGCCGAAGGTGTTCTGGCGGTCACCGCCGATGATGCGATCCGCGTGGAAGGACGCAAGGCCGATGTGGTCGACACGACCGGGGCCGGGGATTGCTTCTGCGGCACCCTTTGCACGGCGCTTGAGGAAGGTCAGACCCTCAAGGACGCAATCCGTTTCGCCAATGCCGCGGCAGCAATCGCCGTCACCCGGCGTGGGGCCGGCCCCTCCATGCCTGCGCGCGCCGAGATCGAAGCCTTGCTCGCAAAAGGCTAGAGCACATCCGGTCCGACGGCATCGTGGTCGACATCCTTGACGTTTTCCATCGAGACATAAGTGCTGGTGTGCGCGACATGCGGCAGGGCCGAAATCTTCTCGCCCAGAACGGCGCGATAATCGGCAATATCGCGGGTGCGCACGCGCAACAGATAGTCGAATGACCCTGCGATCATGTTGCACTGCTCGATCTCGGGCATCTTCATGACCGCCTTGTTGAAGGCGTCGAGCGCGCCAGCGCGAGTATCGGTCAGCTTCACCTCGACAAAAGCGATATGGGCGCGGTCGAGCTTCTCCGGATTGATGATCGCACGGTAGCCGAGAATGTAGCCCGCCTGTTCCAGCCGTTTGACCCGGGCTTGACAAGGGGTCTTCGACAGGTTCACCCGCCGTGCCAGCGCGGCAATCGAAAGGCGCCCATCGGCGCTCAGTTCCTTCAGGATCCGTTCGTCAATCCGGTCGAGCCGTTCGATATCAGTCATTCTTGGTCCATTCGTCTTCCAACATGCGACAGAAACAGGCGAACAACCTACCCAGGAGCATATTTCAGGTCGAAAGACTATGTGGTGAAACGGCATAATGGTTCAAGTCCGGTCGTGATGCGCGCAAGGCGCCGGCCGTCAGACCCCATGCAGTTCAAACCGCCCCGAAAAGGCGAGAACGAGAGAGCCCCGATGGACCTGCCCGCAAGCCTCGCTGAATGCCGCGCCCGCCTCCGGGCCCTTCACCGGCCCGACGAGGCCGCAACCGTCAGAGGGCTGATTGAGGCAGCGAAATTGTCGCCGGAAGCGCGTGAAGCGATCACGGTGCGGGCAATCGATCTGGTCGAGACTGCGCGCAAGGCTGACCGACCGACAATCATGGAGGACTTCCTCGGGGAATATGGGCTGGGCACCAAGGAAGGCATCGCGCTGATGCAGATCGCCGAGGCGCTCTTGCGCGTGCCCGACGACCGCACCGTCGATGCGCTGATCGACGACAAGATCGGGTTCGGCGACTGGGGCGCGCATTGGGGACGGTCGGGCTCCCCGCTCGTCAATGCGGCGACCGGGGCGCTGATGCTGACCGGCGGCCTGATGTCCCGCGATACCGAAAACCCGCTGCAGGTGCTCAAGTCGCTTGTCAAACGGCTGGGCGAACCTGTGGTGCGCGCTTCGGTGACCCAGGCGATGCGCATCATGGGTGGACAATTCGTTCTCGGGCGCACGATCGACGAGGCCATGAAGCGCGCCGAAGCCAATGAAAAGATAGGCTATTCCCACTCCTATGACATGCTGGGGGAAGCCGCCCGCACGGCAGCGGATGCAGAACGCTATTTCGAAGAATATGCCAAGGCCATCCGCGCCATCGCCAAGGGCTGCAAATCAGGCGAGGTGCGTCAGAACCCCGGGGTTTCGGTCAAGCTTTCGGCTCTGCATCCGCGCTATGAGGTTGCCCAGCGGGACCGGGTGATGGCCGAACTGGCTCCACGCTGCCTGGCGCTGGCGAAAATGGCCGCCGACGCGAATATGGGCTTCAATATCGATGCGGAGGAAGCCGACCGGCTCGACCTTTCGCTCGATGTGATCGAGACGGTTCTGCGCGACCCTGCCCTTGAAGGCTGGGACGGGTTCGGGGTCGTGGTGCAGGGCTATGGCCCGCGCTGCGCGCCGCTCATTGACTGGCTCTATTCCCTCGCCTCTTCGTTCGACCGCAAACTGATGGTGCGCCTCGTCAAGGGCGCTTATTGGGACGCGGAGATCAAGCGCGCCCAGGTCGAGGGTGTCGAAGGTTTCCCGGTCTTCACCCGCAAGGCGGCGACCGATGTGTCCTACATCGCCTGTGCCCGGAAGCTGATGCGCTATCGCGACCGGATTTATCCGCAGTTCGCGACCCATAACGCGCATTCGGCCGCCGCAATCCTGCATCTCGCCGATGAGGAAGGGCTCGACCGCACCGAGTATGAATTCCAGCGCCTGCACGGCATGGGCGAGCGGCTGCATGAAGCGCTTGTCGAAGGCGAGAAAGTCAATTGCCGGATCTATGCGCCGGCCGGCCAGCACCGCGACCTGCTCGCCTATCTCGTCCGTCGGCTTCTGGAGAACGGGGCCAATGGCTCCTTCGTGCATCAGATCGCGGACAAGAACATCCACGCATCCGATGTGGCGCGCGATCCCTTCTCGGTGATCGAAGAACTCGGCGACGCCATCCCGCACCCGGCCATCACGCCGCCGCCCAACCTGTTCGCGCCGGAGCGCGCCAACGCCAGGGGCTGGGACCTCACCGATCCGGACACGCTCTACGCGCTTGATGGCGAGCGCGGGCCCTTCCGTACTCATCGGTGGGAGGTCACTCCGGACCTTGCCGGCGCCTATCCGGATCTCGCCTCTTCGAATGCGCCCTCCGAAGTGCGCAATCCCGCCAATCCCGAAGACATTGTCGGCACGCTCATCGAGGCCGATACCGACACCGCCGAAGCCGCCATCGCGCTGGCGGAAAAGGGCTTTACCAAATGGACTGCCACCCCGGTTGCCGAACGCGCTGCTGCCCTTAAACGCGCTGCCGCGCTATATGAGAAGCACGCACCCGAGCTGTTCGCGCTGGCCGCACGGGAAGCGGGGAAATCCCTGCCCGACGCGGTGGCGGAAATCCGCGAGGCGGTCGATTTCCTCAACTATTATGCGCATCAGGCCGAGACCGCCTCACCGGCACCGGAAGGCCGCGGCGTGTTCGCCTGCATTTCGCCCTGGAACTTCCCGCTGGCGATCTTTACCGGGCAATTGACTGCGGCGCTCGCCGCCGGCAATGCCGTGATCGCCAAGCCCGCGGAACAGACCCCGCTGATTGCGGCGCGGGCCGTTCAATTGCTGCATGAGGCGGGTGTGCCCGCCGAGGCGCTGATCTATCTGCCGGGCCGGGGCGAAGTGGTTGGCGCCGCGCTCACCGCGGATCCGCGCATCGCCGGGATCTGCTTCACCGGTTCGACCGATACTGCCAAGCTGATCGACAAGTCCGCTGCCGAGCACCTGGCGCCGGATGCACCGCTGATCGCGGAGACCGGCGGTCTCAACGCCATGATCATCGATTCCACCGCGCTGCCCGAGCAGGCTGTCGATGATGTGATCGCCTCGGCCTTCCAGAGCTCGGGGCAGCGCTGTTCGGCACTGCGCATTCTCTACATCCAGGAGGATATCGCAGACCGGTTCCTGTCCATGCTTTACGGCGCGATGGACGAGTTGCGGCTCGGCGACCCCTGGCTGCTTTCGACCGATATCGGCCCGGTGATCGATGATGAAGCCTTCACCGACATCACCGGTTACCTCGAAGCCCACAAGAGCGCGATCGTCAATCAGATCGACGTGCCCGAAACGGGCACCTTTGTCCCACCCAGCGTGATTGAGGTGTCCGGCATCGAGGCGCTCGAGCGCGAGGTGTTCGGTCCCGTGCTGCATGTGGCGCGTTTCGCCGCCAAGGATCTCGACAAGGTGATTGCGGCGGTCAATGCCAAAGGGTTCGGGCTGACCTTCGGGCTTCATTCGCGCATCGCGCGGCGGGCCGACAAGGTCGCGATGTCGGTCAAGGCCGGCAATGTCTATGTGAACCGGAACCAGATCGGGGCGATCGTGGGGTCGCAGCCCTTTGGCGGCGAAGGCCTTTCCGGCACCGGCCCCAAGGCGGGTGGTCCGCACTATTTGCCGCGTTTCGCGCGCCCCGAGCCCCGCAAGGACACAACCGCCGAAGGCCCGGCCGCCTCGCGCGAGCGGCTGGACCTGGCGCTCGCCGATCTTACTCGTCGCAAGCCTGCGGACGCCCCCGTCGATGCCACGCATCTGCCTGGCCCGACCGGGGAAAGCAACATATTGCGGCTCTTCCCGCGCGGTGTCGTGCTGTGTCTGGGCCCCGATGCAGAAAGCCTCACCGTTCAGGCAGAGGCGGCGCTGAGCCATGGCAATGTTGCCATTTTGTGTGCGCCGGGGGCGGGCGAAGTGGCGCGGAGCCTGCCGGCGGATGCGGCGGTGGTTGCAGTCGATGGCAGTTTCGATCCGGCCATGCTGGGCGATTTCGACATCGAGGCCGTCGCCTGTTTCGGCAGCGATGCGATGCTCAAGCCGTTGCGGGTGGCACTCGCGGCGCGCCAGGGGCCGATCCTGCCGCTGATCACCGATCATGCCGACCTCACCCGCGTTGCGTTCGAGCGCCATTGCTGCATCGACACCACGGCATCGGGAGGCAATGCGGCGCTTCTGGCGAGCCTGTAATCGGGGACACTGTCACCGGCCTGTCAAAATTATCTTGGTCCTATCAAAAAAATTTTGATAGACACGGATATGGCCTCGACGACCCCCGGCGCTGAGCGCGTCATGAGCGAGAATACCGGCAACGAGCCCGCCCCGGCGGGTCATCCCCGTGTCGGTCCGCTGATCCGGTCTTTGCGCAAGAAGCGGCATCTCACGCTTGCCCAGCTGGGTGAGGCCGCCAGCCTGTCTGTCGGGTTCCTGAGCCAGGTCGAACGCGACCATGCCTCGCCTTCCCTGACCGCACTCAACCAGATCGCCAAGGCTCTCGGGGTCGGGATCGACTATTTTGTCGCCGCCCCCGCCACGCAGAGCGCGCTGACCCGCGCCGGCAGGCGCGAGGCGTTCTGGGTCGATGAGGACGGCATGGTCTATGAGCGGCTGAGCGCCAGTTTTCCGGGCTCGGAAATGACCTCCTACATCATCACTGTCCCACCCGGTTTTGCTTCGGAAGTGTCGCGGCATGAAGGCGAGGAAATCGCCTATCAGCTCTCGGGCCATGTGCATTTCACCCTCGAAGGGCGCAGCTTTGTCATGCAGCCGGGAGACAGCCTGCATTTCGTTTCCACCCGCCCGCATCGCTGGGCCAATACCGGCAGTGAGCCGGCACGGGTGTTCTGGTCGGGCACTGCGCCCATCGACCAGCGCGAAGATATCGAGGCGGCGGGCGGCTCCATCGAGCGGCTGCCCGGCACCTCCAAATCGGAGAAGCGGCCATGATCGGCTATATCATCCGGCGGCTTTTGATGATGATCGTGACCCTGTTCGCGATCATCACGCTGACTTTTTTCCTCATGCATGCCGTGCCCGGCGGGCCGTTCACTTCGGAAAAGCAGGTGCTGCCTGAAATCCAGGCCGCGCTCGATGCGAAATACCACCTCAACGACCCGATCTGGCTGCAATATTTCAATTATCTCAAGGGTATCGCCGTCCTGGATCTGGGGCCGTCGTTCAAATATCCGGGCCTGACGGTCAATGAAATGATCGTTGAGGGCCTGCCGGTCACGATGAAGACCGGCGTGCTGGCTCTGCTGTGCGTGGTCGCGCTCGGGGTGCCGCTCGGCATCGTCGCGGCGCTGTTCCGCAACAAATGGCCGGACACGCTTGTCATGGTTTTCGCAACCATCGGGGTCGCCATTCCCTCTTATGTGGTGGCTACCGTCACGCTTTATATCTTCGCGCTCCGGCTCGGCTGGGTGCCAACCTTCGGGCTCGACGACTGGCGCGGGTTCATCCTGCCGGTTCTAGCCCTCTCCGGGTTCTGGCTCGCCTTTATCGCGCGGCTGTCGCGCTCGAGCCTGCTCGAGACCCTCAACGAAGACTACATGACCACCGCCAAGGCCAAGGGGCTGCATCCGATGCAGGTCCTGTTCAAGCACGGGCTGAGGAACTCGCTCATTCCGATCGTCACCGTTCTCGGGCCGGTTGTTGCCAATCTTCTCACGGGTTCCTTCGTGATCGAACAGATCTTCGCCCTGCCGGGCATTGGCCGGCATTTCGTCCTGTCGATCACCAATCGCGACTACACCACCATTATGGGCATCACGATCTTTTACGCCGCCTTTCTCATGGTGATGATCTTCATCGTCGACATGATCTATCTGGCGCTCGATCCGCGCATCAAGCTTGGAAAGGCATCGTCATGACCGACACGATTCCTTCCGAAGTGGCCAGCAAGGCGCCCGCCGCCCCGCCATCTGTCAGCCAGATCCCGGCCGACAAATGGCTCAAGGTCGGCCCCGATGCCGGAGACGCGGAATATATCGCCGCGCCAAGCCTCACCTATTGGCAGGACGCCCGGCGGCGGCTTTCGCGCAACATCCCGGCCATGCTGTCGCTGGCCTTTATCGTGCTGTTGCTGGTCGCGGCGATCATCGGTCCGTGGTTCTCGCGCTATTCCTATTTCGAGCAAGATCTGGCGCTGTCCAACATCCCGCCCTTTTTCGAGACCTACGAGGTCGAAACGGGCACCGGCGAGACGGCACGCTTCTTCCTCAATTCGGGGAACTTCAAGGTCTATGGCGTGGGTCCGGGTGGCGAGGTCGAAGGGCTGTTGCGCGCCACCAAGAAGGACCTCATCAACAAGCAGCACCGCTATGAGTTCGGCGAAACCGCTGTCCTGATGGATTTCAAATCCCTGCCCGCCCGCATGCTCGACGCGGAAACCGGCGAAGTGATCGGCACCTCGGGCTGGTCATGGAACGCCACCAACTGGTTCGGCACGGACCAGCTCGGCCGCGATTTGCTGGTTCGCCAGCTTTATGGCGCCCGGATTTCACTCACGGTCGCGTTCGTCGCCTCGCTGGTCAACTTTTTCATCGGCGTCTTCTATGGCGGGATTTCCGGCTATTTCGGCGGTGCGGTCGACAGTGTGATGATGCGCATCGTCGAGATCATCGCCACGATCCCGCTGACGCTCTATGTGATCTTGATGATGGTGGTGCTTCAGAACGGGCTGCTATCCGTCGTCGTCGCTATCGGCACGGTCTATTGGGTGGATATGGCGCGCATTGTGCGCGGGCAGATCCTGTCGCTCAAACAGGCCGATTACGTCGCCGCGGCCCAAACCATGGGCGCGAGCACAAGGCGGATTCTCACCCGGCATCTGTTACCGAACACGATGGGGCCGATCCTTGTGACGCTGACCATGCTGATCCCCTCGGCGATCTTCATCGAAAGCTTCATGAGCTTCATCGGGCTCGGGGTCACGCCGCCGCTCGCCAGCTGGGGCACGCTCACATCCGAAGCCGTCGAAACGCTTCGCGCCTATCCCTATCAGCTCTTCTTCCCTGCCGCCGCGATCTCGCTGACCATGTTCGCCTTCAACTTTTTAGGCGACGGGCTGCGTGATGCGCTCGATCCGAGGTTGCGCAAATGACCATCACCGCTGCGCACACAAGCGAACCGATCCTGTCGGTCAAGAATTTGTCGACGAGCTTTTTCTCCGACCGCGGGGAAGTCAAAGCCGTGCGCGGGGTCTCCTTCGACGTCTATCCCGGCGAGATCCTCGGTATTGTCGGGGAATCAGGGTCCGGCAAGTCGATCACCTGCATGTCGGTACTCAGGCTGTTGAAGGCCAATGGCCGGGTGCTCGACGGGTCTGCCGTGTTTGAAGGCAAGGACCTCACCACCCTGCCTTCGCGCCAGATGCGGGCGCTGCGCGGGAACGACATTTCGATGATCTTCCAGGACCCGATGACCTCGCTCAATCCGACGCTTACAGTCGGCGAGCAGATCATCGAAACGATCCGAGCGCACCGTCAGGTTTCGCGCGCCGACGCTGCAAAGCGCGCGATCGAACTGTTCGACCTTGTGAAAATCCCCTCACCATCCAAGCGGCTTAAATCTTATCCGCATGAATTTTCAGGCGGCATGCGCCAGCGCGTGATGATCGCGATGGCGCTGTCTTGCGATCCGAAGCTTCTGGTCGCGGACGAACCCACCACTGCGCTCGATGTCACCATCCAGCGCCAGGTGCTGCAGCTTCTCAAGGAGCTGCAGTCGCGCCTTGGCATGGCGGTCATCCTGATCACCCACGATCTTGGCGTCATCGCCGAGGTGACCGACAGGATCCTGGTCATGTATGGCGGCATGGTGATGGAGACGGGCCGGGTCGCGGACCTGTTCGAAAGCCCGCGCCACCCCTATACGCAGGGACTTCTCAAATCCATTCCAGACCTTTCGAGCGGCGAGCATCAGCGCCTGAGCCCGATCCCGGGCTCACCGCCCGACATGCTGCATCCGCCTGCGGGGTGCCCGTTCGCGCCCCGCTGCACCCATGCCATGGGCATCTGCACCGAGGCGGTGCCACAGCTCTACTGCGCCGGCGATACGCCGGTCCTGCGGGCCGGGCAGGCCGCGCGCTGCTGGCTGCATCACGCTGACGCACCAGAAGTGCCCGAGGTCAACGCGAGAGAGCATGAGGGGGCGGCATGAACGAGATCGCGAAGACTGACACGCCGAAAGCCGAACCGGCCGCCACCCCGCTCGTCACGCTCAAGGGCCTTGAGAAGCATTTTGATGTCACCAGCGGCCTGCTGGGACGTCACAAACAGGTGCTCAAGGCTGTCGACGGAATCGACCTCGAAATCCGCCGCGGCGAGACGCTGGGGCTGGTGGGTGAATCCGGCTGCGGGAAATCGACCCTCGCCCGTGCCCTCATCCGGCTTTACAGGCCGACCGGCGGCAGGATCGAGTTCGATGGCACCGACATTGCCGGGCTCGACCGCCAGGCACTGATTCCCTATCGGCGCCGCATGCAGATGATCTTCCAGGATCCCTATGCCTCGCTGAACGGGCGCATGAGTGTCAGGGACCTGATTGCCGAGCCGCTTGAGATCAATCGCATCGGCACCGAGAAATCGCGCACCGAACGGGTGCACGACCTGCTGACGCGGGTCGGGCTCAACCAGAGCCACGCGACACGTTTCCCGCATGAGTTTTCAGGCGGCCAGCGCCAGCGCATCGGTATTGCCCGGGCGCTTGCGCTCGAGCCAGAGCTGGTGATCTGCGACGAGCCGATCTCGGCGCTCGACGTGTCGATCCAGGCGCAGGTCGTCAACATGCTCGAGGACCTGCAGGAAGAGTTCAAGCTCACCTATTTGTTCATCACCCACGATCTGTCGATGGTCCGGCACATCTCGGACCGGATCGGGGTGATGTATCTGGGCAAGCTGGTCGAACTCGCCGACCGTGACGCGCTCTATGAGGGCCCCAAACACCCCTATACGCAGGCGCTGCTCAAATCGATTCCGGTGCCTGACCCCAAACGCAAGGGCGCAGATGAAGGCATGCGCGGAGAAATCCCCAGCCCGATGGATATCCCCTCGGGCTGCCGGTTCCGCACGCGCTGCCCGCTTGCGACCGACAAATGTGCGGCAGAAGAACCGCCGCTCAAGGAGATGGGAGGCGGTCACCTGGCTGCCTGCCATTACGCCGAATGAAGAATCACAGGCCGCGATAACGATAAGGGGCCAAATGGCCCGAAAAGCGGTCTTGATAAGCGTGAGGGGGGAAACCCCTCGAACACAGAGGAGAGAAGCATGTTCAAGCGCTTGATAGGCTTGACGGCAGTCGCGGCCTTCGCCCTTGGTGGTGCGGCCGTCGCCCAGGACAATACCCTGGTCTATGTCGTCAACAATGAATCCGACACCTATGATCCGGGCACGACGACGGAAACCTTCGCCACGCCGATCATCGTCAACACCTTCGAAGGCCTGGTGCGCCGCGACGAGAACGGTGCCGTGGAGCCCGGCCTCGCGGAAAGCTGGGAAATCTCGGATGACGGGCTGACCTACACCTTCCACATTCGCGAAGATGCGAAATGGTCGGATGGCGAGCCGCTCAATGCCCATGATTTCGTGTGGGCATGGAAGCGTGTTCTGACCCCGGCCGCGGGCGCCAAGAACGCCGCTCAGCTGTTCCTGATCAAGGGCGGCGAGGAGTTCTACAATAATGGCGGCGAAGGCGACGTCGCGATTTCGGCACCCGACGACCGTACGCTGACCTTCACGTTGAACCAGCGCGTCCCCTACATGATGCAGCTCCTGCCGTTCTCGGTGTTCCATCCCACCCGTGAGGATGTGGTGACCGCCGATCCGGATGGCTGGACCCGCGATCCCGAGACCTATATCGGCACCGGCGCCTTCCGCGTCGCCGAATTCAATCTCGGCGAATCCGTGGTTCTCGAAAAGAACCCGAACTACTGGCAGGCGGATTCGGTCGAACTCGACAAGATCGTACTGCGCCTCATTCCCGAGCCCTCCACCGCCCTTGCTGCGATGGAAGCCGGTGATGTCGACGGCATCGAATCGGTGCCCGCTTCCGACATTCCGCGCCTTTCGGTCGAAAGCGATGCGTTCATGGTCGTGCCCGCGCTCGGCACCACCTACGCCTTCTTCAACCCGAACCAGGCTCCGCTCGATGACGTCAAGGTCCGTCAGGCCCTCTCGATGGCCATCGACCGCGAGCAGATCGTCGAATTCGTGCTGCAGGCCGCCGATACCCCGGCGATCTCGCTGGTGCCTTATGGCATGAGCGTTGCGGGCGAAGACTTCCGGGATGCCGGCGCCGATTTCGGCCTGTCGACCACCGCCGATGTCGAAGGCGCGAAGGCCCTGTTGGCCGAGGCCGGTTATCCGGATGGTGAAGGCTTCCCCGAAACCATCTTCGTGACCTACACCTCGCCTCCGATCCAGAAGCTGCTGGAAGCCATCCAGCAGATGTGGAAGGAAAACCTCAACATCGACGTGAAGATCGAGGCCACCGAGTGGCAGGTCTACTACCCTGAAGTGCAGAAAATCGAATACCAGATCGCACAGATGGGCTGGGGCGCCGACTATCCGCACCCGATGACCTTCCTCGATAATTTCACCTCCAACAGCCCGAACAATCTGGCTGGCTGGAAGAACGAGGACTATGACGCGGCCATCGCGGCGGCCAAGGCCACTGCCGAGCCCGCCGAATCGCTGGCGGAGATGCGCAAGGCTGAGGCGATCATGATGAATGATCACGTCATCCTGCCGATGTATCACCGCAACCAGTACATGATGATGTCGCCCGCGGTGAAAGGCTTCTGGCGCTCGTCGCTGAATGAGCCGATCTTCCGCAAGGCCTCGATCGAGCGCTAGGCACTCACTTTCCGATCGCTCAATTCCCTTGACGATCGCGGCCGCCGCCCGGGCCTCCCGGGCGGCGGCTTCTTTTCTGGGCGGCGGTTTCCTTTCTGGGCGGGTTCCACCCGAGGCGCCCGGGCCTCCCGGACGGCGGTTTCTTTTCTGGGTGGGTTCCACCCGAGGCGCCCGGACCTCCCGGGCGGCGGTTTTCTTTTTGACCGCAGGGGTTTATCGTAGTCCCGGCGATCATAAATAAACCGCAATCAAAGCGCGGAATCGATGCCGGTGAGCGTTGTTCCGGCAGCGCCCCACGCGAGCGAGCCAAGCCCGCCAAGCGAAAGGCCATACCGCCCGTCAGTCCCTTGCAGGTGAGACGCGCCGGCCAACCTCAGCCAGCAGACTTGTGCCCTGATAGTCCCCGCGCGCGGGGCGGGTTACCGGATGAGCGCGGCACCGCAATCAGGCGTGACGCCTCTTCACTGGAGTGGGAAATGGCCAAGGACAGCAAGTCCGGCAAGGCCGGCGGCAAATCGGGCGCAAGCTCGATCAAGGTGCCCGCCGGCAAATCCGGCAAGAAATAATTTCTGCCCTATCGACAGCGGAGGGCGCCGCAAGGCGCCCTTCTTCTGTTTCACAATGAGCTTTCGAGACCAGTGCCGCCTTACATATAGGCGATCACCAGTCCGGCAAAGATCACCGCGACCGTCACGGTCGAGATGACCAGAACAGCCAGAACAGGAAAGCCTTTTCGGGCCTGTTTGGCCTCGGTTTCCGTGACGCGGACGCCATCGCCCTTTTGGGTTTCTTGCGCAGCCATGGTGCTTTCCTTTCCGCCGGCCCTGATGCCGGCTAAGGGGTCAACGCATCTGTTCGCGCCAAGTTCCAACACCAATACTCGCCTTCCAACATCGATACTCGCCATCAATCGCCGTTTTTGCGGCCATAGACATAGCCGGCGACTGCCGCCGGCAGCAGCGAGGCGGCGAGCGGATGACGGCGGATCAGCCCCGCGGGTACCGCATCGATCATGTCGCGGGTCGCCGCATAGGGTGCAATTGCGCCGATCCGGGCAGAACGCCGGCGCACCCGCGACCAGAGTACGAAGCGCGCGATGATCAGGAACAAGGCGCCGATCACCGCCGTACCTCCGGCGAAATAGAGCGCTGCCATGACGGGGCCGACACGCTCAGCGACAGCGAGGTAGCCGGCACCGATGCCAAAAGTGAGCGCCAGTGCGCCCATCAGCCCGGCGACGCCGTAAAGGGTCACCATCGCCTTGACGCTTTGGCTCAGGGCGCCGGCTTCTGCCTGGATCAGCCATTTCAGTCTTTCGGCGGCCATGGGGTTCACCGGGTCAGAAGCGCAAGGACAAAACCGAGGCCCGCTGCGGCCGCCATGGCGGTCACAGGTTTATCGCGGACATTTTCGATCAGGTCGCGTTCGAGCCCGCCAACGCGCCGGCCAAGCTCCTCGGCAACATCGTTGCCGGCGTTGAGCACGTCGTCCGTGCGCTGACGCGCCTCGCGCTCAGCCTGTTTGACGCCATTGGTGCCGAGTTTGCCTACCGAGGCATTGAGCGCCTTGAAGTCGTCCTGGAGCTTGTCGAAATCGGCACGCAGCTTCTCATAGTCTTCATGAAGGCTGGCCGCGCCATTGCCGTTTCTGGCCTGGTTCTGTGCCATGACTTTTACTCCTTTGGCGGTTTGCCGTTTGGGTTGCAAGACAAACGCCGCCCGGGCCCTCAGGGTTCCAAGGCGGAACCACGAAGGTGACTGGGGCGTTGCTTGAGGGCAGTTGAAACCAGCCAGCAGGCACTCCCCATGCAAATGTCACCGCGCACTACCGCCCGGTTCAGCCGGGGGTTCGACCCCGATTTGACTCTTCACCGCGCAAGCCAACTCGCCATGCTGGTAGTGGGGCTGGCCGCGTTTGCGGGGGTTCTGTATGTGGGTCGCTTCGTGCTGGCGCCGATGGCGGTGGCGGTGGTTGTGGGGCTGATGCTCGGGCCGCCCGCGGCCCGCCTCGAGCGGATGGGTGTGCATTCGCACGCCGCCGCGGCGCTTGTCGTTGTGGCATCGCTTCTCGTTATCGCGGGCGCGCTTACCGCTTTTGCCGAACCATTGCGCCAGTGGGTCGTGCGGGCACCTGCGATCTGGGCCGAGCTCAAAAGCGAATTGTCGTCGCTGCGCGAGCCGCTGGCGATCATCTCGGGCCTTCAGGACCAGATCAAGGAAGTCACCGGCGCCGACAGCACACAGATGACAGTGGCCCTGGAAGACAACAGCACGGTGACCGGGCTCGTTGTGTCGGTGCCTGCCATTCTGGGCCAGATCGGCATCTTTCTGGTCGGTCTGTTCTTTTTTGTCGCCACCCGGAACCAGATCCGCGACGGGGTGCTGCGCATGTGCCTCCAGCGCCGGTTGCGCTGGCGGGTGGCGCATGTGTTCCGCGATGTCGAGCGCTATGTGTCCCGCTTTCTGATCTCGATCACGCTGATCAATATCGGGGAAGGCATCGCGGTGTGGCTGGCGCTTTCCGCCTATGGCGTACCCGCCGCCCCGCTCTGGGGGGCACTGGCGGGCCTTCTCAACTATATTCCCTATATCGGGCCGGCCGCGGTCGCGCTGATCCTGTTCGGGGTCGGGCTGTCGACCTATGACGGCATCGTCAACTCGCTTTGGCCGGTCATCATCTATCTCGGCATCAATTTCATCGAAGCGCAGTTCGTGTTTCCCGCCGTGATCGGGCGCACGATGACGCTCAACCCGTTCATTGTCTTCTTGAGCCTGACCTTCTGGTTGTGGATCTGGGGTCCTGTCGGCGGGTTCGTCGCGGTTCCGGCGCTGCTGGTGACATTGGCCGTGTGGCGGCACATCATGCCGCAAGCCAGACCCGTCACTATGGAGAACATTCATGTCCCCGAACGACGAACACGCATCAACGCCGCGCCCTGAGGCACCAGATTACAGCGACCTTGGACTCACGGCCTGCCTCATCAATACCACGCTCAAGCGGGCGCCCGAGCCTTCCCACACCGCCCGTCTCCTCGCCAATGTCGAGGCGATCCTGGCTCATGCCGGGGTCGCGGTGACCTCGCTCAGGGCCACCGACTACGACATCGCCTTCGGGGTCCAGCCGGACATGCGTGAGACCGGGGTGGCCGACGAATGGCCGGACAAGGTCTGGCCGCATGTGCGCGACGCGGACATCCTCATCATCGGCACTCCCTTGTGGCTGGGTGAGGAGTCCTCGGTCTGCCGTGTGATCATCGAGCGGCTTTACGCCCATTCCGGCCAGCGCAATGAAAAGGGCCAGTACCGTTTCTACGGCAAAGTGGGCGGGGCGGTGATCACCGGCAATGAAGACGGGGTCAAGCACGCCTCGATGACCGTTCTCTATGCGATGCAGCATGTGGGCTACACCATTCCCCCGCAGGCCGATTGCGGCTGGATCGGGGAGGCTGGGCCAGGGCCCTCCTATGGCGATGATGGCGCGGGCTACGACAATGATTTCACCCGCCGAAACACTACCTTCATGACCTGGAACCTCATTCACCTCGCCGCGATGCTGAAGCAGGCTGGCGGCGTCCCGGCTTATGGCAATCAGGTGCCGGCCTGGGACGCGGGAGAACGCTTTGGCCACCCACCCATTCCGGGCAAGGGCTAGCCTTTGAGGCGACGGGTTCAGATGAAGGGGCGCGGCGTGTCACCAAGGCCCTGCCAATCGGCCAGATCGGCCAGCTTTTCCGGCTCGAGAATGACGCAGCCGTCCTCGGTCCATTTGACCAGTTGGTCGGTGGCGAGTTTCTTGAGCGTCTTGTTGGTATGCACCAGCGAAAAGCCGAGCGTGTCGGCAACGTGTTGCTGAGTAAGGGGTAAGGCACCGTCGCGCCCGAGCGACAGACCGCATTGCAGCCGGCGGTCATTGAGAAAACACAGCAGATAGGCGGCGCGCTGGCGGGCGCTGCGGCGCCCAAGGCTGAGAATATTCTCGTCGAGCATCTGCTCTTCACGGGCGGCAAGCCAGGTCACATCGAAGGCAAGGCCCGGATGGGACCGGTAGAGATCGAAAAGTTCCCGGCGGTCGAAGACGCAAAGGGTCATCGGCTTGAGCGCCTCGACCGAATGCTGCATCTCGTTCATCACTGCCGATTGGAGGCCGACAAGGTCGCCGGGCATGACATAGTTGAGGATCTGGCGGCTGCCGTCCTCAAGGGTCTTGTAGCGGAATCCCCAGCCTTCCAGCACCGTGTAGAGATGCGGTGAGTTGGAGCCTTCGGTCAGCACCGTGGCGCCGGGCGCCACCGTCAGCTCGCCGCGCTTGAAGCGGGAGACAAAATCGAGCTCTTCATCGCAGAACTCGCGAAATGCCGGAATCTTGCGCAATGGGCAGTGAGTGCAGTCGCGCGCCCTCAAACCTGGTCCATTGGTGATCTCACCATTGGTGGTCACATCTCTTCTCCCGCCCGTTGTGGTGAGCAAAAAACTTGTCGTTGCTATGTCTTAGTTTAATGACAGGGCGACGATCGGGGCAGAAGCTGGCGCCATGTCTATTGAACTCACTCCCGATCATGGCCTTGTTGAGGACCCCGTCTTGCCCATTGAGAGCCTGAGAGGCAAATCCATCCTTGTGCTTGAGGACGAGGTTCTGATTGCGCTCGATCTCCAACGCGCACTCGAGGATGCCGGTGTGGGCCGCGTCCTCACCTTCGACGATCAGGAGGCTGCGCTTGCGCAGGCGATCCTCGAAGAACCGATCGATCTGGCAATCATGGAAGTCAGAATCCGGGGTCTGCCCTGTTTCGAAACCGCCGAGGCCCTTCGCGCCCGCAAGATCCCGTTCATCTTCGTCACCGGCTATGGAGCTGAAATCGAGGAACATGGCGGGTTCGAGGATATCGATGTCGTGGCGAAACCGTTCAGGGACGAGGAAGTCACCGGCGCACTCGAACGCAGTCTCAAGCGTGCCGGTCAGATCTAACGCTGAAATCCACTTTGCAGTACCTGCTCGGCGACGGCATCCGGCCCGTAGGGGCTGGCTTCGCTATCGTCGAGGCCAAGGATTTCCTTGAGCCGGATGCGGGCACGACTGACACGGCTTTTGACCGTGCCGACGGCACAACCGCAGATCTCGGCGGCCTCTTCATAGGCAAAGCCCGAGGCACCGACGAGAATGATCGCTTCACGCTGATCATCGGGGAGCTGGGCAAGCGCCTTGCGGAAATCCTCGAGGTCCATTGCGCCGTCCTGGCCGGGATGGGTGGCCAGCTTGGCGGTGAAAGCACCGTCGGGGTCGCCGATCTCACGACCGGCCTTGCGCATCTGGGAATAGAACTCATTGCGCAAAATGGTGAAAAGCCAGGCCTTGAGATTGGTCCCGGGCGCGAAGCTGTCGCGCTTGTCCCAGGCTTTGACGAGGCATTCCTGTACCAGATCGTCTGCCCGGTCGGGCTTACGGCACAGTGACACCGCGAAGGCGCGGAGATTGGGAATGACCTCGATCAGACCGTCTCTGAAACTGGGGGTTTCGGTCATCAGGAATCAATCCTCTTTGTCCTGGGAGGTGCCGTCGGCGTCTTCTGGCTGCTGGCTCCCGCTGGACTTTTCCGCGTCTTCGAGACGGCCGAGGAGGTCCATGAAGCGGTCAGGCACTTCTTCGGACATCACATCGTCATAAAGCGCACGCAGCTTCTTTCCGATGGCCGAGTTGGGGCCCAGCGCATCGTCCTGCCGCCCGGGCGGGGCGGCAACGGGTTCGTTTTTGGTCTCCGGTTTTGAGCTCATATGGTCCTGGTCCGCTTGTTGGGTGGTGTTCCCGCATTTAGGCTTAAACTCGCCACCGCGAAAAAAGTTGCATGCCCTCGGAACTTTTTTGACCCCACACCGTTTTGGATACGTTGCCGCGCGCGAGCGTGGCCTTTCGGTGATGATGAAGGAGCACCTGATCTATGTCACTTTCCTTGCGAATTGCGCCGCATTTGCCGTATCTGCGCCGGTTCGCGCGCGCGGTCACCGGTTCCCAGACCAGCGGCGATGCCTATGTCTCAGCGGTGCTCGAAGCGCTGATTGCCGATGTCGATCTGTTCCCCGAAGCGTCGAATGACAGGATTGCGCTGTACAAGGTCTTTATCGCCTTGTTCGATCGGCTCAATGTCGAGATCGATCAGCAGCAGGACAGCTTCGGCTGGGAGAAGCGCGCCGCCAGTAATCTCGCCCATATCGCCCCTGCCCCGCGCCAGGCCTTCCTGCTCGAGGCGGTTGAAGGGTTTTCCGCCAAGGAAGCCGCCGAGGTCATGGATATCGACGATGCGGCGTTCACCGCGCTGATTGACGAGGCAACCCGGGATATTTCCGATCAGATGCGCACCGAAATCCTCATCATCGAGGACGAGCCGCTGATCGCCATGGATATCGAACAGCTCGTTGAAGGTCTCGGGCATTCGGTGACCGGCATTGCGCGGACGCGCGACGAAGCACTCGATCTGTTCCGCAAATCGCCACCGAAAATGGTGCTTGCCGATATCCAGCTCGCCGATGGCAGCTCGGGTATCGATGCGGTCAAGGACATGCTAGCCGATGTCGCCCTGCCGGTGATCTTCATCACCGCATTCCCCGAACGGCTTTTGACCGGCGAGCGGCCGGAACCGGCATTCCTGGTGACCAAGCCGTTCAATCCCGACATGTTGAAGGCGCTGATTTCGCAGGCGCTGTTCTTTGAGACCCAGGCCAAGCAACTGGCGTGAAAAGCGTAAGGGGACGCGCCGGAATCAGGGAACCAGAAGGGCGTCAAAGCGTTTTTCCTGGAGGTTACAACCCGGAGAGATCCAATGCTTTATTACGCACTCGTTTTTCTCGTCATTGCCCTGATCGCGGGCGTTCTCGGCTTTTCCGGGGTCGCCGGTGCCGCTGCGGGTATCGCCCAGGTGCTGTTCTATGTTTTCCTGGCATTCCTCGTGGTGTCCCTGGTCATGGGTCTATTCCGCCGCAACCGGAGCCTCTAGGCGCGGCGGCTCGCTTCTACCCGGCCAATCGCCGGGACATTCATGCCCGTTGCGCTTCCCCATGGCGGGGGAGCGCAATTGTTTCGAGTAACCGCGATGTCTGATCCCAAGCCGGAGGAAATCGGCAAGCTGCTTTACAGGGCCCTCGCCGGCACAAAGGTCGGCGTCGTCTATCTCGATGCCGATGGCCACATTGCATGGGTCCACAATCTGCCGCCTGAATTCAGTTCCGGCAATGTCATAGGCAAGTCCCTCTCCGATCTGTTCGGCGCGCCAACGGCCGAGCATCTCGACGCGGTCCTGACCTCATTGGAACCCGGTCAGAAAGCGCAGCGTACCGAGATCGCCACCGATCTCGAAAATCGATCGGCCTGGTTCGAATTCTATGTCGAACCTGACGAGGCCGACGATGGCGGCCGCCCCGGCACGCTCATCACGCTTCTGGACGTCACCGAAAACCGTCGCCGCGAACACGCGGTGCGATCCCTGCTGCGTGAGGTCAGCCATCGTTCGAAAAACCTCCTGGCGATCATTTCCAGCATTGTGTCGCAGACCGCACGGCATGCACCGAGCCTAGACCGGTTCCTCATCGATCTGAGGGGGCGCATCCAGTCGCTGGCCGCCTCCCAGGACCTGATCACCAATTCGGACTGGCGCGGTGCGCGGCTGTCCGAGCTCGTCGATCACCAGGTCGCGGTCTATGCCGAGGATGCCCGGCATCAGGTCACCAGCGAAGGTGCGAACCCCTATTTCGTGCCCGGGGCGGCTCTGCATATCGGGCTGGCCCTGCACGAACTGTCCGTCAACTCGGCGCGCTATGGCGCCCTTGGCAATGGTCGCGGTTCTGTGAGCATCACCGCCCGGCTCGGGCAAAGTGCGAACGGGAATCCGCCACCGCTGATCCTGCGCTGGCACGAACAATCCCCTGGGGCGGAAAGCCCTGGAGCAGTGCGGTTCGGCATGACGGTCTTGCGCAAGGTGACCCCCGCCTCGGTGGACGGCGATGCGCACCTGTCGATCGGTAACGGCACGGTCGATTACGAGCTGACCGTTCCCGCACCCTATTTCGAGCTCTAAGGGTCCGAACCGTCGGATCCGCCCACATTAAACGCCCCGCCGGAAACCCGGTCGGGGCGTTCAACTTGTCAGGGGCAGCCCGGGAGGAGCCGCCTGGTCTATTGGCGGTTCTGCCATTCGTCGATTTCGCGCTCGGCTTCATCGATGGTCTTGCCGTAGCGCTCCTGGATCTTGCCGGCCAGTTCGGTGCGTTTGCCCTTGATCACGTCGAGATCGTCATTGGTGAGCTTGCCCCAATGGGACTGCACCTGGCCGCGGAATTGATCCCACTTGCCTTCAATCTGATTCCAGTTCATCGCGTTTCTCCGTTTGTTGATCGCTCTATCGGGAGGGACATAAGAGAAACGCGCCGAGACCCTCTCTCGTTCCAATGAGGGAACCATAATCGGGGCTGTCGCATTCATCCTGCGACCGGATTGCAGGGCCCTAGAAGCCGGGGCTGTCCGCTATCCACCAACCAAGGAGAGCTTCGATGACCCTTTCGACGATCCTCATCATCATTCTGATCCTGGCCGTTCTCGGTGCGATTCCGAGCTGGCCCTATGCGCGCGGCTGGGGCTATGGCCCGTCCGGCGTGCTGGGCACGATCCTGGTGGTCGTGATCATTCTGGCTCTATTGGGTGTCTTCTAAGGCCGGAGAAACCGACAGGACGAAACGGGGCGCCGACGGCGCCCCTTTTTCTTTGCCGATCAACCCGCGCTTTCGGGATTGGCCCCCGGATTGTCGCGATGGGCGCCAGCCTTGTCCTGCCCCTTCCTGCCGCGCCGCCGCCGCGGTTCGGGCTCAGGTGCAGCGAAAGGAACACGCATTTCCACGCGCACGCCCTTGTTTGCAAATTGCACGTCCAGACGACCTGAGAGTTCACCTTCGAGATTGGCGCGAATGAGCTGTGAGCCAAAGCCTGTGCCGCTCGGCGCCGTGATCTCGCTGACCCCGATTTCCTCCCAGACCAGTTCAAGTTCGGGCGAGTTGCGGCCACCGGTCATCACCCAGCCGACATTGAGCCTGCCCTCGGCCTCGGAGATCGAACCGTATTTGAGCGCATTGGTCGCCAGTTCATGGAAGGTGAGCCCGAGCGCCTGGGCATGGCCGGGCTGCAGCATCACCCGGGGACCTTCGAGCTTGCATTGATCCATCTGGCTGCCAAAGACCTGCTCGAGCTCCGCAGTGAGCAGATCGCGCAAGGGGATCTGTTCCCAACGGGACCGCGTCAGCATGTCCTGTGAGCGGGCCATGGCTTCGAGCCGCTCCGAAAAGGACCGGATAAAACCTTCAGTCGTTTCAGCGCTTCGGGCGGTATGCCGCGCCATGGCCAGGATGCGCGAGATCGAATTCTTGATCCGGTGCTTCATTTCCTGAAGCAGCAACTCCTTGTCGGCCAACGATTGGGCATTGACCTCGGCCAGCTTGGAGGCCGTGGAAATGGCTTCAGCCTGGATGCGCGCAAGAAGCGCAAGCGAACCGGCCAGCAACAGTCCCACAATCGCCACCAGCCCCGCCGTCACGCCCGGTGTGCGCGGCGAAAATGCGGTGGTCGGTCGCATACGCAGGTGCCAGGTGCGGCCGCCGACGACGATGTTGCGCGTCACGGTGGCGATGCGCCCGCCTTCGGGCTGCACCCGCGTGCTCGACGAATAGAGCAAAGGCGCGTCGGCATCAGGACCGTCAAAGGCTTCGACGCTCACCGGCAACAGCAGGGGCCGTTGAAGCGCGGCATCGAACAGGTCCCCGGCCCGGAAGGCCTCATAGACAAAGCCGCGTACCCGCCAGGGCGCATCCGAATCTCCCGCGGTGAGCGGATCCACATAGACCGGCAAATAGACCAGGAAGCCGTTTTGCGGGTCTTCGCCGTTCTCCTGGCGCAGCACCACCGCGCCGGTTGCGACGTGATTGTCCTCGGCGATCGCCTGTCGCATCGCGGCCCGGCGCACCGGCTCGGCGAACATGTCGTAACCCACCGCTTGGGCATTGCGGTCATTGAATGGCTCGAGCAGCACAATGGGAAAGCGGAAGTCTTCGGTGGTGGGCGGATAGACCTTGAACTCGCGCCCGTAATTGCGTGCGATCTGGGTTTCCGCGACTTCTTCCTGCCCGACCGGAATCATGCGCGCGAAGCCTATGCCCTGCACCCCGCGATGCAGGTTTTCGAGATTGAGATCGGTGACGAACTTGGCAAAGGCGGGCCGATCCACGTCAGCGCTCGAGGCGCGGAACATGGCGCGGGTGGCCGTCAGGATCGAGAAATGCTGTGCGATCCTGCCTTCAACCGCCTGGGTCGCTTCGTCAGCAAGCGATTCGAATTTGAGCTGGTCGGCATGGCGCTCCGACATCTCGATGGTGATCGCCAGGCTACCGGCGGCGGCCAGCACGAGCAGAAAGATGATGATCGGCACAAAGCGGTTCATTGAGTGTCCGTATCGAGCGTTATCTGGCCTACCGGGCGGCCGGTCGACAAGCTCTAGCAGCAGAATATGGAAATACAATCGCTGAGAGGCCAATCAGTTGCACTGCAAGGCGGAACTGAATCGAAGCCGCTTCGTTTATCGGTAGAAGCGGCTGCCTCCCCGTCCGCGTCTGGCAACGTAATCGGGGGAAGCAGTCGCCTACATCAACGATGCAAAGGAATACTAGCATGATGAACAAGCTGATTGCCAGCACGGCACTGGCGGCGATCATGATCGCCGTCCCTGCTTATGCGCAGGACATGAACCAGAATATGGACGACGCCAATCAGCCGATCTTCCAGACCGAGCCCGGCACTCCGATGGAAAGCGTGGATGGGTTCTTCTCCCCGAGCGAAGACCAGATCCTGGCTTCCGAGCTGCTTGGTCAGGGCGTGTTCAGCGGCGTGGATGAGAATGCCGAGCGTGTCGGCGACGTCAATGACGTCGTGATGGGCCCGGGCGGCCGCGCCGAAGCAGTCGTGATCGGGGTCGGCGGTTTCCTCGGCCTTGGCGAAAAGAATGTCGCGGTCGATTTCAGCCAGCTGACCTGGACGGTCAATGCCAATGGCGACCAGGTGTTGATCACCTCGATCACGCGCGAACAGCTTGAAGCCGCCCCCGGCTTCGACGTCGCCTCGGTCGGTCCGCAGGACGATACCCAGATGGCCACTGATCCGATGACCACGGATCCGATGGAACCTGCCGCTGCCGAAGACCAGATGGCTGAAGACCAGATGATGGAAGAGCCCATGGCCGGCGGCAACAATGGCGGTGAGGTGGATTCCATGGCCGACCAGGATATGGCCGACCAGGATATGGCCGACCAGAACGACGACGCCATGATGTCCGAAGACTCCATGTCGGAAGACGACGCCATGATGGAAGACGACACCATGATGGAAGGCGACATGGGTGCCGACTGGCAGCCGGTCACGCTCTCCGACATCAGCGCCCGGGACTTGCTGGGTGCCGCTGTCTATGGCGGCAATGACGAGGATCTCGGCGAAATTTCCGACATCATTCTCGATGCTGAAGGCAATGCGAACGCCTTTGTGGTCGATGTCGGCGGCTTCCTCGGCATTGGTGAAAAGCCGATCGCGGTTTCCTTCGAGGAACTCAAGATCATGCAGGACGGCAATGGCAACCTTTCGGTCCACACGCCGTTTACCCAGGAAGAGCTGGAAGGCCAGGAGGCCTATGACCAGACCACCTATGTGGACAATCCCGAAGGCCAGACCCTGACGGTCCGCTAACCGGGACTGCACGGCGGCCCTGCCGCTCACCACGATCTGCCGCATCCGGGGGGTTACCTTCCGGGTGCGGTCCGGCGCCTCAGTCGGGCGCCAGCAAAGGAGGAACCCATGAGTTTCCGCAATCCCCGCCATGTGACCACAACCGGTGAGAACCGGCGTTTTCCGATGAGCCCGCTGACCATCATTTCGGGTCTGGTTCTGCTCGGCGTTTTTGCCGCGATCGGCATCCTGCTGCTGACGGCGGTCTAATCAGGGGCTCTCTCAGCGGCGCATCCGCCTTTCGAAAAGTCGGATCATGGCGAGCGTCACAACGATCTGCCAGACAACGCCGATCCCCCACAGAATGGGCCATCCCGCTGATCCCTCGAGCGCCAGCCAGTAGGCCTTGTGCACGAGGAAGGGCGGGAACAGCGCCAACCCCCATTGCCAGGGCTCGGGCACGAAAAAGCCGAACAGGATCAGCAACCCGCCCAGGCCGACGAATTTGGCCATGGCAAAGCCCTGGACCTTGTTTTCCGCGGCAATGGCATAAAACAGAACGATCAGCGGTGTGGCGAGGCCTGCCCCGATTCCGAACAGGATCAGCGACACGCCCCCAACCACTGCCTGATCGATCACCAGGATCTGGATCGGCACCACGATGGCGGTCAGCAGCGAGGGCAGCACAACGCGATAGCCAACATAGCTGCGCAGGCGCACCGGGGTGACCATCAGCGCCTGGAGCGTATGGCCATCCTTTTCATCCAACAACACGAAGCCGAAAATCGCGCCGGTGATCAGCGCACCGTCGAACAACGTCATGTAGCTGACGATCACCGGGTAATAGGCACTCAGCGAATTGGCCACATAGGCATTGGGCAGCAGTCCCGCCTCCGCCAGATACACATCGGCCCAGGGCAAGAGAAACCGCAACACGATGGCGATGACCGCAAGGACAGCTGCCATCATGATCAGGAACCCGTCACGGCGAATGAGCCGCGCATCGTTCGTCAAAAGTCCGGTCAGAAGTCTTTGCGTGGTACCGGCCATGATGGCCTCCTTTTGAGCCCCGTCAGGCGTTTTTGGCGACATGCCGGTCGAAAGCGGCGCGGGCCCAGATGGCCACGACCGCCAATTGCAGCGCCGAATAGCCGAGCGCGTAGACGAGTTCCCAGGTCTCGAGCGGTCGAAACGCGCCCAGCATCAGCATAGTCGGGGCGCCGGTCGGAATGATCAGAAACGCCCAATGGGTAAACACGCCCATGAAGTAGAAGAGCGGCAGCTGCAGCACGGTCGCGACGGCCGACATCGGCACGAGATAGGCCGTGATCGAGGTGTAGCGAGCGGCCATGATCACCCCCATCAAGGTGAAAATGACCCCGATCAGCACAACGGCCAGGGCAAGAACCGGTAGGTTGGGCAAGGTCACCTCACCCCCCTTGAAAGCGATATAGGCCATGGCGCCGCCGATCATGACGACGGCCTCCAGACTGGCGAGAACGGTCAGCGAGACGATCTTGGCGCCGAGATATTCATCCATGTTGAGGGGCGAGGCGATCAGCGCCCGCAAGGTGCCTTCATCGCGCTCGAACATCTGCATGGCCCCGACATAAAGGAATGTCGAGCCGCCGACCGCCAGCAGCATGACCGCGGCGACCGCGATGGCAAGGTGTTCGGCCGGGGTGAGGTAACCCAGCGCCAGTGCCGAGAGCACGGCAGCGCCGATGCCGATCACATAGAGCCCGGTGCGCCACTGAACCAGCATGTCGTTGCGGATCGCGGAGACTAGCCGGGTCATGCCACAAGCTCCCGGCCGGTGACGTCGATGAACACTTTCTCGAGGGTGGTTTCCTGGCTGTGCACCGTCTCGAGCCGGGCGCCCGATCTGAGAAGCGCGTTGAATTCATCATTCTCCCCCAGCCCGTCGAGGGGAAACTCGGCGGCCTCGGGCGCTTGGGCGCCGTTGGTGTATTCGACGCGCAGCATGCGCCGGCCATGGGCCTTTTTGAGCGCCTGGGGGCTGTCGACGGCCTCAATGGCGCCGTCGGCGATGAAGGCGACGCGGTCGCACAATTCGTCGGCAAGGTTCATGTTGTGGGTGGTCACGAAAACGGTGGTGCCCGTTTCGCGCAATCCCAGCACGAGGTCCTTGATCTTGCGGCCATTGACCGGGTCGAGCCCGGAGGTGGGCTCGTCGAGGAACAGCAGTTTCGGAGAATGGATCAGCGCGCGGGCGACGTTGAGCCGGATCTTCATCCCCTTTGAATAGTCGGAGACCCGCTTGTCGGCGTCCGCACTCAGTCCGACCATCTCGAGCACTTCGTCGGGGCTGCGGGTTTCGCCGGCGTAAAGAGAAGCGAAGAAACCGAGGTTCTCCCGGGCGGTCAGCTTGAGATAGTGATTGGGGAACTCAAAGCTCACCCCGATATGCTGGTAGTAGTCCTGCCCCCAGTCCGAGAGCTCGCGGCCCATCACTTCGATCGAGCCGCGGTAGCCCGACAACAGGCCGATCAGAATATTCTGGGTTGTCGATTTGCCAGCGCCGGAGGGGCCGAGAAATCCCAGGATCTCGGCGTCTTCGATAGCGAAGTCGATGCCCTTGAGCATGTCGGCCTGCGTGCCAGGATAGCGATAGCTCAGATTTGAGACACGGATCATGGTCTGCCCTTTGTCAGCCTCAGAATGAACAGGTCGCGCAGCATGGCGCGGGTGCCTTCATAATCCTCGGGCTGCAATTCGAGGTGGTGGATGAAGGTCATGATGATGAAAGTGAAAAGCGCCTTGAAATCGCTTGTCGTGACTGGCGGCCCCACTTCGAGCGCGTTCCATCGCGCTGCGAAATCCACGAGCCGCGCTTCCTTGCGGGCATAGCCCTCAGCGATCACTTCGGCGGGCAGGCGGCGCACGAACTGTTCGACGGCCCCGGCTTCGGTGACCATGCGGACCATGGGGTCGTTCTCGACCATTTCGACCGAAGCGTCATAGAGCCGGGCGGCCGGGTTGGCGCCGGGATTCTCGAGTACGCCGGTGATCTTTGCCCAGGCTTCGTCCTCCCGCGAGACGGCGATATCGGCGAACAACGCTTCCTTGTTTTTGTAAAAGGCATAAAACGCGCCTTTCGAAATGCCGACATCGCGCGCCAGATCGTCAACCGTTGTGCCCTTGAGCCCCTGGCGCTGAAAGCGCTTGAACCCCGCCGTGATCAGGGCGGCGCGGATACGCTGTTTTTCCGTGTCGGTGAAGGCGGCGGGCATGGAGTGCCTTTTCGATTCCTGGTTGCGGTCAGGCCAAGGGGCCCGGTCGGTGCGTCTGACTTTCCGGAAGACAATACTCGCCATACTGAATTACGCAATGACCATTTTCATCTTTTTCGTCATTGCGTCCGTTGCAGGACGATCTGGTGGCACGTTTCGGTTCGGAAACATCGGATTTCGGGATAGGGCTATATTGAAAGATGCCCAGGAATCCGGGCGATACCGGTTCGGGTCCGTCTTGCGCCTGCGACCGGTCGACAGTCCTCATACCGGCGACCTTGAAGGGACGCCGCTCGTCGTCGCCGCCAGTCCAGGCCAGGAGTGACCGGTGTGCAATCGGCCAAAACTGCTTTGGGATTCAGGCTGGAAGCAGCTAAGAGCAGTGTCTCACCCTCCTCTTGCGGCAGGAAAAACCATGCCCTCACTCCACAAAGGCAGCTGCCAATGCGGCGCCGTCCGGTTCGAGATCGCCGGTGAATTCGAGCATTTCTTCCTGTGCCATTGTGGCCGCTGCCGGAAGGACACCGGTTCCGCCCATGCGGCCAACCTGTTCTCGTCGCAGGCAAATCTCACCTGGCTGTCCGGCGAGAAGCTGGTGAAAACCTATCGGGTGCCGGGCAGCCGGCATGAAAAGAGCTTTTGTACCGAATGCGGGGCCGCAATGCCCCGGCAGCAAACCGATGGCGCAATGCTTGTGGTGCCTGCCGGCAGCCTCGACACGCCCGTTAATCGCCGGCCCACGGCGCATATCGCGATGGCCGATCGGGCCGATTGGGACAACGGGCTGGAGACCGTTCGCAAGCTCGAGGGCATGCCCGGCTGAGCCAGAATCGAGGTCAGAACCGAACGTCGAGATTCATCTCTATCCCGATGCTTGTGGTGTCGCCCAACCGGTCGAGTTGCACGAGCCCCGAGACCAGGCTGGCATCGGCATCGAAACTGTGGGTGTAGCCGATTTCCGCGCCGGTGCCGCAAGCCCGGTCAAGGGTCTCGACATAGACGAACTCGCATGCGAGGCGCGGGGCCAGCGACATCACCGTGCCGCTTTGAGCCACCGGCAAACCGTCGAGCGGCAAGAGCATTTCGGGGCGTAGCATGATCGTGCCG
The DNA here is from genome assembly GCF_000429865.1 of Cucumibacter marinus DSM 18995. GTDB lineage: Bacteria > Pseudomonadota > Alphaproteobacteria > Rhizobiales > Devosiaceae > Cucumibacter > Cucumibacter marinus. The sequence continues at coordinate 324,841 of NZ_KE386978.1, forward strand.
ATGGTCACCGCATCCGCATCAAGGGTCAGGGTCTCATCGATCAGACCATAGGCGGTGCCGGTGAAGCCGACATCGCCAAGCCTTGTGTGACCGAGCGAAGCGGAAATCTCGGGCCGGATCTCGGCACGCGGCATTTCGATCACCCCGGTCAGGGCGGCGCCGATGGTGCCGGTTGTCGACAGATAATCGCTGACGAGATCGAGCGTCCCATCGCTCAGTTCGAGATGGTTCTGCGCCAGCCCCAGCGTGACAAACCCGTCGAGGTAAAGGCCTTCGGCCAGGGCCGCCACCATGGTGCCGCCAACCGTCACCCCGATTGTGTCCTGCCCGCCTGAATAGGTGCCCTCAAGCGCTGACCGGCCGAGCTCGATCCCCATGAACGCGCCGAGCATCAGGTCGTTGCCGATCATCTGGTCGCGGGAAAGGCGCCCGGTGAGCTGACCGGAAATCGAGCCGTCATCGTCGCGGCTCAGGTTGAAATCGCCGAACAGGCCCAGCGCCGCACCGCTGTCGGTTTCAAGGAAGGGCTGGAATGCCGCGAGATTGCCGCTGGCGGCACCGTTCGCCGCCGAGAAGGTGCCGTCGATCATCGCCGCATAGCTGTTGAGCATCGGCATGGTGTCTTCGCCGCCGCCATTGCCCTGCTGACGATGGTCGATGAACCGGTTGCGGGCGCCGGTGGAGGCCCGGCGATTGGATTTGAGCGTGTTGGCAAGATTGCGGATCGCTTCCTTGCGTAGCGTCTCCCGGATCACCGCCTCATCATCCTCGAACCTGGTGGCGGGCGAACCGGCCTCAACCACAAAAGGTGTCGCGGCAGTGTTGAGATTGCCTGCCATATCCATCGTCACCCCTTCGGATACCGACACGGTGACCGTGCCGCCGCCATCGGGTTCGACGGTCACGGTCCAGACGCGGTTGGTTGTGGTCTCCACAAAACCCGTGATCGTGCCCCCGGTGACGCCGACATCGCCTGCAACGATCGGATCGACGTCTTCTGTAAACGTCACGGTGACGGTGAACGCCGCGGTCACGCGGTCCGTTGGACCATCGAGGCTGACACCGGGGCGGGAGCCATCGACCTCGACGCCGGCATCATCGGTCGAGGCCGAGGCGAGGTAGTAGTCGTCCCCGCTATAGCTGGCGGCAATGGTGCGATTGCCGGCGGTCAGCGCCGAGGTCTTGAGTTCCGCGGTCCCGCCGGGGCCGACCGGCGCACTCCCAAGCCCAACAGATCCATCGGCGGTGAAGGTCACCGTGCCGGTGGGGGTTCGGCCACCATCCGCGGGTGCCACCGTCGCGGTCAGGGTCAGTTCCTCGCCCTCTCCGATCAGCACCTCGTCGGCGGCAAGGCCCGTCGTGCTGGCCTGTTTGTCGACCCTCAGCGTGCCGGCGATGGCGTCGCCGAGATAGGTGTCGTCGGCAGCCTGGGTGACGTTGATCGTGGTGGTGCCCGGCTTGAGGAAACTGAGCGTGCCGCCGCTCTGGCCAGCAATGGTGGTGTCGCCGATGACATAAGAAAGAGTGCCGGTATCGGTGTTGTCCGAGGTGAGCCAGGTACCGAAGATCGTTGCCGGATCATTCCCATATGTCGCAACGATCTCCGGAGACCCACCCAGCCAGCGTAAATTCGGATCGGCTTTGATCACCTCGATGTCGATGGTGTCTTCGGCGGTTTCACCGGAATCGAGGGTATTGGTCGCAGTGACGGTATAGGTCGCGCTCGCGGTCGCGGCCGTCGGTGTGCCCGAAATGCTGCCATCCGCGGGATTGATCGCGAGGCCGGCGGGCAGCGCCGGATCGACGCTGAACGCGATTATGGCGCCATCACTGAAATTCGCCGCTTCGGCGGTGACCGGGGTAATCGCGGTGCCGATGACGGCATCAAGGGAGTCGGTTGAAAAAGTCAGCTCGGGCGTCAGCGGCACTCCGATCGGCATCGTTGTGCCGGTGCAGCTCCCCTCCACGACCGCCAGAATGCGAGGATTGGTGTCGTCGCCTGCAACATAGCCGCTGACAGTGCCACCCGCAGGGATGACCCCCCAGGTTCCATAGCCGCTCGGGCTCGGCCAGGCCGTGAATTCGTAGGTGTGCAGCCGGATATAGTTATCGTTGATGACCTGGTTGACATAGTCGATGGTGAAGGTCGCAATCTGCTCCCTCGTCAGGCTCGTCGGGGTTATGTTTTCCGAATACCAGGGTGTCGCGGTCACGACCGGCAACAGGTCGGCCATCGTGCCGGCGCAGAACTCGATATCGACCTCCCCGATCAAGCCGGCATCAAGGTGGATCGTATAGACTTCCTCATATGCCGGCGCGGCATATGCCGGCGCCGCACCCAGAAACTGCGCGGCGGCGATTGCCAACACGGCAAGCCCGGTTTTCAGCCGATTTGATCGATTCATCGTCCCCACATCCGGTGGATAGCGCCGGGCCGCCACCGCGATTGCCCCCAATTCCGAATCGCACAGAGGGCTCGAATCTAGGCATTGCCGATTCCGGGGACGTGGGACGTTTGTCCGATGGCAATCGGTTTTCTGTTCATAATCGGCACCTTGACCAAGCAATCGGGCGGGTGACCCTAGCAACGCCAACAAAGGGCCGAATATCGTAGCCCTCGATGTCCGGTCCGTTTCGGGGCGCTTGCTTCGGGCGCTTGGCGTTGGCTGACCGGCGCTGCGGGGGAAACACAATCAGTTCTGATCTCGAGGAGATAATCGAGAGAATCTATTCGGCGGCGGTCGGCGATACCGCGTGGCCGGATCTGTTGTGTAACATTGCCGATCTCGGCGGCATGGAGCACGCCATGCTGGTTGCCGTCGATCCGGAAATGGACCGCGCCTCGGTGATGGCACCCCGCGCCGATACAGCGCATATCAGCGCCTATGTGGATCACTGGTGGCGGCATGACCCGGCCTCGCCAAGGGCGGGCAAGACCGCCAACCCGGTACCGACACAGGGTGAAGCCTCGATCGAGGCCGAAAAGCATGCCGGCTTCTATTTCGAATTCCTGCGCCCCGCCGGACTGGGAGTGCAGGCCATCCTCGCCAATCTGGTGCGTGAAGAGCGCGCTTTCGTCAATTTCGCCATGCCCGCCTCAGTCGGCGATGATGAAATTCACAGTCAGGCGCTTTCGACCGCGCGCTTGTTGAGCCCTCACCTGAGGCGATCAGCGCGGATTTCGCGGCGGCTGCGGATGATGCGGGCGGAATGGCGCGCAGTCACGGCGGCAACGCCGGTCATCGAGCAAGGCGGGGTGTTGATTCTCGACGCTGCGCGCCGCGCCCTTTTTGCCAGCCCCATGGCCGAACGGATGATGATTGATCCGGCCTGTCCCCTGCAGTCAAAGGACCAAAGCATCGGGTTTGTGGACCCGCGGGCCGATGCCGAGTTCGGGGCGGCACTCAAGACACTACTTGGGGGACGGATGCCGGTGGCGGCGGCGCGGCGCCTGCGCGTGCACGGGACCGGTTCGCAACGCTTTGAAATCGACATTCTGCCCAATCGCTGGAACAGCGATTGCCCCTTCGGTTCGCGTCCTTGCGCCATGGTCACGATACGCGCGATCGCCGAAACACAAGACGCGGGCGGCCAAAGGCTGATGGCGCAATTCGGGCTGACGCCGAAAGAAGCGGAAATTGCCATCGAAGTGATGAAGGGCGACGGGCGCGCCGCCGTGGCTCAGCGATGCGGCATCTCGGTGAACACGGTGCGCACCCATCTCGAACGGATCTTCGGGAAGACCGGGGTGCGGCGCCAGGCCGAGCTCATCGGCGTGCTGATGAACGCGCTCCACGAGAAAAAAGAAGCGCCACCGCCTGCGCAGTGACGCCCCTCGCCGGTCGTCTGCCGTTGGGCAGCCCGTCTATTGGCCAAGTTCAGCGAAAAGGTCGGCCATGCGCGCCTTGGCCTTGCCGGGATATTTGCCGGCCTTGACCGCATCGAGATTGCCCAGGTCACCGTCAACCACGATCAGAGCGACCATGCCCATGGGGTAATGCGGTGTGCATTTGACAGCATAGACGCCCGCGGCATCGACGGTGACCGTGAAGTCCTTGCCAAAGGCGCTTTTGAACGCTTCGGCCCCCTCGGGGATGAGACCCTTGATGGTTTCCGCATTGTGTCCCTTGTCCGTGGCCACGAAGGTGACCGTGTCGCCGGGCGCGGCCTCGATAAGCGCCGGTTCGAAAACCATCGCACCGGCCTCGCCCTTGTTGAGCATCTGGACCTGGTGATCGGCCGCCATGGCCGGGGTCAGGATCGCCGGGGTGAGGGCGGTCAACAGCGCGAGGGCGGCGGCAGCGATGGGCGTCGTCAGTGTGTTGCGGGTCATTGGTCTTCTCCTTGGGTACCACGCGCCGCTTTCGTTCAACCCATCGGGCAATACGCTTGCGGGTAATGCCGTTTGGCCGGCGCGTCTTGAGCGTGCTGATAACCCCGCACCGGCAGCGCTTCTTTGATGAAGCGCAAACACGGCGTGCACCGAGAAGGGCCCGGGGAAATCAACCTGCCGTTGTTTGCGCTTCATCAAAGACCGTTGCCTTCAAGAGGCCTAGGAACAGTCTCGTTCGGACCCGAACGGGGTCCGTTTGGCCAAGGAGAAGAAAGATGACCAATACCAACATCCGGCGCCGGACGTTTTTGACCGGCAGTGCTGCCGTGCTCGGCGTTACCGCCGCCGCCATGGCCACCAAGCAGGCCTGGGCCGACGAAGACGTCGCCGGGCTCGAGACCGAAACCATCGAACTGGCGCGGCCGCCCTTCGTGCATGCGCATAACCAGACAGCGCCCGGCGCACCCAAGGTGAAAAAGTTCACCATGACCATCGAGGAAAAGAAGCTGGTCATCGACGATTACGGCGCCACCGTGCAGGCGATGACCTTTGACGGGTCGGTGCCCGGTCCGCTGATGGTTGTGCATGAGGGCGACTATGTCGAGCTGACGCTGGTCAATCCCGACACCAACACCATGCCGCACAATATCGACTTCCACGCCGCGACCGGCGCGTTGGGCGGCGGCGCTCTGACCTTTGTCAGCCCGGGCGAAAAGGTTGTGTTGCGCTTCAAGGCCACCCGGCCCGGTACCTTTGTCTATCACTGTGCCCCGGGCGGTCCGATGATCCCCTGGCACGTTGTGTCGGGCATGAATGGCGCCATCATGATCCTGCCCCGCGACGGGCTGAAGGATCCCGAAGGCCGGGCCGTGCGCTATGACAAGGTCTATTATATCGGCGAACAGGACTTCTATATCCCGCGCGACGCCGACGGGAACTTCAAGGAATACGATACGCCGGGCGATGGCTATGCCGATATGGTTGAGGTCATGCGCACGCTGATCCCGACCCATGAAGTGTTCAACGGCGCTGTCGGCGCGCTGACCGGCGACAACGCGCTCACCGCCAATGTCGGGGAAACCGTGCTGTTCGTTCACAGCCAGGCCAACCGCGACACCCGCCCGCACCTGATCGGCGGGCATGGCGACCTCGTGTGGGAGACCGGCAAGTTCCGCAACCCGCCGCAGCGCGACCTCGAGACCTGGTTCATCCGGGGCGGATCAGCGGGTGCAGCGCTCTACACCTTCCTACAACCCGGGCTCTACGCCTATGTGAACCACAACCTCATCGAGGCCGTGGAACTGGGCGCCACCGCCCATGTGCAGGTCGAGGGTGAATGGAACGACGATCTGATGACCCAGGTCCTCGAACCGAGCCCGATCAACTGACCGCACAGAGGCCGGCCCGCTGTTCCCGCGGGCCGGCCTTCTTCCCCATGGGAGGCGATGATGACAACGGCTCAACCAACTGCCCGGATTTTTCCAGGTGCCCTGCGCGGGCTGACCGCGCCGCTGATTGCGCTTGCCGCGGCCTCGGTGCTGTTGGTCGCCATCGTCCTGCCGGATACAAGACAAACAACGGACAGCGGCATCACCGCCCCCGAAACCGTCACGCTCGCACCGGCCAGCTTTACCTACCGGCCGGCAGGGGCCTGGCTCAAGGAAGGCGATCCCGTCGACGCCCCGGCGGTCAGCCATTCGCTCACCGCGCCGCTGGTCATCACCCGGCACCTGATCGCCGCGACAGACTATGCGCTGTGCGTCGCCGATGGCGGCTGCGCGGATAACGGGCTCAAGCAAAGCCTGAGCAGCGACGGGCGCCCCCTGCCCGCCACCATGATCAGCTATGACGATGCGACGGATTATGCGCGCTGGTTGTCGGTGCAAACCGGCGAGCGCTGGCGTTTGCCCACCGATGCCGAGTGGAGTTTTGCCGCCGGCAGCCGCTATCAATTCGAAGGGCTCGACGAGACCTCGGATATCGACAATCCGGCCACGCGCTGGCTCGCCGGTTATCGCCAATCGGCGGAACGGCAAGCCGACGCCCAACCGCAACCGCTCGGGCATTTCGGGAAGAACGAGCACGGGCTTACCGATATGGCCGGCAATGTCTGGGAATGGACCGACACCTGCTTTGCCCGGGTGCGGCTCGATGCGACCGGCGCGGAGCTTTCGGTCGTCAAGAATTGCGGCGCGCATGCGGTGGCGGGCGAACACCGCACATCGATCACCAATTTCATCCGCGACGCGCGAGCCGGCGGCTGCGCCGTGGGTGTGCCGCCGGACAATCTCGGTTTCCGGCTGGTGCGCGAACCGGTCGGGACGTTCGACCGGCTGACCGCGGGGTTACGCCGGCTCTGGGACTAGTGTCCGCACTCAATAAGGTTGCGGGTGTGGTGCGAGCCGGATTTCGCCTTTGGCAGGGCGCGGATTGCACCGGCAAATCCGTGTGATACCCTGCCCGCATTCCTCGCCGCCACACAGTCCCGGGCTCTCTGTCATGCCAGCACTCGACCGCAGCCTGATCCGCTCCATGGCGCTGTTCGAGCGCATGAGTGATGACGAACTCGACGATGTGCTCTCCAAGGCCAATGTGCGGCGGGTTCCCTCGGGCCAGGCGGTGTTTGAACAGGGCAAGACCGCGACCGAGTTCTTCGTTCTGCTGAATGGCCGGCTCAAGGTCAGCCGCGTGACCCCCAATGGCCAGCAGGTCATGGTGCGTGTCGTCAATCCCGGCGATCTTTTCGGCATCGCCAAGGCCCTGCAGCGGCCCGATTATCCCGGCACCGCCGTCGCCGCCGGGGAGAGCCTGGTTCTGGCGTGGCCCATGGCAAACTGGGATTTGTTCGTCGATCATCATCCGAGCCTGGCGGTCAATGCCATGCAGACGATCGGGCAACGCCTGCAGGAGGCGCAGACGCGCATTCTCGAAATGGCAACCGAGGACGTGGAACGCCGCGTCGCCCATGCGGTTCTCAGGCTGGTACAGCAATCGGGAAAGAAGGAAGCCGAGGGCATACGCATCGATTTCCCGGTCTCACGGCAGGATGTCGCAGAGATGACCGGTACAACGCTGCACACCGTCTCGCGGCTGTTCAGCGCCTGGGAGGCGCAGGGGATCGTCAAGGGCGGGCGGCAGAAGCTGCTGGTGCGCGACCCGCACGGCTTGATGCTGATCGCCGAAGGCCGCGAGCGCTAGGCCCGGATTTCAGGGGCGGCCAAAGGGCCACCAGCGCGGGCCATTGTCCGGTTTCGGCATGGTGGTGCCGAGATCGATCGCCTCCCGGATCTGCTCTTCAAGCCATTCAAGCGCAATGCCGTGTTCTTCGGCCGCATCGACAAGCGTGTGAAAGCCGCCGATCGGGCAGCCCACACAGAGCAACCGGAGATCGAGAAACACGCGCACCGTCTGCGGCCAGCGGGTCATGATCTCGGAAACGGTCATATCGTCGAATGCGTCTGCCATCGGTGCGGCCTCCTCACCCTCTTCCTAGCGCGGGCGACCGGCGCGTACTTTGCGGCGGCGCAAAGAAGACGCGCGAAGGACCGGCTAGCAAGAGCGGGCAAAAGGAGTTGTGCCATGACTGTCCCCGCCGCCCGTTCCCATACCGAGGCCAATCTGCGAGCCGAGCTCCGTCCGCCAAACGAAAGGGCCCCCCGCGCCGGCATTCCGCGCGGCATTGCCCGTCAGGGTCCGGCCATCCTTTCCTATGGATTTCGGCCGTTCTTTCTCGGGGCCGGGGTCTGGGCGATGCTGGCCATGATCCTGTGGACCGGCGCCATCGCCGCGGGCTGGCCCATTGGTGGTGCCTATGGCGCCATTCACTGGCATGCCCATGAGATGCTGTTCGGTTATGCGGGGGCCGCGCTCGCCGGGTTCATGCTGACCGCGATCCCGAACTGGACCGGACGGCTGCCGGTTTCGGGCGCACCACTGCTGGTTCTGGTTCTGCTGTGGCTTGCCGGACGGTTGGCGCTGCTGGCCCCGACCGAGGCGGCGCTGTGGCCCGCCATTTCCGTTGACCTCGCCTTCTTCCCGCTGCTCGCGGCGATTGCCGCCCGCGAGATCGGGGCAGGACACAACTGGAAGAATTTGCATGTGGTCGCGGGTCTCGGGCTTTTGACCATTGCCAATGCATGGTTCCACTGGGCCGTGATCGGCGGCGGGGACACAGGCCCCGCTTATCGGCTGGCGATTGCCGTCTGGTTGCTGCTGATCTCGCTGATCGGGGGGCGGCTGGCGGTCAGCTTCACGCGGAACTGGCTGGCCCGGCAGGGCGACGCCAAATTGCCGGCCTCGTTCGGTCGGTTCGACCGGATGGTGCTGCTTGTCGGGCTTGGTGCCTTCGGGCTTTGGATCGCCATTCCCGAGAGCCTGTGGACCGGGGTGCTTGCCGGAACCGCCGCGATCCTCCACGCCTTACGGCTTTTGCGCTGGCGCGGGCTCGCCGCGTGGCGCGAGCCGCTGGTCCTGGTACTACACGCCGCCTATGGGTTCCTGCCGCTCGGGCTGGCCGCGATATCGGCTGCCGCCTTCGGTCTGATCGGCCCGGTCACCGGCCTGCATGTGCTCACGGTCGGCGCCATCGGCACCATGACCCTTGCGGTCATGACCCGCGCCACGCGCGGCCATACCGGCAATCCGCTCGCCGCGAGCCCGGTGACGACGCTGGCCTATTCGGCACTGATCGCCGCCGCCATCTTGCGTTTCGCGGTCGATTTTGCGCCCGATGCCTATCTCACGGTGCTGACGACCAGCGCGCTTCTCTGGCTCCTCGCCTTCGGGCTGTTCCTTGCCGAATACGGTCCGATGCTGATCCGCCCGCGGCGGCAGGGGCGGTGAAGCGCGCTCCGACAGGATGGCATCACGACGCCGATGCAGCGTTCAGCCCCCCAACCAGGCGGCCAGGCTGTCCAGCGTCTGCAGGCCATATTCCACCGCGCCGAAGCCGACGACTGTCTGGCGGCGTTCACGGCTCGGATGAAGCTGGCGCATCGTCAGCACGGTCTTGCCGTCGGCCTGCTCATCGAATGTGACCGTCAAATAGAAGCGGTCCGGGTCGTTCGGGTCCGGACTACCGTAGTCCGCAACGATTTGCTCATCCGGCACGATCTTCAGAAAGCGCATGAGGCAGGGGAACCGCTGCTCCCGGCCTTCAAATACGCCTACCATGTCGAAGCGCCATTCCCCGCCCTCGCGGATATCCGTCTTGTGGTTCTCGATGCTGAGGCCTTCGGGTCCGTACCACTGCGCGAGCGCCTCGGGATCCATCCACGCGGCAAAAACCTTGTGGCGCGGGTGCTTCAGCACCTTGACCAGCACGATTTCACGGTCGAGCGACCACGTCTCGAACAGCTTGTCCATCGTCATTCCCTTCGGTCTTGTCGAGGTAGGCTTCGAGCCGGTCGAGCCGCTGGGCCCAGCGCCGGCGCTCCGCTTCCATCCAGTTCGCCGCCTCCTCGAAGCGTTCCGGCTCCAGCCGGCACCAGCGGCTGCGCCCCCGCTTTTCGGTGGCGATCAATCCGCAATCCTCCAGCACCTTGAGATGCTGCGCGAAAGAGGGAAGTGCCATGTGGAAAGGCTCGGCCAGCGCGGTCACCGGCAGTTCGCCTTCCGCCAATCGCGACAGCACCGCGCGGCGGGTCGGGTCGCTGAGGGCGTGGAAGGCCAGGTCGAGGGGGGATGAATGGTGGGGCATATGACGGGGGTAATGCGGCAGCCTGTCCCGGTCAAGGATAAAAAGGCACTTGCCTTAGTGTTCGAGTTTTTATAGGAAGGCACTTACCTTAGTATTATTCAGGAGCGCACCAGTGGCAGTTCGCATCGACCTCCTCATCTCGCTCGACGGGTTCGCAACGACGACGGACCAGACCCCTGAAAATCCCTTCGGCCCAGACTGGTCGCGTCTCGTGGGAGCCTATGTCGCCACAAGGACGTTCCGAGAGCGCGTCTTCAAAGACACGAGCGGCAAAGGCACGACCGGTATCGATGACAAATATGCCCAGGATTATTTCGACAATATCGGCGCAGAGATCATGGGAGCCGGCAAGTTCGGCCTGCATGACCATCCTAACGATCCGGATTGGAAAGGATGGTGGGGCGACGAGCCGCCATTCCACTGTCCGGTCTTCGTGCTGACACACACGCCCAGGCCATCATTGCAGATGGCTGGCGGCACCACGTTCCATTTCCTCGCAGCCGATCCGGGCGAGGCGCTGGAGCGGGCGACGCGGGAGGCGAAAGGCAAGGATGTGCGGATCGGTGGCGGACCGACCATGGCCCGCGACTATCTCGAGGCCGGGCTGGTCGACCATTTGCATGTGGCCATCGCGCCAATATTGCTCGGGCGCGGCATTCGCCTCTGGGACGATCTGCGCGGCCTCGAGGAGGGCTATTCGGTGACGTCGGAAACCGCCGAGAGCGGCACCATTCATCTCACATTCCAGCGTTGACTGACCGGCGTGACGTTGATCGTCAACTCTCAATCGGCCCCTATGCGTCAGGCAGCCTCGCTTCTTATCGCAATGACAACGACGTTGCGGCGAATATAGGAATTGAAATGGTATCCTCGCGCCGAATAACAACTTGTTAAATATCCATCGAATTCGGCTTCACCGCCATCAGAATATACAAGTTCTGATAGGCGCGAATAGAAATACCACTCCACTCAATTCATGTATTATCTCCGTGCATAGTTTTGAGCGGATATCGGTTGTATGTTGAGAAATGACGCTCAAAAACTTCTTCTGCGATTAGGTCCACATAAATTGACAATTCATCATTATACATACTTCGATCTAACGTAATATGCGAAATAATATCGAACTTATGAGCTTCAAAATCGACTGAACTTAGCTTGAAAACAGGACGATTATTATAGTATTTTGTCGTTATACAATATCTATATCGATAAAGTAAAGAAACACCCTTCGCACAATCCGTTCTGGAGGACAACTCACGATCTATATTTTCCGTATTTTCAACAATTATGCCATAATATTCGCCGCTATTTATAGATATACATTGAATATCAATCGGACAATCACGTTGAACGGAGTAAATAGTAGCGTCTTCAAAAGAATTGGACGTAGTATATATTATATCCAATTTATCTAAATAAATATCCCTAAAACAGTAAGAGCATATTCTATCTTGATCGGTCTGAAGCGATATAGGCGCGACAAAAGGAAAATATATCTCTTTTACATCATGATATATTTGTTCATGAGGCACCAACTCATGCCGAACCCGATCAAAACTTATTGATGTAGCAATGTATCTTAATGCAACTTCTCCAACAATAAAAGAACACATTACCACGAATATTGAAATAAAGAAGCTTTTGTTGTTCATTTTGTTTACATAGCACCTTCTTTGAGAATCTTTCTTTTTTAAATTATCTCTATTTCTGATTCGAATGGAGTCTTTTGTCAGAATTCGAGTCCTATGATATTTGCGTGCTGTGTGAGCAGATTGTTCGATATTACATTCACTCCGATAACCTTCCCTCCCTTGACCATGCGCGCGACCATGCCGTTGGTGCCGTGGATAGTAAGGGAGATGGCGTTGTTGTTCTTGACCCGGTTCTTGACCCGGTTCTTGGCCCTGTCTTTGGCCCAGTTCCTGACCTGGCGGATGAGGATCGCGGCAACACGACCGCCCAGCAAAGATTTGCAGATATCGGGCATCACAAAGAAGCGCATGCAGGTCGCGATCAGGCCCTCATCGCTCAGGTGGTGCGGTCCAACGGCCAGGTCGAAAATGCCGACCAGATCAGGGCGATATGGGCGACCATAGCAGGCGTCAAGCCTGCCCGGACCGAGGCTTTCCTCATCCTGATCGCGCATTATGGCATTCCCTCATCCCCGATACATCGAGGTTAGACAGCCATATTGCGTTTGTCTTCCGTCTATTCCGCAAGATCTGACGCCGAAGCCCGAAGAGATCGGTGGCCCGACATTGCGTGGCCAGCCCCCGCAATTGTGGCTCTCACCCGGCAGGCTCGCCTTCGGGCTGTGCTCAAGCCACGACGCCCCGATGCTGATCCGCCCGCGGCGACAGGGGCGGTGAAGCGCGCCCCACAGGACGGCATCACGCAACTGATGAGGGAATTTGGCGATCTCGGCCGGCGTCCCGTGGCAACAGGCAGCATGTGTGCTGCATCAGACAGACCCGCATCAGATTATGGTCTGCCCCGTCGACTTCCAGTCTTCGACAAACTGCTTCAATCCCTTGTCTGTCAAAGGATGATGAGCCAGCTTTCGAATGACCGTGGGTGGGATGGTCGCTACATCTGCTCCGGCGACAGCAGACTGCGACACATGGTTCACCGACCTGATCGATGCCGCCAGGATCTTGGTTTCAAAGGCGTAATTGTCGAATATTGCCCGGATGTCCCGGATCAGTTCGATGCCATCGATATTGATGTCGTCCACGCGCCCGATAAACGGCGAAACATAGGTGGCCCCGGACTTGGCGGCCAGAAGGGCCTGATTGGCCGAAAAGCAAAGCGTCAGATTGGTTTTGATGTTGATGCGGCTGAAATGGGCGCAGGCGCGAAGACCGTCAAAGGTCAGGGGTAGCTTCACCACGACATTTGGCGCAATGGACGCCAGATAGGTCCCTTCCTCGATCATCGCTTCCGTCTCGGTCGCGGCGACTTCGGCGGAAACCGGGGCGTCCGTGATGCTACAGATTTCGGCGATCGTCTTTGTGAACTCCTGGCCGGATTGTGCCACCAGGCTCGGGTTGGTCGTGACCCCATCCAACAGGCCGGTCTCCATCAGCTCCCTGATTTCCTCAACGTTTGCAGTGTCGACGAAGAATTTCACGGCGTTCTCCATTTTTTGCATGATGCGTACGGTAGCGGCATGACGTCCTCGCTGGGGCTCTTGGCTCTGCCCAGGCTCGTTGCCGTTGGCCGCAGGGCGGGGTTCACAAACGTGTTTGAACGAGGCGCCGTGGCGGCTTGGCACCGGGCACTTGCCGCAGGGTTCCGGACCTTTGGCTCAGATCAACGCACGCGCCGCCCGTGGTGCAGGCCCTGCGCGGCCACTTGTGACGCTGCTGGCCGACAGCCGTTTCAATCCCCGAACTCATTGAAACTTTGGGTCAATTCAATATCTGCTCGGATGCTGTTTCGCAGGATGAGCTGGGCATTGACGAGGTCATTGCTCTCCGCCCGTCGCAACGCGGCTTCCTCATCCAGTCCGTATTTGGTCCATCGATGCAGGAGCCGCTTCTTCAGCTCTTCCAAAGTGGGACGGACGAACACCGTCAATGCGAAGGCCTCATTCAACTTTGACCAGGGATCCGAGTTGAGAAGCAGATAGTTGCCCTCGATGACGACAACCGGGGTCTCCGGGTGAATTGCGATCGAGTTGGCGATGGACAGGTCCAGTTCCCGATCGAACTTCGGATGGTAGGTTTCGCGTCGACAGTCGGAGAGGTTGGCGACGGCCTCGCAGAACCCGTTTGCGTCAAAGGTTTCCGGCGCACCCTTTCTCGAAAGCAGGCCCCGGGATTCCAGCAATGCATTGTCGAGGTGATAGCCATCCATGGGTAGAAGCGTCGCGAAAGGTGGTTTGACCGGGGCGTTGTTGTTCAATTGATCGACCACCAACTGAGCCAAGGCGGATTTTCCTGACGCCGGGGGGCCGGCAATGCCGACCACCGTACGGACGCCAGCCCGCATTCGCTCACGAACATCGCGGCATACCCGCTCAGCATCCCGGGCCAGCGTTGTCTGCTTCATGAGGCTATCGGAACGTCGGCGGGCTTCATGGCGCCGGTCATCAAGGCGACGGCATCGGACATGGAAACGTCCTTGGGATTCACAACGCACAGGCGGCATCCCAGCCGATGAACGTGAATCCTGTCCGCAATCTCGAAAACATGCGGCATGTTGTGCGAGATCAAGACGATCGGAATTCCGCGTGATCGAACGTTTTGAATGAGCTCCAGCACGCGGCGGCTCTCCTTCACGCCAAGGGCCGCAGTCGGCTCGTCCAGTATGACGACATTTGAACCGAAGGCAGCAGCCCTCGCCACAGCGACGCCCTGCCTTTGCCCCCCGGACAAGGTCTCGACCGTCTGATTGATATTCTGAATGGTCATCAGGCCCAGCGCAGAGAGCTTCTCGCGCGCGATCTGACGCATTCGTTTCTTGTCGAGCTGACGAAAAACCTGACCCATCAGGCCGGGTTTGCGGAGTTCGCGTCCCATGAACATATTGTCGGCAATGGACAATGCCGGCGACATGGCCAGGGTCTGGTAGACGGTCTCGATTCCGTGTTCGCGCGCATGAATTGGCGAACCGAATGACACCACCTTCCCTTCAAGTCTTATTTCGCCCTGATCGGGCCGGATCGCCCCGGAAAGTGCCTTGATCAGCGTGGATTTTCCCGCGCCGTTATCGCCTATCACTGCCAGGATCTCACCGGGTCTCAGATCGAAGTCGCAATTGTCCATGGCAGTGACGCGGCCGTATCTTTTCGTCAGCCCGCGTGCCGAAAGTACAGTTTGGCTCATCACACACTCTTCCTGATGTATTGATCCACGGTTACCGCCGAAATGATGAGAATGCCGATCAGCAGATAGGTCCATTGAACGTCGGCACCAAGTAACCGAAGCCCGAGGGTAAAGACGCCGACAATGAGCGCGCCAAAGAGCGACCCCGCCAGGGACCCTCGACCGCCAAACAGGGAAATGCCGCCGATCACCACCGCGGTAATGGATTCAATATTGGACAGTTGGCCGGCTTGCGGTGAAACGGAGCCAAGCCGTCCGATCAGGACCCAGCCCGCAAACGCACATATGAGGCCTGCCAGGGCATAAACCGAAACCCTTGTGAACTTGACATTCACGCCGGACAATTCGGCCGCTTCGGGATCGTCGCCGATGGCATAGACATGGCGCCCCCAGGCGGTTTGCGACAGGACGTAGCTGAGGACTGCAACAAGACCGAGCATGAAGATCACGCCATAGGTGATCGCCGCGCCGCCAATCCGGATCGTCCCCCCGAAGAACTGAAGAAAGGCAGCTTGCTGGGCAATGTCCTGGCTTCGAATGACTTCGCTGCCTGAGTACAAGAAGTTGGCCGCCAGCGCGATCTGCCACATGCCGAGCGTCACAATGAATGGCGGAAGCTTCACGAAAGCCACCAGCATGCCGTTGACGGTGCCGATCAGGGTTCCGCAAAGCAGGCCGCAAAGCGCCGAAATTTCGGGTGGCAGACCCAGGTCAAAAGTGAATTTCCCCATGATCACCGAGGACAAGACCATGATGGCGCCGACCGACAGATCGATCCCGGCGGTGAGTATGACAAGCGATTGGGCTGCGGCAATGATTCCGATTATGGAGACTTGCTGCAAAATCAGCGTCAGGGCGAAAGGAGAGAAGAAGCGGCTGCCATTCAAAATGCCGAAGATCACCATCGAAGCGATCAAGACGATCAATGGCACCGTCGCCGGATTATTGTGAAGGAAATGGGCAACCCGGGTGCCGAAGGAATCGTTGAAACCCGAGAAGTCGGCAACGGATTCCTCCTCAGATTGACCGAGGTTTTCTTGATCTAGAGCTTTGGGCAACGGTCTCCTCCGATCGCTGGAATGTACGGGCCACTATGCGGCCCGCACACAACGTTTGTGTACTAGCCCCAGCAGAGTTCGCGGCCCTGTTCGACACTGAGCTGGTCGAGGCCGTCCACGGGTGCGTCCGTGACGAGCCCAACGCCGGTGTCAAAGAAGTCCTTGCCCTCGGTTGCAGCGGGAAGTTCGCCCGACGCAGCGTATTCGGCAATCGCCTCGACGCCGAGGCTGGCCATATCCAGGGGGTATTGCTGTGCCGTTGCGCCGATGACGCCCGATGCGACATCCTCAATGCCGGGGCAGCCGCCATCGACCGAGACGATCAGCACATCGTTCTCGCGGCCGACCGACCTGAGGGCCTCATAGGCCCCAGCGGCCGCAGGCTCGTTGATGGTGTAGACCACGTTGATCTCAGGATCGATCGCCAAGAGGTTCTCCATCCCCTCGCGGCCACCCTCGGCGTTGCCATTGGAGAGTTCCTGGCCGGAAATGCGACTGTCGGTCTCATCGCCCCACTTTGAGGGGTCCCCGATCTCAACGCCAAAGCCCGTAAGGAAGCCCTGGTTGCGCAAGACACCGACCGTCGGCTGGCTGATGTTGATGTTCAGAAGGCCAATCCGGGCATCGGAGGTGTCACCCATGGTTTTGGCCGCCCACTCGCCGATCAGGACGCCGGCCTGGAAATTGTCGGTGGCGAAGGTCATGTCGGCCGCATCCAGCGGGTCGAGCGGCGTATCGAGGGCGATCACGGCGAGGCCCGCATCACGCGCTTGCTGAACCGAAGACGTGATCGCCTTGGTGTCTGACGCCACCAGCAGGATTCCGTCGACGCCCTGCGCAATGCAGGTTTCGATCGCAGCGACCTGGGTTTCATGGTCGCCGTCGAACTTTCCGGCGTAGGAGTACAACGCCACGCCGAGTTCGGCAGCTTTCTGGAACGCGCCCTCTGCCATCTTCACGAAAAATGGGTTGGTGGCATCCTTGGTGATCAGGCAAACGCTCGAGTCCGAAATACTCGATTGCGCGAATGCCGATCCAGCCAGGCAGGTCGAAGCCACCAGCGCAGCGACCCCGGTTCGGATGTATTTCATGGTTCTCTCCCTTTGGTTTCAGATTCCATCGCCTTGAGCCCCGGATTCGAGTGACTTGGCGATGTGCGAAAGCGAAGTTCCCAGGCGCTTTGCGAGCGCTGTGCTCGGGGCCTGCAATTCGGAATTTCCTCCCTGCGACGGACGTCCGCCTCGATCACCTAGCGCCTTCAACCATCGCCTGTCAATAATTACTTCTCTATGAATTAATAATTGATCGAGCAGGCCGGTCGGGCAGGGCAAAGGCCGAGGGCCGGGCTCATATGGTGTTTCCAACCAGCTCTGATTTTCTGCTAGAGATACGGAATGGATGACGCGGAAAAAGAGAAGCGGCTGCTTTCTCACCCTCAAAAAGGGTCAAACCAGATTGCGGTGAGAAGTTACAATGAGCGGCTGGTGCTGCAGTTGATACGAGAGCACGGCAGGTTGACCAAGGCTGAGGCAACTCGTGCCACGGGCCTGTCCGCAAACGCAGCGTCTGTCATCTTCCGGGCGCTTGAAAGCGAAGGGCTGGTTCTGCGGGAAGAACCCATTCGCGGGCGCATCGGTCAGCCCTCTACGCCGCTTCGCATTAATCCTGAAGCGCACCACTATGTGACGTTGCGCATTGGCCGCCGCAGTCTGGAACTGGCCGTGGTGAACTTTGCCGGCCAGATCGTCTCGCGGAAACACACGCGACAGCCCTTCCCGACTCCCAAACTGACATTGGATTTCCTCGACACCGAACTCGCGGAGGTTCTGGCCAACGCCAAAGTCAGTCGCGAGTCGGTGGCCGAGATGGCCGTCGTGATGCCCTATGAGCTTTGGAGCTGGACCGAGGAGTTTGGCGCCCCAAAAGCGGAGATGGAGGCATGGCGGCGTTTTGACCCGGTGAAGGAAGTGCAGAACCATGTGCCCTGGCCGGTTGTCGTCGAGAATGACGCAACCGCGGCCTGCCGGGCCGAACTCATTTTTGGTTCTCACACGGACAAGCGGGACTGGATCTACTTTTTCGTCGGCACGTTCATTGGCGGCGGGGTGGTGCTGAACAGCAGCGTATTTTCGGGACGGCGCGGAAATGCCGGCGGGTTTGGTCCGATGCGCGTGCCCGACAGCGAGGGCGGTGATCGTCTTGTGGACCATGCGTCTCTCGTCGTGCTGGAGAGGGAAATCGCCGCGAAAGGGGGCAACCCCTTCGATCTATATGATGCGGAGAAGGGCTGGCACGCTTTTGAGGACGAGGCGCAACGATGGATAGGCCAGGCGGCCACAAATCTCGCACATGCGATCGTTTCCTCCCTGGCGATCATTGATTTCGAAGCCGTCGTGATCGACGGTGTTTTACCGGCAGCAATCAAGAAACAGCTGGTCGATCAGATCAGGCAGGAACTGGAAAACTCTGATCTGCAGGGCGTCCACATGCCACGCGTCGAGGCAGGACAGATCGGCGCCGATGCGCGGACCATGGGCGGGGCGGCTACGATAATCAATGCGAAATATATGAATAATCAAAATATTTCAATGAATTAACTCGTGATCGAGTAATCGGCCGCGCCGACGCGCTTTCGATGATTTTCGTGAAACCTGAAGACCCTGGGTCTTCTTATCCGGTTTGATGGCCGGCTCGATCCTTCGATATTCGGCACTCTGCCGCCTTTTTTCGCTCAGTGACAGCAGGGCTGACCTCGACGCGTTCACCCATCCAGCTGACTTGCGAGGGATTGCGACGCGAAACGGCTTGCGCCTGCACAGCCATGTCCATGTCAGGATCAGAAATCGCTGATTGCGCAGAATCCGAGAGGGATCCCGCTTCCCCTCGGCGTCCCCCAAACGCAAAAAACTCACAGGTCCGGCGTTGGCACCGGTCTGTCTTCATCTATGAGAAGGGAAACGACTACGTTCAATTGCAGCAAAGCTGGCCCCACTATCAGGCCCCATAATCGGCAGCCTGGACAGAACGGGCACCATCAGAGGCTGAGCGATATGCGACCTATTCACAGTTGTTTGGCGGAGTCGTCGCAAAATACAGTGGTTTTTGTAGTCTAGCTAAGTGACGGCCCACACCCAACAAGTGTCCGGGCACGATTGTCTGCTACTTGGAACCGCCTTCGCCGAACGGCACGTTTTGGCCTCCATAACGCCGAACACGGATGTTGCACTGCTCTGCGTGGCCAACAAATCCTTCCAGCATGCACAGCCGAGAGCCATATGAGCCCACCAGCGCAGCTGCTTCATCGGTCACGACTTCCTGGTAGCTGTGCGTCTTGAGGAACTTGCCGACCCAAAGTCCGCCCGTGTACCGGCCGGCGCGGCGTGTGGGCAATGTGTGATTGGTCCCGATCACCTTGTCGCCAAACGCAACATTCGTCCGCGGTCCGAGAAACAGGGCACCGTAGGAGTGCATCCGCTCGAGATACCAATCATTACGGTCCGTCATAACCTGAACGTGCTCGCTGGCGATTTCATTGGCGAGTGCGAGCATCTCTTCGTGATCCTGGCACAGGATGATTTCGCCATGGTCTTCCCAGCTGACCCGCGCCGTCCCGGCGGTGGGCAGTGTGTCCAGCAACCGATCGATTTCTGCGAGTGTCTGGCGAGCCAGTGTCTCCGAGGTGGTGAGCATCACGGCAGGCGAATCGTAACCGTGCTCGGCCTGCCCGATGAGATCGACAGCACACATTTCCGCGTCGACAGTCTCGTCGGCGATCACCATGGTTTCGGTGGGTCCGGCGAAAAGATCGATTCCAACCCGCCCGTACAGCTGGCGCTTCGCCTCGGCGACATAGGCATTGCCTGGCCCGACGATCATGTCACACGCATCAATGGTTTCGGTCCCCAGCGCCATTGCTCCGATCGCCTGGATGCCGCCCATGACATAGATCTCATGAGCACCTCCCAGATGGATCGCCGCGATGACCGCAGGGTTGGGTTTTCCCTCGAATGGGGGCGTGGCAGCCACAATTCTCGGCACGCCGGCTTCGTCCGCGGTGGCCACACTCATATGTGCCGACGCGACCATGGGAAACTTGCCGCCGGGAATGTAACAGCCGACGGAGCGAACCGGGATATTGCGATGGCCCAAGATAACCCCGGGCATGGTCTCCACGCGGAGATCTTGCATGGTTGCACGCTGCGCCTGTGCGAAGGTGCGGACCTGTCTCTGGGCGAAACGAATATCGTCCATGTCGCTTTCGGAGACCTGAGATACCAGCGCCTCGATCTCGCTGCCGCTGAGGCGATAGCTTTCCGGCGTGTAACGATCAAAGCGATCAGACATCTCGCAGACGGCCACGTCGCCGCGCGCTTCGATATCCCTAAGCGCCGTTTCAACCGTGTGCCGGACACGAGCGTCCTCGTCAGCTCCATTCCCTGCCGGTCTGGCTGATTTCAAGTGTTTTGCCATGTCGAATTCCTTGTCCTCGCGCCACCCAGATCAGGCGGGATCGATGCCCATCATCTTGCGCAGCTGGCGCCGTTCCAGGCGCGGTGCTGCGAAATCATCAAATGCCCGGTCGGTCAGTTCGATGATGTGATCGCGGATGAAAACGGCACCTTCGCGGGCGCCAGCTTCAGGATGCTTGAGGAAGCACTCCCATTCGAGCACCGCCCAACCTTCGAAGCCGTGAGCGGTCAGCGCTGAAAACACAGCCCGGAAATCAATCTGACCGTCCCCCAGCGAGCGAAAACGTGCCGCACGATTGTGCCAGGACTGAAAGCCGCCATAGACGCCGCGGCGATCGTCTGTTCGCAATTCCGCATCCTTCACATGAAACATCCCGATGCGTTCGGCATAGGTCTCGATGAAACCCACATAGTCCATGCCCTGCAGAAGGAAGTGGCTCGGGTCATAGAGGATCTGGCACCGGGGATGCTCGCCGACGCGCTCGAGAAACATCTCGAACGTAATACCGTCATGGACATCGACACCCGGATGAACCTCGAAACACAGGCCGACGCCTTGCTCGTCATATGCATCGAGAATGGGTCGCCAGCGACGCGCGAGCTCGTCGAACGCCTCTTGGGCCAAATTGGCGGGAGGTGTGGGCCAGGGATAAAAATACGGCCATGCCAACGCGCCCGGAAACGCCGCCTGATGCGTCAGCCCCAGTCTCGCAGATGCTTGCGCCGCGAGATACATCTGGTCTACCGCCCATTCCTGCCGCGCGGACGGTTTGCCTCTGACCTCGGATGGAACAAGTCCATCGAACAGTTCGTCATAGGCCGGATGCACCGCCACGCAATGGCCCTGCAAGTGTGTCGAGAGCTCGGTGATCTCGACCCCTGCCTCACTCGCCACACCCAGAATTTCGTCGCAATAGTCATGGGACGATGCCGCTAATCCGAGGTCGATGAGCTCAGTGCGCCAAGTCGGAACCTGCACTCCGACAAAGCCCTTGTCTGCCGCCCAACGACAGATCGAAGCGAATGAATTGAATGGAACCTGGTCTCCTGCAAACTGCGCAAGGAACACTGCGGGACCCTTAATGGATTGCTTCGCGCTCATGATGCGGTCTCCCGGTTGGACTGCGGGGAAACGGTGCCCAGTCCCGCGGATCGGGCGGCACCAAGGGCAGCGCCGAATGGACCGGCTTCTGGTCCCAAATAAATTTCGAATCCCGGCATTCTTTGCCGGCGCGCGTCAGTGAAGGGACGGTGGGTACGCCATCCCCCGGCCATGACAGTGCATCGGGCAGGTCCACAGGCCCGTTCGAGTCTCTGCGCCATCTCAAGTGCCGAATCTGCGACTGCGCCGTTTGCGGCGCACCAGATCTGCTTGAGGTCACCTTGCAGCACTTCGCCTGTGACGTCCGATACCAGCGGATTGGGCAGTTCGACTTCCGGGGTTGAGGGGCACTGATGGTCCGAAAGGCTTCGGAAGTCGATGCCGGCGGCATCAGCAACCCTCATCAAGGCGCGCGTGGTGCCCTGGCTGGCCGTGACAGCAAGGTGGGAATCGAGGACATGGCGTCCCACCATGAGACCCTGCTCCACCATGCTTGCAAGATCGTCCCGGCTCACACCTGCCGGAATACTGCGCACCAGCGTCTCCGCGGTGCCGCAGGAATCGAACATGACATCTGGATCCAAGGCACCCACCCCCGCGCAGGCCACGGCGTGATCGTGCCCGGCAATGAAGACTGCAGTCTGATCAAAGCCGACACTTGCTGCGCGCCCGACCTGCTCGGTTGAAGGCCCGATTGCGGGCAACACTGTACGACCGTATCCGGTCCAATCCGCCAGGAGTGGCGACCATTCGGCATCGAGAACGTCGACCAGTCCTGACTGGCAGGCAAGGGAATACTCAGCACGCGGGCACCCCGTCAGCGCAAAAGCCGCCAGGTCCGCCATACCGAGCCAGACAGCGCCGCGGGGAGGCCGAAAGCCCTCGTCATGCAACTGGCGCAGCCGACACAGGCTCCAGGACGGATCGATCGGCAAACCAGCAATGCGTGCGAAACGCTCCTGTCCAATCTCGGATTCGAGCCGGTCCGAGAACGGCGCCGTTCGCCTGTCGTCCCAGGAGATTACAGGAGTCAGGCAATCACCAGACCGAGTGTCGACGAAAGCGCCCGACTGACCCATGCTGGTAATGCCGAGTGCACCGACCCGGCTGCCGTGGCGCAGCTTTTCTGCTGCTTCGAGCGTCCCCGTGACCAGAGACTTCACTTGGTCGACCAGAACACCGCCATCGAGCTCGCGACCCGACCTGGACTGCACCCAGGGCGTTGCGAACCGGTCT
This sequence comes from Cucumibacter marinus DSM 18995, assembly GCF_000429865.1. Taxonomy (GTDB): domain Bacteria; phylum Pseudomonadota; class Alphaproteobacteria; order Rhizobiales; family Devosiaceae; genus Cucumibacter; species Cucumibacter marinus. The sequence continues at coordinate 347,569 of NZ_KE386978.1, forward strand.
TCCGCGACGACGGTCCCTTCCATGTCGACCACCATGCATTTGGTGGCCGTGGTCCCGATATCGAGGCCTGCAGCAAGAGGGTCGCGTTGGTTCATGAAGCCCACTTCGCGGCCACCCTCACCCTGTCCGCCGCCTCTGACAGGCGCTCGGCAGGCAAGTCTCCTTTGCGTACGGCTTCAAGAACATATGCCACCAGGTCGGGCAGATGCGGTCCCGATGCCACCAGCAACAGATCACTGCCGGCCTTCAGGGCATTGACCACACAGGTCTCGAGGGGGTCGTCGCGCATAACGGCGGCGGAATCGAGATCGTCGCTGATGATCAGACCGCCGAATCCAAAATCGCCGCGCAACATGTCGTGCACGACAGGGGAACAGGATGCCGCCTGGTCCGGGTCAATTTCGGGAAGCGGTGCGGGGCCGACCATGACGGCTTTCACACCCGCCTGGATGGCGGCCCGGAACGGTGCGGCATTGGCAAGTATCTCACTCCTGTCCAAGGTTGTCTTCGCGGTCTTGTCGATTGCCGGATCGCCCGAGATGTCGGAAAAGCCCGGGAAGTGCTTCGCGGTCGCGACGACATGTTGGGACTGCACGCCTTCGATGAACCCGATGGCAAGGCGCGAGATCGTTTCGATATCGTCTGCCATGGTTCGGCCATCAAGCCAGACGTTGCGGCCCGTCACCCGGTCAACGATCGGCGCCAGGAACAGATTGACGCCGATTTTCCGGGCTGCCTGCGCCGTCTTCGCGCACTGGTCACGCAGTTCCTGATCCGAAAGTGCATGGGCCTCGGCCCGGCCGGGCAGGTCTGGCACAAGGTGCTGCAGACGCCGAATGCCGGCCAGCTCCTGATCGACCGCCAACAGCAACGAGCCTTCTGTCATCGCGGCGGCGGTATCGGCAAAATCACGGATGTGCTGTGCGGTTTCACCCGACTGCCGCTCCTCGGACATCTCTCGCGCGACATATTCTTCCCGCCCCTCACCAGCGAGGAGCGAGCATCCACCACGAGCGATGTGGTTCTTCAAGACAGAGGTTAGTTCCAAGTCCGCAAATGCAGGCAGAAACACTGCATGCGCATCAGCTGCCAGGTCACGTGTCATATGTCCGTTCTCCGTTTCGGCTTCAACGCTTGGCGCCGGTAAACACCGTTGCGAAATGCTCAAAGGTGTCCGCAATGTCTGTCACTGCCTGTGCAGCCGTCCATGTGCCTGATGAACGGTTCTCGATGCCACGCGCCCAGCAACTGCGACCGACCGCGAAGCCGACATAGCCGTCCGTGCCTGCGGACATGCGCAACCAGCCGTCGACCGTCTCGGTATCGGCACCGCCGCCCAGCACCACAGCCTTGACGTCATCACGTCCGGCTGCCCGCATCTGTTGCATCGACTGTTCATAGGCTTCAGGCGATCCCATTTGCTCCAGTTTCCAGAGTTCGGGATTGGCGCCAGCCTGTTGAAGTTCATCGATGGCCCTCAGGATGAGCCCTGGACGCTCAGCCGCAACGAAATGATCCTTACCCGCGGCCAGCTGTTCGTTGGTGGGCAGAACCTGCAGTTCGAGCATGAACGGGCGCGGATTTTCCGAAAGCCAGTCGAGCAAGGGCTTGATTCTGGCCATCTGGTCGGACGCGTTGGCCGCAACCGGGTTGTAGTTGATCAGGGTTTGAACGAAGTCGGGATCAACGGCGGTGACATGCGCGGGCATGTCAGTGCCGTACTGAATGGTGTAGTCGCCGACGGTTCCATCATCGACCGGCATGAAGCGCAGAATGCCGTTGTCGCGCGCGCGTTCCAATACTGGTGCGCCCAGTTCCTCGTCCATCAACAGGGCTACTTCGTTGCGCGCAATTCCCCGATTGACCGCTTCGAGGAGCCCATCAAGGATCAGATGCTTGGCATAGGTAACCCACTGATCACCGTCGGTGAAGCCTGTCGGTGTGTTGGTGTCCCACAAGCCCCGCAGAATATCGCGGTGATCGCAAGGAAGGACAAAGAGTTGCTCTCCGAGAGATGCGTTCATAGCCCTAGCAAGTCTCCAAAAATGTGTTGGTTAAACGTATCACCATATGGCATGAAGGACGAAGTGATGTCAACGCCTCCTATGGCGGCGATGGCGGACTCCGAACGGGAAGGCTGGAGCAGAGACACGCCTCCGCCTTCTCTGCGATATTGAGAAGACGACTGCAGGAGACATTCAGATGAGCCATTCAGGCGATCAAATCGGATGGGGCATGGTGGGCGCCAGCTTCATGGCTTCCGAATATGTGATCCGCGATCTTGAGAAGCGCGACGACTCGAAGGTTGTCGGCTTCCTCAGCGGGTCACCGGAACGGGCCGCTCAGTTCTCGGCGAAGACCGGCGTCGAGCAAAGCTACTCCACTCTCGACGAACTGCTGGCAGATGAACGGATCGATGCCGTCTACATCAGCACCCAAAACCATCTTCATGCGCCCCAGACGATCGCAGCGGCGCAAGCGGGCAAACATGTTCTGTGCGAGAAGCCACTTGCGACGTCCCTGGCCGAGTGCCGCGAAATGATCAATGCCTGCAAGGACGCCGGCGTCGTGCTGGCCACTTGTCACCACCTACGCGGCAGCGCCGTGATCATCACAGCCAAGCAGATGGTGGACGCCGGCGAGATCGGTGAGATCGTCGCCATGCGCGTCTTCCACGCGGCCTATCTGATCGAGAGGCTGCAAACCTGGCGGCTGCATGACAAATCCGCAGGTGGGGGCGCCATTCTGGATCTCACACCGCACGACGCGGACCTCGCACGCTTCTTCACCGGAACCGAGGTGGAAAGCGTCACCGCATCGGCGTCCAGCTTGGGCATGGCTACAAACGGTATCGAAGACAATGCGGCCGGCGTGATGACGCTCACAGATGGTCGGCAGGTTCTGTTTCACGATGCTTTCACCGTTCCCCACGCCGGATGCGGCTTCGAGGTGCACGGTACCAAGGCCAGCCTGATCGTTCATAACTCGATTAATCGCGAAGGATCGGGCGAGTTGACCCTGCGCGAGAACGGCCGGACCCTGCGCGAGATAAAGCCGGATGCATCCCTTGCCGCACTCGAGCCGTTCCAGCGGACACTTGATCACGTCGCGGGCGCAATCTCGGGAAATGCCCGGGTTTTGGCAACGGGCGAAGACGGCATGAAATCCCTCGCGGTGGCGTTGGCAGCAAAGAAGTCCGCCGAGTCCGGCCGACGCGTACTCCTGTCCGAACTGGACTGAGCAGCAGGCCTTCAACGCAAGCGCAGTGCCGCGACTGAACTCAGTCGCGGCGCAGACTCTTCCCGCTTTCGACATCGAAGAGGTGAAGGTTGGCGGGGTCGAACTGAATCGCAACGTTCGATCCGAGCTCCGGCACCGGTGTCGATCGCGACAAACGGATCTGCAGCATCATATCGTCGGGGATATCATTGCTGCCCGTTTCCGTGCGGTCGAATTTAATGGCATCGCCGAACCCAACGTGAGCGATGCGCTCCGCACCCAGGCTTTCAACAAGTGAGACCCGCAAGTCTTTGAGCGTTCCGGCTGCCGCATCGACGACTATGTCCTCGGGTCGCAAACCGACGATGACCTGTTTGCCTGCACCGTTGGCAATGTTGAAGTCCGTGCTCAATCGGCCATCGAATTTCATTGTTTGTTCGCCGACCACCAGAACCGGAGTGGTGCCATCCTGAGTCAGGCCAGCCCTGAACAGGTTCATCGGAGGCGCGCCCATGAAGCCGGCGACGAAAGCGTTTGCAGGACGATCATATATGTCGTCCGGCCGCCCGTATTGCTGAAGTACACCGCCGCGCATGACTGCAATGCGGTCCCCCATGGTCATCGCTTCAACCTGGTCGTGGGTCACATAGACCGTCGTGGTGCCGACCTCTTGCTGCAAACGGCGAACTTCGACCCGCATGTGAACGCGCAGTTTGGCGTCGAGATTGGATAGCGGCTCATCCATCAAGAATGCATTCGGATTCCTGATCAGGGCCCGTCCCATCGCGACGCGCTGGCGCTGGCCGCCCGAAAGCTGGGATGGCCTGCGGTCGAGGTATTCCTCAAGACCAATCAACTTAGCCACTTCATCGACGCGCTGTGCGATCTCCGACCTGGCAAACCGGTTGATCTTCATTCCGAATGCGAGGTTGTTGCGCACGGTCATGTGCGGATAAAGCGCGTAGTTCTGGAAAACCATCGCGATATCGCGCTCACCGGGATCTGCCTGCGTCACGTCCCGATTGGCCACGGTAATCCGCCCGCTGGTGACGGTTTCGAGCCCTGCGATCATCCGCAGCGCCGTCGTTTTGCCGCAGCCCGAGGGGCCAACGAAGGCAACGAACTCACCTTCGCCGATCTCGAGGCTGAGATCGCTCACCGCGTGAATATCGCCCGCGAAGGTTTTTGTTACGTTTTCGAGCTTGATCATATGTCTATCCTTTGACGGCGCCCGCAAGCATTCCGCGTACGAAATAGCGCTGAAGCGCCAGGAACACGGAGACGGGAACGATCATGGTCACGAAGGCGGCCGCAGCGAGCAGATGCCAATCGCTACCCCTGGCTGCCAGCAGTTTTTGAAGGTTCATGGTGACGACCTGCACATCGGGATTGCCACCAAGGAACACCAGAGCGACGAGAAAGTCGTTCCAGATCCACAGGAAATGGAACACACCGAACGCCGCGATGGCCGGAAGGGCCAACGGAAACACCACCCGCCAGAAGATCTGGAAGTGATTGGCGTTTTCCATCTTGGCCGCCTCGATCAGCTCCGCGGGAAGTGCCGCGATGAAGTTTCGCAGGATCAATAGTGCGATCGGCATGGCGAAGCCGGCATGGGTTATCCAGATTGCGATCAGCGAATTCGACAGGTCGAGCGCTGTCCAGGCCCGCAGCAAGGGAATGAAGGCGAGCTGCAAGGGCACCACGATCATCATGATGAAGAGCGCAAAGAAGAATTCACGGAATCTGAACTCGATCCAGCTGAAGGCATATGCGGCGTAAGCGGCCACGAGTATCGGGAAGACCACCGCCGGCACGGTGACGGCAATCGTGTTGACAAAAGCCTGCCCCATGCCCTCGCCGGTGATCACGCGAGCATAGTTGTCGAGGGTCCACTGCGCGCGATTAAAAGGATCAAGCAGGGTGGTCCACCAGCCGCTGGTCTGGATCGCGAACTCTGTCCGAAACGATGAGACAAACAGGCCAAGCGTCGGCGTTATCCAGAGTACGCAAAGAACGATGATGGCCAGGCGGACCGCTATTGTTCCGCCAATCCGTCGTGCGCGCTTTGATGGCAACTCGGCTATGTCGGCCATCAGTTATGCCCTTTCGAAGAAAACTGTTTCAGATTGGCGATCATGACCGGGATCACGAGCAGCAACAGGATTACGACCAAGACGGCGGCCAATGGCCGATCCCGGAAAGTGAAGGCAAGCAGGTAGAACCGGTTGCCGATCACGTCCGTGTCGAAGCGACCGCCGGTCAGTGAATAGACAACATCGAACACCTTCAGGGTCAGCAGTGCGATCGCGGTCACCACCGTGAAGATCGTCGTCTTGATCTGCGGCACGATAATTCGCCAGAAGATCGTAAACCCAGAAGCACCTTCCAGACGTGCGGCCTCGATGGTCTCATCCGGCACACCCTTGATCGCTGCCGACAGGTTGACCATCGCAAATCCCGCGAACAGCCAGACCATGATGAACATCAGTGCGAAGGTATTCAGCTTGTAGTCGCTGACGATCAGCCAGGGCCTCGGTGTGCCTCCGAGCATCACGACAATCTGGTTGATCAGTCCAACCTGGGGCGTGTCCGGTGGCGAGAATGCGTAGACAAGCCCCCAGATCGTGGCGGCCCCGACAAAGCTGATCGCCATGGGCACGAAGATGATGGTCTTCACGAAGCTCTCGACCCGGCGCGACAAGCGGTCGGTCAGACCGGCGGCCACGAGGCCGATGAGCACACAAGCAAAGGGGACGAAAACGATCCAAAGCAGCGTGTTGAAGATCGTGGCGCGGATGGCAGAACTGTTGAATGCGCGCTGATAGTTGGCGAGACCAACCCAGTCTCCCGAGCGGGGGTGCTGGAACGACTGGAGAATGGTGAGTGCCGTCGGCAAGAGATAGAACAGAAACAGTAGAATGACGGCCGGGCCAGCGAAGACGAATGGGGTCGCGAACTTCTGGGCGCGCGGGCTCAGCCTCTCCACCAGCCATCTCGAAATGACAAAATACAACAGCGTGACCGCCAGCGCCGCGACGGTCCAAAGCAATGTGATTAAGATACGTTCCATCGAGTATGCCGCTCTTGATCTTTCGTTCGCCTGGCGTCTGGTTTTCGAGTGCCGGGCGAGCAAGTCTACTACGTGCGGGAGTAATCTTTGCGCTGGAAAAGGAGCCGGGCGGCGGCGCGGGGAGGAGTGCCGCCGCCGCCCGTACCGGGTTAGTTCGCGAAGGAAGCGTCAATCTCGGCGAGGATCTCGTCGAGGCCTTCACCGCCCTGCTCGATCCAGCGGGCAATGCCACCCCAGGTCGCCAGCTGCGCCTGTGGCGGGAACTGGTCGACGGCATTGTCACGCACGGTCGGGGTGTTTGCGAACCATTCGGCGTGCTTGCCGATCATGTCGACCGGGTACCATGCCGGGTCGGTATCGGCATTGATGGCCAGGAACCCGGCGCCACTTTCAAGGAAGGGCTTCAGGGCTTCAGGCTGGGTCAGGAAGCGAGCAAACTCACGCGCTTCGGGGGTATCGTTGAGGATGCCCACGAAGTCCGAGTTGGACACCAGCATGTCGGGAAGTTCGGTGTCCGCCTTGGGGAACAGGAACTGGCCGAGCACATCGCTGGGTGTCTTGTTGTAGGGCTCGGGGAAGACCGAGATGCCGAATGTCGGGATATGGCTGATGACGCAATTCGGCTCATCAAGGAACATGGGCGTCGACTGCTGATCCCAGGGGGTCGAGAGCATGCGGTCGCTTCCGCCGAACACCGCATCGTTGTCGAGCAGGATCTTGCCCACTTCTTCGAATGCAGCCTTGATCCGCGGATCCGAGAATTTGATCTCGTTGGTCGTCCAGCCCTCGTAGACCTCAGGTGGGTACATGGCCAGGATCATGTCCATGACCCAATCCGCGCCAATCCAGCCGGTGGCAGCAGAGCTTTCCATGGCAACACACCAGGGCGTGTAGCCGTCGGCCTTCATCTCGTCGGTGAGGGCCAGCAGGCCTTCCCAGGTGTCGGGGATGCTGTATCCCTCATCTGCGAAGACGTCTTTGCGGTAGAATATGGAGCTGTTGACCAGCCCCCAGAATGCAAAGCCGGGGCGACGATCGGGAAGATTGGTCATGTCCAGCAGAGATGCGGGGAACTTCTCTTCAACATAGGCCATGTCGAGGACGTCGTTCAGATCCACATGCGGCTGAATCTCGTCCACTGCCAGCATCGTGCCGCTCTGCGGATACAGAACCAGATCGGGGGCGTTGCCGCTTTCTACACGCGTGAAGATCTGGGTTTCGAAGTCACCCAGGCCCTCATGCCGAACCACAATGCCGGTCTGTTCAGTGAACTGGTCAAAGGCCGCCTGCAGTTTCTGGCCATCCTCGCCCGAAATCGAGGACATGATCGTTACCGTCTTTTCCTGTGCGAACACGGGACCGGCAAGGGCAGCAACCATCAATGTCGCGAGCGCCCCTTTTGTAGTCGTTGATTGTAAGTAGTTGAATTTCATCTCGTTTCTCCCTGATCTTCCGGACAGGGGCGATTTGCCCCTGCATCATGTCTCCCGGATCACCCTGAACGCTCGACCACGCGAGTCGACCCGAACCTGCCCCTTCCTGTGGGGTTGAGCCTTCGGATCTCGCTCATTAGTTTATCGTATAACCTGCGTTGCGATTGTTGTCAACAAACCGGGCGGTCATTGGACATCACGTCGATGATAAGGCTATTAAGCCGTACTGGCTGGATGAGACATTAGAACCAAGGTTGGACCAAGATGGTCACTATGAAGGACGTGGCAAAGGCGGCTGGCGTTTCTCAAGCCGCTGTATCCTATGCCTATTCCCGACCTAACAAGGTTTCGAAGGAACAACGCGAACACGTTCTCAAGATCGCCCATGAGCTTGGATATGCCGGCCCCAACGTCTTTGGACAAAGCCTTCGACGTGGTCGAGTGGGCGCGATTGGCGTGATCGTTCCGGACTCGCTTGCTTATACGTTTGAAGACCCGTCGGCGTTTCTCATCCTCAAGGGCATATCGGAGACCGGTGATCTGGCCAACGTTCCCCTGACTGTCCTGCCCATCGCCCATGCGCACCAGGGACAGAGTATCGAGGTGAGCTCGTTTGCAGGCCAGCCCCTGCCCGAAACCAGCCCGGCGCTACGCGGTCTGGTCGATGGCCTGGTCGTTTTTGCCCTGTCCGATGACGATCCGGTCGTGGCGGAACTTGCGCGGCGGGGCACGCCCCTTGTCACGATCGATTCACCCATTATCGAGGGAGTGCCCTACATCACCGTTGATGACCGGGGCGGCATGAGAAGCCTTTTCAGCCACGTGATCGAAGTTGCGACCTCAGACATCCTGATCGCGATCGACAAGCTTTCTCCGAACTATCCGAGCGGACCGGTATCGCTCACCGAGGTGTTCGAGCAGAGCTATCGTGTGCCTCGAGAACGTCTCCTCGGTATCAGGGATGCGGCACTTTCGGCCGGGTATGACCTGTCGAAAGCCACCTTCTTCAACATCGGCAGCTTTCACGCGTCGGACGCGGCCGATGCATTTGACGGCCTGTTGTCCAAGCACTGCCCCTCGGCCATTGTGGGGATCAACGACGTCGTTGCCCTGGCAGCAATAGAAAGCCTGCAAAGGGTCGGCCAGTCGGTTCCGGGCGGCGTAGCTGTCGCCGGCTTTGACGGCAGCGCTGCGGCGGAAGCCGCCCAGTTGACCACCGTACGCCAACCGATGGCGGAGAAAGGGCGACTTTCGGCGAGAATGCTCCTCGAGATCCTCGATGGTAAGGAAACCTTCTCGCGCGAACTACCTGTCGAACTTTTGATCCGCGACAGCACACGTCTGGCACGGGCCGATTAGCGCTCGCGATCGGCGCACCCAAATTTGCCCTGATCGCATCACTGCGGGTGAAGTTCCACGGCCAGCCAGACGCTTTCAGTATCTGTATAGTAGCGATGCCAGGGATAGACCCACTGGTTGGGGCCGCCCACGGTACAGAAGGCCTCATGGGTGAATCCGGGCGTCATGATAACGTCCTCGTAGATAGTCGAGGCTTTCCGGTCCCGGAACTTCTGCATGCGGCCCTGCCCCATGATCTGCGTATGCACCTCCAGGAACGGGTGCTCGTTATGAATGAAGCAGTCGGTCTCGTTCGGAGACCACCAGCATTTCAGCTTGATCTCGAAAAGCTGCTCCCGTCCTCCGCCGCATGTCTCCCGCGTGAACTGTCTCGGGTCGACCTTCACCTGCCCAACACTGTCGGAGGGTGAAAGATAGAGAGGCGTCTGCCGCGGAAAACCGTCAAAGACATCGCCAAACCATTGCCAGCCTCGCAGCATCACGCCTCCGAAATTTTCAAGTTCCGAGATCTTGAGCACCGCGATCCGTTCGGCTGAGCCGATCAGCTCGTTGACAAGCATCGTTGAACGCCAAGGATGGAGCGCCGTCGGCACTTGCTTACCGATGAGAACTGGCTCGGCCGACAGGTTCACCACGATGCCATCTGCGACGTAATCCTCGACATTCTCGACGATGCGCGCATCGAAGTGACGATCCGCAAAGGCGAGATCCCTTTCACGGTTCTTTTCGATCATGGACGAACGCTCCCTTTTTAGTTTAACGTATAAGTAGCACGATTCTGCTGAGTGGCAAGCCACAAGCTGCAAGTGCTGGAATCCAATCACTTCAAACGCCGGCACAGGCCCGACCGAAGCCGGCATCATCAAATTTGCCCAAGATCGATCGGGAAAGACCATGACAAGATCAAAACTGACCGGTGGCGAAGTCGTCGCCAAAGCACTCAAGGAGTATGGTGTCGAGTATGTTGCGGGCATACCGGGCCATGGCAATTGGAGTCTGACCGACGCCTTCCTGCAGGAAGACTGCCAGATCCCGTTTATCCAGGTGATGCACGAGCAATCGGCAATTCACATGGCGGACGGCTATTGGCGGGCCAGCGGCAAGCCCATGGCGGTCACGACGTCTGTTGGGCCGGGCGCAGCCAATACCGTAATCGGCCTCGCGACCTGCTTCGCCGACAGTACAGCCGTTTTCTATATCAACGGCAGTCCGGCCACCCACATGAAGGGTCACGGCGTAATGCAGGAGATCGACCGGCACAACGAGAACGCCTTTCCCCGCATCATGGAACAGGTCACCAAGCGATCCTACAAGCCGGCGCGCGTCGACGAAGTGCCTTTCGTCATGCACCGGGCCTTCAACACGATGCTTTCCGGACGTCCCGGACCGGTTCATGTCGAACTTCCGATGGACACGCAGTGCGAGGCCGACGAGGTCGCCATCCATCCCCTTGCCGAGCGCATGGCCATGGGCGTGGCCTATCCCGACCCGCGCGCGATCGAAAAGGCCGTCTCGCTGCTGCTGAGCGCCGAAAGGCCGGTGATCTGCGCCGGCGGCGGGGCGATCTCTGCGGGCGCTTCCGAAGCCCTTACGGCACTGGCGGAGCGGATTGGCGCTGCCGTCAGCTTCACCTGGAACGGCAAAGGGGCGATCAGTGAAGACCACGCCTTGTGCGTCGGCGCCGTCGGTCAGACCGGCACCAGCTCGGGCAACGGGATTACAGCGAGCGCCGACCTGGTGATTTCGGTCGGCTGCCGGTTCACCGACTGGTCGGCATCGAGCTATGCGAGGGGCGTCAGTTTCTCGATTCCGCCGGCGAAGCTGATTCACATCGATCTCGATCATCACGAAATCGGCAAGAACTATCCCACAGAGGTCGGAATCGTCGCGGATGCCCGCGTAACCCTCGAAGCAATGCTGGCCATGATTTCCGATGCCGACTCCGCCAAAGCGGTCGAGAAGAAGGCGGTTTTCCTCGCGGATATTGAATCGGCCAAACAGGCTTGGGCCGAAAAGCTGGCCCCGCGCCTCAACAGCCGCGAGGCGCCCTTTACCTCGCAGTTCCCGCTGAAGGTTCTTCGGGAAGTGATGGGGCGGGATGGCATCGTGGTCGCGGGATCCGGCAATACCCAGGGCGCGGTCAAGCAGAGTTTCCCCGTCTATCAGCCCCGCACTCATCTGACCTCCGGCTCGTACTCGCCCATGGGCTGGGCCGTGCCTGCAGCCTTTGGTGCCAAGCTCGCTATGCCGGACCGGCAGGTCGCGGCAGTCGTCGGTGACGGCGATTTCATGATGTGCGCGCCGGAACTGGGTGTCGCACAGATGCACAAGATCGGCACTGTGATCATGGTTCAGAACAATTCGGGCTACATGTCGATCCGTGGTGGACAGCGCAAGTTTCAAGGCCGGCATATCGGGTCCGAGTTCAATCGCGATCATGGCAATGGCGAGCCCTATAGCGCGGACATTGCCGAACTCGCCGAAGCGTTCGGGGTGCCATCCTGGAAAGTGACCGAAGCGGACGATCTCAAGCCTGCGCTGGAAAAAGCCTTCGAAACCGACGGCCCCGCCTTGGTCGAGGTCATTACATCACGCGACGCTGCGGGTCCCTTCGCCGATGGCTGGTGGGACTTCCCCTCCCCTGCCTACTACGAGAAGGAACAGGCTGCCTATGAAGAGATGCGCCGCAAGGAACAGCATCTCTAGCCTGCGTTGGATGGTTCACCGTCGCGGGAGGCGGTGAGCCATCCATGATCGACTGGGCGGGGTACCGGCATTAGCCGCACCCTGCCTTTTCAACGGGAGAAGGGGTTCAACTGCGGGCCCCTTCTGCAGATCGCCGCGCTCTGCTGTTTCCACATGTCCTTGGGATAATACGAACAGATCCTGCCTGGTGCTTCTCCGGCGTGCAACGCCTGGCATGAAAAAGCCCGCACAGGCAAAGAGATCAAAGATCGGAGCCGGTGCGGGCAAGCTGAAAATGGCAGAGGGCGATCAGCTCTTGCCGCCTCTCCAGGCGGGACCATGCCCAAGCGCTGATGAGTTCGCGTCGGCAGCGATGATCGCGTCCCTCACCATCTGCGTCGAAAGGGGCACGGATGTGCGCAGCGTCGAAGCGCCAGCCTTCAGCGCGACTTCTGCCACAAGGTCAAGGTCAGCATCGCTGGCGTCGATCAGTCCCACGTCCTCGAGCCGTGTCGGCAGGCCGACGCTCTTGAGAAATTCGGCTGCTTCGACAAACTCCTCATGGGGCCGGCCCTCGAGCACCAACATGCACAGGACACCAAACGCCACCTTCTCGCCGTGTAGATAGGCATGTGCCGCATCCAACTCAGTCAAGGCATCACTGATGCCGTGCGCAGCCGACACGCCACAATTTTCAAAGCCCAGACCACTTAGAAGCGTATTCGCTTCGATAATGGCTTCCACCGCCGGCGTGAGCGCGCCGCGCTCCACGGCCTGCCGGGCGGAAAGCCCATCCCGGAGGAGGATCTCATGACATTTTTGCGCAATCGCGATACCGGCCGCCGTTGGCGGATGACGATGTCCAATGAAATTGTCACATCGCGCCTCGAGGTTGGAACGCGCCTCGAACCAGGTCGAGAACGCATCACCGATACCGGAAATGAGATAGCGCGGAGGCGCGGCGGCGACGACTGCGCTGTCGACCAGAACGAGGTCTGGATTGCGCATCAGAAACAATCCTGTATCGAGCACGCCCGCTGAAGTGTACCGCACCGCAATGGCACTGCAGGGCGCGTCCGTGGAGGCAACCGTGGGCGCGATGATCATTGGCAGTTTCAAATCGACCGCAACCACCTTGGCGGTATCCATGGTCTTGCCGCCACCAATACCAACCACGGAATGGCCACCGGCATTCTTGGCAGCCGTAACGGCCCTATCGATTTCTTCTGCGCTGCATTCGCCACCAAACAGTTCGAAGTGCGCCGTCACACCTGCCTTTGCGAGCGATTCGCGAAGCTCTGCACCCATCAAGTCATCAATGAAACGATCGATAAGTATGAAAGTGGTCGGCCCATAGGCATTCAGATACTCGCCAAGTGCCCGCAGTGCGCCCGGTGCCTGGACATATTTGCCCGGACCGCCAAACCCGCGTCCGAGCGACGCATTGGATGCGCTTTGTTGAATCATCACTCTCTCCAGATTGTTTGTGATAGGTATAACCAACCTTGAGATCGGTGTCACGACGCTTGTATGTCCGTGCCACCAAACAAGTGGATTCTGAAGTTGTTTTTGCATGTGTAGGCAGCGTTCTGGCACCGGTGAACACTGTTTTGGTGGCCTGCAATGGGCTTCTTCGCTAGGAGATCGCGGCCGCGTTGGGGAGTGACTGAAGACGAGTACTGCGGACACTTTTCAGGCATTCAAGAGCAGCTGGAACCACGCTCAAGTCGAGCTTGTGCGGCCGGCTGCGTAACCAACGCGGTGATGACTCCTGCAGGAGTATGCGATCGCCAGCACTCGTCGACCTCAGGTATTTGTCCCGCGCGAAGTTCAGCGCCACCGGGCTCGCAACTCGAATGCGTCTCACGCAACGCCATGCGGCGTGTACTCGATCTGATCGAGAAGGCGGCGCGAGTGCAGATTGTCGGCGTCGGGGCATCGTCGCTGGTTGCCCGCGATCTCACCTACAAGCTGCAAAGGCTCCACCGCATGGTGATCTTCGATGCCGACAGCCATGTGCAGGTGGCCAATGCCGCCACTCTGACGGCAGGTGATCTGGTGATCGCGCTATCGCAGTCTGGCGACAGCCTCGAGACCCGCCGCATCGTGGAAACCGCAAGCAAGAATGGCGCGGGCGTGCTCACGATCACCGGTGCTCAGCCCAATCGGCTGGCCGAACTTGCCGATGTACAGCTTTATGCCGTTGCCGAAGAAGAGCGTCACCGCTCCTCGGCCATCTTCTCACGCGATGCGCAGCTCGCACTGATCGATCTGCTGTTCATTCAACTGGTTCAGACAAGCGATGCCGCCGGCCCGCTCATTCGCGCCGCCGAAGAAGCCGTGTCCATCCTGAAGAAATGAATCTGCCCGATACCCCCTACGATACCCGCACTCATGCGAAACAAGGGTTAGGAGCGTTCGCTATGTTCACATCTATCCCGCGGAAATGCCTAGAAACCTGGCACTTTCGAGGATCTATGTTCATCTGTGAGAAGGGTGGATGGTGCCCAGGAGAAGACTCGAACTTCCACTTCCATACGGAAACTAGCACCTGAAGCTAGCGCGTCTACCAATTCCGCCACCTGGGCACGCCGGGCTCACGCCCGGAATGGGGTGCATGACTATTGCGGGTTCAGGAGTTTGTCAATCAGGGTTTGGCGGTCAAATCGCGCAAACCGGCAATATTTTTCGGGCCGTGCCGGCGCCTGCCGGACGCCCTCGCTGGACGGGCAAAAAACAGGACGGTCCGGCCCCGGCACCGGCGCTCCAGAAGGGGGCGGAGGCGCCGATGTGAAGGTTCGGGACCGGACCGCCCCAGTCAAACGCAAGAGCGCGTCAAAGGCTCCGTCCGTCCCAGTGATGAATCCTGCCGCGGTCGATTTCGACCCCCTCGAGGCAGTTCACATTGACCATATAAAGCGCCTGACCCTCCGCATCGGTGCCGCGGGCAAAGCTTTCAATGCCGCAGACCGCGCAGAACAGATGCTCGATCCGTTCGGTATTGAAGCGATAGGGGGTCAACGCCTCTGCCCCGCTGATCAACCTGAAATCGCGCGCGGGCACCGACTGCATGACCCAGCCGAGCCGGGCACAGCGCGAACAATTGCAGTCGCCCAGGCTGTCGAGCGCGGTCACCGCCTCGAAACGCACCGCCCCGCAATGGCATCCGCCATGGACGGTTTCGGCCTCGGTGAACGGTGCGGTTCTGGTGTCGGTATCAGGCATGGGACAATCTCATTGGCGTGGCATCCTCCGGGACAGCGGCGGATGCGAAAAGATCTTGCCGCGACGTTCTTGCCGCGACGTTCTTGCCGCGACGTTCTTGCCGCAAGCCAGTGAACGCCACCGGACGCACCCGCCACGCAAGGTGCAAGGCGCAGCGGGCCGCCGGTGACAATGGCCTAAAGCAGGTCTCAAAGTACGCGAACAAATCAAGAACATTTGCCGATGCGAGTCAAGCCGGCATTGCCGGCGAACCGGGCGCTCATGACAACCCCTGCCAGTGCCGGCCCGAACGCGCGTCGTTGCCTGTGCCACAGGCGTTGCCCAAAGCACCGCGCGCCGCTTGAACGCCCCTCTTGCCCGCGCCCCCGGCTCTATGACAAAAGAGCCCCAACGCACGGGGCGGCGCGTCCTGTGATACAGTCAGCCTTGTCGGCATATAGTCAGTCTTGTAGTCAGTCTTGCCGGTCAGCCGACCGGGACATGAGGAGCAGCAACCATGGCGCATTCGGGCATTGACCACGCGGACCGGGGTCTGGTGACGGTCTTTGGCGGATCCGGGTTTATCGGCACTTATCTCGTGCAGAAGCTGGCGCGGGCCGGCTACCGGGTGCGGGTCGCCGTGCGCCGTCCCGATCTGGCCGGACATGTGCGCCCGCTGGGCGCGGTCGGGCAGGTGCAGCCGATCCAGGCCAATCTGCGCTATCCCGATTCGGTGCGCCGGGCGGTCGAAGGCGCCGATATCGTCGTGAACCTCACCGGGGTTCTGGCCGAAGCCGGCAAGCAGAAGTTCCGGGCCGTGCACACCATGGGTGCCAAGACAGTAGCCGAAGCCTCTGCGGCGGCGGGCGTATCGACGCTGGTGCATATGTCTGCGCTCGGCGCCGACAAGGAGGCCGCTTCGGCCTATGCGCGCTCGAAAGCGCTCGGCGAGGAAGAGGTGATGAAGGCCTTCCCCAAGGCCGTGATCGTCCGCCCCTCGATCGTATTCGGGCCGGATGACGGGTTCTTCAACCTTTTTGGCACGCTGGCGCGGCTTTCCCCGGTGCTGCCCCTGATTGGCGGCGATACGAAATTCCAGCCGGTCTATGTCGGCGATGTCGCCGAGGCGCTGTTCCGCGCCGCCACGGGCCAGGTGAAGACCGGCCAGATTTACGAGCTCGGCGGCCCGGAAACCGAGACCATGAAGCAGCTGATGCAGCGGCTGTTGAAAGTGATCGGGCGCAAGCGGATCCTTTTGCCGATCCCGTTCGGTCTGGCAAGCCTGATGGGGTCTGTGCTCGGGCTGCTGCCCTGGAAACTCCTCACGCGGGATCAGGTAACCCAGCTGCAGAGCGACAATGTGGTCTCCTCGGAGGCCGTTCGCCAGAAGCGCGATATCGATGCGTTCGACATTGAGCCGGCGGCGATGGATGCGATCCTGCCGACCTATTTGTGGCGTTTCCGCAAGCACGGTCAGTTCGAGACCAGGAAGACCGGCTCCCCGGCCACGCTCGACCAACAGGGCTGATCCTCTTCCCTCAAACTGAGTCGAGAATCGCCTTTTCGTCGATGCCGCCGGGCAGCGCGCCATAAAGCGTGCCGCCCTCGCCGGCGAGCCTTGCGCGGATGAAGCCGTCAGCGGCGACATCGCCGGATTTCAGGAGCTGGCTGGCGGCAAACAGCAGTGCCAGTCTTTCGGTCAGCACCCGCGCCTCGCGCTCCCCGATCCCGCGATGGACAAGGGCAAAACAATCGGTCATCGCCGCATCGAACCCGTGATGGGTGCCGACGGCCAATTCGATTTCGGCGGCCAGCGCATCGAGGGTTTCGGGCGCCTTTTCGATCGAGCGCAGCACATCGAGGCAGATGATGTTGCCCGAGCCTTCCCAGATGCCGTTGAGCGGCGCCTCGCGGTAAAGCCAGGGCATGGGGCCGTCCTCGACATAGCCTGAACCGCCAAGGGTCTGCATGGCTTCGAGCACAAAGGCAGGACAGCGCATATTGGCCCAGAACTTTGCCAGCGCCACGCCAATCCGGGCGAGCGCAGCCTCCGCCTGATCGCTCCCGGAATTGTCAAAGGCGCGGGCGACCCTGAGGCCCATCATCAGCGCGCCACGCCAGTCGAGCGCCAGATCCGCCAGCACGGCGCGCATCAGGGGCTGATCGGCAAGCGGCTTGCCGAAGACGATGCGATTGTCGGCCCACCATTTCGCCTCCACCAATGCCCGCCGCATCAGCCCGGCCGGGGCCATGGCCGTGTCGAGCCGGGTGTGGTGGACCATTCTGAGGATGGTGCGGACGCCGTCCCCTTCCTCGCCGAGCGGGATCGCGAAGGCGCCCTCATAGCGGATTTCGGCCGAGGCGTTAGCGCGGTTGCCGAGCTTGTCCTTGAGCCGGTCGATCGCAATGGCATTGCGCGTGCCATCGGGCAGGATGCGCGGCACGAGATAGCAGCTCAGCCCTTTCTCCGCCTGGGCCAGGGTCAGGAACCCGTCCGAGGCCGGGGCGGAACAGAACCATTTATGGCCATAGAGCCGCGCGTGTTCCCCGTCCCGTTCGGCGCGGGTGGTGTTGGCGCGCACATCGGACCCTCCCTGCTTTTCGGTCATGGCCATGCCGATGGTCAGGCCGGACTTGTCCACCGCCGGCCTGTCGGCTGGATCGTAGCGCGCGGCAAGGCACCCTTTGACCCAGGCACTGAACGGCGCGCCACCGGCCTCAAGCACAGGGATGGCAGCATAGGTCATGGTCATGGGGCAGCACGTGCCCGGCTCGATCTGGCTGAGGAGATAGACCATGGCCGCATGCGCGCTGTGACTGCCCGGTTCGGTGGCAGTGTGCGCCAGCGCCGCGTACCCCACCTCGAGCCCTTCACGCATGAAATGATGATAGGCGGGGTGGAAGTCGATCCTGTCTATGCGGTTGCCGAAGCGGTCGAATTGCGTCAGCTGCGGCGGGTAGCGATTGGCGTCACGTCCCAGCGCCAGCGCCTCCTCGGTGCCGATCGCCTCTGCAAAGGCCTTCACCCGATCCGCATGGGCCGGCGCTATGCGCTGGATCTCGGCACGCAGCAGCCCGTCACCATCCCAAAGGGCAAGGTCGCCATAGGGCGCGGGCTGGTTATTCGCCGTCGGCCAATCGGGTGTTCCGGTTTCCGGCATGAGCGGACCTCCCTCCGGCGGCCATTTCGCGCCCGGGGAGCCTGCCCTGTCAATTCCGGCTTTTTGTCCCGTGTTCTACCTGCCTTGTCGGTCAGCCGCCCCAGCCCAGTGCGACGATGCCGATCAGCCCGATGCCGCCAACCAGGATCCGCCAGATGGCAAAGGGGGTGAAGCCAAAGCGTGAGACGAAGGCCAGCAGGTAGCGCACCACCAGCGCCCCGGCAGCGAAGGCGGCGACAAAGCCGATCAGGATATTGGTCCCGACATCGGCGGTGATGACGTCGATATTCTTATAGAGGTCGTAGACAAAGGCCCCGGCCATGATCGGCAGGGCGATGAAAAAGGTGAATTCGGCCGCCGAGCGCTTGTCGGTGCCGAACAGGAGCGAGCCGACAATGGTTGCACCCGAGCGCGAAACGCCGGGCACCAGCGCCAGCATCTGGAAGATGCCGATCACCGCATAAAGCCAGACCGGATAGGTGTAGATATCGTCATAGCGCGGCCTCAAGGGCAGGCGGTCGACGATCAATAGGATCACCCCGCCAATGACCAGCATCAGGCAGATCACCAGCATCGATTCCTGCAGCACCGACTTGATGAAATCATGCGCCAGAACGCCCGCCAGCGCGGCGGGGATCGAGGCCAGCGCCACCCCCAGCGCAAAGCGCCAGGCATAACCCTTACCGGAGAGCGCATCGCGCAGAAGCGTCCACAGACGCGCGAAATAGACGGTGATGATGGCAAGGATCGCTCCGAGCTGGATCAGAACCGCGAAGGTGTTGGCCGGGTCCTTGAAGCCAAGCAGTTCGGAAAGCAACAGGATATGGGCGGTCGAGGAGACCGGCAGGAACTCGGTAAGCCCCTCCACAATGCCCAGAATGAGCGGCACAAAAAGGCCTTGATCCGCGTCCATGAGTTCCCCTATTGCAATGAAATCAGGCGCGAAGCCGGCCCGAGATGCGCTTGTTCTAGCTTGATTTGCGCCGGCTTGTCATCGCGCTAGAGTGCCCCATTGGCGGCAAGCTGTCCGTCTCCGGGCACCTTCGTTCCCGCCCCGGCCGGCCCGGCCCGAACACTGGAAAGACCTGACCCCGCGCAAATGCCCCAATTGCTCTGCTATCGGCTCCAGCCTGCCGCCCGCCTGATCCGTCTGATGCTCGCGGAATACGAGATCGATATCGAGATCAAGGAAATGCGGCCCTGGCGGCGCGACACGGCCTATCTCGAGATCGACCCGGCTGCCGAAGGCCCAGTGCTGATGATCGAGGACCACGCGCCGATCGTGGGGCTGACGGCCGTCTTGATGTATGTCGAGGAAAACCTCTCGCTGACCGAACCAGGGCGGGCGCTGATGCCGGCCACCGTCGAGGCACGGGCGGAAACAAGGCGGCTGATGGACTGGGTGCAGTTCAAGCTCAATGACGAGGTCTCCCGCTATGTGATCGAGGAGAAATTCGTGCGCCGCGACACCGGCGGCACGCCCGACCCTTCGGTGCTGCGCGCGGCCAAGGCGAATTTCAACGAGCACCTTCACTATTTCAGTTTCCTGTTCGCCACCCGCCGCTGGGTCGCGGGGGACGCGATGACGCTGGCGGATTTCGCGCTCGCCGCGCATATCTCGGCGCTCGATTATCTCGGGGATGTGCCCTGGGATGATGTGCCCGAGGTCAAGGGCTGGTATCAGCGGATCAAGTCCCGCCCCGCCTTCCGCACCTTGCTCAACGACCGGATCGGTGCCCTGCCCGCGGCAAAGCACTACGCCGATCTCGATTTCTAGCCCTCAAATGGCTGAAACCGGCGCTGCACTGCTCGAAGAGATCAGGGGCCGGGCCGAGGCGCTCGGCTTCACCGCTGTCGGGGTCACTGGCCCCGATGCACGGCCCGATCTGCGCGAACGGCTCGATCATGCGCTCGAGGCTGGGTGGCAGGACGGTATGGACTGGATGGCGGACACCGCCGACCGCCGCGCCGACCCGAAAACCCTTTGGGCCGATACCCGCTCCATCGTCATGCTGGGCATGAATTACGGACCGGATCGCGACCCGCTCGAAATGCTCGATATGCCGGGTGTCGGGGTCATTTCGGCCTATGCGCGGCACCGGGACTATCACGACATCATCAAGGGGCGGCTGAAGGAAATCGCGGGGCTGATCGCCCGGCGCGCCGGGGCCGAGGTCAAGGTCTTCGTCGATACCGCGCCGGTCATGGAAAAGCCCCTGGCCGAGGCCGCCGGGATCGGCTGGCAAGGCAAGAACACGGTTCTGATTTCCCGGGACGCAGGCACCTGGTTGTTTCTCGGCGCGATCTTCACATCGGCCGAACTGCCGCGGTCGGAACCGCATGACGAGCAATGCGGCACCTGCACCCGCTGTCTCGATATCTGCCCCACCGATGCCTTTCCGGCCCCGTTCCGGCTCGATGCGCGGCGCTGCATCGCCTATCTCACCAATGAGCACCAGGGGCCGATCCCCGTCGAATTCCGCAAGCCGATGGGCAATCGCATCTATGGCTGCGACGACTGCCTTGCGGTCTGCCCCTGGAACAAGTTCGCCAGCGCCACGCAGGAGGCCAAGCTCGCCGCCCGCTCCGATCTCAACGCCCCTTCGCTTTCCGAACTCGCCGGGCTCGACGACCAGGGGTTCCGCCGCCTGTTCGCCGGCTCGCCGGTCAAGCGGATCGGGCGGGCGCGGTTCCTGCGCAATGTGCTGATCGCCATTGGCAATGACCGGGAGAATGCGGAGGCCGAAAACCTGCTGACGCCCCACTTGAATGATGACAGCCCGCTCATTCGGGGCGCGGCGGTGTGGGCATTGATGCAACAGGTGCAGACCGACCGGTTTGTCTCCCTCAAAGAGGCCCATATGCCGCAGGAAACCGATCCCGATGTGTGCGCCGAATGGTTGGGCGAAGCGCCATAATGGTCGCCGAGGAAGTGAACCCATGAAGATGATGATATTCGGGCTCGGCTATTCGGGCCGCGCCATTGCCGAAAAGCTCAACACCGAACAGGGCGCTGGTACTGTCATGGGCACCACGCGCAGCGCCGAGAAGGCCGAGGCACTGTCGCAGGCCGGCACCGACGCCTTCATCTTCGACGGCGTCCTGACCGAGGACCTCAAACAGGCGCTGACCGGGGTGACGCATCTGTTGTTAAGCGCAGCGCCCTCGGAGTCTGGCGATCCGGTGCTGCCGGCGCTTGGGGACGACCTCAAGGCACTCATGCCGGACCTTCAGTGGATCGGCTATCTTTCGACTGTCGGGGTCTATGGCGATTTCGGCGGCGCATGGATATCGGAAACTGTCGAACCGGCGCCGGTTTCGAAGCGCGGGCAATGGCGGGTCGACGCAGAAACTGCGTGGCGGGCCGCGGCGAAGCAGGCCGGGGTTCCGTTCGCCATTATCCGGCTGGCCGGAATCTACGGGCCCGGCCGTTCGCCGCTCGACAAATTGCGCCAGGGCAAATCACGCCGCATTCTCAAGCCGGGGCAGGTCTTTAATCGCATCCATGTCGCCGATATCGCGCAGATCGCTTCTGCCGCGGCGCTCAAATCGGCATCCGGGGTTTTCAATGGCGCCGATCACGAACCCGCACCGCCGCAGACCGTGATCGAATATGCGGCGAGTCTTATCGGCATGGATCCGCCGCCCGCGGAGAATTTCGACACCGCCGAGATGACGCCGATGGCGCGCAGCTTTTATTCCGACAACAAGCGTTGCGGGAATTCGCGGCTATCCAAGGATCTCGGGATGAGCCTGACCTATCCGACCTATCGCGAAGGGCTTACGGCTATTCTTGAGGCCGAAGCATCGCGCTGATCGCCGCGCGCAGCCGGTCGAGATCCTCAGGCGTCGACAACCGATGATCGCCTTCAGGAACCAGCGTAAAGGTGACCGGGTCGAGCATGAGATGGCTCAACAGCTTGATCGCATGATCTGCAGGCACATCGGTGTCCCTGGCGCCTTGCAGGATATGGACCGGGCAACCGGTCTCGATCGGGGCACCGAACATCAGATGCTTCTCCCCGTCCTCGATCAGGTCGCGGGTCAGCACATAGGGCTCGTCCGAATAGTCCGAGGGTTGTTCGACGCGGCCCTTTTCCACAAGGTCCCTGCGTTCCTGATCGGTGAAGGTCGCGCGCATCAAATCCTGCGTCATGTCGATCGCCGGCGCGATCAGCACGATGCCGGCAATGCGGGTCTCGCCCGCCTCCCGCAGGGCCTTGTTGAGCAGCATGGCGAGCCAACCGCCCATGGACGAGCCGATAATGATCTGCGGCCCCTCGGTCTGCGCAAACACGGCCAGGGCTTCCTCGAGCCAGCGCGAAATGGTGCCGTCGAGGAAATCGCCGCCCGAAACCCCATGACCCGAATAATCAAAGCGCGTGCAGGCAAGGCCCTTGTCTTCGGCAAAGGCATCGAGCGCGATGGCTTTTGAGCCTTCCATGTCGGACTTGAACCCGCCCAGCCAGAAAAGGCTGGGCGTGTCGCCAGGACGTTGCTTGACTGCGATTTCACGGTCCCCGACCGCGATTCGACGTGAGGTTATGGGGTCGTTCACGGGCTCTGGCTCGCTGTTCGGATGCACCCTGTGTGGAATGCGCCACGTTTTCGCTCAGCTTTGCCTATCAGCTTGCCAAACGGCGGCGCAAGCGGGACCGGGGCCGAATGGCTGTTGACTTTGACCCCGTTTGACCAGATTTTATGCGCGCTTAGCCCAAATCGCGAACAACGCAAGGATTGAACGCCATTCGTCGACCGATCAGAAAGGTGCAGCCCCAGAAAACGGGCCCGCGCGCCAATGAGGATATTACCGTTTCAGAAGTCCAGCTTATCGATGCCGAAGGGGAAAACCACGGTATCATCAGCGTAGCGAAGGCCATGTCCATCGCCGCCGAGCAGGGACTGGACCTCGTCGAAGTCTCGCCCAATGCGAGCCCGCCGGTCGCCAAGATCCTGGATCTCGGCAAATACAAGTACCAGGCGCAGAAAAAGGCCAATGAGGCCCGCAAGAAGCAGAAGACCATCGAGGTCAAGGAAATCAAGATGCGCCCGAACATCGACACGCATGACTATGACGTGAAGATGCGCTCGGTCACCAAGTTCCTCGAAGAGGGCGACAAGGTGAAGGTCACCATGCGCTTCCGCGGCCGTGAAATGGCGCACCAGGAACTTGGGCTGGAACTCTTGCACAAGGTCCGCGACCAGGTCGTGGAGCTTGGCAAGGTCGAGGCCGCGCCCAAGACCGAAGGCCGCCAGATGGTCATGGTGCTGGCACCGCTCAACGCCAAATGAACTGACGCGGCCAAATGAACTGACGCGGCCAAATGAACTGACGGGAATCGGGCCGACAGCGGGCGCGTCCCCTCAATCACGATCAAGCCAAAGGCGGGTGTTCACCCGCCTTTTTGTTTGCCCGACGCCACGCCCGCGTTAACGCTCGGCACACGCCCTGGCGCTAATCTGGCCTGCGGTCACCTGATTTCCGATGAAGGGAGTGGGCCATGGTCAAGATCAGACGTGCGGGCATGAAATTGCACGAGACCCCTGCCCAGCAGGGTCCGGCATGGTTCGGCTGGCTGTTCATGGCGGTCGGGATCGGGGTCATGATCATGATGACGCTCGACCCCACCGGCCTCAATGCGCCTTTCTGGGTGGCGCAGATCGCGGCGTCCTGCTTTGTCTTCGCGGGTCTGTCCGTCGTCCTGCAGGCGGCAGGCACGCCGCTCCTGGCGCGGGCCGCCGGTGTGCTCACCGTGTTCGCGCTGGCGACACCCGGCATCTGGATCATGCTCGGGGAAGGCGATATGAGCTGTTCGTCTTCCATGGGGTTCATCTCGGGGACGATCTCGGGCTTCACCTCCCGGCAGGCGGGCGATCTCGAATGCCGGCTGGTTTTCGGGATCGGCGGCATCATCACGGTGCTGGTGGGCTTTCTGGCCCTCTATAGCCTTCTGCAATTTGCCCGTAAGAGAAACTCCGGGGCGGCGCCCGACCATCCTGACCAATAGGTCAAAAAACACCCCTTCAGGCATTTCCAAACCGCGCCCGGCGTGATTTTATTAATGCCAGTGACGGCCCGGTGCGCCTTAAAATGCGCCGGGTCGTTTGAGCTTTGAGTACCCCGACGATGACCGAAATCGATCAAAACCTGCCTGAGAGCGCCGCCATGCCCGCGTCGAGCTGGGGCACGGAGCTGCGCGCCACCCTGGCGCTGGCCTGGCCGCTTGTGGTCTCGCAGATCGCCCAGATGGCGATCGTCACCACCGATGTCGTCATGATGGGGTGGCTTGGCGCCGAAGCGCTGGCCGCGGGCACGCTGGCCACGTCCTTCATGGTCCCGTTTCTGCTGTTCGGGGTGGGTGCAACGACAGCGGTTGCCCCGCTCGTGGCGCAGGCGCTCGGATCCGGCGACCACCGTTCGGTGCGGCGGTCGACGCGACAGGGCTTTTGGGTTTCCATCGTCATCGCGGCGGTGCTGATCCCCTTCGTCTGGCAGATCGAGCATATTCTGCTGGCGTTGGGGCAGGACCCCGAGATCGTGCCGCAATCAGGCATCTATATCCGCTTCGCGGTGTGGATGGTGCTGCCGGCGCTGATGATCAACGTCCTGCGCGCGTTCCTGTCGGCGCATTCGAACACCACGATCATCCTGTGGATCACCTGCGCGGGGATCGCGATCAACGCTTTCACCAATTACGGGCTGATGTTCGGCAATTTCGGCCTGCCGCGCATGGAGCTGGCGGGCGCCGGGCTGTCCTCGACGCTGGTCAATTTTCTGATGCTCGGGCTGACGCTGTTATATGTGCTCACGCACAAGCGCTATCGCCGCTATGCGCTGATGATCCGCTTCTGGCGGCCGGACTGGCAGAAGTTTTTCGAGATCTTCCGCATCGGGGTGCCGATCGGGCTGATGATCCTGGCCGAGGTCGGACTGTTTTCGATCGCCGCGCTCTTGATGGGGCTGTTGAGCACCGAGGAACTGGCCGGACATGCGGTGGCCGGGCAATGTGCGGCGATCGCCTTCATGGTGCCGCTGGGGGTCGGTCAGGCAACGACCGTTCGCGTGGGGCTGGCCGCCGGCCGGCGGCATGTGGAGGGGGTCAAGCTCGCGGGCTGGACCGGCATGGCCATCGGCACCGGCTTCATGGCGCTCAGCTGCCTGGCGTTTCTGCTGGTGCCGGCCGTGTTCGTGCGCTTCTATCTCGATCCGGGCAACCCCGCGAACCAGGCGGCGTTCGGCTTTGCGGTCACCTATCTCGGGGTCGCGGGAGTGTTCCAGACCGTTGACGGACTGCAGGCCTGCGCGGCGGCGGCATTGCGCGGACTGTCCGATACCCGCATCCCGATGATCATCGCGATTGTGGGCTATTGGCTGGTCGGCATGCCGGTGGCGTGGTTCTTGTGCTTCGTGCTCGAATGGCGCGGGGTCGGGCTCTGGTTCGGGCTGGCTGCGGGGCTCGCGGTTGCCGCAGTGGCGCTGACCTGGCGCTTCGCCTGGCGCGAACGCCTCAACCTGGTGCGGTTCGCGCCCTCAAGCTGAGCCGGCAATCAGCGGCCACAGGCTCTCTGCAAGGATAAACAGCCCCACGGCGATAACGACGCCGGCAAAGGCGAGCTTGAGACCGTTCTTGCCGCGGCTCAATAGCTTGCCGAGGCCCATGCCGGCCAGTCCGCCCAGTGCGCCGCCGCCGATGAACAGGGCGGCCAGCGGCCAGTCGACCAGCCCCGAAATCGCATAATTGGCTGCCGTGGTCGCGCCGAAGGCCGCGACCGCGATCAGGGACGTGCCGATGGCAAAGGCGATCGGCATGCCGGTCGCCAACATCAGGCCCGGCACGATCAGGAAGCCGCCGCCGATCCCGAAAAAGCCCGACAGCAACCCCACGGCAAATCCCGCCGGCAGCAGCCTTGGCAGGAGAATGCGGGCGGTTTCGACGGTCAGATGCACCTCGGGATCGCCCAGGCCGTCGCGGCGCACCACCATCACGCCGCCAACGACCAGCATCAAAAGCCCGAACAGGGCCAGCAGCCAGTCGCCGTCGACGAGCTTGGCCAGGCTCGAGCCGGCCCAGGCGCCAAGGATCCCTGCCCCGGCGAAAACCAGCGCGCAGCGAAACTTGACATGGCCGGCGCGCCAGTGGGGCACCAGATTGGCCAGTGCGGTTGCGGCCACCGCCACCGCGGAGGTGCCGATCGCCATATGGGTCGAGGGAATGCCCACCAGATAGATCAGCAGCGGCACGGCGAGGATCGAGCCGCCGCCGCCGACAAGGCCGAGGAACAGCCCGACAACGGCACCGGATAAGACCGCAAGGACGATGAAGGTCATGGTTTGCGCCTTTCAGCGCTCGACCCGGACGCGGCCAATCGGTTGGCGGCCGGCCCGGTCACGCGGGATCGCAATCACGCGCAATAAAGACGATAAAGGGTCGCAATCAGCTCTTCGATGCGCGGATCGGCGACCCGGTACCACATGGTCTGGCTTTCGCGCCTCGCATCGACCAGGCCTTCATTGCGCATCTTGGCGAGGTGCTGGGACAGGGCCGACTGGCTGAGGTCGATCATTTCGGAGAGAGGGCCGACGCGCACCTCACCATGCTCGACCAGCTTGCACAGGATCAAGAGCCGCTTATCGTTACCCATGGTCCTGAGCATGGCCGCAATCTCGTCGGCCTTTGCCGCGAGAGTGGGCAGATCCGGCGCCGCGATCTCATGGTCACGCATGGTCTGCGCGGCCTGTTCGCGACCCGATAAATCCGGGGCTTGACTTTTCATTAGCGTTTCCTAATTTAGTGCTTGCTAATGTAATGCGGTCACGCCACGGCGTCAAGCACCGGCCAAACCGAACCACACAACCCAGAAGGCATATGATCATGGCTGTTCCCGCCCCGCAAATCGAAGCCTTTTTCGACGACCCGACCAATACCATCAGCTATCTGGTGTCGGACCCCGAAACCAGGCAAGCGGCTGTGATCGACCCCGTGCTCGACTATGACCACAAGTCGGGCGAGGTCGATATCCGCTCGGTCGAGGCGATCCTCAAGCGCGCTGCCGAGGAAGGTCTTACCATCGTTTGGGCGCTCGAAACCCATGCCCATGCCGACCATCTGTCCGCCGCACCCTACGTCAAGGCCAAGACCGGCGCGAAGATCGGCATCGGCGAGCATATCAAGGATGTGCAGAAAATTTTCCGGCCGGTGTTCAACGCCACCGACCTCAATACCGACGGCAGCGATTTCGACCATCTGTTCGTCGATGGCGAGACGTTCAAGATCGGCAATCTGACGGTCGAGGTCATGCATACGCCGGGCCATACCCCGGCGGATCTCAGCTACAAGATCGGTGATGCCGTGTTTGTCGGCGACACCATCTTCATGCCCGATTTCGGCACCGCACGCGCCGATTTCCCCGGCGGGGACGCCAAGCGGCTGTTCAACTCGATCCAGAAGCTTCTGACCTTGTCGGACGAGACGCGGCTGTTCATGTGCCACGACTACAAGGCGCCGGGGCGTGACCATTATGCCTGGGAAACCACGGTCGGCGAGCAGAAGCGCAACAATGTGCATGTGGGAGAAGGGGCCAGCGAGGAAAGCTTCGTTGCCATGCGCGAAAAGCGCGACGCCACGCTCGCCGCGCCGACGCTGCTGCTGCCCTCGATCCAGGTCAATATCCGCGCCGGGCGGTTCCCGGAGGCCGATGCCAATGGCGTTCACTATCTGATGGTGCCGGTCAAACCCAAGACAGACGCAGCCGGGCACGCGCTCGGGCTCTGACCTCTAACGACGACGAAACCTCCAAGGATACGCTTTCATGTTCTTCTCCCGTCCCAAGGTGAAAACCCTTTCCGCCAATGATGCGCTGCAATTTGCCGGCGACCCGTCGACCGCCATCATCGATGTGCGCGGTGCCGACGAAATCGCCCGCTCGGGCACCGTCAAGGGCGCGGTCCGAGCGCCGCTGCCGGCGCTGGCGGCAATTGCCGACCAGTCCAATACGGGCCGGCATCCGCGGCTTGCCTCCGCACAGCAGGTCCTTTGCATCTGCGCTTCGGGCAACCGTTCGGCCATGGCGGTGAAGGTTCTTCAGGATCTCGGCTATGCCGATGTCGGGCATATTGCGGGCGGCTTCGGTGCCTGGGCGGCAGCAGGCGGTCCGACCGAGCGCTAGGCTTTCCGCAAAGCCCAATCCCCAGCCTCATCATCGGCACGAGAACGGCCCCGGTCATCCGGGGCCGTTCTTTGTTCTGGCCTGACGTAAAGTCAGACGCCTCAGGCGGCGATCGCCGACCAGGCCGGGGCGATGCCCTGACCGCGTCCTTCGAAATAGCCGAGACGGATATTGAGCATGCCGAGCGCCTCGACATAGCGGGCGGTTTCGAGCGGCCCTGTCTTCTCCGCCGCAAAGCCGGAAAGCCCGACCACTTCAATCGCCCGCTCGACAGCGACAGCGTCATCGCCGGCGACAAAGACCTGGAAGTGAGCAGTCTCTTCGACCGGCTTGGTCAGGAGATCGGCGAAGATGGTGTTGAACGCCTTGACGATCTTGGCGCCGGGTGCCGCCTTCTGGATTTCCTCGGCTGCAGAGCTCGAAAAGCCGATGGTCAGGCCGGAATAATCGGCTTTGAGCGGGTTGGTGATGTCGATCACCGGCTTGCCGGCAAGGGCGGTGTTGGCGCCGGCTTCGGCAAGTGCTGCCTCATAGGGCAGAGCGAGGATGACGATGTCGGCTGCCTCCGCTGCGCCATGATAGTCGGCGACGGCAACGTCGCCGGGGAGCGCACGGGCGAAATCGGCGGCGCCGTCAACGTCGCGGGTGCCGAGACGAAGCTCTGCCTTGCCGGCGAGGCGTGTGGCGAGGCCGCGGCCCATATTTCCAAGTCCGAGAATGGCGATACGCATGGTCTGTCTCCTTCATGTCGGGCCGTTTCGGGCCCGATTGCTGATTGGCGGTTGCGATGGAGGAGAGATATTCGATACAAATCATTCGATAAATGGCGCGTATTGCGTTTTATAATTGCAGAAAAGTATCGATTGTGTTTGCCAATATCGAGACCTTCATTGCCGTGATCGAGGCGGGCAGCTTTGCCGGTGCCGCCCGCCGGCTCGGCCTGTCACCGGCGCTGGTGGGCCGCCGCATCCAGGCGCTGGAAGAGCATTACGGGCTCAAGCTTATCGAGCGCACCACGCGCAGCCAGCGGCTGACGGCAGACGGTGAGGCCTTCCTTCCCAGAGCCGAGCAATTGGTGGCTGCAGCCGAGGCGCTGGAGGAAACCACAAGGGGCGAACGCGCCGCGCTTGAAGGCCGGATCCGGATCTCGGGGCCCCTCACCATCGGCATCAGGCGGGTGGCGCCGCTGATCGCGGGGTTCCGGCGTGATCATCCTGGGGTGACGGTCGAACTCTCGCTCGCCGACCGGCGGGTCGACCTGATTGCCGAAGGATTCGATTTCGCGATCCGGGTCGGAGAATTGCCGCCATCGAGCCTGATAGCGCGGCGGATCGGGACATATCGCTTTGCGGTCGTCGCCTCGCCGGATTGGGTCACCCGGCACGGCGCTCCCGTTCACCCCGAGGATCTGCAATCCGCCGATTGCCTGATCAATCTCAACATGCGGCCCCGCAATGCGTGGCCCTTCGAGGGGCCGGAGGGGCGCATCGAAGTGTCCGTGTCGGGCGGGCTGCAGATCGATAATGGCGAGGCGCAGCGCGCGGTGGCGGTCAAGGGTGCCGGTGTCGCCTATCTCCCGGTCGAGGAAGTCGGGGCAGACCTGGCTGCCGGTCGGCTCGTCAAGCTGCTGCCGGACTGGCCGACCATGACCATGCCGGTCTATCTGGTGCATCCCACAAGACGGCTGGTGCCGGCGCGGGTCTCCGCGCTGATGGACGCCATTGCCGGCGGGTTGGGGCTGAGGTAGTCACCCACGGGCAGGCGGGATTCGCCTTGCCCCTGGGCTTCGGTGCCAGAGGCGACTCTTTGCCGGGGACAGGGCACCTCGCCGGGGACAGGGCACCTCGTCCGGGGCACAAAAGGGACTTGCACGCAGGCCCACCTCCCCCTATAATGCCCGCTCCACCGGGCCAGCCGGCCGAAAGGCATGCCGAGTTGGCCTTTGAATGCGACCAAGAAAAACGCTGCCTCCTTTTGGAGAGTGGCGAAAAAGGAAAGCAAAATGCCGAAGCTGAAGACCAAATCGGGCGCCAAGAAGCGCTTCAAGATTACCGCGAGCGGCAAGGTCAAGGCCGGTGTGGCCGGCAAGCGCCACCGCCTGATCTCGCACAATGCCAAGTACATCCGCCAGAACCGTGGCACCGATGTCATGTCCGAACCTGACGCGAGAATCGTCAAGCGCGCCTACATGCCGTATTCGCGCTAAACGCAGCTTCAAGGAGAGATTGACATGTCCCGAGTGAAACGCGGCGTAACCTCACACGCCCGCCACAAAAAGGTTCTCAAGGCTGCCAAGGGCTATTACGGCCGCCGCAAGAGCACCATCCGCACCGCCCGCCAGGCCGTCGAAAAGGCCGGGCAATACGCCTATCGCGACCGCAAGGCCCGCAAGCGCAATTTCCGTGCGCTCTGGGTGCAGCGCATCAACGCCGCTGTCCGCGAGCACGGGCTCACCTATGGCCGATTTATCGACGGCCTCAGCAAGGCTGAGGTTGCCGTCGACCGCAAGGTGCTTGCCGATCTGGCGGTGCATGAACCCGAGGCTTTCAAGGCGCTGGTCGACAGTGCCAAGGCTGCCCTGGGCTACCTCAAGGATGTCGAAGCGACGACCCACGCCCGGGTTTCCGCCTAACCATCCCACCCTCGCCTTTCTGAGGCCGAATTCTCAAGCCTTGCGCCCGCCATGCCTGACGGGCGCGGGGCTTGTTTCGTTTGTGCTTTCGTTTTTTCGTTCGCGCAATCGCTTGTGCTTTCAAGCCGGGACGTTAGAACAGGCACCCGACGCCGCCCATTCGACACAATGATTACTGGATTTGTTATGGCCAATACCGCCGACCTTGACGCGTTGCGTGCGCAGATCTCCGCCGACATTGCCAGCGCGGAAACGCTGGAGAGCCTCGATGCGGTGCGCGTGGGCGCGCTGGGCAAGAAGGGCTCGATCTCGGCACAGCTGGCAACGCTGGGCAAGATGACCCCCGAGGAGCGCAAGACCGCCGGCCCCGCGATCAACGGTCTCAAAAACGAGATCGCCGGCCTGATCGAAGAAAAGGCCGCCGAGTTGCGGGACAAGGCGCTCGAAGAAAAGCTCGCCCGCGAAAAGGTGGATGTCACCCTGCCGCTGTCGCCGGCGCCGAGCGCGGCGGGCCGGGTGCACCCGATCTCCCAGGTTCTCGACGAGATCACCGCGATCTTTTCGGATATGGGCTTTGCCATCGCCGAAGGTCCGGATATCGAGACCGACTATCTCAACTTCACCGCGCTCAATTTCCCCGAGGGGCATCCGGCGCGCGAAATGCACGACACCTTCTTCATGAAGGAAGACGAGAATGGCGAGCGCAAGGTGCTGCGCACCCACACCTCGCCGGTGCAGATCCGTACCATGCTGAGTGAGGAGCCGCCGATCCGCGTCGTGATCCCGGGCCGCACCTACCGGCATGACAGCGATCAGACACACACCCCGATGTTCCACCAGCTCGAAGGGCTGGTGATCGACAAGTCGAGCCATATCGGTCAGCTGCGCTGGGTGCTTGAAGAGTTCCTCAAGGCGTTTTTCGAGGTCGAGAACGTGACGACCCGGTTCCGCCCGAGCTTCTTCCCCTTCACCGAACCCTCGATGGAAGTCGATGTTCAATGCGACCGGTCGGGCAAGGATGTGAAGATCGGGGAAGGCGAAGACTGGATGGAGATCCTGGGCTGCGGCATGGTCCATCCCAATGTCATCCGCAACTGCAAGCTCGACCCCGATGTCTATCAGGGCTTTGCCTGGGGCATGGGGATCGACCGGCTGGCCATGCTGAAATATGGCATGCCGGACCTCAGGGCCTTTTTCGACGGCGACAAGCGCTGGCTCGACCATTACGGCTTCAAGCCCTTCGAGATGCCGACGCTGTTTGGCGGGCTGACGAGCTGAAGGCTCGGGCCTCAGGGTGCGCTTGCCGGACCACGAGGGGAGCCAATCGCACTCCGGTCCTCGTCTTTCGGCAAGCTCAGGATGAGGACTTGGCCGGATGAGGACTTGGCCGCATGAGGACTTGGCCGCATGAGGACTTGGCCAAAAAAAGCATTGGCCGGATGGCCACTTGAATACCGGGCAGCATGAGAACTCAGCTTGAGGAGAGGTATCGATGACCCTGCCGGAAAAATACAAGAATGCGCCCGCTTATCCCTTCGGCGACAGCCCGGAGCTGGCGGATCAGCTTCTGGCGCTGATCCTGTCGGGCAAGAAGACCGCGACCTGCGGCGCGCTGCGCGATTATGGCGAGGGCGAGGGTCTTGAGCCCATGCCCTATCCCGGCCGGCAGGATGTGGTGCTCGACGGCCGTGGCCGCCCGGCCTGCGTGATCGAGAATGTCTCGGTCACCATTCGCCGATTCGACGAGGTCGATGAGGATTTCGCCGTCGCCGAAGGTGAAGGCAGCGCAGCGGACTGGCGCCGTTTCCATGAAGGTTTTTTCGGGCGCAATGGCGGGCACAGCCCGGACATGGAACTCGTTTGCGAGCGTTTCAAACTGGTGGAGGTGTTCCCCCGCGATGACGCTTAGGGCCGCATCCCTCGGGGCCTTGCCCCTTGCTGTCCTTTTGAGCGTTGCCGGCCCCTCTGTGGCCGGCGCGACGGAACTCTATTGCCTGACCTTTGATGCCCGGACCTATGGTGACGGCTGGGTGCGCCCCGGTCCGAATGACGAGGACTTCACGCCACCGCCCGCGCTGCCGCTGACGCGTAGCCTGTCGGCGCTTGAAAAAGACCTCGGCCCGTTCCCGCCCGGTCTGCCGGGCGAGGGCAATGTGTTCGAATTCTGGGTCGACATCGAAACCGGCGAGTGGACCGAGCGGGTCATTCATGGCCGCGCCGGCACGACGGATGGCGGGACGTTCGAGATCCTGACCGACGGCGCCGGCTATGGCGCCGACTGGGTCGGGGTGACGACCGAGCTGGCCGAAATGCTGCGCATCGATCTCAAGTCGATGCCCATGGCGTTCCTGCGCACCCGCCAACACCAATGGCTTGAAACCGGCACCTGCATCGACACTGAAGGGCGTCAGTTCTTCGACGGGCAGGAGGTGGTGGAATGATCGCACGCGCCACCGCAACCCTCATGGCCCCCACTGCCCTCACCGCAGGCGCCTGCCCCGCCCTCACCCTGAGCACCCTTTCCGCCCTCACCCTGAGCTTGTCGAAGGGCGAGAGCGGCCACAGCCGCTCAGCTCATTCCCCGTCCCTCGTGGTTCGACAAGCTCACCATGAGGGACTCAGGATGAGGATTGATCCAGTTATCGCCGGCTGCGCCTGCCCCGATGTCACCTCCCCCCTTGCGGGGGAGTGCCTAGCGCTTGGGCCAAGCGCAAGCCGGGACGAGCGGTCCCGGCAGCGTAGGCACGGGAAGGGGGTGTCCAGTTGACTGAGCAAGATTTCGCCCAAAACGTCGTCACGCCCGAAGACGTGACCTATGTCGTGACCGATATCGAGACCGATGGGCATTCGCCCTTGCGCAATTCGATGCTGAGTTTTGCCAGTGTCGCAGTGGCGCGGGATGGCTCGGAACGCGGCGAGTTCGAGGCCGTGCTGGCCCCGCTCGACGGCCGCGAACCCGATCCGCGCACCATGGAGTGGTGGAAGGGCTTTCCCGAGGCCTATGCCGCCGCGACGACCGATCCCGAGCCCGCCGAGACCGTGATGGCGGAGTATGCGGACTGGGTTGAAGCCTTGCCCGGCGAGAAGGTCTTTTGCGCCGCGCCGATCATGTTCGACGGGCCGTGGATGGATCACTATCTCGACCGTTTCGCCGAGGCGCGGGCGCTGGGCGGCCCCTTTGCCGGGCGGCAATTGTTCCGCGGCGGCGGCATCTGCCTTTACACCATGGCGGGTACGCTGCGCGGCGCGCCTTATCTCAACTGGGGCATGCAGCGCCTGCCCACATGGTGCTATGGGGACATCCCCCACACCCATCATGCCATCGACGATGCGCGGGGCTTCGCCCAGGTGCTCGTCAACCTGTTCAAGATCGCGGGCGAGCTGCCCGGTATTCCGGAAGCGGCACCGGCCACAGGAGGCCCGGCATGAGCGAGATCGTGACCTATGTCGTCACCGATATCGAGACCAACGGGTTGAGCCCGATCCGGCACTCCATGCTCAGCCTTGCCTCGGTCGCCATCGATCAGGACGGCAACACGCTCAGCGAATTCGAGGCTAATCTCAGCCCGTTGACAGACCGGACCACCGATCAGGTGACAGATGAATTCTGGACCCGCCAACCGGAAGCGCATGCGGCCGCGACAACAGGTGCCGAACCGGCTGACAATGTGATGGCGCGCTATCGCCGCTGGGTCGAAGGCTTGCCGCGCCCACGGCTTTTCGCGGCCCGGCCTCTGGCCTTTGATGGCGGATTTGTCGACCACTATCTAGACCGGTTCACGGGCTGCCGCACCTTTTGGGGCGACGAGCATACCACGCCGCTATTCGATGGGGCCGGACTCGATATGGCGAGCTTTGCCGCCGCGCTGATGGGCCCCGAGCATGTCACCAAGACCCGCGCCAGCTTCGAGACAAGCTGGTATGGCGGGCACGATCATTCCCATAAGGCAATCGAGGATGCGCGTGGCTACGCCGCCGTGCTCGGCCGCCTTCTCAAACTGTCCACCGGCGCCCGAGGCGCCATTCAAACCGCATAGGCTGGCGAGATGAAATTCACCATCGATTGGCTCAAGGACCACCTCGACACCGAGGCAAGCAATGCCGAGATCATCGACACCCTGACCATGGTCGGGCTCGAGGTCGAGGAGGTTGAAGACCAGGCCAAGGCGCTCGCCCCGTTTGTCACCGCCTATGTGATCTCGGCGGAAAAGCACCCCAATGCCGACAAGCTGAAGCTGTGCAAGGTCGATACCGGCTCTGGCGAGCCGGTACAGGTCGTTTGTGGCGCGCCCAATGCACGCACCGGCATGAAGGGCGTGTTCGCGGCGCCGGGCAGCTATATTCCGGGCTCCGATTTCACCCTGCAAAAAGGCGTCATCCGCGGCGAGGCGAGCAATGGCATGCTGTGTTCGGAGCGCGAATTGCTGCTCTCCGAAGATCATGACGGGATCATCGAACTGCCCGAGGACGCGCCGGTCGGCGTGCCCTATACCGACTATGCCGGGATCGACGGCGTGGTGATCGATATCGCGATCACCCCGAACCGGGGCGATTGCACCGGCGTCTATGGCATCGCCCGCGATCTGGCCGCCGCCGGCATCGGCGAACTCAAGGACGGGTCGGTCAAACCGGTCCCTTCTTCTTCGGCCGAAACCCCCTCGATCGAACTGCGCTTCCCCGGATCGGACAATCCGGCCTGTCTGATGTTCGCGGGCCGGCTGGTCAAGAACATCAAGAACGGCCCCTCGCCCGATTGGCTGCAGCAGCGCCTGATCGCCGTCGGGCTGCGGCCGATCAATGCGCTTGTCGATATCACCAACTATGTCTCCCTGGACCGGGGCCGGCCGCTCCACGTTTATGACGCCGACAAGCTCAAGGGCCAGATGCATGTGCGCATGGCCGAAAACGGCGAGAGCTTCCTCGGCCTTGACGGCAAGACCCACACCCTCGACGAGACCATGTGTGTGGTCGCGGATGATAATGGCGTATTGGGCCTTGGCGGCGTGCTTGGCGGTGAGGACACCGGCTGCACCGAAGAAACCACCAATGTGTTGATCGAATGCGCGTTCTGGGACCCGATGTCGATCGCCCAGACCGGGCGCAAGACCGGCATCGTCACCGATGCGCGCTACCGGCTCGAGCGCAATGTCGACCCGGCCTTTGTCGAGCCGGGCCTTGAACTGGCCACCCAGCTCGTGCTCGATTTCTGCGGCGGCGAAGCGGCGAAGCCCTTCATCGCGGGCAAGGCGGAAGCGCCCGAGACAATCATCGATTTCCCGCTTTCCGAAATCAAGCGGCTGACCGGGCTCGATATCAAATTCCCCGAGATCAAGGCGTTCCTCACAAGGCTCGGCTTCTGGGTCACGGGCAGTGGCGATGTGGTCAAGGTGGCGGTGCCGTCCTGGCGTGCCGATGTCGAGCAGAAGGCCGATCTGGTTGAAGAGGTCATGCGCATGGCCGGGGTCGACCGCGTGCCGGTCGATCCGCTGCCGCGCCTCTCTTCGGTCGCCCCGAAAATGCTGACTGTCATCCAGAACCGGCGGCGCATCGCCCGGCGGGCGCTGGCGGCGCGCGGGCTCGACGAAGCGGTCACCTGGTCGTTCATCGAGCATGAGCATGCGGTCGCGTTTGGTGGCGGCGGCCAGGATCTGCAGCTTGCCAACCCCATCGCCTCCGAACTGACCGATATGCGCCCCTCCCTCCTGCCGGGGTTGATCAGCGCAGCGCGGCGCAATTCTCATCGCGGCTTTGGCGAGTTGGGGCTGTTCGAGGTCGGTCAGGTGTTCGAAAACGACACCCCCGAAGGC
Source organism: Cucumibacter marinus DSM 18995 (assembly GCF_000429865.1). Classification (GTDB taxonomy): domain Bacteria; phylum Pseudomonadota; class Alphaproteobacteria; order Rhizobiales; family Devosiaceae; genus Cucumibacter; species Cucumibacter marinus. The sequence goes on from NZ_KE386978.1 coordinate 384,309, forward strand.
CAGCACAATCATGCCACGGGCCTGCGCACCGGCACGGCGCGCTTTGGCGCCACCGGCCGGCACTGGCGCCACAAGGCGGAAAAGGTCGATGTGTTCGAGGCCAAGGCCGATGCGGCCGCGGTACTCGAGGCGCTGGGCTTCGACACCTCCACCGTGCAGGTGGTCGCCGAACCCGCCACCTGGTCGCATCCGGGACGGGGCGGACGTTTCCAGCTTGGCCCCAAGCGCATCATCGCCTGGTTCGGCGAGGTGCACCCCAGGCTGCTTGCCGAAATGGACATTGCTGGGCCGGTTGCCGCCTTCGAGATCGATCTCGACGCCATCCCCGAGCCCAAGGTCAAGCCGACCAAGGCCAAGCCGGCGCTCGACGTGTCCGATCTGATGGCGGTGAAGCGCGATTTCGCCTTCGTCGTCGACCGCTCGGTCGAGGCGGCGAAGATCGTCAAGTCGGCACGCGGGGCCGACAAGGGGCTGATCACCGATGTGACCGTTTTCGACCTGTTCGAAGGCGCTTCGCTCGGCGAAGACCGCAAATCGGTCGCCATCGAGGTGACGCTGCAGCCCAAGGACAAGACCCTCACCGATGCAGAGATCGAGGCCGTGGGCAATTCGATTGTCGCGGCAGTCGAGAAAGCCACCGGCGGTGCGCTGCGCGGCTGATACGGGTCACGATTGTCGAATCACAAAGGCAGGGGCACGCCCCTGCCTTTTTGCTGCCGGTCAGTCGAGGCCGCGCTTGGCCAGCTCCTGAGCAAAGAAGCTGCCCGGCGCCGGGGCCCGCAATTCGCTCGAGCCGCGCCCGGTCAGCGCGCTGCGCCACATGTGAACGCCGAGGGTTCTCTCAGTCACGACCCCTTCAATCCCCGTACCCGGTTCGAGCAGATCCGCCGCACGGCCATATCCGAGGGGGTAGAAGACGTCGCAGGGTTGCGCCCTGCCGATCAGGCCCTGTTGCCTCAGGAAATGAGTGAGCGGTGCCGGTCCGGTCACCCCGAACTGCATGTGATGCAGCGGTACGTTCTGGCCGAAGGCCTTGCGCAGCCCGATCTCTGCCCGCCGCCAGAACGGGACGCCGGGCGGTATGGCATCGCTGTCGAACAGGGCCAGCATGGCGGCGAGCACCGGGCTGTCCGCGGGCAGGCCCAGCACCGCGTTGTTGATCTCGGCCCGCCATAGATTGCGCCAGCCGGGGTCCTCGGCGATGCCATAGACATGATCACTCAGACCGGCAAAGGGGCGGATGCAGAGCATGTCGCAATCGGCCCACAGCCCGGCGCCGCGTTTCAACAGTTCGAGCCGGAAAAGGTCCGAGAAGACCGCAGGGCTGCGATTGTCCTTGTAAAAGAACATGCGGTCGCGTCCCGTCACCTCGCCGGCATCGCGCCAGTTGATACCGGCGGGCAGGTCGTCGGGGCGATCATAGGCATAGAGGTCGACCCTATGGCCCTGTTCGGCGAAGCTTGAAAGGCAAAGTCTTTCAAGCCAGCCCAGCGGCCCGTGCCAGAACGAGCAGATGACCGGCAGATCGTTCCCCTCGCTCCCGCTCATTTCATCCCGAGACGCTTCTTGAAGAAGTCGATCCACCATTTTTTCCACCGGTAGCGCATGTAGCGGTAGAAGAGCTCGTTGGTCATGGTGTGCCGGTACATGCCGGCAAAGGCCACGCCCGAGACCAGGTTCCACGGCCGGAACTCACCGGTGTAATGCAGGATCGCGACATTGTGGACGTGGGAGGTCGAGCGCGGATTGAGCAGGTTCCAGATCGGCTCGAGCGCCAGCCAGTTGTCCATGAAGATCAGGTTCAATAGATCCTGGTCGTAATAGAGCCGGTCAGCGGCACCGTTCTCCACCAGCTTCTCATAGACCTTCATCGGTTCGGCTTCGCGCCAGCCTTGGCGGTCGATCACCAGCATGCCGGAATTGAAATAGCGGTCCGCGGGGTCGAACAGATCGGCCTTTGTCTTGTGGGCCATGTCGCGCCCGGAGATGATCGAGACCGACCAGGGGTCGGCGACCGCTGCGATGGGATGACCTTCGAGGTCGAGCTCATAGAGCTGCTCGATGGGGGCGCGCACCATCATGTCGCAATCGAGATAGATCACGCGATCGATTTCGGGCGGCAGGATCTCATCGATCATCAGCCGGCCATAGACGATCAGCGGCCAGCGCTGATGGGCGCTGGCATTGCCGAAGCGCTCGAGAAAGACCGCGTTTGTGTCGAGATCATAATAGTGCAGGGCGGCGCCGAACTCGGGGGGGATCTTGTCGAGATCGGCGCGCTGCACATCGTTGAGCGTCTGGTGGAACAGGTGGAAATTGAGGTCTCCCCGCCTCTTGGTGGACAGACAGATCGAGCGCATCAATGCATAGGCTGGCGCCCAGAAATGTCCGTCAAATGCCAGAACGATGTGGATCGGCTTGCCGCTCATACTGCCCTCTCAGCCCGGAGGCCGTTCCTTATCACATTGACCGCCGGCGGCAATGGCGACGGCCCGGTTCCAGCCCATAGGATTTGAGCGGACTTGCACCCGCTTGTCGTGCAGGCTAACCCTCACCTGCCTGTAGCCGTTCCGGCCCGCACCAAAGGGGTATTTGTGAGTCATCGAGCCATCTTCGGCTGGCTGTTCCTTCCGGTCGCAACGCTGAGCCTGGCGCTGTTCAACACGATGAGCGCCTATGTGCTGATGCTGATGGCGCTGCTGGCTCCGCTGGTTGTGCCGGGCCTGGCGCCCTGGCGCGCTGCCTGGGGTAATATCGCGGTCAAGGGATTCATCCTCGCTTTCGGGCTGGTCGGGCTCGCCTCGGGGCTGAGGGCCGTCGTTGCAGGAGACGTTGAAGCGCTTTCCGCGCTCGTCAATTTCCTGCCCTTTGCCCTGGCGCCGCTTGCCGCCATGGCGATCGTTCAGGCTGGGCACGCCAATGCATCGCGATGGCTCAGCATTCTCAGCCTGCTGGCGGTCCTGGCCGGGTTTGCGGTTGGCTTGGAGCAAGCCCTGATCGAGGGTGCGCGCCGTTCCAGCGGCTTTGACGACAATCCGATATGGCTCGGGGATTTCGCCGTCCTGTTCGGCTTCCTCGCGGCCACGGGCGTCTTCGCCTTCCGCCCCGTCTGGCGTTTCTTGTTCCTTGCCGGGCCAGCCATAGCCGTTGTGACCGTGGTGCTATCCGGCACGCGCGGCGCGGCCCTCGCCTATGCCGCAGGGCTTGTCGTCTTTGCCGGCTTCTCGGCCATTGCGCTGCGCCGCCATCCCGGGCGCTGGCCGGTACTCGGTATTGCGGCAGTGGCGATTGTCGGCGCAGCCCTGATTGCCGTCCCGCGGCTGGATCTTGACCGGTTCACGGCCATCCCTTCGCTGATCACGACCGGATTGACCGAAGGCGCGACAGAGGACCGTTCCGCCAACCACCGGCTCGAGTTCCTCAAGGCCGGTGCAGGCGCGTTCGCCCAGTCCCCGGTCTATGGCCATGGCTGGAACGCCAAGTTTTCCGCCGCCGAGCCGATGATGGCGGAGTTCGCGCGTCAGGAGAATGACGGTGCGGGCTTCATGCATCTGCATAACGACCCGCTCAACTTCGCGGTCGGGCTGGGGCTGATCGGATTGCTCGGATATGCGGTTGTCATGCTGGCGCCGCTGATCGCGGTCTGGCAGTCACCCCGCGACAGTCAATTCTTCCAACGCAGCTACGCCATGGTCAGCCTCGTTGCCATTATCGGCGCTGCCGGTATGACCGACTCCATGTTCCAGTTCGAGGCACCAAAAGTGCTTTATGTGACGATGGCGATGATCATCCTGTTCGGGCTCAGGGACGAGCCGGTCCGGCCCGCCCCCAGAATCGAGACCGGTTAGCGCAGCCAGCCCTGCGGGCGGGGATGCAGTTCCATCAGCCCATTGATGGTCGCAGCATCGATCTCGGCGATTTCCTCGTCGCTCAATGTCAGATTGTCGAGCACGCCGAGATTGTCCTTGAGTTGCTCGAGCGTGCGCACGCCGATAAGCGCCGAGGTCATTTCGGAGCGCCGCAGCACCCAGGACAGGGCCAGCTGCACCATGGACTGGCCGCGCCGTTCGGCGATGGCGCCGAGGTTTTCGACCGCCTCGAGCACATTGGGTTCGATATGGCTCTGGCGCAGGGACGAATTGGCCTCCTCGGCGCGGGTGCCGGACTTGGCGCCACGATTATATTTGCCGCTCAACACCCCCTGGGCCAGCGGGGAGAAGGCGATCATGCCGATACCCAGCTCGCCACAGGCATCGATGGTCTTGTCGTCCTCGATCCAGCGATTGAGGATCGAATAGGACGGCTGATGGATGGTGAGCGGCACGCCCATGTCCTTGAGGATCTGGTGGGCCTTGCGGGTTTCGGCCTCCGGATAGCTCGAAATCCCGACATAAAGCGCCTTGCCCTGATGCACGAGACTCGCCAGCGCCCCCATGGTTTCCTCGAGCGGGGTTTCGGGGTCATAGCGGTGGGAATAGAAGATATCGACATAGTCGAGCCCCATGCGCTTGAGGCTCTGGTCGCAGCTGGCGATCAGATATTTGCGCGAGCCGAATTCGCCATAGGGCCCCTCCCACATCTCGTAACCGGCCTTGGATGAAATAATCATCTCATCGCGATAGGGCTTGAAATCGCGCGCCAGCACCTGGCCGAACAACTCTTCGGAAGAGCCGGGAGGCGGGCCGTAATTGTTGGCGAGATCGAAATGGGTGATGCCCTGGTCGAACGCGTAGCCGAGGATTTCGAAGGCGGAGGGATAATCGCGATTGCCGCCGAAATTCTGCCACAGCCCAAGCGAGACGACAGGGAGCTTGAGGCCCGAACGGCCTGAATAACGGTATTGCATGGCATCGTAACGCGACGCAGCGGCGCGGTAAGTCATTGGGGCATCTCCGAGAAAGAACCGGTAAACTCTGGCACAGGGCCAGAGCCGCATCAAGCAGACCAATTCTGCCCTATGCCTCCGCCCTTCCGCACCCAGGCCTGCGGCAAGGGGTGTCTTGGCGCGGGCAATCGAGGAGTGATATGAGCGGCACAACACCCAGCAAGGCCGCCATTCCGATGCCCGCACAATGCCCCGTCACCATCGTTGCGCTCTACAAGTTCTGTCCCTTGCCGGACAGCGAGGCGCTGCGCGCACCCCTGCTGGCCCTGTGCGAAGCCGAAGGCATTCGCGGCACGCTCCTGCTGGCGCCCGAAGGGATCAACGGCACGGTCGCGGGGCCCGACACGGGCATCAGAAGACTGATCACTCATCTCGAGACGGACCCGGCCTGGGCCGGGCGGTTCGAAGGCGCCGAGGTCAAATATTCCCACGCCGAGACCATGCCCTTTCCCCGGCTCAAGGTGCGGCTCAAAGCCGAGATCGTGACCCTCAGGGCACCCGAAGCCGATCCCAACACGCTTGCGGGCACCTATGTGGCACCGAAAGACTGGAACGCTGTGATCAGCCGGGACGATGTCGTCGTGATCGACACACGCAATGATTACGAGGTGGCGATCGGCAGCTTCGCCAATGCCCTTGACCCCGGAACCAAAAGCTTCACCGAGTTCAAGCAATATGTCGAAGACGAGCTCGACCCGCGCTCGAACAAGGCGGTGGCGATGTATTGCACCGGCGGCATCCGCTGCGAGAAGGCCTCGGCCTATCTGAGGCATAAGGGATTCGAGACGGTCTATCACCTCAAGGGCGGCATTCTCGCCTATCTCGAACAGGTGCCCGAAAATGAAAGCCTGTGGGACGGAGCCTGTTTCGTGTTCGACGAGCGGGTCTCGGTCACCCATGGGCTCAAGCCCGGCGAACATCAGCTGTGCCGCGCCTGCCGCATGCCGCTGACCGAACAGGACCGCGCCCATCCCGACCATGTCGAAGGCGTGCAATGCGTTCACTGTGTCGGGGAGAAGGGCGAGAGGGCCCGTCGCCGCGCCCGGGAACGCCAGCGCCAGATCGAGATCGCCCGTGCGCGCGGCCAGGCGCATATCGGGGATGACGCCAGAACCGCCGCTGAAAAGAACAAGGCCGCCGCCAAGCGCAAGCGCGCCGCCGACCGGGCCCGCGCCACCAGGGCTTAGAGTTCAGGTCAGAATCCCTGCCTCACGCGCCGCCTCGAGCCGGCCGCGGCTGATCGGCAATTCGCGACCATCGGTCAGCACCACAACCGCCGCGCCCTTGTGGCGGCGGGCGCTCCGGATCGCGTCGAGTGCCACCCAGTGCGAGCGATGCAGCTGGATGCCGGGAATGGGCGCGGCCTCGTCGATGGCATCGCCGAGCCGCATCAGCAACAGCGTCTTGCCCTTGTCGGTGACGACTTCGACATAGTGGTCGGAGACCGACAGGCTCAGTAATGCTCCGCGGTCCTGCACCGCCAGCCGGTCGAGCAGCTTCGGCCGTGGTGGCGCCTCGGCCACCGCACCCGCCTCACCGGCTTCCGCCACGGTGCCGGCGCGGGATTCGACCATGGCAAAGCCCGCCACCACCGCGATCGAAATGATGACGCAATAGACCGTGTTAAGCAGCAGCGCGGCGGGGTCTGCATAAAGAACCCCGAAGGTCATGGCGTTGATCGCCCAGACGACGAAAGAGACCGGCAGGCCGGCGGCGACGCCGCCCACAACCACGCCCAGCATCATGGATTTGAACCGGTGTTCGACGAGGCGGAGCGTAAAGGCCCCGAAAAAGTGCCCGGTGACATAGGCGGTGGCGAGAAGAACAACCCAATAGACAAGGCGCGGGCCGATCGGGAGGTAGTCGAACGTGCCGAACGGCCCCGATAGCCCGAGGATCAGCGCCACAAGCACGAAGATGCCCGCAAAGGCCGGCTGGGTCATGGAGCTGCGCATTTCGCGAAGCGTCAGTTGCAATGCGTTGTCGCCCACGTAGCCGGTCCTCAGTCCGCGAATGGCGGTTTGCGGTTGCCCGCCTTTTTGCGCGAGCTCGCTCCCACAGTCAATTGCACGGGCCGCCTGCCGGTCCCGAGACAAACGGGAGACCATGATGAACCTTGCACCGCTGATGACCGCTTCACCCGCCGTCCAGATCCATGTCGCCTCCGCTGTCGCCGCCATGGCGCTGGGCGCGCTCGTCCTGTTCCGCCGCAAGGGTGGCCGTCATCACAAGCTGATGGGCCGCGCCTTCGGGATTGCCATGCTGATCGCCGCGCTGAGCTCGTTCTGGATTTCCGGCATCAGAATGGTCGGTCCGTTCAGCCCCATTCACCTCATCTCGGTGTGGACGCTGATCGCGGTGGTGCTGGGCGTGATCCAGGCGCGCCGCGGTGATCTGCAGGCGCATCGCGGCACCATGGTCGGGCTTTATGCCGGCGGCATCGGGGTCGCGGGCGGGCTCAGCCTGTTGCCGGGCCGGGTGATGAACGAGATCGTGTTCACCTCCGGCACCGGGATCCTGGTGTTCGCCGCCGGTGCGGCCCTTGTCGGCGCTGCTCTTTATGTCGGCGGACGCCGCCGGCGGATCCGCGCGGCCTGAGGCGTTTCGACCATTAGCATACGGGTTCGCGATATTGCCAAGGCCACCGATCCTCCATATGACTCGCGCAGGGAAGTGCATAGTATGCATGTGAGTGCGCGTTGCGGGCCGTAACGCCAAGCGGTGAGGATAGTTGGCGTGGCAAAACGCAAGCCGGGAAGCGACATCGTGATTGTCGGAGGCGGCGTTGCCGGGCTTTATGCGGCCCGTTGCCTCGCGGATGATTTCGGCTTCACCGTCACCCTTGTCGAGGCCGGCTCCGCCAATCCGCACAAACCGGGCGTGGCGCCCGGCGCCTGGCAGGCAGCGGCAGGTGAAAGCGCGCCCGGCCTGCCGGTACACCTTTCGGCGGAAGGCGAGGACACCGCGCCATTCGGCGTCCATACCGCGTCAGGGCTTGGTGGCGGGCTCAGCCAGTCGGGCCAGGATTACCTGGTCGGACAGCGCCAGGACTATTTCTCCTGGTCCCATTATATCGGCACCGGACGGGAATGGTCCTATATCGACCTGCTGCCGCATCTCAAATCTGTCGAAACCAACAGGGTGCTGGCCAATTCCTATCATGGCGCCAAGGGGCCGATCGCGGTCGATCTGCCCGGCTATCTCTATCCGGGCACCCGCGAATTCCTGCTGGCAGCACAGTCGCGCGGGCACGGGGTCAATCCCGATTTCAACGGCGAAATCCAGATGGGCTCGGGGCTGGTGCCGCAAATGCGCGCCAAGAGCGCCGATAGGCCCGAACGCTTCGACCCGGTCGAAATGGTTGCCGGGCTCGCCGACAAGAAAGGCCCGGTCCACATCGTCACCGATGCGGTGGTCACCGGCCTGACCTTTGAGGGCAACCGTGTCACCGGGGTCGAATACCGAAAAAAGGGCAAGGGCCGGTCCCGCGAGATCGTGGCCGAGCGCGAAGTGCTGCTTGCTGCCGGTGCCATTGCCAATGCCAAGCTGATGCTGTTGTCCGGCATCGGACCGGGAGACGAACTCAAGCAGATCGGGGTGGCCCCGCGCGTCGAGCTCAAGGGGGTGGGCGACAATCTTCAGATCCACCCGATGATCCCGCTCGTGACCCGCGCGCTCGACGGGGTGCCCCATGTCGATCCGGTCAAGGCGGCCAAATCCTGGCGCGACCGGCTCAATTATCGCTGGTTCGGGGGCGGCCCGCTTTCGGTCGCCGGCGACGAGGCGGCGGTGTTCTTCGATCCGCTCGGCAATGAACGCCCGGGCATGGAAATGCGGTTTGCACCGTTCCTGCACCGGGCGCTTGCAGGCAGCGGCGTGGCGCGCGACGGGGCGATGAGCCTCATGGTCTCGCTGTTGCGCCCCCGGGCCCGGGGGCGGGTTCAGCTGTCGCATTCCGATCCCGCCCGTCCGGCGCGCATTACTTACGATGCGCTGGGGAACGAGACCGACGCCAAATTGCTGATTGCCGGGCTCAAGCGGGCCCGCGAGATCTTTCTCGCCGACCCGCTGGCGAGCCTTGTCGAGCCCGATTTCGCGCTCGGACCGGAGAACTGGCACGAGGACAGCGAGATCGCCGAGTACTGCCGGGCGCAATTGCGCTTCACCGGCATGCCGGCGGGCACCGCCCGCATGGGCCCCGATCACGATCCGCTCGCCGTGCTCGATCCGCAATTGAGGGTGCGCGGCACCGAGGGGCTGCGGGTTATCGATGCCAGTGCCATGCCGTTCCTCACCTCGGGTGCCGGGGTCGTGCCGGCGCTGGCGATTGCCGGGCGCGCCGCACAGGTCATCGCCCGCGCCCATGGCCGCGAAACCCGCAAGCCGGTGGAGGAACCGACAAAGCCCGCGCCGAAGCGCAGCGAAACGCCGCCGCCCGCCAAGCCGCGTGATACCGGCACCGGCAGCACCCGCCCCTCGCTCAAGCGCCGCTTCGGGAACCTCGGCAAAGCATCGGCAACAACCACATCGGCGGCAGCCGCAGCCGCGGCGGCTGACACCGCGCCGCCCGACACGCCGAACCCTGACAAACCGCCGGTCGAAAAGCCCGCTGCGCCCGGGACTGCCATTCCGGCCCAGCCCGCAGCGGAGAAGCCGGGACCGGAAGAAGCGGCCAAAGTGGAAACCGGCAAGGCACCGGCGTCGTCTGAAACAACCGCCGACGCCGCGCGCACCGAACCGGTCTTCGAGGGTGAAGAGACCAGGGTCACGGCAAGCGAAGAGCCTGCCCCCATCGAGGTGACTGCTGCTGAACCTGCCGCCGATGCGCCTTCGGTCGCCATTGCGGGCGAATCGCCGGATGCCGATAGCGCACCCAGGGTGGAGGGGGAAACCCGGGACAAGCCGGGCGAAGACCACACGCCTTCTGCCGATGCCGGGGAAAAGCCGTCACCCGAAACGCACACGGAAGAGACACCGACTGCCAAATTGGCGCAGGATCCGGCGGCGCAAGATCCAGCGGTCCGAGATCCAGCGGTCGAAGTTCCAGCGATCGAAGAACCGGCGACCGAAGAATCGGAGGCTAAAGAATCGGAGGCTGAAGAATCGGCGGTCGATGCGCCGGTTGACAGCGCTCCCGCATCTGCGCCCGCGGATCAGGGCGAGCACGAAGCCGAGGAACTGGCCAGTTTGCCGCCCGAGACCACGGCGCATGAAGAAAAGGCCGAGTGGAACAAGCCGGCAGCGCAGCCCGAGCCCCCGCAGGAGCCTGCCGCCGCATCGGACGAACCGCCCGCCTCCGACGCAAGCGATGAGACCCGCGACGCCGAGGAGCGCGTCTCCCTGCCGCCGGAAATGACGCCGCATGACGAATTGGAGGCGCTGGTGGCCAAGGCGGCGCTGCGCAATGTGCAAAAGGATGTGCCCGACGCAGTCTCGACGACAGCGCCCGCGGCGTCGCCTGAAACACCGGCAGCATCTGAAACACCGGAACCGTCCGAGGAGCCGGCCGCGCCTGTGGCGGCCGAAGATGAAGCGCCGGCCGAACCGGCCGCACCACCCGAGTCGGAGGCCCCGGCTCAGGAGACGGTGGGCGGGACATCGGCAATGACCGAAGTCTCACAAGAGCCTGAGACACCTCAAGAACCCGAGGCTGAAGCGGAATCTCCTGCCGAGCCGGAAACCGCTGAAGCACCGCCCAGCATTCATGCCAGCCCTTCGGCGGAAGCCGCCGAGACCGCACAGACAGAAGCGACCGCTCCGGAAACGGTAACGGAAGAACCGGCGCAGGCGCACGAGGCGGACACCGAGCCAACACCGGAACAAAGGGACGAGCGGGAAGACGAACCTGAAGAACTGGTCGGCGCCAAGGACATCGCCAATTCCACGGATGCGGGAGAGCCCACAGAGCAATCCGAATCCGAAAAGACAGCTGAGTCCCAAGACACGCCCGACTCACAAGACACGTCCGAGTCTCAAGAGAAGTCCGAGACACAAGAGCCGCCCAAATCCGAAGACGATCCCGAGCCGGAAGCAGAGCAAAAGCCCAAACGCCCGATTCCCGACGAGCTTTTCTAGAGCCGGGCAGGGCCGGATCGAGGCCGGCAGCGGGCGTTCGAGATGCATCGGCTCACCATCATGCCGCCGCAATGGCCCGTCAAAAGGCGCGAAACTGGTGTGCCGGAACAGGTGTCGATGCGGGCGATCCTTGTCATATATCTGCTGTTTGCTGCGGTGGCGTGTTCGCCGTCTATCGGCCCCGGCTCTTCGAGTGGCGGATCGGGGATCATCGCCACCCTTACAGCGCCCGATTTCTCCCAGCCCAACAATCCCGGCTCCCCCGAGGTCAACCGGCTGATCGCCAAATATGCCGCGATCTATGATGTGCCGCCCTCGCTGGTGCATCGGGTCGTCAGACGCGAGAGCACCTATAATCCGGCGGCGCGCAACGGCCCCTATTACGGGCTGATGCAGATCCTGCCGCAGACCGCCCAGACCATGGGGTATCGCGGCCCGCCCTCGGGCCTGCTCGATGCCGAGACCAATCTCAAATATGCGGTCAAATATCTGCGCGGCGCCTATATCGTGGCCGAAGGCGACCACGACCTTGCGGTGCGCTATTACGCTTCGGGCTATTATTATCACGCCAAGGCCAAAGGCCTGTTGGTCGAGACCGGTTTGCGCCCGGCAAGTTAGTCGGCTTTTGGGGTCGGCGTGAAGACGTCCGCCCCGCCCGGGCCGTTGCCATAGGCCTCGCCCATCTCCCGGATCTCGGCGATTGCTTCCTCGAAGGCAGTCCAGTCGTCATCCTCGGCGATCGGCGCCCAGATCGCTTCCATTTCCTCGATCACCATCGAGCGCGGTTGGGGCCGCGTGAAATAGGCATGATCGAGCCTGAGACCACCGCGCGGTTCATGCGCTTCAAGCGCCATGCGGAACGGCACGAAACTGCCGCCGCGATAGGCCGCTGCGAGCGGGCCGGCGAGTGCCCGCTCTTCGCTCCTGAGCCCGCCATACCAGTCGAAAAACACCTGTTCGAACGGTGCCTGGCTGGCTTCGAGAAACCCGAAGAGGCCGGTCACGGTGGCCGTATCTGCTTCTTCGCCTGCCGATTTGAGCCCCAACCGGGCCAACACCCGCGCGCGGAATTCGCGCTGGAAAGCAGGCCAGAACGCGTTGAGCGCCGGTTCCAGCGTTTCGCGGTCGGACAAGGGCATCAGGCATTCGGCAAGCCGGGTCAGGTTCCAGGCCAGCGCCTCGGGCTGGCGGCCATAGGCATAAAGCCCGGTCTCGTCGAAATAGGCGGCGGTGAAGCCGGGTTCGTAATGCGGCAGGAACCGCCAGGGGCCATAATCGAAGCTTTCCCCGGTGATGGTGATGTTGTCCGAGTTGAGCACCCCATGCACGAAGCCCGCCGCGACCCATTGTGCGCCAAGCCGGGCGACATGAAGCGCCACCGCCTCGAGCAGCGCCGCGGCGGTCTCGCTCACCGAACCGCGTTCGGCCTCGGGCAGGTAGTGGGTGACGCTATGCGCCACCAGTTTTTCGAGCGCTTCGGTGTCTTTCTCAAAGGCAAGACGCTGAAATGTGCCGATGCGGATATGGGAATGGCTCAGCCGTGTCAGCACAGAGGAGCGGGTCGGCGAGGGTTCGTCACCGCGCAACAGCTGTTCGCCGGTCTCGATGAGCGAAAAGCTCTTGGAAGTATAGACCCCGAGCGCTTCGAGCATTTCGCTCGCCAGCACCTCGCGCACCCCGCCCTTGAGCGTCAGCCGTCCGTCGCCGCCACGCGAAAACGGGGTCCGGCCCGACCCCTTGGTGCCGAGATCGAGCAGGCGGTTGTCCTCGAGGTCGCGGAGCTGGGCGAACAGGAACCCGCGCCCGTCCCCGATCTCAGGGTTATAGGTGCGGAACTGGTGGCCGTGATAGGCCAGCGCCAGGGGCTTTTCGAACGTGCCCGCAAGCGGTTTGAAGCGCCCGAAACGCTTCTGCCATTCGGCTTCGTTCAGCGCGCCCAGCCCGACCCGCTCGGCCCAGCGCTGATTGCGGAAGCGGATGTCGGTTTTCGGGAAATCGGCCGGTTCGACCGGTACGAAGAATTTGTCGCCAAGATCGGCATGAATGGTTTCAGGCTTGGGGGCAGACGCCATCAGCGCTCCGGGCCGGGGTGCACCGGCAGTTCGATGACAAAGGCTGCCCCGGCCTCGCTTTGACCAAGGGCAATGGTACCGCCATGGCCTGCCACAAGCGCGGCGGTGATGTCGAGGCCCATGCCGGTGCCGCCCTTCTCGCGCCTTGTGGTGAAGAAGGGCTCGAAAATGCGCTCGCGATTGCCCGGGGAAACGCCCGTGCCATTGTCGGCGATGCGGATGATGCCGCGCAGGCCTTCGCGCGTGACGGTCACCACCAGGCTGTTCGCGCCGTGCTCGGCAGCGTTCTCGGTCAGATGGGTGAGGATCGCGGTCAGCGCCGCCTCACCGATGGCGAGCGGCAGATTGGCGGGACCGTTGACGGTGATGGCGAGCCCGTCAAACCGCTTTTCGAGCCCGCCCATGATCATGGCGATATCCGCCGGGCCGGGGGTTTGTTCGGCCTCGGCCATGGCGATCGCCCGCAGCCGGGCAAGCAGCGCCTCGAGCCTTGCGGTGTCGGCGATGATATTGGTGAGGAACCGTTCGCGCTCCGCCTCGGTCATGCCGGCATCGCCGGCCTCGCGCATCAGCTCGGCGGCCCCGCGAATGGCGCTGACCGGGCTCTTGAACTCGTGCGAAACGTGAGCGGCGAAACTCGCCGCGCGGTCACGGCGGTCGACAAGGTGTCGGGCGAGATCGAAAAAATGCTGGGACAGGGCGGCGATCTCCGCCGTGCCATAGGCGGGCAAGGGCGTGATGGCGGCGCGGCCGTCGCGGCGGATGGCGGTGCTGGCGCGGGTGAGGTCGCGCACCGGACCGGTCAGGGTGCGGGCGAAGACGAAGCCGATAACAACAGTCGCGACGATGACCCCGAGCGCCACAAGGCCAAGGCTCAGAAGCTGCCCCACGCCACGGCTTTCGGTGAGCACAACATAGACGCCGACCCCGCCGAGCGACAGCGCCAGCACACTGCCGAGCACGGCGGCAATCACCAGCGGCAGGGACGGCCGCCATTTGCGGGTCACGCGGGGAGTGTCCGTCACGCGCCAATACCGTTCGGCCCGCCCAGCCGGAAGCCGATGCCATGCACGGTTGTGATGGCCTCGGAACAGCCGGCGTCAGCCAGCTTGGCGCGGATATTGCGGATATGGCTGTCGACGGTGCGGTCTGAGACTGCGAAATCGCCACCATAGGCCGCCTGCATGATCTGGCCGCGGGTGAAGACCTGGCGCGGCCGGGCGGCAAAGATCGAGAGGATCTCGAATTCGAGCCCGGTCAACGCGACCGGATTGCCCTCAAAGCTTACCAGCCGCGCTTCCGCTTCGATCGTCAGCCCCGGCAGGGCCTGTTTGCCATGGGCAGCTTCGGTCGACGGGGCGGCGACATAGCGCTTGAGAATGGTCTTGACCCGCGCCACGACTTCACGGGGGCTGAACGGCTTGGTGACATAGTCGTCGCCGCCGATCTCGAGACCCAGAATGCGGTCGATTTCCTCGTCGCGGGCGGAAAGGAACAGGATCGGCACTTCGGACACCCGCCGGATGTCGCGGCAGAGTTCGAGCCCGTCCTTTTCCGGCAGGCCGACATCGAGGACGATCAGATCGATCCCGCCGCCACCGAAACGCGCAAGCGCCGACGCACCATCCTTCGCCGTCTCGGTGGCCATGCCGGCCCTGTCGAGCGCAAAGCACAGCACCTCGCGGATATGGGGGTCGTCATCGACCACCAGGATGGTATGTCCCGCCATCTGTTTCGCCCCCTGCCGCAGTCTCGTCTTGCACAGTCTCGTCTTGCACGGTCTCGTCTTGCGCGGTCTCGTTTCGCGCTGTTGACGGTGCCCTCACCGGTTTGTCGCGCACCGGTTCCGCGTCTTCCGGTGCCGGTGCTTCACTGTCATCCGGCTTTGTGGCGGCTTCGCGGTCCGCCTCCGCCTCAAGCCCTTCGACATAGCGCATCATGCGCCAGTCGCGAAAGGTCCAGAGCCGCCAGTCGGCCTGGCGTTCGGCCAGAAGCCGTTTCTGGATCCCCACGCGGCTGCCGGCGCCAAGGTCGCTGATATGCGCAATCAGATAGGCGCCATCAGGCACATCGCCGGCTTTGTAATGGTTGTGGTCGAGATTGTAGCGGGTGATGAGGCTCGAAAAGTCGACGAAGCAGGCGCCATAGATCAGCGCCATCGCCGCGAGTCCGTTGACCCCGATGAGCCAGGCGAGAGCATAGGCGCGGCTCAGCTTGACGATGATCAGCACCAGCCCCAGCGCCACCAGCCCCATCCACAAGAAGGCGGCGACGCGCAGATGGGTCAGGCCGTAAGCTTCGACGTAAAGCCCGAGCCGGGTCATCGCCGAAGCGACCAGCAGCACATTCTGGGCAACCCAGATCATCGTCAGCCAGCGGATCGGGCGCGAGGCCGCCGCGGTGCTGCCGGGCCGGGTCGAGAGAATGACGAAGCCCGCCGCCAGCAGCGCGGTCACGATCAGCGGATAGGCACCGCGATGGGCGTATTGGGCATAGGTCAGGCCCTCGGGCAGCGCCGCACCGCCCCAAAGGATCGCAATGTCTGAGACCGATTGCAGCGCGAACAACAGGTTGAACACGATCAGCGATCTCAGGATCGAGGCATCGTTGAAGAGCGCCTTGCCCAGCATCGCTTCGGCAAGTGGCGCCTCTGCCGCCTTTGCCTTTGCGCGACGCCGCATGGTCATGGCGATGAACGGCCAGACCAGCGCGCCGGCGACCAGAAACTCGATGGCATGCACCGGGGTCAGCCAGGAGAGATTGACGAAGGTCCAGATATTGACGGTCGCCAGCTCGAACACCGGATTGGCGTTGACGAACAGCGCCGCGAAGATCAGCGCCACACCCAGCGGCAGGATCCAGCCGGTCAGCCCGCCGGGTTTCAGGTGGATCTGGGCCGGCAGGACGATGATGGCCACGAGCCCGCGGAACCATTGGGCGGGCACCGACAGCACGAAGCCGATCAGCGCGCCCGGCGCGGCGACCGGTCCGCCATCCAGCCGGCCGGCGGCATAAAGCGCCAGAAGCCCGAGCATGCCGAGGGAGGCCAGCACCGAAAGCGAGCTGACATTCTCAACCAGGGGCAATGTGGCGCCGACAAGCAACAGACCCGCCGGCCAGGTCGGGCGGTGCCGGAGGCCGGGCCAATGCGCCGCGATGACGGCCAGACCCGTCAGTGCCACGAACAAGGTCGCCGACAGCCCCAAGCCAAGGGGCGAGTAGACATGGCCGCCGAGAAGGAAAGGAATAATGAGCAACACGCTGAGGATGAAGCTGATGCCGACCGGCGTACCCTGCCCGGTTGTTTCAACCGTCATAAACATCAAGGGGCTCGCCGCCATCAGTGCGATCAGGGCTGCGAGGCCGAAGCGGCGAAGGGTGCGGTTCGGGCGCTTGGGCAGGCGTGCTGCCGGCGGTGACGTGATGCGGCCAGCCGGTGCATCCATGGTTTCATCGCTCATGATGCTCTCCCCCGTCAGTGCCGGGTTCGGGCCAGCCGACATGAAAGCGGGCCCGCCGGCGTTCGGCAGGAGGCAGAAGGGCGGCGTGGCGGGCAAAGGCCGAACCGGCCTCCGTCAGCCACCAGCTGTCTGTGGCGATGCGCTCAGGCATCGGCGCGCCGCGAGGGGGAAAGCCCGCGGGACGCAAGCGGTGTGAAGGGTGGGAATATGCAGCCTTTGTCATGCCGGTGATGATGCCGGGCCAATCGGCACATCATCGCGGCGGGTTTGCGCAAGCCTTGCGCATTCATGTGCAGAAAGCGCGCAGCCGAATACCCGTCGCGCGCAGCCTATGGGTTCTGACCCTGCCCTCGAACGCCCATCCGCCTTGATTTCGACCCGTTTTGCCCTTTTTCAGAGATGGGGCGACTGATAAACCCCGTGAAGTGTTCGCCCCCAGCTCTTGGAGAATCCCCGGATGCAGCGCCGTGTTCTGATCGGATTATTTGCCTCAACGCCGTTTCTCACCGCCTGCACCTTTGGCAGTAGCAGTGATTTCGATCCGGTCTCGGTCGATCAGCGCGCCGCCGAAGCCGCGATCAACGAAATCCGGCGTCAGCACGGGCTTCAGGAGCTGCATCATGACCGCGTCCTGCAGATCGCGGCCAATAACCAGGCCCGGCTGATGGCCGAGGCCGACACGATGAGCCACAGCGTATCAGCGGGCAATGATTTCGGCGCGCGGATCAAGCGCACCGGCTTTTCCGGTCCGGCAGCCGAGAACCTTTCTGCCGGCCGGGTTTCGGTGTCCTCGGCGCTTGGCGGGTGGATGCGGTCGCCAGGCCATCGGCAAAACATGCTCAATCCGGCCTTTGACGCCTATGGGCTGGCTGCCGCCCGTGTTGGGCCGGAGCGCGACAGCCGCTACGGTATTTACTGGGCGATGCTGCTGGGCGGCCCGCGCCCGCAATTCGTGCCGCGCAGTGTGTGATCTTCTCGCGGGTTTTTCAGCGTTTAGAACAGGGTAACTCCACACTGGTATCGTTCGGGATCGTTTGAAGGAGGCACCGTGCCCCTCGATCCTGTCCCCGTTCTGTTTGCGACCAACTGCCTGTTTGCGCTGGTCGCAGCGCAGATGATCTATTTCTGGCTACAGAACCGCCACGCCATCTGGCTGCTGTGGTGGGCTGCGCCGTTCCTGATCGCCATCGCGGCACTGGGTGCCTATGGCAGCGGCCCGGTTGCGGGCGAGGCCCTGGACCTCGCCTGGCCGCAGGCCGTGTTGCTCACCTGTTTCTGGTGCCTGTGGCAGGGGGCGCGGCTGTTCGAGCGGCGCCGGATCACGGTCTGGCCAATCCTTGTGGCGGCAGGGGGCTGGGTGCTCGCCTGCCAGATCCCCGAATTCGCTCAGAGCGTGCCGCTGCGGGTCTCGACGTCTTCAGTAGCGCGGGCCGCTTTTCTTGGCATGACCGCGTTCGAATTCTGGCGCGGCCGGACAGAACGCCTGCCGTCCCGGCGCATGGCCATCATCATTGCCGGTTCGCTCGCCGCTTTCAGCGCCTTCCGGGTGTTTGCAGCCTTTTTCCTGCCCTTCCCGCTTGGCGGTCTTGAGCCGACCCAGGCGGCCTTCGTCATTCAGACCGGAATCGTGATCGCGCATGGTGCCACGCTGACCTTGCTGATCGTGTCTCTTTCAAAGGAGCGCGAAGAACGCACACAGCGCCAGTTCGCCGCCCACGATCCGCTGACCAGCCTCAGAAACCGCCGCGCCTTCGAGGAGGACGCGCCTGCGATTGCCCGGCGGCAGGCGAGGCGCAACGCCCCGCTTTCGGTGTTGATGTTCGATCTCGATCACTTCAAGAAAATCAATGACCGGTATGGTCACAGGGCCGGTGACATGGCGCTCATCGCCTTCGGGGCGATCGCCGAGGCGCGGCTGGGGGCGCAGCACTCGCTTTACAGGCTTGGCGGGGAGGAGTTCTGCGCGCTCTTGCCCGGCACGACCGACCGAGGCGCGCGCAAGATCGCCAATCGTATCCGCCGCGAATTCGCCGACAGCTTCGAGACCTTCGATTTCGTGCCGCCCCTGCCCAGCGTCAGCGTCGGTATCGCAACCTCCATCGCGGGAGAGGTCAGTCTCGAAACCCTGTTGCAGCGCGCCGACCGGGCGCTTTATGTCGCCAAGGCGCGAGGCCGCAACCGGGTGATCCTGGCCCGCGACCAACTCGGGCTGCGGCTGCGGGCGCCGGTGACCGGACCGGAGACCGCGGGGGCCTGACCGCCCTGAAACCGGTTAAAGTACCAATTTCATACCGGCTGGTCCCGGGAGACGCTTTCCCGGTTTGAAATCCTGCAGATATTTGCAGCTGGCGTTCAATTGTTTAGATGCCGGTAACCGGCTGGATATAGGGTTTTCCCCTATTCAGGGGGGATGCGCTTGCCCGTTGATTTCTACACATTGAGGCTGCTGGGCACGGTCATCATTGCCCTTGTATCGCTTCAGCTGGTCTATTTCTGGTCTCAGAATCGACGCGCCACATGGCTTTTGTGGTGGGCGGCGCCGTCGGCCATGGTGGCGGGCACCTTCTTCGCCTATCGCGATGCAACGCCCAAGGGCACGCCCATCGACATGATGGTTTCGAACGCGCTGGTATTTGCCACCTTCTGGTGCATCTGGCAGGGCACGCGCACCTTCGAGCGGCGCCAGGTCTCGCCATGGCCGCTGGTGGCGGTGATCGCCCTGTGGTCCGGTCTCGTGCTCTTGCCTGGCTTTGCCGACAGCGTGCCGCTGCGCGTGGCCCTGGCCTCCATGGTGATGGCCGGGTTCTCCGCCCTCGCGGCGCATGAACTCAAGCGCGGACACAAGGAAGATCTGCCGTCGCGCCGGGCCGCCACGCTGGTCATCAGCGTCCTGGCGGTCTTGTGCGGGTTCAGGGTGCTCGGGGCGTTCTTTCTGCCCTTTCCGCTTGGCGGGTTGCCGCAGACCAGCGATGCAGCCTCGCTCTATGTCATGGTGATCCTGATCGTTGCCGGTTCGGCGACGGTCCTGATGGTGTCGATGAGCAAGGAGCGGCTCGAGATCGTTCAGCGCGACCGGGCCCTGCGCGATCCCCTGACCGGGCTGCGCAACCGCCGGGCGCTCGAGGAAGATGCCCACAGTCTGATCCGGGCCGGGGGCAACCGGGAACCGGTCTGCCTGATGATCTGCGATCTCGACCTGTTCAAGGTGATCAACGACACTTATGGCCACAGCGCCGGGGATGCGGTGCTGGTCGCTTTCGGCGCCATCGCCGGCTCGCGGCTGCGCAAATCCGACGGGCTCTACCGCCTGGGGGGCGAGGAATTCTGCATCCTGCTGCCAGGCTGCGACGGCACCGCGGGCGCGGCGATCGCCGAGCGCGTCCGAAGTCATTTCGCCCAGTCCTTCCGCGGGCCCGATCTGGCCCCGCCCTATCCGAGCGTCAGCATCGGGGTGGCGGCGGGCACCGCAGGCAAGACCGATCTCGAAACCCTGATGCGGCGGGCCGACCGGGCGCTTTATGTCGCCAAATCGCGCGGCCGCGACCGGGTGGTGCTGGCGCGGGGCCGCCGGAAGGCCTCGGCCAGGCCGGCCGATGGCCACCGGGAACCGGATCCGCCCACGCCATGCGCCTTGCCGGCGCCGGCGCCCGCCACTTCAGCCGCGTGAACCGTCAGCCGGGGTCAGCAGACAACCGGGCATGGCTGCAGTTCGGGTGTTGCCCTCATTTCGGGTTTTGCTTGGCCGGTGCCATCGGATAGGCTCGCCCTCCCGATTGCACACAAAATTGTTGCCCGCCATGCACCTTGTTCTCGTCGACGGCTCGACCTTCATTTTTCGCGCCTTTCATGCCCTGCCGCCCCTGTCGCGCAAGTCGGACGGGTTGCCCGTCGGCGCCGTCTCGGGCTTTTGCAACATGCTGTTCAAGCTGACCGAGGACCTCAAGGGTGCCGACGAGCCGACCCATATGGCGGTCATATTCGACCATTCGGGCAAGAGCTTCCGCAACGAGATCTATCCCGACTACAAGGGCCACCGGCCGGATGCGCCCGAAGACCTGATCCCGCAATTTCCCCTCACCCGCGAGGCGACCAAGGCCTTTTCCATCTCCTGCATCG
The DNA here is from genome assembly GCF_000429865.1 of Cucumibacter marinus DSM 18995. Lineage (GTDB taxonomy): Bacteria > Pseudomonadota > Alphaproteobacteria > Rhizobiales > Devosiaceae > Cucumibacter > Cucumibacter marinus. Next base: position 404,918 of record NZ_KE386978.1, read on the forward strand.
AGCAGGAAGGCTATGAGGCCGACGACATCATCGCCACCTATGCCACCCAGGCCGCTGAAGCGGGGGGCAAGGTGACCATCGTGTCGACCGACAAGGATCTCATGCAGCTGGTGTCCGATCAGATATCGCTGCTCGATACGCTCAAGAACCGGGTGATCGATGCCGAGGCGGTGTTCGAGAAATTCGGGGTCGGGCCCGACAAGGTGATCGAGGTGCAGTCGCTTTCCGGGGACAGCGTCGACAATGTGCCCGGCGTGCCGGGGATCGGCATCAAGACCGCGGCCCAGCTGATCAATGAATATGGCGACCTTGAAAACCTTCTCGCGCATGCCGCCGAGATCAAGCAGAACAAACGGCGCGAAAACCTCATCGAATTCGCCGAGCAGGCGCGCATTTCGCATCAGCTCGTCACGCTGAAGAAAGACGTGCCGGTCGAGCACCCGATGGAGGACCTCGCCCGTCAGCCGATCGATGCCAAGGCGCTGATCCCCTTCCTCAAGGCGATGGAGTTCAACACCTTCACCCGCCGGGTAGCCGGGCTGCTCGATGCCGACCCCAATGAATTCGACGCCGACGACACGCTTTCCGCTGATGGCGGGGCGGCGGACGGGGCCGAGGCCGGGCGCACCGACATCGCCAATTCGGGCGGCGACCCGACCCCGGAGGAATTCGCCGAGCGCCAGGCTGCGAAGATCGCCGAGATCCCGGTCGATCACACCGGCTATGTGGCCATCACCGACATGGCGGTGCTCGAGAGCTGGATCGAGACCATCCGCTATCAGGGCTTTGTTTCGATCGATACCGAGACCACCGGGCTCGACAATCAGCGGGCCGGGCTTGTCGGCATCTGCCTTGCCACCGCGCCGGGCAAAGCCTGCTATATCCCCCTCGAACACACCGAGGGTGCCGACGATCTGCTCGGCGGCGGCCGTGCGCCGGACCAGCTCGACACCCGCGCCGTGATCGAGGCGCTCAAGCCGGTTCTCGAAGACCCCGGCATTTTGAAGATCGGGCAGAACCTCAAATACGATATGGGCATTCTCGCCCGCTACGGCATCGATCTTGCGCCCATCGACGACACCATGCTGATCGCCTATGCGCTCGATGGCGCGCGCAACAATGGCATGGATGCGCTGTCCGAGCGCTGGCTCAAGCATTCCCCGATCCCGTTCAAGGAGATTGCGGGCTCGGGCAAATCGATGAAGACCTTCAATGAGATCGACATCGAGACGGCGACGAAATACGCCGCCGAGGATGCCGATATCACCTTGCGGCTGTGGATGGTTTTGAAGCCCCGGCTGGTCGCGGAAGGCGCCACCACGCTTTACGAAACCCTCGAACGGCCCCTCGCCCCGGTGCTGGCGCGCATGGAGCGGCGCGGCATTTCGGTCGACCGGCAGATCCTCGCCCGGCTGTCGGGCGATTTCGCCCAGCGCGCCGCCGCGCTCGAAGCGGAAATCCACGAGCTGGCCGGCGAGAAGTTCAATGTCGGCTCGCCCAAGCAGTTGGGCGACATCCTGTTTGGCAAGATGGGGCTTGAAGGCGGCAAGAAGACCAAGACCGGCGCCTGGGCTACCGGCGCCAGCGCGCTCGATACCCTCGCCGCGGAAGGGCATGAACTGCCCCAGCGCGTGCTCGACTGGCGCGGGCTCACCAAGCTGAAATCCACCTATACGGATTCCCTGCCCGAACACATCAATCCCGAGACCAAGCGGGTGCACACTTCCTATTCGCAGGCCGCCGTCATCACCGGGCGGCTGTCCTCGAACGATCCCAACCTGCAGAACATTCCGGTGCGTTCCGAGGACGGGCGCAAGATCCGCACCGCCTTCGTTTCCGCGCCGGGCAAGAAGCTGATCTCGGCGGACTATTCCCAGATCGAGTTGCGGGTGCTGGCGCATATCGCCGATATCGATGCGCTCAAAAAGGCCTTCGAGGACGGTCTCGACATTCACGCCATGACCGCGTCCGAGATGTTCAACACCCCGGTTGAGGGCATGGATCCGATGATCCGCCGGCGCGCCAAGGCGATCAATTTCGGCATCATCTACGGCATTTCGGCCTTCGGTCTGGCCAACCAGCTCGGCATCTCCCGCAGTGAGGCCGGGGATTACATCAAGACCTATTTCGAGCGCTTTCCGGGCATCGAGGACTATATGGAAGCGCAAAAGAAGTTCGTGCGCGAGCATGGCTATGTCGAGACGATCTTCGGGCGCAAATGCCACTACCCCGACATCAACACCTCGAACCCCAATCACCGCGCCTTTTACGAGCGCGCCTCGATCAACGCGCCGATCCAGGGCTCGGCGGCAGACATCATCCGCCGCGCCATGATCCGCATGGAAGGGGTGCTGGAGAAATCATCTGTGCCCGCCGAAATGCTGTTGCAGGTGCACGATGAACTGATCTTCGAGGTGCCGGACGATGCCACCGACAAGGCCATCCCGCTGATCACCGAGGTGATGATCGGCGCCGCCGAACCGGCGGTGAAACTGCGCGTCCCGCTCCAGGTCGACGCCAAGGCGGCGGACAATTGGGAAGCGGCTCACTGAGTGAGGCGTGGCTGCTGCAGGTGTGCCTTCCACAAGAAATACTTTTCGGCACCCTTGAATAGTCCTCGGCAACCACTATCTTATTGCGGCCCTAGGCGCCCGGCCTAGGCGGCGTGTGTTTAGGACGGCAAGCGCAATTCGCGTTGCCGCCGCGAGTACAGTGGCGAAAGCCATCTCGTCTCCTCGACACATGGTGCTACTATAGCACACTAGGTAAGCAGCGAACGGATGCCTCGCATCGCGGAGTTAGGTAACAGAGCCGGGTGTCAGATGAACGGTATCACAGATGCCCGGCTCAGACCTACTTGATGATCTAGACAGCTTCGATCCCGAAACCGATGAATTCGTTCATCACGCGCTGACCAAGTCGAGATCTTACAAACATTTTGACGATCCACTCTCGGGCGACGACCTGGTATTGGATTTGTCTTCACACGACCCAACTCACAGATTCTTGCCGTTGTTGGGATTTACCGATTTTAGACGTCGCGTTGTTCGTAAATCCAATGGCTCTCTTGAAGTAAAAACGAAGCCGCGGCTCATTCGTTTTGCGTCTCACGGTGACGCTTCTTATCTTCAGGCATATTCAAGCTATCTTTCCGAGAAGTATGAGGCAGCTCTCCGAGAATTCGGGCTCTCGGAGAGAGTGCTGGCATATCGCCCAACTGGCAAGACGAATATCCATCATGCCAAGTCGTTATTCGATGAAATACGGAGCAACGAGAGCTGCGCCGTTATTGCAGTGGACATTTCGGGATTCTTTGATTCAATCAATCATACAATATTAAAGAATTCCTTGAAGTTCATATTAAAAACAAATCGACTTCAAGGTCATGACTGGACCGTTTTTAGGAATATTACCAAATATTCTTGGGTCGAATCGGAAGATCTTGACTTCATACTCGGCGCTAACCGATCGCGATTTGGACGCGTATGTAGTCAGTCAGACTTTAAGACACACGTGCGGGGTGTGAAGAATGGGTTAGTCCGGGTTCATGACCAACCATTCGGTATTCCTCAAGGTACACCCGTGTCAGGTCTCTACGCCAACATATACATGATTGAGTTTGACCGGATTATGGAAGATTTGACCAGCCGGGCTGGTGGATCATACAGACGATATTCAGATGACATTGCACTTGTACTACCCTCCAAAATAGACACGAAGGAGTGGATTGGATTAACTGAGAAAATTATTGCTGACTTTGAACTATGTTTATCTCCAGACAAGAGTGAAGTTTCACATTTTAGTGATCTTGGACAGAGTTGTGATCACGCAATTCAATACCTCGGGTTTACTTTTGATGGAGCGTCCACGTTGATTCGACCATCATCTATTGCCCGGTATCGAAATAAGATGGCGCGAGGCATTCATGCAAAGATGGTGGCTGCTAAGCTGAATAATGTGCCGCCCTCCAGGGTGTTCCAGCGAGAGGCACGCAGTAAGTATACACACCTGGGTCTGAGACGTAATTTTCTAACCTATGCGTATAGGGCTTCACGAATACTGGGTGCGCCAGAAATTCGGCAACAGGTCAAGCATCATGTTCGATGGTTTAATCGCGCATGGCAAAGGGAACAGCGCAGGGTATTTCGCTGATTCTGTCCGGCACATTTGAAGCATCGCAATGACTAAGACGGCTGAACTAAGCGGAGAAGCTGCGTCGCTCGTCACCCTCGGGCTTGCCCTTCGACAGGCTCAGGACGAGGGTCCATGATGAGGTGACGCGCGGGAAGCGGGCGTGAGTTCGTGCTTGCGCCCATCACTATCCCGAAATCCGGGGCCACAAATCCTCCCATTTCGGGTTCATTCCCTCGATCAGGTCCAGTTTCCATTGCCGAACCCAGCGCTTGAGGTTCTTCTCCCGCTGAATGGCCAGCGGCATGGTGGGAAGTTCTTCGAAATAGACGAGGGTTTTCACACCGTGTTGGCGGGTGAAGCCTTCCACCTCGCCTTCGCGGTGCTGCCAGATGCGACGCACGAGGTCGCTGGTGACGCCTACGTAGAGCGTCCCCCTCGGCTTGTTGGCCATGATGGTGACCCACCCGCTCATTGCCAGATTGAGAAGCGTCATGGACCCTCGGGTCTTACCCGCCTCGCGCCGGCGGGCTTTATTTTGCCTCGCGCCGGCGGGCTGCCCGAGGGTGACGAGGTGGGTGGAGGTGCGGGATGACAGTTTCACCGCGCTGTCCCGGCCTTGAGCCGGGACCTCGCGGAAAATGGTCCAGGCCCCGGATCAGGTCCGGGGCGGCCCGGGAGGATGCATCCCCAAGCCCTCACCCCGAGCCCTCATGGTGAGCGTGTCGAACCACGAAGGGCGAGGGCGTGGTTGGCGTGTGCCCCCACTTTCCCTCCCCCTTGCGGGGAGGGACGTTGAGCAGGATTTGGCAAGCCAAATCCGTCGCGAGACAGGGTGGGGGTGACTCTGCATGCTTCGCACCGGACGCGACTGGGTCTTTCCTTGAACCCCCCACCCGGCCCGGCTATGCCGGTCCACCCTCCCCGCGTTGGGGGAGGGTCTGGGCTGTGCCCACTTCACGGATGGAGTTGAGGGAACAATGAGTGGCCCCAATGTCACCTCCCCCTTGATGGGGGAGGATGGGTGGGGGTGGTGTTTCAGCCATTCGAGCGTAGCTCTCATGGCCTTTCTTCGCTCGCAAAGCTCCACCGGAGCTTTGCGTTGCCATCGGCAAACGCTCGAAAGTTATCCCCGCCCTCTGACACCCGATTATCATCTTCACACCTGCCGGCACGGAGCGAGGATGCATACGAGCCTTCCGCCGGAAAGGGTCCGGGTCCGATGGAGGTCGCTCCAGCGGAGGCCAAAACTGCGCCGGAGCCGGCTGCCGTCAAGGCGGCAGCGCACCGTGGAAACATGGCGGGGATTGACCCCAGCCCGTTGACGCAGTCCAAGCCCAAAACCCCGGATGAGAGAGGCGCAATGCGTCTCACTACTAATATTTGAGACGAGACGTTTTGCGCCTCTCTCCCGCTCTACCTGTTTGAACCTTGGAGACGTCAGTCTGCCGGGCCTGTTGAGGTGTGCACACGAAGCCAGGAAGCAGCGAATGGCGGAAAGCGATACCCCACATGTCTTCGTCATGCTCGGGCAGCCTGCCGGCGTGAGGCAGTCAAATTCGCGAGCATCCATGATGAGATGCCACGCGGGAGACGCGTGCGACCAATCGGTACCGCCGAACCACATGCGATGCCTCATGGACCCTCGGGTCTTACCCTCCTCACGCCGGCGGGCTGCCCGAGGGTGACGACGAGGGAAGCGGTGCCCAAATCTCCACCCTCACCCTGAGCCCTCATGGTGAGCCTCCTGAGCCTGTCGAAGGGCGAACCACGAAGGGCGAGGGCGGAGACAAGGAAACAGGAGACCGCCAGGGTGCCCGAAAGGAGACCAGTGCCCGCGGCACAAGCGCCGGTCCGTAAATAGCCGGATCGCCAATTTCCTTGCCGGGACGTTAACGTGAGGGTCAACCAATGAGTTGATCCCGCTCGCTTTCCGGTTGAGCTAGGTTGTGGTCATGACGTTGGCCCGCGAGCGCCCGAGGGCACGAGCATGCAGATGCAGATCAAGCGGGACATCAAATCCGGCACCAGGATCGTGAGCGGACCCCGCACGCCATGCGACGAGTGGAGGCAGATGAGCAGTTCAGCCAGCGCGCGCCTGACCCGCCCGGCCTATGATTTCAGCCATTTTCTCACCGCGCAGGACAAGGTGTTCGACACGGTGATGAAAGAGTTGCGCGCGGGGAAAAAGCGCAGCCACTGGATGTGGTTCATCTTTCCGCAGATTGCCGGGCTCGGCGGCTCGCCGATGTCGCAGCGGTTCGCGCTGCACAGCCTTGCGGAAGCCGGGGCGTATCTCGATCATCCGGTGCTCGGCGCGCGGTTGCGGGCGGCAACCATGGCGGTTCTCGCCCATGCGGGACCGGCGGATGGCGACGGGCCACCCGAACGCCGCGCCAATGAGATATTCGGCTCTCCCGACGATCTCAAATTCCAGTCCTCGATGACGCTGTTTCATCGGGTCGTGCCCGATGACGGGATGTTCTGGAAGCCGCTGGCGGCGTTCTATGACGGGCATCAGGACTATGCGACATTGCGGCGGCTGGGGCTCGAATAGGGTCGGGGGGCCTTGTCCCCTCGGGCAAGGCCGGTGTTAATCTCGTGAGCGGCAGACTGGCGTTGGTCAGGTGGCGGCCCCACATGGATGCGAGGATCAGGGTGGCAGGCAGGGACCGGGCCCTCCCCTCGACACAAGGCCGCCGTCGCGGTAACAGGCCGCTTGCCTGATCTGTCTGCCTGATCTGCTCGCCCGATCTGCTCGCCTGATCTGCCTGCCCCGACCCGTAAGGACCCGCCATGCTCAATGATATCGACGCCGCCGTTTTCGACATGGACGGGGTGCTGATCGATACCGAGCCGCTCTATCAGCGCGCCGAGATCGCCGCGGCGGCCGAGCTCGGCTTCGAGATGAGCGTGGCGCTGTCGGAAAGGATGATCGGCGCGCCGCACGATGTGGGCCGGGCGCTGTTGACCGACGCGTTTGGCGCCAATTTCCCGGTCGATGAGTTCAACCGGCTGTGCCATGCCGAGGTCGAGGCGGCTTTCCGGGAGACCCTGCCGGTCAAGCCCGGCGTCATCGATCTGCTCGAGGCGCTCAAGGCGAGCGGGTTCGGGCGGGCTGTCGCCACCTCGACCGCCTCGCCCGCGGCGCCCGACCGGCTGCGCGCCGTGGGGCTGTTCGATTATTTCGACACGGTGGTGACGCGCAATGACGTCAGCCGCGGCAAGCCGCATCCCGATCCGTTCCTGACCGCCGCGGCGCGGCTCGGGGTGGAACCCGGGCGGTGCCTCGCCTTCGAGGATTCGCATAATGGCGTGCGCTCGGCGCATGCGGCGGGGATGCGGGTGATCATGGTGCCGGACCTGTTGCCCGCCACCCCCGAGATCCGGGCGATGTGCCACGCGGTGATGGACAGCCTCACCGCCTTCCGGCTTGCCGCGTTCGAGGCGGCGGAGTAAGGCGCGAGCGGAGACCGGGCGTGAAACTCACCCCCGGATCGATTTGACCCGCGCGGCGAGCCTTGGCCCGAGCGCCAGGTAGACCCCGGACACCGCGATGCAGTAGATCGCGAAACCCGGGCCCTGCTGCGGCAGGGTTGTCCCCGCATCCATCAGCACCCCGACAATCCCCGGCCCGAGCGCCGAGGCGAGCACCATCGCCGATGTGGCGAGCGCACGAATGGCGCCGAGATGGGCGGTGCCGTAGACCTCGGCCCACAGCGCGTTCATGGTCGAGCCGACCATGCCACCCGAGGCGCCGGCCAGGGCAAAGAAGACCGGGATGCTGGCGGGGTGATCGGTGGCCCACAGCACGAGGCAGGCCAGCGAGAAGGGCACAAGCAGGAAAGGCAGGAGCCGGTGGGCGCCATAGCGGTCGATCAGGCTGCCGGCAATGAGCCCGGAGACCACCGCGACCCCGGACATGACCGGGATCGAGCCGGTGAACAAAAGAAGCGACCAGCCCTTGGAGACGACCAGCGAGGACTGGTGGAAGAAGATCGCGGTCGACAGCGCGGGCATGGCCACCACGCCGGTGAGCACCGGCCAGAACAGGGGATCGCGCAGCACCTGGCCGCGGGTCCACTGGGCGCCGGTCGGGGCGCCGGTGTCCGCGGCGTCGGGGTTGATGTCGCCACGGGCCTTGGCGCGCTTGCCGTCGGGCTCATCGGAGAACAGCCACAAGAGCAGCGGGATGAAAACGACGATCAGGACGAGGCCGGCAACCAGCCAGACATTGCGCCAACCCAAGGCGACGATGCCGAGGGCCAGCAGGAAGGGCAGCGTCGCCTCGCCGGTTGAAAAGCCGAGCTGGGCCATGGCGAGGGCCCGCCCGCGGAAGCGATTGAACCAGCGGGTCATGGTGGTGGCGGCGACATGGGCGGTCATGCCCTGGCCGAAAAACCTTAGCGCGAAGATGGCAAAGCCGAGTGCGAAGATCGAATTGACCTGGGTCATGCCGAAGGCGGTCAGCCCGAGCCCGCCCACGGTGATGGGGAGCAGAAGGCGCGGAGAGAATTTGTCGGCCAGCGTGCCGGCCCAGACAAGGCAGATCGCCGAACCCAGGGTCGCAATAGTGTAGAGGAAGCCATATTCGCCCGCGCTCAGCCCGAACTCGCCGCGGATCTGGGCGCCAAACACGGCGATAAAGACCGTCTGCCCGCCCATCGAGGCGAAGGCGCCGGTGAACCCGCCGGCGATCCACTGCCATTGACGGCGGGTCAGTTCGCGAAGCGGGGGAGAAGGTGCGGCGAGGGACATGGCTGTTTCCGAGGCGTTGGCACCGGCTTTCGGCGCAGTGTTGCGTTGTCAGCGCGGCTTTGCCACTCTTTGCGATACCGGCAAGATCCGGCGGCAAGACCGGACGGCTGGTATCAGGGAGGAGAGACCATGCATCCGTTCGTGGCCGCGGCGGCAGGCCTTTGGCTGGTGGCAGCGCTGAGCGCTTCGGCCACCGCCGTGGAGCTGACGCCTGTCAGTGAGATCTTGACGCAAACGCCCGGCGCGGTGGCTGACTTCGCCCATGCGCCGGATGAGAATGCAGTCTACGTGCTGGACGGCCCGAAACAGGCCGTAACCCGATATAAGCTTGAGCCCGGTGGATTGGTCAAGAGTGCTGCCTGGCCTTTGACGGGGAAAGGCACGGCCATCGCCACCGCGCCCGGACGGGTCCTGGTGACCGAAGCGGGCGAAGGGCCCGCCACGGCAGGTCGGCTGGTGGCTTTCTCCGCCGAGGGCGAAATGGTCGGCAGCGTGCCCGCCGGCATCAATCCGGTGGACATCGCGGTCTCGCCCGACGGGCTTATGGCAGCGATTGCCAACGCCGGCATCCGCCTGCCGGATGGCACGGATCCGGAAGGCTCGATATCGCTGATCGATCTGGGTGCCATGACGGGAACCGAAATCGGTTTCGGCGATGTTGACCCGGAGGCGTTCGATATTTCGATTCACCGTGCGGCCCCGCAAGGCACGGAGTGGGCCGCGGCGCTCGAACCGCGCAGCGTGAGCTTTTCGCCGGACAGTGCGCGTGTGCTGGCACTTCTCCCCGCCAATAATGGCGCGGTTATCATAGACGCCATGACAGGTGACAGAAGCGCTCCCATCGGCCTCGGCTTTCAGGATTTTTCCGGGTTTCCCGCCGATCTCTCCGACCGGGACGACCGCATCCGGCTGACCAACTGGCCGGTGCGGTCCATGCGCCAGCCTCTTGCCGCGGCGGCGCTTTCCCATCGCGGCCGATCTTATTTCGTGACCGCCAATACCGGCATGCCGCGCACAGGAGAGGTCTATGACGAAACGGTCCGCGCAGGCACCCTTCAAATCGACCCCGTGATCTTTCCCGGTCCCGATGCGCTGTTGAGCGAAGAGCAGCTCGGCCGGCTTATGGTCAGTGCCGAGCGCGGCGATCAGGACGGGGATAGCGACAATGATACGCTTTATGCCTTTGGCGGGCGGTCCTTCTCGATCCTGTCGGCAGACGGCGCCATCACCTTTGACAGCGGCGCACGGATCGCGCGGCATCTGGCTGCGGCGGAGCCCGAACGGTTCAATGCGGATGCAGCCGGCACGGTGGATGCCGCCTCACCAGAAAGCGGCAATGCGCCTTCAGCCATCGCGGTGCTGGAACGGTTCGGCCATCGCTATGTGTTCGTGGGGCTCAGGGACATTGCCGGCATCGCCGTTTTCGATGTCATCCACCCCCGATTTGCCCGCTGGGCCGGGTTCATTCCGCTCAATCCGGACGGCGAACATCGCCATGCCGGATTGCAGAAACTGGAGGTCGCCATCGTGCCGGACGGGGCCGGCGGGGCGACCGAATATCTGTTGGCGGCATTTGAACGAAGTGGTTCGCTGGTGCTTTACCAGATCGACTGAGCGGGGGTGTTCGCCCCGGCCTCCACTACCTAAAACTGCGATTCGTTAATCTCCCGCCGCCACAGGGCCAGGCCGTAGGGCTTGATTTCAGGGTGAAATTTTGAATTAACCTTTCCTTAACAGCACGGTCGCATTAAGGTAAACATGTCGTTAATGTGCGGGCTGCTGACCGGCAAGGTGCCGGTTTCGGGGTTCGGGTTGCAATAACGGGGCGGTATGACGCGGGACAGGCGCCATTCCTTTAGGGGAATTATTCTTGAAACGGGCCAGCGGATTCTCGCTGCGGTTTCGCTCGTTCTGTCGGCAGCGCTCGTGCTGGTTCTGACCCTCTCGCCCGCCATGGCGGACAGCCCCCTCACCGAAGATCTCCTCAAGGCCTATGTCGCCAAGGGCTACACGCCTACCACCCAGCGGGTTGAAATCGCTGCACGGGAACGGCGCTGCCTGGCGCAGGCGATCTATCACGAAGCGCGCGGCGAGCCTGAAGAAGGCCAGCGCGCCGTCGGCCAGGTCATCCTCAACCGGGTGATCAACCGCAATTACCCCAATGCGGTTTGCGATGTGGTGTTCCAGAACGCGGAACGGCGTAATCGCTGCCAGTTCTCCTTCGCCTGCGACGGGCGGTCGGACGATGGCGGCAATGGTAACCGCATCGTGCGGGAAAGCTGGGTGCGGGCGAACCTGATTGCTGAAGCCATGTATAGCCGCTTCCAGCGCAATGAGGAGCTCGACGATCTGCCCCAATCGGTGCTGTTCTACCACGCCAAGCGGGTCAATCCGAAATGGGCCAGCGCTTATCAGCCCGTCGCCTCGATCGGCCAGCACGTCTTCTACGCCGGCCTCTAGGCCGCCCCGACAGAACCGTAGCCGCCTCGGCAATCCCGTCTCCCGTCGAACATGGTCTTCACCGGTCGTGCCGGACCTCGGCCGGTTGTCCTGTTGCCGACCGGTGCAGGCAAAAACGGCGCGGACTAATCCGCGCCGCCGAGATCGGGCTTATGATGGGAGGCGATGGACGCCTCCCCAGTTCGTTCCGGTTCAGGCTGCCGAGCTGGCCTTGGGCCCTGCTTCAGCGAGGTCCTGCGCCACCTCGCCGAACTTGGCGAAGTTCTCGATGAAGAGATTGACCAGCATCCTGGCCTGGGCGTCATAGGCATCCTTGTCCGACCAGCGCGAGCGCGGGTCGAGGATGTCGGCACGCACGGTCTCCATTTCCACCGGCACAGTGAAGCCGAAGAACGGATCGGTGCGCATCGGCGCCGACCGCAAAGAGCCGTTGATGGCCGCGGTCAGAAGACGGCGCGAGGTCGAGATCGAGATGCGCTTGCCCACGCCATAGGCACCACCGGTCCAGCCGGTATTGAGGAGCCAGCAATCGGCGCCGCTTTCCTCGAGCCGCTTTTTCAGCATCTCGCCATAGACCGTCGGGTGCAGGGCCATGAAGGGCGCGCCAAAGCAGGCCGAGAAGGTGGCCTGGGGCTCGGTGACCCCGCGCTCGGTGCCCGCCACCTTGGCAGTGTAGCCGGACAGGAAGTGATAGATGGCCTGTTCCGGGGTCAGCTTGGCGATCGGCGGCATGACGCCGAAGGCATCCGCGGTCAGGAAGATCACGGTTTTCGGCGGAGCACCGACGCCGCTTTCCGAGACGTTCTCGAGCGCGGTCAGGGGATAGGCGGTGCGGGTATTCTCGGTCAGCGAGACATCATCGAAATCAGGGATCGCGGTGTCCTTGTCGATGATGACGTTTTCGAGAATGGTCGCAAACTTTTCGGTTGCCCCGAAGATTTCGGGCTCGGCCTCACGCGAAAGCTTGACGGTCTTGGCGTAGCAGCCGCCCTCGATGTTGAAGATGCCGCGTTCCGACCAGCCATGCTCGTCGTCGCCGATCAGTGCCCGGGCCGGATCGGTCGAAAGCGTTGTCTTGCCGGTGCCCGAAAGCCCGAAGAACAGCGCGGTCTCGCCGGTGGCCGAGGTGTTGGCCGAGCAGTGCATGGGAAACACGTCCTTGGCGGGCGCGTGGTAGTTGAACAGCGAGAACACCGACTTCTTGATTTCGCCGGCATAGGCGGTGCCGCCGATGAGCACGATATTGCGGGTGAAATCGCAGGCAATCACGGTCTCGGTGCGGGTGTTGTGCCGGGCCGGATCGGCCTTGAAGCCGGGGGCATGCACGATGGTGACATTCGGCTCGAAACCGGCAAGATCGCCGCGCTCGGGGCGGATCAGCAGGTTGCGGATGAACAGGGCATGCCAGGCGCTCGGGGAATAGACCTCGACATTGAAGCGGTGCTCGGTATCGGCCCCGGCATAAAGCTGCTGGAGGAAGATGTCCTCGCCCTTCAAGAATTCGGTCATGTCGGCGAGAAGGGTGTCGAAATCCGCCGGCGTCATCGCCTTGGCGTTGTCCCACCACACCTTGTCATGGGTGTTTTCATCGTCGACGATGAACTTGTCCTTGGCCGAGCGGCCCGTATGTTCGCCGGTGGTCGCCACCACCGCGCCATGGGCCGTAAACTCGGTCTCCCCACGCTGGATGCTAAAATAGACAAGACGAGCCGCGATATCGTTGGCGTAAAACGAACCGGCGTTCCGGCCGATCTGTTCACCTAACTGCTTATTGCTGATGCTGGTCATCGTCATGTCCATTCGATTTGACTTAAGTTGAACAAAAAAGGCTGCCCTCGGACAACCTCTTCGCTGGGCAGATTACAGCGCCGATATGGCGCGCGTGCTGCTGGCGCGTCCATAGACCGACCGGTTGATGCTGTCCACGTCCGGGGACCCGATTCCGACCAAGTAAACGATTACAAGCAAGAGCCCGGCGCCGATTTTTTCTTCAAAGCCCTATGGTATCGATCCCATGACACATAACGAAATGCCGAAATCGACTTGCCGGTCCCGGCCAGCGGGGTCCACACGACCAGTGCGGCGTTTTCATTGCGGATCTGTGGCGCGGATATCCCGGCAACGGGGTGGAACCGAATGCCTGTCGGCAGCGTCATGCACCGGTTGCGCCAGCGCCTTTGACGCCGCCCGTGAGACTTGCGAAGTGCTTGAAGCGTCATAATTTGTACGTATTCAGGTTGGCAAAGGGCTGATACGCACAAGCGGGCGGGCGCGAAACCTGATAGGTTTGCCTCACAGGCTCGAAAGGATCTTTGATGCCGAAAATCACCCTCGTCGACGACGACCGCAATATTCTGGCCTCGGTTTCGATGACCCTCGAATCCGAAGGCTATTCGGTCGCCACCTATACCGATGGTGCCTCAGGGCTCGAAGGGCTGACCAATGACAGGCCGGACCTTGCCATTCTCGATATCAAGATGCCGCGCATGGATGGCATGGAGCTGTTGCGCCGCCTGCGCCAGAAATCTGATGTGCCGGTGATCTTCCTCACCTCCAAGGATGAGGAAATCGACGAATTGTTCGGCCTCAAGATGGGCGCGGACGATTTCATCACCAAGCCGTTCTCCCAGCGTCTTCTGGTCGAGCGGGTCAAAGCGGTGCTGCGGCGCGCCCAGGCCCGTGAAGGTTCGCCCACCGGCAATGCCACGGGGACCGGCGGCGCGGCGGATAATGCCGGCAAGACCATTCTCGAACGGGGCAACCTGGTCATGGATCAGGAGCGGCACACCTGCACCTGGAAGGGCGAGCGGGTGACACTGACCGTTACCGAATTCCTGATCCTGTTCGCGCTCGCGCAGCGGCCCGGCGTCGTCAAGAGCCGGAACGCGCTGATGGATGCGGCCTATGACGATCAGGTCTATGTCGATGACCGCACGATCGACAGCCATATCAAGCGGCTGCGCAAGAAGTTCAAAGCGGTCGACGACAGCTTCGAGATGATCGAAACGCTCTATGGCGTCGGCTACCGGTTCAAGGAGTAAGGATTGGCGCTGACCGATCGCGATGACCGTCCTGCCGCCACCGGGCGGCCGGCCAACCGGCCGGTGCCGGTGACCGCATCGGCACGCGCATCGGCCCACGATTCCGGCTCTGCGACCGCCGACGGCTTCGAAGATGCCTTTGAGGAAACCGCCGAAGGGGGCAGCAGCGAAACCACGCGCCGCCGGCGCCCGGCACCGCGGCAGATCCCCGATATGGTCTGGCGCGGCCTCAGGCGGGTGCTCGCGGTCACGATTTTTTCCTCGCTGACGCGGCGGATCGTGTTCCTCAACCTTGCAGCGCTGGTGGCGCTGGTCGGGGCGGTGCTCTATCTCAACGATTTCCGTGCAGGGCTGATCGATGCGCGGGTGCAATCGCTTCGCACCCAGGGCGAGATCATCGCCGGCGCCATTGCCTCCTCGGCGACCATCGATTCCGACGTCATCACCATCAATCCCGACCGTTTCCTGCAATTGCAGGGCGACGAACCGGTTTCTTCGTTTTCGTTCTTCGATCCAACGCTTGAGTTTCCGATCAATCCCGAGCGGGTGGCGCCGCTGTTGCGCAACCTCGTGACTCCGACGGGCACTCGGGCCCGAATTTACGACCGCAACGGGTTCCTGATCCTTGACAGCGAAAACATCTTTGCGCGCGGCGAAGTGCTGTCGCCCGAAGAGCAACCCGAACCCGAGCGCAACGAGTTCTTCCTTTCCGCCTTCTGGAACCAGGTGTTCCGCTGGCTCGGGTCGGGGGATTACCCGACCTATCAGGAATACGGGCCGGATGAAGGCAAGCGCTATCCGGAAGTCGCTACGGCATTCGATGGCCGCCCGGCGGCCATTGTGCGCGTCAACCAGACAGGTCGACTGGTGGTCTCGGTCGCGGTACCGATCAACCGGCTCCGGGCCAATGTCGGTGTGCTGCTGCTCTCGACCCAGCCTGGCGATATCGACGATGTCGTCGAGGCGGAACGCTGGAGCATCGTGCGGGTCGCGCTGGTTGCGGCGGTGATCACCACGCTCGTTTCGCTGTTCATGGCCGGCACCATCGCCGGGCCGATGCGCCGGCTTTCGGCGGCGGCCAAACGGGTTCAGGCGGCGCGGCATGACCGCGAGCAGATTCCTGACTTTTCCGAGCGCACCGACGAGATCGGCGACCTGTCGGGGTCACTGAGGGACATGACCAATGCGCTTTATGCGCGGATCGACGCCATTGAGCGCTTTGCCGCCGATGTCGCGCATGAACTCAAGAACCCGCTGACCTCGCTTCGCAGCGCTGTCGAGACCCTGCCGCTGGCCCGCACACCGGCGGACCGCGAGCGGCTGGCCGATATCATCCAGCACGATGTGC
Source organism: Cucumibacter marinus DSM 18995 (assembly GCF_000429865.1). GTDB lineage: Bacteria > Pseudomonadota > Alphaproteobacteria > Rhizobiales > Devosiaceae > Cucumibacter > Cucumibacter marinus. Next base: position 420,656 of record NZ_KE386978.1, read on the forward strand.
GCCGGCTCGACCGGCTGATCTCGGACATCTCGAGCGCCTCGCGGCTCGATGCGGAACTCGCGCGCGAAGACGCCGAGCCGGTCGATCTGGGCCGGCTGCTCGAAACCATCGTTGCCATCCAGACCGATCTGGCGACTTCACGCGAAGTGACCATCGATCTCGACCTCGCAACGGATGGCAAGGACGGGCTGTGGGTCGAGGGCCATGATGTGCGGCTCGGCCAGGTCTTCACCAATCTGATTGACAATGCCGTGTCGTTCTCGCCCGAAAACAGCACCGTCAGCGTCGCCGCCAGCCGCAAGGGCGATATGTGGCGGGTGACGGTGAGCGATGAAGGCCCCGGGATCACGGGCGAGGCGGACAAGGTCTTCGCCCGCTTTTATACCGACCGGCCCGAATCCGAGGGCTTTGGCAATCACTCGGGCCTCGGGCTGTCGATCTCGCGGCAGATCGTGGAGGCGCATGGCGGTACGATTATCGCCGGCAATCGCAGCGATCGCAGCGGGGCGGTGTTCACGGTCGAATTGCCGCGCGCCGGCGCATGAGAGTTCCCGCTTCCCTGCATGCCACGACCCTTGTCTTTGACGGGATCGGGGTGATGATCACCGGCCCTTCGGGGGCGGGCAAATCGCTTCTGGCGCTCGACCTGATCGACCATGGCAAGCTGGCCGGCGTTGAAACAGCGCTCGTCGCCGACGATCTGACACTGCTCAGCGTCGCCGAAGGGCGGCTGATGGCCGCAGTGCGCGAAGGGTTCGAAGGGCAGATCGAACTCAGGGGGCGGGGCATTGTTTCACGTGCCTTTGCCGCGCCTTCGGGCATCGATCTGGTGATCGACCTGGTGGACAGATATGACCGCCTGCCGCCTGAATCCGCGTTTGAAACCGCGATCGGCGAAGTGCGGCTCCGGCGTGCGCCCGTGCCGGTCCGGGGCCATGCCGATCCCGTGCATCAGAGGCTTCTGGTGCTGGAGGCGATCCATGCCTGCCGGGGATCACGGGAAAAAAGCACTTGAAACTGGCCCCCACCCCCGCCAAGACTCTGCCTTCCGGTACTGTGACGGGTCTCAGATACACAGTCTTTTTGGCAGGCAGGTCGGCAGGTAAGGGCGGCATATGATTGGCATGGTTCTGGTGACCCATGGTGGCTTGGCGCAAGAATTCCGCGCCGCTCTTGAACACGTCGTGGGGCCGCAGAGCCAGTGCGAGACAGTGTCGATCGGACCGGATGACGACATGGAAGTGCGCCGCAACGACATCCTGCAGGCCGTGGGCGCGGTCGATAGCGGCCAGGGCGTGGTGATCCTCACCGACATGTTTGGCGGTACGCCGTCGAACCTTGCCATCTCGGTGATGGACGGACGCGATGTCGAGGTCATTGCCGGGGTCAATCTGCCGATGCTGATCAAGCTGGCGCGAGTGCGCGGCGATACGGATATTCGCACCGCGGTACGCGACGCCCAGGAGGCGGGCCGCAAATATATCAACGTCGCCAACGACGTGCTGGGCAAGGGTTGACCCTTGCCCGAGAACAATCCGCAAAAGGAACTGGCGCAGTCGCTGACCATCCGCAACCAGCGCGGTCTGCACGCCAGGGCCTCGGCGCGGTTCGTGCGTACCGCCGAATGCTTTGACGCCCAGATCACGGTGACCCGGGACGGGCAGACGGTGGGCGGCACCTCGATCATGGGGCTGATGATGCTGGCGGCGGGGCCGGGTTCGACCGTGCTCGTCAAATCGAGCGGACGGCAGGCCCGTGAGGCGCTTGAGGCCATCGTCAATCTGATCGAGAGCGGGTTCGGCGAAGACGTCGAGGGAGAGACCGAGCCGGGGCTCGGCGACCCGATCTAGACGGATTCCGGTTCTTCACGCATCATTGCGCCATGTTAGAATGGCGGGGCTGGCTTGACCGGCCCATTGGCCATTCCCATTTCGGACCGCATGATGATCCGCACCCTCGCCCTGTTTTTCGGTCTTTTGAGCGCCGGCAGCCTCTCCCAGCTTCCGGAGTTCGCCCAGCAATATGGCCAGCGGCTCGGCGGGGCCGTGGACGAACTGGCGACGATTGCCGCCGATTTCGATGCCAGCGCCGACCGGGCGGGGCTGAGCCGGGACGAGGCGCTCGAACAGTACTCGGCCGAGGGGAACGGCTTTCTCATCGACCGGGGCCGGGATATGGGCCGCACCCTGGCGCGCTATGAAAAGCTCTCCGCCCAGCAGCGGGCCTTCGAAACCGCCGACCCGATCGAGCGCAGCCTGACGCTGGTGACCAATGGCGATGTCGAATTGGCCAATGAGACGCTTTCTGCCTTCCGCCCCGCCGTGCCCGTGACTGCCGAAGGATTCCTGTTTGCCGGTGCGGGTTTCCTCGCCGGCTTCGTGGCGCTGTTCGCGCTTCTCAAGCTCATCGCGCTGCCCTTCCGTCGGCGTCGCCCCGTCTGAACCTGATGCCGCGCCGGAAATGGTGAAATCGGCAGGCTTGACCTTGAGACATAAACTTTTCTTTATATCCACATTGTAAGGACAGGGGCGCACGCGTATAAACCGCGCGTCCGAATTGCCCGCCGGCGGCGCAAAGGCCGGCCTTCATGCACGAGACGAAAGGCGAGACCCCATGACATCCACCGACTATGCCGTCCGCGATATTTCGCTGGCCGATTTCGGCCGCAAGGAAATCGAGATCGCCGAGGTGGAAATGCCCGGCCTGATGGCCATCCGCGAGGAATTCGCCAGCGAACAGCCGCTCAAGGGCGCGCGCATTGCGGGCTCGTTGCACATGACGGTGCAGACCGCGGTTCTGATCGAGACGCTCGTCGCGCTGGGCGCCGAAGTGCGCTGGGCCTCGTGCAATATCTTCTCGACCCAGGACCACGCCGCCGCCGCCATCGCGGCCGCCGGCATTCCGGTGTTCGCGCACAAGGGTGAAACCCTTGAGGAATACTGGGAGTTTGCCGACAAGATCCTTGATTGGGGTAATGGCGAAACCGCCAACATGATCCTCGATGATGGTGGCGATGCCACCATGCTGGTGCTCAATGGTGCCCGGGCGGAAGCCGATGCCGATGTGGTCACCAATCCGCAGAACGAGGAAGAAGAAGCCTTTTTCGCCACCATCAAGAAGCGGCTGGCGCGCGAGCCGGGGTTCTATTCGAAGGTGCGCGAGAACATTCGCGGCGTCTCGGAAGAAACCACGACGGGCGTCGTCAGGCTCTACCAGCTGCAGGAAAAGGGCGGGTTGCCCTTCCCGGCGATGAATGTGAACGACTCGGTGACCAAGTCGAAATTCGACAATAAATACGGCACCCGCGAGAGCCTTGTGGACGCCATCCGGCGCGGCACCGATGTGATGCTGGCCGGCAAGGTGGCGATCGTGTGCGGTTATGGCGATGTCGGCAAGGGCTCGGCCCAGTCGCTGCGTGGCGCCGGCGCCCGTGTGCTGGTGACCGAGGCCGATCCGATCTGCGCCTTGCAGGCGGCGATGGACGGCTATGAGGTCGTTACTCTCGAAGACGATATCGAGCGCGCCGATGTGGTGATCACCGCGACCGGCAACAAGGACATCCTGACCGTCGATCATATGCGCCGGCTCAAGGACATGGCGATCGTCGCCAATATCGGCCATTTCGACAATGAGATTCAGGTCGCGGGCCTGCGGAATTTCAAGTGGACCAACATCAAGCCGCAGGTCGACATGATCTCGTTCCCGGATGACAAGCGGATCATCCTTCTGTCCGAAGGCCGGCTGGTCAATCTCGGCAATGCCACCGGGCATCCCAGCTTTGTCATGAGCGCTTCGTTCTCGAACCAGACGCTGGCCCAGATCGAACTGTGGCGGTATGCGGATAAGTACGAGAACAAGGTCTATGTGCTGCCCAAGACGCTCGACGAGAAGGTGGCGCGGCTGCATCTCGAAAAGCTCGGTGCCAAGCTGACAAAGCTCAGCGACGAACAGGCAGCCTATATCGGGGTGAGCCCGCAGGGCCCGTTCAAGCCCGACCACTACCGCTACTAAGCGGCAACAGCATCATCGGATTGAGGGCCGGCCATCGCGCCGGCCTTATTCGTCCGGGTTCAGGCCTCGCGGCAGGCGCGGTCGGCAAGGCGCAGCAAGGTCGGCAGGCGGTAGGGGCCGTGCATGTCGGCAATGTGCTGGCGGGCTTCAGCCTCATCCATGCCGATGGCCGTGACATATAGCGGGTGCCCGCTCCTGCCCCGCAGCACTTCGGTTTCTGGCGGGGTGTCGCGGAAGCGGTTCTTGGCGACACCGATTACCGGGACAGCTCCGCCGAGCGCATGATGAAGGTGGGCGCCCAGACCATCGCGGCGGTCGGCGCCCAGGGTGACGTATCCGTCAATCACGACTGCGTCCGGCAGGCTCTCAAGCTGCTCGATCACTGCCATCAGGCAAGGCAGTTCGCGCTCGAAGAGATAGCCGGGTCGATAGGGCGCGACTTCGGCACAGCGGGCCGTCAGCACCTTCTGGGGACCGTGATCTGTCCAATCGGCAAACAGCACGCCCGCGGCGACCGCTCCGCCTTCTTCGCGATAGTCGACGTCAAGGGCGAGCTTGATGGAACGCTGCGTTTGTCCGGATTGGCTTTTCTTCATCGCCGCAACAGGTTACCAGAGTTTCGGGCATGAAGAACGCGCGGGGACCTGAAGAATTGTCTTCAGCCGAGAGGATGCCGTGATCTTCAGCCGTTTTTTCAAGACACCCTTTGCCCGCGCACTCGAAGACTATGGGCGCGAGCGCTGCTCGCTGACCGGCGAAGATCTCTGGATCGGGCTTGGTCCGAACCCCGAATACCGCCGTGAACCGGTGCGCGCTTTCCCGCACCCGGCCAAATCGCTCCTGTTCGTGGCGGCGCCCGACGCCGACCAGGCCAGCCTGATCGATGCGCTGACCAAAAGCCGGGAGGCGGGCGAGGTGACCACCATGATGATCGGCACCTCGCACGACTACGCCAATGGCCGCCCGAAAAGCCTCGACATGTCGGCGACGGTTTCACGCCTTGCCAAAGGGCATTTCCCGGCCCTTGAGAACCTGTCGCTGGGCGATATGGAGCAACTCTTCAATGGCCATCGCGGCTTTGGTCGGATCGGGGATATTACGGGTATCTTCAACGCCGCGCCGAACCTCAAGGACCTCAGCCTTCACGGGCAGTTCTCCATGAGCCGGTCTGTCCGGCACGACACCCTCGCGGACCTTTCGGCCTGGCTTGACGAGATAGGGGTGAGCGGGGGGCCGGTCAGCCAGGAGACGATCACCCACCTGCTCTCTTCGAGCTTCCCCAAGCTGAAGGAAGCCGATCTCGATCTCGAGGAAGGGGATCGCGAGATCGACTACGTCATTCCGGACGCGTTCTTCGAAGGCGGCATGCCGGCGCTGACCGGGTTCGGCATGAACTGCCTGGCCCCCGGCAGCGCGCAGCGGCTGGCAGAATGGAAGGCGGGGCGAAAGATCAAGTGAGGGCGGCGGCGACTATGCGCGGCGCTCCCGGTCAGCCATCCATCTTGAGGGCCTTGATGAAGGCCTCTTGCGGGATCTCGACCTTGCCGAACTGGCGCATCTTCTTCTTGCCCTTCTTCTGGGCCTCGAGAAGCTTGCGCTTGCGGGTGGCGTCGCCGCCATAGCATTTCGCGGTCACATCCTTGCGCAGGGCGCGGATGGTTTCACGGGCGATGACCTTGCCGCCGATCGCCGCCTGGATCGGGATCTGGAACAGGTGCTGGGGAATCAGTTCCTTGAGCTTTTCGCACATGGCGCGGCCCCGGTACTCGGCCTGGGAGCGGTGCACCAGGATCGAGAGTGCATCGACCGGCTCACCATTCACGAGGATCGACATGCGCACGAGATCCCCCTCGCGATAATCGGAGATCTGATAGTCGAAGCTGGCATAGCCCTTGGAAACCGACTTCAGCCGGTCATAAAAGTCGAACACCACTTCGTTGAGCGGCAAATCGTACTGCACCAGCGCGCGGGAGCCAACATAGGAGAGATCGGTCTGGATGCCGCGGCGCTCCTGGCACAGCTTGAGGATGGCGCCGAGATAGTCATCGGGGGTGAGGATCGTCGCCTTGATCCAGGGTTCATTGATGTGATCGACCTTGACCGGGTCGGGCATGTCGGCGGGATTGTGAAGTTCGAGCATGGTGCCATCGGTCATGCCGATCTCGTAGACCACCGAAGGAGCGGTAGCGACGAGGTCGAGATCGAACTCGCGGCTGAGCCGTTCCTGGATAATCTCGAGATGCAAGAGCCCCAGGAACCCGCAGCGGAAGCCGAAACCGAGTGCGGCGGATGTTTCCATTTCGTAGGAGAAGCTGGCATCGTTGAGCCGCAGCCGCCCCATGGCGGCGCGCAGGTCCTCGAAGTCGTTGGCATCGACCGGGAACAGCCCGCAGAACACAACCGGCTGGGCCGGGCGGAAGCCGGGCAGCGCCTGCGCGCAGGGTTTCTTGTCGTCGGTGATGGTGTCCCCGACATTGGTGTCGGCGACTTCCTTGATCGAGGCGGTGATGAAGCCGATCTCACCCGGGCCGAGCTCGCCCAGATCGACCAGCTTGGGTGTGAACACGCCCACGCGGTCGAGCTCATAGGTGGCCTTGGTGGCCATCATGCGGACCTTCTGGCCCTTTCTGATCTTGCCGTCGATCACGCGCACCAGCACGACCACGCCGAGATAGGCGTCGTACCAGCTATCGACCAGCATGGCCTTGAGCGGTGCGTCGGGGTCGCCCTCAGGCGGCGGCAGGCGGGTGACGATGGCTTCGAGCACCTTTTCGATGCCGAGCCCGGTCTTGGCCGAGATCTCGACGGCATCGGACGCGTCGAGCCCGATCACGTCCTCGATCTGCTGCTTGACCCGATCGACGTCGGCGGCGGGCAGATCGATCTTGTTCAGGACCGGGACGATTTCGTGATCGACCTCGATGGCCTGATAGACATTGGCAAGGGTCTGGGCTTCGACGCCCTGGGACGCATCGACAACCAGGAGCGATCCTTCGCAGGCGGCGAGCGAACGGTTGACCTCATAGGCGAAGTCGACATGGCCCGGCGTGTCGATGAGGTTGAGCACGTAGTGCTCGCCATCGGCGGCGTTGTATTCGAGCCGTACGGTCTGGGCCTTGATGGTTATGCCGCGCTCGCGCTCGATATCCATTGAATCGAGCACCTGCTCCTTCATCTCGCGCGTGTCGAGCGCACCGGTGTTCTGGATCAGCCGGTCGGCAAGGGTCGACTTGCCGTGATCGATATGGGCGACGATGGAAAAGTTGCGGATATTCTTGAGCGGCGTCACGGGCATGGGTCCTTCATTGGCGCCGGTGATTAGCAGGTTTGGGCGCCGCTTCAAAGATGGTGAATGAAGCCTTGCGGACAAACATACGCCCTCAAGTCAAATCCGGGTCGTCCCGGCACGGCTACCGGACATAAAACCAGGGCGAAACTCAAGGAGGATCGCCCGATGTCACTTTCATATTCAGGCATGCCGACCCAACGCGCCCAGACCTTGTGGGCCGGCGGAACCGACGACAATGACCAACCCCCCGAACGGGTGACTGCCCCCGAGCGCATGCCGTGCCGGCATTGCCTTGGCTATGTGGAACCAGGCGAAGACGCGTTGATCCTTGGCTACCGCCCCTTCGAAAGCCTGCAGCCCTATGCCGAAACCGGCCCGATCTTCCTGCATGCCGAGCTCTGTGTCGCGTACGACCGGGAGGCCGGGCTGCCGCCCCGCACGCTCCATGCCGATCTGGTGCTGCTCAAGGGCTATTCCCGGCGTGACCGGATCGTCTACGGGCTCGGCGCCCTGGTACCGCCCAGCGAAATCGAGACCCGGGCGACGGTGATGCTTGCGGATCCGCGGGTTGCCTATGTGCATATGCGTTCGGCAACGAACAATTGCTTCACCTTGCGGATCGACATGAAAGATGCGCAGAAGACCTAGGGGTCTCAATCTGGCCCAGATGCCGGGCACACTGGCGGCATGATTGCATTGCGCCGCCTCCGCCGCACCAATCCGATGGTTGGTTTGATCGCCGTCACGATGGCCGGCCTGATCGCGACTGCGGCGCTGGCCCAAGAGGACGCCGCAGCCCCAACACCGCCGCTGCCGCGGGAGCGCCCTCAATCGGTTGAGGCGTCCTCCGCCCCACCCCTGCCCCGGGCACGGCCGGAGCAAGAAGCTGACGAAGAGACCGATGGCCCCGGTAATGAAACCGAGGAGGACATGGCAAGCCCGGCCGTTCCACCGCCGCCACCTGAAGACCAGAAACCCGCCCCGCATCGCCAGGCTTGCCCGGCGATGCTCAGCGGCCTGATCGACGCGCAGGCGGGCATGCCGATCACCGAGGGCGCGTGCGCGATAACCACCCCGCTGACGCTCACGGGCGTGCGGACGGTTGGAGGCGATGTTCGATTGTCCGGCGGCCCGGTGCTCGGTTGCGCCATGGCCACCGAGACCGCCCAATGGCTCAAAGAGCTCGACCGCTATGCCCGGGCCGCTCTCGGCAGCCGGATTGCCGAAATGGCGACCGGACCAGGCTATGTCTGCCGCCGCCGCAACAATGCGGACGCCGGCAAGGTATCGGAGCATGGTTTCGGCAATGCGCTCGATATCTCTGGCTTCGTGTTCGAAGATGGCACCCGCATCTCGGTTCTGACCGACTGGGTGGAGCCGACCCCCGCCTCAGACGGGGAAGATGAGGCTCGTGCCGTGCCCCCAGAGCCCGGGCCCAAACAGGCCTTTCTGCGCCACGCCAAACGGTTGGCCTGCGCCCGGTTTGCCACCGTTCTCAGCCCGACCGCCAATGCGCTGCACAAGGATCACCTGCATTTCGATCTCGGCTGTCATGGCCGGACCTGCACGGCGCAGATCTGCGAATAAGAGCAAACAGGCCCATCGCCTTGACCTTCCAGTTGGTGGAAGAGCTAGACCCTTCAATCAAAGAAGGGAGACCGCATGCGCCAGGGCCTCATATTGCTGTTCGTCGTTGTCGCCTTGCTGGGTGCAATCGTGTGGACCGGAACTCAAAAAGCGGGGCCGGATCCGCTGACGGGGCTCAACACGCCGGCAATGACGGCGACCGCGCAAACGGGCGAAGCCCTGTTCGGACAATATTGCCGGTCCTGCCATGGCGACCAGGCCGCGGGTACCGATCAGGGGCCGCCGCTGGTCCACAAGATCTACGAGCCGTCTCACCACCCCGACGCGGCCTTCTATCTGGCGGCTCAGAACGGGGTACGGGCGCATCACTGGCGCTATGGTGACATGCCACCCGTCGAGGGGATTACCGAGGTCGAGATTGCCCCGATCATCGACTATGTGAGGGCGATCCAGCGGGCCAATGGCATAGACTAGGTGCCGCGAGACTTGAAGGCGGCGCGAATGGCGGCGCCAAGCCCCGGCTTTTCGATGACAAGCACAGCCTTGCCGCGATCGCGGGCCAGCGTTTCCAATTCGGCGCGGCGTTCAACCAGCACCGGCAAGAGCCGATCGCGTTCGCCGACCGGCAGGCGGACTGACGCGGTGTCACGCAACCAGCTTTCGAGATCGGCAAGATCGTTGTGCTCACCCAAGAGGTCGGCCAGCGCCTTGAGTGCCGCGCGATAGGGCTTGCCATAGGGCAGTGCGTCGCGCAGCAGCTGGGTGTGCATCCAGTGATATTTCACCGATTTGCGCCATTCATGCAGGGTGCCGGCTGACGGTCTTTTGCCCAATGCCCGGAACTGATCACTTGCGACCTTGCGTGACGCGCGAACGCCCTGCCGCAGCAGCTTCACCGGGCCGGACTTGTCCGGCAGCGAGAAAGCGACGAAATCGGCGCGGAGGCGTGCCGTTCTCTCCAATGCGGCCGCGATGTCCGGGCTGCTCGAAAGGCTGCGTTCGTGCTCGGCATCGAATGCCTCTTCGAGCATGGCCAATGTTACCGGCAAATCGAGCACGAGATCCGCGGGCAGGGCCCGAAAGGTGTTGAGGCGCGCGCCAGCGGCCCGTTCGGACGCGATGGCGCGGGCGAGATCGCGCAAGGCCCGGTTCCCCTGCTTGTAGAACCCGAGATCCCCCTGCCGGATCAGCCGCAGCACTCCCCTCAGTTTCTTGATGCGCTTGCGGGCCGTGTGCACGGCAGCGGCCCGGCCCGGCCCGGTCTCGGCGAGATCGGAGGCTATGCCATCGAGTTTTTCGAATGCGATGCGCCGGATCTCTTCGCCGAGCGGGGTCGAAGGATCGAGGATGTAGCGCATGGCGGGACTGTCGGTCACGGTTTGCCTCCGTTCACGGCAGGATAGAATCGTGCGATCAGGGGCGCGGTTACGCCGTGCAGGAGGATCGACAGGCCAATAGCCCAGACCGCGATCGCCTTGATGTCTTCAAGAGGGGCGTAACCGGCCTTGTCCGCGATCACCAGCAAATAGAGGATCGATGCGATGCCACGCGGGCCGAACCAGCCCAGCACCAGCCGATGGACCGGACTGACTGGCGTGCCTTCGAGCACCAGATAGACCGGCAGCATGCGCATGACGGTAAGTGCAAGCGCCGCGAACAGAATGGCCGGCCAGAACAGGTCGCTGCCCGCCGCGGCTGGCAGGAAGGCGGCACCAAACAGGACGAAAGTCAGGCTTGTGAGAATCGTGCCTTCGGTCTGGGCGAAGTTGGAGGCGGCCTGCACCATGGGGCGCGGCAGGACAATGCCGAAACCGAGGCCTGCTGTGAAGGCAGCGAGAAAGCCGTTTCCCCCGATCAGTTCCGCCCCGACATAGGCGAGCCCGGCCAGGATGACCATCAGCGGTGTGCGGCTATTGGGGCGCGCGATCTTCCAGGCAAAGGCGTGACGCGCCATGAAGGCGCCGCCTGCGCCGATCACGACACCGGCCAACGGCCCCAGAATGATGTGGCCGGCAAACAGGCCGACATGGTCGAGCCAGTGTTGCCCCGCGCCTTCAAGCGTCGACAGATCGAGCGCGATCAGCAGGAGCGGCAGACACAACCCGTCATTGAGGCCGCTTTCGGCGTCGAGCGCCTCGCGTTCGGGCTCGGGCATTGTGCGGTTGGCAAAGACCGGCTGGGCGAGGGCCGCGTCGGTGGGCGTGAGGACGATGGCGAGGATCACGGCGTCGAGAAAGGAGAGACTGGGAAACAGCGCGAAGCCAAAGGCTGTGCCCAGGGCGATGGTCAGCGGAATGCCGGCCAGCAGGAGCCGTAGGGTCAGATTCACCGTTTCGCGCTGGTCGACCTTGCGCCTGAGGCGGATATTGGCCGCGTCGCGGAACAAGATGATCACAAGAGTGGCGGTGGCCAGAACGAACACCGCATCGCCGGCAACGGGATCGACAAGACCGAAGCCGAGCGGTCCGATCAACAGGCCGAAGCCGGTAAAAATCATCGGCCCCGACAGCGGTGACCTGTCGATCCAGTCCGCAGCCAGCGCATAAACCAGCAGCGCGACAAGGGTCAGGGCGATGATGGGTTCACTGAACATGGTCGGAGCGGCCCGGCTCGATACGCAAGCTGCCAATTCGGCAGACAGCGACTTTGGCGGCAAGTCGGAGCTGGCGCAACCCGGACAAAAGGCTGACCGGCACGAAGCCTGCGTCAAGCCGCGTCTTGATTGTCGCTCTTGTCCACCGCACAGTGGTGGCAGGGCAAACACAAGGCGCGTCAACGGCTTGAACGCGGCGCGCCGAAACGAGGGTTGCGATGCTGACGCATTTGCTGGGCCGGAACAAACGGCGGTTCGACAGTCTCGACGAACGCGAGATCCTGGCGCTCGCCATTTCCTCGGAAGAGGATGATGCGCGCATCTACCAGTCCTATGCCGACATGCTGCGTGAAGAGTTTCCCGCCTCCGCCAAGGTGTTTGACGGCATGGCGGAGGAAGAGCACACGCACCGGCAGTGGCTGATCGATCTGTTCGTGAAAAAATTCGGCGACCGTATTCCGCTGGTCCGGCGCGAGCACATTCGCGGCTTCATCGAACGCAAACCGGTCTGGCTGATGCGCAATCTCGGGATCGAGACCATCCGCCAGCAGGTCTGGGAGATGGAAGAGGCAGCCGGAAATTTTTATGCGGAAGCCGCCAAGCGCACCAAGGACGCGGCGATCCGCAAGCTCCTGGGTGATCTCGCCGCTGCGGAGCAACACCACAAGGAAACCGCGGATCAGCTCGAAAAAACCCATCTCGACGAAACCGCGATCGATGAGGAAAAGAGCCAGGAACACAGGCGCTTCGTTCTGACCTATGTGCAACCGGGTCTTGCCGGGCTGATGGACGGGTCGGTCTCCACCCTGGCCCCGATCTTTGCCGCCGCCTTCGCCACCCACAACACCTGGGCCACCTTTCTGGTGGGCCTGGCCGCATCGGTCGGTGCCGGGATTTCCATGGGCTTCACAGAAGCCGCTTCGGACGATGGCAAGCTCACCGGCCGCGGCTCGCCGGTCAAGCGCGGCTTCGCCGCAGGCATCATGACCGCCCTTGGCGGGTTGGGCCACGCCCTGCCCTATCTCATTCCCGAATTCTGGACAGCCACGATCATCGCCATGGTGGTTGTGCTGGTCGAACTGTGGGCCATCGCCTTCATCCAGAACAGGTATATGGACACCCCGTTCTGGCGCGCAGTGCTGATGGTGGTGTTCGGCGGCTCACTGGTCTTCGCGGCCGGCATATTGATCGGCAACGCCTAGGACAAGTCCTCTTGTAACCGGGCCTTGGGGCACTAGGTTACACGCAGCCGGTTTGGGGCGGGGACGAATCGCGGGTTCGCCTCTCCAGCGAGATCAGGGACGCAACATGTCAGAACCATTTATCCCGCCCGACCTTCCTCCCGCCCGGCGGATCAGCCGTGAGGGGATCGACCTTTGCTACTACATGTTCGGGCCCGAGAACGGGCATCCGCTCGTCATCTGCCACGGGCTGGCGGCGGCCGGGATCCAGTTTGCCGAGGATGGCCGGTTTTTCGGCGAGGCCGGCTACAGGGTGCTGGTGCCCGATGTGCGCGGGCACGGCCAGTCGGGCCGGCCACAAAAGCCGACGCCGGAGAATTTCGGCATGAATGTGCTGGCCGAAGACATCATGGCAATGATGGATGCCGAAGGCATGGGGCAGGCCGACTGGATCGGCAATTCCATGGGCGGCGTGATCGCGCTCGAAGTGATCCGGCAAAACCCCGAACACATCCGGCGGCTCCTCACGTTCGGAACGACCTACAGCCTTTCGGCGCCAGCCTATCTGGTGCCGTTCCTGCCGTTCCTCTACCGGCTGATCGGCCCCAAGCCCATCGCCTTTATCGGCGGGTGGGCGACCTCGAAACACAAGCCGGTGCGCCGCCTGATCCGGCATGTGCTGGGGCAGTTCGATCGCGAGATCCTGCACCCGCTGCTGATCAATCTGCGCGAATATGACTATCGCCAGACAGCGGTCGAGTTCGACCGTCCAATCCTGATGCTGCGCGGCAGTCTCGACCGGGATATCAACGCCACCCTGGGCCCGACGCTCGAGACGATGAAGGCCAAGCCGGATTTCACGCTCATCGAGATGCCTGGCGCCGGACATTGCGCCAATCTCGATCAGCCAGACGCATTCCGCAGCGCGGCGCGTCGGTTCCTCGAAACAGAATAGAGCCGATCATCCCAATGCGTTTTCGGCGCCGATGGCATGATCAGCGGCGACCAGCCTGTTCCGGCCTGCCGCCTTGGCGGCGTAAAGCCGTTCGTCGGCAAGCGCCATGACCTCGGCGCTCAACTCGGTACCCTCGGAATGGGCGAGGCCAATGCTGGCGGTGATCTCGATCCGGGGCGCGATCAGGCTCCAGTCCTCATCGCGCAGCCGGTGGAGAAGGTCCGCACAATGGCGCACCGCATGATCCAGCTCGGTGGCCGGAAACAGAAGCGCGAATTCCTCGCCACCGAGCCGAGCCAATAGCGCCCCGGGCGGCAGGCCCCGACCCAGAATGGCAGCGACGCGCTTGAGAACCGCATCACCGACAGCGTGGCTGTTCCAATCATTCACCGCCTTGAAGTGATCAAGATCGAGAATGGCGAGGGTGAAGTCCTGCCCGTCCAGATCGCGGAATGCCGAATCAAAGGCGCGGCGATTGGCAATCCCGGTCAGCGGGTCGAGCAGGGCCTGATCCGCGAGCTCGGAAGCGCGGGCGCGCCATTGGTCGGCCTCCCAGCGTATGGCCGCCAGCTTGGCCCGGCGCTGGGCGACTTCGCCCGATTGCGCCACATAGCAATCGTGAAAGCGTCGGTGGAGAGCCAAAGCCTCGCGGTGGTTGCCTGCCGCCTCCTCGACCGCGCAAAGCTGAAACAGGACATTGAGCTGATGATCGATCAGCTTGTTCTGTTCGGCCATGGCGAGGGCCTTGTGGCAGGCCCGGCGGGCCTCTGCCAGCCTGCCCGCGGCCCTGTGCGCCGCAGCAAGGGTGTAAAGATAGTGAATGGTGAGGCTGACCCCCGGATCACCAGGCAGATCGGCATGGCGCGCAAGGCAGGCACTTGCCAGTTCCGCATCGCCAAGGCGCAGGGCGAATTCGGCCCCGTTGGCCAGCGCGGCACGCTGGCACCACAGATCGCCACAGGCCTCTGCCTTTTCAAGCGCGCTTACAGTCGTTTCCGCGGCCAGATCGTTCCATTGCGCGGCAAGCCCGGCCTCGCCGAGACTCTCGTGAAAGTCTGCCATCTTGGCCTGGCAAAATCCCTTGGAGACCAGGCAGAACGCCTCTTCGACCTCGTCGCCTGCCGCCCGGGCCAAATCAATGGCGCGCTCAAGCAATGGCTGGGCCAGATCGGGGTGGCGGCAGATGGCCAACGCGCAGGCGTTGGCGTTCAGCGCAAAAGCCTGGAGGGCGCTGTCGGTGCTGGATTCAGCCAGCTCGACCGCCGCTTCCGCGGTTTCGAACGCCTCATCGGACAGCCCCAGATCCAACAACAAAAAGGCTGTAATCGAGAGGCAACGGGCTTCGCCTGCCGGGTCGGGCGCGCGGGAGTAGAGCTTTTGCCCAGCTAGCGCGCAATCGAGGCCTTCGGCAGCGAGACCCAGGCGCATGCAGCACCAGGCCAGCTCGCCGAGACATGGTGCGAGCATTGCGGGGTCGCCGCCATCACGAATGTCGACAAAAAGGCGCTTGAGGGCGCCGAGCGCAGGCATGCATTCGCCGCGCCGGACCATGTTCCGGCAAGCTGCAAGCTCCCTGTTGAATGCCGTGTTGTTCGTCACCCTGAACCGCGCGCAGATCGTGTGACTCATCACGCTATCAGTGAAATCTCGACAGAGTGATAATGCCTCGACAAAGCTTTGGAGGCGCAAGGTTCCGCTTGGCTAGCGGGATCGCACGAACTAATGATTTGAGAGGAATTTCAGAAGGTTCGGTTTTATGAAGTCAGTTCGCGCGCTGCTCGCAGCATTCGGGTTTTTGGCGGCTTGCATGACGGGAGCAGCTGTTGGCGAAGACGCGGTGCCGGCGCCGGCTGCACCGTTTGCCGGAACCTGGATGATCGCCTTCCCCGATGCAGAAGGGGTGATCGTCAATGTGCCCGATGCCGACTGCGAAACGCCCGCCGTCATCGACGCCGTTGGCGAGTTCCGGATTCACGTGGCGACACCGGGCGGCGATATGGGAGAATGGGACGTGATGGCGTTTGGCGGACGCAACCCATGGTGGGCCGACAATGGCCAATCGCTGGTTGCCGAATGGATATCCGAAGACGCCTTCCTGCTGGCGGACAAGGATGCCAGCGGGATCATGTCGGACTGGGCCAATGCCAAGCAATGGACGCGGTGCCCCGCCGACTAACGGGTTGGCCACCCTCACAGTTCGGTCAGCGGTCCAATCGCCTGATCGCGGGAAGGACCGGGCACGGTATGCCCGGCCTCCTTGGCATGGCAGACGCGGTGGTCAATTCGCGTTCTTGTTATAGGCGCCGATGCCGCCATGCATCGTTTCAAGCTCATTGGCCTGCCCATTGACCCCGTCGTCATTGGGGTTGGAGCCCGACTGGCCAGGGTTATTGCCGATCCCATGGATATTGCCGCCATTGGCGTTGGCGCCATTGGGGTTGGCATTGGTGCCGTCGCCGCGGCCGACCTTGTCGTGAATATTGGGATGAATGGTATCCGCCGGCTGCCCCTTGTTCTGAGGTGCCGCCATGGCGGCGCCGGCAAACTGGCCGCAGGTCAGCATCAAGGCGGCGATAAGTGTTGCGGTTTTGGTCATTGGCCTCTCACGCCTCTTGGTTGGAGTGCATCGAGAAGTAAAGCCAAGCCCGACTGGACCTGCCACGCCGATCTCAAGGCATGTTCAACGCCCGATTGCCAATGCCTTGCACATTTCTGTTAAATACAAACGGCCCCCAGCCGGGGCCGTCTGAATCGTCTTCGGAAGCGGGCGCCTGGGCCTGAAATTCGACCTAGAATTCGGCCCATTCTTCGTCCACGGCTGCATTGCCCCGCGTCAGATAAGTCTTGGCCGCCTTGGTGACCTTGTCCTGCAAGGCTCGGATGCCGCGTTTGGGTTCCACCGGACGGTGTGACGGCTTGTCGGCAGATCCGCTGTCACCCGAAGCCCTGATTCTGAACACTTCGACAATACGATCGAGCTCTGTTGCTTGTGCTTCCGTCTGCTCGATGGCGGCGTTGGTCTCCTCGACAAGCGCAGCATTGTGCTGGGTCATCTCGTCCATCTGCCTGACGGCCTGGTTGACCTCTTCGATCGAGGCCGCCTGCTCCTGGCTCTTGCGTGCGATCGAGATCATCCGCTCCGTGTTCGACCGCGCTGCCTCCAGCATCGAGGACAGGCTCTCCGCAGCCTTGGCCACGAGCTTGGTCCCGCCATCGACTTCAGTGACGCTCTGCTCAATGAGGCTCTTCACCTCGGAAGAAGCCTCTGCAGCGCTCTGGGCCAGCCGTCTCACTTCAACCGCGACCACCGCAAACCCCTTGCCCGCTTCACCCGCTCTTGCCGCTTCGACC
>NZ_KE386979.1:0-116583 GCF_000429865.1 Cucumibacter marinus DSM 18995
CGAAGCCAGGAAGCAGCGAATGGAGGAAAGCGATGCCCCACATATCTTCGTCATGCTCGGGCTTGACCCGAGCATCCATGATGAGAGGACACGCGGGAGCTGCGTGTGACTAGTCAAATACCGCCGATCCACATGCGATGCCTCATGGACCCTCGGGTCAAGCCCGAGGGTGACGAGGAGAGAAGTGGCGTCCAAATCTACCCCCTCACCCTGAGTCCGTCGAAGGGCGAGGGCTCCGGACAATCAGGAGGCTTGAGATGAGGACAGGGGGTGCATCGGGCGTATTGGCCCTTACCAAGCAAAAAGCCCGGGAATGCTCCCGGGCTTCTCTAAACTTCATGGCCTGCCTTTCGAGCATAGCTCTCAAGGCGTTCGCGGTCGGGCGACCTGCTAGCCTTTCGAGCATAGCTCTCAAGGCGTTCGCGCCTAGAAAGGCTCCACCGGAGCCTTTCTGCCTGACGGCACGGCGCTCACTACATAGCGGGGCCGACTTCGACGAAGGACGCGTCGTTCACGGTCATTTCGACGATGGTGCCCGGCACGTCGCCGGCAGCGTCGAACTCAAGCGGCCCGGAGGCGCCTTCATAGTCGATGTCGGTGCCTTCGGCGATCAGCGCCTTGGCCTTTTCCCATTCGCCCGGCAGGATCACTTCGCCCGGGGCGGAGGTGACGTCGCGCAGCGCGGCCGAGAGGCCTTCACCACCGCCGCCATTTTTCTCGGCAGCCAGGGCCAGCGCAAACACGTTGTCATAGCCCTGCGGGCCGAACGATGCGATCGGGTCGAGACCGGCAGCGGCGGCCAGATCGGCATAAACTGCGGTACCAGGGCCTTCAGCGCGGCCCGGACGGGTAGCGATCATGCCTTCGACCGCACCGGCATCCATGCCGTTGAACAGGGTGTCGTCCACCATGCCGTCACCGCCCACGAAGACGGTGAAGTCACCGGCTTCGATGGCCTGACGCAGCATGGTCTGGCCCGAACCGGAGGCATAGGCGAGGATGACGAGATTCTGCGAACCCGAAGCAGCCAGCGAACCCAGCTCGGCGCGATAATCGGCCTTGCCTTCTTCGTGCGCTTCATTGGCAGCAACGGTGCCGCCCTCGGCTTCAAAGGCTGCTGCCAGCGAATCCGCGAAGCCCTTGCCGTAGTCGTTGTTCACATAGGCGATGGCGATGTCGTTGATGCCCTTGGAGAGCAGCAGGCGGGCCATCACTTCACCCTGGTAGGAATCCGACGGGGTGGTGCGGAACAGAAGGTCGTTGTCCTCGACCGTGGTCACGGCCGGGGAAGTCGCGGACGGGGACACCATGACAACGCCGGCCGGGATGGCGGCGGTGTTAGCGGCCGAAATGGTCGCGCCCGAGCACATGGCACCGACAATGCCGATCACGCCATCGGCGTTGATCTGACGGTCGGCGGCGTTGGCTGCAGCGGTGGCGTCGGCGCAGGTCGAGTCGCCGACAACGGTTTCAAGCGAACCGTCAAGGATGCCGCCCTGGTCGTTGATGTGGGTGGCCGCGAGCTGCGCAGCATCGCCGATCGGCGGCGCAAGGTTTTCCAACGGACCGGTGTAACCCAGAAGGATACCGATCTTGGCGCCCTCGGCCATGGCCGGGGCGGCAGTAAGCGCCACGGCAGCGACGGCCGTGGTCAAAGCAATTTTCAGGTGACGCATGATCTTCCCTATTTCCCTGTGATCGTTGTCGGCCGGGCCCGTCTGCTTCTTCGATCCCGCTCGCCCCGTTGTTGCCGTGACACCAAGTTACGGCCGGTAACGAGAAAGTCTTGTGGCAAACAAAGCCCGCCAGCCGGGGTGCCGAAAGCCCCCCGTTGGGCTCTACATTACTGATTTTAAGGTGAGAGTCACCCGTTTCCTTCGTGCGCGGCTGACCCGCGAAGCGCAAGTTTTGTGCGCTCAGGGCATTCAATGCAGGAGCGATGCATCGGGAACGGTCTGCAGGCGGTTTTCGGTTGCTCGGCTCCCGAGGTTCTGCAATCGTCGCGGCGATTTGCGGTGCATGGGATGGTTTCGAGGAGGCAAAATGCGTGATCTTTCGCGGCGGCTGTCCGGCGCTGTTGTGCTGAGCGCCGTGCTCACCTTCTTGCCGGCCATCGAGCCCGCCCCGGCACAGAACGACATTGTCGGCGAAGACGCGCTCGAGGTTGTGGAACCGGAGATCGATCCCTGCGGCAGCGAAGAGATCACGATCGCCGACATGCGCTGGCCCTCGGCTTCGATTCTTGCCAATATTCACCTTCTGCTGCTGACCGAGGAAGTTGGCTGTCCGGCACGGATCGTCTCCGGCGATATCGCCTCGACGGGGTCTTCCATGGCCACCACCCAGCAGCCCGCGGTTGCCCCGGAAATGTGGGTGGCGCGGATCCCCGAAATCTGGAACTCGGCGATATCGGCGGGTAATGTGCGCCCCATGGCCTCGACCTATTCGGGCGGAACGCTCGAGGGCTGGTTCGTGCCCGCATCGCTCGCGGCCGCCAATCCCGGGCTTGAAGACGCCAGCCAGCTTGCGGAATGGGAAGAGCTGATGCGGGCATTGGTTCCCGCGCCCGAACCCGGGCTCGACGCGGAGGGCAATCCGCTACCAGCCCAGCCGGTACCGGCGAGCGATCTGCCGGCGCCGAAATTCCTGACCTGCCCGGCGGACTGGGCCTGCGCGGTGATCAACGACAATCTGCTGCGCGCGTTCGGCCTGGCGAGCCAGTTCGAGGTGATCACCCCGGCCAATCGTTTCGAGATGGACCAGCGGATCGCGGATGCGATTTCGCTCAAGGAGCCTTTGGTGTTCTACTACTGGCAGCCCAATTCGGCGCTGGCCCAGTTCGGGTTTCATCGTCTTTCGCTCGGCACCTATGAGCCGGATGCCTTTCCCTGTCTCGGGCAGCCCAATTGTCCCAATCCGCAGCGATCGGCGTTCCCCTCGGAGCCGGTGGTGCTGGCGGTGGCGGACTGGGTGTTCGCCGATGCGCCGGCCGTTGCCGACTATCTCAGAGGGGCGACCATGCCGCTGGAGGTGATGAACGCACTTCTGGCCTGGCAGAGCGAACGCAATGCCGACCCGGCCCAGGTAGCGCGGTTCTTCATCGAGGGATGGCCTGAGGTCTGGCAGGGCTGGTTGCCGGACCGGCCAGCAGACATAGAATAGACAAGGGCCGCGCCCGAAGGCACGGCCCTTTTCGCGGTCCTTGAGGACGTCCCTATTCGCCGGGCTTGAGCGCCGATTTTCCGGTATCGGCCGCTTCCCCGATATTGTCGACGCCGCGCTCCTCCAACAGGGCCGTAAGCCAGTTCGGGTCCATTTCGGGCACCGAAGACAGCAGCAGGTCCGTATAGGGGTGATGCGGGGGCGTGAACATTTCGTCCTTGGGTCCCTGTTCGACCACCTTGCCCTGTTTCATCACCACCACCTCATCGGCGATCGAACGCACCGTGGCGAGGTCATGGGTGATGAACATATAGGCAAGATCGAGTTCCTCCTGCAGCCGGTCGAGAAGCTTGAGAATGCCCTCGGCCACAAGTTGATCGAGCGCGGAGGTGACCTCGTCACAAATGATCATACGCGGATCGGCGGCCAGCGCCCGGGCAATGCCGATGCGCTGCTTTTGACCGCCCGAAAGTTCGCTCGGATAGCGGTAGTAGAACTTGGACGGCTCGAGTTCGATGAGATCGAGCAGTTCGTCGACCCGGTTCTTGAGCGCACCGCCGCGCAGATTGCCGTAGAACTCCGCCGGTCGGCCGATGATGTCACCGATCCGCATTTGCGGGTTCAGCGCGGTGTCGGCGATCTGGTAGATCATCTGCACCTGGCGCAATTGCTCTTTCGAGCGGTCCTGGTAACGGGCAGGGAGTTCCTGTCCGTCGAACAGGATTCGTCCTGCCGTTGGCGGCAAGAGGCCGGTGATGCAGCGGGCGGTCGTCGATTTGCCCGAGCCGGATTCACCCACCACAGCCACGGTCATGCCCGGATAGATGTCGAAGCTGACATCGTCGAGCACCTTCACATCGGAATTGCCATAGGAGGCATCGATGTGCTCGACCGAGATGATCGGCTGGGTGGCGTCGGTGGGACGCGCGCGCTGTTCGCGCTTGAAGCTGCGCACCGCCCAGAGTGACTTGGTGTAGTCCTCCCGCGGGTTTTCCAGCATCTCGACGGTCGAGGCTTCCTCGACCTCATTGCCCTTGAGCAACACCTTGATGGTGTCGGCCATCTGGGCAACCACGGCCAGATCGTGGGTGATATAGATCGCGGCCGTGTTGAACTGGTCGACAATGTCGCGGATCGCGGCCAGCACCTCGATCTGGGTGGTCACGTCGAGCGCGGTGGTGGGCTCATCGAAGATGATGAGGTCCGGCCGGCACGCCATGGCCATGGCGGTCATGGCGCGTTGTAACTGCCCGCCCGAGACCTGGTGCGGATAGCGGAAGCCGATCTCGGTCGGGTTTGGAAGGCGAAGGCGCTCATAGAGCTCCATGGCGTCTTCCTGCGCCTCGAGACGCTTCTTCATCCGGTAGTGCACCGGAGCTTCGGTGTGCTGGTCGATCAGCTTCTGGGCCGGGTTGAACGAGGCCGCTGCCGACTGGGCGACATAGGCAATGCGCGAACCGCGCAATGCCCTGAGATCCGCCTTTGGCGTGGTCGTCAATTCCATGCCGTCGAACTCGACCGAGCCGCCGGAGATCCGGCAGCCGTCACGGGCGAAGCCCATGGCGGCGAGACCGATGGTGGATTTGCCTGCCCCTGACTCACCGATCAGGCCCATGACTTCACCACGGTGAAGGGTCAGATCGATGCCGTGAACGATCTCGATCCATTCCTCGTCGGCATAGCCTTCGATGCGCAGATCCTTGATCTCAAGCAGGACTTCATTTTTCTTGGGTGAACCCATTCAACCTACTCCTTCAAGCCCGAGGACCGGTATAGCATCCAGTCAACCACAAAATTGACCGCCACGGTAAGTAGCGCGATGGCGGCGGCGGGGATCAGCGGGGTGATCTCGCCAAACGAGATGAGCGTCGCGTTCTCACGCACCATCGACCCCCAGTCGGCGGTCGGCGGCTGAATGCCGAGACCCAGGAAGCTCAGGCCGGCGACCAGCAGGAACACGAAGCAGAACTCGAGACCGAATTCGGCAATCAGCGGTGCCGTACAGTTGGGCAGGATCTCCTTGCGGATCAGATACCAGGTCTTCTCCCCGCGTAGTCGGGCAGCTTCGATATAGTCCATGACCACCACATTGCCGGCCACCGCTCGTGTGAGGCGGAAGACGCGTGGCGAGTAGATGACCGCGACAACGACAACCACAACAATGAGGTTGGTGCCGAAGATCGAGAGCATCAGCAGCGCGAAGATCAGGGACGGGACCGACATGATGATGTCAGCGATCCGGCCGATGACCTGGTCGAGCCAGCCGCCGCGCGTGGCGGCGAAGAGCCCGGCGATCGCGCCCATGGTGAAGGCGAGGACCGTCGCGGCAAGGGCGAGACCCACCGAGTTGCGGGCGCCGAACACGACGCGGGAGAACATGTCACGGCCGAGCTGGTCGGCGCCGAGCAACAGGTTTTCGTCCGCGGGTGCGAAGGCCTGGGTGACAACTTCGGCCTGCCCGTACGGGGCGATCAGCGGCGCGAAGATGCCCATTACCGCATAGGTGAACACCACGAACATGCCGAAACTGGCAGTCAGTGGCGCAGTTCGCAGGGCCTTGGCCGATTCGTGGTTCAGCATGGACGCGGCCACGATGACGATCAGCAGTGCCACCAGATATTCGGTGACGCCCCAGCTCATCCAGTAGGACAGCAGAACCCCGATCAGCAGAACCCCGATGATCGTTGAATATGTCAGCTGGTTGCCCGTCAGCGTCTTGCCGATATTGGTGTCGGCGAGGATGACGAGGAACTCACGCCACGCGTAGGACGTGCCGGCTGCCAGGGCCAGGATCCCGGCACCGACTGTGATGGTCCAGAGGGCGGATTGTCCCCCGATAATACCGACCACGAAGGATATCAGGGTCAGCGAGAACAGCACCACGAAGGCACTGCGTTGTTTGAAATAAGCGGCAGCGCAGGCTGCGGCGATGAGAAGGGCGTAATAGCCGACGACAAACATGCTCATGATCCGCCCTCCTTACTTGGGGTGCCTGAGGCGCGGATTGGTGAGAATGGCTCCCACGTCCGCGGTCAGATTCAACAGGATAAAGGTCGCTGCGAAGATCAGGCAGCAGGCCTGTACGATGGGGAAGTCGCGTTTCGACACCGCGTCGACCAGCAGCTGGCCGATGCCCGGATAGACGAACACCACCTCGACCAGCACCACGCCGGTGATGAGATAGGCGAGGTTGAGCGCCACGACATTGATGATCGGGGCCCAGGCATTGGGCAGGGCGTGGAAGACGATAACCTTCCAGGCCGGTGTGCCCTTGAGGCGTGCCATCTCGATATAGGGCGAGGCGAGCAGATTGATGATCGCCGCCCGCGTCATTCGCATCATGTGGGCGGTCACCACCAGCACCATGGTCAGGGCTGGCAGGAAGGCCCGGTAGAGATATTCCCCGATACTGATGTCCGGTCCGAGCGAGGCGAGGGACGGGAACATGTCCCATTGCACCGAGAAATAGAGGATCAGGATATAGCCGAGGAAGAACTCCGGCGAGGAGATCGAGGTGAGGGTCATCACGTTGGCGACCCGGTCAAACAGCGAGTTGCGCAGCAGCGCCACGATCACCCCGAGGATGATCGAGATCGGCACCGCGATCAGCGCCGCATAGCCGGCGAGGAACAAGGTGTTGAGGAAGCGCGGGCCAATGACATTGCCCACACTGTTGCCGGAAATCAGCGACACCCCGAAGTCGCCTTGCACAGCTCCCGCCAGCCACTCCAGGTAGCGGACCGGCGCCGGTCGATCGAGGCCCAGTTGCTGCCGCATGGCGTTGACGGTTTCTTCGGTTGCGCCCTGGCCGAGTACCGCCTGGGCGATATCGCCCGGCAGCAGTTCGACGGCGAAAAAGATCAGAATCGAAATGATCAGGAGGGTCAGAAGGCCCAGCCCCAACCGTTTCAGAACGATCCCCAATACACCACTCATGATGCTCGTCCCTTATCGTTGGTTCGCGTTGGTTCGCGTTGTGTTTTCGTTGACGTGCGCAGGCCAGACCCTGCGCGACACAGAACTTGCGCCATTGAAACAGCAGCGCGGATCGCCGCGGCTTCAAAAGAACAAGCTGATGCCGGCCCACACCGAAAGCGCCGGTACCCTTTGGATACCGGCGCCTCAATTGTCTTAGTCGTTGAACCACCAGCGGCTGGCTGCGCGACCGCCGTCGCTCTCCCAGCTTGCTGCAAGATTCTCCGGCACGCCCACATTGGAACGGGCGCCGTAGACGAAGTTGTTGAAGAACGGAATGATGGTGCCGCCATCGTCGCGGGCCAGCATGGCCATTTCGCGATACATTTCGGCACGCACCGAATCGTTGAGCTCCGACTTCGCCTGCAGCAGCAGTTCGTTGAACCGCTCGTTCTGCCAGTGGCTTTCGTTCCAGGCCGCGTCATCCTTGTAGGCCAGGGTATACATCACGTCCGGCGTCGGACGGGCGCCCCAGGAAACGAGGGTGAAGGGCTTCACCAGCCAAACGTCGGAGTAGTAGCCATCGTTCGGCTCCCGCACGACGTTGACGTTGATCCCGGCAGCCTTGGCCTGTTCGGCGTAGAGAACGGCCATGTCGACGGCCCCGGCGCTGACGCTGTCGGCAGTCGACAGGCTGACAGTCAGACCTTCGGCGCCTGCCTTCTTCAGCAGGGACTTGGCCTGGTCGGGGTCGTATTCGCGCTGCGGGATATCGTCCGGCCAATAAGGCTGGGCGGGCGAATGGTGGAAGTCGTTGCCCTTGGTTGCTGCGCCGAACAGGATCTTTTCGATGATCTCGTCGCGGTCGATCGCGAGCTTCAACGCGTTGCGCACATTCACATCGTCGAACGGTGCGGTGTCGCAGAACATCGGCATGGTGATCGCACCGGCGGACGGCACGTTCAGCACCTGGATGTTCGGGTCACGCTGCAGCAGCGCCATGGTCTTGAGGTCGACCTGGGACACGGAGTCCACGTCGCCGGTCACAAGTGCTGTCTGGCGGGCGTTCGGATCGTTCAGGGTGATCATTTCGACCTTGTCGAAATAAGCGCCTTCGCCATGCCAGCCTTCGTGGCGGCTAAGGCTGAACTGCACACCGAACTCACCCGAGTCGATCTTGTACGGACCGGTGCCGTCGCCCGACTGCCAATCGATCGTGCCGTCGTCATTGGCGCGACAGATGGCCAGGTGGTAGTCGGTCATCAGCCAGGGGAAGTCGGCATTGCCGCGGGACAGCTTCACCGTGACGACGTGGTCGCCATCCTTGGTGATGTCGGTGACATCGGTGAGCAGCGCCTTGGCAGCCGAGGTGGTGTCATCACCGCGGTGGTGGTTGAGCGAGGCGATGACGTCGTCGGCGGTGGCCTTCTTGCCGCTGTGGAAGCTGGCGTTCTGGTTGAGTTCGAAGGTCCACTCAGAGGCGTCTTCACTCGCGGTCCAGTTGGTGGCCAGATCCGGGCCAAGCGAACCATCACCATTGATCTGGGTGAGATACGAGCGGTGGGTGTGCGCGAGGAAGATCATCACGCGGGTCACATAGGTGCCGGGATCGTGGGTATCGGACGTGTTGCCGTCATGGATACCCCAGCGGAAGGTGCCGCCCGATTTGGGCTGGGCGAATGCGCCGGTGGTCATCAGCCCGGTCGCCGTCGCAGCGGTCATGCCGGCCGCGGTGGCGTATTGCATAAATTCACGGCGGGAGATGCGTCCCTGCTTGGCCTCCCTCGCCATGTGTTGGATCAGTTCAGAATTCGTACGGTTTTTCATGGTTCCTCAATGAACTGTGGCGGCACAGCACCTGCCGTTTGCCGGCATATTTCTTGTTGGCGCCCTGTTGCGCATAAAGCGATGCCACCCTTCGTTTATGGGCACTCTAGTCAAACATGGTTAGGCGCAACAAACCACCCCCCGAAGATTAAAGCTTTGAAGAGAAACGCGAATTGGTATTTTTTCAATGGTTTTAGGGGCTTATCCCTACGTAGATACTTAGGATCAGTCCACTGGCCCGGAATTGGTGTGGAGCCGGAAATTGCCGATCGGCAAAAATGGCGGAAATCTGACTGATCCGGAAAAGGCGCCCTGCCGACTACGAGTGGTGCACTCCGCGCACGTCCGATCCATCTGAATTATATAGGTTTTTGAGCCAATTCCATAGATTATCCGAAGATCAATTCCGGCCAGTCGCCGCGGTATCCAAAATGTTTTGGATCAAAGCGGAACGGGGGCCAGTGACAGAGTTGATCAGGATTTCGTCAAATGCGCGCGAGACATGTATAGATGATCCAGAAGGCATTCGATAATCTTGTTGTTCTTTTCCAAAAAAATAAAAAGCAGAGCTTGGTCGGATTCATGCCGTTTTTCAGGCGCCCTTGACTTGGGTTGCGCTGAAGATGGGGCGGATGTGCTACGGGGAGCGTCGGTGTGCCCCATGGATTTCGGATTTCGCGGGACAATGGCCTTTCTTCGAATCGGAGCTTGGTTGCGCCGGAGGACTTTGGCCCCCGACTCACCTTGGTAAAATGTTGATAACGCGGCATTTTGTTGGAATGCTGACATGTCGGGACCGACCAGATCCGGCTACTCCGCCCGGAGAGTCGCGCAGCGGGGCCCTGCGGCGACCACATCCGAGCGCACAAAGGCATTGCCGGTCATGCGGTACCATGTGAAGCCATCGGCTCCGTCGACCGCCCTGAATGCCATGACCGCCATGCTGGCAGGCAGCTGCCCGACGGGCGGGTTCTGCGTGGAGGCGTCCCCACGCAGATTGACCGCTGTTCTTGCGGTCAAAAGGCAGGGCGCATCCTTGCCGGGATCACGTAGCGCTTCGATTTCGTAGAACGATACCCAGCTTGGAGAGGCGGCGATCTCGACCCGCAACCCCGCCACATCAGGCAGGCCACCGGGCAGGCGGACTGAAAGCACCTCGCTGTCCTTTGTGTTTCGCGTCAGGTCCCCGATCAACACATTGGTTCCATCGGCCAGCATGGCCGTTATGATGCTTCGGGTTTCGCCCTCGGGGTATTGGGCGAGGCGGATATTCACCTCGCCGAGCCGACCGGGTTCCGCAAAGGCGATCTCGACATGGCCGGGGGCTTCGGTGCCGCTTTCCCAGGTGGTTTCGTTGTTCGCGTCAATGGCGTGGTCAGGCGGATGGCCGGGCAGGGAGCGCGATGCGGTGGCCGTTGCGCCTTCGGTCAACAGGACCGAGGGCTCATAATCTCCCTTCAGACAGGGGTCTGGCCGATTGATGGGCGCCAGTCCCTCAAGAAATGTCCGGTCGTGAGAGAGAAGCGTGTAGGGAGGGTGCTGATCGGCGCCGGGTGGGAATGGGTAGAAGCCCCAATGCAGCCAGCCGTCGAACCCTTCATCACAGCTTTGCGCCATCCAGATCTGTTCGGCCCGCAACGCCATTTGCAGGCGAGGAATGTAGGCCGAGGACGAGCCGACTTCACCCATGATGACGGCTTTGTCGCGGTGTTGCGGCATGCCGAAATTCTCGGCCTGACCGGCGATACCGAGATCGGTGTCGGTGTAGGCATGAAAATCGAAGAAATCGAGCGGAGCGCCGGCCAGAAGCGGTTCGGTGTCGACGAACCAGTCGCCGCCAATGCCGGTTTCGTTGGGGAAGCGTGGAGCGAAGAACCCCATTGTGACGAGCGCATCGGGATCGGTGGCCTTGATGATCGTGGAAACTTCGGCGCTGATCGCGATCAGATTGTCGGTGATCATCCTGCGTTTCTGTTCGGGGTCCGACAGATCGTACGTTTTTCCGGTGCCGTTTGTGATCATGCCTTGATCGAGTGAAAGCGGCGGCTGCTGCGAGAATGTCCATTGTTCGTTGACCAGCGACCAGCCCAGAACCGCCTCCCAGGCGGTGTCGCGCTCTGCAAGGGCCGCCATCAGGTCGCGCCAATAGGCAGTAAAGGCGTCGATGCCGCCGCGGGTGATGTAATGCGCGTTGCGATAGCCCTCGATCATCTCCGACGCATCGCGATTGGCGATCTCGCCATAGCCGCCATGGTCGGGGATGTCGTTGGACGTGAACAGGACGTGGATGTCGTGGTCCCGGGCGATCCGGGTGAATTCGGCCATGTTGTCAAGGTAATCGGGATTGAGTCCCTCGCGGCCCGGACCGGTGATGCAAACCGAACCGGTGTTGCACAAATCGAAGAACACCCGGACGGTGTTGTAGCCAAAGTCCTTCAACAGGATGAAAGCATCGGCAATGCGCACGGGGTCGAACGTATCGGTGGCGAGTGGGCGGTCCTCGAAGCGGCGGCCTACAAGCTTGAAGTCGACATAATTGGCACCGCGCGGGAAGAAGCGATCGCCGGTTACGGTGTCGTAGAACGCCCCTTCTCCCTGCACCACCCGCACGCCGATCCGGTTCATCGCCTGCGTGGCGGTGGTGAATGCGAGGACCAGCAAAAGAGCGAAAGGCAACAGCGATCGGCGCATGATGCTGTCATTATAGCAGGGTTTTCTGCGTTCCCCTTGCCTGCATGTCGGGTTTGCGGGTTTCACTATGCGCAAACAGTTGCGTTGGAACCGGCTGCCCCTCTATAAGTTGCGCAATCCAGACGACCAGCGAGGAGGCGCTTTGCATGGAGCTCAAGACAATCAATGACCGGGTCAGCGTCAGCGGGCAGATCCAGCCCTCGGACCTCGACGCGATCAAGGAGGCGGGCTTCGTGATGGTGGTCAACAACCGGCCGGACGGGGAAGCCCCCGACCAGCCCACCGGCGCGGAGATAAAGAGCCGCGCCGAAGCGCTCGGGCTCACCTATGTCGAGATCCCGATGGGCCGCGAAGGCGTCACCCCCGACATGATCGAAGCGACCCGCAATGCGCTCGACAGCGCGGCGGGCAAGGTGCTGTGCTATTGCCGCACCGGCACCCGCTCGACAACCCTGTGGGCGCTCAGCCAGTCCGGCGCGCTGCCCGCCGAAGAGATTCTGTCCTCGGCCTCCAAGGCCGGCTACGACATGAACCATCTCAGCGCCTATCTGCGTTCCTGAGGACGCATCAGCGTCCCACCATGCCACGCCGCTGCGGGGGCATCGCTCCCCTGGCGGACCGTTCAGCCGTTCCAACCAGTCGAGGTTCCGGTGCCGATCAAGAAAATCCTAGTTGCCAACCGTTCGGAAATCGCCATTCGCGTCTTCCGCGCCGCCAATGAACTCGGGCTCAAGACCGTTGCGGTCTATGCCGAGGAAGACAAGCTGGCACTGCACCGGTTCAAGGCAGACGAATCCTATCTGATCGGCAAGGGACTGGGGCCTGTCGAGGCCTATCTGCAAATCGATGAGTATCTGCGCGTCGCCAAGCTGGCGGGCGCCGATGCGATCCATCCGGGCTACGGTCTGCTGTCCGAAAGCCCCGAATTCGCAGAAGCCTGCGCCGATGCGGGGATCACCTTTATCGGTCCGCGGCCCGAGACCATGCGGGCGCTGGGCAACAAGGTCGCCGCTCGCAACATGGCCATCGAGGCCGATGTGCCGGTGGTGCCGGCAACCGAGCCTTTGCCGGACGATCTCGATACCTGCCTGAAAATGGCGCGCGAGGTCGGTTTCCCGCTGATGCTCAAGGCGAGCTGGGGCGGGGGCGGCCGCGGCATGCGCGTCATCCGCGATGAAAAGGCAGTGCGCGACGAGGTCGCTGAAGCCAAGCGCGAAGCAAAGGCCGCGTTCGGCAAGGACGAAATGTATTTCGAAAAGCTCATCGAGCGCGCCCGCCATGTCGAGGTGCAGCTTCTGGGCGATGATCACGGCAATCTGGTGCATCTGTTCGAGCGTGACTGCTCGGTGCAGCGGCGCAACCAGAAGGTGGTCGAGCGTGCGCCGGCGCCCTATCTGAGCGACGAGCAGCGCAAGGGGCTGACCGATGCGGCCCTCAAACTCGGGAACTCGGCCCGGTATCGCTGCGCGGGCACGGTCGAATTCCTGATGGATGCGGACACCGGTGCGTTCTATTTCATCGAGGTCAATCCGCGCATCCAGGTCGAGCATACGGTCACCGAGGAAGTGACCGGCATCGATATCGTCAAGGCGCAGATCCACGTGATGGACGGCGCGGTCATCGGGACCCCGGAATCGGGTGTGCCCGAACAAAAGGATATCGTCCTGCACGGCAATGCACTGCAGTGCCGGGTGACGACCGAAGACCCCGAAGAGAATTTCATCCCCGACTATGGCCGGATCACCGCCTATCGCGGGGCGACCGGGTTCGGGGTGCGTCTCGATGGCGGCACCGCCTATTCCGGCGCGGTGATCACGCGCTATTACGATCCGCTTCTGGAAAAGGTAACCACCTGGGCGCCGACGCCCGAAGAGGCCATCATGCGCATGGACCGCGCCTTGCGCGAGTTCCGTATTCGCGGGGTGACGACCAATCTCACCTTCCTCGAGAACATCATCGGGCACCCCAAATTCCGCGATAATTCCTATACGACGCGGTTCATCGACGACACGCCCGAACTCTTCGATATTCCGAAGCGGCAGGACCGGGCGACCAAGCTTCTGACCTATATCGCCGATGTGACCATCAACGGTCACCCGGAGGTCGTGGACCGACCGCGGCCGCCAGCAAACGCTGCAGCGCCGGTGGTGCCTGAATTCGCGCCGCCACCGGTGATCGAAGGCTCGCGGCAAATCCTCGAGCGCGAAGGCGCCAAGGGCCTGGCCGACTGGATGAAAGCGCAGGATCGCGTGCTGATGACCGACACGACGATGCGCGATGCTCATCAGTCGCTGCTGGCGACCCGCATGCGCACGCATGACATCACCGCGATCGCCAAGGCCTACAGCCATGGCATGCCGAACCTGTTCTCACTGGAATGCTGGGGCGGGGCGACCTTTGACGTGGCGATGCGGTTCCTGACCGAGGACCCTTGGGAGCGGCTCGCGGCGATCCGCGAGGAAGCGCCCAATATCCTCACCCAGATGCTGCTGCGCGGCTCGAACGGGGTGGGCTACACCAATTATCCGGACAATGTGGTCAAATACTTCGTCGAACAGGCCGCCAAGGGCGGGGTCGACATTTTCCGTGTGTTCGATTGCCTCAACTGGGTCGAGAACATGCGCGTCTCGATGGATGCGGTGATCGAAAGCGGCAAGGTCTGCGAAGGTGTGGTTTGCTACACCGGCGACATGCTGGCGCCCGATCCCGGCATTTATGATCTCAAATATTATGTGAAGCTCGCCAAGGAGCTCGAAGCGGCGGGCGCGCATGTTCTGGGTATCAAGGACATGGCCGGTCTGATGAAGCCGGCAGCGGCGAGAAAACTGATCGGCGAGCTGAAGCAGGAAATCTCCCTGCCGATCCACTTCCACACCCACGACACGTCGGGCGCTGCAGCGGCCACGGTGCTGGCCGCCGTCGATGCCGGGGCCGATGCGGTCGATGCGGCGATGGACAGCTTTTCGGGTACCACGTCGCAGCCCTGTTTCGGCTCGATTGCCGCGGCCCTTCGCGGTGGCGAACGCGATCCCGAATTCGACCCCAGGGTCATTCGCGAGATTTCGTTCTACTGGGAGGCCGTGCGCACCCAGTACCGCCCGTTCGAAAGCGATCTGCGCTCGGGTGCCTCGGAAGTCTATCTGCACGAGATGCCGGGCGGCCAGTTCACCAATCTCAAGGAACAGGCGCGTTCGCTGGGGCTTGAAAGCCGCTGGCACGAGGTTGCCCAGACCTATGCCGACGTCAACCAGATGTTCGGTGACATTGTGAAGGTGACCCCGTCCTCCAAGGTTGTCGGCGATATGGCGCTGGCCATGGTCAGCGCCGGGCTCACAAGGGCCGATGTGGAAGACCCGAACAAGGATGTGGCGTTTCCGGATTCGGTCGTCGGGTTCATGAAGGGCGATCTCGGCCAGCCGCCGGCGGGGTTCCCCAAGGCGCTGCAGGCCAAGGTCCTCAAGGGCAAAAAGCCGCTCGAAAAGCGGCCTGGTGCCTATCTCGAGGACGCCGATCTCGAGGCCGAGCGCAAGAAGGCCGAGGAAGCGACGGGCACCGAGATCGACGATTTCCGGCTCGCCTCCTATCTGATGTATCCCAAGGTCTTCACCGAGTTCATGGCCGCGGCCGAGACCTACGGCCCGACCGCCGTGCTGCCGACCCCGATCTATTTCTACGGGCTGGAACAGGGCGATGAGACCTATATCGAGCTCGAGAAAGGTGTGACGCTGGTCGTCCAGTATCAGGGGCATTCCGAGCCAAACGAAAAGGGCAATGTCCGGGTGTTCTTCGAGCTTAACGGACAGCCGCGTTCTGTGATGGTACCGGACAGGTCGATGGCTGGTTCGGTGGTTGCACGGCCCAAGGCCGAGAGCGGCAACGCCTTGCATGTCGGTGCACCGATGCCGGGCGTGATCTCGACCGTGGCGGTCAAGGCCGGGCAGAGCGTGACGGCAGGGGATGTGCTCCTCTCCATCGAGGCCATGAAGATGGAAACCGCCATCCATGCGGAGGCGGACGGTACGGTGGCCGAGGTGATCGTCTCACCGGGCGACCAGGTCGACGCCAAGGATCTGCTGGTCAGGCTGGAAGAGGCTGAGTGACCGGTGCGCCCGAATTGAACCTGGCGTTCATCGCTTCGGCGATGAGCCGGTAGTCGGCCTCCGATATTTCGAACAGACCGAAGCGGAACTGGTACCCCCAGTTCCGCTTTCCTTTTGTGAACTCGAGCTGGTCGAGCAGGGGGCGGATCGGTGTTTCACGCGCGGCGGCGTAATCGACGTCACGGCGATGGGGGACGAAGCCATTGCCCATGTCGGCTGTGTAGATGGTGTTGTCGCGAACCCGGCCAATGAGCGTGAAGCGCTGCAGTTTGTCCGTGCCGCGAAAGGTCTCGGTCGGAGAATAATAGACCACGCCATCACCGGGCGCGATCCGCCTCAGCGGTGCGCCTTTGCCGTGGCAAACCTGCATGAATCCGCCATCGGTAGCGCCGCGTCTTGCGTGCTCTGCCGAAGCTACGGCAATCCAGTAGCGGGTAGCATCATTTGCATTCAGAGCCGGCATATATCCTCTCCCTTTTTCTGGAGGGAGAGGTAACACGGGGCACTGTCAGAACGTGTCAGGAGGCTTCGAGCGGTCCTTCAAGAAAAGCGCCGCCGCGGCGAGGGCGGCGTTGCTGCGTCGTTGATCGATGCCGGCCATTGCCTATTCGGCAGCCACTGCAGCCGGGGTCTTGACCGTGATCAGGGCCAGAACGAAGGCACCGAGGCCGCAGGCGACAATGACCTCGAGCATGGGGACCGGCGTGCCGTCGAAAACCATGCTCGACACTGTCATTGCGATCGCGCCGGCCACCATTTGCAGCGTGCCGCCGAGAGATGCGGCAGCGCCTGCGATCTCACCGTGCTCTTCGAGCGCCAGCACCATGGATGTGGGCATGATGAAGCCCATGAAGGCATTGGCGAGAAGGAACATCACGACAAGCAGCGGCAGCGATCCCATGCCGCCGGCGAACAGGGCGAGCAGGATGATCACCATCACCGCATAGCCCGCAGTGGAAACCCGGATGAGGCGGTGGGCGCCGAACTTGCCCATCAGATTGGCTGCGAACTGGCTTGCGGTGAAAAAGCCGGCCGCGTTGAGCGCGAAGGCCACCGAGAACTCGGTCGGCGAGAGCCCGAAATGGTCCATATAGACAAAGGATGCGCTGCCCAGGAACGTGAAGAACGCCGCCATGCCGAGCCCGCCGATAAAGGTGAGGCCCATGAAAGAGGGATCGCGCACCAGGATGCCGAAGCTCTTGAGCATGGCCCGGCCCTTGAACGGGGTGCGTCGCGCAGGCTCGAGGGTTTCGGGCAGCGCCAGGGTCACCATCAGGGCAGCGAGCAACGTCGTCCCGGCGATGGCGAGGAACACGGCGCGCCAGCCAAACGGCACGATGACGAGGCTGCCGAGCAGCGGGGCCAGCATCGGCGAGATCGAGATCACCAGCATGATGGTCGACATCAGGCGGGTCGCCTTCTGCCCGGTATAGAGATCGCGCACGATCGCGCGCGGGATCGACATCATCGCGGCCGCGCCAAGGCCCTGCACGGCACGCAGGCCGATCAGGGTTTCGATATTGGGCGCCATGGCGCAGCCGATGGAGGCGAGCACGAACAGGCCCATGCCGAAAAAGATCGGCAGCTTGCGGCCGAACATGTCGCTGGCCGGGCCATAGAATAGCTGGCTGACGCCGAAGGCCAGGAAATAGGACATGAGCGTCAGCTGCGCGGCGGCGACAGGGGCGCCAAAATCCTCGGCAATGGCCGGCATGGCCGGCAGATACATGTCGATGGCGAACGCACCGACGGCGCTCATCAACCCCAGGATCAGGGCGAATTTGATCAAATCGAGTTTCATTGTTCAGTCCTTAAATATCGAAGTGCGGCGCCAGAGCGCCGCTCAGAATCACGTCGAATATGAACGTGACGAATCGACATTGCTGCCGATGGGGTGGAGCCGGAGTTGGCATGGGCCGTGCGTGTGTCGGCCCGGCCATTGATCGAGTGAAATTGATCGCTGCCGGATCGCGGTGTTCTCATATCACCGCGCAAGTTCTGCGATAAGTCCCCTCCATCGAATTCCAGGCCTGCTGTGTCCACATGGTGACAATCTGGCCTGGCCCGGCGCCGATATTGCCAGCCGGGTGCCAAAAGCGTATCCCCGTGGCGCCGCGCCCGGCCTGTGGATGCAGGCAGCAGCCACGCTGAGATGGACAGGTGGCGCGGGGCGCACTTGGATGGACAGGTGGCGCTTCGCGCACCATATCGGTGTCATGAATTCCGGTTAGGACGGTCAAATGCTCGACAGGCGACACACAGTAGGGGTCAGGATTGGCGACGTGGTCGTGGGCGGCGGCGCCCCGGTGGTCGTGCAATCAATGACCAATACCGATACCGCCGATATCGATTCAACGGTGCGCCAGGTCGCGAGCCTTGCCCGGGCGGGATCGGAACTTGTGCGGATCACCGTCGACCGCGACGAGGCCGCAGCCGCGGTGCCGCATATCCGCGACCGGTTGATGGCGCTCGGGGTCGATGTGCCGCTGATTGGCGACTTTCACTATATCGGGCACAAGCTTTTGGCCGATCACCCGGCCTGCGCCGAGGCGCTTGCCAAATACCGTATCAATCCGGGCAATGTCGGGTTCAAGGACAAGCGCGACAAGCAGTTCGGGCAGATGATCGAGACGGCCATCGAGTATGGCAAACCGGTGCGCATCGGGGTCAATTGGGGCTCGCTCGATCAGGAATTGCTGACCAGGCTGATGGATGAGAATGCGGACCGGGCCGAGCCCTGGTCGGCCGCGCGGGTGCAGCGCGAGGCGATCATCCAGTCGGCGCTGTTGAGCGCGGAAAGGGCCGAGGAAATCGGGCTTGGTCGTGACAGGATCATCCTTTCGACCAAGGTCAGCCAGGTGCAGGACCTCATCAAGGTCTATGAAGAGCTTTCCGCGCGCGCCGATTATGCGCTGCATCTGGGGCTGACCGAGGCCGGCATGGGTTCGAAGGGCATCGTCGCCTCTTCAGCGGCGCTCGGGATTTTGTTGCAGCAGGGGATCGGCGACACGATCCGCATTTCGCTGACCCCGGAGCCGGGCGGCGACCGTGCGCTCGAAGTGCAGGTGGCGCAGCAGCTCCTGCAGACCATGGGGTTCCGGCAGTTCCTGCCGGTTGTCACCGCCTGCCCCGGTTGCGGGCGCACCACCTCGACAGTTTTCCAGGAGCTGGCCAAGGATATCGAGGGACATCTTTCGGCCTCGATGCCGGAATGGCGCGAGCGCTATCCGGGGGTCGAAGGGCTCAAGGTCGCGGTGATGGGCTGCATCGTGAATGGCCCGGGGGAATCCAAGCACGCCGATATCGGCATCTCGCTGCCCGGTACCGGCGAAAACCCTGCGGCACCTGTTTTCATTGACGGCAGGAAAGCCACGACCCTGCGTGGTCCGGGCATTGCCGAAGAGTTCAAGCAGATGGTTGCCGACTATATCGAAAAGAAATTCGGTAGCGAAGAATCGAGCGCGGCGGAGTAAGCTTTCTTCCCGAGGGGGAAAGCGATGACCGATGCTCATCGACTTGCTGCAGTTCGGTTCGTCCATACCGCGATCTATGTGGTTATGGCGATTTCCACCTTTGTGCTGCTCTATGCCGGCGTTACGGGGTCTTCCGGGACCTGGTTGTGGGTGGCCCTCGGTCTGCTGGCTATCGAGACCGTGGTGTTTCTTGGCAATGGCATGCGCTGCCCGCTCACAGCCCTGGCCGAGCGTTACGGCGCCGAAGACGGGCGTGTGTTCGATACGTTTTTGCCAGAACGCGTGACCCGGTACACCTTCCGGTTTTTCGGGACTATCATGGTCGCCGGATTACTGCTCCTTGTTGCCAGATGGGCCGGCCTTATTGTTTGAGCTCGCGGATGGATGAATGACCGGTTCCCCAAAGCACATCCCTGATCCGAAAGTCCGGGCGGTCTTCGAGAAGATGATCGCCGGGGTGGAAGGGGTCGAACTCAAGGGCGATCAGAACCCTTATTGTTCGATCAACGGGAACATGTATGCCCAGATGTCGAAGCTCGACAGGATCGGGATCAGGCTTTCGAAGGCGGATCTCGCCGAGTTTCTGGAGACCTATGATGCGGGGCTCCATGAGGGTTATCCGGGGTTTGTGCAGAAGGAATATGCCGCGATCCCCGAGAGCCTTTATGACGATATCGACACGCTCCAGGCATGGTTCCAGCGCTCGCATGACTTCGCCGCCGCGCTGAAGCCCAAGCCGACTAGGCGCTAGGCAAACGGGTTTCCCTCCATTGTGGTTTCCACGATATCCGGCCGCCGCCGGGTGGCTTAGGCTTTGGGCAGGTGGAGGAACTCATGAGCATCTTGCAGACCATCAGCCCGGCGACTGGCGCGCGCGGCACGCAAATGACCGTCACCATCACCGGCGATGCCTATACCGAGGATATGAATGTCTCCTTTGGGCCCGGCATCGTCGTGATGGCTGTCCGGGTCGGTCCGGGTGACGGCGTGGCCGAAGTCGACATTATCATTCTCGAACAGGCACCTGTCGGGTCGCATAATGTCTCGGTGACCACCGCCACCCATTCAGGCTTTCAGCCTGGCGGCTTCACGGTCACCTGATCCATTCGTCCACGTGGTCATTTTTGTCCAAGACCTTTGCTTCGGATCGGTTCATTTTGTGCTGACGTCGACGTGGAGGTAGGGCGATGGATTCAATCAACTGGCTGGCGGTGATCGCCGCGGCGCTGGCGAATTTCCTTATTGGCGGGCTGTGGTATTCCCCGCTCCTGTTCCAAAAGGCCTGGATGCGGGCCAATGGCTTCACCGAGGAAGATGTCGGCAAAGGCAATCCGGCGATGATTTTCGGGGTGTCGGCGCTGTTCAGCCTGATCATGGCCGCGAACCTGGCCGCATTCGTGAGTTTCGAGGGCGTGACGCTGGGGTTTGCCGTCGGGGCGGCGCTGGCCGCCGGGCTTGGCTGGGCAGCGCTCGGACTTGGCATCGTGGCGCTGTTCGAGCGGCGGAGCTGGAGCTACATCCTCATCAATGGCGGCTATCTGACCGTGGCGTTTCTTGTCATGGGACTGATCCTGGGGCTCTGGCGATAACCCCGATCCGCCAGCAGGTTCAACGCTGACGCTCGGCAAAGTAACGAATGAGCGCAGTCAGCGAGGCGGCGCGGTCGCCAAACGGGGCGAGTGCCGCATCGGCCACCTCGATGCACGCGGCGAGCCTTTGCCGGGCACCGTCGAGCCCGAGCCGGGCCACGAGGGTCGACTTGTCCTGGTCGGTGTCCTTGCCGGCGGTTTTGCCCAGCGCCTCGCTGGTGGCCGTCACGTCGAGGATATCGTCGGCGATCTGATAGGCGAGGCCGGCTTCTTCCGCCCAACGGTCGAGAGCCTCCCGCTCCTTCGAGCCTGCACTGCCGAGGATTGCGCCCATGCGCAGTCCGGTGCGGATCAGCGCACCGGTTTTCATGCGCTGCATGGTCATGATTTCATCGGTCGTCAGCGGTTTGTCTTCCCCTTCGATATCGAGAACCTGACCGCCAATCATCCCGGTGGGGCCGGTGGCGCGGGCGAGCTCTGCGATGAGCGCGGCGCGGACCGCTGCGTCAGCGTGGCAGGCGGGATCGGCCAGGATCACGAAGGCCTCGGACAAAAGCGCATCACCGGCGAGGATGCCGAGGGCCGGGTCGAAGGCCTTCCAGACGGTCGGTTGCCCGCGGCGCAATTCGTCATTGTCCATGTCGGGCAGATCGTCATGGACGAGCGAGAAACAATGCACGAGTTCGAGCGCCGCGCCCGCTGGAATGCTGGCCTCCGGCGCGATGTCGAACAGCGCTGCGCTCTGGCGCACAAGAAAGGGCCGCAGGCGTTTGCCGCCGCCGAGCACCCCATGCCGCATCGCTGCGAGCAGGCGCTCGGGCGTGCCCGCAAGATCGGGATTGCCGGCCGGGTCGAGATGGCTGGCGAGATAGTCTTCGACATCCTTGGCGGCCGATGTGATGGCGGAGTTCAGTCGGGGGTCGGTCATCCGGTTGGTCCTCGTCCCCGCCTAGCTAGCCCGTTGCCCGGACCGGAGCAAGCCGGCTTCGCAAAAGAACCAAGCCGGCTTCGCAAAAGAACAAAGACAGTCGGCCCCCAATTGCAGTAAACGGGCGCGATGGCAAAGCGGGTGCGCAAAAACAAACCGGACAGAACCGCCAAAAAGGATGGCACTAGGCGGGGATGGTTTTCCCGGCTGTGGCGGCTTGTGCGCTGGCCGCTTCTTGCTGCGGGAATTATCATCGCCATTCCGCTCGTTCTGGTGCCGGTTTATTGGGTGGTGCCGCCGGTCTCGACGCCGATGCTCTATCGTCAGGTCACCGGCCAGCCGGTGACGCGGGTCTGGCGCGATATCGACACCATCTCGGACCGGCTCAAGGCCTCGGTGATCATGAGCGAAGACGGGCAGTTCTGCCGTCATCCCGGCGTCGATCCGCGGGCGTTGCGTGATGAAGTGCGGCGCCTTTTCGCGGGCGAGACCCCGCGGGGTGCTTCAACGATCACCATGCAGGTGGCGCGGAATCTGTTTCTTTGGCACGGGCGGTCCTATTTCCGCAAAGCGCTCGAGATCCCGCTGGCGCTCTATATCGACCTCGTGCTGCCCAAAAAGCGGATTTTCGAGATCTATCTCAACATCGCCGAGTGGGGGCCGGTGGGCGAATTCGGGGTCGAGGCCGGGGCCATGACCGCCTTCGGGATCGATGCGGATGCGCTGACCTGGGAGCGCGCGGCACTGCTGGCGACGGCATTGCCGAACCCCCATATCCGCCATCCGGGGCGGCCCAGTTCGCATATCAGACGGGTGGCCTCGATCATCGAGCGGCGGGCCAGGGCCGGGGCACCGTTTGTCGCCTGTCTCTATGATGGTCCGGTGCTGCTCGAATAGCGGGTCAGCAGAGCTTGCAAGTTCTGCAAGTTGGGGGTAGCCAAACGGCTTTGGCGGCTATATAACGCGCGCCAACCCAAAAAGGCGTTGATTGAGGCCCCCGGGGTGATTTCCGGGTCGGGCCTTTATTGAATGGAGTTTCTCATGGCTGTCCCCAAGCGCAAGGTCTCCGGCATGAAGCGCGGCCATCGCCGGTCTGCCGATGCCCTGAAGACGCCGAGCTATGTCGAAGACAAGGATTCGGGCGAACTGCGCCGGCCTCATCATATCGATCTCAAGACCGGTATGTATCGCGGCCGTCAGGTTCTCGAACCGCGCGACAAGTAAGGCGCATATCGCATGCGAATTTAAGCAGCCAGTCCCAGCCGGGGCTGGCTGTTTTTTTGTGTTTGGGGCAAACTCCGGGCGCGGAACGCCGGTGACCGGCTCCCATTGTCGATGGGCGCAAGCAACCGGCGGGGGCCACCAAGGAGGGTAAGATGTGGATTCCACCGCTACTGATCCTGCCGTTGATTATCTACAATGTCGTCGGTTTCGGACTGTTCGGGGTCACAGCCAGCAAATGGACCGCGCCGATCATCGAGGTCGGGCTGATCTCGGGCGGGGTCTGGACCATGTCGGTCTCGGACCTGATCCTTGTTGCAGCACTGGTGCTGTTGTTTTTCGAGATCATCAAATCGGCGAAGTTCGGGCGTCACACCGTGCTCGACCACATGCTGTCGACCGGGGTGTCGGTGGTCTATCTCGTTGAATTTCTAACCATTCCGCTGGCTGCGACATCTCTGTTCTTTTTGTGCCTGGTGATGTCGTTTATCGATACGGTCAGCGGGTTCACGGTGTCGATCCGGTCCGCGTCACGGGACGTCAGCATCAACTGAAGCAATTGAAATCACATCCAAAGAGGGGCGAGCCATGAGCGTACGCATCGAAAGCGATTCCATGGGCGAAATCGAGGTGCCGGCGGACAAGTACTACGGTGCCCAGACCGCCCGCTCCAAGATGAATTTTGCCATCGGCAAGGAGACCATGCCGATCGAGGTGGTGCATGCTTTCGGCGTTCTCAAAAAGGCCGCGGCGCTCACCAACAAGGATCTCGGGCTGCTCGACGACAAGCTGTGCGACCTTATCTGCCAGGCGGCGGATGAGGTGATCGAGGGCAAGCTCGACGATCATTTCCCCCTGGTTGTGTGGCAGACGGGCTCAGGCACCCAGTCGAACATGAACGTCAATGAGGTGATCTCCAACCGCGCCATCGAGATTGCAGGCGGAGAGATGGGCTCGAAGGCCCCGGTGCACCCCAATGATCATGTCAACAAGTCGCAGTCCTCGAACGATACCTATCCGACCGCCATGCATATCGCGGCGGTGATCGCGGTCGAGACCTATCTGATGCCGCGGGTCAAGAAGCTGCGCGACACGCTGGCCGCCAAATCCGAGGCGTTCAACGACATCATCAAGATTGGCCGTACACATCTTCAGGACGCAACGCCACTGACGCTCGGGCAGGAAATCTCGGGCTGGGTGGTTCAACTCGACAATGCGATGGCGGCGATCGAGGCAACCCTGCCTCAGCTTCGGCAACTTGCGCTGGGCGGTACCGCGGTTGGCACCGGGCTCAACACCCATCCAGACTATGCGGTCAAGGTTGCGGCGAAGATCGCCGAACTGACCGGACAAGCGTTCGAGACCGCACCTAACAAGTTCGCCTATCTGGCCGGACATGATGCCTTTGTCGGCACTTCTGGCGCGCTCAAGCAGCTTGCTGCCGCCTGCATGAAGATCGCCAATGACGTGCGCTGGCTCGCCTCCGGTCCGCGGTCGGGTCTTGGGGAACTGATCATCCCCGAAAACGAGCCGGGCTCCTCGATCATGCCGGGCAAGGTCAATCCGACCCAGTCCGAGGCGATGACCATGGTCGTGACCCAGGTCATGGGGAATGATGCGACCATCGGGTTCGCGGGTAGCCAGGGCAATTTCGAGCTCAACGTGTTCAAGCCGGTGATGGCGTATAATCTGTTGCAGTCGATCCGGCTGCTGGCCGACGCCGCGGAGAGCTTTAATGACAATTGCGCGGTCGGGATCGAACCCAATCGCGAGCGCATCACCGAATTGATGAACAACTCGCTGATGCTGGTGACCGCGCTCAACACCAAGATCGGCTATGACAACGCGGCCAAGATCGCCAAGCACGCCCACAAGACAGGCGGCACACTCAAGGGTGCGGCCGTGGAGCTGGGGCTTCTGACCGAAGCCGAGTTCGACGAGTGGGTGCGGCCCGAAGACATGGTTGGCCCGAAGTAAAGGCTGACAGAAGGTCTCACTTCATCCTGAGAGCTATGCTCAAAGGGTGGCGCACGTCCGGTATTCCATCCCGCCCTCGTGGTTCGACAGGCTCACCATGAGGGCGCGGCGGGAATGTCGCGATACGAAGCAAGGTGTATCGCCTCGGCCGCACAGCCCCTCAGACGTCGGCGCTCAGCCCGTAACCGGCCGGCATGCGCCGTGCGAGGCGCTGGCGGTTTTCCGCATAAGCGCGCATGGCCTCGGCGACCGTGCCACGATTGCCGTCTTCACGGCGGGCGCGCAGGTGATCGGAAAGCTGATGCGCAAGAAAGCTCGCCGCCGGAGGCACGGGCTGCCGGCCCCGATCGGAGCGCGGCCCGGCGATTACCGGCAGGTGGAGTCCCGATTCGGAACCTTTTGTCGGGCGATGGCCCTGCATGACGCTTCCCTTGTGTCATTGCGGGCCGTTTGTTTCATTTTGAGACAGTTTATGGGGCCCGTACCCCATACTACGCAATCAGCGTGCCAGTTGATAAGGGTTTGTTAACTTTTCCCGCTCCTGAGATGCTATTCGGCGAGCTTGCGGCTCAACCATTCAAGGGTCGGATCCTTGAGCCCCAATTCACTCAAATGCGCGGCGGTGTTGATCACATAGTCCCGGTTCGGGCCGGCATTGCCGTGGCCCTGGCGCACCAGACGCAATTGTTCTTCGCGCGGCAGGTGCCCGGCATACTGGATGTGAGCGGGATCAGCGAGATAAGTCAGGGCCGGCACTGTGACGCCGGAGGCGAGCCGGATCGGGCGCCAGCGCTCGTGATAAACGTTGTTCTGTAATTCCCGGGCGCGCAGATAGTCGAGCACGGGCGGCCAATCGCTTTGCCGGACCGCGAAGGCAACGCCACGGCACGATCCTCCGCGTTCGAGTCCAAGCACCAGGCCGGGGGTTTCCGGTGTGCCGCGATGGGTAAAAGAGTAGATGCAAAGCTGGCGGTGAGCGCCGTGCAGCAGGGCCGGCTCGCGGGCTGCGAACTCGAAACCGGGCCGCCAGATCAACGACCCATATCCAAAAACCCACTGCAAATCGTCGGACACGCCGGCCTCCTCGTGACGCATTCATTTACCCGCCCGCGATGCGGCAAGGCAACAGGTGACGCGGCGCGCGAACCGGTCTATGACACGGCCATGCGCCCGTTTGTCATTCTCGGTTTCATCGTCATCCTCGTCGCCGCCATCTGGACAGGGGGCTGGTTCTATGTCGCCAACCAGGTGTCGGGGCAGCTCAACTCACCGCTCGCCTTTGACGGGCCGGATGGCGATGCCAGCCTTGATTGCGGCTCGTCCTCAGTGGCCGGGTTTCCGTTCCGCTTCGATGTGCGCTGCAACGATGCACGCCTTGCCTATCAGGACTATACCGTCACCACGCCTCAGCTGAGCGTGACCGCGCTTGTCTACCGGCCCAACCATTTCATCGGATTCGCCGAAAGCCCGGTGCGGATTGCCGATGCGTTTTCGGGCAGCGAGACCGAAATGGAGTTCGGCAATCTGGAGGCAAGCCTGAGGTTCGAGGGGTTCGATTTCGCCGACCCCAGGCTCGAGCGCTTCTCGGTGGTTACGGACACACTCAAGCTGACCAATCTGTTGTTCGGTAACGAGATCTTCGAGGCCCGGCATGGCGAACTGCATCTCGTCAAGACGGTCGATGAGACCGACGGGCTGATGGCCTTCGTGACGGCCGAAGGCATTGAAAGCCCCGAGGCGGGGCTTGCAGGTGGCAGCGTGTCGGTCGAGGCACTGTTGAGCCAGTGGGACAACCGGGTGGCGGGCTGGGCCGAAGATCAACGTTTGAGGGCCTGGCAGCAGGCAGGTGGCGAACTGGCGATCGAGACGCTCGACTTCAGCGCCGAAGGGATGTCGCTCGATTTGACCGGCACGGTGGCGCTCAACGAGAACGGGTTCGCCGAGGTCGAGGCCGAAGCGGAATCGCTTGGGCTGATGGACAAGCTCGATCTGTCGATGCTGGGCGATTTCGCACCGCTGATCATCGGGGTGCCGGACGAAAACGGCATTTATCGCACTCCGGTGACGATCCGGGACGGCAAGCTTTTTGCGCCGTACCTGCCCACCCCGATCCTGGCATTACAGACCCAGCCGGCCTTCTAGTTCGCCGGCCTATTCGGCGTCGTCGTCCTTTGATGCGCCGGCGCCGCGCCCGAAATCGGGCATGGGCGTGTCCTGGCCAGCCTCGATGATATTGCGGCGGATGTCGCGGGTGCGGGTGAACAGGGCCTGCATGCCGGGACCGTCGCCATTGCGCACCATGCGCTGCAAGGCGCTCAGGTCCTCGGAGAACCGCCCCAGCATCTCGAGCACGGCCTCGCGATTGGTCAGGAACACATCGCGCCACATCACCGGATCGGACGCGGCGATGCGGGTGAAATCGCGAAAGCCGGAGGCCGAAAACTTGATGACCTCGGACTTTGTCACTCCGGCCAGATCGTCAGCAGTGCCGACAATATTGTAGGCGATCAGGTGGGGCAGGTGGCTGGTGATGGCGAGCACAAGATCATGGTGCTTGCATTCCATCACCTCGACCGCGCTGCCCATTGCCGACCAGAAGGCGCCGAGCTTGTTGATCGCGGTCTCCTCGGTGCCTTCGACCGGGGTCAGGATGCACCAGCGGCCGACAAACAGTTCGGGAAACCCGGCATCGGGGCCGGAATTCTCTGTGCCGGCAATCGGGTGGCCGGGAATGAAATGCACGCCATCGGGCACATGCGGTGCGACGACATCGACCACATATTCCTTGACCGAGCCGACGTCAGTGAGGATGGCGCCGGGCTTGAGGGCGCCCGAAATGGTCTCGGCAATGGCGCCGTAGGCACCGACCGGGGCGCACAGAATGACCAGGTCCGCACCCTCGACCGCGTCTTCGGCGCTCAAATGGTAGGACGTGCCGAGATCAAGCGCCCGGGCACGTTCGAGAGTTTCCTCGCGCCGCGTTTGGACCGCGATCTCGTCGGCCAGCCCCAGCGCCTTGACGGCGCGGGCGATCGAAGACCCGATCAGCC
The DNA here is from genome assembly GCF_000429865.1 of Cucumibacter marinus DSM 18995. Classification (GTDB taxonomy): domain Bacteria; phylum Pseudomonadota; class Alphaproteobacteria; order Rhizobiales; family Devosiaceae; genus Cucumibacter; species Cucumibacter marinus. Next base: position 27,934 of record NZ_KE386979.1, read on the forward strand.
CGATGCCGATCAGGGCGATGCGCTGGAAGTGCGGCGTCTCAGCCATTATTGCCCAAGTCCCTTGAGGACCTCGGCGACCTTGCGCATGGCCTCTTCGGTGCCGATCGAAATCCGCAACGCATCGGGCATGCCATAGGCGCCCATCTCGCGCACGATGAGGTTGTTCTTGGTCAGCAGGGCATTGGCGTCTGCAGCAGTGCGGCCTTCTTCATCAGGGAAGAAGACGAGGATGAAATTGCACTGGCTGGGCAGCACGCGCATGGCATTGCCGCTGAGTTCCGCGGTCAGCCAGTCGCGCCATTTCGAATTGTGCTCGCGCAAGCGGGCGGTGAAACCGGTATCGCGGACAGCGGCCTCGGCGGCGGCGAGAGCCGCGCCATTGACGTTGAACGGGCCGCGGATGCGGTTGAGCACATCGACGACATGGGGCGGGCCGTACAGCCAGCCGACTCGCAGATTGGCAAGACCGATCTTGGAGAAGGTGCGGGTCATGACGACGTTTTCGGAGCGATCGACGAGGTCGATGCCCGGCTCGTAGTTTTCGTCGTCGATGTATTCGGCATAGGCCGCATCGAGCACCAGCAGGATATCGGGGCGAAGGCCCGCATGCAGGCGCGCCAGCTCGGCCGGACCGATATGGGTGCCGGTGGGATTGTTCGGGTTGGCGAGGAAGACAACGCGGGTCTTCTCGGTCACTGCGCCGAGAATAGCGTCGACATCGGTGCGGTAGTCGTTTTCGGGCGCGACCACCAGCTCTGCGCCGGCGGCGCGGGTGACGATGGGGTAGACCAGAAAGCCGTACTGGCTCATCACGGCTTCCGTGCCATGGCCAAGATAGGCCTGGGCGATCAGGTGCAGCAATTCGTCCGAGCCGGCGCCGACGACCAGCCGCGACGGGTCGAGGCCATAGGTCTCGCCGACGGCGGTGCGCAGTTTTGCTGCGCTCGAATCCGGATAGTCGGCAAGCCGGTCGGCCATCGCCTTGAAAGCCTCGACGGCCTTCGGGCTGCAGCCGAGCGGGGACTCATTGCTCGAGAGCTTGATCGGTGCGGTGGCGCCCGGCGCGCCGGATTTGCCGGCGACATAGGGCGCGATTTCGAGAATGCCGGGTTGCGGCTGGGGACGTTCGGTCACTGTGATAATCCGGGGTTTGGGCCACGGGCGGCATGAATGCGGCGCACCATAAGGGCAAGGGTTTCAGCGTGTAAAGAAAAGTATCAAACCCGGCGGTTGCGCTTCAGCCCCGGGTCGGGAGGGCCGGTTGCGGGGCCATTTCCGGCAGGCGGACAAAGCGTGAGGCCCGCTGGCGCCGGGCGATGGCAGGATAGGACTGACGCAGGGCCCGCACCACGGTGGCACCGGCCAGCGCTGAGCCCAAGAGCCTGCCGCCGCCCTCGAACAGTCGCGCGGATTTCAGGAGCGGCTTGAAGTCGGCGGGCGGCAGATAGAGCACGTCGCGCCAAAGCTCGGGGATGAAGGAGTGGGATTTGAGGAGCTGGCCGAGCTGGCTTTTCGAGAAGGGGTGGCCATGCCCGAAGGGCGTGTTGTCGCGCTGGGCCCACAATCCGCGGCGGCGCGGCACGACGACGATCAGCCGGGCTCCGGGCGCGGTGATGCGCCAGAGCTCGCGCATCAGTTCTTCGGTGTCGGCGACGTGCTCGAAGGCGTGAACAGCGACAACTACATCGATGGCGGCATCGGTGAGCGGGAGTTCGAGCGGATCGACCAGGACAGATTGGGTGGGGGCGTTTTTCGGCCAGTGTATGATCCCCTGGCGCGCCGGCATCATGGCAATGACGCGCTCGGCATGCTCGCGGCATTGGGAAAGATAGGGGGTCGCAAAACCAAGCCCGACGACGCGCTGGGCGGTTACATCGCCGATAAGCTGGTGCACAGCGTCCGACACAAGTGTTCGCGCAATGCGCCCCAGCGGTGTGCGGTAGAACTCGACAAGTTCGGTAATGTCGATGGCCATGGCTGGTTGGGCTCCCCCGAAGCGTGCCGGCTTCGCCGGTCCAATCTGCACCAGCGCGCCGGACCCGCCAACCCTGATCAAGGTTGCAATCCGGCCGGGCGGTGACATCGACATGTTGCCAGAGCCGGGGCGAAGCCCCTAGTCTCGCGCCGCGGAAAAGGAGAACGTCATGGGATTCGAGATCGAGAGCGGCATCGTTCTGAGCGATAACTATGCGGTGCTTGTGCATTGCCCGGAAACCGGGCGCACGGCAGCGATCGATGCGGCCAGTCCCGATGCCTATGAGGCGTTGATCGGGCGGACGGGATGGCAGCCGGACACGGTGCTGATTACGCATCACCATGGCGACCACACCGACGGGATTGCAGCGCTCAAGGCTAAATATGGTGCGCGCGTGATCGGCCCGAAAGGTGAGGCGGACAAGATCGAGGGGCTCGATGAAACCGTTGGCGGCGGGGATGTCGTCGAGTTTGGCGCAGGGCGCTTCGAGGTAATCGATACGCCGGGCCACACTTTGGGGCATATCTCCTATTTCGATCCCGAGGGACCGACGCTGTTTTGTGCCGATGCGCTGTTTTCTCTCGGCTGCGGACGGATGTTCGAGGGCGATCCGGAAAGCATGTGGGAAGGGCTCAAGCGGCTGAGATCATTGCCGGATGAGACCACGGTCTATTGCGGGCACGAATATACGGAGGCCAATGCGCGCTACGCGATGAGCGTCGACGGTGACAATGCGGACCTGCAGGTGCGGGCGGCGGAAGTGGCCAAATTGCGGGCCGGGGGCAAGCCGACGGTGCCGTTCAATCTCGGTATCGACAAGAAGGCCAACCCGTTTCTGAGGGCCGATGACCCGGCGCTGGCGCGGCGGATGGGGCTCGACGGCGCCGAGCCATTCGAGGTGTTTGCCGCGATCCGCAAGGGCAAGGACAACTTCTAGGCGTACCATCACGGCGCCTGAAACGCCTTCAGAATAGCCTGTAAATCGCCCGGAATCACACGAGAATCGGCCGTAAATCCAAGGCCCGGATTTACGGCTCGGGACGGGTTGTGTCCGGATGCGGTCTCAGGCGACGTTTCTGGCAGGCGAGCGGGTGGCGCGCTCGAGGTCCCAGACCATGGCCAGCCGTTCGGCGTCGTCGCGCGGACTGGCGATCTGGTAGGCCGCGCTGGCGCGCCCGAGAGCGGAGCGGAACAGGTTGCGGGTGGCCGGGTCCTCGATCAGCTCGAAGGCGGTGCCGCACCAGCTCACGCGCTCACCGGCCCCATCGGTAGCGGCCAGCACGGAAATCATGGTGTCACCAACCCTGAGATCGGCCAGGGGCACAGGGCGCAGCCAGTAGTGGCGGCCGGAGCGCCCTATCCAGCGCACCGATTCTGCCGTTCCGTCATGCAGTGTCGGGGTCGTGTGATGTCCCATTGCCCTGCCTTTCCCTGTCTCCCGGGACGAAGAACATAACTAGAACAAATGCGTTCAATCGTCAACAGGGTTTGTTAACCCTCTACCATATTTATGGGGTTTCACAAAGATTTATTCAATATGTAGTGTTTTGCCTTGGGTCCGGGCCGCAAGGCGTTCGCGCATTTCCGAATCAAAGGGGCGGGCCAGCCCCGCATCGACCGCCTTTTGGATGAGTGCGTCGGATTCGGTCTCGATGGTCTCGACCAGGCGGGCCTGGAAAGTCTCGGTATCGAGGCCGGGCGGGATCGGCGGCATGATGTGCATCTCGGCGGTGCCGGGCCAAAGAATAAGGCTGTTGCGGCCCCAGAACAGGCCCGAATTCAGCGCCACCGGCACCACGGGAACGTTGAGTGCCGAATAGAGCTTGGCGGTGCCCCAGCGATAGGCCGGGTCGGCGAGCGGCATGCGGCGGGTGCCCTCGGGATAGATCACGACCTCGCAATCGCGCGACATGGCCCCGCGGACCCCTTCGATGAGCTGCGGCATGGCCTCGCCACCGCGCTTGCGGTCGATGGTGATCGTCTCGTATTTGCGCGCGGCGCGGCCGAAGAAGGGGATGTCCATCAACTCCTTCTTGGCGATGAAGGCGGGGCGCGGCAGATGCGGCAGAAGCGCGAGAATATCCCAGTCCGACTGGTGCTTGGCGGCGATCAGGCAACCGCCCTTGGGGATGTTCTCGGCGCCGGTGACACGGGTGCGGATGCCCACCACCCAGCGCAAGAGAAACAGGCTCGAATGGAACCAGTAGACGGCGATGCCAAAACCCATGCGCCCCGGCAGCACATAGCTCAACAGTGCGACGATGATCGCGAGAATGGCGGTCTGGCCGAGAAACAGGGCGTAAAACAGCAAGGAGCGAATGGCCTGAACGATCAAGGGGCGATTCCGGTCTGGTTGCAGGTCTGGTTTACGGGGCGCGGCCCCGGCAATCGGGTGCCGCTATCTAGCGCAAAGCCTCAGGAATTGAAAATGCCAAGCCGCCGCGGCACGGTCTTCGCCCGATCGCGGTCTCATGCCCCGATCTGGGAAAGGAAGCGGTTGACGGTGAGCCGCGAGGTCCAGGCGGTGAGACCGGCCATGATGAGCACCATCACCACCAGCCCGAACAGGCCTGCCAGGCCCGGCAGGAAGCCGCCGAAAAAGGTGGTGAGCTGGCTGGCATCGGGCGCCGGCAGCACAGAGGCGGTGATGAAGCTCGCCAGCATGAAAAACACGAGCGCGCCGCCGCCGCCAATGGCACCGCCCTGCAGGCCGATGGTGAGGAACCGGCCCTGGAAGGCGGTGGCGATATAGCGGTTCGAGGCCCCGATGAAATGCAGGACGTCAACGATATCGCGGTTCTGGGCCATGGTGCCGCGCGTCGCAAAGACGATGGCGAGCGCAGTCGCGGCGAGGATCAGCAACAGCACAAGCGTTCCCGAGATCACCAGCGTGCCGGCCATGGCGTTGAGCTGCTGGCGCCACAGCGCGTGTGTCTCCAGCGTGGCACCGGGCACGGAAGCCGAAAGGTTCTGCCTGAGCGCCTCGATATCGGCATTGCGCGGATCATCGAGGGTGACAACGATCAGGCGCGGGATTTCGAGCGAGGTGAGGTCGAGCCCATTGCCGAGCCAGGGTTCAAGCAGATCAGTGCCCTGTTCGGCGCTGAGCGCGCGGGCCGACCCGACGCCGCTGGTCGATTCGGCGAGCGCGACGGCATCGCGAATGCTGGCTTCCATATCCGCGCCCTCGACGGGGCGGACCTGAATGGTCAGTTCGCGCCCGATATCGGACGACCAGGCGATGGCCGATTGCTGCACGAGGATCACCCCGCCCAGCGTGATGCAGCTCAAAAACGTCATGATGGCGATGAGCAGCATGAGCGTGCGCCCGGCGACCGAACGGCGGGGGACGATGGCCATGCCATCGGGGCGGGTTCCGAACAGGGCCTCAAACATGGGCGGTCACCGTGCCGTTCTGCAGCGTCATGCGCGGATAATCGAAGCGCTTGAGCAATCCGGTCTCATGGGTGGCGACGATGATCGTGGTGCCCATGCGGTTCAGTTCGACGAACAGGCGCAGCAAACGATCGGAGAGCTCGGGATCGACATTGCCGGTGGGTTCGTCTGCCAGCAGCAAATCGGGTTTGGAGATCACCGCGCGGGCGATGGCCGCGCGCTGTTTTTCCCCGCCGGAAAGGAGCGGCGGCAACACATTCATGCGATTGCCCAGGCCCACCCAGTCGAGCAATTCCTCGACGTTCTCGCGATAGGCCTCGGGCGGCTGCCCGCGCACGGCGAGCGGCAGGGCGACATTCTCGAATGTTGTGAGGTGGTCGAGCAGGCGGAATTCCTGAAAGACGATGCCGATATGCCGGCGCATCTGCAACAGCCGGTCGCGCTCGAGCCGGGTGACGTCCTGGCCGAACATTGAAATGCGGCCGCGGCTGGGCCGCAGCGAGAGAAGCAGAAGACGCAGGAGCGAGGTCTTGCCGGCGCCGGACGGGCCGGTGAGAAAATGAAAGGATCCGGGAGAAATCTCAAAGGTCAGATCGCGCAGGATTTCCGGGCCGAAGCCATAGCGCAACCCCACTTGATCGAACTCAATCACCCCGGCCCCTTTCGAATCATCTGAGCGCGTGGATCATAACAGCACCGCCCTGTTTTGGCCCCCGTGTGAACGGCCCCGATAGAGCGCAATTGCGGCGCCTTTGGGGAGATTTTAACACAATTGCCGCTAGGGTTTGGCGCCCGGCTGCCCCTGGTGGCCGGGCCCAGTTTAATGTCCCGGCCGGCTTTCGATGATCATTACCTGCCCGCATTGCCACACCAACTACCAGGTGGCCGATCAGGCGATCGGCGAGAACGGCCGTTCCGTGCAGTGCGCGAGCTGTCACCAGTCCTGGCATGCGGACCGTGCAAGCGCCCGTCCGCCGGTAGCGCAGGTTGCGGTATCAAGCGAAGAGGAAGAGGCGCTCGATGCGGCCATGGGGGCCGCGGAGCCGGCGCCGGCGATCCCGGTCAAGACAAAGACCGAACCACCTTCTGAAGAGCCCGCTGAAACGGGCGACGCACCCCCCGCCGCCGCCAAGGGCAAATCGAGGCGCAAGCGGCGCGGGCTTGGCGAGCGGGCGCAGGCGCGGGTGGCCGCGCGCAGACGCCGGGCGATTGCCGCAAGGCTGCCGGCGGCCCGGATCCGGCGGATATTCGGCAGCACCATGCTGGTGGCGGCGGTGGCGATCCTGATCGGTTTTTTCACGCTTGCCGGCCCCATTGTCAGGCTCGTGCCCGATCTCGCCTCGCTCTATCGGCTTGTGGGCATGAACATCAATATCGTCGGGCTCGACTTCTCGGATGTGCGGACCGTGCGCGCCTCGAACAATGGCCATGAATTGCTGGTGATCGAGGCCCGGGTTTCCAATGTGACGGAAAAGCTCGTCTATGTTCCCTCGGTCCGGGTGACGCTTAACGATGCCGAAGGCGAACAGATTTATGAGTGGAGCGTTGTACCCAACGCGGCGGTGTTACAGGCCGGAGAAAGCATGAAGTTCGAGACCCAGCTGGCGGCGCCGCCCCCGAATGTGGCCGCTGTGCGCTTGCGATTCGAACCCGGGAAACGTATCCCTGAGACACCGTCAATCGTCACCAATAGTGTACGAGGACAGAACTGATGGCGCGGATATTGCTGGCCGAAGACGATCAAAGCGTACGCGCCTTTGTGGCCCAGGCCCTGGCGATGGACGGGCATGAGGTTGTCGAGACCGAGGATGGCGGGCTCGCTGCCGAGGCCCTGATCGAGCAGGAAGGCCGGTTCGACCTGCTTTTGTCCGATATCAAGATGCCGGTGATGGACGGGATCGCCCTGGCGCTGACCACGGCGGACCAATATCCCGAGATCACCATTCTCCTGATGACCGGCTTTGCCGACCAGCGCGAACGCGCGCACGGGCTCGAGGCGCTGGTCCACGACGTAATCCCGAAACCGTTCGAGCTGGCGGTTTTGCGCGACAAGGTCGCCGAGGCGCTTGATGGACGGCCTGCCGAGGTCGTTTCGCTGGCCGACCGCGCCGCCAATGACGAGTAGGGGCTCAATAACGGGCTGAAGTGGCCTTCTTGGCGGGAAGGACTTCCCGCCGCTGGATTCCCGTTTTCACGGGAATGACGGCTGTTGTCTGGAAGCGGGATTGCTGAACCGCTGCGCTGTCCCGGGCTTGACCCGGGACCTTCATGCCAAGTGCGGACGGGCCCCGGCTCGGGGGCCGGGGCGGCGCGAGAGGATGCGCCCCGTGCTCTAAAGCCAGTCCGGGACTGAATCCAATGCAATGAGGTCCTCGATCGATTGCCGGGGGCGGATGGCATGGAAGCGGTCGCCATCGACCAGCACCTCGGGCACCAGCGGGCGGGAATTGTAGGTTCCGGCCATGACCGCGCCGTAGGCGCCCGCGCCCATCACCGCGATCAGCCCCGCTTCGCCGACCGCCGGGAGTTCGCGACCCCGGGCGAGATAGTCGCCCGTCTCGCAGACCGGGCCGACCACATCGCCATGGACACGGGTCGTGCCATCGGCCTCGGCGACCGGCCAGATGTCATGCTCGGCCTGATAAAGGGTCGGGCGGATCAGATCGTTCATGCCCGCATCGACGATCAGGAAGGTGCGCTCGGCGCCCTGTTTCACATATTCGACACGGGTGACGAGGATCCCCGCATTGCCGGCGATGACGCGGCCCGGTTCGACGATCAGTTCGCAATCTAGATCGGCGGTATGGCGCAAAACGACCTTGGCATAGTCCTCGGGGCCCGGCGGGGCGCTGACGCCGGCAGCATAGGGGATGCCCAGCCCGCCCCCGACATCGACGTGATGGATGGCATGGCCTTGCGCGCGCAGATCGCGCACCAGCTCGTTGAGCAGGCGAAAGGCATTGTCGAACGGGTCGAGCGCGGTGATCTGCGATCCGATATGCATATCGACGCCGCGGGCTTCCAGATGCTCCAGTTCGGCGATGCGCCGATAGACCGGGTGGGCTCGTTCGAAGGGGATGCCGAACTTGTTCTCGGCCTTGCCGGTCGAGATCTTCTCATGGGTGCCGGCATCGACGTCGGGGTTGATGCGCACCGAAACGGCGGCCGTCTTGCCCATGGCTCCAGCGACAGCGTCAAGGCGTTCGAGCTCGGGTTCGGATTCAACATTGAAGCAGCGAATGCCGGCCTCGAGACCGCGCCGAAGCTCAGCCTCGGTCTTGGCGACGCCGGAAAAAACAATCTTGTGCGGCGCGATGCCGGCGGCAAGCGCGCGCTCGAGTTCGCCCAGCGACACAACGTCCGCGCCCGCGCCTTCCTTCGCCAGCAGGGTCAGGATGGCCTGGTTGGAATTGGCCTTCATGGCGTAGGCGATCAGGGTTTCACGCCCGGCAAAGGCCTTTTGCATGACATTGATATGGCGCCGGAAGGTGGCGGCCGAATAGCAGTAGAACGGCGTGCCGACGGCATCCGCGATTTCCGTCAGCGCGACATCTTCGGCGTGCAGCACGCCGCCGCGATAGGCAAAGTGATGGACCATTTTCCTCAGGCGTCCTTGCTTGCGAGCGCGGTGCGCCAGGTTTCGACCTGGGTGCGGACATTGTCGGGCGCGGTGCCGCCAAACGAGGTGCGCGAGGAGACCGAGGCCTCGACCGAGAGCACCTTGAAGGCGCGGGCATCGAGCCGCTCGTCGACGGCCTTGAAATCCTCGATGGTCAGCCCGTCGAGATCGCAGCCCTTTTCCTCGGCTTTGGCGACCAGCGTGCCGGTGATGTGGTGGGCGTCGCGGAAGGGCACATTGGCGACCCGCACCAGCCAGTCGGCCAGATCGGTGGCGGTGGCGAAACCGGCCCCGGCGGCGGCTTTCATCTTCTCCCGGTTGACCGTCAGGTCGCCGACCATACCGGTCATGGCGGCGAGCGCCAGGGACAGGCTGTCGAGGGCGTCGAAGGTCATTTCCTTGTCTTCCTGCATGTCCTTTGAATAGGCGAGCGGCAGGCCCTTCATCACGGTCATGATCGAAGTGAGTGCGCCGAGCACGCGGCCCGGCTTGGCGCGGATCAGTTCGGCGGCATCGGGATTGCGCTTTTGCGGCATGATCGAGGAGCCGGTCGAGAACTTGTCGCTTAGTTGCACGAAGCCGAATTGGGGGGTGGACCAGATCACAAGTTCCTCGGCGAAGCGCGACAGGTGAACGGCGCAGATCGCGCAGGCGGCCACGGTTTCCATGACGAAATCGCGGTCGGAGACGGCATCGAGCGAGTTGGCGGCTGGCCGGTCGAAGCCGAGGGCTTCTGCCGTCATGTGCCGGTCTATGGGGAAACTGGTGCCCGCCAGCGCGGCGGCGCCAAGCGGGCTTTCATTGAGCCGCTTGCGCGCATCCTCGAGCCGGCCCGCATCGCGGCCGAGCATTTCGACATAGGCGAGCATATGGTGGCCGAAGGTGACCGGCTGGGCCGACTGCAGATGGGTGAAGCCGGGCATGACGGTATTGGCCTCGGCCTCGGCGCGGTCGAGGAAGGCTTTTTGCAGGGTACGGACCTGGCCGATCAGCATGTCGATGGCGTCGCGGACATAGAGCTTGAAGTCGGTGGCGACCTGGTCGTTGCGCGAGCGGGCGGTGTGCAGCCGGCCGGCGGGCTCGCCGACCAGTTCCTTCAGCCGCGCCTCGATATTCATGTGAATGTCTTCGAGCGCGCGCGAAAAGTTGAACGAGCCTTGTTCGATCTCGGCTTTGACCGCTTCGAGTCCCTTGATAATCGCATCGCGGTCCTCGGCCGTGAGGATCCCGGTTTCGGCCAGCATGGTGGCATGCGCGACAGAGCCTGCGACATCCTGCGCATAGAAGCGTTTGTCGTAGCCGATCGAGGCGTTTATCTCTTCCATGATGACGTCGGGTCCGGCCCCGAAGCGGCCACCCCACATGCGATTGCTCATATCAGCACCGGTAAATCCTATGACAGACAATGGCCCCGCCCCCGAGACCGCGAACGCGAAAGCACCCTCACGCCTTTGGCGTCTGGGGGTGCTGACCGCAGTGGCGGTAGGTATAGCGACCGCCCTTTGGTGGAGCAATGGCGGGGTGACAAACAATCTCTTCGGGGGTTCGGGCGGGTCCTGTGCCGCCGATCCGGCAGCGCGCGAGCGGATCGATCAGGCGGCTGCCGGCGAGCTTGCCGCCTTCCGGGCCACGGCCGAAGGGCGTGACCATAACGATCTGCGGTTCCAGTCGCCGGAAGGCCAGACGGTCGGCTTCACGGCGCTGCCGGAAAAGGTGCGGCTGGTCAATTTCTGGGCGAGCTGGTGCGCGCCCTGCCGGGCGGAGATGCCGGCACTCTCGGCGATCGAGGAGAAGTTCGGGGGCGAGAATTTCGAGGTGACGACGATCAATCTCGATATCGGGGATGACGGTATCGGCAAGGCCAAACAGTTCATCGCCGAAACCGGCACCGGCAATCTGCCGCTTTATTCGGATCAGACATTCAAGAGCTTCGACACGCTCAAGCAGAAAGGCGTGGCGATCGGCCTGCCGGCGACTTTGCTTTTGTCGCCCAAGGGCTGCGAGTGGGGCGTGCTGGCGGGACCCGCGGAATGGGATACCGAAGACGGACACGGGCTCATCGAGACCGCGATCGATCTCGCGCGGGAAGACGGTTCGAACGGGTAGGGACGGCGGCTGGCCTCAGATGGGCCGGCCTCAGGCGGATTTGTCGACCCGCGCGCCGGTGCCGGGGGCCGGCATGGCTTTGAGGTTCTCAGCCGACTGGGTGATCATGTCAACGAGCTGCTGCTCCATCTCATGATTCTTCTTGGTCATGAGCATTTGAGCGGTCTGCTGGGTCTGGGCCTGTTTGAGAGCAACGGCCTGAAGAGCGACTGACATATCCATGGCCCGAACCCTAGGGCCACAAGGTTAAGATAGCGTTCACCCTAACGCTGCGATTGCCACTGGCGCCGTTACCGGCCAAACAGCGCCAGCTCGCGGCGCTTGAACAGCGGGATCAGCGCCACCCCGGCGATGAAACCGCCAATATGCGCCCACCAGGCCACCGGATCGTCGTTCGGGATCAGCGCGAAGACGAGCTGGAGACCGATCCATGCCCCCAGCGCCCACAGCGCGGGCACCGGCACCGGCAAGGGAATGATCAGCCTGACGATCACCATTACCCGCACCTTGGGATAAAGCACCAGGTAGGCACCGATGACCCCGGCAACGGCGCCCGAGGCGCCGATCAACGGACCGCTGGAGCCGAAATTGAACAGCATGTGGGCGAGGGCGGCTGCGATGGCACACACCACATAGAAGACGAGGTAACGGGCATGGCCCATGGCGTCCTCGACGTTGTCGCCGAACACCCAGAGGAACAGCATGTTGGTGGCCACATGCCAGAAATCGGCATGCAGGAACGCGTAGGTGACAAGCGTCGCCTTGTCGGGCAGCAGGGGGAAGGGGTCGGCATAGATGCCCTGGACCACGCCGGGCACCATGCCGAAGGCCACGAAGAACCGGTTCTCGAGCGCCACAGGCATGGCAAGCTGGACGACGAAGATGAGAAAGGTCGCCAGAATGATCGACCAGTTCACATATTCGCGCTTCAGATACCGGATCGGGTTCGAATCATGGACCGGGTAGAACATTGAATGGCCCTCCCGGCCGACGACCTGGTTCGGGTCCTAGTTCTTGCCGGTGAAGCGACCCGGCTCCCACAGGACATCGTTCTTGCCCAGCCCGTTGGCGATGCGGCCCAGCACGAACAAGAGATCCGACAAGCGGTTGAGATAGCGCATTGCGATGGCCGAGGTTTCGGGTTCCGCCTCGATCAGCTCGGCGACCCGGCGCTCGGCACGGCGCGAAACCGTGCGCGCCAGGTGCAGCGCGGCCGAAAGCGGGGTGCCGGCAGGCAGCACGAAGCTTCTCAGAGGCTCCAGCTCCTCATTGAACTTGTCGATGGTGCGCTCAAGCCATTCGACCTGCGGTTCGGTGATCCGCAAGGGCTCGTGATACTGCTCGGCATCAGGGCCCGGGGTGGCAAGGTCGGCGCCGAGGTCGAACAGATCGTTCTGGACACGGCTGAGGACGGTGTCGATGCGGGTCATGCCGATCGCCGCCACCCGCGCCATGCCGACCGTGGCGTTGGTTTCATCGACCGTGCCATAGGCCTCGACGCGGAGGTCGTGCTTCTTGCGGCGCGGGCCGGAAACGAGCCCCGTGGTGCCGTCGTCACCGGTTTTTGTGTAGATCTTGTTGAGCTTGACCATCTCAGCTGCCTCCGCCCGGCGAGAAGACGAACAGGGCCAGCATCAACAGAACCACCGCCACGAATTGTGCGATCACGCGTGCGCGCATGAGTTTCTGGCTGAGATTGCCGTCGCCGCCGCGAAACATGTTCCACAGGCCGGCCCCGAGGATCAGGACGACGACCGCCAGGGCGATCATGATGAGAATGTTGATGACCATGGTCTAGGCGCTGCCTTCGTCATGCGGTTTCGAATCGGTCCCTTCGGTCAGGGGCCATGGCTTGCCGTCTATATAACCCTTCATCAGCTCGCCCAACAGGTCATAGACTACGCGGATGCGCCGCGCGGTGGTCAATTCCCGGTGCGTGACCATCCAGACCTCGAGCGGGGGAATGTGCATTTGCGGCAGGATGGCCTCGATCCCGGGGGTCAGTTCAATGAGCTGGCCCTGGGCAAACGAAATGCCGAGCCCGGCCCTGACCATCTCCCATATGAGGGTCTGACTGTCGGTGCGATAGATGAAATCCTCGCGCCTGAGTTCGTGTCCCATGGCCTTGGCGACCCTGATGATGTCCTCGGATTTGTCGAAGCCGATGAGATCATGTCCGCGCATCTCCTCGGCCGTGTGTGGCGTGCCGCGCCGGTCGAGATAGGCGCGATGGGCGCAGGCGCGGATCGGCATCTGGCCGATCTTCTTGCCGATCACTTCGAGCTGGCCGGGACGGAACATGCGGATGGCGATGTCGGCCTCGCGCAACAAGAGATTGCTCGCCAGATCGGAGGACACCAGTTCGAGCTGGATTTCGGGATATTCGGCACGGATCGAGGGCAGGAGATGCGGCAGGACAAAGTGAGACACCGCGTCTGATGCGGTGATGCGCACACTGCCTTCCAGCGTTTCGGCGGCCCCGGCGGCCAGGGTGCGGGCATGCCCCAAGGCATCGCGGGCGCCGATCACCGAGGCGGCGAGCTTCTCGGCCATGGCGGTCGGGTGCAGGCCCCGCGTGGTGCGCTCAAACAGGACCGTCCCCAGCGCGGTCTCCAATTCCTCGATATGCCGCCCGAGCGTCGGCTGAGAGGCGCTGAGCTTGCGGGCGGCGGCCGAGAGCGACCCCGCTTCGAGCACGCCGAGAAACGAGCGCCACAAATGCCAGTCCGGTTCCAGGTCGGCCATACGCCGTGCCTCCTATTCTATTCAAAAATGAATGAATAACTTTCATTCTTGGCTGAAGTAAATTCAATTATGAATTGATAGATTGATCTCGTCAATCACGGGAGATGATCATGAAGGGTTCAGTCACAGTTCTGGGTATCAATGGCCGGATCGGCCAGGCGGCCGCCACGGCCTTCGTCAATGCCGGGTTCACAGTTGCCGGTTTCGGGCGGTCGGCACGGGCAGTGCCGCCGGGCGTTACGTTCCGGCAGGGCACGGTCGAGGATACCGCCTCGCTCAAGGCGGCGATCGCGGATGCGGACATTGTCGTCAACGCGCTCAATCTGCCCTATCACAAATGGTATAACGGGCGCGCCGAAGCCCAGCTCGAGGCGGCGATCGCCGCCATGAAGGACAGCGGCAAGACGATGCTGTTCCCCGGCAATGTCTATAACTATTCGCCGGACCAGCTGGTGCTGCGGCCTGACACGCCGCAAAAGCCGCCGCATGAGCGCGGCGCGATCCGCAAGCGCATGGAAGACCGGCTCAAGCGCGCCGCCCGTGAAGACGGCATCCAGGTCGCGATCCTCAGGGCCGGCGATTTCTACGGGCCGGGCGCTTTCGAAAGCTGGTTCGATCTCGGCATTTCTCGGGATTTCGCCCGCAAGGCGATCACCTATCCTGGCGAAATGAAGACCGGGCACAGCTGGGCCTATCTGCCCGATCTCGGCCGCGCCTTCGCGGTACTCGGCGAAAAGCGCGATCAGCTCGGTGCCTTCGAAAGCTTCCAGTTTTCAGGGCATTTCGCGACCGGCGAAGAACTGGTTGCCGCGGTCCAGGCGGCACTGCCGGAGCGGTACAAGGTCAAGAAATTCTTCTGGTGGATGCTGGCGCTGATGGCGCCCTTCTCCAAGCTGATGCGCTCGGTCTACCAGATGCGCTATCTGTGGAAGACGCCGCAGCGGCTTGAAGACCCGCGGCTCGAGACGCTGCTCGGCGAAGGGTTTCATACCCCGTTCAAGGAAGCGGTGGCCCGGACCGCGCGATCCTATCTGCCGCAAGATCAAAAGGCCGGTGCGAGCGCCAGCGCGGTGGTCGTCGCCTAACCGGCGGCCGCAGATTGAAAGCCGAGCTCGCGGCGCAGTTGTGCCGCGCTCAACCCCTCATCTCTCAGGTCGCGCAGGCTCATCGAGCCGCGCGACTTTGAGAGCTTCTTGTCGTCATCGTCAGCGATCAGCTTGTGATGGCAGTAGATAGGCGCGGGCAGGCCGAGCAGGGTCTGCAAGACCCGATGAATGGCAGTGGCGAAGTAAAGGTCCATGCCACGGGTGACATGGGTGATGTGCTGTTCGGCATCATCGACGACAACGCTCAAATGATAGCTGGTGGGGGTGTCCTTTCTCACCAGAACACAATCGCCCCAGGCCATGGGGTCGGCGGCGATATGAGAAATGGCGAGCGTTTCAGCATTCATTTCGGCCCAGGTTAGCGGGCCGGTCCGCTCCAGTGCGGCGTCCATATCCAGACGCCAGGCGACGTTGGCGCCGCCGGCAATGCGCTGTTCAGCCATGTGCGGATCGAGATGGCGGCAGGTGCCGGGATAGACCGGCGCGCCATCGGGGTCGGTTTCACCGGTCGCGTTGGCGGCAATATCGGCGCGCGAACAGAAACACGGATAGATCAGCCCCTCGGCGCGCAGCCGGTCGGCGGCCAACCCATAGAGATCGAAACGGTTGGACTGGCGCACCGTTTCACCGTCGAAATGGATGCCCAGCCAGTCAAGATCCTCACGCATGGCGTCGACAAGCTCGGGCTTGCAGCGGGTCGTGTCGATATCCTCGATGCGCAGGATCAACTCGCCGCCGAGCCGTCGGGCCATGGCCTCGGCAAACAGGGCCGAATAGGCATGGCCGCGGTGCAGATGGCCGTTGGGGCTGGGTGCGAAACGCAAAACGGTTGGCGCTGGCGGCAAAATCGGTTGTGATGGATCGACCATCGTCCCTATTTCCTGACCCGCCGGTTCCTATCATGGCCCGCCCCGCCTCTCCAGCGCCGATCCGCGATCTCGACGTGCTCAATGCGCATCTCGATGCGCTTGTCGCGCTCGATCCGCGGCTTCATGAAGTGCGCGCGGTCTCCGGCGAGGTGTCCCTGCGGCCCGGTCAGCGCGGCTTCGCCGGTATTGCCACCATCGTCAACGCACAGCAGCTTTCGGTTGCGAGTGCCGGGGCGATCCAGAAGCGGTTCGAGGCGTTGTTCGACGGACAGGTGACGGGTGCGGCCTATCTCGCCCATCCCGAAGACGCGATCCGGGGATGCGGGTTGTCCCGCTCGAAATATGCAACGCTTGCGGGTGTGGCGGCGGCGGAACGGGACGGGCTTATCGATTATGATGCGCTCGAGGTTATGCCGCCCGAAGAGGCGATTGCGGCGCTGACGGCGCTCAAGGGCATCGGGCCGTGGACAGCGGAAATCTATTTGTTGTTTTGCCTCGGACATCCCGACATCTTTCCCGCCGGCGACCTGGCGCTGCAGAAGATGGTCGGGGTGGCGCTCGGCCATGAGGAGCGGCCCGGCGAAAAGCTGGTGCGGGAAATCGCCGAGGACTGGGCGCCCTACAGGGGCGCGGCGGCGCGCCTGTTCTGGCGCTATTTTGCCGCCACCAAGGAACGCGAAGGAGTAGCGTTGTGACGACTTCAACCGGGCTCGACGGCGTGCGGGTCGATCCGAAATCGGGCGGTTCCGCCAAGCAGCTGATGATCATCCTGCATGGCTATGGCGCGGATGGCGCAGACATGGCGAGCCTTGCCCAATTCTGGATGCACCGGTTTCCCGATATGGGTTTCGTGATGCCCAACGGGCCCGCGCCCTGCGACATCAACCCGGCGGGGTATCAATGGTTTCCGCTCGACGAGATCGACCCGATGACCATGGGGCCGGGCGCAGATGGTGTGCGTCCGGTGATCGAAGGGTTCGTGAAGGCCGAGCTCGAGCGGACCGGGCTCGGCTCCGAAGACCTGATCCTTGCCGGGTTTTCGCAAGGGGCGATGATGGCGCTCGATGTGGCCCTGCGGCGGTACGAGGCGGTCAAGGGTGTGGTCAGTTTTTCCGGATCGCTGGTGGCACCCAACTCGATCGCGACCAATCTCAGATCGCGTCCGCCTGTCTGTCTCGTGCATGGGGCCGAGGACGATGTGGTGCCGGCGGCCGCCAGCTCCCTGGCGCACCGGCTGCTGGGCGAGATGGATGTGAACAGCCGGCTGCTGATCGCGGAGAATACAGGGCACTCGATCCCGATGGACGGGCTCGGCTTTGCCACACTTTTCCTCACGGAACTGATTTCGGGCGTGTCGCCAGAACCTTAAGCAAAGTTCCGCGTCAGCTTCACACCGCTGACATATCCCGATAAGACTATCCCGAGCGTAATTTGTAACCCGAGGTGATTCCTTACCCCAAGGAGGCTGGTGTGACCGTCAACGTGTCACCCGAATCCCTTCCGGCCCTGGTCCTTAACGCTGACTATCGGCCCCTGAGTTACTATCCCTTGTCGCTTTGGTCCTGGCAGGACGCGATCAAGGCCGTTTGTCTTGATCGTGTGAACATCGTCTCGGAATATGACCGGGTGATCCACAGCCCCAGCTTCGAGATGAAGCTGCCGAGCGTGGTTTCTCTCAAATCCTATGTGAAGCCGGCGCGTCACCCGGCCTTCACGCGGTTCAATGTGTTCCTGCGCGACCGGTTCCAGTGCCAGTATTGCGGGTCACGCGAAGACCTCACCTTCGATCATGTGATCCCGCGCTCGCTTGGCGGGCGCACGACCTGGGACAATGTGGTCGCCGCTTGCGCGCCGTGTAACCTCAAAAAGGGCAACAAGCTGCCGGCGCAGATCAACATGCATCCCTGGCAGAAGCCCTTCCATCCGACCGTGCACGACCTGCACAATAATGGCCGGGCGTTTCCGCCCAACTATCTGCATGAGAGCTGGATGGATTATCTCTACTGGGATACCGAGCTTGAGCCGTAAGCGGGGTTTGTCCGCGGCGGTTCAGTCGCGGGTCTGGCGATAGAGCGAAGAGCCGAGCAGCACCACAATCACGAACGAAACAATGGCGTTCATACCGGCGAAGCTGAGGCCGAGAATGCGGATCTGCGGGCGGTCGCAGGGCACGACGCGCGAGGCGTCGAGATTGTCGAGATCGCCAAAGCTGATGCCGCCGCCCAGCCCCGAGCAGGTGTCCGGTCCCGGCCAGAAGCCCCATTCCACCCCGGCATGGTAACCCCCGAGATAGGTGCCCCAGACAAACAGCGCGGTAATGATGGTGGTCAGCGCGAGGCGCGCCGCTTTGCCCAGCTTTTGCCAGGCCCATAGTGTGACCGCCAGGAGCGGCAGGCCGATATAATAGGGCCAACGCTGCTGGTAGCACAGTTCGCAGGGCTCGAATCCACCCAGATACTGGAAGCCGAGGGCCGTCAGCAGGGCCAGAAGCGCCAGAAGAAATGCAGCGTTGGCTAGGTTGCGGTCGGTGCCAAGCGATGGGGTCATGAAGCAGCCTTCAATTCAGGAATCTGAGGGCGAGGAAGCCACCGATGAGAAGGATGCAGAATAAGGCGAACATGAGGCCGAGCCGCCTTTCGATGAAGGCGCGGATGGGTTCGCCGAACCAGTAGAGGAGACCGGCGACCAGGAAGAAGCGCAGCCCGCGCCCGACAACGGAAACACCGGCGAAAACCAACAGGTTGAAGCCGACCGAACCAGAGAAAATGGTGAGCACCTTGTAGGGCAGGGGCGTGACCGCGCCGAGGAAAATGCCCCAGCCGCCCCATTGATTGTACCATTCGACCAGCCGCTCGAAGGTGTGTTCGGCGCCGTAGAAATGCAGGATCGGTTCGCCGATGGTCTTGAACAGCAACGCGCCGATCGCATAGCCGAGAAAGGCGCCGGCGACCGAGGACAGGGTCGAGATCAGCGCGTAGAACGCCCATTTCGCCCGTTTGGCCACGACCATGGGGATGAGCATGACATCGGGCGGAATGGGAAAGAACGAGCTTTCCGCAAAGGAGATGACGGCAAGGGCCTGGGGGGCATAGCGGGCGCCGGCGAGCGACAGAACCCAGTCATACAAGCGGCGCAGCACGGCAAACTTCCCGAAATTGATCCGGTCAGAGGTGTAGCGCGGCTTTGCTAAGTGTCAATTAAAAGTGGCCGAACCAGATACGGACCAAGTCCGGTCAGTCGCGGGCGGCCCTGATGCGGCGCATGGCGGCGATACGGTCGGCCTTGCGCTGTTCAGCCAGGCGCAGGGCGCGCAGCTTTTCGGCGTTTTCACGGCGGCGGGCTTCAGCCTCGCGATGCTCGCGAAGGGCTTTTTCCTGGCGTTCCACCTGGACGTCGCGGCGGCGTTCAGTGGCAAGGGTACGGGCGGTAATCATGATACTTCCATCCATCCGGGCTGGCGTGTCCGGAGCGGCGGTCCGCTCCGGACGAAGGCAGTTATTCGGCGATCTCGATGTTGATCGCAGCCATGCGGCCGTCGCGGCCGGCTTCGAGGTCGTAGGAAACCTTCTGGCCTTCAGCGAGGCTGGTCAGGCCGGAGCGCTCGACGGCGGAAATGTGAACGAAGGCATCCTTGCCGCCGTCTTCGGGTTCAATGAAGCCGAAGCCTTTGGTGGTGTTGAAGAATTTAACGGTGCCCTTGGTCATGGCAGTGCAGTCCTTGGTTTGGCCCCGCCTGATGGCAGGGATTGATGTCCCGGTACGCGACATGCGGACCGGGTGTAACGTTCGCGAAATCAGTGGGAGCCAAACGATCCGGCAGAGCCGGCAGATCAGAACGCCATTGACGGCAGAAAACGTATCCAGTGTTTATGCTGTAGGTTGGCGGTAAAATCAAGGCAGAGCAGGTATTCGCCAATTGACGGGCTTGTCGCGATGACTATAGTCCCGCCCGTTCGCGATCCGCCTGAGGCGGTTTTGCAGCGGGCCCCTCTGGCGGAATTGGTAGACGCGCCAGACTCAAAATCTGGTTCTGGTAACAGAGTGCCGGTTCGATTCCGGCGGGGGGCACCACTCCGAAACCGGTTGATCACAGATCGATCGAAAGGTCCGGTGGACCTTTCGAAGGTGAGGAGGCCATGAGAGCTATGCTCGAATGGCAATGGGCTCACGACGAGGTTGCTGCGCTCACCGTCTCCGCGGCGCGGGCAAAAAGTTGCCCGACGGCGCTTGCGCCGCTCGGAGACGTTTCATTTGGCTCATCGTTTGCGCGCGGCAGAACGCTCTTTCTAGCCCCGGTTGAGCGCCAGATTGGCCCCGAGCCCGATCAGCACCCCGCCGCCGATGCGGCGGGTCCAGGCTGCGGCGCGGGCGGACTTGCGCAGCTTTTCGACCACCAGCCCCGCAAGCACCACGCAGATCAGATCGCCAATGGTGAAACCCAGATTGACGATGGTGCCCAGGATCAGAAACTGCGCCCAGATCGGCAGGCTCGCCGACGGATCGACGAATTGGGGCAGGAATGACAGATAAAAGATCGCGGTCTTGGGATTGAGAATCTCGACCACGATGCTCTGCAGGAACGCACGGCGACCGCTGGTGACAGGGCGCGCGGAAACGGTATCCATGCCGTCATCGGCCTGCTTGCCGGGGCGGATCAGCCGCCAGCCGAGCCAGATCAGATAGGCAGCACCGACGATCTTGAGCGCGGTATAGAGCGCTGGCACGGCGTGGAACAGCACGGCCAGACCCAGGGTGACGGCGATCACATGCACATAGCCGCCGGTATGCAGGCCTAGCGCGGCCATCATGCCGGCGCGGCGGCCGCCGGCAATGGTGCGCGCGGCCGTGTAAAGCATGGCCGGACCCGGCATGGCGGCAAAGATCAACAAGGCAAGCACGAAAGCAAGAATCAGGTCGAGCGATGGCATGGTGGCGTCCCGGGACAGTAAAAGGCGAGGTTAGTGTGTGCCATGAGGCCGGGCAAGCGGTAACACAAATGGAAGTTGAGATCGTCCATCTGGCATTGATGGTTGGCATGGGCCACGGGTATCGCCATGCTGTGACAATTGCTTTCATCAGCGACGATCCGGGCAGGGCGGAACCATGGCAACGAATCTCAACTCCCGGTTGATCGAAGACGCAGCCGTGTTTCTCAGGGACCGGATTGTCAGGACCCCCACCGTTGCAAGCCCCGGATTGAGCGCCTGGGCAGGACGGCAGGTGGTGGTCAAACTCGAGACCCTGCAACTGGGATCCTCGTTCAAGCCGCGCGGCGTACTCTTCCGCATGGCGCAGCTCAGCGATGAGGAAAAACGCAAGGGCGTGGTCGCGGTCAGTGGCGGCAATTTCGGCCTGGCGGTGGCGCTCGGCGCGCGGGACGCCGGAATTGCCGCAACGATCGTGATGCCGGAACAGGTTGCCCAGGCGGTGCGCGATGCAGTGACCGATACCGGCGCCAGGCTCGAGATTACCGCGGATGTCACCTCCTCGTTTGCGCGCGGACAGGTGCTGGCTGGTGAAGGTCTGACCCTGATGGATGATTGCGGCGACCCCCATGTGGCCGCCGGTCACGGGACGCTCGGCCTTGAGATGGTCGAGGACCATCCCGAAATCACAGATGTGCTGATCGCGGTGGGTGGCGGGGCGATGCTTGCCGGTGCAGCCACGGCGATCAAGTCGCGAAATCCCGATATCCGAATCTGGGGTGTCGAAACTGAAGAGGCTGCGTCGATGACGGCTGCGCTTTCTGCCGGAAAACCGGAAACGGTTGCGGTCAGTGGCGCCATTCCAACCCTGGCGGTGCCCGAAGTCGATGCCATGGCGCTCGATGCCACACAGCGGCTTGTCGAAGACATTCTGCTTGTATCCGAGACCTCGGCCTTTGCCGGGATGGCCGATCTGGCAGGCAAGGGCCGGATCTATGCCGAACCAGCGGCAGGGGCACTGGCGCCGGGGCTCAAGGCGCTGGCCGAGCGTGTGCCCGAGGATGCGGTAATTGGCCTTGTGATTTGCGGCGGCAATATCGGGCCGGGCGATTTTGGCCGGATCCTGACCAGCACAGCGTGATCGAATCCGCTCTCGCTCGCGAGCATTCGATCTGCCCGAATCGATCTAGAGAACCAGTTCGGCGAGATCGTCCATATGCGGGCAGATGCGGTGGGCGCCGGCATCGCGCAGCAGGGTTTCATCCGAGCCGTGCGCCAGCCCGATTACGGTCAGCCCGGCGGCGACCGCTGCCTTGACCCCGGCCGGGGAATCCTCGATGGCGATGCCAAGACCGGGATCCATGCCGAGCCGCGCGCACGCATGTTCGTACACATGGGGTTCGGGCTTGTGATAGCCGATATCGAAGCTCGAATTGACGTGCTCGCCGAAAAAGCGGTCGAGCTTCATATGGGCGAGGCCGGTGCGCAGGGTGGTCATTTTCGAGCCGCTGGCGACCGCCAGCGGCATGTCGGCCTCATGCAGTGCCTGCACCGCGCCGGGGCTGCCGGGAATCGGATCGGGGGTTTCGCCGATGGCGACCAGGCCGCGGGCGATCACCCTTTCGGCCCAGCCTTCAGGGATGTCGATGCCGTAATCCGTACGCATGACATCCACCGAGTCGAGAAAATAAGTTCCGCGATAGCGGGCATTGACGTCATCAAGGGTTGCCGGGGCGCCAATGGCAATGAGCTCCTCGGTGATGACCTGATACCAGGCACTCACGGAATCGGCGAGCACGCCGTCATAGTCGAAAACGACGAAGGCGGGACGGGTCGGCATGGGGAGTATCTCCAAAGACCCCGACCCTCACCCGATTCCGGATTTCTTGGCAATGGCGGGATCGGGCCGGCGGTCAGCCCTGGGCCTCGCGTCCGGCATAAGGCCGGCGGATCGGCTTGGCGGCTTCGTCCTGGTCGGCGTCGTAATCCGCACGGGCCGCGGTGATGTCCTCATAGTGATCGACCGACCAGTCCCACAAAGCGTTGATCGGCTTGCGAAGGGATTGTCCGAGCGGGGTGAGAGCATATTCGACCCGCGGCGGCACTTCGGGGTAAACGGTGCGGGTCACCAGCCCGTCGCGCTCGAGATTGCGCAGGGTGAGGGTCAGCATGCGCTGCGAGATGGTGCCGATGGAGCGCCGGATCTCGGAGAATCTCAGCGTCTGGTCGCCCAGCCGTCCGACGATCATGACCGACCATTTGTCACCCACCCGGTTCAGCACATCGCTCATGGCGCGGCATTGGGTGTGGTCGTCAGCCTGCTTCAGTGACATCTGTGTTCCCTTTCCACTTCCGTGTGCGTTCTTCACCCGGGTGTGCGTTCTTGCGGTTCGCTTCGGGTTCCCAATATAGGCTTTGTTCTCGGTTGATACCAGAGACAGATTTTTACGCAAGTTACCAAATGAGAGTGAGTGCCGGACCGTAATCTTCCCGGCATGCCTATAGGAGGGCCGAAATGTCCAATACCCCGCTGAAATTCGCCGTCATCATCGCCAGCACCCGCGAAGGCCGGTTTGCCGATGTGATCGCCAACTGGTTCAAGGGCGAAGCGCGCAAGCGCAATGACGTGACGCTCGATATCGTCGATCTGATCGATGTCGATCTGCCCGAGCGCATGGGCGGAGAGCCGACCGAAGGGCTGAAGGATTACGCCCGCCGGATCGATGACGCCGATGCGGTCGTCGTCATCACCCCCGAGTATAATCACGGCTATCCCGCCTCGCTGAAGGCCGCTGTCGATGCGCTGAAGCCCGAATGGCAGGCCAAACCGGTCGGCTTTGTCGCCTATGGCGGGGTGTCGGGCGGTCTGCGCGCGGTTGAACAGCTGCGCCAGGTGTTTGCCGAATTGCACGCCATGAGCGTGCGCGATGCGGTCAGCTTCCCCTTCGCCTGGACCCAGTTCGACGAGAACGGAACCGTCAAGCAGGAAGAGCTTTACGCCGAATCGGCGTCGGCGCTCATCAACCAGCTGGTCTGGTGGGGCGTGGCGCTGCGCGATGCGCGCACCAAACAGGCCTATGCCGCCTGAGGTTTCGCTTCATCGCTGACCATGAAGGCCGCGTTCCACCCCGGAGTGCGGCCTTCTGTTGGAAGATAGTTGTGATTGGCGGCCTCACATCCGCGTTGATGATGGCGAAGGGGGTTTGAAACCGCAGGCCCGGCCCTGCTAAAAGGCACCGGATATCGTAGTGAGGACAGATCCCCGAGATGGTGCGGCCGGCAAAACTGCTTCTGGCGCTGATGATGGCTTTGTTGCTGGCGGTCCGGCCAGCCATGGCGATCCCGCAATTGCTGATCGACATGCAGTCCGGTGAAGTGCTCTACGAGCAACAGGCCGGCCAGCCCTGGCATCCGGCGTCGCTGACCAAACTGATGACCGCCTATCTCGCCTTCGAGGCCGTGGCGAGGGGGCGGCTGAGCCTGTCGTCGCCTGTGACCATGAGCCGGAATGCGCTCAAGGCACCACCCTCGAAAATGGGCTTTCCGGTCGACACCGCGCTGACGCTCGAAGACGCACTCTATATCCTGATCGTCAAATCGGCGAATGATGTGGCGACAGCCATCGCCGAGACGGTGGGCGGGACCGAAGAGAATTTCGTCGCCGAGATGAACCGTGCCGCGTCCCGGCTCGGGCTCACCGGCACGCATTTTTCCAATGCCAACGGGCTGCATGATCCCGACCAGTATACGACCGCGCGGGACATGGCACTGCTGGCGCTGACGATCCGCGCTCAATATCCGCAATATGACGACATGTTCGCGACCCGTGTGCTGCGCTTCGGCAAGTCGCGGCTCGAAAGCCAGAACGATCTTCTGACCGGCTATGCCGGCGCGACCGGCATGAAGACCGGCTATGTGTGTTCGTCGGGGCTGAATATCGTTGCCACGGCGGACCGGCGCGGCCGGTCGCTGATGGCGGTGGTTTTCGGTGGCTCCTCTGGCCGCGAACGCGGCGAAATGGCGGCTTCGCTACTCGATCGCGGGTTTTCGGGGCAATTGCGCGGCACCGGGCGGTTGATCACCAATCTGGGCAATACCGGGGGGCAGCCCACCGATATGCGGCCTTATCTGTGTGGCAGCGAAGCGGCGGATTATGTCGCCGAGCGCAAGCGCGACTTCCCCTTCGGGCTTGAAGGGCAGCCAAGCTATCTCGATGACGACATTGCGCCGCGCGAGGTGCGGGTCTCGATCCTCGGGCGCCTGCGCGATATCCCGCTGCCGCGCAAACGGCCCTATTATGCCGCGCCGATCCAAATCCTGCCGGCGGTGGTGACGGTGGAGGCTGGTGGCGGCGTGCCGCTGCCGAGGCCTCGCCCTAACCGCTAGCGGGCCGCGCCTGAACCGTCAGGCGCCGCCCTTGCGGTTATCTCGTCACGGTAATCTCGAAGCGATAGACCCCGTCCGCCTCGCTCGATTGATGGGTATGACCCAGCCGGTTGCACAGCACCGGAATGTCGACACGCGCCATCGGGTCGGTTGCCAGAACGGTCAACCGGCTGCCAGCGGGCAGGCTTTCGAGGCGTTTTTCCGCCTTGAGGGCGGGCAGGGGGCATTTGAGCCCGCGTGTGTCGAGGATTTCATCCATATCGGGGCGCATAGAGCCGGTTTGCCGTCTGGCGTCAATGGGTTGGCGTGCCGGCCACCGGGTTAACACCCCTTTAAGCATGTGCCCGGATATCTGGGCACGGCAGCGGATTCAAACCCCCTCTTAAAGCCGGGCGCGCCAAGGTGCGGCAACCGGGGGATGGGAAACCGTTTATGGCTGAAACCGATACAGCACAGGCGCAAAAGGACACCGGATCCGGCAGCAGGCTCGACGGGTTCGTGTCCCGAGCGAGCCAGCTGGCCTTCGGCAAGTCCGAGCGTGCCTCGGCAGCGCGCGGGGCGTTGTTTGCCTTCGGTATCCGCGCCTTCAGCGCGGTCATGGCCTATGCCCTGCATATCGTTCTTGCCCGGCTTCTGGGCGATTTTTCCTTCGGGATCTATGTCACCGCCTGGACCTGGGTGGTGCTGATCGGTTCGATTTCGCCGCTCGGCCTGCATATCGCGGTGGTGCGGTTTGTGGGTGAGTATGAAGCCGCAGGAGACGAGGCGCGGCTGCGCGGGGTGGTGATCGGGGTGCCCGTGATCGTCACCGGGCTTGCGGTCGCCGTTGCGGTGATCGGCGTGGCCACGATCCATGCGTTTCCCGGCCTTCTCTCGCAGCCTTTCATGGTGCCGGTCACCATTGCCGCCTTCTGTCTGCCGCTGTTCGCGCTTTCGGAGGCGCAGGACGGGGTGGCCCGGGCCTTTGGCTGGAACGGGGTGGCGCTGATCCCGGTCTATCTGCAGCGCCCGCTGGTGGTGCTTGCGGTGATGGGTGTGTTGCTGCTCGCCGGATGGCCGGCGGATGCGCCCTCGGCAATGATCGCGACGGTTCTGGCTTCGCTGTCGGTCGTCATCGTGCAGGCGGTGTTCATCATCACGCGGCTGCGCCACAAGCTTCCCGCCGGGCCGCGGGTTTTCACCCCCAAGGCGTGGTTCGCGGTGTCGCTGCCGATCCTGTTCGTCGAAGGTTTCTATCTGCTCTTGACCAATACCGACATTGCCATGCTCGGCTTTCTGGTGCCGCCCGAGCAGGTGTCGGTCTATTTCGCCGCCGCCAAGACCATGGTGATCGTCTCTTTTGCCTATTTCGCTGTGCGGGCGAGCCTCGAGCGGCGTTTCGCCAAATTCTATCACGCGGGGGACGAAGAGGGCTTTGCCGCCGCGCTCAAGGACGGCACGCGCTGGATGTTCATTCCCTCGGTCGGGTTCTCGATCCTGGTCGTCGGGGCGGGATACTGGTTGCTGGGGCTCTATGGTGAAGGCTTCACCGCCGGCCTGCCGGTGCTCGGGGTGCTGGCGCTCGGGCTCGTGCTTCGCAGCGCGGCGGGGCCGACCTCATCGGTGTTGATGATGTCCGGTGCCCAGCAGCAGACGGCTTTTGTCTATGCGGGGGCGTTCGTTGCCAATATCGCGCTCAATCTCCTGCTTATTCCGCGCCTCGGGATCATGGGGGCGGCGACCGCCACCGCGATCACCATGGGGCTCGAAATGCTGCTGTTGGGCACGCTCGTCAAACGCCATACCGGGGTCGACGTGTTCATCTGGTCGGTCTTGAAACCGGGAGGTGCCCGATGAGCCTCACCTCGACAACGCTGCGCAAGGCGCCCGAACTCACAATCTCTTCGCCACGTATCGCGGCCCACGGGCTGACCGCGCAGTTTCGCCCGGCGCATGAATTGAGCCGCTTTGCCATGGAGATTGGGGCGCTCAATGCTTCAGCGCTCGACCCGAACCCGTTCTGCCAACCCGCGATTCTCGAAAGCGCGATCGAAGGTCTGGCGGGGGCGGGCGATGTCTCGCTGCTGCTGGTCCATGACAGCCGGGGCATCTTGCGCGGCTTCGCGCCGGTATTGGGGCCGCGATTGAGACGCCGCCCCCCTGGCATGCTCGGGCGAGGTCTCGGCGCGCCACACTTTGCCAATGGCATGCCGCTTGTCGATGCGGGCATGCCGCTGGCCGCCGAAGCGCTGGTTGAAGGGCTGACAAAGACCGGGGGCTGGCGGGCCGATTTTGTCGATCTGTCGAGCCCGACCGTCGCCGCGCTCGAACAGGCGGCTGGCCATGTCGGCGCTATTCGCTTCGTGGCGAGGGAGCGGTTCGCGAGGCCGGTGCTGACCGCGGTTGCGGGGCAGACCGAGCCGAGTGGCTTGAGTGAGGATCAGATCCGGGATCTTGTTGAGGCCGAAGACCGGCTCGTGGCAAAATACGGGCCCATCCGCTTCGAGCGGATCATCGAGGATCCACAACTCTCGGCGGCTTACGAGCATTTCCTCATGCTCGAGGCAGAAGGCGCCAAGGGCCTGGCGGGCAAGGCGGTCGCTGCCGATCCCATGCTGTCGGGCATGCTCGGCCGCCTGCTCGCCGACCAGGAGGACGGGGCGAGCCTGGTCATTCACAAACTCAGCGCCGGCGAGCATGACATCGCTCTCGGCATTGGCCTGATTGCGGGCGGACGCTTTACTGCTTTCCGGCAGGCCGTGGACGAACGCATGAAGGACTTCATGCCGGATCTGATCTTTGCGCGGCACCTGACCACCGACCTGATCGCCGATGAACGCATCAGCCTTGCCGACAGTGCGGAGGTGCGCCCGGGCGGTCCGCTCGGATCGTTTTGGGGCGGGTCAGTGCCCACAGGCACGGTGATGATGGGGCCATCCTGGCGGGTGCAGGCCGAGCGTGCGCTGACACATGCGCTGCATTGGGGAACAGATATCGCCCGAAAGCTGAAACGCTAGGGCTGTTGTGACCGCACTGGTGAGGCGAACATCACCCGGTGTCCGTCCGGGGTGCGCACGGGCATTTCCCTTGCACCCCAGTCCCGGTCCTCGGGGCCGGAGATGATCTCGGCTCCCTTCGCGCGAATTTCGTCCGCATAGGCGTCGACATCCTCGACCCAGACATAGCCGAAATACTGGTGATCTCCGAGATCGGGAACGGGGAGCGCATCGGGGCAGGCACCGAGCCGGATCCGGCAGGCGTCTTTTGCAACGAACACCCAGCCATGGATGACAAGGGTTTCGGCAAAGCCCATGACCGAGATCCACCAATTGGCGGTCGCGCGCGGATCGGGGACTGCCAGCACGAATTCAGTTGTCCTGAAGGCGGTCCGGTCGGTCATGCATCCTGTCCCGTTTTGAGATCAGCCTTCTGAGAGGATGATCACCCAATATGTGCCATAGGGGCTGCTCGCATTATAGACCGCGGCGAGACCGGCCTTGGTGGCCCAGGGGGCGGCCAGGGCCTCAGCATCGTTGGGATTGTTGCGCCAGCCCGAGAATGTTTCCCCGAAGCTCGGATAACCTGCCGAGACCTTTTCGGTCGCGCGGCCGTCGCCGGGCACGCGATCATCGAGGGCGCCGAGCTCGGCGCGGCCCTTTTCGATCTCGCCGGTGCGGGCATAGGTGTTGGCCGCGATGGTGGCGCTATTGGTCACCGCCGCATCAAGGGTGACAGCGTTGAGCCCGCGGGAAGCGCGGTACTGGTTGACCAGTTCGATCGCGGCATTGCGGTCGAGGGTGGCGCCGGGCTGGTCGAGCCGCGCGGTCAGGCCCGGAGACAGAGCGGTGGTGCCGGTGCAGGCAGCCAGCGCGGTGGCGAGGAACAGGACGGCGATCGATGAGAGTATCCGGCGCAATTTGGTCTCCGAGTGGGGGCATTCAGCCTGTTTCGCTGACTGGCGCCTTGTTGGGGCAGGATTGCGGGTATTTTCGGGCGGTGCGGCCCGTGAGGCCTCAGAACATCTTGCCTTGGCGTTCCTCGATATAGGCGGCTTCCTCGGGCGTCGAGGGGCGGCCAAGGGGCTTGTTGCGCATGGGGTAGCGGCCGAAGCGCTTGATGATGTCGAAATGCATCATCTCGAATTTGAGCCCGTCCTCATTGCCGAGCTCGGTGTAAAGGCGCACCGCCTCCTGGTGCACGAGCATGGATTCCGAATGCATGAAGGGCATGTAGGCGAAATGGCGTTCGTCATCGGTGAGCGATTTGTCCTCGCCGCGCAGCACGAGTTCCTGTGCGAGGGCCAGGCAGAGCGGATCAGCGGCGAAGGCCTCGGCCTCACCGCGATAGAGCTGGCGGGAGAACTGGTCGAGCACGATGATCTCGGCCAGCCGGCCCTTGGGGCTGGTGCGCCAGCCGAACAGTTCGGACTTCGCTGCGGCGTCGCGGGTTTCGCGGAATTTCTCGTCGATCTTGCGGTCGAATTCCTCCGAGCCGGCGAACCAGTCGTCACTGCCATGCTCGACGAACCAGAAATCGATGACCTGTTCGGGTGTGACTGTTGTGGGCATGCGTCCCCCTTTGCGCACCGGCGGCGCAATGGGGCGCCCCAATCGAAGTGCTGGTGATCCCGGCAGGATTCGAACCTGCGACCCTCAGATTAGGAATCTGATGCTCTATCCTGCTGAGCTACGGGACCGCCCGAATAGGCTCAATAGCAAAACTTGCGTTGGGTTCAAACCGTTCTTACCGGTTGGGGTCGTGCGGCGCCAGCCCGGACCCAGCCCGGACAAAGGCCTGTCCGGGCCCGTTCGCACGTTTCGGCCGCGCAACGGCTCAGAACGTGGCCTTGAGCCAGTCGATCTGATCCTGCACTGCCTGGCGCGAGGTTTCGCTGATGGCGGTGAAAGCGCACATCAGGTGATTGACCCCGGCATAGCGCTTGGCCGTGAGATCATTGCCCGCCTCGCGCAAGCGTTTGGCATAGGCCTCGCCTTCGTCGCGCAGCACATCGCATTCCGCGGTCATCAAAAAGGCTGGTGGCAGATTGGTGAGATCCTCGGCGCGCAGCGGGGCGGCATAGGGGTGGTGCTTGTCCTCAGGCTTGGCGGTGTAAAGGTCCCAGAACCAGTACATCTCGATCGCCGGCAGCATGTAACCGGTGGCGAATTCGGCGTAGGACGCGGTTTCGGGATCGCCGGCGCAATCGGTGACAGGCACTTGCAGGAGCTGGCCCTTGATGGGCTTGAGGCTCCGATCGCGGATCATCAGGCTGAGGACGGCAGCCAGGTTCCCGCCGGCGCTCATGCCGCCAATGATGACCCGTTCGGGGTCGACATTGAGGCTCGAGGCGCCTTCGCCGCGCGCCCATTCGGTGGCCGCGAGGCAATCGTCCGGTGCTGCAGGGAATTTGTGCTCGGGGGCGAGGCGGTAATCGACGGAGACGACCACGCACCCTGCATCGACGCAATATTTGCGGCAGGCAGCGTCATCCTGATCGAGATTGCCGAGCACGAAGCCGCCGCCATGAAACCACATCAGGAGCGGGAAAGGACCTTCCCCATCCGGCGTGTAGATGCGGACCGGAATATCGCCGGCGGGACCGGGAATCGCGCGGTCCTCAACCTTTTTCGGTTCGGGCGCGGGCAGGCTCCAGCCGGAATCGCCCGCCGACATTTCGGCAATGGCGCGGCGAGCCTCCTCGACCGGCATGGTGTTGAAGAAGGGCATTTTCGCGGCTTCTTCGATGATCGGCTTCAGTTCAGGGCTCAAGGGCATGGTGCGGCGCCTCCTCACGCGCAAAGGGTTCGGGAGTGTTCTTCCGGAAGCGTCTCAGGCACGCTGCGGAAAAGTCTCCAAACGTGGAAAAACAATGTGGCAGACCGCGCCGTTGCTGGCAAGGTGATGGTGTCGACGGGTCGCTGGTTGTGGCTATTGGTCGATTGGCGGCGCCGGTGTGTCATCGGCGCGGGGTAGACTTGCGCAACACTTCAAAAATCTTTGTTTCCGCCGGGTCGCGCGGGATGATTTTTGCCCCCGCTTTGTGCAGTGTTGGCTGGCAGAGGCGCGCGTGATTTGGGGATAGCGAATGGGGGATGGTCCGGCATGAGTTTTCTGGCCGCCATGTCGGTGGCGTCAGTCGTGATGCTGGCCAGTCTGCCGCCGTGCCTCGCGGCAGAGGGCGGCGCGCCCTGTGCCGGGCTTGAGCTAGGGCCGCGCGGGGTCGTCACCGCCGTGCGCGATGGCGATACGGTGATGCTCGACAGTGGCGAGATGATCCGGCTCATCGGTATCCAGGCGCCCAAGCTGCCGCTTGGCCGTCCCGACTTCGAGCCCTGGCCGCTGGCCGGTGAATCCAAATCGGCACTTGAAGCGCTGACCCTTGGTCAGTCCGCAGTTCTTTATTACGGCCCGACCCGGCGGGACCGGCATGACCGGGTGCTGGGCCATCTGGTCCTGGCGGAAACCGGGCAATGGGTACAGGCCGAGATGATCGGCGCTGGCATGGCGCGGGTTTATTCGTTCCCGGACAACCGGGTCTGTCTTGCTCAACTGCTCGATGTGGAGCGTGACGCCCGGCTGGCGCGGCTCGGATTGTGGAACGACCCCTATTATGAATTGCGCGATGCACGCCATCCCGACACACTTTTGCCGCTTGAAGGCCGTTATGAACTGGTGGAAGGTCGCGTGCTCAAGGCTGAGCGCGTGGGTCGGCGCGTCTATCTGAATTTCGGCCGGGTATGGAAGGACGATTTCACCGTGGTGATCGAGACCGCAGGATTGCGGCAGTTCGAGAAATCCGGTCTTGATCCGCTCGCATTCGACGACAAGGTCGTACGTGTGCGCGGCTGGATGAATGTGCTTGACGGTCCCCGCATGGAAGTCACCCATCCCGAGCAGATCGAATTGCTGACGGGGCGTCTATGAGAGAACGTGGTGTGATCTGGCGGCTCGGCGCATCGGCGCTGGCGGCGCTGACCATTGCCGGGTGTACGACGCTTCTGGGGGACAGCACCGGGGTGACCCATTCGCGCACCGGGGAGAACCCGGCGCCGGTGGTGCCCGAAGGCACCGACCCTGACGACTCGCTGATCGGCCGGCGCGAGCATCCGCGCATTATCGCCAGCTTTGGCGGGGTCTATGAAGACCGCGCCGCCGAAGTGATGGTGGCGCAAATGGCGGGCAAGCTGCTCTCGGCGGCCAATCGGCCGAACGAGAACTTTACCGTCACCATTCTCGATTCTCCTGAAGTGAACGCCTTCGCGCTGCCAGGCGGCTATATCTATGTGACCCGCGGCATTCTTGCGCTGGCGAATGACGAAAGCGAGCTGGCGACGGTGCTGGCCCATGAAATGGCGCATGTGACCCTGCGCCACGCGCGGGCGCGCTCGAACAAGGTGCGCACCACCCAGATCGTCGACAGGGTGCTGGGCGGCATTCTGGGTGCGGATCTCGATACCGACCAGTCCTCGGCCCGGGCCAAGCTCTCGCTTGCGGCCTTCTCGCAAGGCCAGGAGCTCGAGGCGGACCGCGAAGGTATCCGTATCGCGGCGCGGGCGGGTTACGACCCGCATGCGGCAGGGCGTTTCCTGTCGCGCATGGGCCGGTTCGCCGCCTTTGTGCGCCAAGGGGAGACCGACGTGGAAGAAGGCGACGATTTCCTGTCGAGCCACCCCTCGACGCCCGACCGGATCGAGGCCGCGGTATCGAGCGCCCGCCGGCTCGGCGAGCCGGGTGAAGGGGTGACTGACCGGGGCCGGTATCTCACCGCGATCGATGGTATCGCCTTTGGCATCAATCCCGCGCACGGGGCGGTGGTCGGCAATCGCTATATCCATCCCGGGCTCGATTTCACCTTCGCGGTGCCGGGGCGGTATGCACTGACCAACACCGGCGATGCGGTGGTGGCGGTGGCGACCGACGGAGCGGCCATGCGCTTTGACAGCGCCGATGTGCCCGCCGATGTCGATCTCGCCGCCTATCTCAAATCGGGCTGGGTGGCGGGTCTCGACCCCGACAGCGTCACAACCGGCCGGACCAATGGCGCGGAACTGGCGACCGCCGAGGCGGCGACGGAAAAATGGACCTTCCATATCGCGGCCGTGCGCTATCAGGGCCAGGTCTACCGCTTCATCTTCGCGGCGGATAAGGGATCGGAGCGGTTCAGCGCGGACTTCTCGGAGACCATCGACAGCTTCCGTGACGCGCGGCAGTCCGATCTCAATTCGATCCGGCATTATGTGATCCGCTCGGTCACTGCCCGCAGCGGCGAAAGCGCGGACAGCCTGGCGCGGCGCATGGATGTCCGCACGGGTGGTGAAGAGCTGTTCTACGTGCTCAACGGGCTGTTCCCGGGTGATGCCATCGAGCCGGGCACCGACTACAAGATCGTGGCGCTGAAATAGCACCTGGGTCGGTGGCGTGAGGGTCCTCTCTCCAGCCAACAGGCGTGATTCCGGCGAAAGCCGGCAACCGGTAACCCCGTTTTCGGTTGGGAGAACCCACGCCGTGCCCCTCAAGAGTTCCCTGGTTACTGGACCCCGGCCTGCGCCGGGGTGACGCCCTTCAAAGAAACAATCTCGCCCCACACCTTTCCCGGCAGGGGCGGGTGGTGACCGGCGCGAAAACTGCCGTATCAAACAAAGAAAAGGCCGGCGCAAGGCCGGCCTCTAATTCATCAATGCTGAAGCGCTGCGGTCAGGCCGCGGCCTCCTCCGCATCGGATTCCTCGGACTTGGATGCGCGGCGCGGACCCTTGTTGAGGTTCTTCTGGATCAGCTTGACCGCTTCGGTAAGGGTCAGCTTGTTCACCGCGGCGATTTCGCGCGACATCCGGTCCATGGCCGCTTCGAAAAGCTGACGTTCGGAATAGGACTGCTCGGGCTGGTCGTCGGAACGGTAAAGGTCGCGGACCACTTCGGCGATCGCAATCAGATCGCCGGAATTGATCTTCGCTTCATATTCCTGGGCACGGCGGCTCCACATGGTGCGCTTGATGCGGGCGCGACCAGTCACGGTCTTGAGACCCTTTTCCACCATGTCGGTTTCGGCGAGCTTGCGCATGCCGACGCTCTTGATCTTGGCGATCGGTACACGAAGCGTCAGCTTGTCCTGTTCGAAGTTGATCACGAACAGTTCGAGAGAAAGACCTGCGACTTCCTGCTCTTCGATATCGATGATCTGGCCGACACCGTGGGCGGGATAGACGATATACTCGCCGGTCTTGAACCCCTGACGCTGTACAGACTTCTTGGTCGCCATAAACTGGGTACTCCTGCTTGACGCCTCGGCGCTTTGCTGCGCCTGATTGTGTGGCGTGGATTTGTCCACGCCCTGTCTGCAAGAAGCTTCGCCCCGGTCCGGTTTTGCCTGCCTCCCTGTTGGCAGAAAACCGTCCCGCAATGTCATCCGAAAAAAAACGTGCCCAAGGGCACGAGATTGGGGGCGAAGTCCATTGCTGTAATGACTGACAATACCACAGTTTTTGGCAAAAATCAAAAGAAGTCCGGGCGTCACTTCATGCCGGACCTTAAGCACCGCGCGTAAATGACGATTTCGGAAAATACGGGTTTGGCGGCGCACACATCCTCACCCTCGCCACGCGAATGGCAGGTATGCGCAGGATGCACAGCGGCGACACGTCCCGGCAGGGCGGGACGGGAACGCCGGTCAGTCGCCTTCGCCCGGCGCCTCGGAGAAGTATTTCTCGAACTTGCCTTCTTCGCCGTCAAACTTTTCGGCGTCTTCGGGCGCGTCGCGTTTCTCGGTGATGTTCGGCCACACAGAAGCAAACTTGGTGTTGATCTCGAGCCATTTCTCGAGACCGCCATCGGTATCGGGCTTGATGGCTTCCGCCGGGCATTCGGGCTCGCACACGCCGCAGTCGATGCACTCGTCGGGATGAATGACGAGCATGTTCTCACCTTCATAGAAACAGTCGACGGGGCAAACCTCGACGCAGTCCATGTATTTGCAGCGGATGCAATTGTCGGTGACGATATAGGTCATTGAGCGTGTTCCAGCAGTCTGCCTGGCGGCGTGACCCCTCACGGGCCGGGGCGTCGAAATACCGAGTGGTTGCTAACGGGTTTTGGCGCCAAGGGCAAGCGCTGCGCGGGGCATAGCTATGCGCACTTTGGCAAGCCCGTAAAAAGCCATTTCAATCCGACGGTTTGATGGCATCGATGCGGCGTCTGTCCCGCTTTGTGGGACGCCCGGCGCCCTGCGGGCGGATCGCCTGTTCGAAGGCGGTGGCCGGTTTTGGGTCGCGTGGCAGTTCGGGCGACATGTCCTCGTAGAGCAAGCTTGCCTTGTCTGCGCCTTCGCGCCGCTCGGCAATATCGAGGACTTTCCAGATCCGCAGGCCGCGTCCGATGGTGATGGTCAGCACATCGCCGGGCCTGACGCTGGCAGCGTTGGAGGTGGTTTTGGTGCCGTTGATGCGGACATGCCCTTCCCCGATCAGGCGCTGCGCCGCCCCGCGGGTCCGCCCGCAACGGGCGAACCACAACCATTTGTCGAGGCGCTGGGCGGGCGCGGTCATTCGGAGTTGGACACCCGCTCCTTGAGCGCAGCCAGCGCGGCAAAAGGCGAATCGGGATCGATCGGCCGCTCTTTGCGCGGACGGTCGTTCTGGCGCGGACGATCATTCTGGCGCGACCGGTTTCCACCGCCACGGCCTTCGCCGCCGGGCTTTCCGCCCTTGCCCTTGCGCGGGCCGGCCTTGTGACCGGGCCGGTCGCCATTGGCCGGTTTTTCGCCGCGGCCCTGCCGATCACCAGAGGCATCCTGAGAACCGCGCTTGCTGCGCTGGCGGTTCTTGGGGCCGCGATCGCGACGGGCCGGATACCAGACCTCGTCATATTTGGGGCCGGTGTCTTCTTCGTCAGCAGCGGCGGCGTCCCCCGCAGGCTCGCTGTCGGCACTTGCGGCTTCAGGCTGAGCTTCAGTTGCGGCTTCCGCCTCGGCGGTTGCGGTTTCAGCCTGGGCGGTTTCGGGTGCTGCCTGCGGTGCGGCCTCATTGGCCGGAGCGTCTGCAGAGGCTGCGTCGGTGCCGGTGTCTTCCACCTTGTCCGCTTCTGCCTTTTCCGATTCCGCTTTGGCCTCTTCAGGTTGCGCAGTTTCCGTTGCAGCGCCTTCCGGCTGGCTGCCGGTTTCCGCGCTTTCCTCGATCAGGGTGCGCTGCACGCGATAGCCGAGCGAGGACAGGATCGAGTTGAACTCTTCCCCGGCGCAGCCGAGCAGCGAAGTCATTTCGACTGTCACGCGGAAGCCATTGCCCTCGGCGGCGCCTTCGGGGGCGGGAATGCCCTCGGGGTTGGCCGGGTTCCCCGGATTGTAGGAAATCAGCGGGCGGATGATATCGGCGAGACGTTCGAGAATGTCGACGCGCACGGCACGGCCGCCGGCGAGCTTGAAGCCGGCAATCTCGTAGAGCTTGGGCGCGATCTCGGGATCGACCTCGATGGAGGTACGACCCGACAGGACGATCCGCGGCAGTTCGGCAACGCCCGGTTGGCGCACGCCGCCATGTTTGAGCGCATAAAGAATGAGGGCCAGCTCACGCGGGGCGGGCTTCAGCATCATCGGCAGATAGATGTGATAGGCGCCGAACTTGACCCCGAGCTTGCGCATCTTGCCGCGCACATCCTGATCGAGGCCGCGCACCTCGTTGGCAACCGCGTGACGCGGCAACACGCCGAGCGCTTCGGCCAGCTGGAAGGCAACGCCACGGGCAGCCCCCTCGAGCTCGGCCGGGTTCTTGAGCGTGATGAGCTGTTCGAGCTGGGTGTTGATCGAATGGCGCAGCCACTGGTTGAGCCTGTCCTGCACACGTTCGAGCTCGGGCCCGGACAGGCTCTCATCGGCCAGAAGCACGACGCGCGGGGACAGCACGTCCTCGCCCTCTGCGAGTTCGGCCACGACATCACCCCGCCAGCGGATGCAGCCATCCGAGGTGAGGATAAATTCGTCATTGGGCGAATCCGCCAGCCGTTCGGCGCGCTTCTTGATCTCCGGGGCGATGGCGGCACCGGCGGCACTACGCAATTGCCGGCTGTCTGCCTCGCCATCGAGTTTCTGCAGGGTGAAGCGAAATCCTTCGATGGCGCCGATCACATGGCCCTCGAGGGATACTTCGCCTTTATCGTTGATTTCGGGTGTGGTCATGTGTCGGTCCCGGAGGTGGCGCATCAGAACACTTGTCCGGCGATCCACGAATCGCTGGGTCAGCTTCTCGTGCAGGGCGTCGGACAAGCGGTCCTCTATGTCACGGGTTTTTTCGCGCCAATAGGTAGGGTCTTCAAGCCAATCTTTACGGTTTGCAATAAAAGTCCAGGTCCGGATCTGCTTGATCCGATTGGACAATGTATCAATTTCTCCAACTGTATTGTCGCAAAACCGTACCTGTTCGGCAATCCAGTCTTCTTCGATACGGCCTTTTCCGGTCAGATCCCGGAAAACAGTGGTGATGATGTCACCATGCTGGGCCGGTGAAATGTCCCGATAATCGGGAATCTGGCAGCACAACCAGGCCAGTTTGACTTGCGCCTCGCCGCGTGCGGCGTCCGCGGCGTCATGGCGGGAGAGGTAGTTGAGCGCGCGCTGGTCGGCGACGACCGGCACGCGGGTGAGGCTTGGATGCTCGGGCACCGCCTCAAGGCTGCGGGTCAGGGCGTCGAGACTCTTGAAGTCGAGATCGTTGTTGCGCCATTGCAGAACCTTGACCGCATCGAAGGCATGGCTTTCGAGCCGTTCGACCAGTTCATCGTCGAAGGTTTCGACGCCGCCGGTGACGCCGAAGGTGCCATCGCGCTGGTGCCGCCCGGCGCGGCCGGCGATCTGGCCGAGCTCGGCGGGGGTCAGGTGCCGCCATTGCTTGCCGTCATATTTCTGGTCCGAAGCGAAGGCGACGTGATTGATGTCGAGATTGAGGCCCATGCCGATGGCGTCGGTGGCAACGAGAAATTCGACGTCCCCGTTCTGATAGAGCTCGACCTGGGCGTTGCGGGTGCGCGGCGACAAGGCGCCGAGCACCACGGCAGCGCCACCACGCTGGCGGCGCAGCAATTCGGCGATCGAATAGACCTCATTGGCCGAAAAGGCGACGATGGCGGTACGGCGCGGCTGACGGGTGATCTTTTTCGAGCCTGAATAGAGCAGGGTCGACATGCGCGGCCGGGTGATGATCTCGGCGCGCGGCAGCAGGGTCCGGATCACAGGCGCCATGGTATCGGCGCCGAGCAGCAGGGTCTCGTGGATGCCGCGGGCGTTGAGCAGCCGGTCGGTGAAGACGTGCCCCCGGTCGAAATGGGTCGCGGTCTGGATCTCGTCGATGGCGACGCAGTCAAAGGCCATGCCTGTTGGCATCGCCTCGACGGTTGCGACCCAATAGCGGGCCTTGTCCGGCACGATGCGTTCTTCGCCGGTCACCAATGCCACCGCGCCCTTGCCGGCGCGCTTGACGAGCGTCTCATAGACCTCGCGCGCCAGAAGCCGCAGCGGCAGGCCGATCATGCCGGTGCGATGGGCCAGCAAGCGCTCGATGGCGTAATGGGTCTTGCCGGTATTGGTGGGGCCGAGCACCGCCTTCACCGGGCGGGCACTGCCGGGCACCGAATCGGTGAACGGCTTGACCTCGGTCAGATCCATCGCAGGTCCCCCGTTTCCTGATTTCGACCCCGGGTGACGTCGATTGCCAGTCCGGGCCGTTTCATATTGAGACAGGTTGATGGATGGATCACAGCGGCGAATTTACGTTTGGTACAAATAAAGAACAAACTCGGATCGAATCGGCACTAGCGCGCCATTCCAGATTCGTTCTCTACCTTATCTGGTAGGCTTGAGGGCGCCAGCACCCAATCGGGGTTCACCCCATGGCAAAATCGGCAAATTTTCATCAAATCCCGTTCATCATTGTTTGCAACCGGTTAATCGGCGCGGGAATCGCCGAAATCCTGCACCTGTCTTAACCGGTGCATATGGCGATTATTTTGCCGATTAACACCCTTCCCCCCGATTTCCGCGGCTTCGGTTATCGCGGCTTTACGAAAAAGATTTTGACGTGCCGAATTGGGACAAGCCCCCGGCATTGAACCCCCGGGTTTCGGCACCATGTGTTTGTGACCAAACGGGCAATCGGGGACCAAGTGGATGAAAAGACGAGGATTATGGATCGCCGCAGGCGTTCTGGTGGCGGCGCTTGTGGCTGGCGGCCTGGCGGCACTGGCCGGGCTTTCGGATTTCGATCTCGGACGGCACGAGGCACGGGACCTCGCTTTCGACCACAAGGGCGAACAGATCGCCGGCACGCTGGTCTTGCCGGCTGGCGTCGAGAACCCGCCGATCGCCGTTATCGTGCATGGTGACGGCGCGCAGGACCGGTTTTCGGGCGGGGGCTATCTGCCCTTGTTCAACACCCTCATAGATGCCGGCATCGGCATATACGCCTATGACAAGCAGGGGGTGGGCGAAAGCTCGGGGAACTGGCTCGATCAATCCATGCAGGACCGGGCCGATCAGGCACTGGCCGCGCGTAAGGCGGTGGCGGATGCGACGGGCGATGCCGCGCGGATCGGCTTTCTCGGCTTCTCCCAGGCCGGCTGGGTGTTGCCCAAGGCTGCTTCACAGGAAGAACCCGCTTTCACCGTGATCGTCGGCGGGGCCGTGAGCTGGCGCGAACAGGGCGCCTATTACACCCGCCGCCGGCTGGAAGCCGAAGGGGTCGACAGCGACACCATCGCGGAAACGGTCCGCGACGAACTGGCGGCCAACGATGCGCTGTTCGGTTCGGCGGGGGAAGGCGAGGGACGGGACGATATGAGCCCGGACCGCTTTGCCTTCGTCAAGCGCAGCTACCTCGCGGATGCGCGGGCCGACATCGCAACGATGCAGGGCCCGGTATTGGCGGTCTGGGGTGCCGACGACCTCAATGTTTCGGCGGACTACAATTCGGGGATCTACGCGGAACAGCTGGTGCCGGGCCCGCGGCGCGAAGTGCGTGTCATCCCGGGTGCGACCCATGGGCTGTTACGTGCCTCGATCTACAATTACCAGCTTGCTTCGGACTGGCCGAGCTGGAAGCAGACGCTTTACACCGTCTCGGGCCGCCGGGCCTATGCGCCCGGGGCCATTGAGGGGATTGCCGAATGGATCAGCTCGGTGACCCCGGCACGCTGAGACGCATACGCGTCGCAGAAGCGAAGCCGAAAACGGATTTGAGCGGGCCGAGTTGCATTTCGTCGACCGGCTCAAATCCGCGCCGTTCGTAAAGCGCGCGGGCGCGGGGATTGGTGTCGATCACATCGAGCCGAACGGCAGGCAGGCCGCGACCCTGCGCCTCGGCGACGATGGCATCGAGCAGGGCTGTGCCGACGCCTTTGCCGCGCGCCGCCTCGCCGACGAAAATGCCATCCATCAGCAGTTCACCCGGCTCTTTGTCGCGTTCGAGCAGGCTGAGCAGCACGGCCCGCCAGATGGCACCGAATGTGCCATAGACGGCTTTGAGATCAGAAAAGCCACCGCCGACAAAGGCGCCTTGTTCTGTCTTGAAGCCGGCAACGCCAAGCAACTCGCCCTCATCGGAAACTGCTGAAATCGCATGGGCAGGATCAACGGCACCGTCAAGAAAGCGGACAGCTTTTTGCTCGGGGCCAAGAGGGACGCGCAGCTTCTGGCCGAAGGCGGCCCAGAAGTATTGGATGGCCCGGGCGCGATGCGCGGGGCGGATGCCGGGTTCGATGGTGAAACCTGGCCTGTTGGAGAGATCAGGGTCTGTCATTTCCCCAATGTCGGGTCGAACCGGCGCGGTTCAAGTGGCCGTTTCAAACGAGGTCCGTCATCGGTCGCGGAAGGGCGCCTTGATGCCCTGCTCGCAGGTCAGGCGCTCGTAATAGTCTGCCAGCATCTTGCCCTTTTCGGGCTTGAAATGGCGGTCGGCGAATTCGAGCAGTTCGATCCTGTCGAGGCGGAACGAGCGGAAATCCTCGCGCAATTCGCACCAGCACACCGCGGTCCAGGCATTGCCCCAGAACCATAGGCCCAGCGGGCGCACATCGCGTTCGGTGGCGTTGCCCTGTTCGTCGCGATAGGCGAAGCGCATGACTTCACGACCCTCGGCAGCGGCCTGCAGGCGGTCGAAATGCGCCCTTGCGATGGGCTGGAGCTTGAATTGGGGGGCAAAGATCGCGGTCTCCGCGAGGCGGGGGCGGAGGTTTTCGGGTAACACCGCCTCGATCTTGACGAGAGCCTCCTCCGCCGCCCGGGCCGTCGATGCCCCGGCCCAGGCCTTGGCGAGGCGCGCGCCGACCACCAGGGCGGCGATCTCGGCGCGGTTGAACATCAGGGGCGGCAGGTCATAGCCCTGGCGCATGATGTAGCCGATGCCGGCCTCGCCATCGACAGGCACGCCGGAGGCCTGCAAGTCGGCGATGTCGCGATAGATGGTGCGTTCGGAGACTTCGAGGCGTTCGGCGAGCATGCGCGCGGTGACCAGCCGGCCACCGCGCAAGAGCTGAACGATCTCGAAAAGGCGGTCCGCCCTTCGCATGTCAGTTTCTCCGGTCAGGCCGCACGAATGTCAGCAGCCTTGGCTTCGAAAACGCCAATCGAATTGCCGTCGGGATCATAGGCATAGGCAAAGCGGCCGCTCGGGATCTCGATCGCCGGGGAGATCACTTCGCCACCGGATTCGGTGATGCGCTCGAGCGTCGTCTCGAGGCCATCGGGGGCATTCAGATGCACGGTCGGACCCTCGCCGCGCGGGGCCGGCTTGCCGGGATAGATATGTCCGGCAATACCTTGGCCGGCTTCGGCGATCGGAAAAATGGCCATCGGATTGGGTCCGGTGTTGTCGATCTTGAGTTCGGTCGCAAAGACCGTGTTGTAGAATGTCACGGCCTTGTCGAAATCGGAAACCGGGATTTCGATCCAGGCGGTAAAGGATTGAGGGGTGAAGGTCATGGGTGCTCTCCTTGGTTGGATGAGCGCACCCTACAGACCCCCTCCTGACACCATTCTGTCAGGAGTGAGCACCGTGCCGGAGGCCAATTTGCTCCGGTGGAGCGAATTGAGGTGCGAACGCCCGAAGAGCTATGCTCGCAAGGCAGGGCGCAGAGCCCGGCTGACGATCCAGTGAATCGTCTGCAGTCTTCGAACGCCCGAACAACTACGCCGGCCGGCCCGCCCCGATCCCCACGCAGCCGGCGACACGCAGTGTTGCGGTTGTGGCGCAAGCGGCGATGACGAGCAATTCCACCAAGGGTACGGGGCCCGTCAGCAGCACCAACATGAGTGCCCCCATCAGCGCGCCGCCGATATAGCGCCCCACCGGGTCGTAGACGGGCCGCTCGCTGGCGCTGCTGGCGATAAAGGCAAGAAATGCGAAGACGATCGCCAGGATCGGCCAGAGCGAAATCATGCCGGTGAGGGCGAGACCGGTGAAGCCGGCGAGAATAAGCGCGAAGTCTGCCCAGACGTCGAACCATGCGCCGAAATCGGAACTGGTGCCGAAATGCCGGGCGAGGCGGCCATCAGCAAAGTCCGTGGCGATGGCAAGGGCGAGCAGCAGCGCCGCAGCGCCGTGCTGGCCGGTCGCTGTCAGCCAGGCCAGCGGCAATGCCGCCATGAGGCGGCTAAAGGTCAGGGCATGCGGGATGAGGCAGCGGCTCATCGCTCAAGTTGCAGCGCGGCGCCTGCGCGTGTCGCCATTTCGACACCGATGTCGGTATTCGATCCCTCGATCGGTTCGTCGGGTTCATTGGGGCGCAGGACGGTGTAGGCCTGTTTGAAGACAATCTCTCCGCCGGCCGTGTCGACGGCGTTGCTCAAACGGCGCATGGCCGGGTCTGTGGTGCCGGCGCCTGTGAGGAGCAGGGCGAGCTTGTTGCCTTTCAGTGCACCAAGGCGCGCCAGGAAGCGGGTCAGCGGGCGGGCGGCGCGGTCCATGTAGATCGGGGCGACGAGCACCAATAGATCATAGCGCTCGAGGCCGGTTCCGGCCTTGCGGCTGGGGGTGATCTGGTCGACGGCCCAGCCGTTTCGCTGAAGCCCGAGGGCGAACCCCTTCGCGATGCGCTCGGGATAGGCGCTGAGGCCGGGATGGCAGACAATCAGGGCCCGGCCAGATTTTCCGTCCTCCGCCAATGTCCTGAGAGACCGGGGACGTTCCCTGGTGATGGCCCAGAACAGGCCGGCCAGTGCCAGCGCGACAAGGACCACAATGATCGCGATGATGGTAAGAATTGTCATGTCACCGGCCTCCCCAAACCCTGGTTCAAGGCAAATGGGACTATAGGGCGCCGGTTACAAGACTGCCTAGAGCCCTGTCAGGCCGGTCAGCACCATGGAGAGATCGCCGAAGGCGGTGCCGATCAGGATCCGGTAGGGGATCGACAGGCCCTCGCGCCCGAGCGGGGCATACCAGATCAGCATGCGCTGGTTGGTCTTGAGATATTCGGTCGATTCGGAGTTGGTGAAGTGCCCGGCTATCGGCTTGTAATTGAGATTGCACAGCACGACGGGTCCCTGGTAGCCGGTGCGCTGGGAGGTGGCTTCCTGATTGTCGTTGAAGCTCATCTGCATGTCGAAGCGCTCGATGCCGGTGAACAGCTCGAGCTTGCGATTGCAGACCTCGGGGCCGAAGCCATTGGTGCGTACTACAAAGGCGGCCAGCGGATCATTGACGCCGCGGCGGTCGGCATTGCGCAGTTCGACCCGGCCTTCCATGGCGGTCAGGGGCGGAATGACGCGTTCGCCGGTCACATTGCCGCCGCTCGCCTGATATTCGACGGTGAAGGCCTCGTCCTCGGTGCGGGTGGTGAGGGCGAAATAGTCCGAGCGAAGCT
Source organism: Cucumibacter marinus DSM 18995 (assembly GCF_000429865.1). Taxonomy (GTDB): domain Bacteria; phylum Pseudomonadota; class Alphaproteobacteria; order Rhizobiales; family Devosiaceae; genus Cucumibacter; species Cucumibacter marinus. The sequence continues at coordinate 71,879 of NZ_KE386979.1, forward strand.
CGTTGCCGCGCACCCGCCCGGCCGAGGAGGCGATGGCGGTACCCGAGGCGACAAGGCTCGCCAGCCCGACCACGGTGCCATCAACGGACATGCGGTAACGGTCGCCCTCGATATTGAGCCCGATGGTGCCCGAGGCAATATTGGTGCCCCTCAGGGTCACGACATAGGAGGCGTTGACGAAGAGCTCGGCGGCGCTGGCCAGGCTTGATGTCAGGCACAGCGCGATGAGGGCGGCGATACGAAGGGCAGCGGGCAATGGAGCGTCCAGGGTTCGCGTGCGAGGGGACCGGTTTACCGAATCATGGTGTATAAAGGGTGACTATGGTGTTATTCGAGGGCAAGAGGGTGGCAATCAGCGCGCTTGGTCTTGACGCGCACGGGCGCTTTGACTAACTAGGCGCAACTTTTTTCGACAAACCCGGTGCCGGCGCCGCGATTTCGACGGGCTGCCGGCCTTTTGATGGATATAGGACATAGCCATGGCACGGCGTTGTGAACTCACCGGCAAGGGCGTGATGTCGGGCAATAATGTGAGCCACGCGCTCAACCGCACCCGGCGCAAGTTCCTTCCGAACCTGTCGACCGTCAAGCTCGCCTCCGAAACGCTGGGGGAGACCTACAAGTTCAAGGTTTCCGCTTCCGCGCTTCGCACGGTCGAGCATCGCGGCGGTCTCGATGCGTTTCTGTTGAAGGCCAGTGACGGCGAACTTTCCGATCGCGCTCTCGCGGTCAAGAAGGCCGTCAAGAAGGCCCAGCCCGCCGCCTAAGGCCGGGAAAACGAGATTGCATCCGTCTCTGGCGGATGCTTAGAGAAGACCGCGTGGCCACCGCCGCGCGGTTTTTTGTTCATCCCGCGCCGGTCACTTGCCGGAATGCGGACAACAGAGGTGCATTCCTTATGCTCACTCGCCTAATCGTGGCGTTTGTCGCCATGGTGGCCGTTGTCGCCACGTCCAACTTTCTCGTTCAGTTTCAAGTCGAGGCTTCGCTCGGCCCCGTCGATCTGGCGCAGATCCTCACCTGGGGGGCGTTCACCTATCCGGCTGCGTTTCTCGTCACCGATCTCACCAACCGCCATTTCGGCCCTCGCCTCGCGCGGATCGTCGTGCTGGCCGGCTTCATTGTCGCTGTCGCGATGTCGATCTGGCTGGCCACGCCACGCATCGCCATTGCCTCGGGCAGCGCCTTCATTGTCGCGCAGATGCTCGATGTGTCGATCTTCAACTGGCTGCGACAAGGCCGCTGGTGGCGGGCGCCGCTTGCCTCCTCGCTGATCGGCTCGGTCATCGACACCACGATCTTCTTTTCGCTGGCCTTTGCGCCGTTCTTTGCGGGTATCGATTCAACGCTGGGGCTCGAGGACAGTTCGCTCGGCTTTGGCGTGCCGTTCCTGTCGGTGGGCGCCGAGGTGCCGCTGTGGATCTCGCTGGCGGTCGGTGACTTCCTCGTCAAGCTCTTGATGGCGGCGATCCTGCTGGCGCCCTATGGCGCTCTGCGCCGGCGCATACCTGAAGGCGCGCCTGCCTGAAAGGGCCAAGGACTGTAGATATGCAAAGGGCGGCTCGTGGCCGCCCTTTTTGATTTCCCGAATGGAGACCGTCCCGACTAGGCGAGTTCGGACAGATAGGCGGAGAGCAGGTCGCGCGCAGCCTTGAGGTCGGTCTTGTCGATGGTCTCGGTCACGGTGTGGATGTAGCGCGTGCCGACGACGATACCGATGGCCCTGGCGCCCGCGCCGGCCTGCTGGGTGGCGGCGCCGTCCTGCCCGCCCCGGGCGAGGATGGTGCGCTGATGGGGAATGTCGTGCTTCTTGGCCAGCGCTTCGAATTCGCGCACAAGGCCGATATCGGCGATGAAGGAAGAATCCTTCACATGGATACCGACGCCCTTGCCCTGCTGGGTCACGGCCTGCTTTTCGGGTACGCCCGGTGTGTCGCAGGCGAGCGTGGTGTCGATGCCGATGCCGATATCGGGCATGATCCCGAAAGCCGAGGTGCGCGCGCCGCGCAGGCCGACTTCCTCCTGGGTGGTGAAGACCACATGGATCTCGCAGGCATGGTCGAGCTTCTTGTCGATCAGACGACGCACAGCCTCGATACCGAGCCAGCAGGCGACACGATTGTCGAGCGCCTTGGAGACGACCTTGTCACCCATTTCGAACAGGGGCTCGTCCATGACGACATAGTCGCCGACCTGCACCTTGTCGCGGGTCTTCTTGCCCAGCCCCAGATCGATGAAGAAATCGGCGATCTCGGGAATCTTCTTGGCATCTTCGGGCGCCTGGATGTGCACCGGCTTGCCGGCGGGGTTCATGACGCCCTTGATGTCGCCATCGTCGGTGCATACCAGCACGCGCCGGGAGAAGAGGTTGCGATTGTCGAAACCGCCGACCGGGTCGACATGCACCCAGCCTTCCGGCGTCACATGGCTAACGAGGAAACCGATCTCGTCCATATGGCAGGCGAGCATCACCTTTTTGGGCTCTCCATCACCCTTGCGGGTGGGTTTGCGCACGCAGATCAGCGAGCCCATCGGGTCGGTGGTGACCTCGTCGAACAGGCCCTTGATTTCGGCCTCGATCAGGGCGCGAACGCGGTCCTCACGGCCGGGGACACCGGGGGTCTCGCACAGCCGGCGCAGCAGGTCGATATTCATAAAGAAAATCCTCAAGCGGGGTTCTAAAGCGGCAACATTGCCGAGTTTCGCGCCCTGTTCAAGACGGTGATCCCACGGGGTCTGCGGGTTGCATCAATCTTGCGCGGGCAGGGCGAACTGCAGGATCAGCGTGCGTTCCCAGTCGTTGAAATTGTCATCGGAGATGACCGAGAGCCGGGTTTCGCCATCCGGACCCTGGTGAATCGCCAGTCCTTCCATATTGTCGATCTCGCCGCCCGAGGCGGTCAGCACCGCCTCGCCCTGCAGGCGATTGCCGGGCACAACCTCTGCGGCGGGAATGCGGGTGATCTGCATGCGGAAGGTCAATAGCCCGAGCCCGCGCTCGAGCACATAGAGGTCGCCATTGGGCGCAAAGCCGCAGGCGGTGGGGTTGAGGCCGGCTGTGCGGTGATAGCTCAAGGGGCCCCGGTCGCGCACGCCGAGCAGGAATGCGCGGCTCGAATTTTCCCCGTCCTCGACATTCTCGGTGATCAACAGCGTTGAGCCCGCAATGGGCGAAGCCGGAGAGGCGATGCACACGGCTTCAAGCGATTCGTTCGAGCGCAGCTCGGCCAGCCAGTCGGGGATGGTGACCTCGCGGGCGGCGCCGCCGGGACGGCCATTGGTCAGATCGAAATCGGCGACCCGGGTCAGGTTCTCAAAGCCCACCCGGACCGCCGCGGGGTTCCCATCGCGGAAGATCGTTTCGACCGCCTCGGCGTCGCGCGAGTAGTTTGGCGGCAGGGCATTGCCCTTGGAGTTGGCGATCGGGACGATCTGGCCGCCGGAGATGGCGATGGGCGCGCCGGCGGAATCATAAGTCAGGCGCGCGGAAATGAACTGGCCGCGATCGGAAACGGTGATCATGGTATCCGCATCGCCGGCAAAGGTGATGCCGGAGAGGCCGCCGAAATCCAGGGACTCGGACCGCAGCTCGAGCCCGCCACGCCAGATCAGGCGATCGACCGTGCCGCCATAGGGCGTGTCGCGGAACCGCTCTATGGGAACGGCGGTGATGGTGATGGCGGCCGGTACAGGTTCACCCGATTTCGGCTCCGGCAGGATGCGCGATTGCGCCAGCGCTATGCCGGACAGGCTCACCGCAAGCGAGGCTGCAAGCAGCATCGTTGCGGCAATGCCCCCGTGAAACCGTCGCATCAGCCTGCGCGCCGCGCCTTTGGCGTTCGGCCACCGGCTGACTTGGGGCCGACCGGCTCTTCCTCGAACAGGGCCGCGAGCTCGTCAGTCATGGCGCCGGCCAGCTCCTCGGCGTCGAGCAGGGTGACCGCGCGCCGGTAATAGCGCGTCACATCATGGCCGATGCCGATGGCGATCAGCTGCACCGGGGACCGGGTTTCGATATCATCGATCACGAAGCGCAAATGGTTCTCCAGGTAATTGCCCGGATTGACGCTCTGGGTACTGTCGTCGACCGGGGCACCATCGGAGATAACCATCAGGATGCGGCGGTTTTCGGGCCGTCCCAGCAAGCGTTTATGGGCCCATTGCAGGGCTTCGCCGTCGATATTTTCCTTCAACAATCCTTCGCGCATCATCAGGCCGAGATTGCGCTTGGCGTGACGCCAGGGCTCGTCGGCGGCCTTGTAGATGATGTGGCGGACATCGTTGACCCGGCCCGGATTGGGCGGGCGCCCGGCCTGCATCCAGGCTTCGCGGGATTTGCCACCCTTCCAGGCACGGGTGGTGAAACCGAGGATCTCGACCTTGACCCCGCAGCGTTCGAGGGTGCGGGCGAGAATGTCGCCACAGATCGCCGCGATGGTAATCGGGCGGCCGCGCATGGATCCGGAATTGTCGATCAGAAGGGTCACGACGGTATCGCGGAAATCGGTGTCGCGTTCGGCCTTGAAGCTCAAGGGCTGCAGCGGGTCGGTGACCACGCGGGTGAGCCTTGCGGTATCGAGCACGCCCTCTTCGAGGTCGAAGTCCCAGGAACGCGACTGCTGCGCCATCAGGCGACGCTGCAGCTTGTTGGCAAGCCGCGCAACGGCACCCGCCAGGCTTTCGAGCTGCTTGTCGAGGAGACCGCGCAAATGCTCGAGCTCATCGGTCGGGCAGAGATCGGTCGCCATCACCACTTCATCGAACTTGGTGGTGAAGGGCTTGTAGTCGGGCATGTTGCGGCGGTCGGCGGGCGCGGCATCGCCCGGCGGGGGCGGCGGCTCGTCGCCGCTGACATCGTCGGCTTCCTCGGTCTCGGTTTCGGCCCATTCGGTGTCAGCGCCTTCGACCTCGCCCATTTCCTCGCTGTCGCCGGGGGCTTCTTCGGCCTCGGACTGCTCGTCCTGGCCGTCGGTGTCGCCCTGGTCGGTTTCGGTCTGCTGATCGAGCGCGTTCTGGGGATTGGAGTCTTCGCCGTAATCCTCTTCCTCGCCCTCGGCGTTTTCCATCTCGGCGTCCGAGATCAGGTCGAGGTCGTGCAGCACGGAGCGGGCGACCTTGGAAAAGGCATCCTGGTCTTCGAGCAGTTCGCCGAGTTCGTCAAAGGACTTGCCGGCCTTGTCCTCGATCGCGCCGCGCCACATGTCGACCAGCTTGCGCCCTGAAGAAGGGACCTCCATGCCGGCCAGCTTTTCGCGCAGCATCAGTCCCAGCGCCTCGGCAAGCGGGGCGTCTGACTGGTCGGTGATGCGGTTCATATTGGCGCGGAACAGCCGGTCTTCGAGCGCCTCGGTGAGATTGGCCTTCATGCCCGGCATGCGCTGACAGCCGAGCGTTTCGACGCGGGCCTGTTCGAGCGCATCAAAGGCGGCGCGGGCGTCGGGGTCCTTGGGCGCCATGCGGCGATGGGCGGCATCGTCATGGGCGGCCAGGCGCATGGCCATGGCATCGCCCTGCCCGCGGGCGATGGCGATGTCCTGGATGGTGGGGGAGCGCGAGAGATTGGCCAGCCGCGCCTTGTCCTTTGTCAGGATGGGGCGGTCGGCGGTGAAGGCGACTTCAAGGTCACGCTCGCCGGAAATGGCGCGCATGGTCCCGCCCACGGCCGATTTGAAGGTGGTCGTGGGGTCGGGACGATTGGCTTTGCTGGGCGGGGCGGCCATAAACGCTCCTGGCGACGCCTCAGGCGCTGATGGCGAGGTTCGCTGCGCTTTCGGGCAGATCGACGCCAAACACGCGCTGATAGAATTCGGCGACCAGCGGGCGCTCGAGCTCGTCGCACTTGTTGAGGAAGGTCAGGCGGAAGGCAAAGCCCAGATCGCCGAAGATCTCGGCATTCTCGGCCCAGGTGATCACCGTACGCGGGCTCATGACCGTCGAAAGATCGCCGTTCATGAAGGCCGAGCGGGTGAGGTCGGCGAGCCGGACCATATTGTCGATGGTCTTGCGGCCATCCTCGGTGTCATAGCTCTTGGCCTTGGCCAGAACGATCCCGGCTTCCTTGTCGTGCGCCAGGTAATTGAGCGTCGTCACGATCGACCAGCGGTCCATCTGGCCCTGGTTGATCTGCTGCGTGCCATGATAGAGGCCCGAAGTGTCACCAAGACCGATGGTGTTGGTGGTGGCGAACAGCCGGAAGGCAGGGTGCGGACGGATGACCTTGTTCTGGTCGAGAAGGGTCAGCCGGCCCGATACCTCGAGCACGCGCTGGATGACGAACATCACGTCCGGGCGACCGGCATCGTATTCGTCGAAAACCAGCGCAATATTGTTCTTGAGCGCCCAGGGCAAAATGCCGTCGCGGAATTCGGTGATCTGCATGCCGTCCTTCACCACGATCGCGTCCTTGCCCACGAGATCGATACGGGAGACGTGGCTGTCGAGATTGACGCGGACCAGCGGCCAGTTGAGGCGCGCCGCAACCTGCTCGATATGGGTCGATTTGCCGGTGCCGTGATAGCCCTGCACCATGACGCGGCGATTGAAGGCAAAGCCGGCGAGAATGGCGAGGGTGGTGTTGCGGTCGAACAGATAGTCCGGGTCGAGATCCGGCACATGTTCGTCAGGCTCGGCGAAGCCCTTGACCACCATGTCGCTGTCGATATCGAACACATCGCGGACATTGTAGTCGTGGGTGGGCAGGCTCAATTCTTCAGTCATCGGATCAGTCTTTGTTCGTGCCAGATGGGGCGTTCGTGCAAGGATGGTCGGCCACGGTTCGGGCCGCGCGGTGGTATAGCAAGGAATATAGGTATGGCCTAGGGCGGATTGAACGCCCCCGCCCGGTCAAAATCCCCGTCTGCCTTGCCGTTGCGGGGTTTTGTCGATTTTGCCGGTTGGGCGGATCGGCCTGCGGCCGCGTCCGAAGGGGCCGCGCGCTAGCCAATTCGCGCCCTAGACAAACCCTTTGGCCTTCAAATGGGTGTAGGCCGCGATGATGTTGCGCAGCCGTTCCTCGGACCCCTTGTCGCCGCCATTGGCGTCCGGGTGGTGTTTCTTGACGAGGTCCTTGTAGGCGGACTTGATCGCTTCCTTGTCCGGCGGCCCCTCAATCCCCAACAGTTCGAGCGCCTGGCGGTCGGCTTCGGCAAGGACGCGCTGGCCACGGGAGCGGGGCTTGGGGCCCTCGGTGCCGCCGGTGCGGGCGCGCTGGGACCGGGCGAAGGTGTTGAACGGGTCGTGCATGCGCCGGCCCGACCAGTCATGCGGGCGCGACTTGCGGGCGGTCGGATCGCCGGTTTCCGCTTCCCGGCTCCATTTGTTGGTGCCCATCTTCCAGGTCTGCTGCTCGTCGACCGAGGCGCCGGCGGTGCGCACATACTGGTCGACCTCGGCCTCGCTCATGCGCGCCAGATAGTTGAACGCCTGATTATAGCGCCTGACATGCTTGAGGCAGAAAGCGTATTGCCCGTCGCTGTCGCCACCCTTGGGCGCCTTGTGGGTGCCGGGCATTTCGCAACCGCCCCAGGCGCATTGGATGCGCTGTGGTGGCTCGTGCTTTTCCCCGGTCGGTCCCCGGCGCTTGATCTTGATCTTGTCGAACAGCTTGGAATCCAAGACAACTGCTCCTACTTGGTTCGGCACCTGCACCGGCCCTGAACAATCGAGGATCCGATGACGACAAAGTCCGAAATCATATCAAAACTCAACACGGCCTTCGAGCCTTCGGCTCTCGAGGTCATCGACGAATCCGAATTGCATCGCGGCCATGCGGGCTGGCGCGAAGGGGGAGGTACCCATTTCCGCATCCGAATCGCGGCGGACAAGCTTGGCGGGTTGAGCCGTGTGGCACAACACCGGGCGATCATGGATAGCCTCAGTGATGAATTTGCCGCCGGGCTGCACGCGCTCGCGATCGAGGTGAAATAGGCGGCTGACCCTGCCCTGTCCAGTCCGATTCGGTCCGACCGGGACACATTGTCCGCCTTGACAGCCCCCGGTCCGCCTCAAGTGGCCTTTGCCGATCACGATCCGGCGATGACCGACCCCTTCCTTCGAGGGTCGCGCCGATGGCGCTCCCGCCTCAGGATGAGGTCGTTGGTTCTGTCTCGGTTAGTCACAGCTTGCGTTTCGCCGCGACGCGGCTCGAAAGCGCAGGCAGGCGCTCATAGTCCTGCGCGATCAAGGCCAGCTTCTTGCGTCTCGACCGGCCCTTGATCTGGCGTTCGCGTGCAATCGCTTCATCGATCCGGTCAAAAGCTTCGACAAAGACCAGTTCGACGGGCCGCCGCGCGCTGGTGTACCCGTCGCCCAATCCCTGATTGTGCTCCCACAAGCGACTTTCTACCGGTTTTCTGGTGATGCCGGTGTAGAAGGTGCCGTCTGCGCATCGAAGAACATAGACGCTGGCGCGTTCAAAACCCTGCATGGCGCTTGCCGTATGCGGTTGATTGGCCTGCCAAGATTAGAGTGATCCGGTGCATGGCTCAATTCGGACAAACCCGTCCTCGTCCTGAGGTGCGAGGCGTCAGCCGAGCCTCGAAGGGCGCAGACGAGAGGCAGAAGCGACTAAAGCGTCGAGGGGCGTTCGGGGGGGTTGTCGTTGAGGGCGGCGATGGCGGTGCCCGTGGGGGTGCCGGCGCCGACCGCGCAACTGGTATCGGCATCGAACACGTATTTGCCTTCGCACACATCCCATTGCGCCGGGCGGCTGTCATTCGCCGCGAAGCGGTCATGACCCTGCTTGAGGTTGCGCCAAAACTCGATATTGGGGCTGTCGGCCTGCTCTTCGAGATTGGCCTCGGTCATCTTGAAGGGATAGACCTCGACCTGGAACGAGCGGTTGCCGCCCTTGAAGGTCTCGCGCGCCAGGGCATAGATCTCGGAGATCTGGTCGTCGGTCATGGCGAAACAGCCGGCCGAAGAGCAATCGCCATGCACCATGATGTTCGAGCCGGTGCGGCCGTGGAACTTGTCGAACTTGTTCGGGAAGCCGAGATTGAAGGCGAGATAATATTCCGAATACGGATTCATCAGGCCCGGGGTGACGGTATAGAACCCCTCCGGCGCCTGGCGGTCGCCTTCGGACACCTTGGGGCCAAGTTCGCCCGACCAGGCACAGATCTCGTAGGTCTTGAAGCGCACATAGCGCCCGCCGCGGGTCTGCTTCCAGACCTCGAGCTCGTTTTCCTGCTTGTAGATGCGCACCAGCATGGCGGCCTTCTGGTCGGTGCCAAGCTTTTCGAGGTGAGCCTGGGCGACTTTGCTCACCGGCTTGTTGGCCTTGCCATCCTCGAGCCCGGTCGTGCAGGCGGCGGCAAAAAGGGCCAGCGCGCCGGCCATGATCAGCGAAACAATGGTTTTCAACATACCCGACGCGTCTTGTCGTATTTGGTTTCGCGAGCCTAAACCGGTTCGGTTAGTTTCGCGCAAAGAATTATGGTTAACAAATACTTGATCCAGCCTGTTCAGGGCCTGGGCGGAGGGACGGTCAGGCCAGCGCCTGACCCATATTGAGGAACTTCTCGCGGCGGTGTTCGCGCACGTCCTCACCCGGCATGCCCTCGAAATCGGACAGGAAAGTCGAGATCGATTTGCCGGTCGCCTCGATGATCTTGGCCGGATGGCGATGGGCGCCGCCCACCGGTTCTTCGATAATGCCGTCGATAATGCCGAACTCCATCAAGTGGTCGGCGGTCACGCCCATGGCATTGGCGGCGTCCTGCGCCTTTGCGGCATCGCGCCACAGGATCGAGGCCGCAGCTTCCGGCGAGGCAACGGTGTAGATCGAGTGCTGCAGCATCAGGACCCGGTTGGTCGTGGCAATCGCGATCGCGCCGCCGGACCCGCCCTCCCCGATGACGATAGCGAGGTTCGGCACCTTGAGCATCAAGGAGGCATCCGTCGAGCGGGCGATGGCTTCGGCCTGCCCGCGCTCTTCGGCGCCGATCCCGGGCCAGGCGCCGGCGGTGTCGACAAAGGAGATCACCGGAATGCCGAACCGGTCGGCCATTTCCATAATGCGGATCGCCTTGCGGTAGCCTTCGGGGTGGGCCATGCCGAAATTGTGCTTGAGCCGGGTCTCGGTGGTCGAGCCCTTTTCATGGCCAAGTACGGCGACCGACTGGCCCTTGAAGCGGCCAAAACCGGCCTGGATCGCGGCGTCCTCGGAGAATTTCCGGTCGCCGGCCAAGGGGGTGAATTCGGTGATCAGTCCCGAGACATAATCGGACAGGCGCGGGCGCGACGGGTGCCGCGCGACCTGGGTCTTCTGCCAGGGAGTGAGGCGCTTGTAGATGTCCTTGAGCTGCTCGGCGGCGCGCTCTTCGAGCCGTGTGACCTCTTCGTCGATATCGCCGGCCTCCCCGCTTTCGGCGAGTGCCTTGAGTTCCTGCACCTTGCCCTGGAGCTCGGCGACGGGTTTTTCGAAATCGAGATAGGATTGCATCGGGCGTTTAAGCTCGCGGGATTGTTGGCATTCGGGACAGTCTATCCCAGCGCAAAGTGGGGCGGAAGGTGGCCATTGTCCCGATCAATGTCAAGCGGGTGCGCTTATGGCTTGTGGCGGGCGGCAAGCGGGTGATTTTCCGAGACCAGCCGGGTCAGGCGCTCATCAAGCACATGGGTGTAGATCTGGGTCGTGGAGATGTCGGCATGGCCGAGCAGCATCTGAACCACTCGCAGATCGGCGCCTCGTTCGAGCAGATGGCTGGCAAAGGCATGGCGCAAGACGTGGGGAGAGACCTTGTGGGCGGGCAGGCCGGCCCGCGCGGCCAGCGCCTTGATATCGCGCGCTGCCTGCTGGCGGGTCAGGTGGCCTGCCTCGCTATTGGCCGGAAACAGGAAGCGGTTCGCCGGATAGGTGCTGATCCACTGGGCAAGGGCGTCACGGGCCCGGTCGTTGAGCGGCACCAGCCTTTCGCGCCCGCCCTTGCCGGTGATCGAAAGCATTTCGGCATCGCGGCGCGCCGCGGCGCGGGGCAAGGCCACGAGCTCGGAAATGCGCATGCCGGTGGCATAAAGCAGTTCGAGGATCAGATAGAGCCTTCGGGCGGAGGCCGCTTTCGACGGGCTCAGATCGGGATTGGCGGCTTCGGTTTCGGCCTGGGTCAAAAGCGTGTCGACCTCGGCGACCGAGAGGATCTTGGGCAGGGCGGCGGCGCGGCGTGGGGCTGGCACGATGCGGGTGGGGTCGTCGGCGCGGATCCCGTCTGCGACGAGAAAGCGATGAAACTGGCGGATGGCGCTCAGGTGCTGGGCCGCGGTAGCCGGGGCCATGCCGCGCGCGGCGAGATCGCCGAGATAGGTGGTCACCTCGTCGCGTCCGGCGTTTGTCAGGCTTTTCCGGCGAACGCCAGCATGGGCGGCATAGTCGGCAAGGGAGCGCCGATAGGCTTCAAGCGTGTTGAGCGCGGCGCCGCGTTCGGCGGCCATCATTTCAAGGAAAGCTTCGATCAGCGCCGCATCGCCGGGTGCCGCGGTCACTGGTCGAACAGCTCGCGGGCGGGGATGCTGTTTTCGATCTCGTGCTGTTCCGGTGTCACCATGACGGTGAGAGCAATCATGGCCCCGACGGCAATACCGGCAAGCAGGAGCAGCACGACAAGGAATCGAATAAGGGTGGGCATGGACCGGCCTGGTTGATCTCGCGGTCCGTTTTCGCCGATTTGAGAACGGGCTGCAAGCCTTGAGGGTGACGGCGCGGGCGCTTGACAAGTCCGGGCGCAGCCGGTTCAACCTCGTGCCCTAACGCGGAGACCAGCTTGAACATGAGGCACAAGACCGGGGAGAGCCGCTCGGAAAACAGGCGCGCTGTCCTTGCGGGGCTCAAGGGTCGGCCAATCGTGCTGGTCGGCATGATGGGGGCAGGCAAGACGACGGTCGGCAAACGGCTCGCCAGCCAGCTCGGGCTCGGCTTTGTCGACAGTGATAGCGAAATCGAGACCGCCGCCGGAATGGCCGTCTCCGAAATTTTCGAACTGCATGGGGAAAGCGAATTCCGCGCCGGCGAGGCGCGGGTCATTGCGCGCATCCTCAGCGAGGGCGAACGGGTGGTGGCCACCGGTGGCGGCGTGCTGCTCAGGCAGGAGACCCGCGACCTGATCAAGCGCGACGGCGTTTCGGTCTGGCTCAAGGCCGATGCGGATCTGTTGTTCGAACGGGTCTCGCGGCGCGATACGCGTCCCCTGCTGCGCACCGCCAATCCGCGGGCCACGCTCGAAAAGCTGATCGAGGAGCGCTATCCGCTTTATGCCACGGCCGATGTGACCGTCACCTCGACCGAAGTGCCGCATGACAAGGTGGCCGAACAGATCATCGCGGCGCTTGCCGACTATCTCACCGCGCCCGCCGGTGCCACTCAAAAGGATGAGGCATGACCACCCACACCGTTCCCATCGATCTCGGCGAGCGCAGCTATGAGATCGAGATCGGCCCCGATGTGATCGACCGGCTGGGCGGAAAGCTTTCCGGCCTGTTTCCCGGTGCGCGCTTTGGCGTCGTCATGGACGAGAACGTGAAAGCCGCGCAATATCCGCGGCTTGCTGCCAGTCTTGAAGCGGCGGGCCTCAGCCACAGCGCCATCACGGTCAGCCCCGGGGAGGGGTCGAAGTCGATGGCGGTGCTCGACACGGTGGTCGACTTCCTGATTGCCGAAAAGCTCGAGCGCGGCGATGCCGTCATCGCCTTTGGTGGCGGGGTGGTTGGCGATCTTGCCGGGTTTGCCGCCGCGATTACACGGCGCGGCATGGGGCTCGTGCAGGTACCGACCTCGCTGCTGGCCCAGGTCGACAGCTCGGTCGGGGGCAAGACGGGGATCAACTCGCCGCGCGGCAAGAACTTGATCGGCGCCTTTTATCAGCCGCGCTATGTGGCGGCCGATCTTGGAGCGCTCGATACGCTGCCCGAACGCCAGTTCCGTGCCGGTTATGCGGAGATGGCCAAATACGGGCTGATCGATGATGCCGCTTTCTTTCACTGGCTCGAAGACAATCGCGCCGAGGTGTTTGCGGGCGGCCCGGCGCGCGCCGAGGCGATCGCCCATGCCTGCGCCGCCAAGGCGCGCGTGGTGGCCGAGGACGAGCGCGAGGCGGGCAATCGTGCGCTGCTCAATCTCGGGCACACTTTCGGGCATGCCCTTGAGGCGGCGACCGGCTATTCGGACCGGCTTTTCCATGGCGAAGGGGTCTCGGTCGGCATGGTGCTGGCGCATGACTTCTCGGTGAAGCTCGGGCTTTGCCCCGGGCAGGATGCGAGCCGGGTCCGGGCGCATCTTTCAGGCGCCGGCCTGCCGGTCTCGCTTGCCGATATTCCAGGCGACCTGCCGCCGGCAGAAACGCTTTTGGAGCATATCGCCCAAGACAAGAAGGTGACGCGCGGTTCGCTCACCTTTATCCTCACTCGCGGGATCGGGCATTCTTTCATCGCCAAGGATGTTGACCCGGCCTCGGTGCTCGATTTCCTCAAGGACCAGACATGATCGCGACCTCGCTTATCATCATGATCGCCGCCATCATCGTTCTGCTGGTGATGAGCGGCTTTTTCTCCGGCTCGGAAACCGCGCTGACGGCGGCCAGCCGGGCGCGCATCCACCAGCTCAAGAATGCCGGGGATCATCGCGCCGGCATTGTCGAGGCGCTGACGGTGCGCAAGGAGCGGCTGATCGGAGCCATCCTTTTGGGGAACAATCTCGTCAACATCCTTGCCTCGTCGCTGGCGACATCGGTGCTGATTTCGCTGTTCGGGGATTCGGGGGTCGTCTGGGCGACGCTGGTGATGACGCTGCTGGTCGTCATCTTCTCAGAGGTGCTGCCCAAGACCTGGGCGATCTCGAACCCGGATAGCTTTGCGCTTGGCGTGGCGCCGATCATCCGGCCGGTGATCGTGATCTTCGCACCGGTGACGCTGGTCATCGAAAAGCTCGTTGCAGCCATGCTGCGCCTGTTCGGGGTCGATACGTCGGGCGGGCGTTCGGGCTTCACCGGGCATGAAGAGCTGCGCGGCACGGTCAATCTGCTGCATTCGGAAGGCGAGGTGATCAAACGCGACCGGGACATGCTGGGCGGCATTCTCGATTTGCGCGAACTCGAAGTCTCCGATGTCATGGTGCACCGCACCAAGATGATGGCGCTCGATATCGAGATGCCGCTCGAGGACCTCGTCAAGGAGATCCTCGACAGCCCCTATACCCGCATCCCGCTCTGGCGCGAGGACAAGGACAATATTGTCGGCGTCATTCACGCCAAGGACGTTCTGCGTGCACTGATGAAGGCGAGCGGCGATGTGGCCAAGCTCAATGTGCAGCGCATTGCCTCAAAGCCCTGGTTCGTGCCCGAGACCACCCCGGTACAGGCCCAGCTCAACGCGTTCTTGAAGCAGAAGAGCCATTTCGCCGTGGTCGTCGACGAATATGGCGAAGTGGAAGGGCTGGTGACCCTCGAGGACATTCTCGAGGAGATCGTCGGGGATATTGCGGACGAGCATGACGAGGTGATGCAGGGCGCGGTCAAGCAGCCCGACGGCTCCTATGTGGTCGACGGCTCTTTGCCGATCCGCGACCTCAATCGCGCGCTCGACTGGAACCTGCCCGACGAGGAAGCGACCACCATTGCCGGGCTGGTGCTGCATGAGGCCAAGATGATCCCCGAGATCAACCAGACCTTCACTTTCCACGGCTTCCGCTTCCGGGTGACCCGCAAGGAGCACAACCGGATCACGGAATTGCGGGTGAGCCGGTGAGGAAGAGCGAGTAGGGAATAGGGATTAGCGAGTAGCGAATAGTGAATAGTGAATAGGGGGCGGTTAAACCGCTCCCGCGCTGCCCCGGACCTGATCCGGGGCCTGTTTGCACCCTCACCTGGCTCTCTTGTCGGTCACGTTTCCGGACGGCGAACCGGTACCCACTTCGCCTGGAAGCCCTCCCTAGAGCGGCCAGAATACCAATATCGCCGGGACCGCCGTCGCGATCACGATGATCTCGAGTGGCAGGCCCATGCGCCAGTAATCCCCGAAGGAATAGCCCCCGGGCCCGAGGATGAGCATGTTGTTCTTGTGCCCGATCGGGGTCAGGAACGCACAGCTTGCCGCCACCGCGACCGCCATCAGGAAGGGGTCGGGATTGGCGCCGAGACTGTCCGCGAGGCTGACCGCCACCGGGGCCGCTACCACGGCGGTTGCGGTGTTGTTGAGCACATCGGACAGGGTCATGGTAACGACCATCAACACGGTCAGCGTGGCCCAGGCCGGCCAGGTGCCAGTGAGGGTTGCGATGCCGTTGGCGATGAGGTCCGTGCCCCCCGAGGCTTCGAGCGCCGCCCCCAGGGGTATGAACGAGCCCAGCAAGATGACCACCGGCCATTCGATGGTGTCATAGAGTTCGCGCAGGGGCACGATATCTGTGAAGACAAAGGCGACGACGACTGCGGCGAGCGCAACCGGCAGATAGATCCAGCCGAAGCTGGCCGCGACGATAGCGGCGAGGAACAGGCCGATGGCGAGACCGGCGCGGCCGTGCTGGATGACCTGCAGTCCGCGTTCGGCCAGCGGCAGGCATCCCATGCGGGACACGACGTCTTCCACCCGATCGGGCGTGCCGACCAGCAACAGGATGTCGCCGGCCATCAATTCGGTCTTGCGGATCTGTTCGCGGATGGTGCGGCCCTGACGCGATATCCCGAGAAGCGAGACACCGTAGCGGCCGAGCAGCCGGACGTTCATCGCCGAGCGGCCGACCAGCCGGCTGTCGGCGGTGACCACCGCTTCTGACAGCACCAGGTCGCCGGACAGCGCATTGGAGGCACCCGTCTGGCCCTTGATCGTCAATCCCAGCGCGCCGGCCAGGGCGTTGATGGCATCGGGGCTGGCCTTGATCACCAGCCGGTCATTGGCGCGGATTTCTTCTGCGCGGGCCCGGCCCGGCAGTCGCTTGCCACGGCGGGCAAGGCCGAGCACTTCGCAGTCGTTTTCCTCGGCCACGCCATCGAGATCGCGGACCTTGATGCCGATGGATTTCGACCCCTTGGGCACGGCGAGTTCGGCGACATAGCCCTCGAGCTCCGCCAGGTCCTTGGCAGCGTTCTTTGACCCCTGCGGCACGGGGATCAGCCGCCAGCCGATAAAGGCGACAAAGGCGATGCCGACCACCGCCGTGATCAGCCCCACCGGCGCAAAATCGAACATCTGGTAGGGTTCGCCCAGCGCGGTTTCCCGGAAGGAGGCGATGATGATATTGGGCGGGGTGCCGATGAGGGTGAAGAGCCCGCCCAGAATGGTCGCAAAACTCAGCGGCATCAGGGTCTGGCCCGGCGTGCGGCCGGCCTTTTGCGAGGCCTGGATATCGACCGGCATCAACAGGGCAAGGGCGGCGACATTGTTCATGAAGCCCGACAACAGCCCCGCGACCCCGCCAAGGGTGAGGATATGGGCGCCGATCGAGCGCGACTGATCGATCACCAGGCGGGTGATGAGATCGACCGCGCCCGAATTGAGCAGGCCACGCGAGACCACCAGTACCAGCGCCACGATGATCGTTGCAGGATGACCGAAACCGGAAAAAGCTTCCTCGGTCGGCACTACATGCAAAAGCAGGGCGATCACCAGCGCGGTGAAGGCGACGATATCGTAGCGCCAGCGGCCCCACAGGAGGGCAGCGAACACCAGCGCAAAAAGGGTGAACAGGATAATCTGGTCGGTGGTCAAGACGCGTCCTCCTTCAAAGACGCGCCGACCTTAACGGGGGGCCGGGCCGAGGTTAAGGCCTTGGAGAGACAAAGTTCTCCTGATACGCGCCGGCCGGGGTATCGTCGGCTTCAGGCGCTTGCGGATCGGGATTGGTACCCTTGACCGGCGCGGCGCCGGGCACGGGTTGTTTGGCGGGCTTTTTGAGCCCGATTCGGTGTTTCGGTGTAACGGGCGTTTCCCGCCCACTAGCGTGTGTCCGGTCGTTTGGAGATCGGTTCATAGGGCTCCGGCTCATGATTTGGATGCCGGACCATATCACAGTTTGCAAAGAAGCGCCCCCGGTCGATTTGCCGGGGGCCAGAAACGTCCCGTGCCAGGGAGGGGCGCGGGGCCGGCCTGAATATTCAGGGCTTCAGGTGGCCTTGCGGGACGCGGAGTCCGGTGCTGCCGCTTGCAGAATTCCCTGCCCGGTTGCCTGCACATCAAGCTGGGCTGCAAAGCGCGAATCGGGGAACGCGTTCACCCGTTCGGGCAAATTCTCGTCCGTGGGGATGCGCAAGCCCTCCTCAGGCTCGGTATCGACCCCTTCGATCGGCGGGGCCGGCGCCCCGTCGCCATCGCCATATCGTTCGGGCGAAGGCGGCCGCTCGACAAAGCGTTGCTTGCGTTCTGTGTGGGGTTCTGCTCCAGGCGCAACAGGCTGCACAGGCCTGGCGGTTTCCACGCTCGCTGCCTGGATCTTTTCTATGCGTTGAATGGCGCCGGTAAACAGATAGTCCGTTTTGACCGCGCCCAAGCCGTCGGTCGCCATCTGACTGTCCTCGTCAGGTCTCGTCCGGGAATCCTTTCCCTGTCCCGCATTATAACACCGGGATGGCCAATCCATTGCCGAAGTGTGTCAAAACGAACCGGATATTTTCAGTATTGGTTAAACCAAATGCCTAAGCGCAGCTTAATTTCAAATGGAATCAAGCGGTTCAAAACCGGTATCCATGATGCATGAAAAAGCCCGCATCGCGGGGCGATACGGGCCGATTTGCCTGCAAGCGGGCGCAGGCGGCTAGAAGGCGCCGTGGCAGTGCTTGTACTTCTTGCCCGAACCGCACGGGCAGGGCGCGTTGCGCCGAACCTTGCCCCAGGTCGAGGGATCCTGCGGATCGAGTGTGTCGGCCGCGGCGCCGGCGCCATTGGCCATGGCCGCCGCTTCGGCACCACCGGCAGCGCCAGCGGTGGCCAGCGCGCGGGGGCGCACCTGGTTTCGGCCGGTCTGCGGATCGTTGTGCCGGGCCTCGAGCTCGCCGGGATCCGGTGTCTCGGGTTCGCGGGGCCGCACCTCGATATTGGTATGGAAGAACAGGGTCGTCACCACTTCGCGGAGCTGTTCGAGCAGCCCTTCGAACAAGGTGTAGGCTTCCTGCTTG
Organism: Cucumibacter marinus DSM 18995; assembly: GCF_000429865.1. Taxonomy (GTDB): domain Bacteria; phylum Pseudomonadota; class Alphaproteobacteria; order Rhizobiales; family Devosiaceae; genus Cucumibacter; species Cucumibacter marinus. The sequence goes on from NZ_KE386979.1 coordinate 89,974, forward strand.
TATTCGTTGAGCGGGTCGCGCTGGGCAATACCACGCCAGCCGATGACCTTTTGCAGGTGATCGAGGGTGATCAGGTGTTCGCGCCACAGCCGGTCGAGCGACTGCAGGAGGATGTTCTTTTCGACATAGGCCATCACCTCGGGGCCGAATTGGGCGAGCCGGGCTGCCGCAGCTTCGTCGACGAGCTTCAAAAGGCGTTCGGAAATGGCTTCTTCATCAACGCCCTCCTCCTCGAACCATTCCTTGATCGGGGGTTCGACATTGAAGAACTGCTTGGTGGCCTGCGCGAGGCCCTCCGCATTCCATTGTTCGGGATAGGAGCGCGGCGGGATGGCGTCGCGTACGACCTTTTCGACGAGGTCGATGCGCATGTCCTTGAGGGTGTCGGCGACATTGTCGTCGTCCATCAATTCGAGACGCTGTTCGAAGATCACCTTGCGCTGATCGTTCATCACATCATCGAATTTGAGGATGTTCTTGCGGATATCGAAGTTGCGCGCCTCGACCTTGGCCTGGGCACGTTCGAGTGCCTTTGTCACCCAGGGGTGGGCAATGGCTTCGCCTTCTTCGAGCCCGAGCTTGGTCAGCGTGGCTTCCATGCGATCGGGGGTGAAGATGCGCATCAGGTCGTCCTGAAGCGACACGTAGAATTTCGAGCGGCCGGGGTCGCCCTGACGGCCTGAACGGCCGCGCAGCTGATTGTCGATGCGGCGGGATTCATGCCGCTCGGTGCCGATCACATAAAGCCCGCCGGCGGCCTTTGCCTTTTCGGCGTCGGCAGCGATCTGGGCCTTGATGTCGGCGATCTTCTTGTCGCGGGCTTCGCCTTCAAGACCCTCGCATTCGGTCTCGACCCGCATTTCGAGATTGCCGCCGAGCTGAATGTCGGTCCCGCGGCCGGCCATGTTGGTGGCGATGGTCACCGCGCCGGGTACGCCCGCATCGGCGATGATCTGGGCTTCCTGCTCGTGGTGGCGGGCGTTGAGCACCTTGATGTTCTTGACCTTTTTCTTGGTCAAAAGGTCCGCCAGCACCTCGGATTTCTCGATCGAGGTGGTGCCCACCAGCACCGGCTGTCCGCGCTCCTGGCATTCGAGCACGTCTTCGGCCAGAGCATTGTATTTCTCCGCGACCGAGCGATAGACCTCGTCTTCCTCGTCCTTACGGGCGACGGGGCGGTTGGTCGGGATGGTGACGACATCGAGCTTGTAGATGTCGGCAAATTCTTCAGCTTCGGTCGAGGCGGTGCCGGTCATGCCCGACAGCTTGTCGTAGAGCCTGAAATAATTCTGGAAGGTGATCGACGCCATGGTCTGGTTTTCAGGCTGGATCTTGACGTGCTCCTTGGCCTCGATGGCCTGGTGCAGTCCTTCCGAATAGCGGCGGCCCGGCATCATGCGGCCGGTGAACTCGTCGATGATCACCACTTCGTCGTTGCGGACGATATAGTCCTTGTCGCGGGTGAACAGCTTGTGAGCGCGCAGGGCCGAATTGAGGTGGTGCACGACCGAGACGTTCTCGGTGTCATAGAGCGCGCCGCCTTTCAGCAGCCCGTCCTTTTCGAGCATTTCCTCGATCTTTTCGACGCCTTCGTCGGTGAAGGTCACCGCGCGCTGCTTTTCGTCGATCTCGTAATCGGCATCGGTCAGGGCGGGGATATAGGTGTCGATCTGCTCGTAGAGGTCCGAGCGGTCTTCGGCGGGGCCGGAAATGATCAGCGGCGTGCGCGCTTCGTCGACCAGGATCGAGTCCACTTCGTCGACGATGGCGAAGATATGGCCGCGCTGGACCATGTCCTGGCGCGAATACTTCATATTGTCGCGCAGATAGTCGAAACCGAACTGGTTGTTGGTGCCATAGGTAATGTCGGAGCCATAGGCAGAGCGGCGGTCGAGGTCCGAGCTTTCGTGCAGCACGGTGCCCACGGTCATGCCCAAGAACCGGTAGATCTGGCCCATCCACTCGGCGTCACGATGCGCCAGATAGTCGTTCACCGTGATGATGTGGACACCTTTGCCGGTGAGCGCGTTGAGATAAGCGGCGAGGGTGGAGACCAGGGTCTTGCCTTCACCGGTGCGCATTTCGGCGATGGAATTGTCGTTGAGCACCATGCCGCCGATCAGCTGCACATCGTAGTGGCGCTGACCCAGCGTTCGCTTGGCGGCCTCGCGGACGGTGGCGAAGGCGGGGACGAGCAGATCGTCGAGATGCTTGCCTTCGGCGTATTGTTTCTTGAATTCGGCCGTACGGGCCTTCAATTCTTCGTCACTCAGGGCTTCGAGCTCGGGCTCGAGAGCATTGATGGCGTCGACTTTCGGCTGGTACCGCTTGATCCGGCGATCATTGGCCGAACCGAAAAGCTTTCGGGCGAAGGTGCCTATTGCCATTCCTAGTATTCCCTGAATTCAACGGGAGCCGGAGCGGCCCCGGGCTTGGCCGCAAGGGCCGGCATGTGCCATGTTTCGGGCTCTTTTGCGGCAGATAACCGCCCCTGTCCATTGCACGGCGTGGGCAGATGTAAGTGTGGCGGCATGGCTTGTCAACGGCACGCAAATGACGCAAACCTGCCCGCGCTTGGGGCCGCAACACCAGATTTCAGGGAACTTTGATATGACGCGCAAGACTTTCCGCCGCACCCGCCCGGGGGCCCGACAGACGCTGGCCGCGCTGATGGTGGCTGCCGGCCTTGCCGGAGCCGCGCCGCTTGTGGCGAGCGTTCCTGCCCTGGCTCAGGAGGACGGCGCTGCCGCCGAGACCGGCCCGACCGTGCTTGCCCGGGTTGGCGAGGACGTGGTGACCGAAGACGATTTCCGCTTCGCGATCGAGGAAATGGGCTCTCAGCTCGCCAATATGCCGCCGGCCCAGCAGCGGGATTTCCTGCTCAACATGCTCATCGATATGAAGGTGATGGCCCGCGCGGCCCGCGAGGCCGAGATGGACCAGACCGAGGCCTACCAGGCCCGCAAGGACTATCTCGAGGAGCGGGCGCTGCGGCGTGCCTATCTCGAGCAGGTGATCCAGACCTCGGTGACCGACGAGGATGTGCAGGCCGCCTATGACGAATTCGTTCAGGGCTTCGAGCCGGAACAGGAAGTAAGGGCCCGCCATATTCTTCTGGGCAGCGAGGATGATGCGAAGGCGGTGATCGCCGAACTCGAGGCCGGGCGCGATTTCGCCGAGCTGGCCAAGGAAAAGTCGACCGGCCCCACCGGCCCGAATGGCGGTGACCTCGGCTATTTCACCAAGGACCGCATGGTGCCGCCATTCGCAGAAGCCGCGTTTGCGCTCGAGCCGGGCCAGATCTCCGAACCGGTCGAGACCCAGTTCGGCTGGCACGTGATCAAGCTCGAAGACAAGAAAGAGTCCGCCCCGCCTGCGTTCGAGGAAGTCGAGCAGGGCCTGCGCCAGCAGATGCTCTACGAGAAATTCGAGGAGATCGTCGGCCAGCTGCGGTCTGAAACCACGATCGAGATTGTGGGTGCGGAAGACACTGCGGCTGAGGGCGAAGAAGCGGCGGAATAACCGCTTCGCCATTGATGATTTGAAGGGCGGTCCTTGGGCCGCCCTTTTTTGCGGGCCGGCTCTTCATTCGGTGCCGGGTGCGAGGCAAAAGGCATCCGGGGCCGCCCGGGAGGTTGCAGCCCTCAAGCCCTCACCCTGAGCCCTCATGGTGAGCTCGTCGAACCACGAAGGGCGAAGGTGGCCCGAGTGGCCCATCCTTCGACGGGCTCAGGATGAGGTTTGAGACTGAAGCGAGTGCGCTGCCACAATCTCCCTCGTCATTCTCGGGCTTGACCCGAGAATCCATGATGAGGTGCCATTCGGCAAACGGTATGGATCGTTCACGACCGCAGCACACCCTGCGGCGCCTCATGGACCCTCGGATCAAGTCCGAGGGTGACGAGGTGGGTGGAGATGCGCAGTGCCAAGAGCTACCCACACCCTCACCCTGAGCTCGTCAAACCACGAAGGGCGAGGGCGGCGCGAATGGATCAAACACCTCAAGCCGACTGACGCGCCCCCTTACGCCCCCTTGCGCAGCGTTGCGGCTTGTTGCAAACCGGAATGCACTGTCTTGCCCTCAGGGAATCATCATGAAAACGCTTGCCGTTTCGCCGCTTGCCCCGAAATCCCAGCCCGAGCTGCCCGCGATTGACGGGGTCAGGTTCGCGACCGCCCAGGCCGGGCTTAAATATAAGGGCCGAACCGATGTGCTGCTGGCCGAATTCGCCGCGGGTACGCAGGTTGCGGGCGTCTTCACCCAATCGAAATGCGCTTCGGCGCCGGTTGACTGGTGCAAGGCGCATATCGGTGGTGGCCGGGTGCGCGGGTTGGTGGTCAATTCGGGCAATGCCAATGCCTTCACCGGCAAGAAGGGCAAGGTGGCGGTCGAGCTGACCGCGGATATCGCGGCCAAGGCGCTTGGCTGTGCGACCTCGGAGATCATGCTGGCCTCAACCGGGGTGATCGGGGAGCCGCTGCCGGCCGAGAAGTTCTCGGGTGTGCTCGAGGAGACGGCGGGACGCATGGCGGAAGGCCCGTGGATCGATGCCGCCAAGGCGATCATGACCACCGATACCTTTCCCAAACAGGCATTCCGCACGCTCACTCTCGATGGCGTCGAGGTGAGCATTGCCGGTATCGCCAAGGGATCGGGCATGATCGCACCGGATATGGCAACCATGCTCGGTTTCATCTTCACCGATGCGCCGGTAGCCGCGCCTGTTTTGCAGGCGCTGCTGTCGAGCCGGGTCGGCACGAGCTTCAACGCGGTGACGGTCGATAGCGACACATCCACCTCGGATACCTGCCTCGCCTTTGCGACCGGCAAGGCGGCGGACAAGGGCCTGGCCGCCATCGAGGCGCCGACGGATCCGCGCGCGGCGCTGTTCGGGGAGGCGCTGCATGAGGTGCTGTTCGACCTCGCCATGCAGATCGTGCGCGACGGGGAAGGGGCGAGCAAGTTCGTCGCCATCACCGTTTCGGGCGCGCAATCGGACACCAGCGCCGCCGTGATCGCCAAGGCGATTGCCAATTCGCCGCTCGTCAAGACCGCGATTGCGGGGGAAGACGCCAATTGGGGCCGGGTGGTGATGGCTGTCGGCAAGGCCGGCGAGCCGGCCGACCGTGACCGGCTCACCATACGCTTCGGCCCGCATGTGCTGGCCCGCGACGGGGAGCGCGCCGAAGATTATGACGAGGCGGTCGCCAGCGAATACATGAAGGGCGAAGAGCTCGAGATCGGGGTCGAATTGGGGCTCGGGGACGGGCAGTTCACCGCCTATACCTGCGATCTGACCCATGGCTATATCTCGATCAACGGAGACTACAGAAGCTGAGCGGGTCTTTACTGCCAGGCATTCTCGACATTGAGGCGGCGGCCCTGACGGGCTGGCCGGCGCTCAGGGTCGTGCATGACCGGTCCTGGGTCTGGCGCTGGGCGCGCGGCTACACCAAGCGGGCCAATTCGATCAATGCGCTCGACCCGAATGACGATGCGGATATCGACAAGCGCCTCGACCGGCTGACCGCCCTTTCAACCCGGCACGGGATTGCGCCCGTGTTCCGGGTTACCCCGCTTGCCAGCCCTGCCGTCTCGGCGGTTCTCGATGCCCGGGGCTGGGTGCGGATCGAAACCTCGCATGTTCTGGCCATGAATCTGGTGAACCCGGAGATGACCGGCGCGACGGGCGCTGTCAGCGAAAAGGTGACGCTGCACCCGCCTGCCGACCCGGCCTGGCTCGAAGCGCAAGCCGCGCTGGCGGGCTATGACAATCAGACCCGCGACAGTCTTGGCGCGGTGTTGACCCAGATCCCGTGTGCGGCTTCGGGCCTTCTGGTCTGGCGTGACGGTGCGCCGGTCGCTGCCGCGCTCGCCACCGTCTCGGGCGGGATCGCGATTTTCGTCAATGTGGTGGTGGCCGGCCCTTTGCGCGGGCAGGGCCTTGGACGTCAGGTGATGGTGGCCGCGCTCGACTGGGCGAAAGAACAGGGCGCGGACCATGCCGCGATCCAGGTGGTTGCGGGCAACGAACCGGCCATCGGGCTTTACACAGCGCTCGGTTTCGAACCGCGCTATGACTATCATTATCGTCTGCCCGGGGAGGGCGTCTCGGCATGAATCTGGTTCTGGTGGCCGCTTGCGCGCTGGTCGATGCCGACAGGCGCGTGTTGATCGCCCAGCGGCCCGAGGAGAAGGCGATGGGCGGGCTGTGGGAGTTCCCTGGCGGCAAGATCGAGCCGGGCGAGACACCCGAGGCGGCGATCATCCGCGAACTTGAGGAAGAATTGGGCGTTTCGACCCAGAATGCCTGCCTTGCGCCGCTTAGCTTTGCCTCGTTTTCTTACGAAAAATTTCACCTTCTGATGCCAGTCTTCGTCTGCCGCCGCTGGCAGGGGACGCCACGCGCCATCGAGCATCAGGCCCTCAAATGGGTCCGTCCGCGCGATCTTCGCGACTATCCCATGCCTCCGGCAGATGAGCCGTTGATCGCCACGCTTTGCGATCTGCTCTGAGGGTGAAAGGACAGGCCATGCGCAATGGCATCAAACTGGTCAAGCGGTTTGCACGGGAAGACAGCGGTGCGAGCCTGATCGAATACGGTCTGCTGGCGGCCCTGATCGCGGTGGGGTGTATCGTGGCCTTCTCGGCTGCCGGTGAAGGGCTCGTGGCCCTGTTCGGCACCGGCGCGGGCGACCAGATCGACGGCGCCGCCGACAAGATCTGATTTCGGCCCCTAATCCGATTTGTCGCCCAGCACGTCTCTGAGCGACGCCTTGGCACTGCCCGGCGCCAGCGGTTTCTGCTGGCTTTCGTCCGGTGCCCATCCCGACATCCAGATGATTTCAAGCGTTGCACCGACGCGGCCGTCCGGGTCTCCGGCGATCTCGGCATAGTGCCGGGCCGCGGCGACCAGCCGGTTGGGGGTCACAAGGCCCTTTGGCCGTTCGGCGAGGGGATTGGCCGCGCCCAGCGATTTCAGCTCCCGCATCAGTGCGATCGGATCGGCATAGCGCACCCGATGGGTTTCGACATCGGTGACCGGCAGGGCAAAGCCTGCCCGCTGGAGAAGGGCGCCAGCATCCCTGACCTCGATCATCGGCGCAATGCGGGGCGCGGCGCCGCCGACGGTTTCGGCATCCGCCGCCAGCCAGGCGCGACGCAGCTCGGTGAGCGAATTGCCGCCCAGCGTGGCCGCGATCAACAGCCCGTCTGGCCGCAAATGCTGCCGTAACCGCACCAGAAAGCCTGGCACGTCGTTGACGGTTGAAAGGTCGAACAGCGAAACGATGAGATCGTAATCGGTTGCGCCGAGGTCGAGTGCTTCGGGGTCAACCTGCCGGGCCGTGCCGGGGGCCAGGGTGGCCGCCGTCTCGAAACTGATCGGGCCGTCCGCGGTGGCGGCGGTCTTGGGCAGCCCTTCTGCGCGGGGCGCCATGACCAGGGCCTTTTCGAAACGCCGCTTGATCGGGGCCAGCCGGTCCATCAGGTCGTTGACCGCCAGTTCGGTGACGAAATCGGCCTCCGCCGCGGCCTGCTTGAGACGCCAGGCCATCAGGTCGCGGTCGAAAAGTCTGGGCGGGGTGGCAGTCACGGGATCATCCTGATCGGCGTTGGAATTGCCGCAGCACTGCGGGAATTGCGCATTTGCCGGCCGAAGCGCCGGATTATGGTCGCGGTTATGAACAGGGGCGAGACGGAAGTCAAAACCGAAGGCGATGCGATGCGCCGTCCTTGGCAACATGGGCTCAAGGCAAGGTTGGTGCGGAGTGCGCGCCTAGTGGGTGGCCGGGCAGCCGATTTCGCCTTTCCACCGGGCTGCGGGGTTTGTGGCGCACCGCTGGCGGAGCCCGATGCGCTGTGTCCGTCATGCTGGGGGCAATTGCGCTTCATCAGCGCGCCGATGTGTCCCCGGCTCGGCATTCCTTTTGCCATCGAACTGGGCCCCGGTGCGTTGAGCGCCGAAGCCATTGCCGACCCGCCGGTATTCGACCGGTCGCGGGCGGCGCTGGTCTATAACGATCTCGCCCGGGCGCTCGTGGCACAGCTCAAATATGGGGACCGCACGGACCTCGCAACCTTGTGCGGGCGGCTGATGGCCCAGGCCGGGCACGAGTTCTGGGGCGAGGCGCCGGTGCTGATGCCGGTACCGCTGCACTGGCGCCGTCAGGCCATGCGCCGGTTCAACCAGTCGGTGCTGCTGGCGCGCGAGATCGGCCGGCGCACCGGGCTTGCGGCGATGGGCGGCGGGTTGCGGCGGGTGCGCCATACCCGCCAGCAGGTCGGGTTGTCAGGCGATGCGCGGGCGCGCAATGTCGCCGGGGCATTCGCGGTGTCGCCGCGGCTGCTCGAAAGGCTCGGAGGCAGGCGGGTTGTGCTGGTCGACGATGTCGTCACCACCGGGGCCACGGCCAATGCAGCCGCCCGGGCGCTGAGGCGGGCCGGGGTCGATCACATTGACGTCATTTCCCTCGCCCGGGTTGTCCGGCAAGGGGACTGACCCCATTTTTCCACCAGTTCCCCCGCGAATGGCTGATGATTAACCGGGAGTAAATTGACCGGCCATCGCGCAACCCCGTATAGGGGAACAGCGTGGAGAGTGAGAAATGGCGAAAGTCGAGATCTATACCACTATGGCCTGCCCCTATTGCATGGCCGCCAAGGACCTTCTTTCGAGCAAGAAGATCGAATTCACTGAGATCTCCGTGGATGGCGATCCCGAGGGCCGTCAGCGCATGACGTCCCGTGCACAGGGCCGGTTCACCGTGCCCCAGATTTTCATCGATGATCTGCATGTCGGCGGTTTCGACGACATGGCGGCGCTTGAACGACGCGGCGCGCTCGACGGTCTTCTGGCCGGCGGGGCCAGCGCCAATCCCTGGGACTGACGGAGAAGCTCTTGCGCCTAGCTGCCCTTCAAATGACTGCCGGCGTGTCGTCCGGCGCCAATCTCGACCGGCTCGAGGCGCTGACCGAACGCGCGGTCGAGGCCGGGGCGCGCTATGTGCTGAGCCCGGAGATGTCGGTCAGCTTTGCGGAGAACCGCGAAACCCTCAAAGCCGAGAACACCGCCGAAGCGGTTGCCGCTGCGCAAAAGCGCCTCGCCGCGCTGGCGCGGGCGCGCTCGATCTTTTTCCATCTCGGCTCGATGGCGGTGCCGGTCGAAGGCGGGCGGTTCGCCAATCGCTCAATCCTGTTCGGACCGGACGGGCGGATTGTCGGCCAGTATGACAAGATTCACCTGTTCGATGCCGATATCGCCGGGGACGACGCCTATGGCGAAAGCGCGACCTATCGCGCGGGCGATGAAGCCGTGGTGCTGCGCCTCCCCGAAGCGCGGCTCGGTATGAGCATCTGCTATGATGTGCGTTTTGCCGGGCTCTATTCGCGCATGGCGGCAGCGGGTGCCGATCTGTTCGCCATTCCCTCCGCCTTCACCGTGCCGACGGGCGAAGCCCACTGGTCGGTGCTGTTGCGGGCGCGGGCGATCGAGAATGGCGCCTATGTGGTGGCCGCCGCGCAGGCCGGCACGCATGAGAATGGTCGCAACACCTATGGGCATTCGATGATCATCGATCCCTGGGGGCGGGTATTGGCCGAAAGTGCGATAGACGGCGAAGACGTGATTGTGGCGGATATGGACCCCGAAGTGGTCGCCGAGACGCGCCAGCGCGTGCCGAGCCTTGCGAACATGCGGGGCTTTTCGCTATCCGTTAACCACGATCTGTCATCCTGAAGGGCAAACACGAGGACCCTCGACGTGATTCAGTACGCGCTTGTGTGCGAGAACGAACATGGATTTGAAGGCTGGTTCCGCTCCGCGGCAGCCTATGAGGAGCAGGCGCGGCAGGGTACGCTCGAATGCCCGATCTGCGGCTCCGCCGACATTCACAAGGCGCTGATGGCGCCGGCGGTTGCGGCGTCGAAGGAAGCCGAACTGCGCAGCGAGGAAAAGACCGAGCGCGTGGCGCTTTCGTCCGGGCATCCGGAACAGGCCAAGATCCGCGAAGAAATCCGCAAGCTGCGCCAGAAGCTGACGAGCGAAGCCGAGTATGTCGGCGACCGTTTTGCCGACGAAGCGCGCAAGATCCATCTGCAGGAAGCGGAAGCCCGCGGCATCTATGGCGAGGCCACCAATGAGGAGGTCTCGAGCCTTCTCGAAGACGGCATCGAGTTCATGCCGCTGCCCAATCTCCCCGAAGAGCATAACTGAGGCCTGTTGAGGCTTGCCGAAGCTGATCTGGACCACCCGGACAAGCCGGGTGGTGACGGTACGTTGTGGAGTGGCACAAGCCAGAATCTCATTGTCATTCCCGCGGAGGCGGGAATCCAACTGAGCTGGAACCCGGCACTGGTGGCGCGAGAGCGTTTCAATCGCGGCCATCCCTCCTGTGAAACATCCGCCGCTGGATTCCCGTTTTCACGGGAATGACGGCTGGGGTTTGGCTGAGGCCCTCACCCTGAGCTTGTCGAAGGGCGAGGGCGGAATGGACAAACCGGGCGGCCCATCCTTCGACAAGCTCAGGATGAGGTCGGAGATCGGGTTCAGGCCCTGCCCCGCACACTCCCGTTATTCCGGCGAAAGCCGGAAACCAGTACCCCCGGGGCTCGCGGCGTGAAACCGGCACTTGTTCTGCTTATAAACTCATTGGTTACTGGACCCCGGCCTTCGCCGGGGTGACGGCTGTTGCTGAGGTTCTCAATTCCCTCAGCTGTGATGCAATGACGACTACAAAAATGGTCTTGCTGCAACTCTCGCGAATACACCATCGACCCGACCATCGAGATAACCCACGTTGATGTGGTAAACAGTTGCAAACAAGAACCCGTCGGTGCGAACAAAAGAGTCTATGTTTTGCTGCCGTGGACTGAGCTCCCCGCCCACATCATTTCCGATTTCTTGAAGGCGGTAGCCGGAAATTCGCATGAACCATCTCACGGAGTCTCGCGGCATTCCGATACGGACATGCTTTTCTACGAGCTCCGTCGGAAATTCAAAACCGCGGTCAGAACTACGGATTGCGGCATGCATCTGCTGATGCAAGGAGTCGCCGCTGTCTTGGGATATCGCGAATGGTGCGACGACAAGAAAGAAAACCAACATCAAAGCTCTTGTTGGAGCCGATTGGGAACCGTCGACATTTGCGTTAGACATCGAAGCGGCCCTTGCCATTCAAGTACAGTACAGTTGGCGACAATAACGGGTTGATCCTATCCCGGCAGAGGGTCCCGAACCAGTCCGCTCCATTCGCCATGCGGTCCGGGCCTGAATCGGGACCTCATCTCCAACTGAGATCAAACCACAGTCCCGAACAGCGCGCCGATGGCGGCCGACAGGATCATGGCGGCGGCGCCCCAGAAGGTGACCCGCAGCGTCGGTTTGAGAACCGGTGCGCCGCCCGCCGCCGCGCCGACCATGCCCAGAGCGGCGAGAAAGACGAGCGATGCCAACGCCGTGGTGATGACCAGCGCGGAGACAGGGGTGAGAATTGCGACGCCGAGGGGGAGCGCTGCGCCAACCGCAAAAGCCAGCGCCGAGGCGACGGCAGCCAGAACCGGGCGCGCAGCGGTGATTTCGGAAATGCCGAGTTCGTCGCGCGCATGGGTGCCCAGATTGTCGTGCCTGGCGAGCTGGGTTGCGACCTGATCGGCAAGCTCGGGATCGAGGCCGCGTTCCACATAGATTTGCGTCAGCTCCTGATGTTCGAACTCCGGCTGGGTTTCGAGTTCTGCCCGCTCGCGGGCCAGGTCTGCGTTTTCGGCGTCTGACTGGGAACTTACGGACACATATTCGCCGGCGGCCATCGACATGGCACCCGCCACCAGACCGGCAATGCCCGCGATCAACACTTCGCTGCGGCCCGAGGCTGCGGCGGCCACCCCGATAATCAGACTGGCGGTCGAGACGATGCCGTCATTGGCGCCGAGAACGGCAGCGCGCAACCAGCCGATCCTTGAAACCTGGTGGCGTTCGGTATGGGTATGCAGACGGCTCACGGACGGACCTCATCACGGCGGGGATCGCCTTCAGTCCATTCCAACGGGTCGGGCGCTGTTGTGCCTTGACCTTGATCAACCGGTGCTCTGGCGCCTCAGTTGCCGCGGGGCTTGGCGGCGAGGATCATGTAGTTGACGCCCATGTCGCGGGATTTGCGCCAGCGGTCCTCGAGCGGGGCATAGGAGACACCGCAGCGGTCGGCGATGGTCATTTTCGAGCGCTTGAGGACCGAGGTGATCTCTTCGGGGGTGACGAATTTCGAGTATTGGTGCGTGCCGCGGGGCAACCATTTCAGCACATATTCGGCCCCGACAATGGCGAGTGCGAAAGCGCGGGCTGTGCGGTTGATGGTGGCAACGAACATCAGCCCGCCGGGCTTGACCAATTTGGCGCAGCTCGAAAGGTACAGATCGACATCGGCAACGTGCTCGACGACTTCCATATTGAGGACGACGTCGAACTGCTCGCCCTTTTCGACAAGGCTCTCGGCCGTCACGGCGCGATAGTCGATCTCAAGCCCCGAACGCTCGGCATGGAGCGCGGCGATCTTGACGTTCTTGTCGCCGGGATCGATGCCGGTGACCGTCGCGCCGAGCCGTGCCATGGGCTCGCACAGGAGCCCTCCGCCACAGCCGACATCGAGAATGGAGAGACCCTTGAAGGGTTCGCGGGCGAGCCCGTCGAGCCCGAAATGGCCGATGACCTTTTCGCGGATATAGGCGAGGCGCACGGGATTGAATTTGTGCAGTGGCCTGAACTTGCCCGTGGGGTCCCACCACTCGTCGGCCATGGCGTTGAAACGGTCGATTTCGGCGGGGTTGATCGTGGTGTCGGACATGGTGACCTGGCTCATCGGGCAAAGAACGCGGGTATGGTTCGGCCATCAGGCGCGGTCAAGTCAAGCGGGTTGGGCTGCGGCAGATGTGCGGGGGCCGCGCGTGAGTGTTGAACGCGCGCGGTGAATGTGGCATTGGGAGCCGCCGCAGCAATGGTCGCCTTGCGCCAACGGTCTGCAGGCTGCGCAATTGGGAAGCCTCTGTCCTATGGCCAGGATCGTGATGAAGTTCGGCGGGACCTCCGTCGCCGATATCGAGCGCATCAGACACGCGGCTCGTCACGTCAAACGGGAGGCCGATGCCGGCCACCAGATTTGCGTCGTCGTTTCGGCCATGGCCGGCAAGACCAATGAGCTTGTGGGTTGGACCCGCGAAGCCTCGCCGCTGCACGATGCACGCGAATATGACGCCGTCGTCGCCTCGGGCGAACAGGTCACCGCCGGGCTGATGGCCATTGTCTTGCAGGATATGGGGGTGCCGGCACGCTCCTTTGCCGGCTGGCAGGTGCCGATCCTGACCAATGACGTGCACGGCGCGGCGCGGATCACCTCGATCAATGCGCGCACCCTCAACGATCGCATGGGCGACGGGCAGGTCTGCGTGATCACCGGATTCCAGGGGATCTCGCCGCAGGGCCGGATCACCACGCTCGGGCGCGGCGGCTCGGATACGTCTGCCGTCGCGGTGGCGGCGGCGGTCGAAGCCGATCGCTGCGATATCTATACCGATGTCGACGGGGTCTATACCGCCGATCCGCGGGTGGTGCCGCAGGCGGCTCGGCTCGACAAGGTGAGCTTCGAGGAAATGCTCGAAATGGCCTCATTGGGGGCCAAGGTGCTACAAACCCGTTCGGTCGAACTGGCGATGGCCAAGAAGGTCCGGTTGTCAGTGCGTTCGAGCTTCGATGACCCGGACGGCGTGCCGGCATCGGGCGGCGGCAAGGATTGGGCGGGCCCGGGCACGCTCGTTTGCGATGAGGATGAGATCGTGGAAAAGCAGATCGTTTCGGGGGTTACCTGCGCCAAGGCGGAAGCCAAGGTCACGCTGCGCGGGGTCAAGGATCATCCCGGCGTCGCCGCCGCCGTGTTCGGCGCGCTGGCCGACGAACAGATCGTTGTCGACATGATCGTGCAGAATATTTCCGAAGACGGGTTGTCCACCGACATTACCTTCACCGTGCCGGACAGCGAATTCGACAAGGCGAGCCGCGTGCTCGAAAACGCCAAGGGGCTCGAATATGACGAGTTGTCGGGCTCCAAGGGTGGCGCCAAGGTCTCGGTGATCGGGGTCGGCATGCGCTCGCATGCGGGCGTTGCGTCCTCGATGTTCCGGGCGCTGGCGGACAATGGAATCAACATCCAGCTGATCACGACTTCGGAAATCAAGACCTCGGTTCTGATCGATGAAGAGTTCGCCGACCTTGCGGTGAGGGCACTGCACACTTATTACGGTCTCGATAGCCAACAGGCCTGAGCGGGATCGACCGGGCCGATCCGGGGAGGGGCGGCGGACCAAGCTGCCGAACAACATGGCGATAACGGTTGCCGGACCGCGCGGCTTGCTGCGCGAACTGCGGCAGACCATGGCGGACGCCATGGGTGCACAGGATCGGCTCGACAAGATCGTTAAACTGATCGCGGACAACATGCGGGCCGATGTGTGCTCGTTCTATGTCCTGCGTGACGACGGCGCGCTGGAACTGTTCGCAACCCACGGCCTCAAATCCGAAGCGGTGCACATGACTTCGCTGCGGCTGGGCGAAGGCCTTGTCGGGCGGATCGCGGCCGAGGCCGAGCCGCTGTCTCTGTCAGATGCTCCGAGCCATCCTGCCTTTGCCTATCGCCCGGAAACCGGGGAAGACCCCTATGTGGCGTTTCTCGGTGTGCCGGTTTTGCGGGCCGGGCAGATCCTCGGTGTGCTGGTTGTCCAGAACGCGGAGACACGGGTCTATCGCGAGGACGAAACCGAGGTTTTGCTGACCGTCGCCACCTTGCTGGCGGAGATGGTCTCGACCGCCGAATTCGACAATCTGATCAAGCCGGGCTCCGATATCGAATTGCGCCGCCCGCGCATGATCGAGGGGCAGGTGCTGTCCGAAGGCATTGCGCTCGGGCAGGTGGTACTGCACGACCCGCGTGTGGTCGTTACCAATTTCGTCGCCGAGGACACGGACGCCGAATCCGAACGGCTCGAACGCGCCATTCGCACTTTGCGTGTCTCGATCGACGACATGTTCAATCATGGCGACATGCAGATGAAATCCGAGCATCGGGATATTCTCGAGAGCTACCGGATGTTTGCCTATGACCGGGGCTGGGTCCGGCGCATGCGCGAGGCGGTGGCCGCCGGGCTGACCGCGGAAGCTGCGGTTGAAAGGGTGCAGAACGACACCCGCGCCCGCATGCAGCGCCAGTCCGACCCCTATATCCGCGACCGGTTGCACGATCTCGATGATCTCGCCAACCGGCTGCTGCGGGTGCTGACTGGGGACCTCAAGGTGTTCGGGGCGCGGGAACTGCCGGACAATGCGGTTCTTGTCGCCCGGAATATGGGGCCGGCGGAACTGCTCGAATATGACCGCTCGCGGCTGCGCGGCGTGGTGCTCGAAGAAGGCGGCAATACCTCGCATGTGGCCATTGTCGCGCGCTCGCTGGGCCTTGTGGCGGTCGGGCAGGTCGACAACATCGTCTCGCTGTCGGAGACCGGGGACGACATCATCGTCGATGCAACAACCGGCACCGTGCAGCTTCGTCCGCCCCCCGATGTCGAGGCGACCTATGCCGACAAGGTGCGGCTTTCGGCCAAGCGCCAGGCACGGTTCGCGGCGCTCAGGGACAAGCCTTCCATCACCAAGGACGGGCAGGAAATTGCGCTGTTCCACAATTCGGGCCTGATCGCCGATCTCGATGCGCTCGAGGAGACCGGGGCCGACGGGGTCGGGCTGTTCCGGACCGAACTGCAATTCATGATCGCCTCGAAGCTGCCAAGGCTCGGCGAACAGGTCGAGCTGTACAAGGAAGCGATCGCGGCATGCGGCGACAAGCCGATCGTTTTCCGCCTGCTCGATATCGGCGGCGACAAGGTCGTGCCCTATATCCGCTCGGCCGCGGAACAGAATCCCGCGATGGGCTGGCGCTCCTTGCGGCTGGCGCTCGACCGGCAAGGCCTGTTGCGGACCCAGGTCAGGGCCTTGCTGCAGGCGGCCGAGGCCAAGCCGCTCAAGATCCTGGTGCCGATGGTCACCGAATCGCTCGAGTTCCGGCAGGCCAAGAATGTGATCGAAAAAGAGCATGAGCGGCTCGTCCGCAACGGGCAGACCCCGCCTGAAAGCATCCAGATCGGGGCGATGATCGAGGTGCCTTCGCTTCTGTTCGAGCTCGACAGATTGCTGCCGATGAGCGATTTCATCTCGATCGGTTCGAACGATCTGGTTCAGTTTCTGACTGCAGCGGACCGCACCAATCCGCGGGTGTCGCGCAGCTATGACCCCATCGCCCTGCCGCGCCTGAGGGCACTGCGGCTGATCGCGGAGGCGGCGGAAAACCACGGCAAGCCCCTCACCATGTGCGGGGAGCTGGCCGGGCATCCGGTCGAGGCGCTGGCGCTGATGGCCATCGGCATTACCCGGCTGTCGATGGCGGCGTCTTCAATCGGCCCGATCAAGGAGCTGGTGCGGGCGGTCAATCTCGCTCCGATCCGCGAGGAAGTGCTGGCCGCGCTCGGCAATGAAGATCCGTTCCTGTCGATGCGCGATCTCATCAAGGAACTGGCGGCGCGCCAGGCATTGCCGGTCTAGCGCAATTCCGGCTATGAACCGGGCCCGTGCCGGATTGTCCGGCGCCCGGGCGCATGCGGTTCGCCTTCGTTAATCCGGGCCCAACCCCTAAGAGGACATCAGATGGCGCAACTACCGGCTGACAAGCTGGAGGCTCTCGAGAAGAAATTCGTCTCGCTGGAAAGCGATCTGGCGGCCAATCCGGATCCGGAAACCTTTGTGCGGCTGTCCAAGGAATATGCCGAGCTTCAGCCGGTGGTCGAGAAGATCCGCGCCTATCGTCGTGCCGACGCTGAACTCCAGGGCACGCTCGAGATCATCGAGGCGGGGGGCGATCAGGAGCTGGTCGATCTTGCCTATGAGGAACGCGACGAGCTGCGCGAGACCATCGAAGGGCTGACCCACGAAATCAGGCTGCTGCTGCTGCCCAAGGACGCCGATGACAACCGTTCGGCGATTCTCGAAATCCGCGGCGGCACCGGCGGAGACGAGGCGGCGCTGTTCGCAGGGGATCTGTTCCGCATGTATCAGCGCCACGCCGAACTGGCCGGCTGGAAGATGAGCATCCTCGAGGCCAGCGAGGGCGATGTCGGTGGTTATAAGGAAATCACCGCGCAGATCGCTGGCACCGGGGTCTATGCCCGGATGAAGTATGAATCGGGGGTTCACCGGGTTCAGCGTGTGCCCGAGACCGAATCGGGCGGGCGGATCCACACTTCGGCGGCAACGGTTGCCGTTTTGCCGGAAGTCGAGGACATCGATATCGAAATCCGCCCCGAGGATCTGCGCATCGACACCATGCGTGCCTCGGGCGCCGGCGGGCAGCATGTGAACACTACCGATTCGGCGGTACGCATCACCCATATCCCGACAGGCACCGTGGTGACCGCCTCGGAGAAATCCCAGCACCAGAACCGCGCCACCGCGATGAAGGTCCTGCGGGCGCGCCTGTTCGAAATGCAGAAGGTCGAGCGCGACAGTGCCCGCGCCGAAGCCCGCAAGGGCATGGTCGGGTCGGGCGACCGGTCCGAGCGCATCCGCACCTATAATTTTCCGCAAGGGCGGGTCACCGATCACCGCATCAACCTGACGTTGTACAAGCTCGACAAGGTGATCGCCGGTGAAGCGCTTGACGAGATCATCGACGCGTTGATCACCGAGGATCAGGCGGCCAAGCTCGCCGCTCTCGACGAGGACGCGTAAGCCGGCAGGAAACCCGATGAGCGAAGAAGCGCATATCAGTTTCGGACAATTGGCGCGGCGGCTCCGCCAGCGCTTTGAAGCGTCCGGTATCGACACAGCGCCGCTCGACGCGCGTTTGCTGGTGGCCCATGCCGCCGGGCTTGGCGATGCGGGGCTGATCGTGCGCGAGCACGAGGCGGTCTCTCCCGATGTCATCGCCGATGCCGAAGGACTGGCGGATCGCCGGCTCGATGGCGAACCGGTGGCCCGGATCATCGGGGAAAAGGAATTTTACGGGCTTGTGATCGGGCTCAATGACGACACGCTGGTGCCGCGTCCCGATACCGAGGTGCTGGTGGAGACCGGGCTCGGTCAGATCGCCGGGCACGACCATCCCCGCGTCCTGGATCTCGGCACGGGCAGCGGTTGCGTTGCGATTGCCATCGCCATGCACCATCCAAATGCCGAGGTAGTGGCGACGGATATCAGCGCCGGCGCGCTCGCCATGGCCAATGCCAATCTGGCGCTTTACGGGCTCGAGGGCCGGGTCGGGGTGGTGTGCGGGCAATGGTTTGCCCCGCTGCCGGCGGAGACCCGTTTCGATCTCATCGTTTCCAACCCGCCCTATATCGAGAGCGGGGCCATCCCGGGGCTGGCGCCCGAAGTCAGCCGCCACGATCCGTTGCTGGCGCTCGATGGCGGGGCGGACGGGCTCGATGCCTATCGCGAGATCATCGGGGCAGCGGACCGGTTCCTCAACCCCGGCGGCATGCTCGCGCTGGAGATCGGAGCGACCCA
Organism: Cucumibacter marinus DSM 18995; assembly: GCF_000429865.1. Classification (GTDB taxonomy): domain Bacteria; phylum Pseudomonadota; class Alphaproteobacteria; order Rhizobiales; family Devosiaceae; genus Cucumibacter; species Cucumibacter marinus. Next base: position 108,564 of record NZ_KE386979.1, read on the forward strand.
GGCCGGGGCGGTCGGTGCGCTCATGAAAGATAAAGGTTTCGCCGATATTCTCGTCGCCAAGGACCTCGCCGGTCTCGATCGTGTGGTCAGCGCCCGTTTGCCGTAAGGCGCGATTGCCCGGGAATTGGGGGATGTCCGCATTTTTCGCTTGGAAATGGCAAGCGAAGCGGTTAGGGTCCGAGCCGCTGAAGGGGTGCTTTGACGGCACCTCACCAATCCCGCAAGCTATATTCTGGCGATGCCCTTTGGGGCAGGCGGGCAGCAAACCAAGGCACGACCCAATCTTTGTGACGGAACGGTAGCAGCGGCAGCTACGGTGGGAGCATAATAGCTCCATTCCGCGCGGTGCGACTGGTGATGTTAACCGAATTGGCCGACCCCCTTGGGTTCGCCGCACAAGAGTGAAGTAACAAACGATCCATGAGACCTGGACAGCAGAACAAGCGTTCGCGCGGCCGTAACAACCGCAAGAATGTCAATCCGCTGACGCGCAACTACGAGAGCAATGGACCTGACGTGAAGGTGCGCGGCAACGCGGCGCATATCGCGGACAAATATGTCCAGCTCGCACGCGACGCGGCCGCCTCTGGCGACTCGGTAATGGCCGAGAACTACTTCCAACACGCCGAGCATTATTTCCGCATCATCTCCGCGGCTCAGGCGCAAAATCAGCAGCGCCAGCAGGACAATCAGTCCGACAATGGCGATCAGGACGACGGCGGTTCCGACGATCAGTCCAACGACAATGGCAATGGCCGCCGCGCCGCTGCCAATGGCGCGGACAATGAAGATCGCGGCGAGGCCGGTGGCGATGATCGCGAGTCCGGCCGGGGCCGCCGGCGCCGTCAACGCGACACTGCCGAAGACGGACAGGGTGATGCGTCCGGCAAAGACGCTTCGGGCAAAGAGGTTTCCGGCAAGCCTGCCTCTGAAAAGGCCGATGCAGGCAAGGCCGATGCGGGCAAAGACGTTTCCGGCAAGGACGTTTCCGGCAAGCAAGCTGCGGATAGCGGTGTATCCGGGGAGGCCAATGGCCAAGCCGGCGATGACGCCGTTGAGGCCGAAGCGCCCAAGCGCCGCGCCCGCCGCCCGCGCCGCACCGCAACGTCCGATCAAGGCGATCTGGCCGGTGCACCGCAGCCCAGCATTGAACCGCTGGGCGCCGGCAAGGATGACGAGCCCGCCGCCGCCGAATAGCAGGTTGTCACATATCGAGTTTTGAAAAGGCCGGGCCAACGCCCGGCCTCTTTGTGTTTGGCGTCAGCGCCTTTCCACGATCTCCCGGCGGCGAGCTTCAAGGCCCGACAGAATCAGCGAGAGACCGGCTTCGAAGGCGTCATGCGGGTCGTTGAGGCCGCTGCGGCGCTGCATGACCGCCGCGGTGAGGTTCGGGTAGAGGGCCGGGTCGGGCGGGTCGTGCCGGTCGCCGCCGCGCTTGGTCGAATCCTTTAAGCGGGCCCGCTCGGCCTCGGCCTGGTATTCGAGCGCCGACCCCATGACGTAGTTCCCCACGCTCATGATCAGGGTCAGCGCTTCGCCCGGCGAGAACCCGGCATCTGTCCACATGCCCAGCCAGCGCTCGATGTGGGGCAGGCCCAGATCGGTGGGGCGATTGCCGGCCATGACGCGGGCCGCATCGCGATAGGAGATCAGGGTGCGGTACTGGCGGCGGAACATCTCGGCAATCATGTCCTTCCACTCGCCATCCTTGGGCAGGGGCGGCTCCTTGGCCCGCTGCAGTGCGATCATGCATTCGGCCATCTGGTCGAGCAGCTGACGCTTGTCCTTGACGTGCCAGTAGAGGGTGGGCGCGGACACGCCGAGAGCCTTGGCAAGGCGCCGCAAGGTGAGCGCGTCGAGCCCGTCTTCATCCAGCAATTCAATGGCCTTAGCCACCACTTCGTCGCGCGTCAGCGCCATGGGCGAACGGGCTCCCTTGCATCTCTAACACTGTTAGAGTATAGCATCTCTAACAGTGTTAGAGAAAGAGCGATCTGAGGACGAGCGAACAATGGACGGACTATCTCGGGACGAGCGCCGGTCAGCCATGTCTTCGCCAGGGGCGGCACCAGAACAGGCGGATGCGGTGAAGGTCCGCGGTCTCACCAAGAGCTACAAGAATGTCGAGGCGGTACGCGGCATCGACCTGACCGTGAAGGCCGGGGAGACTTTCGGTTCCTCGGGCCGAACGGGGCTGGCAAATCGACGACCATCAAGATCCTGTGCACGCTGGTGCCGGCAAGTTCGGGCACGGCCTATGTGGCCGGGTTCAATGTCGCCACCGAGCGCGATGCAGTGCGGCGGCATATCGGGCTCGTGTTCCAGGAACCGACGCTCGACGGGTACCTGAGCGCCGAACAAAACCTCAAATTTCACGGCGAACTCTATGGGGTCGACCGGGCGGGGGCGGCGGAGCGGCGCAAGCAGGTGCTCGACATGGTCGGGCTCTATGAGCGGCGGCATGATCTGGTGCAGACCTTTTCGGGCGGCATGCGGCGGCGGCTCGAGATTGCGCGCGGTTTGCTGCACTCGCCACGCGTCCTGTTCCTGGACGAGCCGACCATCGGGCTCGATCCGCAGACCCGTGCCTCGATCTGGGACTATATCGCGCAACTGCACGAGACCGAGGACATCACGGTGTTCGTAACCACCCATTACATGGACGAGGCCGAGCATTGCGACCGGATCGCGATCATGAATGAGGGCCAGATCGTGGCGCTCGACACACCCGAGGCGCTCAAGGCCGCGGTTGGCAAGGACCGGGTGCAGCTTTCGACCGACGACGATCAGGCGGCCATGGCGGCGCTCAAATCTGAGTTCGGGCTCGAGGCGCAGATGCGCGACGGCCAGGTGACGATCTCGGTGCCGGAGGGGGCGGGGTTCGTGCCTCAGCTCTTCGAGCGGTTGGGCGTGCCGATCCGCTCGGTGAGCGTGCATCGCCCGAGCCTTGACGATGTGTTTTTGGCCCATGCGGGCACCACGCTGCGCGATGCCGAACGCGGCAAGGGCCGGCCGGTCCATGCCGGATTTCCCCCGATAAGGAGACGATGATGAGCGCCACAGAAATCTCTTCCGTGCGGGTGCCGCGCGGCGGCCTCGGGCACGAAATGCGGGCGGTCATGACCGTCTGGCTGCGCGAACTGATCCGGTTCCGGCGCGATCCGGCGCGGATGATCGCCTCGTTGGCGCAGCCCTTTCTGTTTCTTTTCGTGCTCGGTGCCGGGCTCGGTTCGCTGATCGAAACCGGCAGCGAGACGGCGAGTTTCACCACGTTCCTGTTCCCCGGTGTTCTGGCGATGTCGGTCTTGTTCACCGCAGCCTTTGCCGGGATCTCGATGGTGTGGGACCGCGAGTTCGGCTTTTTGCGCGAGATGCTGGTGGCGCCGGTCTCGACAACGGCGATCCTCACCGGCAAATGCCTCGGCGGGGCGACCGTGGCCACCGTCCAGTCGATGGCCATCCTGATCTTCGCCGGGTTTGCCGGGGTGCCCTATGACCCGCTCATGATCGTCGAGATCATGGGGCTGTTGTTCCTGATGAGTTTCATGATCACTGCGCTCGGGCTGGTGCTGGCTTCAAGGGTCAAGCAGGTGCAGTCGGCCATGCCGCTTGTGCAATTGATCATCACGCCGCTGATGTTCCTGTCGGGCGCGCTGTTCCCGCTGTCGCGGCTGCCGGACTGGCTTTACTGGGTGACCCATCTCAACCCCATGACCTATGCGGTGGCGCCGCTGCGCGAAGTGGTCTTCGAGCGGCTCGCGATCACGCCCGAGGTCCAGGCATTGCTCAATCCACCGCTATTGTGGGGTGGTTTTGCCGTGCCGGTCTGGTTACAGGCGCTGATCGTTGCGGGCTGCTGTGCCGGCCTCCTGGCGCTTGCGGTCCTGTTGTTCGCGCGTAGCGAATAAAAATGCGGACGGCCGGGCAGACAAGGTGCCTGCCCGGCCCTTTTGTTTCACAAATCCATGCCTATATCTTGTGCGAAGGGTGTGCCGCCAAAGCGGGCATCTTGATCAAGATCAACGCCTTGGGCGTGGGGTTTCGTGCCAAATGGGCGAGCCGCGCGGGCCGAAGAGAAGGAGAGTTGGCGTGGATATCGAAAAATACACCGAGCGGGCGCGCGGTTTCATTCAGAGCGCCCAGCAAATGGCCCTGTCTGCGGGCCATCAGCAGTTTTCACCCCTGCATCTGTTGAAGGTCCTGCTCGACGACGACCAAGGCATGGCCTCCGGTCTCATCGAGCGTGCGGGCGGCAATCCCACAGCGGTGCGCGGCACCGTGGAGGCGGGGCTGAGAAAGATCGCCCAGGTCTCCGGCGATAGCGGCCAGCTCTATCTCGGGCGGGAATTGGCCAAGGTGTTCGACACCGCCGAGCAGGCGGCCAAGAAGGCCGGGGACAGCTATGTCACCGTCGAGCGGCTTTTGCTGGCTCTGACCATCGAGAAAGACACCGATGCGGGCCGGGCGCTGAAGTCTGCCGGGGTGACCCCGAACGGGCTCAATCAGGCCATCGAAACCCTGCGCAAGGGCCGCACCGCGGACACCGCTTCTGCCGAAGCGGGCTACGATGCCTTGAAGAAATATGCCCGCGACCTGACCGCGGAAGCGCGAGAAGGCAAGCTTGACCCCGTCATCGGGCGCGACGAGGAAATCCGCCGCACGATCCAGGTTCTTTCGCGGCGCACCAAGAACAACCCCGTGCTGATCGGCGAACCCGGCGTTGGCAAGACCGCTATTGCCGAAGGTCTCGCCAACCGCATCGTCAATGGCGATGTGCCCGAAAGCCTCAAGAACAAGTCGCTTCTGGCGCTCGACCTCGGGGCGATGATCGCGGGTGCGAAATATCGCGGCGAGTTCGAGGAACGGCTCAAATCGGTGCTCAGCGAAATCCAGGCCGCCGAAGGCCAGGTGATCCTGTTCATCGACGAGATGCACACGCTTGTGGGTGCCGGCAAGGCGGATGGGGCGATGGACGCCTCGAACCTGTTGAAGCCGGCCCTGGCACGCGGCGAACTCCACTGCGTGGGCGCGACGACGCTCGACGAATATCAAAAGCACGTGGAAAAGGATGCAGCGCTGGCTCGCCGGTTCCAGCCGGTCTTTGTCAGTGAGCCGTCGGTCGAGGATACGATTTCGATCCTTCGTGGCCTCAAGGAGAAATACGAGCTGCATCACGGTGTGCGGATCTCGGATTCGGCGCTCGTCTCCGCGGCGACGCTGTCGAACCGCTACATCACCGAGCGTTTCCTGCCCGACAAGGCGATCGATCTTGTCGATGAGGCGGCAGCGCGGTTGCGGATGCAGGTCGACAGCAAGCCTGAAGCGCTGGATGAGCTCGACCGCCGGATCATCCAGCTCAAAATCGAACGCGAGGCGCTCAAGAAGGAAACCGACGATGCCTCCAAGGCGCGGCTCGACAAGCTCGAAGCCGAGCTGAGCGATCTCGAGGAAGAGGCGCAGGCCCTGTCCCAGCGCTGGCTCAAGGAAAAAGAGCGGCTGGGGGAAGCCCAGCACCTCAAGGAAGATCTCGACCGGGCGCGGACCGACCTCGAAAACGCCCAGCGTGCGGGTGATCTCGCCAAGGCCGGGGAACTGGCCTATGGGGTCATTCCCGAGCTCGAAAAGAAGATCAAGGCTGCCGAAGACGATGCCGATGGCGTTGCCTCGGACATGGTCGAAGAGGTGGTTTCGCCCGATCACGTCGCGCAGATCGTCTCGCGCTGGACCGGTGTGCCGGTCGACAGGATGCTCGAAGGCGAACGCGACAAGCTGCTGCGCATGGAAGACGAACTCGGGGCCCGCGTTGTCGGGCAGGCCGAGGCGGTTCATGCCGTGGCGAAGGCCGTCAGGCGGTCGCGTGCCGGGTTACAGGACCCCAACCGGCCGATCGGCTCGTTCATCTTCCTCGGCCCGACCGGGGTCGGCAAGACCGAGCTGACCAAGGCGCTCGCGGAGTTCATGTTCGACGATGAGGCGGCGATGGTCCGGCTCGACATGTCCGAATATATGGAAAAGCACGCGGTCTCGCGGCTGATCGGCGCTCCGCCGGGCTATGTCGGTTACGACGAAGGTGGCGCGCTGACCGAGGCGGTCCGCCGCCGGCCCTACCAGGTGATCCTGTTCGACGAGATCGAGAAGGCGCACCCGGATGTGTTCAACGTGTTGTTGCAGGTGCTCGACGATGGGCGGCTGACGGACGGGCAGGGCCGCACGGTCGACTTCCGCAACACGGTCATCATCATGACCTCGAACCTTGGGGCGGAGTATCTGGTTCAGCAGCCCGAAGGCGAGCCGGTCGAGGCGGTGCGGGGCAAGGTGCTCGATGCGGTCAAATCCGCGTTCCGGCCCGAGTTTCTCAACCGGGTGGACGAGATCCTTCTGTTCCACAGGCTCGGGCGCGAGCATATGGGCGCGATTGTCGATATCCAGCTCAAGGGGCTCGAAAAGCTCCTGGCGGACCGCGACATCACGCTCGATCTCACCCCGGCGGCGCATGAATGGCTGGCCCGTGAGGGCTATGATTCAGCCTATGGCGCCCGGCCGCTCAAGCGGGCGATCCAGCGCAATGTGCAGGATAATCTCGCCGAGGCCATGCTGTCCGGCCAGATCGGGGATGGCATGCATGTCACGGTCGATGTCGACAGCGTCGGCACCGGGCTGACGGTCACGCCCGGCGAGGCGACACCCGAAGCCGAGGTCGCCTGACCAGCCATCAGTCTCATCGACGAGACATCAAACGCCCCCGCTTTCAGGCATGGAAGCGGGGGCGTGCTCGATTCGGCTTTCGCAATAGTGTTGGGGCGCGTGCTCGCCTAAGCTCGGCGCTGTATCCAGCATCGTCTTTGGGGGGAGAGATGAACGCGTTGAGAAAAGGGAGCATCATTGCTTTGGCGGTCGGGGCTGTTCTGCCGCTCATGACCGGACTGGTCCTGGCGCAAAACGGTGCCGACCATTCGGGCGTGGTGACGACGTTCGAGGCCAATCCCGGCCTTGCCGCCGATCCGCAGCCTGGCGGCGGGCAGTTGACCGTGCTGGGTGATCAGCCGGTTTTGACCGCGTTCGATGCGAACCAGGCCTTCGAGAACTATCTCGATGCGCGCGGTCTCAACGAATTCAACGCCAATGACTGGAGCGGGTTCGACCCCTTTGCCCTGCCGCAGGGTTTCGAGTTCACGACCCTTGATGCCGACCAACTCGGCACCGGTGAGGACGCGCTGATCAAGGCATTGCAATTTCAGACCAATGCGCTTGAGCAGGCTGGCGGGCTGAGCCTGTTTCCGGCTGACAAAAATGCCGCCGGTTTGCGGCTGCTGGCCGAATTGCGCGCCCTTTCCGAGGACGATCTGACCCGTGTGGTCGCCAATATCACGCCCTGTTCGATCGTGACCTGTCCGCCATTCTCGCAGAGCGAGGTCGTGGGTCTTGCGATCAAGGTGGGCGACGATCGTCGCGCCGAGCGCGCCGATGCCCGGTCGGCAGAGGCAAACGAACTGGCTGAGGCGGCCAACACGCTGGCCGGATCGGCCAATACATTGGCGAGCCAGTCCAACGATACGGCCTGGCTGGCCATGATCGTTGCCGGCGTCGCCGCCATTTTGACCGTCCTTGTGCCGATGGGCAGTGCGTTCGTCAAACGTGGGCAGGGGACAGGTGAAACCCATCGGCTTGGCGATGCGGCGCTGGCGCAGATTCGCGGTGAAATCCAGTCGGCCCTGGAGAAACTCGGCAAACCGGCTCCCGAGCCGGAGGCGCCCGCGCCACCTGCGGGCTCCGGGAGCGGCTGAGATCCCGTTGCCGGGACCATGTCGCTGCACGCCGGATTTGACAGGGTCCCACTTTAGACCCCCAGCGAGTTTGCTGCGCTCACAACCTTCGTCATGCTCGGGCAGCCCGCCGGCGTGAGGCAGTAGAGCCCGCCGGCGTGCGGCACAAGGAAGTCGGGAATGACGCTGATTGTCTGGCTGAGGTTCCGCCACATTCCCTTCCGTCATTCCGGCGAAAGCCGGAAACCAGTAACCCC
>NZ_KE386979.1:117571-122571 GCF_000429865.1 Cucumibacter marinus DSM 18995
CAAACCTCGGAGGTTAAAACCTGCCGGGCGTGTTCGGGTGAACGCTTGCACCCATACCGAGCTGTCCCGGCCAGCCCGCCGGCGCGAGGCAAGGAGAGAGCCGGGACTGCGAGCCGTCTCGCCAATCGATCCGGTGGATCGATTGGAGGTGAGCAGGCCATGAGAGCTGCGCTCGAATGGCAGGATGCCCAATTGCGAATGGGCCCCGGATCAAGTCCGGGGCGGCCCGAAATACCTGGCGAGGGAAAAGGAGGACGAGAGAGGGCGCTGACCGAATGAGAACCCCGGCGCACTTTTGCGCCGCGGTGTCGCAGGCGCAGCGGAGGTCACAGCGACCAGCGTCGTGACCGGAGCGGTACGCTCCGTGAGACAAGGAGAGAGCCGGGAACCGTTGGAAATGAACTTGGCCGCGGATCAGCCCGCCGTCGTGAGGCAAAGAGCGTCCGGGGCCGCCCGAGGGGGAGCATGATTGGCTGAAACTGCCATAGAGGCCAAGTTTCGCCGCATTTGTTGGGCATCGCACATTGGTGCCTGCTGCAATGGCGGGCGTGTCCGATCCGTTCGTTCAAGAGGCGCGCGGCTTGACATCAGGCTCCTTGATGGGAACTGTCTTGCAGCCGGCGCGCGGCGGGCCGGATCGGGATCGAGATTTGTGACCGGCGAAGAACCGGTCCGAGGTATCGATGTTGGGGATTGGCCAGAGGAAACCGACGGCGTGAACGCTGCGCGCAAGCACCAGATCGTATCGAGCCTTGCCGCATCCGGGTATGAGGATGCGCCCGCGCTGACGCTTGAATCGACCGACGGGGACATGCCCCAGGGCCGCGAAATTTCCGTGGCCTGGCTTTCCGGCGCCATCCTGACGGGGCTGACCAGCGTGATGCTGATGGGGGCTGCGCTCTACGTCTCCTTCAAGGGTCAGGACACCTTCTCGACGCCTTATGCGGCCTTGCAGGTCGCGCAGCCCAGCGCGGCTGCCGTCGCAGCGCTGCCGTCGACCAAGACCGACCGGGCGCGGCCCGTTGCCAAGACCCGTTCTGACCTCGAGATCGTGGAAGCGAGCATTCGCGAGGAAGTCGATGGCGGGGCGCGTATCCGCCGGCAGCCCTTCTTGCGCATCAAGGCGACGCTGGCGACTTCGGCCACCTCCCTGTCCTCGGACATTCCCGCCTACGACCCGATCGAATTGCTGCGCCGGAACCAGCCGATCGAAGGCGAAGAGGATTTCGCCATCGACGATATCTATGGCGCCGAGGTGGAAGGCGAAGTCACGGTCAAGCTGGCAAGCCTGAGTTTCTCGCAGCCGCCCCGCGCCTCGATCTCTGACCGGCGCGCTTCCGAATTCGTCAGGCAATCGCTCGAATATGCCTATGCGGACGGCGAGGCGGGCGCCGCGCTTGCCTATGCGCCGGGCAATGACCGGCTGCAGGAGATTGGTGGTGCGGTGACCATCGGTCCCGACATCACCGGGCTTTCAGGCGTTGCCGAGAATGTCACCGTTGTGCCCAAGACAACGCTTGGCGAGGCGGGCGGGTCGGGCCGTACCGAACGCATTCTCACCATTCGCGAAGAGACCAAACTGGCCGATATCCTGGGGCGGAACGGGTTCACCGAGCAGATGGTGACCGCGATCAGCCGCACGCTGCGCAATGTGTTCCCCTCCGATGTGCTGACGACGAGCAGCCATTTGCGCATTCTGTTCGGGCCTTCGCGAGGGTCGACAACCCAGATTCCCTATCGGGTCAGCATTTATGATCCCGATGATGCGCATATCGTCACCGTGGCGCTGACCGATAATGGCCGCTACGTGATCGGTACGGCGCCGACCGCCATCGAGTTCACCGACGAGGACACCGAGGAAATCGCGGTCGGGCAGCTGCCGAGCCTTTACCGGTCGATCTTCGAGACCGGGCGCAAACACGATCTCGAGGACAAGACGATCGAACGCATCGTGTCGATGTATGCCTATGACCTCGATCTGACCAAGAAGGTGGCGCCGGGCGATTCCATCGAGATCCTGCAGTCCGAGCCGGATGCCGAAGGGCACAAGGAACTGCTTTATGTCGGGCTGACCGTCGACAAGACAAAGCGTGAGCTCTACCGGTTCCAGACCGAGGACGGGGTCACCGATTTCTACGATCCGGAAGGCCAGACAGGGAAGAAGTTCCTCATTCGCCGGCCGCTCGAGGGCGGGGGGCGCCTGCGGTCCCGCTTCGGTTATCGTATCCATCCGATCTTCAAGACCCGCCGGCTGCATTCAGGGATCGACCTGGCGGCACGGACAGGCACGCCGATCTATGCGGGTGGCGACGGGGTCGTCAAAAGGGCGCAATGGGTGTCGGGCTATGGCCGCTACGTCGAACTGACCCACGCCAATGGCTACGGCACTGCCTATGCGCATATGAGCCGCATCGCTGACGGCATGAGGCCGGGCACACGGGTGCGCCAGGGGCAGGTTATCGGCTATGTGGGTTCGACGGGGAATTCCACCGGTCCGCATCTGCATTACGAGATCAAGATCAATGGCCGCCCGGTCGATGCGCTGTCGGTGCGTCTGCCGCGCGACAAGACCCTGCCCAACCGCTATGCGAGCCAGTTCGAGCAGCGCATCTCCCAGGTCCGCGACCTGATGCAGCGTGAGGACGCCCAGCCCTTCGTCATTGCGTCGGCTGACTGACCGGTTTGACCGGCAGGTGGCGGTCGAGCGTGAGGTGGCTGACAAGCGCCGAGAGTGCTGCCAGTCCTGCCGATACCCAGGCGACAGCGCTGAGCGCCGCATTGCTGGCGGCGCTGAACTGAGCGGATTGACCCGCACTCAGATCGATTTCCGGAATGCTGCCGAATGACAGGCCCTGCGGGACAGCCGGGCCGACGGTCAATGCGAAGGTGAAGGCGGCAAGCCCGCCCATTGCGGCGACCGCCACCAGCGAGGCAACGCGGGACACCGCATTGTTGATGCCCGAGGCGATGCCGGTGTCTTCATCCCCGACCGCGCCCATCACCGCTGCCGACAGCGGAGAGACCAGCAGCGCCATGCCGATGCCCATCAAGGCGATCAGCGGGGTGATGGTCTCGAAAAGCATCTCGAGCGGGGAGACGAGCGCGATGCCGGCAAAGGCCGTCGCCACGAGGCAGGAGCCGGCGGTGATCGGCGGTCCGGCGCCGAAGCGGTCGGCGAGCCAGCCGCCGACGCTCGACAGGGTGGTGATGGCGATCCCGAGCGGGAGCAATGCGAACGCCACCATCGCCTCATTGGCACCCCAGGCGCTGACAGCGGTCATGGGCAGGAAGAACATCACCGCGCCGAGGGCGAAATAGACGCAGAAGGTGAGGAAGTTCGCGCCCGAAAAGGCTTTGACCGTGAACAGGCCAAGCGGAACCATGGGGTGTTTTGCCCGCGCTTCCCAGAACAGGAACCCGGCCAGAACCGCCAGCCCCGCTGCGCCGAGGCCGGCAGCGCGGGTGAGGTTCGGCACTTCGCTCTCATTGGTCAGCGCCAGCGCGATCAGGGCGAGAGCGGCGGTGGCCAGGAGGCCACCTATGACATCGATGCGGCGGCGATCGGCTGCGTCGTCCGGTGGCACCATGAAGATCAAAAGGCCCAGTGCGACGACCCCGATGGGCAGGTTGATGGCGAAGACCAGCCGCCAGCTCCACTCGCCGAGCGCAGTCAGGGCGAAGCCGCCGAGAATCGGGCCCGCGGTCGTTGTGAGTGCGGAGGCGGCGGCCCAGATGCCGATGGCGCGCCCCCGCTCCTCGCGCGGATAGGCCTTGGCGATGATGGCAAGGCTCGAGGGCACCATGAACGCGGCGCCGATCCCCTGGACGATTCGGCTCGCGATCAGCCAGGGCGTATCGGCGGCGACGGCGCAACCGGCGGATGCGGCTACGAACAGGGCGATGCCGAAGATGAAAACGGTCCGCAGGCCGAAGCGGTCGCCGGCGGCACCGCCCACAAGCATCAGGGCAGACAGAAACAACAGATAGGCGTTGGAGACCCATTGCATGTCGGCGAGCGAAGCGGAGAGGTCTGCGCGGATGGCAGGCACCGCGATCGAGATCACGCTGCCATCGATAAAGGCCATGGCCGAAGCGAGAATGGCGACGATGAGGACGAATCGCCGGCGCTGGCGAGGGCAAAAGGTTCTGCTGCCCGAAAGGGGGCCTGCGCCCGGGTGGGGCGCCTGGGCTTCGCTCATGATGTCCTCCGGTCAGCGCAGATGCGCAGCCACGTCAGGACGCGATGTAGTCGCGCAGCGCCGCGGCCTCCTGCTCGGTTTCCTCGATTCGGCATTTGACGATATCCCCGATCGAGATCAGCCCGATCAGGCGTCCGCCGCCGACAACCGGCACGTGTCGGATGCGGCGGGTGGTCATCACCGCCATCAGTTCGTCCGAGCTCGAATCGGTATCGCAGGTCACCGGGTCGGCGGTCATCACGTCGCCGACCTGCCGGGCGAGCAGGGCTTCGCGCTCCCGCGATATCCGGCGCACAACGTCGCGTTCGGACAGGATGCCCACCACGCGGCTATCGTCGTCGACCACGACAATGGCGCCGATGTTCCTGTCATTGAGCATGTCGATTGCCTCGGCAATGCTCGTGGTTGTGCTTACCGCAAAGACATCCCGGCCCTTCCTGTCGAGGATCTGTTCAACTTTCATGGACACCTCCTTTCGCCGCACCCGGCGGGAGTTGCCTGAAACCGGGCTACAGGGCCCAAAATTCGGCAAATGCCGGGGCGATGATTGTGCGACAATCTGTCAACCCCGGCAATAGCTTGCCTCAGGCGTCCTGTTCGGGCTCAGGCAGGGCCCACACAGCCATTTCGTTGCCGCCGGGTTCGCGGAACTGGAAACGGCGGCCGCCGGGAAAGTCGAAAATCGGCACGGTGACGACCCCGCCGGCGTTTTCCACCCGTTCGAGGGCGGCGTTGATATCGTCGGTTTTGAGAATGACCAGCGGCTCGATCCGGGATTCGCTATGCCCGTCGACGCCGCCA
>NZ_KE386979.1:127571-399831 GCF_000429865.1 Cucumibacter marinus DSM 18995
ACTTACTGGAGGACCGAACCCACGTCTGTTGAAATAGACGGGGATGACCTGTGGCTAGGGGTGAAAGGCCAATCAAACTCGGAAATAGCTGGTTCTCCGCGAAATCTATTTAGGTAGAGCGTCAGCCGAATACTCTGGGGGGTAGAGCACTGGATGGGCTAGGGGTCCCCAACGGATTACCAAACCTAACCAAACTCCGAATACCCAGAAGTACTAGCTGGCAGACACACCACGGGTGCTAAGGTCCGTGGTGGAAAGGGAAACAGCCCTGACCGACAGCTAAGGTCCCCAAGTCATGGCTAAGTGGGAAAGCATGTGGGAATGCTCAAACAACCAGGAGGTTGGCTTAGAAGCAGCCATCCTTTAAAGATAGCGTAACAGCTCACTGGTCAAGCGCTCCTGCGGCGAAAATGTAACGGGGCTAAAGCCATGCACCGAAGCTTCGGGTGTACACGCAAGTGTACGCGGTAGCGGAGCGTTCTGTACGTCTGCGAAGGGAGACCCGTGAGGGCTCCTGGAGATATCAGAAGTGCGAATGCTGACATGAGTAGCGACAAAGAGTGTGAGAGACACTCTCGCCGAAAGTCCAAGGGTTCCTGCGCAATGCTAATCAGCGCAGGGTTAGCCGGCCCCTAAGTCGAGGCGGAAACGCGTAGACGATGGGAATCACGTTAATATTCGTGAGCCTGGTGGTAGTGACAAACTCGCAGATCTGTCAGTCCTTATTGGATTGGTTCTGGCAGTGAGCGGGTTTCAGGAAATAGCTCCACCATTAAGACCGTACCCCAAACCGACACAGGTGGACAGGTAGAGCATACTAAGGCGCTTGAGAGAACTATGCTGAAGGAACTCGGCAAATTGCACGCGTAACTTCGGGATAAGCGTGACCCTTGTGTGGGCAACCATGCGGGGGTGGCACAAAAGAGGGGGTGGCGACTGTTTACTAAAAACATAGGGCTCTGCGAAGTTGCAAAACGACGTATAGGGTCTGACGCCTGCCCGGTGCCGGAAGGTTAAAAGGAGAGGTGAGAGCCTTGAATTGAAGCCCCGGTAAACGGCGGCCGTAACTATAACGGTCCTAAGGTAGCGAAATTCCTTGTCGGGTAAGTTCCGACCTGCACGAATGGCGTAACGACTTCCCCACTGTCTCCAGCATAGACTCAGCGAAATTGAACTCCCCGTGAAGATGCGGGGTTCCTGCGGTCAGACGGAAAGACCCCGTGCACCTTTACTATAGCTTCACACTGGCATTCGTGTCGGCATGTGCAGAATAGGTGGTAGGCTTTGAAGCAGGAACGCCAGTTTCTGTGGAGCCGCAATATGAGATACCACCCTTATCGTCATGGATGTCTAACCGCGGCGTAACAGCGCCCGGGACAGTGTGTGGTGGGTAGTTTGACTGGGGCGGTCGCCTCCCAAAGAGTAACGGAGGCGCGCGATGGTGGGCTCAGACCGGTCGGAAATCGGTCGTTGAGTGCAATGGCATAAGCCTGCCTGACTGCGAGACTGACAAGTCGAGCAGAGTCGAAAGACGGTCATAGTGATCCGGTGGTCCCGCGTGGAAGGGCCATCGCTCAACGGATAAAAGGTACGCCGGGGATAACAGGCTGATGATGCCCAAGCGTCCATAGCGACGGCATTGTTTGGCACCTCGATGTCGGCTCATCGCATCCTGGGGCTGGAGCAGGTCCCAAGGGTTTGGCTGTTCGCCAATTAAAGCGGTACGCGAGCTGGGTTTAGAACGTCGTGAGACAGTTCGGTCCCTATCTGCCGTGGGTGTAGGAATATTGAGAGGAGCTGCCCCTAGTACGAGAGGACCGGGGTGGACGGATCTCTGGTGGACCTGTTGTCGCGCCAGCGGCATAGCAGGGTAGCTATATTCGGACGGGATAACCGCTGAAAGCATCTAAGCGGGAAGCCTCCCTCAAAACCAGTATTCCCTTGAGAGCCGTGGGAGACCACCACGTTGATAGGCTGGGTGTGGAAGCACAGCAATGTGTGAAGCTTACCAGTACTAATAGCTCGATTGGCTTGATCGTTCTCATTATTTGTGTCCGCAAATAATGCGTCGAGATGGTCGGAATACCCTTACGACTATGTCTTTCATGAACACTGTTTTCCGCTGACCTGGTGGTTATGGCGAGGTGCCCAGAACCCGATCCCATTCCGAACTCGACCGTTAAACACCTCAGCGCCGATGGTACTGCGTCTTAAGGCGTGGGAGAGTAGGTCGCCGCCAGGTCTGCCGAAAACAGTATTTCTCTTTATGATCTTTGCTTTAAACCCCGTTGCCTCCCGGCAGCGGGGTTTTTTGCGTTTTGGGCCGAACTCCAGCTGTGCTTTCGCGGAAACTGCTGATGTTGCTCACTGTTTTTGATGCTAGCGGTTCTCTGAATGCGGACGCTTCAGGGGGACAAGATGCGAAGCAGCTGGTTCAATGTTTTGGTTGTGATCTGGTCGCTTTGTTTAGGTGTGCCGACCGCAATGGCCGAAGACTATCCCAATGATGAAGTCAGACTGATCGATCTCTTCATGAAGGGTGTTTCAGGTAGACTTGGTCCGGCTCGAGAGCAGGAAGTGGCAGTCGAGCTCGTCTCTACCGGCCTTGAAGAAGCAGAATTCCTCGAGGAGTTTGCTGCCATCAATCGGGGAGAGGTATCGACGCCTTCCCCCGAGCTCATCAAAATTCTTCAGCGGGCCAGAGACGCGTGGGCGGATGTGTACCTCGTCGCACCACCAAGTGTCGGAAATGACGGCCGGTTCACTGCACTTCTTACTCTCGGGGGGCAGTATGATGATGCAATTGTAAGTTGGATGGAGTGGCAGGGCGCCGATCTGGAACCTCAGTATGCGTTTGAAGCGGCGCGCCGTCTGGCGGTCTCGAACCTCGAGGAGGCGGTGAGATGGGAGCTGACGGGACTACTCAGGCTTCAATATGAAGCGCTTCGTTGTCCCGATCCCAGCCTGGGCGATATGCCCGGTTTATGGTTACCTTTCTCTCGCACGGCCCTTATCAAGGCGCACAGCGAGGATGATTTCCGGAGGGTATTTTTGGCCACTATGAAGCAGGCCAGCGAAGATCTCGATGCCTTTGTGCCGGTTGAAATGGCTCCCTGGCAACCATGTGTCAATTCCGACCTCTATAATCGGGATCACGAGCTCCTCCGCCATAGGTGGTCAGAAGCGCACAAGCTGCTTCAGTTGGAGATGCTGGCCAGCGTGAAGGGTGAAAGGGTACCGGACCGATCCACGCGAATTGCCGAGATTTATGAATGGCCTCACGAATACCTCAAACAGCAGATGGATGCATTTGCCTCGGACAATGTGCTGTTCGAGCATCTGAACCAAGCAGAACGAGCTGCTCGCCTCACATTGACCGATGGTGAGGACCTCTCCTGTTTCACAGAGGATACCGAAGAGGCAGAGGGATTTGTATTCATGACGGAGGACGAGGAGCGCACCGAGTTTATCGGCGTCGCTCTGGGCAACTCTGGACGCGTCCACACCATCGCGTTTCGCTATTCTGTCGCGGACACAGACAGTTGGTGGAAGGGCCCCTCGTCAATCCCAGCGTTTCTCGACGCGTTGGCGCCTGGAAGTTTTTGGGGCACCTACTGGGAACAAGGTATGTCAACCAAGGCACGCGACAGAGCAAAAGAGGCTGCGGTAAGAGGTGATCCGCCACCAGCGCCTCGTGTTGAGTCGGCGACCGCGCGGAGGCACATGATGGCTCTGCGCGTGGACCATGAAGCACAGGAGATGATTGTCAGGCTGACTGCTCGTCCCCAGTGTCAGCCAGGGGGCAGGTGATACAGCGAGTTGACGCCGCAGTCAGGACCTGTAGGAAAGCGGCAGCTTTCTAAACACGGATGCCTCTCATGACCGACACCAAACGCATCGTTCTTTCCAGCGATCATGCCGCCATCGAGCTGCGGCAGGCGATTGCCAAGCATATCGCTGCCGCCGGCTGGGAGGTTGTCGATATCGGACCGACGACGCCCGAAAGCACGCATTACCCGAAGCATGGTGAAGCGGCGGCGCGGAAAGTGGCGTCGGGCGATTGCGCGCTCGGGATCATTCTTTGCGGCACCGGACAGGGCATCATGATGGCGGCCAACAAGGTGAAGGGCGTGCGCTGCGGGGTGTGTTCCGACACCTTCTCCGCCCGCATGATCCGGCAGCACAACAATGCAAATATGCTGTCCATCGGCGCGCGGGTTGTCGGCGAGGGGCTGGCGCTCGATATCGTCGATGCCTTCCTTGGCGCCGAGTTCGAAGGCGGCCGGCACGGCACGCGGGTCGACATGATCACCGCCATCGAGGACTGACGGTCGCGGACTGCTGGTCGTGCCGATGTGGGGAGGGTAATTCTCCCGGTATCGCGTTATCTTTGATCGATGAGCAAAACGAGAGGCCGTCCGCCGCATGATGATGCGCTGACGCCTGCCGAGTGGCGGGTGGTCGAGGGTGTGCGGCATGGGCTCGGGGATGCGGACATTGCGCGCCGGTTGGGGGTAAGCCGCGACGCGGTGAAGTTTCACATCGGCAATGTGCTCGGCAAGCTCGATCTCGAGAGCCGCGCAGCGCTGCGGCGCTGGGACGGCGTGAGGAAGGACAGTGCGATGAGCGGCAGTGAAGCGGCGGGCGATTTGATTGCGGGCATTGGTCAGATTGCGCGGAGCGTGACCAATCTCGGTGCGGCGGAAGCCTGGTATCGCGACGTGCTGGGATTGCCGCATCTGTTCACCATGAGCGGGATGGCTTTTTTCGATTGCGGCGGCGTGCGGCTGATGCTGAGTGAAGGTGAGGGGAATGTCTCGCTGATCTATTTTCGGGTCGCGGATATCAAGTCCGCGCTTGCCGGCCTCGAGAAGCGGGGCGCCGAGGTGATCTCGGCGCCGCACCAGATCCATGTGCATGAGGATGGCACCGAGGAATGGATGGCGTTCATCAACGATAATGAAGGCCGGCCGATCGGGTTGATGGCGACGGCAGTGCCAAACGGCTAGCCCCGGTCAGGCGAAGCGCTTGGCGCCGGCGACACACAAGACGATAAAGCCTGCGGCCAGTATCATCGGCAGTTCCACGGCTTCATGAAGCACAAGCGCCGCGAGTACGAGGCTCATGAAGGGTTGCAGGAGCTGGAGCTGGCTGACCCCGGTGATGCCGCCCAGCGCCAGGCCGCGATACCAGAAGACGAAACCCAGAAGCATCGAGAAGACCGACACATAGCCCAGGCCCATCCAGGCCGGGGTGGCGATGACCTGCCAGTCTTCGGGCCGCGTCACCGCAGCCAGCAGCAGGACGAAGGGCAGCGACAGCACCAGCGCCCAGCAGATCACCTGCCAGCCGCCCATCTTTCGCGACAGGATCGCCCCTTCGGCATAACCCGGTCCGCATACTGCGACCGCTGCCAGCATGAAAAGATCGCCGGTGAGCGAGCCATCGCCACCCCGGGTAAGGGCAAAGACAGCGACGCCCGCTGCACCGGCCAGGGAAAACAGCCAAAAGACGGGATGGGGAGTTTCTCCGCCGCGCAGAGAGCCGAATATGGCTGTTGTCAGGGGAAGCAGGCCGACAAAGACGGTTGCCCGGGCTGCGGTGTTGTGTTCGAGGGCGAGTGCGGTCAGTAGCGGAAAGCCGACAACGGCTCCGAGCGCGACGACGACCAGCGACAGAAAATCGCCACGCGAAGGCATGGCCTGCCGCAAGAGGCCGAGCGCCAGACCGCCGATCAGGGCGGCGATCACGGTGCGGGCCGCGGTGAGAAAGACCGGGTCAAAACCGCCAATGGCCACGCGGGTCGCCGGCAGGGTGCCGGAGAATATGAGGATGCCCAGAAGTCCGCTGCCCCAACCAATTGCCGATTTGTCCACGATCACCTCCGCGATAACGGGCCCTTGCTAGCGCGGGGGATAGTGGTCTAACCAGATACAGATCGATACAATAGAGACAAACTGTATTGGTGCGCATGCAGGTACAATCGGGAGGCGGGGCCATGGCGATGCTGGATGGCGAAGCAGGCGGGGCGCGGATGCGGGCCGTGATGGAAGCCATCGAGCGGCGGATTGCGAGCCGGGCCGTCTCTGCCGGGGACAAGCTGCCCTCGATCCGGCGCTTTGCCGAGACGATGAATGTGTCGCCCTCAACGGTGGTTGCGGCCTATGACCAGCTTGTGGCTGACGGGGTGATCACCGCCCGGCGCGGGGCGGGGTTCTTTGTGGCCGATGCCGTGAAACCCTTTGCGCTTGCTGAGACGGGGCCGGCCGTCGAACGCGAGATCGATCCGTTCTGGGTGGCCCGGCAATCGCTCGATGCCGATCCGCAGGCGCCGAAGCCGGGCTGCGGGTGGATGCCCGCGGACTGGATGCCGATCGATGCCCTTCGGCGCGCCGTGCGGCGGCTGGCGCGGACCGAGGCGGAGGTGCTGGTCGATTATGGCAGCACGCGCGGCCCGGAGAATTTGCGCAAATTGCTGGCGCGGCAATTCGCCGAGGAAGGACTGTCGGCGAACCCGGAACAGATCCTTTTGACCGCGGCAGGCACGCAGTCGATCGATCTGATCTGCCGGTACTTTCTCAAGCCCGGGGACACGGTGGTTGTCGATGATCCGTGTTACTTCAATTTCCATGCGCTGTTGCGCGCCCATCAGGTGAAGATCGTGGGCGTGCCGGCGCTGCAAACCGGGCCGGACTGCGAGGCCTTCGAGGCGGTGCTCACCCGGCACAAGCCGAAGCTTTATATCACCACTTCGGCGCCACAGAACCCGACCGGGGCGAGCCCGACCCCGCCCACGGTGCACCGGCTGCTGTCGCTGGCGGCGGCGCATGACCTGATCATCGTTGAAGACGCGATCTTTGCCGGGTTCGAACCCGATGCGGCGCCGGGCCTCGCCGTGCTGGACGGGCTCGACCGGGTGGTGCGGATCGGCAGTTTTTCCAAAACGCTCTCGGCTTCGGTGCGATGCGGGTTCATTGCGGCGCGGCCCGACTGGATCGAGGGGTTGATCGATCTGCAGGTCGCCACCCATTTCGGCGGACCAAGTCCGGTGGCGGCGGAGCTGGTGTTCGGCAGCCTCAGCGACGGCAGCTACCGCAAGCATATGGAGGCGCTGCGCCTGCGGCTGGCAAAACGCCGGCGGGAGGTCGCCGCCCGGCTTTCCGATATCGGGATCGAAGCCTGGTTGATGCCGAAAGGCGGGTTTTATCTCTGGTGCCGATTGCCTGAGGGTACGGATTCGGCCCTGGTGGCCCGACGGGCATTGGAGGACGGGCTGGTGCTTGGGCCCGGCAATGTCTTCTCGGTGTCCCAGGGGTTGAGCGAATTCATGCGCTTCAATGTCAGCCAGATGCACGGACCCGGCATTTACCGCCGGATCGCCCGGGCACTTGAGACGCGCTAAGCCTTGCCGCCCTCGAGATTCTCGGTCATGCGGCGCAGAACCGACAGGGCGGTATCGATATCCTCAGGATCGATGCCGGCACTGGCCTTTTCGAGCAGCGGGTGGACGGCGCCGAGCACCGGCGCCTTCAGCGCCTCGCCTTCCGGGGTGAGCGCGATCAGCACCTGCCGGCGATCCTCGGGATTGTCGGCGCGGGCGAGGTAACCCTTCTTCACGAGCCGATCGACGAGCCGTGTGACGGTGGTGCGGTCCTTGAGGGTCTTCTTTGCCAGCGGCCCCATGGGCAGGGCGCCCTCTCGCCAGATGACCATCAACAGCGCCCATTCCTCCGCCGACAAATCCTGTCCTGACGCCTTGAACCGTTCCTGCACTTCGTTGCGCAGAAGGAAGGACAAGCGATTCACCCAGTGCTCGATGCGTTCCTCGAATGCGAACAATGACGACTCCCGCGACATGGTATTGACAGTTATGTGTATATAGCACATATTGCTGTTAGCACATTATGGAGTACCGATCATGGACGTGCAACAGACAAACGACGCCGATCTGACCCTTGTGGGACCGAAGGACCGCTTTCCCAAGGTCACGCTGATGGAACCGGTGGCGTCCGGCTATGTGCTCCTCGCGGCGGAAATCGATCACCGCCCGCCCGTGGGATACTTCATCGAAAGCGCGAGGAAGAAGCGGGCCATCGAAATCGCGAAGGCCTTCGCCAGCGAGATCGTAAGCCTGCCCGACGTGCGCGAGGCGGTGGCCTTCAAGACCCTGATCGCGCCGCCGGGGCGCGGGGAACTGCTCAAGCGCCGGCCGAATGTCGATGTGGCGAAATACGATCTCGTGCTGCTGATCGAATGCGAGACGCCGGAGGCGGCGCAGGCGCTCAAGGCTGGTGAACGGTTCGGGGAATTGCTCAAGCAAATCGAAGCGCTGAGCGAGAAGACGCTGGTGCTGGCAGCGCGCAATGCGCGGCGGATCGGGCCGGTCGACCACAGCCGCGACGGGGTGTTTTTGTTCAACTATTTCTATGCCGACAGCCTTCAGCAGAATCTGGGGATCTGGGAATACACCGCCGGCTGGTTCGAAGACCAGACCGGGCTCGACAATTCGACGCTGATGTTGCCCGAACCGGGCTCGGAGACCGATTTCACCATCATCAATCACTGCCGCTGGAACGGGCTGCTGGACATCATGCCGTCGCTGATTTTCAAGCCAAGCTTCCGCTCGTTCGTGCTCGACAATTTCGAAGCGAATGATACGGCCGCCAGCCCGATCCTCTACCGGTTGGCCTGATCGTCATCGGCAAAGGCGAGGCCGTGTTCGGCAAGAACGGGTTCGAGGATGCGGATGGCCTGTGGACCGAAACCATGGAGCGCCAGTAGTTCGGCGCGGCTTTTGCCAGCCACCCCTTCAAGGGTTGTGACCCCAATCGAAGTGAGGGCGCGCATGGCCGGCTTCGAGATCCTGGGCAAGGGTGTGTCGGTCATGCTGGACCTCCGGTTGGTCGCATCCTGCCTCGCCTGAGCCCAAAGAAAAAGGGCCGGCGATGTGCCGGCCCGCCTGATTGCGATGTGATCGGGCTTGGTCCCTGTCAGCGGTGCTGGTCGAACAGGATCGGGTTGCCGTCCGGATCGGTGATGACAAAGCTCGCCGGACCGGTCGTTGATTCATCGGCTTCGCTGTCGAAGGCGATACCCTTTTCGCGGAAGCGTTTCTGGATGTCGCGGACGTCTTCAAAGCTGTCGAGCGGTTCGGCTTTCGGCCCCCAGCCAGGATTGAAGGTCAGGATGTTCTTGTCGAACATGCCCTGGAACAGGCCGATGGTGACATCGCCATTGGTCATGATCAGCCAGTTCTCGTCGAGCACGCCGCCCATATCCGAGAAGCCGAGCTTCTCATAGAAGGCGCGCGATGCCTTGATGTCCTTGACGGCAAGGCTGAGGGAAAACACTCCGAGGCTCATTCTCGGTCTCCTTGTGGTTGAACAATGAAATCAGGCGCGGGCGGCGGGGCCGCGGGTGCGCAACAGGCCGGCCGAGACCAGTGCGACCAGAAATCCGACAGGAAAAATCTCGGAAAAGGTGATCGGCAACCGGAAGAAGGGATTGGCATATTGCTCGACCATCGCCGCCATCTCGTCTCGCTTGGCGGCGAGTTCCTCGGCGCTGGCGCCCGCATTCTCGGCCTCGGCGATCATCGCTGCCGTATAGGTTTCGATGAAGGCGCTGCCGGTGAAAGCCAGATAGATCTCCCAAACCAGCACATAGATGAGGCTCGCCACCACAGCGATAGTGACGCCAAGACCCAGGGCCTTTTTGAAGCTGATAACACCCCCCTGGTCGATATCGCGATACCGGCGGGTTCCGAAATAGATGAGCGACAGCGCCAGCAGCATGACGAGGTAGCCGAACCATTGGGACATGCCCACGCCTTCGCCGCCCGCGGCGGTCATCACACCAAGCATGACGACAATGGTGATGAAGCCGGCGATGCCACCATAGACAAGACCGTATCTGAGCATGGCCCCGATCCCTTTTCCTCAAAGGTGAAACTGGGACCAGCCTAACCGCGAAGCGCCATGCGGCCTATTACCCAAAGGGGTGAATCGGCGGTTTTGGGCCGTTTGGCGGGCCGGTCGGTCCTGACTCAGCTAGGCGATGAGGCGCAGTTCCTTGGCGCGGGCGACGGCCTGGGTGCGGCGCTCGACCTCGAGCTTGGCAAAAAGCCGACCGGAATGGGATTTGACCGTATTAGGAGAGACCCCAAGGCTGCGGGCGATCTGCTTGTTGGATTGCCCGTCGGCGATCAGTTCGAGCACGGCAAGCTCCCGTGGGGAAATATTAAGCGCCTGCAGAGCCGCATCATTGCGCTCGAAAGTGGATGCCGGCGTGGGGCGGGTCAGCCGGCTGCCGGCCCAGATGCCAAGCGCCAGAAAGCCGGCAGCAACCACCAGGATCACGATCTGTGTCGAGTAGGTGCGGCTGAGATGCTGGTACTCGATCCACTGGAGGGCGAATGCCCCCAGCGCCAGAACCAGTCCATATGTCGTCAGCCGCATAATCATAGACACATTCTGACCAATGCAGCCACCAAGCGCCAGAGGCGTTGGATGGATGGGGCGGAAGGTCGGGCGGGATACCAACAAAAGATGGATTGCCATTCACCCAATCGGTTGAATATCATCGTTCGGCCTCAGGCAACAAAAAGGAGAGGGGGCTATGGCTGAACTAACAACGGATGTGAACTGGCTGGCGGTGATTGTCGGCGCGGTGCTGGCGTTCCTGCTGGGATGGCTTTGGTATTCGCCCATGCTGTTCGGCAAGAAATGGGCCGAGGGCCATGGGGTCGAAATGGGTTCGGCATCGTCCATGCCCATGGCGGCCATGGGCGCACAGGCATTGGGGCTGCTGCTGGCTTCGTGGTTTGTAGGGGTGACAGCGGTCAGCTCTTCGCTGGGCACATTCATTCTCGCCTTCGTGGCGTTCGCGGTGCTGCACGCGTCGAATTGCCTGTTCGCCAAGAAGTCGAGCTATGTGGTGATGACCGAATCCGGCTACTGGATTGCCGCCGGCGTGGTCATGTTTATCGTCCAGGCGATTCTCTAACCGCCTGACACGATCACGAAAAATCGCGCGCAGGCCGTTTGCCAGCGGCATCAAGGCGTGGTTTAGCTGTCCGCATGAACAGCTATCACTCCTATGCACCCGCCAACGGGCATGGCCTGCGCTTCAATCCGTTCAAGGCGATCGTAGCGCCGCGTCCGATCGGCTGGATTTCCTCGGTGGACGCCGAAGGCAATGTCAATCTCGCGCCCTACAGCTTTTTCAATGCGGTTTGCGAGACACCGCCGGTGATCATGTTCTCAAGCAGCGGGCGCAAGGACAGCCTCAACAATATCGAGGCGACGGGCGAGTTCGGGTTCAATCTGGCGACGGTGGGTCTAGCGGAACAGATCCGGATCTCCGGTGCACCCTTCGAGGCAGGGATCGACGAGTTGGCCAAGGCCGGGCTGACCCCGGTCAAAGGCGAGGTGATCGCCGCGCCGCTGGTGGGCGAAAGCCCGGCAACCTTTGAATGCAAGCTGACCGAAATCCGCCAGGTCCGCGATGCCGCAGGCAATAAGTCCAACAACTACATGGTGTTCGGGGAGGTCGTGCGGGTGCACATCAAGACCGAATTCCTCACCGAGGGCCGGTTCGATATCGTAGGGGCCGGCACGTTGGCGCGCGCTGGCTACCGGGACTACACCGAAGTGGACCGGGTCATCGAGATCCTGCCCTACTCCGCTTGAGCGGGCGGATCCGGTCCACATTCAGCCATAAAAAAGAGTCAGAATCCGGGGAGCCGCGTTCTGAGCGGCAACTTCCGAAGCAGGTGGTATTCGAAATGCGGATCGGTTTGATCGCGCGGCTTTTGCTCGTGCTGACGGCGCTGATGGTGACGCCGGGATTCAGCTTCACCATTCTTGATGCGTTCGACGGGGCGGTGCCCAAGGATGAGGGCACGGTCAAGGTCGCCTCGGACATCGCCTATGCGCCCGGCGAGCGGCACGGGCTCGATATCTACGCACCGTCGGGGCTGACCGAGCCGGCGCCTGTGATGATGTTCATCTATGGTGGCGGTTGGAACCGCGGCGACCGCGTCGAGTATGAGTTTGTCGGGCACGCCTTCGCGGCGCGGGGCTTTGTCACGGTGATTGCGGACTACCGCGTGGTGCCCGAAGTGCGCTTTCCCGGTTTCATCGAAGACGGCGCGGCGGCGCTCAAATGGATCGAAGCGAATATCTCCCAATATGGCGGCGATCCGGGCCGGGTCTATCTCTCGGGGCATTCGGCGGGCGCGTATAATGCCGTGATGCTGGCGCTCGAGCCGAGCTTTTTGCGCGATATCGGGGCGGAACTCACCATCAAGGGGGTGGCCGGAATTTCCGGACCCTATTCCTTCTATCCGTTCATTGTCGAACAGGCGAAGGCAGCTTTTGGCAATGCGCCCAATCCAGAAGGCACCCAGCCGGTCAACCTGGTGACGGCTGAAGCACCGCCCATGTTCCTGGCGACGGGCACGGCGGATCTGATCGTCCGGCCCTCGAACACGACATTGCTGGCCGAAAAACTCAATGAATTCCGTATCCCGGTCGAGACCCGGTTCTATGAAGGCCTGGGGCATATGGAGCCGGTGATCGCCCTGTCGACCCTGGCACGCGACCGGGCGCCGGTGCTCGACCAGATCACCGCGTTCTTCGCCAATCAGGGGGCCTTCGATCCGGCTACAGGCAAGCCGCCCCCGCTTTCTCCGTGACGCCGCGGCGCCTGCCGGGGCTTTCGTTTTGACGCGCAAGCGGCTACAGCCAGACGACCCGCCGCCGATCAGCCTGGGCCGGCGGGCCGGAGCCGCCGATGACCGAGACAAACAGCCCTGCCGTGAAGCGCATGGACCGCGTGACCGCGATGTTCGCGGTGCTGTCGCTGGTCCTCATCGCCAAGCGGCTGTGGTTTGTGCTGACGGCACCGCCCTATATCGATGAAGCCTATTATTGGCTCTGGGGACAGCATCTCGATCTGAGCTATTTCGATCACCCGCCGGTCAATGCCTGGGTGCAGGCGATTTCGGCCGCGCTGTTCGGCTGGACGACATTCGGGTTGCGGGCCGCTGTCCTGGTGACGGGCGGCCTGTCGCTGTGGGCGCTGTGGCTGTGGGCAGGTGAACTGCCCGGGCGGCTGGGCCGGGTGGCGATGTTCTGGCGGATGGCGGCGGTGTTTCTGGCAACGCCGGTCTTCGCGGTGATCGGCTCGGTGGCCGTGCCGGACCATTGGCTGGTGCCGTTCTCGCTGTTCTCGCTGTTCTTCATCTTCCGGTTTCTCAACCGCTTTGCACGGGACCCGGAAACGGGACCCCGCGACCTTTATCTCGGGGCGCTGTTCCTGGGGCTTGCGACGCTGTCCAAGTATAACGGCGCGCTGATCGGGATCGCGCTGGCGTTGACGGTGCTCGTTGTGCCCCGCCTCTGGCCGCTTCTCAGATCGGTCCATCTCTATCTGGCGGCCCTGTTGAGCCTTGCGGTGCAGCTGCCGGTGATCGTGTGGAACCTCAGCCAGTCCTTCGCCTCCTATCAGTTCATCCTCATCGACCGGCATCAACTGACGCAGGCCGAGCTCTGGCGGCTTGGCGAGTTCGTGCTGATTGCGCTGATCGCAGTGGCGCCGGTGATGGCGGTGGTGGCGATCCTGATGCTGATCAAACCGGTCCGGTTCGGCACGGGGCAGGTGCCGGCGGTACTGCTGTTCGTGGTTTCGAGCGTGTTGGTGGGGTTCGCAGCGGCGCGGGAATATACCCTCTTCCACTGGAACCTGCTCGCCTATGTGGCGCTCATTCCGTTCGCGGCCCCGCTGCTGCGATACTGGTGGGCGGTGCTGGCGCAAGTGCTGACCGGCGGGGCGATCTTTGCGCTGGTGGTCGTCAATTTCGCTGTCGTACCGCTGATCGGGACGGGGCGCGATGTCGATATGGGGTCGGGACAGCAATTCGGCTGGGAGACGGTGGCGCCTCGGGTCACGCATTGGCGCAAAGAGCGCGACGCAGACCTGGTGGCCGCGCCGCATTACGATCTTGCGGCCAAGATCGGGTTTCTAACCAAAGACCGGGAGGTGACGAGCCTCGATCCCGAGCGCGATCAGTTCGACTACTGGTTCAATCCGGCTGCGCATCGTGGCGACAGCGTGATCTTCGTCACCGACCGCTGGTACGGCGTTTCGAAGCCCATCAGGGCGCTTTTCGACAGTCTCGAGCCGCTTGAAGAGATCGAGATCGTGCAGCGCGGGCGGCCGCTGAATAGGGTCACGATCTATCTCGGGACAGGGTTCAAGCCCCGTGCTTTGCCGGAGTAATCCCTGACGGGAATCGCGTAGGCTCCGCCCATGAACCATTTGCGATTTAGCGGGCTGCCCGATGCCGAACAGCGCCAGGCCCTTGAAGATCTGTTGCGCGGCGAGCCCGCAATCATGGACCTGCTCGACCGGCTTGAGGCCTTCTCGCTCCGGGATGGCTGGCTGGTGTCCGGTGCGGTCTATAACACGGTGTGGAACAGGCTGACCGGCAGACCGGCGCTGACCGGAATCAAAGATGCGGATATCATCTATTTCGATGATCGCGATCTCAGCTATGAGGCCGAGGACAAGGTGATCAAGGCCGGCGAAAGGCACTTCGCCGGCGTGCCGCTGCCGGTCGAGATCCGTAACCAGGCACGGGTGCACCTTTGGTATGAAGGCCGGTTCGGCCGGGCTTTCGGTGCACCGCTGACCCATGCTTGCGCCTCGCTCGAGCGCTATGCGAGCGAGACCCATGCGGTGGCGGTGCGGCTTGCCGGGCAAGAGATGGAGATCGTTGCGCCGTTCGGGCTCGATCACCTGTTCTCGTTCCGGATCGTGCCGAACACCGTGATGGACAATGAAGAGACCCACCGGGCCAAGGGTTTACGGGCAAAAAGCGTCTGGCCGGAAATCGAGCTGATCCCGTGGGAGGATGCCCGCTGCTTCTGAGCCCTCAGACGATCGGTGCGGCGTCGCGATACCAGGTCACGAAATCCTCGGGCGGCATGGGGCGGGCCATGAAATAGCCCTGACCTTCGTCGCATTCGAGGGATTTCAGGCGATCCCAGACATTGCGGTTCTCGATGCCTTCGGCGACGACACGCAGATTGAGCCCCTTGGCCAGCGCCACGATGTGGCCGACCAGCAGCGCATTGCCCGAGCCGGTGCCGAGCGGGAAGGCAAAGGACCGGTCGATCTTGAGAACATCGGCCGGGATGCGGGCCAGATGGCTCATATTGGAATAGCCGGAGCCGAAATCGTCGATTGCGACCTTCATGCCGATATCGCGCAGGCGAGCGAGCTGGCCGAAGGTGTGTTCGGGATTGGTGATCAGCGTGCCCTCGGTGAATTCGAGCTCGATGCGTTCGGCGTCGACATGAAAGTCATGGCAAAGACCGATGAGACGGGCATCGAAATCGGGCTCGGCGAGATTGATCGGCGAGGCGTTGATCGAGACCGCGATATCGAGGCCCTGGCGCTGCCAGCTGCCGGCCTGAGCGACGGACTGGTTGAGGACCCAATCGGTTATCGGGCCGATCAGGGCGGTCTTTTCGGCAAGGCCGATGAATTCGCCGGGCGGGATCTGTCCTAATTCGGGATGGGCCCAGCGCAGGAGTGCCTCGACCGCAACACAACGGCCGGTGCGGAAATCGATGCGCGGCTGGTAGTGCAGGGCGAGCTGGTCATTGGCCTCGAGGGCGCGCGGCAGATCGGTCAGTATCGTGAAGGCCCGGCGATGGGCGGCGTCCGATCGGCGGTCGTACCAGGCGTAGGATTCGTTGCGGCTGCGCCCGTCCTGGGCGGCGACCAGCGCGGCCCTCAGGATTTCGGCGGAGGAATCGAGTGCCCCTGGCTCGACAAGGCCGATGGCGGCCTGGGTCTTGATCGGAATGTCGTCGCAGATCAGGGGCTCATCGAAAAGCCGGGCGATCTCGCGCACGATGGTGGGCGCTTCTTCACGCCCGTCATAAGGCACCACAAACGCGAAACTCAGCACACTGACGTGATAGATGACGACATCGGGGCCCAGCAGCGCGCCGAGGCGACGGGCGCCGGCGCGGATGAAATCCTCGGAAAAGCCGTGGCCGAGGGCGCGCAGGATCTCGTTGAAATGCGGCGCATCGGCCAGCGTGATCAGCACCAGCATTTCGCTGGCATTGCCCGGTATCGGCGCATGAGCCTCTATGAAGCTCTTGCGGTTGGGCAGCCGGGTGACGTGATCGTACAGCCCGATTGCCGCCAGCGTCTCCTCGCTGAGCTGCGCGGTTCGTCGCTTTCGCCGTTTCGTCGTTTCAATCGGAAAAGCCAGAGCTCCTCCTTCAGGCGCAATCTGGCCAGTTATCTGTCTCATAGCCCCCTGCTTTCATGACAAGTTGGTCATTCAGCATGTGTCCCCGAAAGCGAGTGTGGTGGAGCCAGGTAAAGGAGGACTTAAAGTTCTCAATGGCATGTTGCACCCCGGCGCGAGGCGCATCGGCAGTGAATGAGGCAATTGTGCATGAGTATTCTGGGTCCGCTCAACGCGGTTTTCCTCAAGGACGGCAGTAGCCGGCGTGTGGCGGAGGGCCTTTCCTATGGTCCTCACGAGCGCCACAGGCTCGATATCTATCGCCCCCGCAAGGCATCGGGGCCGCTTCCCTGCCTGTTCTTTGTCTATGGCGGGGCGTGGGATACCGGCGACCGGTCGGAATATTCCTTTGTCGGGCGGGCCATGGCCGCGCTTGGCTTTGTCACGGTGATTGCGGATTACCGGCTGGTGCCCGAGGTGCTTTATCCGGGGTTTCTCGAGGACGGCATTCTGGCGCTCGACTGGACGCGGGCAGAGATCGGTGCCTATGGGGGCGATCCGGACCGGCTGGTGCTGATGGGGCATTCGGCCGGCGCGTACAATGCGGTCATGCTGGCGCTCGACCCCGCCTATCTGCGCCAGCGCGGTGTGAAGCCGATGGCCGTTGTCGGGCTTTCTGGACCCTATGATTTCTATCCCTTCGATGTCGATGTGACGGTGGCGGCCTTCGGTCACCTCACCGAGCCCGAGCGCAGCCAGCCGGTCAATCTGGTGACCCCCGATGCCCCGCCGATGATGCTGGCGCACGGGATGGCTGACACAACGGTTCTGCCCCGTAACATGACGGCGCTGGCGGGAAGGCTTGCGGAAGCAGGGGTGCCGGTCGAAACGCATGGTTATGAGAAGGCGACGCACCCCTCGACACTGCTGGGGCTGGCTTCACCGCTGCGCTATTTCATGCCGGTCTACAAGGATGTGGCGCGCTATCTGAGACCCCATGCCGGGGGTTAGCCGATCCGGCGCACCGCGAGGCGATAAGCCAGCCACACGATGGCGAGGTGAACCGGGATGCCGACAGCCAAGCCGGTCAGCATGCGCCCGGCGATGATCTCCCCGATCCAGAAGCTCGGCAAGGGCGCGGCCGCATAACGCCAGGGTAGGGCGGCGAAGGCCGCCACAGGGGCGATTGCACCCAGATTGATGATCTTGGCCAGCGCCAGCCCCTCGACCTTGTTGCCGGCGAAGGCCACGAGCACCAAGGCGACGGTGGCGGCCTCGACTGCCAGGAGGACGGAGAGGGCAATGGCCGTCACGGTCCCCGATTGCGGCACCAGCAACCATGCGGCCAGCAGACCGATCAGGAACGTGACGAGGCCCGTCAGGCCGAGCCGGTATCCCAGAAAGCCGCTCTTGCCCAACGGGGTGACTTCGAGCGCCATCAGGGGGCCGTCGTCCCGGTCTTCGATCAGGAGGAAGCCCGCGACCCAGCCGGTCAGATAGGCCGGCAGCACAAACATGATCGGCAGCGCATAGGCCGTGAGACCGGTTACGCCGAAATAGCTGGCCAATGCGGTCTCGGCGGCGGCGTGGCCAAGGGCGAAGACCACGGCAGGCGCAATCGAGAGAACCAGAACGGCGGCCAGAACAGGATCGCGCAGCACGTTGACGGCGTCGGCGGCGAGCAGGCGGCGCAGGCGGAAAAGGGCTGGCCGGCTGGTGGGTGCGTTCCGGGTGGGTGTTGCTGTGGCGGGCAATGTCATTTGCGGCCGAACTCCTTTTGCAGCCTGCGAAGCCCCCAGAGGACGGCGATGGCCGCCCAGGCGGATGCCGAGGCCAGATACCAGGCCATCTCGCCGGTGGTTGCCTCGACCGCGCTGAAGGCCAGCATCAAGAGCCGCAGCATGGCCGCGAAGGGGATGATGCCGCAGATCGCGGGCATCGGATCGAGAAGGGCAAGAAAGCCGGGCAGGACCATGGGCAGGATGATGCCGGCCGAGCCCATGAAATAACCAGTGACGGTCTTGAAGCTGTTCGCGAGGCCCGCACCGATGCCGGTGAAATGAAGCGATGCCAGGGCGACCGCGACGGTCAGTAGCGGCCAGTTGACCGGCAAGGGCGCCGCATGCGCCATCAGGATCACGGCACCGAGCGCGACCAGGGTGAGCGAGATCAGCTTGGCCGCAAGATAGTCGCCTGCGGATACCGGCGTGATGGCGAGCGCCGTGCGGGTACGCTCGGAGCGTTCGAGCAGCATCAGCCCGCCGAGAAAGAAGAAGCCGACGACGCTGGGGTCCGACAGGATGATGAAGGCCAGCAAGACCGGCGGCAGCACATGGCCGGCAAAGAGGATGATCGCGAGGTAGAAGGCCAGCACCACGGCGTAGGCGGCGTGAATGCCGTAACGCCACTGGCTGCGCAGATCGTGGATGACGAGGGCGGCCAGGCGGCGGTGGCGGCCCAGCGGTCCGGGTGTAGCCATGGTGGCGTCTTGCATGATGTCAGCCCTCCCGCTGGCCGGCCACGGCGATGAAAACGTCGTCCAGTCCGGCCTCGAGGGTATGGATCGACACCAGATCGGGCGATTTGAGCGCCGTGATGAAGTCGGGATCGTCCGCCATGCCAGCCAGCGGGAACCGTGCGTGGTCGAGGGTACCTTGCTTGCGCCATTTGACTTCGACCAGGGGCTCGCCGAAGCGGCGCATCAGATCGTCGGGAGATCCGGTCACGGGAATGCGCCCGTCGACCAGAAAGCCCACCCGATCGCAGATTTCGGCGGCCTCGGCCATGTTGTGCGTGGTGAGAAAGACCGTGCGGCCTTCTGATTTGAGGGTCTTGATGAGGTCGCGGGTGACGCGCGCGCGGGCGGGATCCTGGCCACTGGTCGGCTCGTCGAGAAACACAAGCTCGGGATCATTGACCAGGGCGCGGCAGAGATTGAGCCGCATCTTCATGCCCTTGGAAAAATCGGACACCCGCATGTCGGCCGCGTCCGACAGGTCGACCAGCGCCAGCAGATCATCCGGCGAGCGGGTGGTTCCTTCATAGAGGGCGCCAAACAGTGCAAGGTTCTCACGCGCGGTCAGCCGCAGATAAAGCGCGGGCAGTTCGAAGCTGACCCCGATACGGCCGTAATAGGATCTTTTGAGCGCATTGGCCGGCTGGCCGAGAATGGTGGCTTGGCCGGTGTAGCCGGGTTCGAGTCCGAGCAGAATGCGCTGGGTGGTCGATTTGCCGGCACCCGATGGCCCCAGCAAGCCGTAGACCTCAGCCCTGCTGACTTGCAGAGACAGGCCGTGCAGCACGGGCGTCGCGCTGCCGGGAAAGGTGAAATTGAGGTTCTCGACCGAGATCATCGGTTCGCTCCGATCAGGCGGGACACGAAATTGTCGCGCAAAAGGTCGACCGCCGCGCCATATTGCAGGTCGGTCAACATGGGCCGCTGGAGCCGCAGGCACACCAGCATCATGAGGATGGCGTCGAGGGCTTCGGGGTCGGCGCTGGCGACAAAGCCCTTCTCGACAAGGATGTCGCAAAAGCGCCTGAGGAAGGCGGCATCGGCCTCCTGATGGGCGGCCACCGCATCTTCGGGCAGGGCGCGCATGAGATATTCCATCTCGCCATGGGTACCCAGAAGCTTCAGCAAGGGATCAGTCTCGACCTTGTCGACCAGGAGATCGAAGAACGAGGCCAATCGCGCTTCAGGGTCGCGGTCGCCTTCAACGAAATAGGCGAGCATGTCGCGCTTGTGTTTCTTGTCCTGGCGTTCCACCAGCGCGAGAAACAGGGCCTCCTTGGAGGGATAGAAGGCATAGAAGGAGCCCTTGGCGATGCCGGCGCGCTGACAAAGGTCGGCGATGCGGGTGGCGCGCAATCCCTGTGTTCCGAACGCCTCGATCGCGACCTCAAGCAGGCGCTTCTCGATGCGGTTGCGTTCGATCTCGGAAAAGGCCTTGGGCATCGCATGCTCCTGACGGACCCGGTTTCAAGGCGGCTCACGGGCTCGCTGTGCCGATCCACCGCTTGGGCGCAACGCTAGGTCGCGACGAGGTAATAGTCAATGACTGATTTTTTCATTGGGTCATTGATTATATCTCGGGTCCCGATATGGGGATGCTGATCGGGGCCATTTTGACGGTTTGGCGGGGGTTTGCGGGATTTGATGAGCTTGGGAGCCTGGACCGGGTCCCAACCGCCTTCCTGGCCATTCCGGACCAGCCCGCCGGCGCGAGGGAGTGAGAAGCGGTTGGCGCAGCCAAGCCGAGGCTCCGGTGGAGCCTTGGCAGCGCCCGAACACCCTGAGAGTGAGGAGCGGTCGGGCAACGCCTGATCCAAAGGTCCGGTGGACCTTTGGAAGCGAAGGAACGCCTTGAGAGCTATGCTCGAAAGGCCGCTCGAAGGGTTGAACAGCTGCAATCTTCGCGCTGTCCCGGACTTGATCCGAGACTGCGAGCCGTCCTGCCAATCGATCCGGTGGATCGATTGGAGGTGAGCAGGCCATGAGAGCTACGCTCGAATGGCAGAATGCCCAAATGCAATCAGGCCCCGGCTCGGAGGCCGGGGCGGCGCGAGGCAATCAGCCCGCCGGCTTCAGGCAGTCAGAGAGCCGGGACCTCGATCGGGCTGGCACGGGTTCAACCCGCCCCTCGGGGGAGAGGTCGATCCGAAGGATCGGGTGAGGGGGCCTTGGCTGAGGCAGAACAGAGCCCCTCACCCCAACCCTCTCTTCGGCGGGGAGAGGGAGCGCACGGTGCACCAACTCGCCGCCCCCGCATCCGAGCCCACCCGTTCGCTGCCACACTCTCCTTCGTCATGCTCGGGCAGCTTGCCGGCGTGAGGCAGTCAGATTCCCGAGCATCCATGATGAGATGACGCGCGGGAACCGCTCGTGACTCGTCAGTACCGCCGAACCACACGGGATGCCTCATGGACCGTCGGGTCTTACTCGCCTCGCGCCGGCGGGCTGCCCGAGGGTGACGAGGGAGTTGAAGCAACCCCAAGCCTCACCCTGAGGTGCGAAGCGAAGCTGAGCCTCGAAGGGCGAGGGCGACAGATTCAAGCCATTCGAGCGTAGCTCTCATGGCCTTCCTACCTAAAGTCAGTCCACCGGACTGATTTTGCCTTTCGTGCCGGATCGAAGTTATCCCCGCCCTCTGCACTTCCCTTATCATCCCCGAACCAACCTGCAATTGAGCGTGGTCGCGACGAACGGTCAGGCAGGCCTGGGTCCGGGTTCCATGAGGGTCGCCTCAGGGAAGGCCAAAACTGCGCCGGAGCCGGCTGCCGTCAAGGCGGCGGTGTACTCTCGAAAGAGAGCGGGGATTGACCCCAGCCCGTTGACGCAGTCCAAGCCCAAAACCCCGGATGAGAGAGGCGCTGGCCGTCTCATTGTTTTAGTTTTGCGACGAGACGCCCAGCGCCTCTCTCCCGCTCTGCTCTTTGAAACTCGGAGACATCAGTCTGCCGGGCCTGTTGAGGTGGGCAGACGAAGCCAGGAAGCAGCGAATGGAGGAAAGCGATGCTCCACATATCTTCGTCATGCTCGGGCTTGACCCGAGCATCCATGATGAGATGCCACGCGGGAGCCGCGTGCGACTAGTCAGTACCGCCAAACCACATGCGATGCCTCATGGACCCTCGGGTCAAGCCCGAGGGTGACGACGAGGGAAGTAGCGCCCAAATCTCCACCCTCACCCTGAGCTTGTCGAAGGGCGAGGGTGGAAGATGGACCGGGTCTTCAAATCGAGACTGCCCGCTAGTTCATCCAGCCGAGATAGCCTTCGAGGTCGATGGCGCGGCGGGCGGTGGTATCGAGCATGCAGGAGCCGTAAAAGATCGAGCGGATCGTGCCTTCGCGCCAGAAGGTGTATTCGAAGGCGCAAGTCTCGTCGCGGTAGTCAATCCATTTGCGCTGGGCCTCGCGCAGGGCGGTGAAGCTTTCCTCATCAATACTGTCGCGCAGCGCTGCATAATGGGCGTTCAGCTGCTCATCCCACCAGATGCGTTCACGCGCCATGCATTGGGACATGCCGATGGTCGTGCCGCCTTCGGGGGTGCCCATGCAGGTATCGGACGCGGCGCCGATGCAGTCGGGCAGTGTCTTTGCCGGTGTGGTCTCGAGATCGCCCATGGCGGCGCGGATGGGCTCGAGGCAGGCGTCCATGAGCGCGGCATCGTCCGGTGTGTAGGTGAGTTCCTGCGCCGGGGCGATGCCCGGGAGACCGAAGGTAGTCAGTGTGATGAAGGTGGCGAGTGCCAGGTGTTTCATTCGGATCGGCCCTGTTTATGGGGTGCCTGGGCGGGCATATCGGCG
Organism: Cucumibacter marinus DSM 18995; assembly: GCF_000429865.1. Classification (GTDB taxonomy): domain Bacteria; phylum Pseudomonadota; class Alphaproteobacteria; order Rhizobiales; family Devosiaceae; genus Cucumibacter; species Cucumibacter marinus. The sequence goes on from NZ_KE386979.1 coordinate 150,155, forward strand.
ACGACCTTGCGCGCCCGTGAGAAATATTCGCGATGCAGGAGCATGAAGATCGTGGCGGCGGTGACCGCGATCGCTGCCCAGCTCGAAACGAACCAAGCGACCATGGGAATGGCGAAATAGTAGGCGCGGATGCCGGCATTGAACCGGCCGGCGGCAATGGCATTGATCCGCGCAATGGCTTCGACATGTTCGGGCGTGGCCGGATCGCGGTGGTCGAGCGCGCCGAGCAGGATGCAGAAATGATTGAACTGCCTGAGCGCGAGAGTGAAGGCCAGGAAGGCGGAGACGAAGAGCACAAGCATCAGGATGTTGTGCAATTGCAGGTCGGTCTCCGAATAATGCGTGCCGAAAGTGATGGTCGAGATGGCAGGGGCGAATTGGGGCAACTGGCCGATCACCGTGAACAGGGCAAGGATCAGAAGCGCCGTGGTCGAGGCGAAGAACGAAACCGAACTCATGATATTGCCCGACAGGATGCCATCGAGCGGGGTGTCGCGGCGGCTCGCCTGATAGACCCATTCGATGCGCCTTGCGTTCATCAGTTCGGAGAGCGACGGCCGCCAGGCGTCAAGCACGCTGGCGGCAAGGCCATAGAGATAAAGCGCAATCAGCGGCAAGGCCGAAGAGAACAGCGCGAACCAGTTCATACTCGTCGTGACCCCCCTTGTCTGTGCCGCCAGCATAGACAGGCGCGCGCCGGCTGGCGAGACGGACAGGGCCGACGCGTGAGCAGAACGGGTATGCACGGGGCGGGTGAGATACCCCGCACCCGGCAGCACACAGGCAGATCAGATGGTGCGAGGATATTGACGATGGAGCGCCTCGATCTCGCCGAGCACCTCGTCGGACAAGGTGAGATCAGCCGCGCCGATATCAGTCTTGAGCTGTTCCATCGAAGTGGCGCCAATGATGACGGACGCCATGAAGGGCCGGGTCAGGCAGAAGGCGATGGCGAGCTGCGAAATATCGAGGCCGTGCCTTTTCGCCAGGTCGATATAGGCGCGAATGGGCGGGCTCGAATACTCCGAAGTGCGGTAGCTGGCGCCGATAATGGCACCGCGTGTGCCTTCGGGCAGGGCGCCGTCGAGGTATTTTCCGGTGATGGCGCCGGCGCCGAGGGGCGAATAGGCCAGCAGGCCGACATCTTCCATGTGCCCCAGTTCGGCGAGGTCATGGTCATATTCGCGGCGCAGCAGGTTGTATTCGTTCTGGATCGAGGCGCAGCGCGGCAGGCCGTGTTGTTCGGCCAGCTTGAGGAAGTGCATCACGCCCCAGGCGGATTCGTTGGAGACGCCAAAGGCGCGGATCTTGCCGGCATCGACCAGTTCGCCCATGGCCTCGAGGGTCTCGAGCATCATCGGGATTTCGACATCGCGGTCGATACGCTCGGGGTGGTAGTCCCAGCCGCCCTCGAAATGATAGTGCCCGCGGCGCGGCCAGTGGATCTGATAGAGATCGATATAGTCTGTCTTGAGGCGCTTGAGCGAAGCATCGACCGCCGCATGGACATTGGCCTTGTCGATCTTGGCGCCCTGACGAACCCAGCGCATGCCGCCGCCGACAACCTTGGTGGCGAGCACCACCCTGTCGCGGTTCTGGCGCGCGTTGAACCAGGTGCCGATGATCTCTTCGGTCCGACCATAGGTCTCCGGGGAGGTCGGCACCGCATACATCTCGGCGGTATCGAAGAAGTTAATGTCCCGGTCGAGCGCGTAGTCCATCTGTTCATGGCCTTCCGCCTCGGAGTTCTGGCGGCCCCAGGTCATGGTGCCGAGGCAGATTTCGCTAACGGTTATGCCGGTGCGGCCCAGAAGGTTGTGTCGCATGATGAGCTCCGTAAGTCATGATTTGCCGCCGAACGGCAGCCTGTAGAATCTGGCATTGGTGAAAAGGGACGGGCGTTTCCCGCCGGGATGGGATTGTTTCCACATCATCCTAGACCGGCCCAAGCCCTTGGAAAAAGGGGGCTTGGAGGAATGGGCCAAGTTTTTTCCCGAATTTCCGTCACAAACCCTTCACAACCGGAACGATCCGGCCTATATACCGCTCCGCGTGGTCACGCCACGTCCTGCCGGCCGGTCCACGGAAACGCTGCGACCGGCCTTATTGCGGCAACGAACACAGATGACGGCCCGACAAGCGGCCACAGTCATCTTCTTGGCGCGGGGTGGAGCAGTCCGGTAGCTCGTCAGGCTCATAACCTGAAGGTCGCAGGTTCAAATCCTGCCCCCGCAACCAAAAATATTCGCAATTACAAGATCTTAAGATGCCCAGCTAGCGCTGGGCTTTCTTGTTTCTGGTAGTCAATTGCCACTAATAGCCACCGGGTCTGACATTCAATCAATGTCAGGCGGACGTGTGTCGCGCGGCAGCAGAATTGGAGACCTCCTGATCGCAGTGCAGCGTTGGCAACGCGTCTGCAAGCATGTGTCCGGTGATGGGCTGTGCGAGCGTTTCCGTGTCCGGCTCAGCCAGCCGGCAAGCAATGTACTTTCTTTATCGCGATCATCGGGAGGCGCCGGCCTCCAACCGTTGACCCACATCAAGGCCCCGATGTCCTGGGCGCAGCTATCCTGGAACTAGACGAAAGGAGGAGCAGCATGCCCAAAAAGATTTTGGTAGCCACGGATGGTTCGGAAACTGGAGGACGCGCGCTCGCGTTTGCGTCGGAGATTTCAAGCAAGATCGGTGGGGACCTCACCATTGTGCACGTGCTCATGCATGGGAAGCCGGCTGAGGATCTGACGCGTCTCGCGCAAGTGGAACATGTCATCGACACGAAGGTCCGCCCGATCATCCCGAATGAGCTCAACATGCCAGTGGACCTCAGGAAAATTCTTTCCCATCCCGAGGTGGACCAGGCGCGCGCCGTGGCGGAAATCGGCGACTACGTGATTCACAACGCTCGGCGGGCTGCCGAGGAAGCCGGAGCCAGGAATGTCCAGACAATGCTCGAAGACGGGGACTACGCCGACGCGATTCTCGATGTCGCGTCCGATCTTGGCGTGGACCTGATCGTCATGGGCCGCCGGGGCCTGGGACGCATCAGCTCTGTTGTTCTGGGCAGCGTGTCGAACAAGGTCCTCCAGCATGCGGACTGTGATGTGGCGGTCGTCAGATAGGCCCCAAAGCCATGCTTTTCAGGGTCATCGACCTGGTCCGGCTCATGGGATGGACTCATTGCGGCGGTATCGGCCCTTGCCGGATTGGAAGTTCGCGTCGGTCTCCGCCTCGATGGCGGCAGGTCGCCCGCGTCGATCAAGACGGTGACAGGAAGGCCCGCAGGAGGTCTGATCGGCTGATCACGCCCACCAGGCTGGTTTCGCTCATCACCGGGAACATCCGATAGGGTGATGCAATAAACCGCTCGGCAGCCGACACGATATCGAGCGAAGGATCGAGGGTTTCGGGATCAGCGGTCATGTAGCGCTCAACAGCACCGCCCCATTGTGCGTAGTAGGCGGCGTTGAGCGCCGCCTTGAAGCAATCCTTCTTGGTCAGGATCCCGACAAGCGCATCGGATTCATCGACGACAGGCGCCCCCGCATAGCCACGATCAACAAGAAACCGTGCCGCCTGGCCGATTTCCATATCGGGGGGCAGGGTGGCGAACTCCCTGACCATGAAGTTCTCGATAATAAGGTTGGTTGTCATGGCGTCTCGCCCTCTGACCTGCGGGTGCATGCTGCGCAGTCGATGCCCTTGATGCAGTCTGCGCCGCCACACGAGCCTTTGATCGGTGCCCGTCCGGCCATCACGCCGATGGCCAGCCCGCCAAAGGCCAGAAGAAAAACGGCAAATGCCAAAACGAACTGCATAGTCGCCTCCTAACCCAACACCGATTCAGCAAACCGGCCCGTCATCACCGGGCGCAGGACCGTACCGTCGCGCATGAACAAGAGTGCATCGAGGCCAATGGCTTCGGCCGTCTCGAATGCCGCTTCGGGGGGCATGGCCATCAGCGCCGTGGCCCAGCCGTCGGCGATTGTCGCATCGTCCGCCAGGACCGACACGGTGACCATTTTGCCGCCTGCCGGACTGCCGGTGTGCGGATCGACAATATGGCTCACCATGTTGCCGTTGCGGCCATAGCTCTGTGCTGAAATCCCGGACGTTGCGATGGCCTTGCGGTCCAATCTGACCACGAGGGGGAACTGGCCGGCAAGGCTTTCCACGGCCACCTGCCAATCGCGGCCATCGGGGTGGCGCCCGCTCGCCCGGAGCTCGCCACCCAGATCCAGCAGGAAATCGCTGATGCCCTGCTTTTCGAGATCGGCCACCATTCTGTCCACGGCATGACCTTTGGCGATGCCACACAGATCGAGGCTCAGGCGCGCATCGGCCTTTCGGACCGTCCCGGCAGCGATGTCGATTTGCTCGAAGGCCCCCCAGGCCCCCGCACGGATGGGCCCGAAGCCGAAACGGTGGACCAGGGGACCGATGGTGGGATCGAACGCGCCGCCGCTCGCCGCGGCGATCTCAAGCCCTTTGCCCAGGACCGTTGTCAGATCGGCCGACACCGGCACCCAGTCAGAGGTGTCGGCGCGATTGAAGCTCGAGAGCTCGCTGTCAGAGCGGAAGGGCGAAAACCCGGCATCGACCTGCGAAATGATCGCTCTCAATCCCGATACATCGATCTCCGTGCCCATGGGCAGCGCGAGCCGCCAATAGGTGCCGAACGCATTACCGCCGAGGACCGAGATTGCGTTCGAGGCATGGCCCGGGCTCGGCGAAAGTGCAGCGGCTCCGGAGAGGGCGAGGAAGGTGCGTCGGGTAAACATGGCTAGATCCCGAAATCGTCGTTGAAGATGGAAGTGGGGTCGACCCCGTTCTCGTCGAGCATGGCGATCACGGCAGCAATCATCAGCGGGGGGCCGCACAGATAGTATTCGCAATCATGGGGTGCCGGGTGGTCTTTGAGATAGGCGGTGCGAACCACCTCGTGGATGAAGCCCGTCGACCCCGCCCAATGGTCTTCCGGCATGGGTTCGGAAAGGGCCAGCGTCCAGGAGAAGTTCTCGAATTCCGCCGATAGTGCGTCGAACTCGTCGCGATAGTACACATCGGCGCCGCTGCGCGCGCCGTACCAGAAGCTGATCTTGCGTTTGCTGCCCTTGGCGAGTTGTTCGTGGATCATCGCCCTTAGCGGGGCCATGCCGACGCCACCGCCAATGAAGATCATCTCTTTATCGGTGTCCTGAACATGGAAATCCCCAAAGGGGCCGGATACACCAACCTTGTCGCCGGGTTTGAGGCTGAAAAGGTAGGAAGAGACGATGCCAGGGGGGATATCGCCCTGACCTGATGGCGGCAATGCCAGGCGGATATCGAGGACAATTCGCCTCTTGTCCCGGGGGCGGCTGGCAATCGAATAGGCCCTGTGGGTCGGTTCCGGATTGTGCAAACGCAGTTCCCTAACGCCCAGCTCTTTCCAGGCCGCCTCGTATTTCGGCGCGACGGTCAGATTGGCCAGGTCGAGATCATAGGCTGGGGCTTCGATCTGGACATAGGAGCCGGCCTTGAAGTCGAATTCGACCGTATCGGGCACGCCGAGCACGAGTTCACGGATGAGCGGGGCGACATGGGTGGTCGAGAGCACCTCCGATGTCCAGCTTTCCGCCGCCAGAATGTCGTCGGGCACCTCTATGGAGAGGGGACCGCGCACCACCACCTGACAGGAAAGGCGTCGTCCCTCGCGAATCTCGCTCCGCCCCAGCAACGCCGTCTCGGTCGGCAGCGGTTCGCCGCCGCCGGCGAGGAGCTTGACCTTGCACTGGCCGCAGGTGCCTGCCCCGGCACAGGCCGAAGGTACCGCAACGCCGGCATCGTTGAGAAAACCGAGCAGCTTTCGGCCTGTAGTCCCGACAATGTCGCGATTGCCGTTGACCGTAATGGTGACCGGCCTTTCGGGTGCGAGCAGCGCCCGGGCCCCCATCACGACGAAGGAGAGCATAAGGACCAGCCCGACAATCACCCCGACGGCCAGCAGGATCTCGGTCATGATCCGACCCCGGCGAAGGCCGTGAATCCCATCGAAAGCAGACCCGTGACGATAAAGGCCATGCCCAGACCGCGCAGGCCGCCGGGAATGTCGGCATAGTTGAGCCGTTCGCGGATCGCCGCCAGCGCCATGATCGCCAGTGCCCAGCCGACGCCGCTGCCGACGCCGAACACGACGCTTTCTGTGAAGTCATAGCCGCGTTCGACCATGAACAGTGAGCCGCCGAGAATGGCGCAATTGACGGTGATCAGCGGCAGGTAGATGCCGAGGGCGCGATAAAGCGCCGGCACGAACCGGTCGAGCACCATTTCGAGGATCTGCACCATGGCCGCGATCACCCCGATAAAGGCGATCAGGTTGAGGAATGTGAGATCGATGTCGCCAAGCCCGAGTGCCGCCCAGGTTTCGGGGCGCAGCAGATGGGTGAAGATCAGATAGTTGATCGGCACGGTGATCGCCTGGACGACGGTCAGCGCAATACCCAGGCCCACGGCTGTCTCGAGGCGCTTTGAAACCGCAAGAAAGGTGCAGATGCCGAGGAAAAAGCTGAGGGCCAGGTTTTCCGCAAAGACAGAGCGAAGGAAAAGGTCCGTCATTTCGTCTTCTCTCCGATCTCGGGTTCAAGAACGAAATCGGTTTGTTCGACCTGGGCCGGGCGGATGGTGCGAATGACCCAGATCAGCAGCCCCAGGATGAAGAAGGCGCTCGGCGCGAGGAGCATCAGGTTGAGCGGGACAAACCAACCCCCGTCATGAACCGAGAGGAAGACGGTTTGTCCGAACAGCGTTCCCGCTCCCAGCAACTCGCGGACAAAGCCAACGATCATCAGGATCAGCGAATAGCCAAGACCGTTGCCCAGCGCGTCGAGCGCCGAAATGCCGGGCGGATTGTGCATGGCAAAGGCTTCGGCGCGGCTCAGAACCAGGCAATTGGTGACGATCAGCCCCACAAAGATCGAAAGCCGCTGGCTCAGCTCGAAGGCGAAGGCCTGGATCAACTGGTCGGTGACGATGACCAGCGAGGCGATAATGGTGATCTGCACGATCAGCCGGATCGAAGTGGGGATGTGGTGGCGAATGAGAGAAATCGTCAGGCTTCCTGCCATCAGCACCACTGTCAGCGCGACCGACATGATGAGCGCGGTCGACAGCGAGGTCGTCACCGCCAGCGCCGAACAGATCCCGAGGATCTGCAGCGTCACCGGGTTATTGTCGATGATCGGACCGTAAAGCGTGCGCAAGGCCTTCATGGATCAGAGCGCTCCGTTAGCCAGATTGTCGAGCACCGGCCCGAAACCGTTTGGACCGAGCCAGAAGCGGACTGCGCGGGTCACGCCATTGCCGGTGCGCGTCGCTCCTGTGATGCCATCGACCTCAAAATCATTGGTTGCTTGCCCGCGCACGACCTCGAGCCGGATGTTGCCCTCATTGTCGGCAATCAGCTTGCCCGGCCATAGCGCCTGCCAGCGGGCTTCCTCGATCCGGGCCCCCAGCCCCGGGGTTTCCCCCTGCTCGGTCACCGAGAGGGCGGCCACGGTGTTGAGGTCGCCTTCGAGCGCGAGATTGGCGCGAATGGTCGATTGATAGCCGGCACCCGAGATGGGCAGAATGACCAGCCGCAGATCGCCGTCCTCCCTCAAGATGTGAATGGGGAGGAAATCCGGGCGTCGTCCCAGACCGGCAATGTCCTGGTCGGCGGAGAGGATCGTGGTCCGGGCGGGATCCTTGCGTGCCGCCTCTGCATCAAAGCTGTCCGGGTCGATCCCTTCGGCCGGCAGCCCGGTCCTGAGGTTGACGATAATGGTCTCGAGGCTGTCGCCGCCTGCCTCTTCAATCAGAGCGGCCATTTCGGGCATGGAGGCCAGCATCGCTTCCATGCGTGCGGCTTGTTCGGCGGCGCGGTTGGCATCCTGAATGGGTCCAAGGATCACCGCCGCGACCGAGACCGAGACCGCACATACCGCCGAGACCATGAAGGCGACAGCGATGGTCTTGGTCCGGCTTTCGTTCGGCAGGGCCAGAAGGTGGCGCCAAAGGGACAGTGGATTTAAATCAGCCATTGTAGGGCCTCCAAAACCTTCGTGTCGCCGCGATCACCCCGGCGTCGATCAGCGGTGCGAGCAGCGAAGCGACCAGGCATGCAAAGATGATGGCCTGGGGTCCGTCAAAGCCTGTGTCGGTCCAGCCGAGCAGCGCCAGGAGCGCACCGGCCAGAAAGCCGTAAATCCATCGTCCGGCGCGGGTTGCCGACGACGCGACCGGGTCGCCCACCAGAAAAACCAGGCCGAAAACCATGGAACCGCTTGCGAATACGGTCATGGGGTTCTCGCCCAACCCGAGTGAAACGGTGATCGTACCGACAACTGCAGACAGGACGACCTGCCAGGACAGGACACCCGTCACCAACAGCATCAACGCGCCGGGTATGACCGCCAGCGCCAGAAGCTGACCACCGCCGGGGATCGTGGTCTGAGGGAACGCGAAATAGAGAAAGGCCAGCATGGCGACAGCGGCATTGACGATATTGCGGCCCCAGCCCCCGAAGACCTGCTCACCGATCACCGTGCCGAAACTCGCCGCGAGAACGATCTGCCATGGCGCGAACTCGCCCGGCGCCAGCACGCCGACCGCTATGGCGGTCACGATGGCGATGGGCGAGACCGGCTGGGCACGCGACCAGAGAAACACCAACTGCCAGAAGACGATCACGGCCAGTGCCAGCAGCATGTGCCCGAGCGCCAGCGGCCCGAATGTCCCGACGGCCGCCACAGCCGCGGGCAGCGCGGCTGCGACGATCAGCCAGGATATCGTGTCACGATGCCAAACGCCTCCCATCATGCTCCCGCCTCCAGTTCATCGAGGACGCGACGCAGTTTCTGGCCGAAATCGGTCGTGCCGCCGGTGACATAGCTGGCCAATGCCAGGTCCTCCTCGGCCATGTGCAGGCAGCCCAGCTTTTGTGCCGCCTCCGCATCGCCGATCGAAAGCGCCCGCAACAGCGGCGTGACAGGCGCGCCGGAGCCGAGCGTTTGCTCTAGCGCCTGGGTTGGAATGAACGCTGCTGCCGTCTGCACCCGGCGCAAGGCCTCGATCAGCCAGTGATGTTGCCGGGCGGGCGCACGCGGCACCACCGTCACCTGGCGATCATGGCGCCCAAGAAAGGTGCTTTCCCGGCCGCCGGTGACGGCCCCCGAAAGGATGGTCTTGGCCCCCGGTGTCAAATTGGGCCGCGCCAGCGCGTGCAGATCGGCGCCCAGCGGCACCTGCACAAGTCGCGGATTGTCCACTCCTGGCCCCGAAAGGGAAACGATACGGTAAGGATCGATCCGGCTCGTATTGAGAAGGTGCCCGATAGCGATCACGTCCTGATAGCCGATATGCCAGACTGTTTCGCCATCACCGGGAGGCTGCAGCCGCGCGATATGGGTCCCTACCAGTCCTGCCGGATGCAGTCCTGTAAAGCGGACGACCTTCAAGTGCTCAGACGACCGGGCAAGAGGTTCGATGTCTGGTTGGCAAAGATAGACGGGTGTCTCGGTCAGAAGCAGCATTGCTGCAAGCCCGCGTGCGAAATCCTGACTGCGTTCAGCGATAATCGGCGCCGGGTCAGGCGCATGGGGCGCTGTGTCCATGGCAGTGACAAACAGAGCTTTAGGGGTGCCGTCCGGATCGGCGATCCGCTCGAAAGGCCGGGCGCGCAGCGCGGGCCATTGCCCGGAGGCCAGAAGAAGGGAGCGGAGACCTTCAGGGGTATCGGCGGCTGACGTGTCAAAATCCAGCCGGCGATCCTCGCCATCCGCGATGATGGACATTTCCACGAACCTGCGGCGTGCGCCGATCTCGATCCTTTCGACTGTTCCGGAAACAGGCGCGCAGAACAGGAGCTCTTGCCTCGCCCGGCTCCGATAGACAGGGGTCCCGACCGCAACCTGTTCGCCGGCCGCCACCAGAACCTCGGCCCGGATGGGCCCGTGGTCATGGCCCAGCAGCCCGATCCGGTCGACCGCCAAGTTCCGGTCAACTATCTGGGACGGTTCTCCCTTGAAGGGTACCGTCAGCCCGCGCCGCAAAGAAATCCGCATATGACCCCACGTCAATCTTGGCCTTCGACCAATAGCAGCCGTGGCCGGCCCTGCCTTGACCTTGGTCAATTCGCCTATGCATCGTCATGGTAAGCTATGCTTGTGTAATTTCGAGCGTTGAAATGCAGACCAAGACGAAAGCTCTTATCCTCGGTGTCATCGTTTCTGCCTGGCTCCTGTCCGGTGCCATGGCACAACAGGCGCAGGAGTCGCAGCCCCATATCTCCATTGTGCAGAAATGGCTCAGCTCGGGCCATGCGGATTCGTCGTCATCATCCTTCACCCATTGGGATGGCGAGGAAGAAATCCCGGGGAGTTGTGCCACATGCCACTCAGGTGAGGGGTTCCGGGATTTCTGGGGCTTCGACGACAGTGCTGCCGGCACGGTCGATCATCCCGTGGTTCCGGGTGGCGTCGTCGATTGCGACACCTGTCATGCCGATGGTGCGGGCGACATCGAAGCCGTGATTTTTCCATCCGGCATGCGGGTTTCCAAACCCGGTTCAACCGCGACCTGCCTGACCTGCCATCAAGGACGCCAGTCCGGTAGCGCTTTGCCCGTGGCCACAGCGGACGGAGGGGACGACAGCGTCAATCCCGAGCTGAGATTCATTAATCCGCACTACGCGGTAGCGGGCGCGATGCTTCAGGGCAGCCTGGTCGGTGGCGGGTATCAGTATCCGGGACGAAGCTATATGGGCCGGTTCACCCATGTTCCGCCGTTCTCAACCTGTACCGATTGCCACGATCCCCATGCGCTCGAGGTAGAGGTTGCCAGTTGCGGGCGTTGTCACGGGACAAATGACCCTCGCGCCATCCGCACATCAGCGGGCGATTATGATGGTGATGGAGACCGGGAGACCGGCATTCAAGCCGAAATCGATAAGCTGAGTGCAACTCTGCTCGAAGCGATCGAGGTCTATTCGGCCGAGGTCACGCAAACGACCATCGCATACAGCACGAACTACCCCTATTTTATGATCGCCGAGGGACAGGAGAATGCCGGTCGGCCCTATGCGAGCTGGACGCCACGGCTGCTGCGCGCCGCCTATAACTACAAATTCGTGATCAGCGATGCCGGCGCCTATGCGCATAACCCTCACTACGCGATCCAGCTCCTTCATGACAGCATCACCGATCTCTCGACGGTGACCGGTGCCCGGTACCAGATCGGCGAGAGGCCGAACTGACAAAGCCGCTCACAGCCTCGCGCCGGGCACCCGGGCGGTGCGGACAAGAAGAGGATCAACGACCATGAGCGATGACCAACCCACACGCAATCGCCTGCTTCCTTGGTATCTCGGCATTGCGGCCGTGCTGGGGGCGGAAGTCTTGCTTGGTTTCCAGTTTTTCGGCTGTCTATGCGACATGCCTGTCTTCGCGGTGGTGATCGTGATGCTGGCTCTGCCGGCGATCTATCTCTGGCTGATGTATCTCACACTGATCAGCCAGAAATGACCTGGGCGAGGGCGCAATCCTGAGGGTTCGCAGACGGGGAGGGCGATGTGTTCGACCGGTTCGTGTTCTGGGTCCCAAGATCGATAGCGATCCTCGGGATTATTTTCATTTCAGTCTTCGCACTCGACGCATTCGCGCCGGAGCGTTCTTTGCCGGAGCAGCTGCTTGGCTTCGCCATTCACCTCATTCCGAGCGCCGTGTTGACGGTCATACTTGTCATCGCCTGGCGGTTCGAAGCCGTGGGCGGGGTGCTTTTTCTGGCGGTCGGTATTGTGCCGTTTGTGACCCTGTCCAATCCGCTCTGGGTCAATATCATCCTCGCCGGACCGTTCATGGTCGCCGGTGCGCTGTTCCTCCTCTCGCATTTCCAACGCCGAACCTGAACGCGGAGTAGTGGACACGTATGTTGACCCAAGCCGGCGCTGACTGCTCGGCGACGTGAGACCCCAAACGAAACTCCCGCCGATTTCACACCATGGCTGGCTCCACGCCTTTCCTGCCCCTAGACTGCACACGGCGCAGCAAGACGGGAGGGCCACATGTCCGAATTCAGAGCCTGGGTGATCGAGAAGACCGAAGATGGCCAGAAGGCCGGGATCCAGACGCTTGAAGACAGCGCGCTGATGGATGGCGACGTCACGGTGCGAGTCACCCATTCGACGATCAACTACAAGGACGGTCTGGCGCTGACCGGCAAGGCGCCGGTGGTGCGGCAGTTCCCGATGGTGCCGGGGATTGACTTCGCCGGGGAGGTCGTTGCTTCCGGCCATGACGGGTTCAAGCCGGGTGACAAGGTTCTGCTCAATGGCTGGGGTGTCGGCGAGAAGCATTGGGGCGGGCTGGCAGAGCTGGCTCGGGTTTCCGGGGACTGGCTTTTGCCGCTGCCCGCGGGACTTTCCGCGGCCGAGGCCATGGCAATCGGAACGGCGGGATACACCGCCATGTTGTGCCTGATGGCGCTTGAAGGCCACGGGCTTTCGCCCGCTGCCGGCCCGGCGGTCGTGACCGGTGCCTCGGGCGGGGTCGGGTCGGTGGCGGTCAATCTCCTGGCCCATGCGGGCTGGGAGGTGATTGCCTCGACGGGACGGACGCAAGAAGCGGACTATCTCAAATCGCTTGGCGCCACCGAGGTGATCGACCGCTCTGAACTTAGTGGCGATGTGCGCCCGCTCAACAAGGAACGCTGGGCTGCTGGCGTTGATTCCGTTGGATCTTCGACGCTTGCCAATGTGTTGTCGATGACCCGGTATGGCGGGGCGATCGCGGCCTGCGGGCTTGCCGGCGGCATGGATCTGCCGGCCAGCGTCGCTCCCTTCATCCTCAGGGGTGTTAGCCTGTTGGGGGTCGATTCGGTGATGGCGCCGATGGCGCGGCGGGCCCTGGCCTGGCGGCGCCTGGCCGAGGAACTGGACCGCAAGGCGCTCAAGGACTTGACCAACACGATCGGTTTCGACGAGGTCGAGCGCTATGCTGCCGCGATCCTTGGCGGAGAAGTGCGCGGCCGGATCGTCGTGGAGATCGGATAGGTCCACCCCACCCTTTGGCCGATGCCGGACCCCGCCAAATCGCGATATGGACGGGCAGCGATCGCGGCGATAGGTTCATTCGCCAATCGTAGAAAAAACGGAGGGGCGAATCGGTGAGCACCGGGTTCTTTTTTGACGAATACTGTTTCTGGCACACAACGGGCGAGCACGTTCTGATGCTTCCGGTGGGCGGCTGGGTGCAGGGCGGCGATGGCGGCAGCCATGCGGAGGCGCCGAGCACCAAGCGGCGGATGAAATCGCTGATGGATGTATCGGGCCTCACCGCCAAGCTTGATCTGCAAAGTGCGCCGGCAGCGACGGTCGATGATCTGTTGCGCGTGCACACCAAGGGCTATGTCGACAAGTTCATGGCGACCTCCAAGGCCGGTGGCGGGTATATCGGCATCGATGCGCCCTGCGGCCCCGGTACGTTCGAGGTTGCGTTGCAATCCGCTGGTCTGGGGATCGGCGCGGTCGACGCCGTGCTTTCGGGCAGGCATGACAACGCCTATGCGCTGACACGCCCGCCGGGTCACCATTGCCAGCGCGATGAGGGCATGGGGTTCTGCTTCCTCGCCAACAGCTCGATCGTGATCGAATGGGCCAAGCAAAAGCACGGGCTCGGCAAGGTCGCGGTTCTCGACTGGGACGTGCATCACGGCAATGGCACGCAGAACATCTTCTATGACCGTCCGGACGTGATGACGATCTCGCTGCATCAGGAGCGCTGCTTCCCGATCGATCAGGGCGATGCCAATGAGCGCGGCGAAGGCGCCGGTGAGGGCACCAATCTCAACATTCCGCTGCTGCCAGGCGGCGGGCACGCAGCCTATATGGAAGCGTTCGAGAAGCTGGTGTTACCGGCACTGCGGCGGTTCAGACCGGAACTGATCATCGTCGCCAACGGGCTTGATGCTAACGGGGTCGATCCGCTGGCGCGCATGCTGCTGCATTCGGATTCCTTCCGGGAGATGACGCGGCTCATCAAAGCTGCCGCCGACGACCTTTGCTACGGCCGGCTGGTGCTGATGCATGAGGGCGGCTATTCGGATGCTTATGTGCCGTTCTGCGGCCTGGCGGTTATCGAGGAACTGTCCGGGCACCGGACCGAGGTGGAAGACCCTCTGGTGCCGGCGATCACCGCGCAACAGCCGAATGCAGCATTCGATGACCTGCAATCCAGGCTGATCGCCGAAATGGCGGAAGGCGCTGGCCTGGTCTGACCGTGTGGATGAAGCGACACGCGGCCCGGCCCGAAAGGTTTCGGGCCGCTATTGCCTGGGTCCGAAAATGCGCCGCATTCACCGGCTAGGCAGGGGCATGGCTGGAAAATTCTCTGTGTGCCTGATTGTGGCGATGGTACTGATCGCGTTCCCGCTGCCCGGTGCTGCTCACGACGCCGCGCAGATCTTCTGGGAAGACGATGGCATGTGCAGCGTGATCGAAGGCGCTCGGCTTGATTCTGAATGGCGGTGTCACGGGATCGCTGTTTCCACACAGTCCGACGGCGGTTTGCCGGGCTCGCGCATCACACTGACCGACGATGCAGGTGGCCAGCGGGTTGTGCGCTTGGGACCTGCGATTGCCGAAACCGCCGCACCGGGAGTGTCGATCCTTGTGGATGACAGCCCCGCCGAGCAGGATTGGCCCAAGGCCTTTTCCGCGCTCGGGGCAGGAGATTGTTTCCGCTGGATCGGGCAGCAGCGCTGGCTGTGTTTTGTCGGCGATCACGCCCCCGAATGACCCCATCTCGCCATTTCACGGGCGATTGAACCAAAGCCGGCCGACTTGTTCGCCCCGGCCAGTTCCGATATCCAATCGGTCTCGCCGGCTTTTGCCGGAGAATGAGCTGTTGGGGGACGCCTTGCTGGAAAAAGCTGAACTTGCTGCATGGCTGAGCGAGCGGACCGGCCTCAGCACTGAAGAGCTCGACGCTGGCGCTCCACTGTTCACCTCAGGCGTGCTCGATTCCTTCGATCTCGTTGAGATCGTGGTGTTTGTCGAGAAGCGTATCGGCAAGCGCATCGGTGCGCTCGACGTCAATATGGAGAACTTCGACACGGTCGACAGCATTCTCCGAACCATCCGGAAATAGGCGGGGTGCCTTCCAACACCGGAACACCGCCGCCGCAGGGTGGCCCGACGTCATGGCTGATGGACTTTGCCCGCTGGGTTGTCTCGCCGAATTGGACCGTGATTCTGGCCATGACGATGACGGTCCTGGCCCTGGGGTTGGCCATGTTCGCACTGCCGGACAGCACAGTGTCGGGCGCGATCCGCGCGACGATGAATTTTCGCAAGATCGATGATTCCGAGCTGCTTCTGTTCTTGAACCACCAGGACATCGAGGAAGCCCTCAAGACCCGCGGCAACGATGCTGATCCGCTGGTGATTGTCTATACCGGTACGTCTTCAATGCGCGAGACGGTATTCAGCCCGGAATATCTCAGTGACACCGTTTCCGAGGTCATCGACCGGTCGGTGGATTCGTTCAATCTCACATCGCCCGCCCAGCGCATGGTGGTTACGCTCGCCATTGCCGAGAACGCCGCCTGCGCGGGTGCCGATGTTGTAGTGTTGACGGTCTCGCCCTCCCGGTTCCGGTTCGACGAGAACTGGGATGTGATGTCCTATATGGGGATCACCTCACCGGCGGCGCTCAACTACCATCCGGCGCTCGAAGAGGCGCATCGGCCCGTCTGGACCGCCGGGTCGCGGGCCAAGTTCCGCGTCGATGCGATGATGTTGATCGCCAAGGCTTTTGCCGGGCCGCCGGTCGAGGACCCCTTCATCCCCAGCCATCACGCCTATCTCGGGCTCAAGCCGCTTGGCGGCGGAGCTCACGACCGCCTCCTGCAGGAACTCAATGAGCGAGTGTCGATCGACACCTATGACAGGGGTTATCGCATTCTCGCGGAATCGGTGACGGCGGCGGAGCAGTGCGGCGCGAAGGTGGTGTTTGTCGAAACGCCCATTCACCCTCGGCTGTTCGAAGTCTCGAACTTTGCCGAAAAGCTGGAAGCGCATCGCCGGCGCATGATGCCGATCGTGGGGGACCGGCCTTACCTGTGGCTGGTCGATGAAGACCTGTTCGAGCGAGAGGCCTATTACGATGCGCTGCATCTGAGCACCGAAGCCTCGATGAAAAAGGCCACTGACATGATCGGCCGCATGATCGGGCAGGCATTGCGGGAGGACGCGGAATGAAGCGGGCCATTCTGACTATCGCCGACATTCTTCGCGGTGCGATCTTCGGATTCCTGATCGTGCTGGCTCTGTCCGAGATGTTTTTCGGCGGCGAGATCATTATCCGCTACGCGGGGTATTGAGCGATGTCGGGGCGTGGGGGGCGATCACTGAGATGCTGAGCGATCCGCTTTTCTTCGCGGCGATCTTCGTCACCGCCACGGGCTACTGGCTGGTGCCGGCGGCCCTGCGCCTGTGGTTCCTGACAGCGCTGTCGCTCGTTGTCATCGGCTACTACGATCTCTTCAGTCTCGCCCTGCTAGTCGTATTGAGCGCGGGGGTCTATCCCGTGCTCGGCCTTGTTGCCCGGGGCGGGCGGCGTGGTGGCATCGCGCTGGCGGTGAGTATCGCATCGGTGTCGGGCACGCTGATCGCGTCGAAGATCTGGTCCGGTTACGTGGCGCCGCATTATGCGGATTCAGCGCTCTCTTTCGTCTCGATCCTGGGGCTCAGCTATTATTCCTTCCGGCTCATTCATCTGATCATCGATGCCTATCGTTTCGGGCGCTATCCGGAGACTCCGCTCAAATTCGCGGCGTTCATCTCGCTGTTCACGGTCTTCGTTTCGGGACCGATCCAGCGCTATGACGAAGCCTTTGCGGCCGGATTTGATGCCCGGTTCGACCTCGACTTCCTCAAACAGGGCCTGACGCGGATCGCGGTGGGCGTGGTGAAGCAAGGGCTGGTTGCCGCATGGCTCGTGGCGGTGCGCGACAATGTCTTCAACAACCGCGTCGACCCGATCACCTATGAAGGGCTCCTCGATCTGGCGATCGGCGATGTCTGGGCGATCTGTCTTCTGACCTACTGGATTACCTATTTCAGCCTCGGCGCCTATACGGATGTTGCCATCGGCGCATCGCGGCTGATGGGGCTCAAGGTGATGGAGAACTTCCGCGCGCCCCTGATCGCGACCTCGCCAGCCGATTTCTGGCGTCGCTGGCATCTGTCGCTGTCGAGCTGGTGCCAGAATTATGTCTATGCGCCCGTGCTTGGCCTGACGCGGCACCCGTTTCTTGCCATTGCAGTCAGCTTCCAGGTGATGGGGCTCTGGCACATGCTGACGCTCAACCGCATCATCTGGGGTGCGCTTCATGCGGGCGGGGTGATCGTCTCAGGCTCGCTGGAACGCCGCATCCGCCGGCGGGGCGGGCGCCGGCTGATCCCTCGTCTCATCACGGCGCCCTTGGGCTGGCTTCTGACCCAGCTTTTCATCGGCTCGACGTTCCTGTTCGTGGTGCTTGAACGCCGCAACGATCTGGGTGAGAGCCTTGCCGCTTATTGGCATTTGTGGACGTTGGGGCTTTGGGGGTAGAGCCGTGAACACCATCTTCGACGATATTCTCGGCCGCACGGACGGCCTGGATGCGGAAGCGGTTTGCGGGTCCGATCCCGCCAGCTATCGGACCTTGCTCGACCGCGCCGCCGAACTGGCTGCCACGCTGCGCAAGGCAGGCGCGAAAAAGGGTGATCGGGTCGGCGCGATGCTGGCGATCGGGCTCGATAATTTCGCCCTGGCGCTCGCCTGTGGTGGGGCCGGGTTTGTGCTGGTGCCTATTCATCCCCGGGCACGGCCGGCGGATCGGGACCATGTTCTGTCTAATGCCGATTGCCGCTTCTATGCCGGTCCGGCCGGCCGCGGGCACAACCTCATCGCCGACTATGGGGACTGGGTCATTGAATCAGCGCGCCCGGGCGACCGCTTTGACCCGCCGCAAGGGACAGCGGCGATCCTTCATACCTCCGGCACGACGGGCAAACCCAAGGGGGTGCTGCTGACCCATGAAGCGGTCAGCGCCAATGTCAGGGCGGTGAGTGCCTATCTCGGGCTTAATCGGGACAGCCGGACGGTGGTGTTTATGCCGCCGCATTACTCCTCGGGGTTCAACCAGATCCTGAGTGCCTTGTGGAGCGGCGGGGCGATTCTGCCCTGGGGCGCGGGCATGTTCGATGTGCCCGGGCTGATCGAAGCGATCCGCCAATACCGGATCGGCCGGATATCGGGAAACCCGATGCTCTTCACCCGCATCGCGGAGGTCGCCGAGGAGCTTGGCGTCACATTGGATCCGCTCGAGGTGGTGCAGTCGACGGGGCAGGCGCTGACCATGGATCTCGTCGAGCGGTTGCGCCGTAATTGCCCGAATGCCCGGGTTGTGGGGATCTACGGCTTCACCGAGAATTCGCCGCGGGTCAGCTATCGCTGGATGGATGGTCAGGTTCATGCCCCTGACGGCATTTTGCCGGTGGGCCGGGCCATCGAGGGCACGACCGTTCGCGTTGTGCGCCCGGACGGGGCCGACGCCGCGCCCGACGAGTTGGGCGAGATCATCGTCAGCGGCACCAGCCTGATGTCGGGCTATGTCCGCGACGGGGTGCTGGACCGGCGCGATGTCGAGAACGGCTGGTTCAAGTCGGGCGATACCGGGTTCATCGACAAGGCAGGAGAACTGCATTTCCGCAACCGGGCAGATTTCGTCATCATCTGCAACAATGAGCGGGTGTCGCCGGAAGAAGTCGAGGTGGCGCTGGGTGGGGTTGCAGGCGTGCTCGATGTCGGCGTTGCCGGCATCGAGGATGCGGTTCATGGGCATGTGCCGATTGCGCTGGTGGTCTGCGAAGGTGCGCTGTCCGATGTTGTGCCGGGCTTGCGCCGACAGGCTTCACAGCGGCTGATGCGGACCAAACACCCGAGACACTACGTCAAGGTCGAAGCCATTCCGCGCAGTGATTTCGGCAAGATCGACCGGGCGTCGCTGGCGCGGCTGGTCGATCGGCTCGATCCCGCAGAATTCAGTTAGCATCGTTCAGTAGAGCTTCTCGCCGCGGGTCAGCATGTCGACGAAACCGGCGATCCGCCTGGTCCGGGTCTCGGGCTTTTTGGCGCTGATCACACGAAGGTAGATTGCAAAGCGGTTTCTGCGGTCGAGAGCATCGTAATGCGCCTGCGCCCGAGGTTCGGCGGCAATCGCCTCGAGCACATCCCTGGGCATTTGAAAGCTTGATTGGCCGGCATAGGTCTTGTGCCAGCGGCCGTCCTTTTGTGCCGCCTCGATCTGGGCGAGGCCCGGGGGCTGCATGCGCCCCTCGGCGATCAGCTTTTCGGCATGAGCGCGGTTTTTGGCCGACCAGGCCGATCTGGGTTTGCGCGGCGTGAAACGCTGGAACCAGTGATCCTCACCTCCCGATTTCTTGATCGCATCGATCCAGCCCCAGGCAAGGGCCTCGATCACCGCTTCTTCCCAGGTGATCGAAGGGATCCCCGAAGCCTTCTTGTAGAGCTTGATCCAGACTTCGTTTTGACGGGCGTGGTGATCGGCCAGCCAGGCGGCGAATTCCTGCGGAGTTTCAAAGCTGATGGTGGCGTCGGGATCGATCTGCATGGGCCTTTGGTGGACGCCGAGGTTAGTGGAAATTGCGGCCTTTGGGCAGCACCGAGACGTTGCGGGGGTGTTGCCAGAGGCGGGCGGTATCGGTGCGGTTTTGCCGCGCCGCTCCCTCTTCGCCTTCAACCGGTTCGGCGGTCATGGTGTCCATCAGTTCTCCGGTCAGATCGACAAGGCGGTTGGCGACCAGGTGAATGACGCCCTTTTCCTTTTGCAGCTTACCCTTGATGCCGATCAGGCGCGAGCCGAGCAGAACCCGGCGGAACCGCTCAAAGACCTTGGGCCACACAATCACATTGGCAGTGCCGGTCTCGTCCTCGAGAGTGAGGAAGATGACGCCCTTGGCGGTACCGGGGCGCTGGCGAACCAGGATGAGGCCCGATGTGGCGGTCATGCGGCCATCGGGGACGTCCTTGAGGCCCGATGTGGGCACATAGCCGAGCCCGGCAAGGCGGGGCCGGATGAAGGAGACCGGATGCGCTTTCAGCGACAGTTTGAGGCTCTGGTAATCCTCGACCACATGTTCGCCGAGCGGCATGGGGGGCAGGCCGACTTCCTGCTCGCGCTGGAAGGAAATGAAGCGTTCGTCCCGGCCCGAGGCGAAGAGTGGCAGGTCCTCCACCGCGGCGCGGGAGCCGTCCTGCCCGCGCAATCCCTTGATGGCCCAGAGCGCATCGCGTCGATTAAGGCCGATCGAGTTGAAGGCATCGGCTTCCGCCAGTCTTTCGATGGTGGCGATGGGCAGACCGGTCCGGAAATAGAAGTCGCGCATGCTGTCGAACCCCTTTCTGCGCGTGGCCTCGATCCGTTCGCCGGCCTCGGAGCGCAGGCCCTTGATCTGCCTCAGGCCGAGCCTGAGGGCAAAGGCGCCGCCGCCCATTGATGTGAGGGCGCGCGGATTGGCGGTTTCCTCGAGCCGGTGATCCCAGTTGGACAGGTTGATATCGACCGGGCGGGTGGTGCCGCCATGCTCGCGGAAGTCGCGCACCAGCGAGGATGAGGAATAGAAGCCGAGCGGCTGGGCATTGAGGATCGCGCAGGCGAAGACATCCGGATAATGGCATTTGATCCATGACGAGGCATAGGCGAGCACGGCAAAGCTGGCTGAATGGCTTTCGGGGAACCCGTAATCGGAAAACCCCTCGATCTGCTTGAAACAGCGCTCGGCGAAGTCGGGGGTATAGCCATTGCCGATCATGCCCTTGATGAAATCCTCGCGGAAATTGCCGATCGTGCCGGTATGCCGGAAGCTGGCCATGGCCCGCCGCAGCCCGTCAGCCCTAGCCGGTGAAAAGCCGGCCCCGACAATGGCGATCTTCATGGCCTGCTCCTGGAACAGGGGGACGCCGAAGGTCTTTTTGAGCACGGCCTCGAGTTCTTTCGAGGGATATTCGACCGGCTCGTCTCCGTCGCGGCGGCGCAGATAGGGATGCACCATGTCGCCCTGGATCGGACCGGGGCGGACAATGGCGATCTGGATGACGAGATCGTAGAATTCGCGCGGGCGCAGGCGCGGCAGCATCGACATCTGGGCCCGGCTTTCGATCTGGAATACCCCGACCGTGTCGGCAGCGCACATCATGTCATAAACCGCCGGATCCTCGCGCGGTACATTGGCCAGGGTGAGGGGCAGGTCGTAATGATCCTGCATCAGGTCGAACGCCTTTTTGAGGCAGGTAAGCATGCCGAGCGCGAGCACATCGACCTTCATCATGTCGAGGGCGTCGAGATCGTCCTTGTCCCATTCGACATAGGTGCGGTCCTGCATGGCCGCATTGGCAATCGGCACAAGATGGTCGAGCCGGTCGCGGGTAATGACAAAGCCGCCAACATGCTGGGACAGGTGACGCGGAAAGCCGATCAGTTCCGTGGTGAGGCGTAGCGCCAGGGCCAGGCGCGGATCGGCGGGATCGAGGCCGGCCTCGCGCACGCGCTCCTGGGAAACCCCTTTCGAGGACCAGCCCCAGACCCCTTCGGCCAGCGCGCCGACGACATCGGGAGACAGGCCCATGGCCTTGCCGACCTCGCGCACTGCGCTGCGGGTGCGGTAGGTGATGACGGTGGCGGCGATGCCGGCGCGGTGGCGGCCATATTTTTCATAGATGTACTGGATGACCTCCTCGCGCCGGGCATGTTCGAAATCGACATCGATATCGGGGGGTTCGTCGCGATCATTGGAGATGAAGCGCTCGAACAGAAGATCGATCTCGGTCGGGTTCACCGAGGTGACGCCAAGGCAATAGCACACGACCGAATTGGCCGCCGAACCGCGCCCCTGACACAGGATCGGGTCGGGCAGGGAGCGGGCGAAGCGGACAATGTCGTAAACGGTCAGGAAGTAAGGCGCGTAGTTCTTTTCCGCGATCAGCTCGAGCTCGTGGCGGATGCTGCTGACGACCTTTTCGGGCACATGACCGGGAAACCGGTTCCTGGCGCCCTGCCAGGTCAACCGTTCCAGCTCTTGCTGGGGTGAGGCGCTGTCACCGGCCGGTTCATCGGGATATTGATAGCGCAGCTCTTCAAGCGAGAAACGGCATCGCTGCGTGATCTCGATACTGCGGGCCAACGCATCCTCGAAGCCCTTGAACAGGCGGGCCATTTCTGCGGGGGATTTAAGGTGGCGCTCGGCATTGGCCTCGAGCCGGAACCCGGCGGCATCGATCGTGGTGTGGGTGCGGATGCAGGTGAGAATGTCCTGCAGGGGGCGCCGGTCGGGGCTGTGATAAAGCACGTCATTGGTGACCACCAGCGGGGCGCCGCAGCGATCGGCCATATCGGCAAGGCCGGCCAGCCGGGCGCGATCATCGCCCCGGTAAAGGTGCCGGGCGGCGAGAAAGACCTGGCCGGGGAAGCGGGCGGCGAGCCGGGTCACGACCATCTCGAAATCCATGCCACTGGGGATGAGGGCCTCGGCCTCTTCGGCCAACCGTGCGGGGGGCGGCGGCATGGCGATCAGGTTCTGGCCTTCACCGAATTCCATCAGATCGGCGAGGGTCAGGTGACATTCGCCCTTGGGCGCGCGGCGATTGCCGGCGGTCAGCATCTGGGTCAGCCGGGCATAGGCGGTGATGTCCTGAGGGAAGCACAGGGTCTCGAAACCGTCCTGCAGGACAAGACGTGCGCCCACCACAAGGCGAATGCCATGCTGTTTCGCCGCGGTATGAGCCCGCACGATACCCGCCAGGGTATTGCGGTCGGCAATGCCGATGGCTTCAAGCCCCAGCGCCCTTGCGGCGACCACCAGTTCGGCCGCATGGGAAGCGCCGCGCAGGAACGAAAAATTGCTGGCCACGCCGAGTTCGGCAAAGCGGGGGGCGGGGGCAGGATTCATGCCGTCGGACATCATGGGAGCACCCCGTGCATATACCAGCGCGGGGGTGTGCCGCCGTCATAAAGCCCTTCGCGGAACAGCCAGTAGCGGCGGCCCTGATCGTCCTCGACCCGGTAATAATCGCGGGGCGGCGGCGCCTGGCCATCAGGTACGCTCCACCATTCGGGCTCGATGCGTTCGGGACCCTCGGCGCGGGTCACCTTGTGGGCGACGCGCTGCCAGGTAAAGCGGGCGGGCGGTCCGTCGGGCAGTTCGGCGAGGGTCTCGATCGGGGATGGTGTGGTGAGGATGAGGAGCGGGCGGCCCTGATGATGTCCGCCCTGGCTCATGGCGAGGTGCTCGGCCCAGGGGGAGCCGGGAGCGAGCGCCGCGCCTTTTCCCGCCTTGCCGATGTGGCCGGCCTCGATGGCGCTGATCCCGGCGGCGGCGCGCTCGGGCAGGTAGCTTTCGCGGGGGACGAAGCGGGTCACGCGGTCGCCCCCGAAACGGGTCACGAGCCGGTCGATGAGAATGGCAAGATCCTGCGGATCGGCGATGCCCGGTTCGGGAGACAGGCCGGGTTGGGTGGCGTCCTGACCCTCGGTGTCGAAAGCGCCCAATGCCATGATGTCGAAACCGAAACCAGCATCGACCTCCTCGGCCATGCTGGCGAGCCGGTCGCGGAAGAGCCGCAGGATATGAGCCGCATCACGGGTCGGGCGGGCAGTGCGGATATCGAGGCTGGTGGATTTGCCATCGACCCGGAACAGGGTGAAGACAAAGCTGCGGCCCGCCGTGCCGGCGGTTTCGAGCCGATTGGCGAGGGCATGGGCAAGCCGGGTCAGCACCGCCTCGATATCGCCCTGGGCCATGATCGGCTCGGCAAAGCGGGCCACGCGGCGGAAATGCGGGACAGGCCTCAGGGGTACAAGCGCCTCGGCATGGCGGCCGAGCGCCTGATCGAGCCGGATCATCAGTTCGGGGCCGAACCGGGCGGTGAGCGGGGCGCGGGGCTTGCCCACAAGATCGCCAATGCGCTTGAGCCCGAGGCGGCCCAGCCCCTCGACGGTGGCAAGGGGCAGGCGCAGGGCCGCGACGGGCAGGGGCGCCAGCCATGCGCCCAGCCGGTTGACGCCAATGCGGTTGAGCGGACGGTCGCCATAACGGGCCAGCGCCCAGGCGGCACCGATGGTGGGAGCGACGACAAGGCTTGCGGTCAGTCCGAAGCCTTCAAGCTTTCCGGCCAAATCCTCGACAAGCCGGCCTTCGCCGCCAAACAGATGGGCGACACCGGTCAAATCGATGGCGATGCCGTCAAGCCCCTGCACCTCTGCGACCGGGCTGTAGCGGGTGCACCACAATGTCAGCCGGGAAAGCGCTTCGATATCGCCGTCAAGATCAGCATCGGCGACCTGAAGGCCGGGGGTGAGCGCCCGGGCGTCAGCCAGTGGCATGCCGACGCTGAGCCCCGCGCTGAGCCCTTTGGGGCTGATCGCCGTAAGCCGCGGGCCGTGCTGGGTGGTGGCGGTCAGGGCCAGTGGCGCCGCGCCATCGCCCGAAAGCGGCGGCAGGTGTTTGCGGCGCCTCTCGATTGGCCAGTGGGGCAGATAGAGACAGAGATAGCGTTTCATGATCCCAAGTGACCTCCCAGCCGCCGGGGGCTCCCTGCTTGCATTTGATCAGTTCGATGCGCCAGCGCGGCAGGCCGAGTCCGGGCAGTGCAGCATTGCGGTAGGGCCGGGCGATGCTGGGCAGGGCGCCAACCTGCCAGCGGGTAAGGGCGGCGGTGGCTTCGCCCGCCCCTTCCGGCGGCTGATCGCGCAGCATCAGCGCAGTGACCCCGGACTGATGGGCCCGCAGTACCAACCGGCGGCTGGCGGTGAAGTCATAGCTGTGGTCGTCACCGGGCATCAGCCCGATCACCCCGGCGAGGGCAGGATGGTCGAGGCCTTCCTCGAGTGCCCAGAGCAGGTTCTGACCGGATTTGACCGTCACGGCGATGATCCGGTCGGGATCGAGCCCCATGGCGGCGAAGCCGGGGGGATAAAGCAGGCCGTGCCGGTGACTCAGATGTGTTGGCAGGACCCAGAGAACCGGTCCCGGCCGGGCAGCGAGCAGGCGGGCGGCGAGCGCGAAGCCGAAGCCGAGCGTGGCCGGAATATCGCGCCAGGCGGCCGGCAGGATTTCATGCAGGGTACCGAGCGCCAGCCCGCCACCGGGCAGGCTCCGGTCGATGTCGCCGGGACCGAGGGGCAGGGCGGCGGCAGGGGCGGTCAGAACCGTTTCGCGGTCGGCGATATGCCGGCGCAGCGCCTCGATCCGGCTTTCGCGCCCTGTTTCGGGCGGCGTTCCCTCCTGCATATTGCCTTGCTGCCGTTCGATACGCGCGGCCATAGTTCACCTGCCGCCCAAAAAGGGCGTTGACTGGTTACGACTGACAGGGCGAGCGCGGGGCGGATGGTCAAAGCTATCGGCCGGACGCCTCTCGCAGTCCGGCAGCATAGGAACAAAAAGAGAACAAATCAATCTCGGAATCGCCGGAACCCGAGTCTGGCCGGGGGATTGGGGATTCTGTGAGGGGAGGTCAGGCCCGGCGGGCGGCGATGATTTCGATCTCGACCATCATGTCGGGCACCGCCAGGCAGGGGACGGGCAGAAGCGTCATGGCCGGATAGCGCCGATCGGGAAACAGGCCGGCCCATTCCTCGCCGAAGATCTGCAGCCGGTCCATGGAATGATCGACGATCATCACCGTTGCCTTGACGATATCGGAAGCGGAAAGGTCCGTGGCTGACAGGGCGGTTCTGACATTGGCGATGGCCTGGCGCAGTTGCGCGCGGAAATCGGGCTCTCGCTCCTCACCGGCGTCTTCCCCGCCCTGGCCGGAGATGAACACGAGCTCGGCGCCAGCCGGGGCGATGCCGATATGGGCGTAGCCATTGCCCGTCGGGTTATAGAGCCCCTCAGGATTGATGAAGCGAATAGCTGAATCAGAAGACATGTCGGTCCCTCCCGGTTGCAGGGGAACACTGGCTATTGCCTCGTTTGCACGCAATCCACTCAATGGAGGACAGCCGGATCAAAAGTGAAGGCGATTACCTCATCAGACGGCACGGGTCGCCGCGATGGCCTGATTGAAGGACGGGGGCGCGGCCAGATCCTTGAGGATCATCGAGGTGGCCTCATCAAGCGGCATGGGGCGGCCGAAATAAAAGCCCTGAAGCTGATCGGGCTGGACGGTTTGAAGAAAGGCAAGCTGGCGGGCTGTCTCCACGCCCTCGACGGTGACATCCATATCCATTTCGCGGCCCAGAGCGACAATGGTGTGGATGACACGGGCGGTGTTGCGGCCCTTGCTGTCGAGGGACTGCATGAAGCTGCGGTCGATCTTGAGCCGGTCAAAGGGGAAGCGCCAAAGATAGCTCAGGGACGAGTAGCCGATGCCGAAATCGTCCATGGCAATTGAGATGCCGAGCGATTTGAGCCGCGCCAGCTCCTGCATCACCGCTTCGGTGTCCGAGATCAACAATTGCTCGGTGATCTCGATCTCGAGGCGGGCAGCACCGAGACCGGTCTCATCGAGAATATCGCTCACCATTTCGGAGATCGGCCCCGAATCGAACTGGGTGGGGGAGAGATTGACCGCCACCTTGAGGTGGGACGGCCAATCCGCGGCGGCAGCGCAGGCATTGCGCAGCACCCACTCGCCGAGCCGGTCGATCAACTGAAGGTCCTCGGCCACCGGGATAAAGACGCCCGGCGGAATCAGCGAGCCATCCTCATGCGGCAGGCGCACCAGCGCCTCGAAGCCGACCAGCCGGCGTTCGGGCAGGGCGACAATCGGCTGATAGTGAAGGACGAAGTCGCCGGTTCTGATGGCCTCGCGCAGGCGTCTCTCAAGCGCGATGCGCTCCTCCAGCCGTGCATCCATTTCCGGCTCGAAAAACCGCGCGCAGTTCTTGCCGGCCGCCTTGGCCGCGTAAAGCGCCAGGTCGGCGCATTTGAGCAGGCGCTCTGAATTGGTGCCGTCTGCGGGGGCCATGGCGATGCCGACGCTGGCGGTCGAGGCCACTTCCTGCCCGCAAGGCAGAACGATAGGGTGGCCGACCTGTTCGGCCAGATGTTCGGCATAAAAGCCTGCGCCTTGCATGTCGGACACATTGTGCTGGATGACGATGAATTCGTCCCCGCCCAGCCGGGAAACCAGATCGCCTTCTGCGCTTGCGCGGTTCAGCCGCTCCGCGACCGCCCGCAACACCAGATCGCCGGCACTATGACCGTAGGTATCGTTGATCTCCTTGAAACGGTCGAGATCGACGAAATGGATGGCCAGCCCGGTGCCGGTGTCGGGCAGGCGCTGCAGCATCTGGTTGAGACGCTCGACCAGACGAACCCGGTTGGTCAGCCCGGTCAGCGCATCATGATGGGCAAGAAACCGGATGCGTCGGTCGGCGACGCGCTTTTCTCTCGTGCGCCGGTACCAGGCCATGGCCGGCAGGGAAAAGGCGAGCCCGGTGACAAGGCAAAGAAACACCGAGACAACGGCAAAGGTGTTGCGGAACAATTGCCGTTCCGCGGTCTGATCGACATAGGCGGCGACAATGGCCACAGGCTCGCCATCCTCGATCACCGGCAGAACCGCGCGGGAAAAGAATTCGGGCTTTGTGGTGCCGTCACCCTCGAAAACGGAGACTACCGGGCTTTCGCTTTGAAGCGATTTCACTGCGTCGACACTGTATTCGGAGATATCGACCTGTTCGATGATCTTGTCCGAGATCAGCTGGGAATACCCCTGACGGTTGTAGATCTCGTAGCGGAACACGTGGCCCGCCTGGCGCGCCCAGTCGAAAAAGGCAGTGCTGGCCTGTGAAGGCGGCATGCCGGCCCCGATCTGTTCGAGATCGCCGACGGTGTCGGCGAGCAGATTGGCCCAATGCTGGGCGGTTGATGTCGCGCTAGCGTTCAACAACCGGTCGGTGGCGAGCTTGACGGCGCCGATGGTGCTGCCAACGACCAGGCCAAGCACGATGGCGATGATGGCGATGGCGCGGTGCGTGAGAAGCCGGCGGGCCTTGCGGATCAGGGGGCTGTTCATTTTACGTCCCCGCTTCTGATCCTGCCAAGCTCGGCTTGCGCGGCAGCGAGCAAGGCGGCGTTATGGGTGCTCTCGGCCGCCCAGCGGTTGCGCACCGCCTCGAATATGGTGTCGGCGGCGTCGATGTCTGCTGGAGAGGGCTCCACCACGGTGCGGCGTTCATTGCCAGCCAGATCGGCGAGCACTTTGTCTTCGAAATCGGTGATGGTGTCGATGAACCTGCCGGTGAGCCAGTCGCCGCTGGCCTCTTCGATGATCGTTTGCACCTCGCTGGAAAGGCCTTCGAAGACTTTCCTGTTCATGACGATGGCGAGCGGCGCCGCGCAGGTTTTGAGCATGAAGTGATGGGTGGCGATGCGCGCGGCACCGAATTCAACCAGCGGCCAGAGTGGCAACATTGCACCATCGATCTCGCCCTTGGACAGACCGGTGGCGATTTCGGTGATGTCATGGACGACGGGCCTTGCACCGAATTCGGTCAGCATGGCCGATTCCATGTTGTTGTTGACCCGGATGCGGCGGCCCGCGAGATCGGCAAGGGTGCTCACGGGCTGGGTGGTGTGAATGGATTCGGGAGCTGTGGCAAAGCCGCCGAGCACTTTCACCTCTTCGAGCCCGCGCAACATGTTGGCGCTGGCGAGCTTATGGTGAACGAGTGTGGCTTCGCGCAGAGTGTTGAACAGTCCGGGCAGTTCGATCACGCGGTGATCGGGCAATGCTGCGGGCGTGTAGCCGGGTACGATGAAGGCGATGTCGGCGACACCCGAGCGCACAAGGTCGAGCTGGGCTGTCGGATCGGGCCCCAGCGCGCCATTGACGACCAGCCTGACCTCTACAAGCCCGGCCCCTTCCGTGTTGATGCGCTCGACGAACGGCGCAATGACACGTTCATAGGAGTATCCCCCGTCGGAAACGAAATAGGCAAAGACAAGCTCGACCGGCTTTGCCCCTTCGATTGTCTCCTGAACCGGCTGCGCGCTGGTGGCATTGGCGCAACCGAACAGAGCCGCTGCCCATATAAGGAGCATACGTGCCAAGACCGGCATATCGCGTTCCTCATTCCCCTCATTGCCGCACCGGCGTCCCCACGGCCGAAATTCGCGCGACTATCGCGGCGGCTACAGGGGACGCTAGGCCGGGGAGTTTTGGTGACGAGTTAATTCACAAGTCTCTGAGATAAACACTTACGTCTAATGGCTAATGGTTCGTCAACGCGCGTAGCAAATAGTGGGACAGTGAGCATGCTTTCGATCGATTCAGAGCGCCATGCATCTTTCAATTTGCAGCGTGAGGCCGACGCGCAACAGTAAAATGAGATATCATTCCATATCTCTACTTATTTAAGAAAGGAAAAAAGGATTCTAGTATCCCCTATTCATTCATTTCTAGCCAATAAGTTCCGAAAGCATCCAAATGAGCGCGAACGCTGACATATGGGAAGAAGACTTGCTTTCTCGCCGGGAGGAAGCAGATTATTTGGAGTCTTTCCTTTCCAAGCAGGTTTCAAAACGCAGAAAGGATGGCCAAACGGCCAGCTATGTAATCAACATAGACGCAGACTGGGGTGAGGGTAAGTCATTCTTTCTAGAGCGATTTTCCCGTCAGTTGAAGGCAAGGGGGCACGTTGTCGCCAACGTAAATGCGTGGCGCGACGATCATACGGACGACCCTTTTGTGGCGGTTCTTTCGGCGATTGATGAGGCCATCAAACCTTTAATCCCTGAAAATGTCACCGTTAGAGACCGCTGGAAGAAAGTCAAGGAATCGGCGCTTCCCACCATGGGGCGAGTTTTTGCAGGGGCAACACGGGCCACTGTTAAGCGATATCTCGATTCCGAGATCGATGACCTGTTCGCGGATGGTGAAAGTTCAAGTGTGGATGAAGGACTTGCTGCTGGAGCAAAAGAGGGGATACGGCAGGCTTTTGCGTTGTCGAAGGCCACTGACGCGATGATCTCAAAGTTCAATCAACAACGATCGTCGATAGACCAATTTCGTGAACGAATGGGGCATGTTGTAGATTGCATTAGCCAAGAGAAGCTACTATTTGTATTGATTGACGAGTTGGACAGATGTCGTCCAAGTTATGCTATTGCTTTGCTTGAGAGAATTAAACATCTATTTGATGCTAATGGTGTCGTGTTTGTATTCGCAACAAATTCAAGTCAACTTCAGCATAGTATAGTGGGCGCCTATGGTCCGAATTTTGAAGGATTCCGATATCTCCAACGTTTCTTTGATATAACTTATGATCTTCAAGCGCCAGATAGATCGAATTTCATAGAGTTTGTCTTCAAAGAAATAAATTCACGTTCGCTAAATTGTCCTGTCGAAGATATAATGGAATTTCTGCGTGTTGCTGTTGGTTCTTATAATCTAAATCTGAGAGAAACGCAGAAACTTTCTGAGACTATTGAATACGTCCTTGACGGATGGGTTCACCAAATCGATCCAGAAATAGTTTTCCTTGTGCCACTTGCAATTCAATTGATTCGCACTGGCAGAGTAAATGTTGAAAATCTAGTCGCTGAAATACCTAAGAATTTTTCATTCTCGCGAGCCAGGCGCAGTGAATTTGGCAATGTGATTCGCGGGACGGATAGTTTTTCCGTCAAGTCCGCGTTAGGAGAGATTATCAAGATGTCAGAGAGTTTGGATTATGCAATCGAGAAATCATCAGGGAGTTCGCGCGATTGGCAAGCTAGATACATCTCTAATGCATTTTCGCGTGAGTATAACGGGGTGCCGATCAAGCAAGGCTCGCCAAGCATACAATCGCGTTTGCCGTCTTTGGTTGCCTATGCAGGCCGGTTCTCGTCGACGGACGAACACGATGGATAAGATTGAATTTTCACGTCTTTAGATAGGTGCCCTTGAAGTCAATCGAGACCGCCCGCAGATTTTCCATCGCGCCGAGATGGACCGGACATAAATTATTGTAGATCACCAGCTTATGAGGCGGGGCAACACGAACGGCATCCAACGGAAATCCCGCTGATTGATATTTAGTTCAGCATTATTCCTAGGAGCCAATCTGCGGGGAGAGTCTCGGTGGGACATGGCCGGGCATCGCAGCTCATTGTCGTGGGAGGTCAATCAGGCCGACGCCGCGAGCAATTGATTGCGATATTCGGCCGGGGTCTGCCCGGTCCAGCGACGGAAGGCGCGCACAAATGAGGAAGCCTCCGAAAACCCCACGAGATAGGCCGCTTCATTGACGGAGACCTTGCGGGCCGCGAGATAATCGGATGCCATGCGGCACCGCAATTCATCGGCGATTTCTGCGAAGGTCGTGCCTTCCTGCTTGAGGCGGCGATAGAGCGTGGCCCGGCTCATGCCGAGTTCGGAAGCGATCGCGTCGATCGAAGCCTCGCCCTTGTGAAGACCAGGCATCAGCTCGGCTTCCACGCGTGAACGGATGCTATCTTCCTTTTCCAGCTCCGCGAGGAGGGCATCCGCCTTATCCGCGAAAATGCCGAATACGTAGCGCGACGTGTTTTCGAAAGGACGTAAGAGCCATTCGGGAGCGATTTGCATTGCATTGCGCGTACATCCAAAGGCGATGGGGCATTGCAATATTTGCTCCAGTTGGTCCGCATGTGCCGGTTGGGCATGAGTCATTTCAATCCGCACCGCAAACGGGTGTTCGGGAAGGTTGCGCCTGAATTCGCCGATGAACCGTCCGAATGCGGCCTCGGTCAAAGCCGGGCTGGTGTTCGGGTCGGGCCTGTTGTCGGTGATCCAGACTTCGCCGCCTTCCTGCGAAACGCTGAAACGCGGGCCGCCCTCCATAATGTCGATTTCCACCATGAGCGTGGCATAGCGGTTCAGCTGCGCCATCGCGTCGGGCAGTGAGGCGGCGGAGCCAACGATCAACCCGACGACACTGATTTTCTCGAGTTGCGTCTCAACGGCGTGCTTTGCCAGCAAAGCTGGTTCGCCGGTCTGAGAAATCAGCACATCGATCAGTTTCAAATAGATGTCAAAGCCGATGCGGCTGTCTTGATCGCCTAGGTCGCTCTCGGTCAGTCCGACCTCTTGAAGGACGTCGGATTGGTTCAATCCCCAGCGTGCCGCGTATGCGGCAAGCGAACGAACCAGTCCTGCGGCGACTGTTGCGCGTTTCATCTGATCATACTCGTTTGGGCAGGACCTTATCCAACATGACGCCCAAGGCCAACAACTTGAAACCAGCGGTCATGCCCACCTGGGGAGGCGTCGCCTATACCCTCACCATTCCAACACGGGGACAGCGGTTTCGCCGCCCCAAACAGAAAGGTGACAGACATGTTTTCACTTCAGAAATGGGGCGCCGCTGCCGGATTTGGTGCTGCCGCCACTTATATTTTCGGCTTCGTCCTCCTCCTCACAGTCCTTGCCGGATCCGGGTACGGCATGGCGGATGCCGATCCCGCCACCGTCGTTTCCTTCGTGGTCAATGAGCGCACACTCATGACCTGGTGGTACACGATCATTTATCTGGTCAATGGCTTTCTGGTTGCAATCCTGGCCATTGTGCTCGCCGACATCTTCAAGCCGCTGGCACCGACCCTCGCCACGGTCACGCAGGTTTTTGGTGCGCTTTGGGCGACCCTTGTGGTCGGCGCAGGCATGGTTGCGAATGTCGGCAACGAAGTCGTCGCTGCCCAATATGTTTCCGACCCCGAAGGCGCGGTGCTGATGTGGCAGATATTCTCTGGCGTTGAAAACGGTCTTGGCGGCGGTAACGAGATCGCCGGTGCTGTTTGGGCGCTGGTCGCCGGTGCGGCCATGCTGCGGACAGCGTTGATGCCAAAATCCCTTGGCTACTTCAGCCTCGTGATTGGCGCATCGGGCCTGTTGACCCTTGTCCCGGCGCTGAATGACACTGCCGGCTCTGTGTTCGGACTTGGTTACATTGTCTGGTTCGCGTGGGTCGGCATTGCGTTGCTAACCCGCAAAGCCTGAGGTTGCAGCAAGCGACTTCCCTGAACGCAAGCCGAGTGCAAAGCGCCCCACAGTGTGGGGCGCTTTTTTTTCGAGGCTTGATCTGATTGCGTTTGGCAGAAAAAATGATTGGCGGGTTCTGCTCGTATTTTCAAATGGGCGAACCACATGCAGAACCCGCGCACTGTCCTCATCATTCTGATCGCCATTCTGGCCGTCAACCAGATGGACCGGACCATTCTGTCCATTTTGCTGGACGACATTTCCAAAGAATTTAGCCTCAACAACACGCAACTCGGCCTGCTGTCCGGGGGTGTGTTCATTGTCGTTTATGCCATGTTCGGTTTTCCCATCGCCAAGCTTTCTGCGCGGGGGAACCGCCGCAACATCATTGGCATATCGACCGCTGTGTGGAGCCTTCTCACGCTTTCCGTTGCCGCGGCACAGAACTTCTGGCAACTCATGCTGGCACGCTTTGGTGTCGGGATCGGCGAATCCGGCGCCGTTGTCCCGGCTCACTCCATAATCTCGGATCTCTATCCGGCCGAGCGGCGCACCTCGGCCATGGCGAGCTTCGTTGTGGGCGCCAATCTCGGCGTTCTGCTGGCGTTTCTGGTCGGCGGCATCGCCGGTGAACTTCTGGGATGGAGAGGCGCTTTTCTGATTGCCGGTGTGCCCGGCCTGATCCTTGCTGTCATTTTGTTTGTCTTTGTTCGGGAGCCGCAGCGCGACCATAGTGAACGGGTTTCAAAGCGGGGCCTGTTCCTGCAAACCTGGCATGCGATCTGGCGGGATCGCGGTCTTCGTCACGCCCTGATCGGGGTTTCCCTGGCGTCCGTGCTGACCCATGCCGGCCTGACCTGGAACGCCCCGTTCATGATCCGGACCCACGGCCTTTCGCTCATTCAAACCGGCGTTTTTCTGGCATTGAGCGCGGGAATACTGGGTAGCATTGTGACCTGGGCAAGCGGCCAACTTGCGGACAGATACGGCAGGACAAACCCGCGCTTCCGGCTGGGGATGGTCGTCGCGGCCATTCTGATCGGAAAGCCGTTTTCTGCCGCTTTCGCCATCATTGAGCCAACCGTACCCGCGCTCTTGAGCCTGCTGGTGCCCATCGGGTTGGCCAGCGTCTTCTGGGGGCCGACCTTTGCCTTCCTCCATGGACGAGTGGAACCGGCGATGCGCCCGATGGCAACGGCGATTTTCATGTTCGCGTTTTCCGTTGTGGGCGTTGGTGTCGGGCCAACGCTTATCGGGGTCTTGAGCGACACGGTATTCGCCGCATCCGGAGACCGGGCGCTGGGCTGGTCCATCGTGAGCGTGCAGGTGATCGGTGTCTGGAGCGCCTTCCACTATTGGATTGCCATGAAGACATTGCCCGCGCGCACCAGTGCAGGACAAAGTGAAACCTATAGCAAGTAGGTTGAAACCAGCCATCATCGCCAAGGACCGGTCGCGCCAATCAGGTTCCGCTCGACCATCGAACGAAGGGAAGCCCAGTGAAGATTGCGCGAACCATCTTCATCGCCGTTTCGATCCTGGCAACGGTGATCAGCCTTTGGTTTGTGCCATGGCGGACGCTTGTGCTCCACCTTTCGCCATTGCCTGAAACGGTGCAGGCCGAGCTCGATCAGTTTACGGGCGCCGGGATCGACGGCGTCATTGTCTATGCAAGTCTGGACGGCAAGCCTGCTCAAACGTTTGTCAGCGGCTGGAGCAATCGTTCAGCGAAGACGCCGGTAAACCCGCAAAACCTTTTCAAGATTGCGAGCATCACCAAGCTCTATGTTGCAGCGCTTGTGGCCAAGTTGGCGGATCGTTCCGAGCTCGATCTGGATCGCACCCTTGCCGAATATTTGCCTGGGGTCGCCGTTCGCATTGAAAACGCTGACCGGATAACGCTCGCCATGCTGGTTCAGCATAGAAGCGGCATACCGAACTACAGCGACGTTGAGGGCTATCCCTGGTTCGATCCTCCAACAAAAGAAGAGGATGTTCTGGAATTCGTACTGGATCAACCGGCCGATTTTGCGCCGGGGGCCGAATACCGCTACTCGAACGCAAATTATTTCCTGATCGGCATGATCCTTGAAGCCGCTTTGGGCCAGGACTATGAACAGCTCATCAGGCGGGAAATCATCGACCCACTGGGCTTGAAGAACACCTATACGTCCATGGCCGGGTTCGACATGGACCGGCTCATGAGCGGTTACACGGCGGGATATGACGACGACCTGAAGGGCATCAATTATACAGGTCCGATGGGTTCCATGATCGCAACAGCCGAAGATGTCGGCCTGTTTCTGCTTTCCCTGCACGACGGCACGCTGTTCAGTCCATCAGCGCAGGCCATTTACTCATCGCTTTATGAATATGGTCACACCGGACTTTTGCCCGGCTATTCGAGCATCGCCCGATATATTCCTGAACTGGACGGCGTGGTTGTCCAGTTTGCCAATAAAAGCGGCGAACGCCTCTGGTGGATCATGGAGGTGAACTATGATCGTGTCGTGCGGATCCTGCGTGAAGAGGACTGAGCCAAAATTGCCGCCCGGCGTTGCTGCGCCGTCCCCCATTGCCTGCACCGGCTTCGGTATGAGAGATGTGCGCATCGCTCATCCCTGTGCTATAGCGGCCCGCACCGAAACTTAGCCCGCCTTGCGGGGCGCTTCATCGAAGGTGCACGCTTGCCGATGCCGTTATCCGACGCCCGCAGATTTTCCATCGCGCCCATGATGGATTGGACCGACCGGCATTGCCGGTTTTTCCATCGCATCTTGACGCGGCGGAGCCTGTTGTTCACCGAGATGATCACTTCGGCGGCGCTGATCCGCGGTGGGGCTGACTGGTTGCTGCGCTACAATCCCGAGGAACACCCGGTGGCGATCCAGCTCGGGGGTTCAGACCCCGAAGAGCTGGCGGCAGCGGCGAAGCTCAGTGCCGATTTCGGCTATGACGAGATCAATCTCAACATCGGCTGTCCCTCCGACCGCGTGCAATCGGGCCGGTTCGGCGCCTGCCTGATGGCGGAACCGGCGCTGGTGGCCGAATGCGTCGCCGCGATGAAGCAGGCCGTCGATATTCCGGTCACGGTCAAATGCCGGATCGGGATCGACGATCAGGACAGCGAAGCCGATCTCAACCGGTTCGCCGACGCAATGGTTGGCGCCGGCACCGACGTTCTTTATGTCCATGCCCGCAAGGCGTGGTTGCAGGGGTTGTCGCCGGCCCAGAACCGGGATGTGCCGCCGCTCGACTATGAGCGCGTCTATCGCCTGCGCGAACGTCTTTCGCCGCTACCTGTGATGATCAATGGCGGGATCGAGGATCTCGATGCGGCCGAAGCGCATCTCGGCCATGTCGACGGCGTCATGTTGGGGCGCGCCGCCTATCACAATCCGTCCTTGCTGCTCGATGTCGATCGCCGCTTTTTCGGCGATAGGGTTGAACAGCCGAGCCTTGAAGAGATCGCGCGGCAGATGGTGGCCTATGCCGGCCGCGAAATGGAGAAGGGCGTCAAGCTCAACCAGATCGCCCGGCACATGATCGGCATCGGGCACGGCCTGCCGGGCGCCCGGCGCTATCGCCAGATCATGACCATGGAAGCGGTGAAACCGGACGCCACCCCGCAATTGATCGAAGAT
This sequence comes from Cucumibacter marinus DSM 18995, assembly GCF_000429865.1. Classification (GTDB taxonomy): domain Bacteria; phylum Pseudomonadota; class Alphaproteobacteria; order Rhizobiales; family Devosiaceae; genus Cucumibacter; species Cucumibacter marinus. The sequence goes on from NZ_KE386979.1 coordinate 186,828, forward strand.
GCGCTCTCGATCATCGCGCCGCACTGGCAGGATCGGGTGGGGGAAGCGGCCTGATCAGTCCGTCAGGGTCAGCGCATCGCGCGCGACGGAATAACCTGACAGCGTCTCAAGAAATGTCATGCCCAAAAGGCTGGTTTCAAGCGAACCGGGCTGGGCGACAAGCGCCTGGATGCGTTCGCGCCGGATGCCGCCGATCTCGATTTCGTCGAGGCGGATAAAGGCTGCCCGGCCTTCGCCATTGGCGGTCTGCACCGGCACGATATAACGCAAACGGTCGGTATCGATGCCGGCTTTGGCAGCATCGTTTTCGGTCAGGACCACCGTTGAAGCGCCAGTGTCGAAAATGAAATGGGTGTCCGCGCCATTGACGTCTGCATTGACCCGGAACGAGCCGCCGATGCCGCGGCGAAACTGCACCGAATGCCCGTCTTCGGAAACAATGCCGGCGCCGGGTGACAGTTCGCCCAAAAGGCGGGTCCCGAAATCGGCAAGCTCGGTTCGATAGGTGTAGCCCGCGGCGATAACCACGAAGATCGCCCCCCACAGCGCCAGGCCGGTGGCGAACTGGCCGATGCGGATGCGGCGGCTCATGGCGCCGCCCCCTACCAGCACGAGAATCGAAAGCAGGGCGACGAGCTGTGCGAACTCATGCTGCTGGAGCCCGATCAGCGTGCCGGCGTCGGAAGCGACGATAAGGGCCAGAAGGGCGGCTACGGCGAGGGCGATGCCGACAAAAATCATCGGCGTGGTCCGAGATGGGTCATAACAGAAGCATAAAGGCACTCAATCCGGCGATTTCAAGGAGTGCCTGACCCCCACCGATGAGATCGCCCGTCTGTCCGCCGACAAGCCGCGCGCACAGTTTCTGCCACAACACGATGGTGCCCGCGAGCACGACAAGGGCAGCGAGTGCGGGGAAAGGCCCGCCGATCGGCAGGGCGAGAACGAAGAAAATGAGAGCGGCGGATGCCGCGCCGATGCCGAACTGCCGGCGCGGGAGGAGGCCGGCTTCGGCGGCAAGGCCGGTTCCCCGTGCGCTCGGCAGAGAGGTGGGCAGCCAAAGCGCAAAGCTGCGGGCAACGACACCGAGGCCCAGCCAGGCGAGTGCAGCGGCTATGGGCGAGAAGTGGGCCATCCAGGCCAGCGCCGCACCACGGGCGAGGAGGCTCAGCACCAACGAAAGTACGCCATAGGTTCCGTGGCGCGAATCTTTGAGGATTTCGAGCCGGCTTTCGCGATTGTCGGCGCCGAACAGGCCGTCGGCTGCATCGGCAAGCCCATCCTCCGCCATGGCACCGGTCACGATGACCCAGGCAGCAAGGGCCAGGGCCGCGGCAAACAAGGGGGATGAGGGCACCAGCCAGACCAGAACGGCCAGCATGGCGGCCGGGATCAGGCCGATGGCGATGCCTGCGACCGGAGCGGCCACGGCGAGGGCACCGATCTCGAATCGGGCGGCAAGGCCGTGGGGCACCGGCAGGCGTGAATAGAAGGACATCGCCATAAGGATCTTGCCGGCGAAAGGGGGCAATGGAGCCCGACTCCCGGGGCCGTTTTCGGCTTCGTCCGTCTCGTTGTCCTGCCTGATGCCCGTCACGTGCCGCTCCCGGAATTGCAATTCGCCCTGCCTTGGGTAGAAGAATGTTCCCTTCTTTTCCACGCGATTCTTGAGGCGTCATGACAGATCATCCCGCCGGCAGCCCTTTTGCCGATTTCGCCGAGTTGACCACGCTGATGCCATCGGGCAGCCAGTCGGCGGTCGAGGCCGTCAAGGCGCGGGACGCGCAGCTGACCAAGCCCGCCGGGTCACTGGGCGCGATGGAAGGGCTGGTCGAGTTCCTGGCGCGCTGGCAGGAGAAGGAAAAGCCCGCGCTCAACAATCCGATGGTGACGATCTTTGCCGGCAATCACGGGGTGGTGCAGCAGGGGGTCTCTGCTTTTCCGCCCGAGGTGACCGCGCAGATGGTCGCCAATTTCACCAATGGCGGGGCGGCGATTTCGCAGATCTGCGCGCTGCACGAAATCAATCTCAGGGTGTTCGAGCTGGCGCTCGAAGTGCCAACCGGCGACATCACGCAGGAAGCGGCGATGGACGAGCGCACCTGTGCGGCCACGCTCGCCTATGGCATGGAGGCGATTGCCGGTGGGGCCGATTTGCTGGTGGTCGGCGAGATGGGGATCGGCAACACAACGGTCGCTGCGGCGGTGCTGGCGGGCCTGTTCGGCGGCACCGGCTCGGACTGGGTCGGCCGAGGTACCGGGGTCGACGATGCCGGCCTTCAGCGCAAGGCCGAAGCGGTCGACCGGGCGCTCAGGCTGCATGGCGAAGCGATTGTGGGCGATCCGTTTGCCGCTCTGGCGCGGCTCGGCGGGCGCGAGATTGCGGCCATGGCCGGGGCGATCATCGCGGCGCGGCACCACAAATGTCCTGTCATCATCGACGGGTTCGTCGCAACCTCGGCAGCCGCGGTTCTTTATGCGATCAATCCGGCCGCGCTCGATCACTGCCTGTTCGGGCACGTGTCGGCTGAAGCCGGTCACGCCCGGGCTCTCGAGGCCATGGACAAGACGGCGCTGCTCGATCTCGGCATGCGGTTGGGGGAGGGCAGCGGCGCGGCGATGGCTGCCGTGGTCGCCAAGACGGCCTTGCATGTGCATCAGAACATGGCGACCTTCGCAGAGGCCGCCGTCGCCGAACGCTCCGGATAGGCAGGCCGGGCTCAGACCCCGCCTGCGCGGCGTTCAAGCACGTGTTTCTCACGCTGATTGGTGGTGAAACCGGCGGCGCGGGTGAATTCGGCGCGCGCCTCGTCGAAGCGCCCTAGCCTTTCGAGCATGTCACCGCGTGCGGCCGGGAGATACGGGTACTCGCTGAGCGCCCGTTCGGCGGCCAAGTCGTCCAGCAGGCGCAGCCCTGTCTCGGGCCCGAAGGCATAGCTGGCAGCCACGGCATGGTTGAGGGCGACCACGGGCGACGGGCTGAGGTCCATCAACTTGTGATAGAGCGCGGCGATCCGCGGCCAATTGGTGGCCGCCACGCTTTCGGCACTCGCGTGACAGGCAGCGATGGCAGCCTGCAGCGTGTAGACGCCTTTAGGGCCTTCCAGATGATCGGTGCGCTTGAGATCGGTCAGACCGGCATCGATCAGGTCCTTGTCCCACAAGGACCGGTCCTGATCCTGTAGCAGGACGGGCTGGCCATCTGGTGTTGTGCGCGCGGCAAAACGCGAGGCCTGGAGTTGCATCAGGGCGAGAAGCCCAAGCACTTCGCCTTCCTGGGGCAAAAGGCCGGCCAGGATCCGGCCAAGACGTATCGCTTCGTCGCACAGTGCGGGGCGGATCAGGTCTTCTCCTGCGGTGGCCGAGAAACCCTCGTTAAAGATCAGGTAGACGACTTCAAGGACCGAATCGAGACGCGCGGCGCGTTCATCGCCATGGGGGACCTCGAACGGAATCCGGGCCTGGGTGATGCTGCGCTTGGCCCTGACAATGCGCTGCGCCATGGCCTTCTCGTTCGTGAGGAAGGCGCGCGCGATCTCGGAGGTGGTCAGGCCGGCGAGCATCTTGAGCGCCAGCGCGGCACGGGCCGGTGCGGGCAGCACCGGATGGCAGGCTGTGAAGACAAGCCTGAGCACATCGTCGCCGATATCGTCATCGAGCCCGGTTTCGATATCGCCGCGCGGGTCGTCGTGGTCGGGCATATCGGGGTCAAGGATGAGCTCGTCGAGCTTGCGCGCCATCATGGCGTTGCGGCGAAAATAGTCGAGCGCGCGGCGTTTGGCGGCGGTCATCAGCCAGGCGCCCGGATTTTCCGGAATGCCGTCTCGAGGCCATTGGCGCATGGCCTGGATCAGAGCCTCCTGCGCCATGTCCTCGGCCAGATCGACATCGCGCATCATGCGGGTGAGCGCCGCGATCAGTTTAGGAGACTCGCGGCGCCAGACAGTCTCGATGGTCCGGTCGGCTGATGGCGTATTCACGGCACGGATCAAAGCAGCTTGGCCGAGATGCGGCAATCGGGATATCGCCGCTCAAGCGGTGTCCGCGGCGTAAATCTCGAGCTTGGGACGGCGGTGCACAACCGGGGCGAGGGCATCCATGACCCGGTTACGCGGGAAGGTGGCGATCGCCTCGGTGCCGAAGCGCAGCTTGGAGAACAGGTCGAACCGGCCCTGATGCAGCTCCATGATCGACTGGACGATCGGAAGGCCGAGACCCGCCCCCTGTTCGGCGGTTTTCTGGGCCAGCGAGCCCTGGCCGAAAGAGGACAGGACGGTCTCGATTTCCTCCTCGGGAATGCCCGGACCATTGTCGCGCACCGAGACCATCTGGCCGCCATCGGCGCTGCGCGAGACAGAGAAGATGACCTTGCCCTGCTGGGGCGTAAACTTGATGGCATTTGAGAGGAGGTTCAGTGCGACCTGGCGGATGGCGCGCTCGTCGCCCCAGATCTTGGGCAGGCCGTCGTCGAATTCGGTGACCAGCTCGATGCCCTTGGAGCGGGCGCGGATTTCGAGCATGCGCCGGCAATCCTCTGCGATATCGACAAGCGACAGGGCCTCTTCATTGAGTTCGTATTTGCCGGCCTCGATGCGCGACAGGTCGAGTAGTTCGTTGATCAGGTTCAACAGATGCTCGCCGGAGGCATGAATGTCGTTCGAATAGTCCTTGTATTGCGGCACCGAATGGGGTCCGAGCATTTCCGAACGCATGACTTCCGAGAAGCCGATGATCGCGTTCAGCGGGGTGCGCAGCTCGTGGCTCATGGTGGCGAGAAAGCGCGACTTGGCGACATTGGCCTGTTCGGCCTGGCGCCGCGCCTCGTCCGACGTCGCCTTGGCCTCACCCAGCTCGAGAATCAGCGCGTCCTTTTCGGCGCGGTGCTCGAGGCTCTTGATCTCTGTGCGATGAAGTGTGCGCGCCAGATAGTTGAAGAACAGGGCAGCGCCAGCAGCAGTCGCGGCGAGCGCGTAGTTGAGTTCGCCGCCGGTGGCCAGCAGGTTGGCTCCCACCGTGATGGTCGCAGGCAGGGTGCTGACAGTTGTCGCGATCGGCAGGGTGCGGGTCGAAATTCCGTTGACGGCCATACCGACGAGGAGCATGGCGAACAGGATCACCAACACGCCGTCGGCGTCTGCGGTGATGGTGAACAGCGCCATCAGAGACCAGGCGATGCCATAAACGGTTTCGCCGGCAACGAATGTCGTTGTCCAGCGCCGCGCATCGAACCGGTTCATATCGGTGTTGCGGAACTGGCGGCACATGATGATGAGGCCGAAATGGGCGATGCTTACCACCGCCGCCCACACAAAGGTGGCGGCCAGATGCACCCACAAGCTTGCCAGCGAGGCGAGGATAACGACCAGCAGAGGAACGGCCAGCGTGCCCGAAAGCCGCGAATTCACATATTCGCCGAGCAACTCATAGTCATAGGAGGCACGGGTGCCGCTCGAGGAAGTCAGCCGCTGTCGCGCGTCGGAAATCGTGCGTTGGGTCGAACGCACGCGCTCGCGCGACGGGCGCGCGGGATCCGTTTTCGAGGCTGAAGCGGATGCGGTCGGCATGCCGATACTCGGAACTCTGACTTCGGACGCGTTGAACGCATTGGGTTAATGGTCACCGGAACCCTAACAAGCTGGTAGTTAACGGGTCGTTAGGTGTGATGATTTGCAACAGGTGCGGGCCGCCGGCCAGATTGGGCGTTTGGGGGAGAGTTCGAGGTTGATTTGGCCGCCCATTCGGATAATTTTCTAATTGCCGGGTCAGAATCCGGCAGAATTGGAAACCCATTCCAAGGGGGCGGATATGGCGCTCGACAAGATCGACCGCAAGATTTTGGCGCTGTTGCAGAAGGATGCCACCACGCCGGTGGCGGAGATCGGGCGCAAAGTCGGGTTGTCGACAACGCCATGCTGGCGCCGCATCCAGAAGATGGAGGAGGACGGGATCATCCGGCGCCGGGTGGCCATTCTCGATCCGTTCAAGGTCAATGCGGGCGTGACGGTGTTTGTCGCCGTGCGCACCAATCAGCACAACGAGACATGGCTCAAGGATTTCGCCAAGGCCGTCGAAGAGTTCCCGGAGGTCATGGAATTCTACCGCATGAGCGGGGAGGTCGATTACCTGATGCGGGTTGTGGTGCCTGACATTGCTGCCTTCGATGCGTTCTACCAGAACCTCATCTCGAGGATCTCGCTCTCCGATGTCAGCTCATCCTTTGCGATGGAGCAGATCAAATACACCACGGTGTTGCCGCTCGATTATATCGCGCCCGGTGAAGACTGATCGGGGCTAACCGCCCGTCACCGACATGTGGCGCGGGACCGCGGGACCGGCATGGTCGCGGTCGATCAGGAAATCGTGGCCCCTGGGCTTGATCAGCATGGCGCGATCGAGCGCGTCGTCGAGCGCTTCGGGCCCGTCATTGCGCAGCACGTCGCGCAGATTAAGTCGGTCTTCCTGTCCAAGACACAAATAGAGATCGCCGGTGCATGTCAGGCGGACGCGGTTGCAGCTCTCGCAGAAATTGTGTGTGAGCGGGGTAATGAATCCCAGCCGGCCGCCGGTTTCCGCGACATGGACATACCGGGCGGGACCGCCTGTCGAATGAGGGTCATCGGTCAATGTGAACCGGGTTGAAAGACGGTTGCGGACCTCGCTGAGCGGCAGGTACTGGTCCGGGCGGTCGATATCGACTTCGCCCATGGGCATGGTCTCGATCAGCGTCAGGTCCATCCCATGTTTGTGCGCCCATTCGAGCATGGGGACAATTTCATCCTCATTGCCGCCTTCGGACGCGCCGCCCTTGAGGGCGACCATGTTGATCTTGACCTTGAGACCCGCTTCGCGCGCGGCGGCAATGCCGTCAAGCACCTGCGGCAGGCGGCCCCAACGGGTGATCTCGGCAAAGCGGGCTTCGTCGGTCGTATCGAGCGAGACATTGACCCGGCGAACGCCAGCCTCGAACAGGTCGGAGGCGAAACGGGTCAACTGGGAGCCGTTGGTGGTCAGGGTCAGTTCGTCGAGACCGCCGTCATTGCGCAAGGCGCCCAGCCTGCGGATCAGGGTCATGATGTCCCGGCGCACCAGCGGTTCGCCCCCTGTGAGGCGCAGCTTGGTCACGCCGCGGGCCACAAAAGCGCGGGCGATGGTGTCGATTTCCTCTAGCGAGAGAACTTCTCTCTTGGGCAGAAAGCTCATGTTTTCCGCCATGCAGTAGACGCAGCGGAAGTCGCAGCGGTCTGTTACCGAGATCCGCAAATATGTGATCGTGCGGCCAAAGCGGTCGGTCAGCGGATTTTTGGCGGGGGAAGTCATATCCGGGTCCCTTGTTTCGGCCGGACTGTAGGAGGAGGGCGGCGGCGATGCAATTCAATCGCGTTCACGCCTTGCTCGCTCAAACGCAAACGGCCCCCGAACAGGGGGCCGCTGCAAACTCGTTATTGGCGTTCGACTAGAGGCGAACGATTACACGCGCCCCGACCTTCACGCGACCATAGAGGTCGATGATGTCTTCATTGGTGAGCCGGATGCAGCCCGAGGAAACCTGATGACCGATGGTCCAGGGCTCGGAGGTGCCATGCAGACGATAAAGGGTCGAACCGATATACAGCGCGCGGGCTCCCAGCGGGTTGCCCGGACCGCCCGGCATGTAGGCCGGCAGTTCAGGCTGGCGCTTGCGCATGGCCGGCGGCGGGGTCCAGCCCGGCCATTCCGCCTTGCGGGAGATGCGGTGCGAACCCGACCAGCGGAAGCCATCGCGGCCGACGCCGATGCCGTAGGAAATAGCGGTGTCGCTATCGACAATGTAGTAGAGCCGGAACTTGGAGGACTCGACCACGATCGTGCCCGGCGCGTAGTTCGACGCGTACTTCACCGTTTCGCGTTTGACCGAAGACCCGCGGGCCTGCAGCGCCCGGCGCGCAACCCGCCGGTTCGGTGTCGCGGCAGGCGCGTCATCCAGGTAAACCCATTCATTGGTTGCCGGATCGAAAATTCGCTCCTGCGCAACGCTCTCACCGACCACCAGAGTGGCCATCAAAACCGCGACCAGCGCAGCGGCAAAAAGTCTGATTTTGGTCATCGCCTCTTACGTCCCTCGAATTGACATGTGGCTCGCCGGAGCCACGCAACCAGTTTCAAGCTACTAAACGCTGTTTACCAAACTGCAAAGGCGCAAGCGCGCGTCGCATCGCTTTTTTGACGTTTTGTTGCCCAGAATCCGCCAAAAATGGCCGTTTTGGGCTTCACCATTTTGTGAGCGGGCGCTTGACAGGACCCTCTGGCCGGGCGATTGCCGGGCGCCAGCGGACCGGAGGCAGTGGAGAACCAGTTGGCCGATTCCCGAAAACGGCAGGCGGCGGCAGCGGCGCTTGAAGAAATCGAGAACGGGATGCGGGTCGGGCTTGGTACCGGTTCGACGGCCTGGCACCTTGTCGATCTCCTTGGAGCGAAGGTGGCCAAGGGCTTTGAATGTCTGTGCGTACCGACCTCCGAGGCGACCGGACAACAAGCCCGCGCGCTGGATATTCCGCTGACCACGCTCAACGAGACGCCAGAACTCGATCTCACGATCGACGGCGCGGACGAGATCGATCTCCGACTGCGCTTGATCAAGGGCGGTGGCGGAGCGCATCTGCGGGAGAAGATCGTGGCCGCCGCTTCGAAACGCATGGTGGTGATTGCGGACGAAAGCAAGAAGGTCGATGTGCTCGGGCGGTTCCCGCTGCCGCTCGAAGTCGATCGGTTCGGCCATCGGGCCACGGCGCGGCACCTTGAAACGGTGCTGGCGGATTTCGGAGCCCAGGGTGATCTGGTCGTTCGCGGCGGCATCCAGACACCGTTCGTGACGGACGGCGGCCACCTCATCTATGACGCATCATTTGGCCGTATTTCCGATCCAGAAGGCTTGGCCGAGGCCTTGAGCGCCGTTCCGGGGCTCGTCGAACACGGTCTGTTTGTGCGCTTGTGCAAGGCAGCGTATATAGCGGGTGAGAACGGGGTCGAGGTGCTGGCTGCGCCAACCCCTGAAATGAAGTAACGATCACGGCCAGGGAGCCTGATGAACATGGTGTTTGCCAAGACCTGCCGGCGTCTTCTGCTTGCCGGCCTCATTGCCTTTGCGGGAATCGCCGGCGCTGCCGCGCAGGAAATTTCGCCGGACCACCTCGCCGTCGCACGCAAGCTCGTCGATCTGCAGGATCACGGTGCAACCTGGGAACGGGCGGTGGTCAACACCGCGGTGGAGGCAACCCGTGCCTTCATCAATGACAATCCCGACCTGGCCAAGCCGATCTCGGACACCGCCGAACAGGTGATGGCCAGCTATCGCGACCAGAAATCGGCGCTGTTCGATCAGTATGCCCGGATCTATGCGGTCAATTACTCCGTTGAGGAACTCAATGAGCTCATCGCGTTCTACTCATCGGATATCGGGCAGAAGTGGCTCAAGAACACCCCCGAGGTGAACCGCGCGCTGCAACTGGCGCTGACGGTCTATGAAAACAACGTTTCGCGCGAATTCATCGCAAAGATGCGCGCCAGCCTGGCTGAACAGGGCTACAACCTCTAGCCGCGTCGGAAGCTTCAGACCGAGTTGAGAGACCCCTGCCTTGTGCAGGGGTCTTTTTTGTGCAAGCTCCCGGGTCCTTGGATAGGGGAGACCGGTCAAAAATGGCATTCGACTACGATCTCGTGGTTATCGGTGGCGGTTCCGGGGGCGTGCGCGCAGCCCGCATGGCGGCGACCTATGGCGCCCGGGTGTTGCTCGCGGAAGAGTACCGGCTTGGCGGAACCTGCGTCATCCGCGGATGCGTGCCAAAGAAGCTCTTCGTCTATGCCAGCCGGTTCAAGGACATGTTCGAGGTCGCGCCGGCCTATGGCTGGCAAACCGACGCTCGATTCGACTGGCGCACCTTGCTTGAAAACAAGGACCGTGAGATCGCGCGGCTCGAAGGGATCTACGGGTCGCTGCTCGACAATGCCGGGGTCACGGTCAAGGCGGAGCGGGCATTGGTGACTGGTCCGAACGCGGTTCGGCTGGTGTCTTCGGGCGAAGAAGTCAGCGCAGAGCGCATCCTGATCGCGACCGGCGGGCGCCCGAGCCTGCCCGAGATAGAAGGAATCGAATTGGGCATTTCTTCGAACGAGGCCTTTCATCTCGAAGAGTTGCCGGAGGCGATCTGCGTCGTCGGGGGCGGTTATATTGCGGTTGAGTTTGCCTCGATTTTCGCTGGGCTGGGGGTGAAGACGACGCTCGCCTATCGAGGCGAGCAGATCCTTCGCGGTTTCGACCAGGACATTCGGGAGATGGTGACCGAGGGCATGGCCCAGCGCGGCATCGAGATCAAACTCAACCTCCATCCGGCGGCGCTCAGGAAGACGCCGAGCGGTGCCATAGAGGTGACCTGCGAAGACGGCAGCCGTTCCGAATACGGGGCAGTGATGTTTGCCACCGGCCGGCGGCCGAATGTCGAAGGCCTGGGGCTTCAAGCAGTGGGTGTGGACCTTGCGCTCGACGGCTCGATCCGGGTCAACGACCGGTCGCAATCGAACGTGCCCTCAATCTATGCGGTGGGTGATGTGACCGGGCGTGCACAGCTCACGCCGGTGGCGATCCGCGAAGGGGCTGCCTTTGCCGAGACCGAATTCAATTCCAACCCCACAACCGTTGACCATTCGATCATACCCACTGCGGTCTTCTCGGAGCCTGAAGTCGGCACAGTGGGCATGACGGAAGAAGAGGCCAGCAAGGCCTATGACGAGGTCAACGTCTACATGTCCCGCTTCCGCCCGATGATCAACACGCTCACGGACCGACCGGAAAAAATGCTGCTCAAGCTGATCACCCGGGCCGGGGACGAAAAGGTGCTGGGTGTGCACATCGTCGGCCCCGGCGCCGGCGAAATGATTCAGCTTGCCGGCATCCCGGTCACCATGGGTGCAACCAAGGCCGATTTCGATCGCACCATCGCCGTGCATCCGACGGCGGCGGAGGAGCTGGTGACCCTCAAGCAACCCACGCACAAGGTGGTCAACGGCCTCAGGCAGTAATCCTCAGATACCGCTGGCGCCGACAAGCCCCTGCAGGCCTGCGCCAATCAGAAAGGCCAGGCCGGCGGCACCCAGTCCGATCACCAGGGTTTCGAAACCGGAGGTGGACCAGTGCTGGGTCGACCAGCGCGATTTGACGGTGCCGATGGCGAAAAACACAACACCCGTCATGGTGCTGGCAATGAGAGGGGATTGGGCGAGGTCGAACGCAAAGGGCAAAAGCGGCACGGCACCGCAAATGATGAAGGCCAGGAAGGTCGCCAGAGCCGCCAGGCCCGGTGAGCGCTGGACGGATGTCAGGCCGTATTCTTCATGCAGCATGGTGTCGAGCATCACCTCGTCGCGCGAGGATATGATGTCGACCATGGTATCGAGCTGTTCGCCTTCATAACCCTTTTCCCGATAGATCCGGCGCAACTTTTCTCGCTCATGCTCCCGGTTGTCCCTGAGGCGGCGCAATTCGATCTGCCGGATGCGTTCATAGTCATCGCGTTCGGCCTTGGTGCCCGAATAGTTCGACGCGGCCATCGAGAAGCCGTCCGCGATCAGGTTGGCGAGACCCAGGACCAGGATGACGCTGGTCGACAGGTTGGCGCCGATCACGCCCGCCACGACCGCGAATGTGGTCACCGCACCATCAATGCCGCCATAGATCCAGTCGCGCAGATAGTTGACCGATGGCGCCTTGTGGAGCCGCGCGGCGACGTCATTCGGCGCGTCTGAATGGTCGATCTCGCTCATTGGTTCCTCCGCACAGACAAGATGCTGGCATATGCGAAATTGCCCGAATGACCAAGCGGCGACGGCTTTGGCCGTTTTCCCTCCCGACAAGCTGGCGCGGGCGGGGCAATTCTGCTAGACCGCCCGGTATTATTGACGTGTAGCCACGAGTAGACCCATGACCGACTGGACACCCGCAAGCTGGAGAGACTTCGAAGCGCAGCAGATGCCGAACTATCCGGATGCTGACGATTTGACGGCAACCGAGGCTCGGCTATCGACTTTTCCGCCGCTGGTCTTTGCAGGCGAGGCGCGCGATCTGAAATCCCATCTGGCCCAGGTCGCAAACGGGAAAGCCTTTCTCATTCAAGGCGGTGACTGTGCCGAGAGCTTTGCGGAGCACCATGCGGACCATATTCGCGACTTCTTCCGCGTGTTCCTGCAAATGGCGGTCGTGCTGACCCATGGCGGGTCGAAGCCGGTGGTCAAAGTCGGCCGCATTGCCGGACAGTTCGCCAAGCCGCGTTCGGCGGATACCGAGACCGTCGACGGGGTGACGCTGCCGAGCTATCGCGGCGACATCGTCAACGATATCGACTTCACCGCCGATGCGCGCGTGCCTGATCCCAACCGGATGATCATGGCCTATCGGCAGGCGGCGGCGACGCTTAACCTGCTGCGCGCTTTTGCGAGTGGCGGTTATGCCAATCTCGAGCGTGTGCACGAATGGACCATGGGTTTTGTAAAAGACACAAAGTCCTACGCCAAATACGAGGAAGTGGCGCGCAAGATCGATGAATCGATCGATTTCATGCGGGCCATGGGCATCACGCCAGAGAACACCCCGGCGCTGCGCGAGACCAAGTTCTTCACCAGCCATGAAGCGCTGCTGCTGGGCTATGAGGAAGCGCTGACCCGGCGGGATTCGATCACCAATGAGTGGTACGCGACGTCCGGGCACATGCTCTGGATCGGCGATCGCACCCGCAATCCCGACCATGCCCATGTCGAGTATTTCCGCGGCATCAATAATCCGATCGCCCTGAAATGCGGACCGACCATGACCAATGACGACCTCAAGCGTCTGCTCGATGCGCTCAATCCGGCCAATGAACCGGGCCGGCTGACGCTGATCACCCGCTTCGGCGCCGAAAAGGTGGCCGACCATCTGCCGCGCCTCATCGAAGTGGTAAAGAAGGAAGGCCGTTCGGTGGTGTGGTGCTGCGATCCGATGCACGGGAATACCATCAAGGCTTCGACCGGATACAAGACCCGGCCGTTCGAACTCGTGCTCGACGAAGTGCGCAACTTCTTCGATGTGCATCGCCAGATGGGAACCTATGCCGGCGGTGTGCATGTGGAGATGACCGGCCGCGATGTGACCGAATGTGTCGGCGGGCTGTCGGCGGTGACCGAGGCAAGCCTCAAGGACCGCTATCACACCCATTGCGATCCGCGGCTCAATGCGTCCCAGGCCCTGGAACTGGCGTTTCTGGTGGCCGAGGAAATGCAGGATCAGCGTCCCCAGCGGCCGCGCAGCTTCGCCGCCATCTAGGCGAGGCGACCAGCTGAATTCACAAGCGCCGCGGCCTTGCCGCGGCGTTTTTGCGTTAAGACATCGTTAGCGCCCGGTTAGGCTCGTCTTAACCCTAATCAATCATAAACAATCCCAGCACAGTATTGCATTCCGCGTTGTTGGAGATTGGTCATGCGTCGTCCCCTGTTGGTTTCCCTGGCGGTCTCCGCCCTTCTGGCCGGCACCGGCGTTCATGGCGCGTTCGCTGCCGACTGGGACAATATGATGCGCGGCGGGTTCACCGATGAATGGGACACCCCGACAGGCGGCATCGATCCTCTCGAATTCGAGGCAGGCATGCGCTACTGGTACGCGATGGGCCGTCAGGCTATCGGTACCGGGGCCGGGGATTTCACCTCCGAAGACACCGCACATATTCCCGAACTGTTCGTGCGCATCGATGATGCCTCGACCGACAGCTATCTCAAGTTCACAGCCGGTTATGCGGCGGCCATCAATGGCGAATATGACAGCCCCTACGACACCGACACCTTCACCGGCGGCAATATCGGTTACGTCGTCGCCGATTTCGGCTACGGGGTCCTGGGCGACAACAGCGGCGGGACGCGTTTCGGGCCGCTGATCGGCTATCAGTACTGGAACGATTCTCCGGACAATGGCCGGGCCGGATATGCGGTCGTCGATGGAATCACTTGGCCGACCTCACAGCCCGAACCGATCGTGCCCTTCGACAGTTCAGAGCAGAATCTCGACATCCATGCCCTGCGCCTTGGTGTGTCGGGCAAGGCCGAACTCGGCCGGTTCTCGATCGAGGGTGAAGTCGCGGCCATTCCCTATGCGTCGATCTCCGGAACACTTGGCGGCGGCAGCGATGGCGGCCCGTTCGCCTGTACGCCGCCGGCTGGGGATTGCTCCATGTATCTGACGACGCCGGTCGAATTCGACGGGCGGGGTTATGGCGCGACTGCCGAGGTTATGCTCGGTGCCGAGATCGCCCATGGCTGGAACATCAAGGCCGGCGGGCGCGCCTGGTACATGCTGGGGGTCGGTGAAGGCTCATACGGGACGGTCGAGGTGACCGATTCCCAGGATCTCGATGCGGATCCCGACTATGAAACCCCGGGTACGGCCGCACAGCAAACCTATGTCGGCGATCTCACCGGCTTCGAACTCTTCCGGTTCGGGGGCATGGTCGAGTTGAGTTACAGCTTCTAGGAAAAACGGTTCTCCACGCCGTTGTCACGAGAGCGCCGCGGCCATGCCGCGGCGCCTTTCGTTTGTGCCCTTGCTTGCCCTTCAAGTGCGCAAACGATAAAGCTCAACGCGATTTCACCCGCGGTTCGCCGCGCCCTTGATTGCATGCAGCAGGCCCCTCCGTGACAGATCATTTGCGTATCGCGCTGGCGCAGCTCAACCCGACCGTTGGCGCGCTCAAGGCCAATCTCGAGCTTGCCGAAAAGGCACTGTCTGACGCCGAAGCAGCAGGTGCCGATATCCTGATGCTCTCGGAATTGTTCCTCACCGGCTATTTCCCCGAAGACTTGCTGTTCAAGCGCAAATTCGTGACCGATGCGATCGATGCTGCGCATCAACTGGCAGCGAAGACGGCCGGCAAGGATCTTTCCCTGCTGCTCCCCACGCCCTGGCTCGATGGTGACACGCTCTACAATGCGGTGCTCCTGGTCGAGGATGGTGCGATCAAGGACAAGCGCTACAAACACAAGCTGCCAAACGACGATGTGTTTTATGAAAAGCGCTATTTCGCATCCGGGCCGCTGCCCGGTCCCTTGAATATCCGGGGTGTGCGGATCGGTGTCCCGATCTGCGAAGACATATGGGCGCCGGATGTCTGCGAGTGCCTGGCCGAGACAGGCGCTGAAATACTGCTGTGCCCGAACGGTTCGCCTTATCACCGGGCCAAGCAGGATGTGCGGCTGAACGTGGCCATGGCAAGGGTGGTCGAGACCGGGTTGCCGCTGCTTTATCTCAACCAGTTCGGGGGACAGGACGAGCTGGTGTTCGATGGCGCTTCATTTGGTCTCAATGCCGATCATACCATGGCCTTCGAGGGACGGTCTTTCGAAGAGGAGTTGGTGATCTCGGACTGGCACCGCACGAAAAAGGGCTGGCATTGCGAGGCCGGCCAGGTGCGCCCGCTGGTGTCCGTCGATGAGGCGCCCTGGCGCGCCTGCGTGATCGGGCTTCGCGACTATATCCGCAAGAACGGGTTCACGTCGGTGGTGCTGGGGCTTTCGGGCGGCATCGACAGCGCGGTGACCGCAGCGATCGCCGCCGACGCGCTCGGCCCTGAAAACGTGCACTGCATCATGCTGCCCTATCGCTACACCTCCGAGGAAAGCATCCGGGACGCCAAGGATTGCGCCGAGCGGTTGGGGGTGCGCTACGATGTTGTGCCGATCGGGGAGCCGGTCGAAGGCGCGAATGAGGCGCTGGCGCCCTTGTTCGCCGGACTCAAACCAGGCCTCACCGAAGAGAATATCCAGTCGCGCATGCGCGGGCTCATTCTGATGGCGGTGTCGAACAAGTTGGGGTCGATGCTGATCACCACCGGCAACAAGTCAGAGATGGCGGTCGGCTACGCCACCATCTACGGCGACATGAATGGCGGGTTCAACCCGGTCAAGGACATGTACAAGACCCAGCTCTATCAACTCGCCCGTTGGCGGAACGCGCATATGCCCGGTGATTGTCTCGGCCCCGAAGGCGAGGTCATTCCGGTCTCGATCATCGAGAAGGCCCCGAGCGCGGAATTGCGCGAAGACCAGACCGACCAGGATTCCCTGCCGCCCTATGAAGTGCTCGATGCGATCCTGCACGGGCTTGTCGAGGACGAAGCCTCGGTCGAGGACATCGTGTTGCGCGGGTATGACCGCGAGACGGTCAAGAAGGTCGAGCGGCTGCTCTACCTCGCGGAATACAAGCGCCGGCAGGCCCCGCCGGGGGTGAAGCTCACCCAGAAGGCATTCGGTCTCGGACGCAAATACCCGATCACCTCGGGGTATCGCGATGAGGGCCGCGCGGAGGGCAAAGCATGACCCGGGTCCGTTTTGCCCCGTCCCCGACGGGTTTTCTGCATATCGGCAATCTGCGCCCGGCCCTGATCAACTGGCTGTTCGCGCTCAAACAGGGCGGCGAGTTCGTCCTGAGGTTCGACGATACCGATCCCGAGCGGTCGCGCACGGAATATGCCGAGGCGGCGAAACAGGATCTGAGCTGGATCGGCATCGAGCCGCATCTTGTGCGCTACCAGTCCGAGCGAACCGCGCTCTACGATGCCGCGCGCGGCAGGCTGATCGATATGGGCAGGCTCTATCCCTGCTATGAGACCGCCGAAGAGCTCGACCGGCGCCGCAAGCGGGCGCGGGCGCTGGGCAAACCGCCGATCTATGACCGTGCAGCGCTCAACCTCTCCGATGCCGAAAGGGCCGCCTTCGAGGCTGAAGGGCGCAAACCGCATTGGCGGTTCAAGCTCGATGGACGGGCGATCACCTTCACCGATCTGGTGCGCGGCGAAAGCCATGTGAATACGGCCACCCAGTCCGATCCGGTGCTGATCCGCGAGGACGGGAGCTATCTCTACACCCTGCCATCGGTGGTCGATGATATCGATATGGGGATCACCCATGTCATCCGCGGCGAGGATCACGTCACCAATACCGGGGCCCAGATCGAACTGATCGAAGCGCTGGGTGGGACGGTGCCGGTCTTTGCGCATCACAACCTTCTCTCGGATGCCGAGGGGCACGGGCTTTCCAAGCGTCATGGTGCCCTGTCCCTGGGCGATCTGCGCGGAGCCGGCTATGAGGCAATGGCGGTGGCGATCATGGCGGTTCTGACCGGCACGAGCGAGGCCGTGGCCCCGCATGCCGATCTCGACGCGCTGGCCGAGGTGTTCGATCTCTCCAAGGTCTCACGGGCACCGGCCCGGTTCGACCCCAGCGAGCTGGACGCCCTCAACGCGCGGCTGCTGCACACCACGCCCTATGCGGCGGTTCAGAACAGGCTTGAGGTGATGGGGATTTCGGACGCCGAGGCGCTTTGGCTTGCCGCGCGCGAGAACATCTCGAAGCTGTCCGACATCGAGGATTGGCATCGTATCGTCACCGGTCCGGTGGAACCGGTGATCGCAGATGAAGACCGCGGGTTTCTCAATGAAGCACGGGACTTGCTGCCGCCAGAGCCCTGGGACGGGGACACCTGGAAAGCCTGGACCGGCACGCTCAAGGATCAGACCGGGCGCAAGGGGCGCGGATTGTTTCTGCCCTTGCGGCTGGCGCTGACGGGACGGCCCGATGGCCCCGAACTCAGGAGCCTTCTGCCGGTGTTGGGACGTAAGGCGTGTCTGGACCGATTATCCTGATCTGTTTGCCGTCGACCTCGATCACCCGCAAATCGGCCTGAGAAACCACCACCGGGGTTGCCCGCTGTGGCTCGCCATTGCGCGATGGGCGCGGGCGGGGCAGGGGCACGAAGGTTGCTTCCGCCACCACGATCTCGGTCGTCCTGCGCGGGTCGCGGCGCGGCATGGGCACGACGCGATCCTCGAATGTCACGATCGCGCGGGTTTCGTCCCCGTCCTCGGCGATCTTGATCGAGCCGTAGTTGATCTGCTGCTTGCACGAAAAGCCGGCGGAGTATTCGCGCCGGTACTGGAAGGCCGTCGGCAGGTCGACATAACGCTCACCGGCGAGGTTGACCATGCTGTCAACGTCTTCACCAGGGATGTGGTAATAATAGAGTTCGACATCGGCGGTCGGGCATGAGGCCTGACAGGCGTCGGCGTCCTGAAAAAGATAGTCGTCGACCGTCGAATAGGAGATCGGCCAGTAATAGCCGTCCTGCTTGCGGACACATACCGTGCGCAGGGTCGACATCCCACCGAAGGGGTCGAACTCCTCGCCGATAATGTCGTTGCCGCGATTGGAGAAACCGCCGAACAGGCGCTCCAGAAAGCCGCCACGATCGCGCTCGCGGATGGTCACGTTGGACCCGGTCTGGCAGCCGAAGCGGGCGATCTGCTGCAGCACATCCTCGCGTGCCTGGGCGACGGCCTGGCCGCGCGACAGCCGCTGGCCGAGGGTCTCGACGTCCTGGCGCACGCGCTGGATCTGGCGGATGAGCTGGTTACACTCGCGGGGTAGGCGCTGGCCCTGTTGCATCATGCGGTTGCAGCCGGATCGCACGAAGGTGCTTTCGAGCCGGCGCTGGGCGTTGGTGGCATCGCGCAACTGCCCGGAATACTGCTGGATGTTGCGGAAATCGCCGTCGCGGTCGAGCGACTGAAGCTGGCGCTGCAATTGCCCGCAGGAGTTGGACTGGGCAAGAGCGGCCTCGCCTGTGAAAATGGCAATCAGCGCAGCAATGACGACGATCAGGCGATTCATAGAAGGCTTTGTGGCTCCGCAACATGGCCGGGTCGTGGCATAACCGGCGCTTGGCAGGGCATTCGACATCCCGGATGGTGTGTTAATCCATCAGGGCTTGGCCCGTTCCCTGCCATTGAATACATGTTTGACGACGCAGCTTTAAGATTTGTTTGCGTCGAGCACGAGGAGGCTTCAGCCGATGAAACTTGCGACCCTCGCCAATGCCAGTCCGGACGGGCAACTCGTCGTCGTTTCCGCCGATTTGACCCGATATGCCTCGGCAGGAGGTGTCGCGCCGCATCTGCAGGCCGCGCTCGACCAGTGGGACGTGGCGGCGCCGAAGCTGGCCGAGCTTTATCGGCGACTCAATGAAGGGGACATCGCAGGGAAGCCTTTCGAACCCGAAGCGGCGCGGGCGCCCTTGCCGCGCGCCTATCAATGGATCGACGGGGCGGGCTATCTCAGCCATCTCGAGCGGGTACGCACCGCCAAGGGGTCCAAGGATGCGGAGCTGCAGGATCAGCGGCCGCTGATGTATCAGGGGGCATCCGACAGCCTGGCCGGTCCGCGGGACAATATCATTTTGCCCGAGGACAATCTGGCGCCCGATTTCGAGGCGGAGATCGCGGTCATCACCGGCCCGGTGCCGATGGGTGTCGACCACGAGACGGCCGCGGCATCGATCCGGCTGATCACCATCTGCAATGATGTGTCCTTCCGACGGCTGGTGGCCGACGATCTGCAGGGCGGTTTCGGGTTCTTTCATGCCAAGCCGGCGACCAGTTTTGCCCCGATCGTGGCGACGCCGGACGAGTTCGGCGATGCGTGGAGTTCCTCGCGCCTGCACCTCAAGATCAAATCTTTCGTCAATGGCACGCTCTACGGCCAGCCGAATGCGGGCGCCGATGTGGCCTTCGACTTCGCCGATCTGATCGTGGCGGCAGCCCGGACCAGAGAGCTGGGATGCGGCACGATCATCGGGTCGGGGACCGTCGCCAATGCGCATGACAATTTGTTGCCGGTGCGCGGCGAAGAACCGGGATTTTCCTGTATCGTTGAGGCCCGTACGGCGGAAAAGCTGGTCAAGGGCAAAGCATCGACACCGTTCCTCAAGGCCGGTGACCGCGTGCATATCCTGCTGGAAGACGAGAGCGGCAACAGTCCGGTCGGCGACATCAACCAGATGGTCGTCGCGCATGGGGCAGAGTGATCACGGGGACGTGATGATTGTTTGATCATCAGGTTTCCGGCGTTTCCAAATAATGCACAATCAAGTCACCCCTTGGTGACTTGCCAGAACCGCGCCGAGCCGGTTGCATGGAGATTGCGCCGAAAGCGGCGCCACGTGCGACTGCCAGTTGCCGGATGCGGTGGCTGGTTTCAGTTTTGCCTTACAGGGAGACGAGGAAGCTCATGCCGCTCAAGTTCAATAAACTGCTCGCCGCCGCCGGATTCGCGTCGGTTGCCCTTGCTGCCACGATCGCCGTGGCGCAGGACGATATGATGACCATGCCGGATGTATCGGCCATGTCGGTCGATGAGATCATCGAACTGCGCCAGGACACGATGAAGTCGAATGGCGGGACCATGCGCGGTGCCGGTGCGCTCAGCGGCGATGAAGCCATCGCCGCCGGCAAGCAGCTGCAATACAATTCGCAACTCCTGATGGAGTTGTTCCCCGAAGGATCAAACACCGGGGACTCCAAGGCCTTGGACAATATCTGGACTGACAATGAGGCCTTCATGGCGATCCTCACCGACTTCGAAACCCATGCCGGCGAAATGATTGCCGCTGCGGAGGCCGGAGACGCGGATGCCTATGCCGCCGCGGTCAAGGCCGTTGGCGGACAATGCGGCATGTGCCATGGCACCTATCGCGCCAAATAGCAGATACCGGAATGCGGTTCTAAGAGCGGTGCCTCGGCGCCGCTCTTTTTGTTGACGATCAGTGCTTGCCGCCAAAGGCGGCATTCGTCATAAGCGCCGGATGGTTTTCGACTGGACAGCGCTTCTTCTCTATCTGCTGGCTGCCCTCGCGCTGCTTGGCGCACCGGGCTCGGTTCCGCTCGCACTGGCGGCGGCGGGGCGCCGGGTCGGCTGGCGCGGTACACTGCCTTTCTTCCTCGGCGTGGAAATCGGGCTGGGGATCGGCGCAGCGCTGACGGCGGCGGGCATCATGACCGCCCTGATTGCGGTGCCCTCGATCAAGCTTGGCCTGATGATCGTGGCGGTGGCCTATCTTCTCTATCTCGCCTGGCGCACGGCCTTTGCCCCGATCGGGCGGCTGGCGGCAGGGGATTTTGCGCTCAACCCCCTTTCGGGCGTGATCGTGGGCATTGCCAATCCCAAGGGGTTCGCAGCCTTCGCCGCCATCATGGCCGGGTTTACCATCGTACCGGACATGGCGTTGTGGGATGGCGTGGTCAAATGGATCGGCGTCATGGCGGTCGTGATCGCGGTCGATATCGTGTGGATTGCCATCGGCATATTGATCGGGTCGGTCGATCTGTCGCCGCGCCACGAAAGGATGATCAATATCGGCTTTGGTATCGCGATCGTCGCGACAGCGATCTTCGCGTTTGTTACCGCCTGATTTCCGCCTCGCCGCAGGGTTCGAATTGCCTTGATTTATCGAAAGCGCTTGGGCACAGTGCCGCCCGTGATGAGAACCGTTAACCCGATCTGCATTATCGGCTGCATTATTACCCGCTAACCATCGGTGGCGGCGCGGTTTTGTTCACTCTCGTTCTTCTTTGACCAAATGCCCGCTGCCCTCGGCAGTATTGTTTCTTCTTGGCATTAGGCAGAAGTGATGACCGACATCCGGCTATATAACACCCTGACCCGCAGCAAGGAGCGGTTCACCCCGCTCGATCCCGCGAATGTCCGGATGTATGTCTGCGGGCCGACGGTCTACGACTTCGCCCATATCGGCAATGCGCGTCCGGCGATCGTCTTCGACGTGTTGTTTCGCCTGCTGACCGAGGTCTATGGCGGCGATCACGTGACCTATGTGCGCAACGTCACCGACGTTGACGACAAGATCAATGCGCGCGCCGCCGAGCGCGGTGTCGATATCCGTACGATCACCGAGGAAACACTGGCCCAGTATCGCGCCGATATGGGGGCGCTGGGGTGCCTTCAGCCGACCGTCGAACCGCGGGCGACAGAGCATATCGGCGAGATGGTGGCGATGATCGACAAGCTGATTGCCGATGGTCACGCCTATGTCGCGGACGACCATGTACTGTTCGAGACCGCCTCGATGGCCGATTATGGAAAGCTCTCGAACCGCGCGCTCGACGAGATGATCGCGGGGGCACGTGTGGAGGTGGCAAGTTACAAGAAAGCGCCGACCGATTTCGTGCTCTGGAAACCCTCCAGGGATGGTGAGCCGGGCTGGCCGTCGCCGGGCGGCATAACGGTCGAGGGACGCCCGGGCTGGCATATCGAATGCTCGGCGATGAGCGAGCGCTATCTCGGGGAGACCTTCGACATTCATGGCGGGGGGATCGACCTCATTTTCCCGCATCATGAAAACGAGATCGCACAGTCGCGCTGTGCCCATGGCGGCGCGCCGATGGCGCAAGTATGGATGCATAACGGCTTCCTGCAGATCGAAGGCGAGAAGATGTCGAAGAGCCTCGGCAACTTCTTCACGGTTCGCGAACTGCTCGACACCGATCATTTCGGCGGCCGCAAATGGCCGGGCGAAGTGCTGCGGCTCGCCATGCTGATGTCCCATTATCGCGAACCGATCGACTTCGCTGTCGCCAAGCTCGAAGAGGCCGTTTCCATCCTCGACCGCTGGGAGCGGGCGGCCAAGTCTGCGGGTGCTTCCACCGGCGCCGTCGATCAGACCTTTCTCGACGCGCTGGCCGATGACCTGTCGACGCCCCTGGCGATTGCCCGCGTGCATGAGTTGATGAACAACCCCGATACTGTACCGGCGGCGCTGGCGAGCCTTGAACTGATCGGTATCGATCCGGTCCGCGAGGCGGCCGTGGATGCCAATGTTGAAGCGCGTATCGAGGCGCGGCTGGCCTGCCTGATGAACAAGGATTTCGAGACCGCCGACAAGATCCGCGACGACCTTGCGGGCGAGGGGATCGTGTTGATGGACTACAAGGATCCGGAAACCGGTGCGCGGCGCACAAAATGGGAGATGAAGCGATGACCCTCACTGGGGGATGCCAATGCGGGGCCATACGCTTCGCGGTCGAAAAGCCGGGTGGCAGCGGCATGTGTCATTGCCGGATGTGTCAGAAGGCCTTTGGCAGCTTCTATGCGGCCATGGTGACGGCGCCGGGTCTCAAATGGACACGGGGCGAACCCAAATGGTTCCAGAGTTCGAACCTGGTGCGGCGCGGGTTCTGTCCCGATTGCGGCACGCCGATCGCCTACGATGCCGGCGAGGCGCTCGAGATTGCGGTTGCAGTCTTTGACGATCCCGAACAGGTGGCGCCAACGATACAGGTCAATTCGAATGACAAGCTGAGCTTTGTCGACGAGCTTCACAACCTGCCGACGCGGCCCGCAGCGGAATCGCCGGAGTTTTTTGCGTCGCTCGTCTCCTATCAGCATCCGGATCACGATACCGAGGGCTGGGTCCCTCACACAGGGCAAGAACAGGGCAATACACATGAGTGAACTGCGCGGGTTGTACCCGGCGATCGAACCTTATGACAGCGGGCACCTCGATGTCGGGGACGGGCACGAGGTCTATTGGGAACGCTGTGGCACCAAAGGCGCCAAGCCTGTGGTTTTTCTACATGGCGGGCCGGGTGGCGGCGTCATGCCGGACCAGCGCCGGCAATGGGATCCGGCCAAATACGACATCATGCTGTTCGACCAGCGCGGCTGCGGCCGGTCGAAGCCCCATGCCCATCTCGAAGCCAATACCACCTGGCATCTGGTCGACGATATCGAGCGGCTGCGCAAGATGATGGGCGTCGACAAATGGCAGGTGTTTGGCGGCTCCTGGGGGTCGACACTGGCGCTCGCCTATGCCGAAACCCATCCTGAGCATGTGAGCGAACTGGTTCTGCGCGGCATCTTCACCCTGCGCAAACTCGAGCTCGACTGGTTCTACCAATTCGGCGCCTCGCTTCTGTTCCCCGACAAGTGGGAAGGCTATCTCGCACCGATTCCCGAAGATCAGCGGCATGATCTCATGGGCGCCTATCACCGGCTGCTGACCGGGGACGACGAAGCCAAAAAGCTGGAGGCGGCAAAGGCCTGGAGCACCTGGGAAGGCAGCGCGATCACGCTGTTGCCCAACCCGACGCTGACCGACGGGTTCGGGGACGATTACTTCGCCATCGCTTTTGCCCGGATCGAGAACCACTTCTTCGTCAATGGCGGGTTCATGGAAGATGGTCAGCTCATCCGCGATGCGCACAAGCTCAAGGGCATTCCCGGGGTGATCGTGCAGGGGCGCTATGATGCGTGTACGCCCATGCGCACGGCCTGGGACCTGCACAAGGCTTGGCCGGAAGCCGATTTCCACGTCATCAACGATGCGGGACACGCCTTCAGCGAGCCGGGCATTCTCGATGCGTTGATCCGCGCGACTGACAGGTTTGCGGGACAGTAAGATGAGCGAAGTGAGGACAGGCGGTTGTCAGTGCGGGGCAGTCCGGTATCGGGCCAGCTCGCTGGTGGATAATTCCCATGTGTGTCACTGCCGCATGTGCCAGAAGGCCAGTGGCAGTTTTTTCGCGGCGCTGGTGGGTGTTCCGCTGACGGACTTTGAATGGACGCGCGGCGCTCCGCAGGTCTTCAAAAGCTCGGCCCATGTCGAGCGCGGTTTTTGCGGGCAATGCGGAACGCCACTGTCCTTCCGGCACGACGAAAGCCAGCACATCTCGATGACCATCGGCTCATTCGATCACCCCGAGACCATTCCGCTGGCCTATCAGCTCGGCATGGAAGCCCGTTTGCCGCAGATCGACCAACTGGCCGATCTCAAGCATTTCGGTACGACAGAAGATGTGGATGCGGATGGCGCTGCCGCCATCAAGGCCAGCAATCGTCAGCACCCCGATCACGACACGGCGGAATGGCCGCCGCAACACTGACCAGGACCTCACCGATGGCAAAAGACCGCCTCTATTTGTTCGACACGACCCTTCGCGACGGTGCGCAGACCGCGGGCATCGAGTTCTCCATCGAGGACAAGATCGCGATTGCGAACATGCTTGACGCGCTCGGGATCGACTATGTCGAGGGCGGTTATCCGGGTGCGAATGTGGTCGATTCCGGCTTTTTCGAGAAGAAGCGGACCAGGAACGCCGTTTTCACCGCCTTTGGCATGACCAAGCGGGCGGGGCGGTCGGCCTCGAACGACCCGGGTCTGCAGGCGATCCTGACCTCGGCGGCGGATGCTACCTGTTTCGTCGCCAAGGCCTGGGATCACCAGGTCGAAATGGCGCTCGGGATCACGCCCGAGGAAAACCTCGAGGCGATCCGCGACACGATCCGGGCGGCGGCCGAGGCGGGCAAAGAGCCGATGCTCGATTGCGAGCACTTTTTCGACGGCTACAAGGCCAATGCGGGCTATGCGCTTTCCTGCGTGACGGCGGCGCTCGAGGCCGGTGCCCGCTGGGTTGTGCTGTGCGACACCAATGGCGGCACGTTGCCCTCGGAGATCGAGGAGATCGTCACAGCAGTGATGAAGGTGGCGCCGGGTGACAAGCTCGGCATCCATGCGCATAACGATACCGAACATGCGGTGGCCAATTCTCTGGCGGCCGTGCGGGCGGGGGTGCGGCAGATCCAGGGTACGCTCAACGGCATCGGCGAGCGTTGCGGGAACGCCAATCTGATCTCGATCATTCCGACCCTGATGCTCAAATCGCCCTATCGCGAGCGGTTCGAACTGGGGCTGGATGCGGAAAAGCTCACCGAGATCACCCATGTTTCGCGGGCGTTCGACGAGTTGCTCAACCGTGCACCCCGGCGGCAGGCGCCTTATGTCGGCGCTTCGGCCTTTGTCACCAAGGCGGGGATTCACGCCTCGGCCATCGCCAAGGACCCGGCAAGCTATGAGCATGTCGATCCGGCTCTTGTGGGCAATGCCCGCAATGTCATGGTTTCGCAGCAAGCGGGCAAATCGAACCTGATCGCCGTGCTGGCGCGGGCCGGGATCGAGGTCGACAAGGCGGACCCGAAGCTCGACCGGTTGTTGCGAGAGGTGAAAGAGCGCGAGGCGCGCGGCTATTCCTACGACAATGCGGATGCGTCGTTCTCGATCCTGGCGCGGCGTGTGCTCGGGCAGGTGCCGGACTATTTCAAGGTCGTCAGCTACCGCACGACGGTCGAGCGCCGGTTCAATGCGCGTGGCGAATTGATCACCATGTCCGAGGCGGTGGTGAAAATCGATGTCGAGGGCGAGATGTTCATGTCGGTTGCCGAGGGCAATGGCCCGGTCAACGCGCTCGATCTCGCCATGCGCAAGGATTTGGGAAAATACTCCTCGCGGATCGACGATCTCGAACTGGTCGACTTCAAGGTGCGTATCCTGGACGGTGGCACGGGCGCGGTCACCCGTGTACTGATTGAGAGCCGGGATGGAGACGGTGAGCGCTGGTTTACCGTGGGAGTCTCGCCCAATATCATTGATGCGTCTTTCGAGGCGCTATATGACTCGGTCACTTACAAGCTTCTCAAGACCGAGGGCGCACCGGGCTCCGAACGCCTCACGGCTTGATCTTCAGGCAGGCGGATCGACCCCGGCCCACTCTCGGAGAGACCAAGGGTGCCTCGAGAGGTCAAGGAGGTCGTTCTGTCCAACCCGCCGGCAAAATCGAAAACCGTCGCCATCGCCATCGGCGCGGGCTTAGCCACCACCGCCCTGGTTGCGGTCATCCTGGTCACCCCGGTCTTCCAGTATTGCTCGGATCTCGATGCCCCCTTCGGGCAGTGCGTCAGCTCGAAGATATTCGGGTCAGCGGATGACTCCTCGAGCCAGGCAGGTGACGAGGTCGAGACCGCGCCGGCAATGGATGTTGCCGATACGGAAAATGATGACGCGGCCGATGATGCGCCAGAGCCCGCTCCCGCCACCGAGGAAGTGGCCGAAGAGCCGGGTCTGATCGCGCCGGCCTATGACATTCTGCTGGTGCAGCCCGACGGATCGATGGTCGCGGCGGGGCGGACCTCGCCCGGCGCCACGGTCACCTTCATGGCCGATGGGGAAGAGCTGGGCAGCGTCGAGGCCGACAATGCCGGCGAATTTGCCTTCACTCCCGATGAGCCATTGCCGGTCGGCGGGTTCGAACTGACCACGAGAGCCGATCTTGGCGAAGGTCAGTCCATCGCCGGCGCCAAGCCCTATATCGTTCTGATCGAGCCCGAGCGCACCGAACAGGCGATCGTGATGGAATCCGAGCCGGGCAAGGCCAGCGAGATCCTGCAGGGTCTGATCGCGCCCGAGCCGATCGTGACCGCGGAAGCCGATATCGAGGATCCGCTCGAAGGCGCCGATGAATCCGATACAACGGCTGCCCCTGATTTGGCAGAGGCCGAAGAGACCCCCGCCGAAGCTGCGGCTGGCCCTGATGAAGCGGTTGAACAAGAAGAGCCTGCTGCCGAAGCGCCCGCTGCAGCGGAAGAGGCGCCTGAGATCGTTCCGACGCCTGAAGAAACCGTTGGCGAGGCCGAAGAGCCTGCGGCTGATGAGGCTACGGACGATGTGGCGTCAGAAGAGCCGACTGCGGACGAGCCAGTGGTCCAAGAGCCGGCAGATGAAGAACCGGCAGATGAAGAGCCGATAGTTGAAGAGCCGGCGACCGCCGACGAGCCTGCTCCGGCCACAGAGTCCGTACAAGAACCTGCGGCCACTGATGAATCCGAAACGCAGCTCGCCGGAACCGATGAGGCAGCGACGCCCGAATCCGGCGACACCGAGGTGATGGAACTCGCCGACGTGCCGGAAGAGGCGGTCACGCTGCCCGAGGAACCGGAACAGGCAACGGCTTTGCCGGAGATCGTTCTGCCGCCCTCGATTGACGCCATCGAGATCGATGGCACCCGCAATTTCTTTGCCGGCGGGGGACCGGTTGGCGGGATTGTGCGGCTTTATGTCGACAATCGCTTTGTCGGCGATGCGCTGGTCGCCGGCGGGCGCTGGCTGGTCGAGGCCGAGAACGTTTTGACCGCTCCGAGCCAGCGCGTGCGTGCTGATCTGATCGATCCGGAAACGGCTTCTGTCGAAGCGCGGGCAGAAGTCAATTTCGTCATCGAACAGCTGCCTGGCCTTGATGCCGGTGCCGAACCGCAGGTCGCTGAAGCCGCGCCGACGGCGGATGAATCTAAAGCGATCGAGGACGAACCTATCGAGGTTGCTGAAGCCGATCCGGGTGTCGCCGGGGAAGAACCGGCGAGCGCGGAAGACACTGTTGCGGAAGACGAACCGCTGGTGATCGCGGAGGCGGAAGACGTGCCTGCGGTGACCGACGCGGAAGACACGGGTGCGGGCGAGCAACCGCAAGAGCCTGTCCCGGCTGACGAAGACACGTCTGCCCAAGACACGCCTGTCGAAGACACGCCTGCCCAAGACACGCCTGCCGAAGACATTGTGAGCGCGGACGCCGAAACGGCGGCGCCTGAGCTGGCCGAGCCAGAGCTGGCTGAGCCCGGGGCCACGGCGGTTGACGCAACTGAGGCCGAGGCCGCGCCGGAGCCCGTTATTGACGAAAAGCCTGAACCGGGGGAAGCGGATACCGCGGGTGCAGCCGACACGGTTGCCGACAAACCCGATGAGGTGGAAGAGCCTGTCGATGCGCCTGCAAGCCAGGCGCCGGATGCCCAGCAGCCTGAAGCTGATGAGCCTGCCGTTCAGGCGCCAGAGACTGAAGCGCCGGCCGAGCCTTCTGAGGAGGAAGAACGGATCGTTCTGGCCGAGAACGACGCCGGAACGGCGCAAGCCGACATGGTCCCGGAGGCCGATCAGGCGGAAGTGTCCGAGGAACCGGCTACTGAGACCGAAGCGCCGCAGAATGCCCCTGATGAAGGGGCGGTCGCGCCGGAAGAAAGCGTGACACAAGAGGCGCCCGTTGAGACCGAAACGGTTGCGCAGCCGGTTGAACAGCAATCCGTCGAGCAGCCTGACGAGGCGATCGAGGAAGCGACAACGCCGGCTAATGAGCCGGTTGTCGCGCCCGAGACCGCGAATGAGCAAGAGGCAGAGCCGGAGGCGCAAACCCCGGCCCGCCAGGCCATCGAGGAAATGCTGGCCGAAGACCAAGAGGCCGCCGATACGGCCGCTAACGCGGTGCAAGGCGAAGAACCTCAGCCCGTGACTGGGCCAGAACCGGAAGCAATTTCTGCGCCTGCGGATGAACCTTCCGAGACCGTCGCGGCGGAGCCGACAGATCAGCCCGCCCTGGGGAATGATGCGGCAACCGCGGAAGAGCCCGCACCTGCACAGGATGCGGTGCCGGTCGAAGACGCTGCCCCCGCTGAACCGGTGGTGCCCGAGGAGACTCGTATCGCCGAAGCGGCGCCCGAGCCGGCGGCCGGCGCCGAGGATGTGGTCGAACCCGAGGTCGCATCGGAAGAAGAAGCGCCGCTCGTGGTGGCTGAGGCCGATGTGCCCGAGCCGGCCATGGAAGAGCCGGCCATGGAAGAGCCGGTCATGGAAGAGCCGGTGATTGAAGAACCGGAAGCTGTGATCGAGGAAGAGGCACAGGGCGAATCCGAGCCGGAAGCCTTGCCGGCCGAAGATGCGGCAACACAAGCCGAGGAGGCTGTCGAGGAAGCCGCACCGGTCGTAACAGCTGAGGTGGGATCGGAAGTCACCGAACCGTCTGCGGACGAGGCCGTGGAACAAGCGTCTGTCGTTGAAGACGAGCCTGGAGCTGAACAAGAGCCGATGCAGCTTGCGGACACCCCGTCCGTCACCACCTTGCCCGAGACGGAAGGCACCGAGACACCCTCGGTTACCGAACTCGCACCGGCGGAAGGTGCTGGCGAGAGGATCGGCGAGGGCGCACAAGAGTCCGCGCAGGACGACGTGCCCACCTTGACCGCGATTGCCGTCGGCGATCCCGAGGATCAGCGGTTTGTTTCCGGCAAGGCGATTATTCGGCGAGGCGACAATCTGTGGACCATTGCGCGCCGCGTTTATGGCCGCGGTATTCGCTACACGACGATCTACCAGGCCAATCAGAGCCAGATCCGCGACCCGGACCTGATTTTCCCCGGTCAGGTGTTCGATCTTCCCGATGAGGTGCTGGAAAGAGATGGCGGCTAGGCTGGCCGGCAGGGCTTGTCCTGCCGCCTGATAAGTTTTATCGTAAGAATACGATGAACGAAGACCACGTCTCCACGCCCGAGGATGAAATGCTGGCCGGCGCGCTCAAGGCGCTCGGCCATCCGGCACGTCTTGCCATCATGCGTGTTCTTGCGGAGCAATCCCGGCAGTGCTGCTGCGGGGAAGTCACCCACAAGCTCCCTCTTGCCCAGTCCACCGTGTCCCAGCACCTCAAGGTGTTGCTTGATGCCGGGCTGATCGAACGGCATCCCGATGGCACGCGCAACCGTTATTGCCTGTGTTCCCAGCGGATCGCCATGCTGCGCGAGCGGCTCGGCGAAGCGCTTGACGGCCTTGGCGGAATAACGGCGGAGACCACAACAGCAAAGGCCGGCTGATGAGCCAGGATCAGAACAATTCGGGTGCCGCAGCGAAAGCTGCGGGGCCAACGGTTTCGGCCGACGACGAAGCCGTATTCGGCACGGTCAAGAACTTGTGGCCCTATATGTGGCCGGCCGATCGCCCGGACCTCAAACTGCGAGTACTGCTTGCCATCGGCGCGCTCTTGCTGGCCAAGGTCGCCTCGACGATGGTGCCCTTCGCCTATAAGGGGATCGTCGACGCGCTGGGCGGAGAGACCGGCAGTGGCGACTGGGTGATGCTGGGACTGAGCCTGCCTTTTGTGCTGGCGCTGGCCTATGGCATCAGCTCGATCTTCGAGAGCCTGTTCATGCAGTTGCGCGATGTGCTGTTCGCCTCGGTCGGGCAGCGCGCGGTTCGTCAGCTCGCATACCGCACGTTCAAACATCTGCATGCCCTTTCGCTGCGTTATCACCTGCAACGCCGCACCGGCGGTCTCAGCCGGGTAATCGAACGCGGCACCAAGGGCATTGAGACGATCGTGCGTTTCACCATGCTCAGCACGGCGCCGACAATCGTCGAGTTCATCATTGTCGGGACGGTGTTCACGGTGATGTTCGGCTTCAGTTTCGTGGCCGTTCTGGCGATCATGATCTGCGCCTATGTCTATTTCACCGTGAAGGCGAGCAATTGGCGCATTGGCATTCGCCGGGCGATGAATGAAAGCGACACCGACGCCAATTCGAAAGCCATCGACAGCTTGCTGAATTTCGAAACGGTCAAATATTTCGGCAACGAAGACATGGAGGCCGATCGTTTCGACCGGTCCATGGCCAAGTATGAAAAGGCGGCGATCCGCATGTGGGCGTCGCTCGGGGCTCTGAATTTCGGCCAGGCAGCAATCTTCTGGATCGGCATGATCGTCATCATCGTCATGTCGGTGATGCGGGTGAGCGCCGGCGAGATGACCGTCGGCGACTTCGTGCTCGTGAATGCCTTCATGATGCAGATCTACCGGCCGCTCAATTTCATCGGCTCGATCTATCGCGAGATCCGGCAGGGGCTGGCGGATATCGAGAACATGTTCCAGCTTCTGGATCAGGATCCCGAAATCGAGGACCGCCCCGACGCCAGGCCGCTTGAGGTTTCCGGCGCCGTGCTGAAGTTCAACCATGTGATCTTCCACTATGACGCGGACCGGCCGATCCTCAAGGGCGTCGATTTCGAGGTGCCCGCCGGCAAGACGATTGCCGTGGTCGGTCCCTCCGGCGCGGGCAAGTCGACGATTTCGCGGCTGATATACCGCTTCTACGATGTGATTGAAGGATCGGTGACGATTGACGGTCAGGACATTCGCGATGTCACCCAGAAGTCCCTGCGCGCGGCGGTGGGCATGGTCCCCCAGGACACGGTGCTGTTCAACGACACTATTGCCTACAACATCCGTTATGGGCGTCCTGATGCGACCGACGAAGAGGTCCGCGAGGCAGCGCGCATGGCACAGATCGGCGATTTCATCGAGAGCCTGCCCAACGGCTTTGATACGCCGGTCGGAGAGCGCGGCTTGAAGCTCTCGGGCGGCGAAAAGCAGAGGGTTGCCATTGCCCGCACCATTCTCAAGGCGCCGCCGATCCTCATTCTGGATGAGGCCACCTCGGCCCTTGATACCGAAACCGAGCAGGGCATCCAGTCGGCGCTCGATGCAGTCTCGCGCAACCGTACGACGCTGGTGATTGCCCACCGGCTGTCGACCGTGATCAACGCGGATGAGATCATCGTCCTGCGTGCCGGTGAGATCGCCGAGCGCGGTACGCATCAGTCGCTGCTCGAGCAGGATGGTCTTTATGCCCAGATGTGGAACCGCCAGCGCGAAGCCGCCGAGGCGCATGAGGCGCTCAAAAAGGCGCGCGAACGCGATGCCGAAGGGTTCCTGGGCAAGGAGCCTGAGCCGGCGAAATAATGGCTCAGACAGTCGCGCCAATGAAAAAGGCCCGCCAGATGGCGGGCCCTTTTTGCTTTCTTGAGCGGGTAACCCCTCGAGCACAGCGCGGGGGATGTCCGCGCCCCCAATCACTCCATTGGAGCGATTTGGCCCTGCGGTACGGCGTCTTCTATTCCGCCGCCTGGCGGGAGACGACGGTCACCCCGTTCTTCTCTTCCTCGACAAGACCGGTCTGATCACCATCGGTGATGTAACGACTGGCGCTGTCGGGAATGTCGACTTCTTGCCCGTCCGGGGTCACCGCCTTGGCGCGGTTTCCGCGGAAGCCGAGCAGCCACTGGCCGAGGCCGATGGCGTTTTGCTTGATCACGTAAGGGGCGGTGATCATCACCGGCACCATAACCAGGGTCAGCATTGTTGAGACGAACAGGCCCGAAACAAGCGCGGTCGACAGGTTGACGAACCAGGCGCCGGCCAGGCCGCCGACCACGATCTCGCGGCGGATGAAGTCGAACTCGACATTCAGCGCCATCGGGATCACGCCAAGTGCGGTCACCGACGCGGTCAACAGCACCGGGCGGATACGCTGCGCGGCCGTGATCAGCATGGCCTTGACCGGATCGACACCGTCGTCGCGGTGATAGTGGTTATAGGTATCGATCAGAACGATACCGTTCTTCACCACAATCCCCGCCAGCGCCACGATGCCGAGACCGGTCATGATGGCCGAGAATTCCATGCGCGTGATCAGCATGCCCGCGAACACCCCGGCCATCGACATGACAACGGTGGAGAGGGTGACGGCCACCTGGTAGAAGCTGTTATATTCAAGCAGCAGCACCAGGAAGATCAGGAACACGGCGCCGAGCAGCGCCTGGCCGATGAAGGCATTGGTGTCCCCGATCTGTTCTTCGGCCCCGCCAAAAGCGAAGCTGACAGTGTCGGGGAAGTCCTGGGTCGCAAGCCATTCCTGCAATTGCTCGGTCTTGTCGGACGCGACAACACCATCCGCCTTCGCGGTCTCCGAAATATTGGCGGCGACGCCCATATAGTAGAGATCGTTGCGCCGCACGATGTTGGCGACCTTGGGAACGGCAGTCCGCTCGATGAAGTTCGAGACCGGAATCAGGCCTTGCTGGGTGACGATCCTGAGCGAATCGAGCGCGTCGAATGTGCGCTCTTCACGCGGCAGGCGGACCCGGATGTCGAGTTCGTCGGTGGCATCGTCCGGCCGGTAGCTGCCAAGCTTCACACCGGACGTCACGAGCTGGATGTACGGGCTCAGTTCGCGCACGCCGATGCCGTATTTGGCGGCCTCGACGCGGTCGACCTTCACCTCCCAGTCAATGCCGGGGGACGGGCGGTCATCCTCGATATCGACCATGTCACCAAGGTCGTTCTCGATATAGTCGCGAACCCGGGCCACGGCCGGAGCCAGGTCGTCATAGACCGTGCCCTCGACGCGCATGTTGATGTCCTTGCCCGCCGGCGGACCTTCCTCGCGCGCAGTGATCTGCACTTCGAGGCCGGAGATATCGGCAACCCGTTCGCGGATCTCGGTAAAGATCTGGTTGGCCGGATAGCGCTCTTCCCAGGGCAGAAGCTGGAGCTGGAACATGCCGATCGTGTCGGGCGGACCGGAACCTTCGCCAAAACCGCCACCACCACCAAAGGTCATGATGACGTCCTGAATGCCGTGAGTCTGGAGCAGTTCCTGCTCGACCTCGACCAGCATGTCCCGGATCTCGGTGGGCGAATAGTTGCCACGGGCGACCACGGACACATTGCCGAACTCCGGCTCGGAGGGCGGGAACGGCACCGAGGCGGTGGGGTTCTGGCCATAGGCGTAGAACAGCGAGCCGACGATGCCGAAGCCAACCAGCAGGGATGCAATCGGGTGACGCAGCAGGACCTTGAGCGTGCGCACGTAATAGCCAGTGATCCCGGGGACCTTTTTGGGGTCGAACTTGTCCGGGTACATGACCACGTCGGCGGCTTCCTTGGCCTTTTCGTCAACGCGCTTGGAGGCGATGAGCGAACCGATGATCGGCATAAAGACCAGCGCCGACAGCAGCGACGCACACATCACCACGATCACGATGATCGGCAGGTAGCTCATGAACTTGCCGATAATGCCCGGCCAGAGCAGGAGCGGCACGAATGCGCCAAGGGTGGTTGCGGTGGCCGAGACCACGGGCACGAACATCTTGCGGGCAGCAAGGATGAACGCCTCACGCCGCGAGACGCCTTCCTGCAGCTTTCGCTCGGCATATTCGACGACCACGATCGGGTCGTCGACCAGCACACCAACGGCGATCACAAGGCCGAACATGATCATCATGTTGACGGTCATGCCCATCATCTGGACGACCATGAAGGCAATCATGAACGAGATCGGAATCGAGATACCGATCATGATGGCCGGGCGCACACCGAGGGTGGCCACGCAGGTGATCATGACCAGTGCGATTGCGGTCAGCACCGCCGCCTCGAGCGAACGGTAAAGATCCTGGGTGCTTTCGGCCTGGTCGATCAGGAATGAATACTGGATACCCGTCGGCCATTCGGCGGTGACTTCATCGGTGACCTGGCGAACCTGGTCGGAGACATCGATGACGTTGGTGCCGAGCTTCTTGATGACGCCAAGCGTGATGGCCGGCTGGCCGTTCACATGGGCGTATTCGGTGGCATCCTCGAAGGTCCGCGTGATGGTCGCCACATCACCGAAGGTGACGACGGTGTCGCCATCGGTCTTGAGCGGCAGGTCATAAACGTCGCGGGCCGTGGTGATCAGACCCGGCACCTCGACATTGAACGAGCCCTGGCCGGTATCGAGCGTACCGCCTGCAACCACCATGTTGTTGCGGGCGAGGGCGTCGAAGAGCTGGGATGCGGTGAGATTGTAGGCCTCGAGCCGGTTCAGGTCGATGGTAACCGCCAGCATCTCGTCACGGGCACCGGACAGGCTCACGCTCTGCACGTCGCCGATGCCTTCCAGTGCATCCCTGAGGTCCTTGGCGCTTTGCACCAGCGCCCGTTCGGGCACTTCACCATAGACGGCCACCGAAAGGACCGGAACGTTGGAGAAGGAAATCTCGTTCACGGTCGGTTCGTTGGCATCGGCAGGCAGTTCGGCGGTCACCCCGTCGAGCTTGGCACGGATGTCTGAAAGCGCCTGATCCTTGTCGGCACTCACATCGAACTCGAGAAACACCGACACATGGCCGGTGGTCGAGGTCGAGGTGATGTTGTTGAGACCGTCAAGGCTCTCAAGCCGGTCTTCGACAGGCTTGGCCAGAAGCCGTTCGGCATCTCGCGGGGAGACACCGGACTGGCTGACCGAAACATAGAAATACGGAATATCGATTGCCGGGAAGCTTTCCTTCGGCAAGCTCTGGTAGGCCATGAAACCGGCCACCAACAGGAGCACCATGACCGTCAGAACGGCCCTGGGCATCCTCAAAATGCGTTCAAGAAAATCAATCATGAGGGGTTACCCCTGCGAGGATGTTTCATCGGCAGCCGGCGCGGCAGCAACATTTGTCGCGTCGACGGACTGGCCAGCTTTTACGAATTCCTGGCCGATGGTGATGATGTCGACCGAGGCGGGCAGACCGGTCACCCACACGCCCTCACGGGTATCCCGTGCGATCGTGATTGGGTAGAACTCGACCACGTTGTCCTTCACGGCCCGGACGCCCAGGACGCCGTCGTCATCGAGCGTGAGTACCGACTGCGGCAGCAGATGTGCCGGAATGGTGCCCAGGTTGACTTCCGCTTCCGCGGTCAGGCCGTCCTTGAGCTTGCCGTCGGGATTGGGCAGTTCGATCTCGAAGGCAAAGGACCGGGTGGCGTTGTCGGCGGTGGAGGCCACATAGGAGACCTTGCCCTCGACCGTATCGCCGGTGACCGTTGTGACCGTGGCGTCGAGACCGGAGTGCGCGAGGCCGATGCGGGCCTCGGGGATCGAACCCACGAACAGCATTGGATCGAGTTCGACGATGGTCGCGCAGGGCGAGCCCGGCGACAGCATTGAACCCTTATCGGCAAGCGGCGCCTGCACGATGCCCGAAACCTCGGCCAGTATCTCGGTGCGATCCAGCTCGGCTTTGGCATTCTTGAGTGCCGCTTCCGCAGAGCGCAGCGCGGCCTCGACCGCCTTGGCGGAGTTGACCGGCGCCAGATCCTTGTCGATCAGGCTCTTGGTGGTTTCGTATTCGAGCTGAGCCTGAGCGAGCCCGGCTTCCGCCTGATCCACGGCTGCCTGCCGGGTGCCCTTGTCGAGGGTGCAGATCGGGTCGCCCACGGCGACCGACTGGCCCTTTTCGACATGCACGGTCTCGACGATACCGGACGTCTCGGAGGTCACCGTTACTTCCGCCGAGGCCTTGGTGCGGCCGCGCAGGTTCACATCGAGCGCGAGCGGCCGGATGGTGAAGGTCTCGGTGCGTACCGAGCGGGCTTCGGCCTCTTCGCCGCCGTTCTGCGCATTGCGCTCGGCGATGGTGAGGGTCGGATCGATGCCGCCTTCATGCTCTTCGCCAGCGTTTTCCCCGCCGTCTGCAGCG
This sequence comes from Cucumibacter marinus DSM 18995, assembly GCF_000429865.1. Lineage (GTDB taxonomy): Bacteria > Pseudomonadota > Alphaproteobacteria > Rhizobiales > Devosiaceae > Cucumibacter > Cucumibacter marinus. The sequence continues at coordinate 223,651 of NZ_KE386979.1, forward strand.
GCGTGGTCTTTTTCGGCATTGTCTTGTGCAGCAGAGTCATCACCCTCTTCAGGGGCGATGCCGGAAGCGGCCAGGCCGTCTGAATCCTCACCGCCACTCAAGAGATTGATCGCGGGTTGTTCGCCGTTGCCGGGGCCCTTGCCGCCGGCCACAAGCGTCCCGGACAGAAGCCAGGCGCCGACCACCACAATAATGATCAGGGCAATGGCGTATGAAAGTATCGCGCGCATCTGTTGAACGTCCCTATTCAGCAGCCTTGGCAGGCGCGTCCTGCGCAAGGGCAATCAGTTTGTCTGCGTTGTCATCGAGATAGCGCTGGTTGTAGCGCATGGCTGAAAGGCCGTAGTCGAGGATCCAGCAATCCGCCGGAGCCGCGCAGTCCTTCTGCATTTTCTCGAGGTTTTCGATTTTCTCGCCGACCATGCGCTGGCGTTCCTCGATCCGCTGGGCCACCAGTTCACGCGGCATGTGCGGCGCGAAACGGGCAAACAGCAGGAACTCTGAACGATAGATGTCTTCCTCTGGCGGCTCGGTGAGTTCACTGAGGAAGGCGGCACGGCCTTCGGGCGTGATGGAATAGATCTTCTTGGCGGGCTTGCCGTCCTGCTGTTCGATCCGTGCAGTGACGAGCTTTTCGCCTTCGAGCTTGGCGAGCGCGGGATAGATCGAGCCGTAGCTCGCCTCGATGAAGTAGGAATATTCGCCTTCGGTCGAGAGCTTGCGGATCTCGTAGCCGGTGGCCTCGTCGTCAAAGAGGATCGCCAGGCAAATCGTGCGCACGTTCATCGCGGTCACCCATCTCGATATATATCGCGTCTATATATATCGATTTGAAATAGGTTCAAGGGCGAGGCCACGCGAAGCTGCTATGTGCGATACACATAGTTGCGATCACGTTAAACAGGCGTGCCTGTTGCCAACCCCGTTTTACGGACCGGCCCCCCGGTCGATCCATGGTCGTGCGCCCGGTTGGGCGGGACCGCTCGTCCGGTCGGCAGGCTTGAGTACCTACGGTCCGGACTGCCGAAAGGATCAGTCGTTCAAGGCTTCGCGCATGATCCTGGCACAGTCTGCGGCCAGATATGGGTCGTCAGCTGCAATAAAAAAGGGGTTGAGAAAATCATTCTCTGATTTGCCATAGGTCAACGGCTCGCCGGTCTTTGTGACAACTGTGCCGCCCGCTGCTTCGAGCACGGCCTGGCCCGCTGCCGTATCCCATTCGCAGGTCGGGGTAAGGCGCGGGTAAAGGCGTGCGGCCCCTTCGGCGACCAGGCAGAACTTGAGCGAAGAGCCAACAGAAACATCGCCTGCAACCTTCAGTTCATCGCAGATGAAGCCGAGCGCGGCGTGACCGTGCGATCGCGAGGCGACAACATTGAGCGGAGCATCCTTGCGAACCGCGATCGGCTCACGGCTGCCGAGCCCGGTCTCGGTAATCGCTGCCTTGAAGGCGCCATCTGGCGAGCCCGCATAGAGTTTGCCCAGGGCAGGGGCGGAGACGACACCGGCCACGGGTTTGCCGTTCTCCACCAGGGCGATGTTGACGGTGAATTCGCCGTTCTTCTTGATGAATTCCTTGGTGCCGTCGAGCGGGTCGACGATGAAATAGCGGTCGCCGAGCTCGGGGATGTGACCGGCGGCGGCGCTTTCCTCGGCCAGGACCGGCAGGCCGGTGACGGCAAGGTGGCGCAGGATGATGGCCTCTGCGCGCTCATCGGCGATGGTGACCGGCGAATTGTCCCCTTTAAGGGTCGCATCGAAATCGGTGGCATAAACGGAAAGGATATCGCGGCCGGCTTCGAGCGCAGCCTCGATCATGATGTCGAGGGGCAGGGTCATAACGCGGCGATCAGTTCCTGATGTCGATGTCGAGCCCGATATCGAGCGGGGGCGCGGCCATGGTGATCCGGCTTGTCGAAATGAACTCGACGCCGGTCTCTGCGACCTTGCGAATGGTTTCGAGGGTGATCCCGCCCGAGGCCTCGAGCCGGGCCTGGCCCCGGTTGTGCCTGACGGCTTCGCGCAGTTCGCTGGGAGACATGTTGTCCAGAAGCACGGCGTTGGCACCGGCTTCCAGGGCCTCGGCGAACTGGTCGATGGTGTCGACCTCGACCTCGATGGCCACCAGGTGACCGGCAAAGGCGCGCGCTTTGTTGATGGCCTTGGCCACGCCACCGGCCACAGCGATGTGGTTGTCCTTGATCAGGATGGCGTCGTCGAGCCCGTAGCGATGATTGGCGCCGCCCCCGCATTTGACGGCGTATTTGGCGAAAGCGCGCAGGCCGGGAATGGTCTTGCGGGTGCATGTGACCCGCGCATCTGTGCCGGCGATTTCATCGGCATAACGCCGGGTGAGTGTCGCAATACCTGACAGGTGCCCCATGAAATTGAGCGCCACGCGCTCAGCGGCCATGACCAGGCGCGCATTGCCCGAAACGGTGGCCACGATCTCGCCGGCCTCGACCCGGTCGCCGTCTGCAGCATGTGCGGAGAAGGTGAGGCCGGGTCCGATCTGTTCGAAGGCGGAGGCTGCAAAGGGCAGGCCGCAGATGACACCGGGCTCGCGCAAGCGAAACACCGCTTCCGCCTTGGCGTTGGGCGAGAGGGTGGCCTGTGATGTCAGATCACCGGCGAGGCCGAGATCTTCCTCAAGCGCGGCCCGAACCGCAGCGCTGACGGCGAGCGCTGAAAGACTCGGCGGGTAGGGGGCATTGTCTGTCATCTTGGCTGGGCCGGCGGTCCCTTGAGCAAATCCAGGGCGACGGTTTACGCGCTTGACGGGTCTGGCGCAACAGGGGTGGCGTCTCCGCTCGGGCGGCCGTCAGCCTCGATCCGGTTCGGCGCGGGTCGGAAGGCGCTCGAAGAACTCCGCATAGTCGCCCGAGGTCGACGCCGCCAAGGCGGTCAAAAGATCGTCGATCGGTGTGTCAGACCAGTCGATACGCACGTCGATGGCATAATAGGGCTCGGTCGTGACCACCTTGACCGAGGCGGACATGGTGCCACGCCGATCTCCGCCTTCAGCTTCACCGGCCTTGAGCGCAGCCGCGAGGCGGTCATGCATCGGTACCGAAGCTTCGGCCTTGTAGGCGGCGAGCATCGCGGGCAGCACGGTGGGCCCGGCAAGCAGATTGCCGCCAACAGCGAGGTCGGTTTCGAGGAAGGTGTCAAAGTCGGCACCGAGTTCGGCACCGGACCATCCTGCCGTGGCGCCATCGCGTCCGATCATGATGCATTGGCGGCGTTCGCGATTGCGGTCGGCGCGGGTCAGGACCTGAAGCGTCTCGCGGGCGCTTTCCCCGCCGGCCAGCAGTTCAAGCCCGTCGATGCCGTAAAAGGGATTGGTGGTGAAACCCTGAGTCGCCACTGCACCAACGCCGGCGCGGGCGTGGGCGACCAGCGATCCGACGCAAGGCCCACCCGTGGCCGTGGCCACGCCGAAAGCACCGGTGCGGGGGTCGCGGGCGACGATAGAAAAGGTCATATGCCGGGTGCCCTCCTTGCCTCCTATTTATACCCATAAATTAGTTGATACCAGTAATTTATGCTGATAAATTGCCTGCCAGCCGGTCGCCCGCCGGCTCTCCGGACGGCGGCTGGCCGGCAAACATGCCGCTGAGGAGGATGTCATGAAATTTACGAGACGCGCCTTTACCGGGCTTGTTCTCGGCGCCGCCACGGCGCTGGGGCTGGTGTCCGGTCAGGCAATGGCGCAGACCCCGCCCAATGTGCTGGTGGTGGGCCAGATCGCCGAACCACAGTCGCTCGATCCGCAACACGTATCTGCGGTCAACGACTTCCGTATTCTGATGAACGTCTATGACGGGCTGGTGCGCTACAAGGACGGCACGCTCGAAGTCGAACCGTCGCTGGCGACCGACTGGACGATTTCCGAAGACGGGACCGAGTATACCTTCAATCTGCGTGAGGGTGTCAGCTTCCATGACGGCTCGCCGTTCAATGCGGAAGCCGTTGTGTTCAATTTCGAACGCATGATCCAGGAAGATCATCCCTATCACACCGGGACCTTCCCACTGGCGTTCTACTTCTCGGCCATCGACACCGTCGAGGCCGTTGACGATATGACCGTCAAGTTCAAACTCAATGAGCCCTTCGCGCCGTTCCTTTCGAACCTGGCCTATGCGGCCGGGTTGATCGTGTCCAAGGCGGCTGTCGAAGAGCATGGCGAGGATTTCGACCGCAATCCCTCGGGTACAGGTGCCTTCACATTTGCTGAATGGCAGTCGAACACCCGTGTGGTGGTCGAACGCAATCCCGATTACTGGGATGGCGCTCCGCCGCTCGAAGCGATCGTTTATCGTCCGATTACCGACGCCAATACCCGCGTTGCGGAAATGCTGTCGGGTGGGATCGACGTGATGGTCGAAGTGCCGCCAGACAATGTCTCGACCTTCAAGCAGGATGCGTCCTTCACGGTCTATGAACAGGCCGGACCGCATCTGTGGTTCCTGATCCTGAATGCCAAGGAAGGCCCGTTTGCCAACAAGGCCATGCGACAGGCGGTCAACTATGCCGTCGACAAGCAGAGCCTTGTCGAAAACGTGCTGCAGGGTACGGCTGCCGTTGCATCCGGACCGACCCCGTCTGCCTTCAACTGGGCCTATAACGAGGATCTCGAGCCTTATCCCTATGATCCGGACAAGGCGCGTGAACTGATCGCCGAAGCCGGCATGGAAGGCGCTGAACTGACCTTCTATGTCACCGAAGGCGGCTCGGGCATGCTCGATCCGATCGCGATGGGGACGGCCATTCAGGCTGATCTCAATGAGGTCGGGCTCAACGTCTCGATCGAGACCTATGAGTGGAACACCTTCCTTGGTGTTGTGAACCCGGGTCTCGAAGGCAAGGCCGACATGGCAGAAATGGCCTGGATGACCAACAGCCCGGACACCCTGCCTTATCTGGCGCTTCGTACCGAGGCATGGCCCGACAAGGGCGGCTTCAACTCGGGTTACTACTCGAACCCGGAAGTCGATGACCTTCTGCAGAAGGCACGCACCTCCACCGATCAGGCGGAGCGCGCGGACCTCTACAAGCAGATGCAGGAGATCGTCTATGAGGACGCACCCTGGCTGTTTGTCGCGAACTGGAAACAGAACGCGGTCACAAGCGCACGGGTGGAGAACTTCAAGCTGCAGCCATCATTCTTCCTGATGCTGCAAAAGGTCTCCAAACAGTAGACTGATCCCGCAGGGCGCCGGCGGACATCCGCCGGCGCCTTCATATCGGCAAGCCAGCAACGAGGGGAGGAGTTGATGGCCGGCTATATCGTCAAGCGCCTTCTGGCCATGATCCCGGTCCTGATCGGACTGTCGATCATCGTTTTTCTGATCATGGCGATGATCCCGGGCGATCCCGCCCAGGCGATCCTTGGAAATTTCGCGACGCCCGAAAACGTTGCGCGCGTCAATCGCGAGCTCGGGCTCGACAAGCCGCTGCCCCAGCAATACCTGATCTGGGTCACCAACCTCCTGCAGGGTGATTTCGGCCGCTCCTACATTCTCAACCGGCCGGTGCTCGATGAAGTGCTGGAGCGCTTCTCGGCAACGCTCATTCTCGCCGGTACCTCGCTGGTGCTGTGCTCGATCTTCGGGCTTCTCGCCGGTATCGTATCCGCGGTTCGCCAGTTCGGCTGGATCGACCGCACCGTTACCTTTTTCGTTCTTATCGGGATCTCGATGCCCAGCTTCTGGCTCGGCCTTTTGCTGATCCTGGTTTTCGCCGTGCAGTGGCGGGTGCTGCCCGCTTCGGGCATGTTTGCCATTTATGGCGGCGGCGACCTTCTCGATCTTGCGCGCCATTTGATCCTGCCCGCGCTGACGCTCGCCGTGGTCGCCACCGGCGTGATCGCGCGGCTGACTCGCGCCTCGATGCTCGAAGTGCTGCGTCAGGACTATGTGCGTACCGCCCGGGCGAAGGGACTTTCCGAACGCAAGGTGATCTACCGCCACGCCTTCAAGGCGGCGCTGGTTTCGGTCATTCCGGTGATCGGCATCCAGGCGGGCTTCGTGCTTGGCGGCGCTGTCTATATCGAGACCGTGTTCCAGTGGCCGGGCATCGGCGCCATGCTGGTCAAGGCCATCTCGACCCGCGACATCCTGCTGGTTCAGGGCGGGGTGCTGGTTGTGGCGGCAAGCTATGTGCTGTTCAACCTGATCGCGGATGTCGTCCAGTCGCTTCTCGATCCGAGGCTGAAATCATGAGCGAGGCTACGGCAGCCAACGGGCAGGCCAAGGCCCGCAAGTCCTCGGGCCGTCCCTCGGCCTGGAAACTGTTGATGAACAACAAGCTGGCGGCGACCGGGCTTTGGGTGCTGCTGGCGATTGCCGCCCTGGCGATCCTGGTGCCGGTCCTGCCGCTGCCGGATCCCAATGTCACTGAACCCGCGGACCGGCTGTTCCCGCCCCTGACCGAGGGCCACTTCCTCGGAACCGACCATCTCGGTCGGGATATTTTTTCGCGGCTGTTGTGGGGGACGCAGGTCTCGATCGCGGTCGGGTTGTCAGCCACTGTCATTGCAGCGGTTTTCGGTTCGCTGATCGGGCTTGTCGCCGGTTATGTCGGCGGGCGCACCGACAATCTGATGATGCGCGGCATCGATATGCTGATGGCGTTTCCCTACATCCTTCTGGCGCTGGCCATCGTTGCCGCCTTGGGGCCGGGGCTTTTGAATGCCCTTTACGCCATCGCCATCGTCAACATCCCGTTTTTCGCGCGTAACATCCGCGGCATTACACTGGGCCTCAAGCATCGCGAATTCGTCGATGCGGCGCGGCTGTCGGGCAAGAGCCATGTCGGTGTGCTGTTCACCGAGGTGCTGCCCAATGTGTTGCCGGTGATCGTCATCACCATGTCGACGACCGTCGGCTGGATGATCCTCGAGACCGCCGGCCTCAGCTTCCTGGGCCTCGGTGCGCAGCCGCCGCAGGCGGATCTGGGGTCGATGCTCGGGGAAGGACGCAAGCTGCTGTTCACGGCGCCGCATGTCTCCTTCGTTCCCGGCCTGATGATCTTCCTTTTGGTGATGAGCATCAACCTGCTGGGCGACGGGGTCCGCGACGTGCTCGACCCGCGGCTCAAGTCGGGGGCGCTGGCCGCGCCTTCGGCCCGCACCGCCATCGACCGCGACGTGGTGCCCGAAGTCGAAGCGAACCCCGACCGGGTGCTCGACGTGAAAGCGCTGTCGACCCATTTCGATGTCGGTGATCAGGTCTACAAGGCCGTAGGCGGCGTTGATTTCTATCTCGGGGAAACCGAGTGCCTTGGGCTGGTGGGTGAATCCGGGTCCGGCAAATCTGTCACGGCGATGTCGCTGGCCGGTCTCGTGCCGACCCCGCCCGGTGTCATCAAGGGGGGCCGGGTGATGTTCGAGGGGGCGGACCTGCTTGAAGTCTCCGATGCCGATCTGAGGGGCATTCGCGGGCGGGACATCGCCTATGTGTTCCAGGACCCGCTTTCGACCCTGCATCCGCTTTTTCCGGTCGGAGACCAGATCGCGGAAGCTGTGCGGGCGCACCAACCCGTGTCCAAACAGGTTGCCTGGGACCGCGCTGTCGAATTGCTCGATCTCGTGCGCATTCCCAACGCCGCGGAGCGGGCCAAGGCGTTTCCGCATGAAATGTCGGGCGGCATGCGTCAGCGCGTTTCCATCGCCATGGCGCTCGCGAACGATGCCAAGGTGCTGGTGGCCGACGAGCCGACGACGGCGCTCGATGTGACCGTGCAGGCCCAGGTGCTCAAGCTGATGGATCAGCTCAGGCGCGACAAGAATGCGGCGGTTCTGTTCATCACCCATGACTTCGGTGTGGTCTCGGAGATCTGCGACCGGATCGCGGTGATGTATGCGGGCCGGATCGTTGAAACCGGGCCGACCGACGCGGTACTGAAGTCACCGGCCCACCCCTATACCCGCATGCTGATCGACTGTGTGCCGGTGATGGGGCAGCCGGGCCGCCGTCTTGATGCGATTGCGGGGCTGCCACCCCCGGTCAACGATTTGCCGGATGGTTGCGCCTTTGCCGAACGCTGCCCGCATGCCACGTCTGAATGCCGCAAGGGCGATATCGGGCTCGGGCCATTGGGGGAAGGGCGTGAAGTGCGCTGCATCCACCCGCTCAAGGAGACGGTGCTATGAGCGATACCCATGTTCTTGAAACGCGCGGTCTGACGCGCACATTCGGCGGCGGCAAGACCTGGTTCGGGCTCGGCCCCGAGCTCCCGGCGGTGCACGCGGTGCGGGGCATCGATTTCGATCTCAAGCAGGGGGAGACCCTCGGGATCGTCGGTGAATCGGGCTGCGGGAAATCCACCCTGGCGCGCATGCTGGTGGGGCTCGACGGGCCGACCGAAGGCAGCATCACCATGGACGGGCAGGATGTGACCGCGATGGCGGGCAAGGATTCCCGCTCGCTGGCCAAGATCATCCAGTATGTGTTTCAGGATCCGGTCTCCTCGCTCAATCCGCGCAAGACCATCCGCACGATCCTCGAGACTCCCATGATCCACCTCCTGGGTCTCAAAAAGGCCAAGCGCGAGGAAAAGCTCGACGAGCTGATGGACGCGGTCAATCTCAGGCGTGAGTTTCTCGAGCGTTATCCGCACGAGTTCTCCGGCGGGCAGGCCCAGCGCATCGGTATAGCGCGGGCGCTGGCGGGGAATCCCAAGATCATCATTCTCGATGAGCCGGTCTCTGCGCTCGATGTGTCCGTGCAGGCGCAGGTGCTCAATCTGCTCGATGATCTCAAGGAAAAGTTCGGGCTGACCTATATCTTCATCAGTCACGACCTTTCCGTGGTCGAAAGCGTCTCGGACCGTGTGGCGGTTCTCTATTTCGGACGCATTGTCGAGTTCGGCGCCTCGAGCGATCTGTTTGCCGGGCCGCGCCATCCCTACACCCATTTGTTGTTCAACTCCGCGCCGGTTCCCGGACAAAAACGCGTGGTTGCCGAGGAAAGCCTGGCGGAGCTCCCCGATCCGCTCAATCCCCCACCAGGCTGTGCCTTTGCTCCACGCTGTCCGCGGGCCGAGCCGCAATGCCGGGGGGAGGCGCCGGCGCTGGCTGACGCCCCCTCGGCGCCGCAGCATTTTGCGGCCTGCTATTTTCCCCATGATTGAGGGATTTGCAGGCCGGCGGCCGGCTTATCCCCATCGCAAGGGGGCGCAGCCGCCGCGATGCTTGACGCGGGACGGGGAAGGCCGTCTTTGACAGATTATGCAAACAGGCGATGCAAACCCGGCCACAGGCCCATCCGCGCAGGGGCGTCCGCGCTCCCTGTCCAAGGGCCGTAAGCGGCCTGACGAGATTGCCGAGGCGATCAAACGGATGATCGTGGCCGAAGGGTTGGCCCCGGGCTCACGGCTGCCGCAGGAACGCGAATTGATGACGCAGTTCTCGGCCGGCAAGAGCACCGTGCGTGAGGCACTCAAATCGCTCGAGGTCCAGGGCCTTGTCCGCATCCGCACAGGGCCGGGCGGCGGTGCGGTCGTCGAGGCGATGTCCGAACGCCGGGCGATGAGCCTCTTGTCGAACTACCTGTTCACCCAGACCATTTCGATCGCCGATATCTACGCGCTGCGCAAGCAGCTCGAGCCGATGGTGGCGGTCAGCGCCATGCGCAACATCGATGCCGCCGGGTTCAAGCGCCTCGGTGACATTATCGCGGTTTATGACCATGATCCGAGGGACGGGGAAGAGAGCTGGCGCCAGCGCATGGCGGAGCTCGATTTCCACATGGTGGTGGCCGAATATTCCGACAATGCGCTTTTGAGCTTTTTCTGCCGGTTCCTGCAGCGGCTGCTGAAGGACCTGGCGATCTGTCACGATATCTACAAGCTCGATCAGCCGGTTCTGCGCCAGTCCGGCATTGCCCATCAGCGCGAACTGATCGCGGCCATGGCGGCAGGGGATGCGCCCCGGGTGCGCTCGATCATGACCGAGCACATGATCGAAGCAGAGATGCACATGCTCAGCCTCGAAGCGCAGATCGAAACGCGGTTCCTCAATGAGGACGATGCCTATCCGCCGCAATCGATCGGCGGCGGCACCGAACGGTAGGGACCGCCCCTGCGACTAGTCTGCAAAAGCGATAAAATCGAGCCGGTCGGCAGCCAGAATGCCGAGGGTCAGGGCGCGCGCGCCGGCCTCCGCCCAGGCCGGGGTAATCTCTTCGGCCTCGTTGTGGCTCAATCCCCCCACGCAGGGGATGAACAACATGGCTGCCGGGGCGATTGCCGCGATACGGCAGGCGTCATGTCCCGCGCCAGAAGCCATGCGGCGATAGGGGATATGCGCGCTTTCGGCCGCGTCGGCGAGCGCATCGACCAGGCTCGGATCGAAGCTGACCGGATCGGTCCGCATCGACACTTCGTGCTCGATGGCGACCGAACGACGGCGCGCCACGTCTTCGAGCCCGGCGCGGAAATGTCCGTCGAGGCGACGCAGCGCATCATGGTCGAAGGCGCGGAATTCAACGGTCAGATCGACCTTGCCGGGCACCACATTGGGCGAATTGGGAGAGGCCTTGATCGAGCCGACCGTGCCCACGGCATCAGGATGCTCGATCAGCGCGAATTTCTCGACCATTGAGATGATTTCTGCAGCCGCTGCCAATGCGTCCCGCCGCAGGTTCATCGCGGCAGCGCCGGCATGAGCCTCCGTGCCGGTGATCGAGAGATTGTACCAAACCTGCCCGCGGGCACCCTCGACGACGCCCAGCGGCAAGCCTTCGGCCTCCAGCACCGGACCCTGTTCGATATGGATTTCGAGATAGGCGTGAGGTGGAGAAAGCCGGGCCGGGCGCGTGCCCGCCTCGCCGATCGATTGCAGCGCGTCACCGACACTGACACCATCCTTGTCAGTGCGCGCCAATGTCTCTTCAAGGCCCCACGCCCCGGCAGCGACGCCGGATGCCATGGTCGCGGGTGAAAAGCGTGAACCTTCCTCATTGGTCCAGTTGACGACCTCGATGGGATGATCGGTCGCGATCCCTTCGCGGTCGAGCGAGCGTATGGCTTCGAGCGCGGCCAACACGCCATAGACCCCGTCGAACCGGCCCCCCAGGGGCTGAGTGTCGAGATGGCTACCGACGATGATTGGCGGCAGTTCGGGGTTGCGGCCTTCGCGACGGGCGAACATCGAGCCCATCTCGTCGCGGGTGATGGTCAGGCCGGCCTCTTCACACCAAAAGGCGAAACGATCGCGGGCACGCTTGTCGGTGTCGGTCAGGGCCAGCCGGTGAGAGCCGCCGCGGGAGGTGGCGCCAATCTTTGCGATATCCATGAGGTCGCGCCAAAGCCGAGCCCCGTCGACGGCCACCATTTGCCCTGTCCTTTCGATTCCCTTTCAGCCTATCATTTCAGGCCCACGACGCCAGTCGAAAGGCCGATAATTCAAGCCGGCACACTGACAATATCGCGCGGCATGGCTGACAGGATTTCCGGGCCATCGGCGCGCAGGATGACGATCTCCTCGAGCCGGATCCCGAAACGGTCAGGCAGGTAGATGCCGGGCTCGATGGAAAACACCATGCCCTCATCAAGCACGAGGACGTTGCTGGCGGTGATATAGGGCTCTTCGTGAATATCGATGCCCAGACCGTGACCGGTGCGGTGCGGGAAGCGGTCGCCATAACCTGCGGCTTCGATAACCTCCCGCGCGGCCCTGTCGACGTCGGAGGCCGGTACGCCGGCGCGCGCGGCAGCAAGCGCGGCCCGCACTGCTTTTTCAACAATGCCGGCGACGTCGAGATAGTCGGCAGGCGGATCGCCAAGCCAGCCGCAGCGGGTCATGTCGGAGGGATAGTTTTCGAACCGGCATCCGGCATCGATCTGGATCGCCATGCCCGTTTCAAGCCGGGTCTTGCCGGGTGAATGGTGCGGGAAAGCGCCATTGCCGCCAAAGGCGACATGGATGAAGGCTATATCCGCGCCCATGCCTGCATAGGCCTCGGCGATGACCTTGACGATATCGGTTTCGGTCACGCCCGGCTTGCAGGCGGCAAATCCGATCTCGAACGCCTTGTCGTTCAACAGGTGAACCTGTTTGAGGCGGCGATATTCCTCGGGGTCTTTGCGGGCTCTCAGATAGCCGACCGTCCCGGCGGTGAAGCTGTGAGTTGCACCGGGAAGCTTGCCGAGAAGATAGAGCGCGAAATCGGCGCGCATGGTCTCGTCCAGCACGACTGACGGCTGTGCGGGCAGAGCGAGACCGGCCAGAAGCTCGGCCATGGCCGCATCGGGGCCGTCGGCGTCATTCCAGGTGTGAAAAAGCCAGCCCGTCGAGAGCCGCGCGGCATCGGCGTTGAGCGCCGGCATCAAAAAGGCGGCCCCTGTTTGCGAGACGAGCAACATTACCGGGCGCTCGTCGCCATGGGGGCTGACACCGGACAGCCACCACATGTGGCTCGAAGGGCCGAGGGCCACGAGGTCGGTGCCGGTGTCTTTCATGCGGGTACGCAGGGCCGCAAGGCGGGTTTCGGAAGAGGGCATGATGATCTCCGTAGAGGGCTGATCGCGGCCGGATCAGTATGAGTCGTCGGCCGGACCGGCAGGACTGCCGGTGGCGGAGTGGAAGAGAGTGAGGGTGCCGGTCCATAAAAGCCTGGCCGGCTCTTCGGTGGGGTTGGACCAGGCATGGGGGCGGTTGCCGCGATAGTGCAGGCAGTCGCCCGCGCGCAGGGTCAGGGTTTCGCCGTCGAGGAACTGGGTGATCGTGCCCTCGAGCACATAGATGATCTCTTCGCCTTCGTGATGCACCGTCTCCGAAACATAGCCCGGCGGGACATGCATGATGTAACCCGACAAAGTGTTGCCGGGGAACTCGGCGCCCAGCCGTTCATAGATGATAGAGGAGCCGCCGACCGAGAATTGCGGCCGGTCGCTGGCGCGGGTCAGGGCGTCTTCAACCTTGGGCTGGGCAATGAAATAATCGACCCCGACACCCAGCGACGTGGCGATCTGCGCCAGGGTTGCGAGGGACGGCGTGGCATTGTCGCGCTCGATCTGACTGAGATAGCCGACAGAAAGCTCGGCCCGATCACAGAGCTGTTGCAGCGTCATGCCCAGCTGGCGCCGGCGGGCCCGGATATTGGCCCCGACCAGCGGACGTTCGGTATCGGCGGTGGCTTGAGCCTCTGCAGCCCTTGCCTCGCCCTCCGGTTGATCATCATTCCCATGATCATTGCTCATGCGGTTCCCCGGCGCACAAAAATTTTTTTGATGAAAGCAAAAATGTTTGTATGCTCCAAGGGAAAACTGTTCGAAAGGGCAGTTGCACCCTCCTTTATGCGCTCCGGGAATGGGGCGTATGGCACCAGAGTGATTACGAATGACCAAGACGAGCGGGCCAGTGGCGGCCTTTGACGATGCGATCGGGCGCGCCCGGACTGCCGAGGACGCCTATCGGGCGCTTTACGAACTCACCCGCGACACGGTCGGGGTCAAGCTGTTCACGGTCATGACCATTGATATCGAGGCTGGACTGGCGCGGCGTGCCTATACCAATGACCCGGAGGCCTATCCGACTTCCGGCACCAAGCCGATTCGGCGCGACGAATGGTTCGGTCAGATGGAGGAGGGGCGCCAGCCTTATCTCGCCACTTCGATTCCGGCTGTGAAGGAGCAGTTTCCGGACCACGAACTGATCGCCTCGCTCGGCTGCGGGTCGGTGATCAACTTGCCGGTGATATTGGGTGACAGGCTCATCGCCACCATCAATCTGCTCGATGCCGAAGGTATCTATAGCGAAGAGCACGCGAGACGGACCGAAGCGGAACTGTCGGTTCCGGCCAAGCTGGCCTGTCTGGTGGCGCTGCAGGAAAAGGCCTGAGCCCAGACCCAAAGCCTGAGCCCAAGGCCTGAGCCCAACCCAGCCCGATCACGCGGTATCAGTTCACATGCCAGATGGCGGAGATCTGGGCGGCGGTGTTGGTGATGGTGATGTATTCCTGAACTGCGATGGAGGCCTGGGCATTGCCGGCCGGGGTGAAAAGGCCGACGGTGGCACCCAAAGGACCGGTTGTGAACTGGCCGTAATTGTCGTGCGTCACCTCACCGCGAAGCGAGAAGTTCTCACTTACCCGTTTTTGCCACCCTGCGCCGATTGTGTAGCCAATCAAGCGCTCGTAAACCGGGTCATAGCTGCCACCGGAGAAAGCCGAAAGGGTCGACGCCGATCCGAAGCCTTCCACTCCTGTATGGGCAAAAAGGGTATAGAGATTGACATCGGCCGTAGCGACACCACCGGTTGCAAATACCAAAAAGCCCGGTTCGATCTCGGTCCCGATCACCGCGCGTGCGCGCCAGAGCGGATCGATAGTGCCGCTTACCCCGGCCACCGCGCAGTTCGGATCGTCGCCTTCTGTCAGGTCGCAGAACTTTGCCAAGTCGTATGAGACGTCTGAACCGTTTCCGATGGTGACCGGTTCGCCGAAATCGAATTGCGCATCAAGACCCAATACAACCGTGCCGGTATCGATCGCGGCCCCGATCGTGGCGACGCCGCCGATACCGGTATAATTTGTGGGCTGGGGTATCTGGATGTCATCGATCGTCCCCTCCCAGGTTCCGTCAGGCATGCCCCGCGCTGAATTGTGCGTCAGGCCAACCCCCGCATAAAAGCCGGTCCAATCAACGGTTGAGGGATCGAAGGCCTGCGCCGGAGACGCTGTTGCGAGCGTGAACGACAGGGCCGTGGCCGCGGATATCCATCCGAGCGAACTGGTTACCCGATTGACTTTCTTGTCCAGCTTCAATGCCATGGTCCCCTCCGTGCGCGTGTCCTGCATTTTCTGCTTAGGTTGAGCGCCTGGCGTGTGCGCTCGTCGCGCTGCAAGTTTCTTTTTTGTTAACTTAGACTGTAACAGCCGTGAGCGTTAACGCAAGAAACCCCAGGAAAGCCCGCAGGGATGTAGTCGCCGCAGTTGCGGCGGTGAGCGATTTTGCACCGAGAGAGAGTTTTCGAAACAAATGGCTGGGGAACCTGGATTCGAACCAGGACCGACGGAGTCAGAGTCCGTTGTTCTACCGTTAAACTATTCCCCACCAGCCGGGGCAGGCGGACAGAGCGCCTGTGCAGGCGGAAGCGTTGACCTCTGCTTGCGGCGCGCCTTTTAGCACATCGCGCGGCATAATCAACTCGCCAATTGCCATATCGTTACCCCGACCCGCACCAGCGGATGAGTGCGCGCTGCGCGATTGCGTCGGGGGCGGGATTCGAATAGCCTTTCACCAACGCATGAACAAACTTGTGCGCTGGCGCCGGCCAATTGGAAATGCCGGGCGACGGCGGCAATGTGGAGCTTGCTTGTGACCGAACAAGATCGGTCCGCCTCCTTGTCCACCGGGAAAAGAGTGGACAGCCAAGCCGGGGTCGGGGGCCCCGCTGCGTCCACCGGGACGCTATCGGGGTCAACGAAACGGTCCGGCAACAGACGGCGGACCCAGAACAGAAAAACACGCAACGGCAAGCGGTCGGGGGCGCTCTACGCCGCGCTCGATCTCGGCACCAATAATTGCCGTTTGCTGATCGCCCGGCCCACCGATAACGGCATTCGCGTGGTCGACGGTTTCTCGCGCATCGTGCGGCTCGGAGAGGGCGTCTCCTCGAGCGGCAAGCTCTCGCAGGCGGCGATGGACCGCACCTTCGACGCGCTGGCAGCGTGCAAGGCGCGGCTGGATGCGCACGATATCAAACGCAAGCGGCTGATCGCCACCGAGGCCTGCCGGGCTGCGGGGAACGCGGCTGCGTTTCTGGGCAAGATCGAAAGCCAGCTCGGGCTCGATCTCGAGGTTATCGACCGCAAGACCGAAGCCGAACTGGCAGTGACCGGCTGCGCCGATCTCGTCGAGCCCAAGGCGACCGGGGCGATCCTGTTCGATATCGGGGGTGGGTCCTCGGAACTCGCCTGGCTCGATTTCAGGGGCGGGCGGCCCAAGAGCCGGGGCAAGATGGCAGCAGCGATCCGGTCCTGGCAATCGTTGCCGGTCGGGGTGGTTTCGATCGCCGAGAGATTTGGCGGCAAGGATGTCACCCCGGAACTGTTCGAAGAGATGATCGCGCATGTGCGGGCGCATTTGCGGCACTTCCGCGGACGCGAAAAGCTGCGCGCGGCAATGGCCGAGCAGAGCATGCATCTGGTGGGAACCTCGGGCACGGTGACTACCCTCGCCGGCCTTCACCTGGGGCTCGAGCGCTATGACCGGTCCAAGGTCGACGGGCTGTGGATGCAGGGTACTCACGTCATCGATACCATGCGCGTCCTGCTCTCGATGAGCTATGACCGCCGCGCGGGACATGGCTGTATCGGCCGCGAGCGGGCCGACCTTGTCATTCCCGGCTGCGCGATCTTCGAGGCGATCCGGCGCGAATGGCCGTGCGAGCGCATCAGGGTGGCCGATCGTGGCCTGCGCGAAGGCATGCTGATCTCGCTGATGGCCGAAGATCGCGTGTGGTCGCGGGCCGGGGCACAGCGCCGGCGGCGGCCCAAACCGGAAGGCGGACATCATGGCCTCTAAAGGCAAGGCGAAACCGGCGGCGCGCAATCTCAAGAAGCGCGTGAAAACCGCGCGGGGGCGCACCGTTTCATCGACCCGCTGGCTCGAGCGCCAGCTCAACGACCCTTATGTCGCCAAGGCCAAGCTCGAGGGGCGGCGCTCGCGCGCTGCCTACAAGCTCATCGAGCTCAATGAGAAACACAAGCTCGTCAAACCCGGCATGCGGATTGTCGATCTCGGCTGCGCGCCGGGCGGCTGGTGCCAGATGGCGGCGGAGATCGTGGGCGCGGATCCGGATGATCCGCGCATCGTGGGCATCGATTATCTCGATATGGACCCGATCCCGGGTGTGATCTTTCTCAAGAAGGATTTCAACGAGGAGGACGCGCCCCAGGCGCTCATCGATGCACTGGGCGGACACAAGGCGGACCTCGTCCTGTCAGACATGGCGGCGCCGACGACGGGGCACCGGGCGACGGACCATTTGCGGATCATCGCACTCGTGGAACTGGCCGCTGACTTTGCCATTGAAGTGCTGGCGCCGGGAGGGGCCTTTGTCGCCAAGGTCTTCCAGGGCGGTACCGAGCACGAGCTCCTCGCCATGCTTAAAAAGCACTTCCGCTCCACCTTCCATGCCAAGCCGCCATCGAGCCGACAGGATTCGGCAGAAACCTATCTGGTGGCCACCGGCTTCAAGGGCTAGCGCTCGATCGCCGCGCCGTGGGACCTGTGGCCGGAGACTTCCGCGCCGGCATCGGCCCGCAGCAGCAGCAGCGGAATGAAGGCGACGGCGCACAGGGCCGACACCACATAGAAGCCGACATGAAAGTCTGCGAGCTCGACGCTGGTGCGGCCGCTCATCGAGATCGAGATGTCCAGTACGGTGGCCGCGAAGGCGACGCCGAAGGCCATGGCGAGTTGCTGGGCCACGGCGCTGATCACGGTGGCCTGGCCCTGATCGGATTCCGGAATTTCCGAAAAGGTCATCGCGTTGAGTCCGGTGAAGAAGACCGAGCGGAAAAAGCCCTGAAACAGCAGCATGGCGAGCATGACAAGCATTGGCGTTTGCGGGTTCCAAAGCCCGACCAGGCCCATCAGCGCCGATGAGATCAGGACTGCGGCGATGAGGGTTACGCGGAACCCCATGCCGGCATAAAGCCGCTGGGCGCCGAACTTCATGGCGATGGCACCGATCGCGCCGACAAAGGTGATCATGCCGGATTCAAACGGTGTCATGCCGAAGCCCAGTTGCAGCATCAGGGGCATGAGGAACGGGAAGGCGCCCAGGCCCACACGGTAGATGGTGCCGGCGATGACGGACAGCCTGAAGACCGTGTCGCGGAATACGGCCGGATCGATGATCGGGTCGATGCGCCGGTTGGCGTAGACGACATAGGTTATGCCGAGAAGGAGTCCGGCCAGTGCCGTCAGAATGCCGACGATCGGGGGAAGTGCCGGCATGGAGATGACCGACATGCCGAAGATGAGGCCCGAAAAGCTCGCCCCGCACAGGATGAAGCCCAGCACGTCGACATTGCGCCGGTCGCGGTAATGCGTACGGGGCAGGTATCGGGTGGCAGCAAGGATTCCAATCAGCCCGATGGGGATGTTGATCAGGAAGATCCAGTGCCAGGACAGGTAGGTGGTGAGAAAGCCGCCAAGCGGTGGGCCGGCCATGGGCCCGACCAGGGCCGGGATGGTGAGCCAGGCCCAGGCGGAAACCAGCTCCGGTTTGGGTGTCGAACGGATCAGAATGAGCCGCGCGAGCGGGGACATCATCGCCCCGCCCATGCCCTGCACAAAGCGCGCGCCGACAAAGGCGCCCAGAGAATCGGCCATGGCGCAGGCGAGTGAGCCGAGCATGAAGACGGCAATGGCGGCACGGAAGATATTGACCGCTCCGAAGCGGTCGGCCAGCCAGCTCGAGATCGGCACGAAGGTCGCCAGTGATACCAGATAGGCGGTCAATGCGAGTTTAAGCGAGATCGGGTCGGCATTGATATCGCGCGCAATCGCCGGCAGCGAGGTGGCGATCACCGTCGCGTCCATCAGTTCCATGAAGAGGGCGACCGCCAGGATCAGCGGCGTGAGGCGGATATTGCTGGCCATGACCAAATAAGGCAGGAAGGCTGTTGCCTTCCTGCCTAACACATTCGGGCCGGTTGTGTGCCCTCAAACAATCTCAATCGGGTTTAACCGGGCTGGCCCGGTCAGGCGGCGTTTTCGCGCCGGCCGGACGATGCGGATGTGCCCCGGTCTTCCTGGCGCCGGTAATTGCCTGAGGTATTGCGGTTCGATTCGGGGTCTCGCACCTTGAACCGGGCCATCTCGGCGGCCATGTGCCGGGCCTCTTCATTGAGGGTGTTCATCGCTTCCGACGTGTTTTCGGCCATGGATGAATTGTGCTGGGTGATCTGGTCCATGTCGTTGATCGCGGTCGAGACTTCATCGAGGCCGATCGACTGCTCCCGGGACTGATTGGCGATCTGGGTGACAATGCCTGCGATTTCCTCGATCCGGTTGATGATCTTGGACAGAGCCTCGCCGGTCTGACCGACGATCGAGACGCCCTGATTGACATGGCCCTGGCTGTCGGAGATCAGCTGCTTGATTTCGCGGGCACTGTCGGCTGACCGTTGAGCCAGGGCCCGGACTTCCTGGGCGACAACCGCGAACCCCCTGCCGGCATCTCCTGCGCGGGCAGCCTCGACAGAGGCGTTGAGGGCCAGCAGATTGGTCTGGAAAGCGATCTCGTCGATAACCCCGATAATGCGTGCAATCTGGTCGGATGACTTCTCGATCTCGCCCATGGCGGTGACCGCGTTGGCCACCAGTTCGCCCGAGGTGCGGGCGTCGGCCTGCGCTCCGCTGACGATGCTTGATGCATTCTCGGAGCTTTCGGCTGCCGAGCGCACGCTTTCGGTCAATTCGTGCAGGGCTGCCGAGCTTTGTTCGAGGCTCGCTGCCTGCTTGACCGTCCTGTCGGAAAGTTCACCTGTGGCCTCGGTGATCTTGGAGATGCCCCTAACGATTTGCTCGGAGGTGCGGCGCGAGCTTTGCAGCGTCACGCGCAGGGATTCGACGGCCTGGTTATAGCTGTGGGCCATTTCGACGAACTCGTCCGGAATGTCATCGGACAGGCGGACTTCGAGATCGCCCGTAGCCAGTTCCGACAGGGCGTTGGCGAGGGCATCGAGCGCCAACTGGCGATCGGCCTCGGCCTTGCGGCGTTCGGCGCGGGCGCGTTCGCGCTCATCGGCCAGCGCCTTGAGGTAGACCGAGATTGCATAGTCCATATCGAGCAGGGCGGATTTGACCAGCACCGCGATGTCGGCTGCGGTCTCATCGGATGTCGTCTTGTTCTTCTTGTTGAGCTCGGGCCACTTTTCCGCCAGCACCGAGGCGATCAATTGTTCGATGATCAGCCCGTAGCCGCCGATATACCAGGATGGTTCAAGCCCGATCCTGGCATGGGCCAAGCCCACCTTGTTGACCCCGTCGACGTAATTGCCGCCGAATGCGCCTGCGGCGATGATGCCCCAATGGTTGACCTGTCTCGCCTTGGCCGATTGCAGATGGCCTTCATCGGAGAAGAAGGCCGCCGTTTCGGGTGTTTCGCGCACCTTTGTATAGAACGTATCGAGGGCCGGGCCGATCGCTTTTTCGACGATCCCCGACAGCGACTGAAGGCGCCGCCGCGCTGCATCGTCGATTCCGATGAAATCGAGTCGGTCCTCGAGGGTTTGAGAGGAAGATGGTTCGGTGGCCTTGTCCATAATTGCTTTTCCGCCGCTTGTCGGGTGTGAGCCAAAGGGTGTCCGTGCGAGGTCCGCGCTGCGCTCGCAAGACCCTTGGGAATCTCGACAATTCTGGATTTGAATGGGTAATTTTCAGTTAATGTGAAATATGAACAAGTCTATATAGTTGTTCCGAAGTGTTCAGTTCTGTTCCTGCTTCATCAAATAGTTGATTTCGTGTTCGATTTCAGCCGCGCCCAATATAGTTTTGATGTTAATTAATTAATCGGGCGGGGGTGCGGCACCGGGTAGCATCCATGGGTTGGCCGATCCGGCAAAATACCGTGGGTTGGCGCTTTGCAAGCGCGCATCCCCATGATATTGACCCTCGCCAACCTGCGGTCGGTCTGCCCTTTTGACCCGTGCCGCTTCTTACCCTCATCGCGCCTGCATGAACGGAGGTTGGCCGTGGCCAAAATCATTTCCAGTATTACCGGCGATGCCGCACTGACATTTGACGACGTGCTGCTGCAACCCGCGCGTTCGGAGGTGCTGCCGACCGACGCGGATATCCGCGCCCGGGTGACCAAGGACATTGCGTTGAACCTGCCGATCCTGTCCTCGGCGATGGATACGGTGACCGAATCGCGCATGGCCATCGCCATGGCACAGGCCGGTGGTATTGGCGTCATTCACCGCAATCTCACCCCTGAGGAGCAGGCCGAGGAAGTGCGGCAGGTCAAAAGCTTTGAAAGCGGCATGGTGGTCAACCCGATCACCATCGGACCGGACGCAACGCTTGCCGATGCGCTGGCCCTGATGGAGCGCAACCGGATTTCGGGCATCCCCGTGGTTGAGAATGGCGGCAGCGGCGGCCGGGTTACCGGCAGGCTTGTGGGCATCCTGACCAATCGCGATGTGCGTTTTGCCAGAAATTCAGACCAGCCGGTGCGCGAACTGATGACGCGGGAAAACCTTGTCACCGTGCGCGATGGTGTCGCGCAGGACGAAGCCAAGCGGCTCTTGCACGCTCACCGGATCGAAAAGCTTCTGGTTGTCGACGATGCCGGCAATTGCGTGGGGCTGATCACCGTCAAGGACATCGAGAAAGCGACCCTCAACCCCCAGGCTATAAAGGACCGTCAGGGTCGGCTGCGCGTTGCGGCAGCCTCGACCGTCGGCGATGCCGGCTATGAGCGTTCGATGCGTCTTATCGATGCCGGGGTCGATCTTTTGGTGATCGACACTGCCCACGGGCATTCGGTGCGCGTTTCCGAGGCCGTGAACCGGATCAAGAAAGAATCGAATTCGACGCGGATCCTTGCCGGGAATGTCGCGACTGCCGAAGCCACCAAGGCTTTGATCGATGCGGGCGCCGACGGCATCAAGGTCGGCATCGGGCCGGGCTCGATCTGCACCACGCGGGTCGTGGCTGGTGTCGGCGTGCCGCAGCTTGCCGCGGTGATGGGCTGCGCCGAAGAGGCTGACAAGCAGGACGTTCCTGTGATCGCGGATGGCGGCATCAAGTTTTCGGGCGACTTGGCCAAGGCGTTGGCCGGTGGCGCGTCCTGCGTGATGATCGGCTCCTTGCTCGCCGGCACGGATGAAAGCCCCGGCGAGGTCTATCTGTATCAGGGCCGGTCCTACAAATCCTATCGCGGTATGGGCTCGGTCGGCGCGATGGCCCGGGGATCTGCGGACCGCTATTTCCAGCAGGAAGTGCGCGACACCATGAAGCTGGTGCCCGAGGGGATCGAAGGCCAGGTGCCGTATAAGGGGCCAGCGGGCAATGTGCTGCACCAACTCGCGGGTGGTCTTCGTGCCGCCATGGGCTATACCGGTGCCCGCACGCTCAACGAGTTCCGGGAAACCGCCACATTCGTGCGCATTTCAGGGGCTTCGCTCAGCGAAAGCCACGTGCATGATGTGGCCATCACCCGTGAGCCGCCCAACTACCGGGCCGGCAATTAGGAGGACCGCGTTCCATGTATCCGCTCAACGCCGTTGAAACCATCATGCTGGCCGCGCTGTTTGCGCAGGTCATTTTGACCTTCGGGCTCTATGTCGAGCTTGGGCGGCGGCGCTATGCGGAGTTTTTCGGGCACAAGGTGCAAAGCGACGAGATTGCGCTCAAGGACGAGGCCTGGTCGGACAATGCCCGCAAGGCTTCCAACTCGGTCAACAACCAGTTCCAGCTTCCGGTGCTGTTCTATGTTGCGTGCCTGATCGCGCTGTGGATGCGGATTTCGATGATCGAGGCGATCCTCGCCTGGCTGTTCGTGATTTCGCGTTATGTCCATGCGGGGATCCACATCACCACCAATAATGTCCGGCACCGTCATGCGGCGTTTTTCGCCGGATTTGCGTTCCTCGCCATCATCTGGATTGCGCTTCTGGTGCGGTTCGTTTTCGGGGGGCAGTGATGGCCCTGGCCACGCGCATCGACAGCATCTTCGTGCCGGCGATCGACAGCGCAGCCGCTGCCGCATGGTACAAGCGAATGTTCGGCATGAACGAGATATTTGAATCCGCCGGCTATGTCGGGCTCGGATTTGCAGAGGGGGCGCCGGGTCAGGCGGCATTGACGCTCTATCCGGCCGACAGCATCGACCGTGACCGCCATTATGCGTTCAATCTCTACGCTCCCGACGCTGAGGCTCTTCACGCGGCCCTCGCCGACGAGGGTGTGGAGGCAACGGCCATTGATAATCGCGGGCCTTTGAAGTTCTTCGAGTTCAGGGACTGTTCCGGCAATTGGGTCGGTGTGTGCCATATGGGGGGTGGACACTGATGCGACTGCCCGGGCGGATGGCAGCGGCCATCGAAGTGATCGCAGATATCGAAACGCGCAAGCGCCCGGTTTCCGACGCGCTCAAGGATTGGGGTCTCAACCACCGCTTTGCGGGTGCGGGCGACCGTGCCGCGATCGGCAATCTTGTTTATGACGTGTTGCGCAAGAAGCTCTCCAACGGGCATCTCGCTGGAGCCGATGATGCCCGCAGCCTCGTCATGGCGGCGGTGTTGCGCGACTGGGGGGAGACGCCGCAAAGCCTCGCCGCCCAGTTCGAAGGCGACAAGTTCGCGCCGGACGGGCTGAGCGAAGCCGAGGCGGCCACACTCACCCGCGCCAAGCCGTTCAAGGACGCCCCCGATTTCGTTTGCGCCGATGTGCCCGAATGGCTGGCGCCCTCGCTTGAAGGCAATTTCAACGGTGACTGGGTGGCCGAGGGACAGGCGCTGGCCGAACGCCCGCCGCTTGATATCCGCGTCAACACCCTCAAGGCCGGGCGCGACAAGGTGATGAACGCGCTCAAGCGCTTTTCGCCGCAACCGACGCGGATCGCGCGGCATGGCATTCGTTTTGCCGCCGGCAGCAAGGGATCGCGCACCCCGAATGTACAGTTCGAGGAAGGCTACAAGAAGGGCTGGTTCGAGGTGCAGGACGAGGGGAGCCAGATCGTGGCGGACCTCGTTTTCGCGCGGCCCGGCGAACAGGTGCTTGATTTTTGCGCCGGCGCCGGGGGCAAGAGCCTCGCCCTGGCCGCCGCGATGGAGAACAAGGGTCAGATCCATGCCTATGACGCGGATCACACGCGGCTGGCGGCGATCTATGACCGCATCGCACGGGCCGGCGTGCGCAATATCCAGGTGCGCAAGCCCGATGAGGGGCTCCCAGAAGACCTTCTCGACCGCATGGACCGGGTGATCGTCGATGCACCGTGCACGGGGACAGGCACCTGGCGCCGGCGCCCGGAAACCAAATGGAAGCTGACGCCCGAGCAACTTGCGGCGCGGATCGAGGAGCAGGAAGAAATCCTCGGCCAGGCGGCCGGTTATGTGAAGCGCGGCGGATTTCTCGTCTACATCACCTGTTCGGTGCTGCCCGAGGAGAACGAGGCTCAGCTCGAGAATTTCCTCACCGACCAGCCGTCCTTCCAGCTCGTCTCGGCGGGAGAGGTCTGGCAGGACCTGTTCGGTTTCGACAAGCCGAGCCCGTGGTCGGCGGACCTCAATTCGATCACGCTGACGCCGGCTTCGACCGGCACGGACGGGTTCTTCTTTGCGGTGATGCAGCGCGGCTGACCCGATTTTTGTGAACCAAACGCCCGGTCATGCGTTCTAGAATCATGACTCAAACAGCACCACGCCACGAATCTGCGCCCCGCCAATGGATTGCCCTGGCGGGCTTTGTCTTTCTGGTTGTTGCCATGGGCGCCCTGATCGGCACCCAGACAGCGCCCGGTGCATGGTATCAGGGGCTCGACAAGCCGCCCTTCAATCCGCCCAACTGGATCTTCGCGCCGGTCTGGTTCGTGCTCTATGTGCTGATCGGTACCGCGGGCTGGCTGATCTGGCGGCGGGACTGGCGAACGCCGGTCTTCGGCCTCTGGGTCGCGCAACTTGCACTCAACTGGCTGTGGTCGCCCGTGTTTTTCTCATGGGAAATGTTATGGCCGGCAGCCGTGATCATCGTCAGTCTGCTTGCGGTGATCATCGGCTTCATTGCCCTGGCCTGGCGCATCGACAAGCGCGCCTCGTTCATGTTCATGCCCTATGCAGCATGGGTCGGGTTTGCGAGCCTGTTGAACATATCGGTCGCGATCCTCAACTGACCTGTCGGGGAGATCGGGTTTCCCCTGCTTGACCCTTGGTCCGCCTTGTGAATTTATGCCGCGGGGCGGGCAGGGAAGCATAAATGAATCCGACTGGATCCTTTGGAATCGCGCTGATCGCCGCGCTCGCGGCCTTCATTCTGTCCATTATCGCCCTGACTCGCGGACGCGATTCCAGCGAGATCGACCGCCTCAAGGACGACATCACCCAGCTGCAGCGCGATCTCGACGCGCTCAGGGCCCGGCAGGCGCCGGTCCCCACGCCGTTAGCTGATGCCGACGCCTCCGAGGCTGAAGAGCGCGCGGAATCCGAACCCGTTTCTGTGCCCGCCGTTTCCGAACCTTCGCCCTCCGTCAGAGCCGAAGAACCGGCACAAGACGGCGCAGATCAGGACCGTGCAGAGCAAGACGCGACTGAAGAGGCGGACGAGGAAAAGATTACGGCGGCTGACACCGAGCCGGCCTTGGAAACGCCTGCGCCCGAAAAATCTGCGCCCGAAAAGCCCGCAACGTCGGCGGTTCCCGAGCCGGAGCGCCATCACGACGAACCGCCCCGGGCCTGGGAGCGGTTCCTCGGTGTGCAGCTGCCGGTCTGGATCGGCGCGGTGGTCTTGTGCGTCGGCATGTATTTCCTCGTCTCCTTCTCGATCGAATCCGGGCTGTTCGGCCCGACCGCACGGGTCGTTGCCGGTGTTCTGGCCGGCCTTTTCGCGCTGATCGCCGCGCCTCTGGTGCGCCGCTGGCTGACCACCAGCAATGCGGGTGCCATCGCCGCGGCCATCGCGGCAGCGGGCATCACCGCGCTTTATGTTTCGGCTTATGCCGCGGCCAATCTTTACGGGCTGATCCCGCCGATAGCCGGTTTCGCCGCCATGGCTGCGGTGACCTTTGTGGCGATCTCGATTTCGTTGAGCTTCGGCCGCGTGATCGTTGTGGTTGCGCTGGTGGGCGGCAATCTGACCCCGGCGCTTTTTGCCAGCACCGAGGGCAGTCTTTCCGTTTTGTTGGGCTATCTCGCCGCGATCTATTTCGCCGTGCTCGCGGTGGCGCGTCACCGCGACTGGTGGGTGCTGGCGACGCTGGCGCTTGCGGGGCCGGCGCTCTATCTGGTGCCGCTCGCCGAAATGGTGCCGGAGGAAACTCTCGTCCTTGGCATTTTCCTGGCCGCGCTGCCGCTGTTTTCACTCGTCTTTGGCGCTTCGGCTGCCAATCGCACCCGTGAGGAAAGCGAACAGGCGGGGCGGCGGCGCGGTGCGAACGACGGGGCTGCGCTGCAGCTCTTGTCTGCGATTACCCTGTCGCTGGTTGCCTCGGCCTGGATGGTGCACCAGAGCGGCCATGCGCTTGGCTATTGGCAGATCTATTATGTCCTGGCCGGCATTGCCTGTCTGATGGCGCTTCTGGTACCCGCGACGGTCCGACGCGCAGCGACCATCGCGCTGATTGCCGGCGGCGCGGTGTTGCTCGGCTGGGAAAATCCGGAGCCGGGACTGTTCCTGTTGAGCCTTGTGGTGCTGTCGGGCCTGTTCGGCGTTACCGCGCTCAGCGGCATTGCGCGCAGCGTGCGGGCAGGGCATTGGGCGGCGTTCGGTGCGGCGACCGGTTTCCTGTTTTACGGGCTGGCACTGCTCAAACACGCGGGCTGGCAGGTGGCGCAGGAAAACGCGACCATGTGGGCTGCCCTGGCGCTGGGTCTTGCCGTTCTCTATCTCGGCACGCTTGTCTATGCGGCTCGCCGGGTCACCGATGACGCCTCGCGCAGCCATACCTTTGCGGCGCTCGCGACAGCGGTCACGGGCTTTGTTTCGATTGCGGTGGTGTTGCTGCTCGATCCGCTGGCCTATCCGGCCGCGGCAGCGCTGCAGGTGCTGGCCCTGGCGCTGCTGCACCGCCGGTTGAGCGAGCCGGCGCTCGAATGGGTGGGCTGGCTGTTCGCCCTCATTTATGGCGGCTTGCTGCTGTTGAGCGGCGTGCTGGTCAACGATCCCGCGACAAAAGAAATTCTGGTGGCGCAACAGATCCTCGCCGCCAAGCCATTCTGGGATGCGCCGGGCATGATGCTGATCCTGCCGGCGGCGGTGCTTTTCGCCGCAGGGTCTGCCTTCGGTCCGGGCACGCGCACGCGTTTGATCGACCTGCTCGATATCGCGGCGCCGATCCTTGCTGCGCTCGGTCTCGGTTTCGTGGTTCTGCCCAACTGGTTCGATCTGATTGGCGGCACGAGCTTTGTGGCGGCAGCCAAATTGCACAATACCGAGCTGGCGCTGGCGCTGACATTTGCAGCCGCGGGTCACCTGCTCGGGCGAATGGTCGTGGCCCGCTCGGCGTTGTTCGTGGTCGCGGGGTCGTCTGCCGGCCTGATGCTGTTCGGGCTGTTGCTTCCGCTCCTGCAGGGCTGGCCGCTCGTCGAGGTGCCGGGCAATGTTTACATCAACATATTGCCAGTCACCTTCGGAACGACGGCGATCCTCGTGGCCTCAACCTATGCGCTGGCGGAAAGCTGGGGCACTGTGGGCATTCACCCATTCGCACGCTGGGCGATCTATGTGCTGGGGCTGGCGCTGATGCTGGCCATGGGCGTCCTCTGGATCCGTTTCGGCTTCCACGGCACCGGCCTGCAGGGTGAGGTGTTCGAGGCCGAGAACTACGCCTACTCCGTCCTGTTGCTGGTGTTCGGGCTGGTGCTTTTGACCGGCGGAATCATATTCCGTTCCCTGCCGGCACGGGCGGCGTCCTTCGCCTTCATCCTCGCCACGCTTGCCAAGGCCTTCCTCGTCGATGCGCAGGTGCTCGACGGGTTGCTGCGGGTGTTGTCGTTCTTTGCGCTCGGGCTCTCGCTTTTGGCGGTGAGCTGGTTCTATGCCCGCTTCGCGTTCGGGCTGTCCAAGCGGCCACCCACGCGGCCCGGCCCGCCGAGCGCCGGGAGCGGCGATTCGCCCGCGCTGGACGGGGACGAGGGTCTTGCGGAATCGCCAAAGCAGGGATAAAGCCCGGCAATGTCGGACCACAGCCAATCCATTCTGATCATCGATTTCGGTTCACAGGTCACCCAGCTCATCGCGCGGCGGGTTCGTGAAGCCGGGGTCTATTGCGAAATCCATCCCTTCAACAATGTCGACGGCGCCTATGAGGCGCTCAAACCCGAGGCGATCATCCTCTCGGGCGGGCCGGCCAGTGTTGTCGACGAGAATGCGCCGAGCGTGCCGGACTTTGTCTGGGAGAGCGGGGTGCCGGTTCTGGGCATCTGCTATGGCCAGCAGGCCATGTGCCAGGCACTGGGCGGCCGGGTGGAACCGGGCGATGAGGAAGGGCGCGAATTCGGCCGCGCCACCGTCGAGGTCAAAAAGGCGGGGCCGCTTCTCGAGAATGTATGGACCGAGGCCGGTCATTACCCTGTCTGGATGAGCCATGGCGACCGCGTCACCGCGCTGCCCGAAGGCTTCGAGGTCATCGCCACCTCCACCGGCGCGCCCTTCGCGATGATCGCGAATGAAGACAAACGCTATTACGGCACCCAGTTTCATCTGGAGGTAGCGCACACCCCGGATGGTGCCGCCCTGATCTCGAATTTCGTACACAAGATCGCCGGGTGCGCCGGCGACTGGACCATGGCCGCCTATCGCGACCATGCGATCGAAAAGATCCGCGAGCAGGTTGGCGACGGCAAGGTGATCTGCGGCCTGTCCGGCGGAGTCGACAGTTCGGTCGCGGCGGTACTGATCCACGAGGCGATCGGCGATCAGCTCACCTGCATCTTTGTCGATCATGGCCTGATGCGTATGAACGAGGCGGACGAAGTGATCTCGCTGTTCCGCGAGCATTACAACATTCCGCTGGTGCATGCCGATGCGCAGGACCTGTTCCTTGGCAAGCTTGAGGGCGTGTCCGACCCCGAGACCAAACGCAAGATCATTGGCGGGTTGTTCATCGAGGTCTTCGAGGCGGAGGCCAACAAGATCGGCGGGGCGCAGTTCCTCGCCCAGGGCACGCTCTACCCGGACGTGATCGAAAGCGTGTCGTTCACCGGCGGGCCCTCGGTTACCATCAAGTCGCACCACAATGTGGGCGGGTTGCCCGAGCGCATGAACATGGCGCTGGTTGAGCCGTTGCGCGAATTGTTCAAGGACGAAGTCCGGGCACTGGGACGTGAGCTCGGCCTGCCCGAGAGCTTTGTCGGCCGGCATCCGTTCCCGGGGCCGGGTCTCGCCATCCGCTGTCCGGGCGGGGTGAGCCGCGACAAGCTTGAGATCCTGCGCAAGGCCGACGCGATCTATCTCGACGAGATCCGCAAGGCCGGTCTCTACGACAAGATCTGGCAGGCCTTTGCCGTGTTGCTGCCCGTCCAGACCGTCGGTGTGATGGGTGACGGGCGAACCTATGAGTTCGTATGCGCCCTGCGCGCCGTGACCTCGGTCGATGGCATGACCGCGGATTTCTATCCCTATGAGATGGATTTTCTCGGCAAGGCTGCGACCCGGATCATCAACGAGGTCAAGGGTATCAACCGCGTTGTCTATGACGTGACCTCCAAGCCCCCCGGCACGATCGAATGGGAGTGAGCAAGCGGTTGGCGCTTTGCGCCAAGCCGACGATCCTGTGAATCGTCGGCAGCTTGCGAACGCGAGGGAGATGCCGAAGGCATCGGGCCCCTCGCAAGCATTTTGGTTTCACCTGCGAACACCCTGAGAGCTATGCTCGAAGGGTCGCTAGCGTCCGAGCCAGCCGCCATCGACCGGCAGGACCGTGCCGTGGATGAAGGCTGCTGCATCGCTTGCCAGAAATGCAGCCATCGCGCCGATATCGGCAGGGACACCCCAGCGGGCTGCCGGAACCCGCGCCAGCAATGCGGCCGAGCGCTCTTTGTCAGCCTGTAGCTCGGCTGTGTTGTCGGTGGCGATATAGCCGGGGGCGATGGCGTTTACATTCACTCCTTTGCCGGCCCATTCATTGGCGAGCGCCTTGGTCAGTTGCGCGATCCCGCCCTTGGCTGCGGCGTAGCCCGGCACGTTGATGCCACCCTGGAAACTGAGAACCGATGCGATGAAGATGATCTTGCCGCTGCCGCGCTCGATCATCCGCTTTCCGATCTCGCGCGACAGGATGAAGGGGGCGGTCAGGTTGACCGCGATCACGTGATCCCAGTCCTCGTCCCCATGCTCGGCTGCCGGCGCCCGCCTGATGATACCGGCATTGTTGACGAGAATATCGATGTCGCGGTCTTCAAGGGCGCTGACAAGACGATAGAGGTCAGCACGCTCGGAGAAATCGCATGCCATGCCGGCGAAGCTGCGCCCCATGGCGCGGATCTCTTCACCCACCTCTCCGCCATCGGCTTTCATGCTGGCGCTGACCCCGATAATGTCGGCGCCGGCCGCGGCGAGGGCCGTTGCGATTGCCCGGCCGATGCCGCGATTGCTCCCGGTGACCAGTGCAATCCTGGCGCTCAGATCGATGCCTGTGGGCTCATCGGACATGTCCGGGCTAGACCAGCATGCGGCGCGGATCGGCCAATAGCCGCGCATAATGAGCAAGAAACCGCGCTGCGTCGGCGCCGTTGATCACCCGATGGTCGTAGCTCAGATCGAGCGGCACCATCTCGGTCGGCTCGAAGGCTTCTCCGTTCCAGACAGGTACAGTTTCGGTGCGGGTGATGCCCAGGATCGCCAGTTCCGGCGGGTTGACGATCGGGGTGAATCCAATGCCGCCAATCCCCCCGAGATTGGAAATCGTCATGGATGCACCACCCATATCGTCCGGGCGGATCTTGCGTGCCTGAGCATTGGCCGCCAGCTCGGCGATCTCCCGCGCGATATGCCAGAGCCCCTTGCGGTCCGCGTTGCGGATCACCGGAACCGTCAGGCCATGCGGCGTGTCGACCGCGATGCCGATATGAACATAGTGCTTCAGGATGAGTGTCTTGGTGTCCGGCGATAATGAGGCGTTGAATCGCGGGAAGGCGGTGAGCGCCCGCGCCAGCGCCTTGACGTGAAAACAAAGCGCCGTCAGCCGGATGCCGCGTTCGGCGGCCTCGGTTTTCATCGATTTGCGGAACGTCTCGACCGCCGTCATGTCGGCGCGGTCGTGATGGGTCACTGCCGGGATCAGCGCCTGGGCTGCGGCCATGTTGCCGGCTGCTACCTGGGCAAAACGCGACAAAGGCTCTTCGGAGACGGGGCCATATTCAGCATGATCTACATCCCAGTAGCGGGTGTGGGTGCCGGTCGGCGCTGGCGCCGGGCTGTCGCCCGACAGTTTGCGCTCGACATCCTCGCGGGCGATCGATTCACGTCCGATCTCTGCAGCCAGCGCGTCGATATCGACGCCCTTGCGGCCGGCAAAGGCGCGGGTCGCGGGGCTGGCGATCGGTGATTGGGGGCCGGGGTTGGACATGGCGCGGCCCTACCAGCTTGCCGAGATATATTGGGTTTCCATGAATTCGAGCATGCCCTCATGGCCGCCCTCGCGGCCAAGTCCGGACTGCTTGACGCCGCCAAACGGGGCTGCCGGGTCCGAGACAAGTCCACGGTTAAGGCCAACCATGCCGTATTGGAGTTTCTCGCAGACCTGCAGGCCACGCTTCATATCTTCGGTGAAGACATAGGCGACGAGGCCATATTCGGTGTCGTTGGCGCGGCGAATGACATCGTCCTGATCGGAGAAGGTCTGGATCGCCGCAACCGGACCAAAGATTTCGTCATGCACGCAAAGGGCGTCTTCGGGCACGCCCAGCAGCACAGTTGGCGGATAGAAATACCCCTTGCCTGACGGCGTCTTTCCACCCAGACGCAATTCGGCACCTTTTCCAATGGCGTCGTCGACGAATTCTGCCACCTTGCTGCGGGTGTCGGCATTGACGAGCGGGCCCACATCCACGCCTTGCTCGAGGCCATTGCCCATTTTGAGATCCGCCATGCGCGCGGTGAACCGGGTGGTGAAGGCTTCGGCGATGGCCTCATGAACATAGATACGGTTGGCCGCTGTGCAGGCTTCGCCGAGATTGCGCATCTTGGCGAGCATCGCGCCTTCGACCGCAATGTCGATATCGGCATCTTCGAATACGATGAGCGGTGCGTTGCCGCCCAGTTCCATGGCCGGTTTCAGCACCTGGTCGGCCGACGCTTTGAGCAGTGTCCGCCCCACGCCGGTCGAGCCGGTGAAGGAGATGACCCGAACACGCGGGTCATGCAGCATCGCATCGACGACGGGACCGGTCCGGCGTGTCGGCAACACATTGACCACGCCCTTCGGTACACCGGCTTCTTCGAGCAGTGGCATCAGGGCAAGCATGGTCAGCGGGGTTTCCGATGCCGGCTTGATGATGACCGGGCAGCCTGCCGCCAGGGCCGGGGCGATCTTGCGGGTGCCCATTGCCGCCGGATAGTTCCACGGGGTCACCAGCACCGCGATGCCCGCGGGCTTGTGTTGCACCAAGATGCGCGCACCGGAACTCGGCGCCTGGGTGATCATCCCGTCCGCGCGTACCGCTTCCTCGGAGAACCAGCGGAAGAACTCTGCCGCATAGGTGGCCTCGCCCATGGCATCGGCACGGGCCTTGCCATTCTCGAGGGTGATTAGCCGCGCGAAGTCCTCGAGGCGTTCGGTGAAGAGCTCGAAGGCCTTGCGCAGCACTTCCGCCCGCTGGCGCGGCGTGCGTGCGGCCCACCCGGCAAACGCGTTTTGAGCTGCGTCTAAGGCTGCTCTGGCGTCATCGACCGTTGCCGAGGCGACAGACGCGAGCACGCTTTCGTCGGCCGGGTTGATGACATCGAAACGGTCGCCATCGGCGCCCTCACGCCACTGGCCGTCAATGAACAGGTCTGTATTCATGGCCGCATTCACGGCTCGGGGATTCATGTCCGGCATGATGGTCTCCTTGCACTCACAGGAGCTGGCGCAACGGCGTTTCAAGCCGCGCGGCAAACTCTGTGACCAACGCGATTGCGTCATTCTCGGTAAGGGCGTCTGGCCGCGCCTCGAGCGCGATCACCGTCTCGTTGCCGCTCCGGGTCAGGGTCACGACGGGCACCGGCCCGGCGCCGAGACTGAGGCCGGTGAGCCTTGTGGCCGTTAGATCGCGCAGCACGAGAGCCGGGCCATTGTCTTCGCCTGGTTCCGCGCCCGCCAGGCCCGCTATGTCTGCGTCAACAAAGCAACTTCTTCCCGACAGGGGGTCCTCGACGGCAACCGAAATGGGCGCTGACGGGTCGGACGCGTAGTTCCGAAGTGTCCCTGTCGCGAGGCCGGCCAGGATCGCAGACGAAGACACGGGACGGCCGGTTTCCTCGGTCAGCCATGTCCTCAGGGTCTCGATCCCGTTCGTCGGAATAGTTGCCGTCAGCCGGATCGCGGCAGGCGTTTCAGCAGCCGTCGCGGTGCCGCGATCAGGCAGGGTTCGAAGCGTTTCGAGGTCGGCGACATGGTAGGGCTGCTCGATGCCTTCGGCGATCAGCCGCGCCAGGTCGAGGCCTTGTTCCGCGGCAAGCCGCCGGGCCTTCGGCGACGCGAGTATCCGGCCATGGGGTGTGGGTGTGGTGGTGACCCGGCGGGGTCGCGCCGGGGCCTCCTTACGCTGCGGGGCGGGGGCGGGCTGTTCCTCCAGTGGCATTGGCCCCGTCCCGTCGACGCGTGCCGTGCGGGTTGCGTTCGTGCGGGTTGCATTCATGGGCTTCTCGGCGGTGATCACCGCGATCACGTCTCCCACGGGCACGGATTCACCGGCCTCGGCGCGCAGTTCAGCGACATAGCCGCTGTGTCCGGCTTCCACTTCCATGGTCGATTTGTCGGTTTCGACCTCGAGCAGAATGTCCTCTGCCTCAACCCGATCGCCGGGCTCCTTGTGCCACGCCACCAGAAGACCCGTGTCCTGCGTCATGCCGAGGGCCGGCATGATCACCGTGTTGCCATCGTCTGGCCCGGAGAGGCCGGTCTGCGTCGGTTCAGGCTCTGTCGTGTCCGTCCCAGTTGCGGTTTTGCCTGGTTCGGGCGCCGATCGGGCTTCTTCCGCGGTGTCGCCGATGACGGCCACCACATCGCCGACCGGGACATCGGAACCGGCCTCGGCGCGCAATTCGGTCAGATAGCCGTCTGCTCCCGCCTCGACCTCCATGGTCGACTTGTCGGTCTCGACTTCCATCAGCACGTCGCCTGCGTTGACCGGGTCGCCGACCTTCTTGTGCCAGGCGACCAGCAGGCCTGTGTCCTGCGCCATGCCCAAAGCGGGCATGATGACCTCATGCGGCATGAACGAGCTCCCCGCGGCAGATCATGCCAGCGCGTTCCGCCACTGCTTCCGGCGTGGGTACGGTGAGGTCTTCGAGCGCGGGGGAGAAAGGCACAGGAACATCCATCGCCCCCATGCGCTGAACCGGTGCATCGAGATGATAGAACGCCTTTTCGCCGATGCGTGATGCAATCTCGGCGGTGACGCCGAAGCTCTGGTGGCCTTCGTCGACAACGACCGCGCGCGACGTCTTGCGAACCGAATCGAGGATCGTGTCCTCATCGAGCGGCACAATGGTGCGCGGATCGACAATCTCCGCCGAAATGCCGTCCTTCTCGAGAAGTTCGGCAGCCTTCTGGCAGACCTGCACCATCGAGGAGGTGGCCACCAGCGTGACATCGCGGCCCTGCCGCACGATGTTGGCCTGGCCGAATGGCAGCAGAAACTCCTCTTCGGGTACCGGCGCCTTGTCGTTGTACATCAGCTTGTCTTCGAAGATCACGACCGGGTTTTCATCGCGGATCGCGGTCTTCATCAGGCCCTTGGCCTCAAAGGCAGAGGAGGGCAAGGCGACCTTCAGACCGGGGATGTGCGCGACCAGCGCATGCAAAGACTGCGAGTGCTGGGCCGCCGACCGCCTGGTCGCGCCGAGATTGGTCCGGAGCACCATGGGAACGTTCAGCTTGCCGCCGGACATGTAGCTGGTCTTTGCGGCCTGGTTGCACAACTGGTCCATGACCAGGAACAGGAAGTCGCCAAACATCAGGTCGACGATCGGACGCGATCCTGTCATCGCTGCGCCCACCGCCATGCCGACGAAGCCCGGCTCGGAAATCGGCGTGTCGATGACACGCTCGGTGCCGAATTCCTCGACAAGTCCGGACAGCACCTTGAAGGGTGTGCCGGCCTCGGCGACGTCCTCGCCCATGAGGAACACCGTGTCGTCGCGGCGCATCTCTTCGGCAATTGCTTCGTTCACGGCCTTTGAAAGGGTGATCTCTCGCATCGGGTGCTCCTCAGGCCGGCTCGTGGAAGACATGCATGGTGACTTCGCTGCCGTCGGGGTATTTCGCTTCTAGTGCGTATTGAACGGCTGCCTCGGCATCGGCGCGGACTTCGTCGTTGAGCGCGACCAGTTCCTCAGCGGTCATGATCTTTTCGTCCTCGAGCCATTTGCCGAAATTGGTGATCGGATCGCGCTTGTCCTTCCATTCGGCCTCTTCATCCTTCGAGCGGTAGTAGTCACGGTTGATGTCTCCGACATGGTGGCCGTGGTAGCGGTAGGTTGAGAGGTTCATGAAGAACGGGCCTTCGCCCTTGCGTGCGCGGGCGACGAGCTTTGTCGTCAGGTCGTTGACCGCCAGTACATCCTGGCCGTCGACCTCGAAGGCCTCGATGCCGAAGGCTTCCGCTCTTGCAGTTATCGAGCCCGCGGCGATTTCCTCGGTCTTGGTGTATTCGGAATAGCCGTTGTTCTCGCAGGCATAGATCACCGGCAGTTTCCACAGCGCGGCCATGTTCATGACCTCGTACCAGAGCCCCTGCGCGGTTGCGCCATCACCGAAGAAACAGACCGCCACATTGCCGGTATTGAGGCGCTTGGCGGTCAGCGCGGCGCCCGTGGCGATACCCATCGACCCGCCTACGATGGCATTTGCGCCGAGATTGCCGTGGCTCTGGTCGGCGATGTGCATCGAGCCGCCCTTGCCCCGGCAATAGCCTTCTTCCTTGCCGAGCAGTTCACAGAACATCTGCTTGAACTCGGCTCCCTTGGCCACGCAATGGCCGTGGCCACGATGGGTCGAGGTGATGTTGTCGCTGTCCTCGAGTGCCTCGCAAATGCCGACCGCCACCGCCTCCTGTCCCGAATACATGTGGGTCAGCCCCGGCATCTTGGCCGACAGATAGAGCTGGTTCGCGTTGTCCTCGAATGCGCGAATGCGGACCATTTGGCGATACATGCGGACATAGGCGTCGCTGTTGTTCCGGGTTGCCCGCTTGCTTGTGTTCCTGCTTGCGTTCCTGGTTGCGTTCCTGGCGGCCATGGCAGGCTCCTCAATACCGGTGGGAGATCGGCAGTTCTTCAGCCGGGAACAGGCTGATCACTTCGCAGCCGGTATCGGTGACGACAACCTCTTCCTCGATGCGGGCGGCGGAGTATCCGTCGGCGGCCGGGCAGTAGGTCTCGAGCGCGAACACCATGCCGGTCTGGATTTCCATCGGGTTCTCGAGGCTGATCACCCGGCTGATGATCGGCCGTTCGTGCAACGCCAGCCCCAGGCCATGGCCGAATTGAAGTCCGAAGGCGGAGAGTTCGTCGGGAAAGCCGAATTCCTCGGCTTTGGGCCAGAGCGAGGCGACCTTGTCTGTCGTGACGCCCGGCTTGATGGCCTGGATTGCGGCGTCCAGCCATTCGCGCGCCTTTACATAAGCGTCCCGCTGGGCCGGGGTCGACCGGCCGATATTGAACGTCCGGTAATAGCAGGTGCGATAGCCCTGATAGGACTGCAGAATGTCGAAGAATGCCTGATCGCCTGGCCGGAAGTAGCGGTCGGTGAAGTTGTGCGGATGCGGGTTGCACCGCTCGCCGCTGATCGCGTTGATCGCCTCGACATCGTCCGAGCCCATCTCGTAGAGCATCTTGTTTGACATCGCCACGATATCGCTCTCCCGGACACCCGGTTTCAGCTCTTCCCAGATCATGTGGTAGACGCCGTCCACCATCGAGGCGGCCTGGTTCAGCAGCTGGATTTCGTCGACATTCTTGATCTCGCGGGCACCGAGCATGACCTGCTGACCATCCACGACCTTGATGCCTTCATCCTGCAGGGCGAAGAACATGGCCGTCTCGGCATAGTCGACGCCAACGGGCATATCGGCGACGCCTGCCTCCTTCAGGAGTCCGGCAATCTGCTTGGCATATTTCTTCATCAAACCGAGCTGCGGCGGAATTGTGCCGCGCATGCCGGTCACTGCCGGCAGGCAATGGGCGGGGTCGAGCCAGTCGCAGAATTCCTTGTGGTGAACGACCGCCGAACCGAAATCCCATGTCCAGGGTTCTTCGTCGCCGGCGAGCAGGCACATGCGACACATCTTGTCGCGTTCCCATTCGCCAATTTTGGTGCCCGAGACATAGCGGATATTGTTGACGTCAAAGAGCAGAAGGGCGCCACATTCAGAGTTCTTGAGGGCCTGTTTGGCGCGGCTGAGCCGATACCGGCGGAGACGGTCGTGATCGACGCGCCGCTCGAAATCCACAGCGGTGTGTCCCAGCGCCGGCAAATGCTTGTCCCAGCGCCAGTTGGGGTCGATATCGCCCGGCTGCAGGATACGCGGATTGAGCGCGGTGGTATTCATGATTGCCTCCGATGGGCGCCTTCGCGGCGCGCCTTGTGCCTTTGAAGCGGAAAATGGTGATGGGGTCGCTTGCCCCCGGTCACTGGATGCACCAGCCGCCGTCGATATGGATCATCTGGCCGGTCATGTAGTCGCTCTCCGGGCTGGCCAGGAATGCCGCCGTTCCCTTCACGTCGTCCGGGTAGGAGACCCGCTTGATCTGCAGGGCATCGTTGACGATGTCTTCGTAGGCCTGACCTTCGCGCTGCTTGAAGCCGATATCGACGAGGTCCTTGTCGAGTTGTTCCCACAGGGGTGTGACCACCACTCCCGGGGCATATCCGTTTACGGTGATGTTGTGCTCCGCCAGCCCGATGGCGCCGCAATGGGTGAGGGCCAGACAGCCATATTTCGAGGTGCAGTAGACGGTGACGTCGACCAGCGGTTTGCGCGAGGCGATGCTGCCGACATTGATGAGCTTGTAAGGGTAATCCTGCTTGCCCTGGGCGATCATCTGGCGGGCGGTTTCCTGCATCCCGAGCCACATCGCCTTGGTGTTGACGTTCATGATCAGGTCCCAGTTGTCCTCATCGATGTCCATGAAGAACCGGGGCTTGTTGAGCCCTGCATTGAACAGGCCGACATTGATCATGCCGAATTCGTCTACGGTCGCCTTGACGGCGGCAGCATTGTCTTCGCGACTGGTCACGTCGAGCTTGACCGCGATGGCCTTGCCATTGCCGGCCTTGTTGATCCGCTCGGCCGTTTCCTGGGCGCCATCGAGGTTGATGTCGCCAATGCAGACATTGGCGCCCTGTTCGGCAAAATGCTCGGCGTTGGCCGCGCCCATGCCGCGCGCAGCGCCCGTAATCAGGATGTTCTTGCCCTTGAGCCGGTTCGGATCCATGTCTTCCTCCCTCGTATTCTTCTAGTTTCTCATGACGTCTTCTGTTCTGGCCTGAGCGCGCTGTAGCGCCTCGCGCGGCGTGGCGATGCCGCGCAGCATGTCGTGGAATTCCTGTCCGCAGATCTCGATGATGTCGCCGATCTGGGGCACCGGGGGGCGCGGCCAGAACTGGAGTTCGTCGCGCCAGGACATTCCGTCTACTGCTTCGAAAATCGGAGACAATCCGCGCACTTCGGGATCGGCCCCCACCGAGTAGCGTGGCGAAGTCCGGCTGCCGTTCTGCACATAGAGTTTTTGCGCTTCCGGCGAAGTGAAGGCGACCAGCGCCTCGACGGCATCGCGGCGGCGTTCCTCGGGCAGATTGGTGGGAATGCTGAGGACATAGCCGCCTACCGGCGCGATCGGCGCACCATGGGGGCCGGCGGGATGCGGCAGATAACCGGTCTGGCTGCGCGCCGGCGAGGTCGGGTCGAGCTCGAAATAGGGCGCGAGCAGGGTGTAGCCATAGGCCATCGCGATCTTGCCCGCAGCATAGGGGCGGACGCGCTCATACCAGGACATCGACAAAATGTCGGGCGGCGAATATTGGGCCAGAGCCAGCAGGTATTCCGCAGCTTCGAGCCCGGCGGGCGTATCGATCGTGGGGCGTAGCGTTTCGCTGTCGAGATGCCGGGCGTCGAAACCGCCGGCAATCTCGCGCAGGTTGAAGACAGGTTGACCGAAGCCGGCCAGCGTCATCATGAACTGGTGGCCCAGAGCCGTGCCCCTCGCCGCATTCCAGGCGATTCCATAGCGGCCATGGGCGGGATCATGGAATTCGCGGGCGGCCCGCAACACCGCGTCCGTGGTCGTTGGCGGTTCGAGTCCGGCCTGCGCGAACAGGTCCCGGCGATAGAACAGGAGCTCCGGCGTTGTCTGGCTGGGCACGCCATAGGGCCTGCCGCCCCAGTGCGCCGCCTGCCAGCCGGCGGTGTGAAAGTCGCCCGGATCGAGCCGGTCGGTGTCCATGATCTCATCGAGCGGCTGCAGCATGTTGTTTTCGACGAATTCGCCGATCCAGGGCAGGTCCACCGCGATGATGTCGTAGCGGCTGGTCTTGCGCTGGGCGTTGCGCCTCGCTTCCTCATGAAGCCGGTCGATGGAAAAGGCGCGCTGGCTGATCTTGGCGCCGACCACCTGTTCGAACTGACGCTTGAGCGTGTCCATGACCATGAAGGTCGGGTCGCCGTGGACCAGGATCCGCAGGCCGCCGGCCAGCGTCAGCGGTTCCGAAAGAACGCTGGGTGGCTGGATCGAGTGACCGCCCATATAAGAGCCGCCGAAATAGTAGTCGCGGGTTTCCGCTTCCGCATTGCTGGCGCCAAAGGTGTTGATGCTCAGGCGTCGGATGCGGTCGCTCATCTTCGCCCAGTCCTCGATCAGTCGAAGGCTGGGATGCAGCGTGAAGCTCTTGCCGGTGCGCGTGCGTGGGCGTTGTTCGACAAGCCCGGCGGCGATCATCTCGTTCAGGCGCCTGAGCGCCGTCGCATGCGGCACGCCAGCTGCAGCGGTCAGGGATGACGGT
This sequence comes from Cucumibacter marinus DSM 18995, assembly GCF_000429865.1. Lineage (GTDB taxonomy): Bacteria > Pseudomonadota > Alphaproteobacteria > Rhizobiales > Devosiaceae > Cucumibacter > Cucumibacter marinus. Next base: position 263,540 of record NZ_KE386979.1, read on the forward strand.
GTCACCGCTGTGGCTTCCAGATGCGTGCGCATGAGATAGGTGGCCATCTTGAAGTAGGGGTCCGTTGTCGAGAGTTCGAGCGCGGTTTCGGTTTCCAGTTCGAACGCCTCAAGGAAAGCGAGGATTTCCAGAAGCTCGGCCCTTGTCCGGGGCGATACTGGATGGTCCTGGCGGGGCAGGTGGGCATTCGGCCGGAGTTCCGGTTCGTGCTCTCTGATTTCCGCCAAGGCAGACATCTTGTTTTTTCCCGGTGTGGATTTCTTGCCGTCTTCCATGGCGTGTCCTCTCAGATTGTTCATTTTGAAAAACTGGCGACAGAAGCGAATTGTCCATTCTGAACTAAAAATTGTTCAATCTGAAAATTATTGGTGGCGCTTTGAGGGAATGATCGCCGCACTGTTTGAGTGCCCCCAGTGCTGCGGGGTTGCCGCTGTCAAAATCGGCCAGAACAGCAGCCAGCAAGAATTGGTTACGGGAGGAACACACACTATGAACACCACAATGAGAAATTTGATCGCCGGGACGACTGCGCTGGCAGGCGTCGCGTATGCCGGGCCGCTTCTGGCCCAGGAGACGATCACCGTCGGCATCACCCAGAACAATGTGGGTGTCGACAGCTATCAGACGACCTATGAGCAGGCCTTCATCGAATCGGCCGAGGCCGATCCCTCGGTCGAGGCCGTGGTGCTTGATGCGGGCGGCGATGTTGCCCGTCAGATCGCTCAGATCCAGGATCTGGTGCAGCAGGGGGTCGATGCCCTGATCATCTGGCCGACCAATGGCAAGGCCGTTGTGCCCGCCGTCCGGGCAGCTGACAATGCCGGCATCCCCGTCGTCATCACCAACTCCAACATCGCCGAAGAGGGCTTCGACTTCATCGAATCCTTCTCAGGTCCGGACAACATCACCCAAGGTTCGCGCTCCGCGGAGATCATGTGTGACAAGTTCAAGGAGATGGGGATCGAGAGCGAGGCCAAGATCGTCCAGATTTCCGGCCAGCCGGGCTACACGACCGCCATCGAACGGGCGCAGGGCTTCGAAGACCGTCTCCCCGAGGTCTGCCCTGATGTGGAACTGCTCGAGACACAGCCGGGCGACTGGAACCGCGAGAAGTCCCAGCGCGTGATGGAGGCCTTCCTCGTCAAATATGACGATATCGACGGCGTCTATGCGGGTGACGACAATATGGGCGTTGGCGCCCTGAATGCGGCCAAGGCGGCAGGCCGTGAAGGGATCATCTTCGTGGGGGCGACCAACTTCGCCGTCGGTTACGAGGCCATGGGCCGCGGCGAATACTGGGGCTCGATCTATCAGTCCCCGGTCGATGATGCGAAGAACGCGCTGGCCACGGCCAAGGCGGTTGTCGCCGGCGAGGACGTTCCGTTCCTGAACTACTTCGATACGCCGAAGATCACGCAGGACAACATGGACCAGTTCACCAAGCCGGTGTTCTGATCAATCCTCCCTAGGTGCACGCGGGCCCCGTTTTCGGGGTCCGCGCATGCATCCAGACCCCAAAGGTACTTCCATGGGACGAGTGGGCGGACGAGTTTGTCTCGTTACTGGCGCAGCCCGGGGAATTGGACGGGCCATCGGTGAAGCGCTGCTTGATGAAGGCGCGGATGTCTGCTTCGCCGATATCGATGCGGACAGGGCCGGTGAGGTTGCCGAGACGAACCGGCAACGCGCGGCAGAAGGCGGAGGCCGGGTCATGTCATGCGGTGTCGATGTGACCAACCGCGATGCGGTGCGGGCCATGATCGAAGCGGTGGTTGGCGAATTTGGCCGGCTCGACGTGAAGTTCAACAATGCCGGTGTGAACAAGCCGATGAACTTCCTCGATGTGACCGAGGACAACTGGAATTTCATCATGGGCGTTAACGGGCTGGGCGTTCTGATCGGCATGCAGGAAGCTGCCAACCAGATGATCACCCAGGGGCATGGCGGCAAGATCATCAACACCGCCTCGATCGCCAGCCGACAGGGTTTTGACAATGTGGCTCCCTATTGCGCCTCGAAATGGGCCGTCGTCTCGCTGACCCAGTCAGGCGCCCGCGACCTCGCCAAACACGGCATCACGGTCACCGGTTTCGCGCCTGGCGTGGTGCATACCGAGATGTGGGACAGCGTCGACCGGGATCTCATGGAGATCGGGGCATCCGAAGAACCGGGTCAGGCGATGGAAGAATTCGCCTCCGATATCCTGCGCGGGCGGGTCGCCAAACCGGAAGATATCACAGGCACGACGACGTTCCTGGCGTCGCCCGAAAGCGACTACATGACCGGTCAGATCGTGATGATCGATGGCGGAATGACATTGGTCTGACTGGTCCGACCGCCGGGTTTGGTGCGTATCAGAAGAATACGCACCAGCCCGGTTCACGCACACAAGGAAGCACAGCGAATGTCTTCGATTGCGCAAAAGCTGACTGGTGGTGACCTCAAGGGTCTTGTGGCCCGGAACGGCATTTTCATTGCCTTCATCGCCGCCATGATCGCGTTCGGTATCGGTTCGGACAAATTCCTGAGCTTCGATAACCTTGAAAGCGTGGTCAGGTCTTCGGCCATGATCGGGGTGATGGCCCTCGGCGTGACCGTGGTGGTCATATCGGGAAACCTCGACCTTTCCGTCGGTTCGATGTTGTCCTTCGGCACCGTCATGGTTGTCGATCTGCACGACAAGATCGGCCCGGGTCCCGCCATCCTGGTCATGATGGCCTGCGTTCTGGCGCTTGGCGCCTTCAACGGCTTCCTGATCGGTTTCGTGCGTCTCAATTCATTGATTGTGACGCTCGGCATGCTCTCTGCAATCCAGGGGCTGACCCTGATTTATTCAGGGGGCAAGAATGTCGATATCGATCCCAGCACCCAGGATACCACCTGGTTCCGCGTGTTCGGCCGCGGGGATATCGCCGGTGTCGACATGCCGATCATCATCTTTTTCGGCCTGGCGTTGATCGTGGGCATGATCGTTGCCTTCACGCCCTATGGGCGGCGAATCTACGCGGTGGGCGGCAATTCCACCGCCGCCGTATTCTCCGGCATCCGCCGCCGCCGGGTCGTGTTTTCGACCTATCTGGTGTCGTCCTTCTGCGTTGGCGTTGCGGCGATCATTCTGGGCAGCCGGGTGATGGGCTCACAGAATAATGTCGGACAGGGATACGAACTTCTGGTGCTCGCTGCAGTGATCCTTGGCGGGACATCATTGCTTGGCGGGTCCGGCAGCATTCTCAAGACCGTCATCGGGGTTCTGATCCTGGGCTTCATCCAGAACGGATTGTTGCTGCTGGGATACCCCTATTTCGCGCAATGGATCGTGACCTGGATCGTCATCATCCTAGCTGTCTGGCTCGATGTTGCAGCCAAGCGCGGGCGACTGCTGTCGTCGATCAGCTGAGGGAGGAGTAAGGGAAATGGCAGAGTCAGCCGCGGGGCAGGGGCCCTCGAAATTGCCCCGGGAACTGGGCAAGGGCTCATCCGGGTGGAGCAGCTCGTTGCGGTGGCTGCTCGGCCATCCGATCTGGGCCTTCGTCGTCATCGTGTTTATCTTCTTCTCGCTGATGACCGACGACTTCTTCTCGCTCGGCAATTTCCAGAACATCCTGGTGCAGACATCGACCCTGGGGCTGATCGCTCTTGGCATGACGCTTGTGATGATCAACGGCAATATCGACCTGTCGGTGGGTGCCGTGGTGGCGCTTGCCGCCAGCCTGACCGTCGACATCATGGGATGGCCGGTGTTTGAGAGCTGGGGGAACCTGCAGATCTTGCCGGCGGTCGTCGCAGGGCTCGGGGCAGGGGTCCTCCTGGGGGCCCTCAATGGATTGATCGTCTGGAAAACAGGGGTCGACGCCTTCATCGTCACCCTTGGTGCCATGCTCGGCGTGCGTGGTCTGGTCTTTGTCTATACCGGCGAACAGTCGTTCTTCGCGATGAACTTCGCCTATGCCGATTTCGGTGCCAGCAGCTTTCTGGGTTTGCCGACACTGGCATGGGTTTTCCTCGTCTTCACCGTGCTCGTTCACATCGTGCTGTCGCGCACGGTTCACGGCGCGAACACCTACGCTGTTGGCGACAATCGGGAAGCGGCCGTGAATGCAGGCATCAGGGTTGGCCCGCACATGATGATCAACTTCATGATCGTGGGTTTCTTTGCGGCACTGGCCGGCATCACGCTGTCGACCCAAATGGGGGCATCGACGCCCAATCTGGGCCGGGACTACGAGCTCTGGGTCATCACCGCGACCGTGCTTGGCGGCACCAAGCTGACCGGCGGGGCAGGCAATATCATCGGCACATTTGGCGGCGTATTGGCGATCGGCATTCTGCGCAACGGCATGAACCTGATGCAGGTGCCTGCCTTCTATGTGCTTGTCATCCTGGGCGCGATCCTGATCGCGGTCCTGTTCCTCGACAAGCAATTGAACCGGCAGGGTGAAGAGGGGCTGCGGCTATGAGCGACGTGAAACCGGCCCTCCGGCTTGAGGGAATCGTCAAGACCTTCCCTGGTGTGCGGGCGCTCGACGGGGTGGACTTCGAGGTCAGGCCTGGCGAGGTGCACGCGCTGATGGGCGAGAACGGCGCCGGCAAGTCGACGCTGATGAAGGTGCTCGCGGGCATGTATCAGCCCAATGAGGGCCAGATCCTGATCGAGGACCGGCCGACGATTATGGCCAATCCGATCGAGGCGAAACATAACGGGGTCATCCTGATCCACCAGGAACTCTCGCTGGCCGAGCAATTGACGGTTGCCGAGAATATCTTCCTGGGGGAACTGCCGCGGTCGCGGCTGGGATTTGTAGACTGGAAGATTCTCGACGACCGCGTCGGGACGATCCTGCAAAAACTGAATTGCGATTTCGGGCCGCGCACCAAGGTGGGCAAGCTGTCGATTGCCAAGAAGCAGATGGTCGAGATCGCCCGTGCCCTGACCCATGAAGGGCGTGTGGTCGTGTTCGATGAGCCGACAGCCTCGCTGACCGATGCCGAGAAAGTGGTGTTGTTCGATGTGATCAACGAGCTCAAGGCTGACGGGGTCGGCATCGTCTATATCTCCCACCGGATGGAAGAGATCTTCACCATTTCCGACAGGATCACGGTGCTCCGGGACGGGACCTACCGGGGAACGCTCACCACTGCCGAAACGGATGAGGACGAAGTCACGCAGCTGATGATCGGGCGCAGCCTTGATTATTCGCGCAACGAAAGTTCAGGCGAGTTCGGCGATCTGGTTCTTGAGGTCGCCGGCCTGTCCTGCGGCAAGCTGTTCGAGGATGTCAGCTTCAACGTACGCGCAGGCGAGGTTGTCGGGTTTTACGGGCTGGTGGGGGCCGGGCGTACCGAAATCGCCGAAACCCTGTTCGGGCTGCGCGAACCCACAGCCGGATCGATCCGGCTCAATTCCAGTGACGTTTCCATCGCCTCTCCTGCAGAGGCGATCGCCAACGGTATCTCGCTGGTGCCAGAAAGCCGCAAGGAACAGGGCCTGGTTCTCGGAATGAATTGCCGCGACAACATCACCTTGCCGCAGGTTGGAGACATGACGGCGGGGCCGTTCGTCTCGAACGGCGCCGAAGTCGCGATTTACGACATGTATCGCGATCGTCTCGACATCAAGGCGCCGACCTGGCGTAGCCTTGTGGGCAATCTTTCGGGCGGTAACCAGCAAAAGATCGTCATCGGCAAATGGCTGGCCATGAAACCGCGCCTGCTGATCGTCGACGAGCCGACGCGCGGTATCGATGTCGGCTCCAAGGCCGAGATTCACAATCTCATCCGCGAGCTCGCTCGGTCCGGTTATGCGGTGATCGTCATCTCCTCGGAAATGCCGGAAATCCTGCGCGTGTCGGACCGGGTGATTGCGATGTATCAGGGGCGCATAACCCGGGAGTTCACGGCTGCCGAGGTGAATGAAGACAATCTGGTGCAGGCGATCTCCGGGATCAGTGGTGACGAAGCAGCCGCCTGATCGTGTCGTCGCGCTAACCCGGCCCCCCAAGCGAAATCCGGTCTGACTCCCAGACCGCGTTTTGAGCGTTGTTCGCATTGCGGTTTTCCGTGATATTCTCTGCTTATGGGGACCGTGACAGTTGCATTTGTGCGCGCTTTGGCGAGTGCGGCGGGGCTGAAGCTCACAGCGGATGGGCAGCTTCTCGATGGCGGGAAGGCGGTCCGCCGTGTCGAGGCTGCCCGGGGCAGGCTGTCCGACAAGGACTATTTTGACATCATCGACTGGGTCAGCGGCCAATATCCGGATCGGGCCGGGCTGGCCTTTGCCTATGCCGAGGCCGTTGACGTGGATAATCTCGGTGCGCTGGGCCTTGCGATGAAAACCGCACCGACGCTGCGCGGATCTCTGGAACGCGCCGTGCGCTATTTCCGTTTGTTGACCGATACGGTTGCCTATCAGCTTGACGAAAGCGTAACGCCTTACCGCTTCAGGCTTCTGCAGCCGGCGGGTCTGCATCCTGCGCTCAATCTGCGCAATGAATGTGCGCTTGCGGGTTTCTGCCGCGTCTTCCGGCAGTTTGTCGGGCCTGAGCTCCAGTTCGAGTTTGTGTCCTTCCGGCATTCTGCGCCCGGTGAAGTGGAACGCTATGAGGCCTATTTCGGCTGTCCGGTGCGTTTTGAGGCCGACGAGAACGCGATTGCACTGCAGCCGCCTGTGCTCGATCTGCCGACCCGGCTGGGCGATCCGGCCGTTTCGCGGTTTCTGACCGACCATCTCGATGCGGAACTCGGTGCGCTTTCTTCCGAGGCGACCATCGAGCGAGTGCTGGCCGAACACCTTGCCGAGGCCCTGAGTGATGGCATTCCGAGGGCGGGGTCGGTCGCGCGGGCAGTGGGCATGAGTGAGCGCACGCTCTACCGGCGCCTGTCGGAAGCCGGTCTTTCCTATCAGGATGTTCTCGAGAACACCCAGAAGTCCCTTGCAGAGACGCTATTGAGCGAAGACCGGTTCTCGATTGCAGAAGTGGCGTTTCTCACCGGCTTTGCGGAGCAGTCGAGCTTCAATCGCGCCTTCAAGCGTTGGGCAGGGCAAACCCCCGGCGCCTTCCGCAAGGGCGTTCATCCCGCCTGACTGGCCCGATCGGCGCTGATTGGCAGGCTCGGCCAAAACCGTGGCAGGCTCGGCAAATACCGGCAGCGTGGCTTTCGTCTAACCCTTGGTCATCATTTTGACGAAGGGAGAAAACCATGCACGCTCTTACCCAACACAACCCCACCTCCATCCTGCGCCGCCTGCGCAAGCTGGTCTTCGCTGCCCCGCTCGGTCTTGCGGTCGCATTTTCACCGCTCACCGCCCTGGCGGAAACCGGTATCCATAATGCGGATGGTGTCGACATCCATTTTGTCGATGAAGGCACGGGCGAAGCCGTGATCTATCTGCACGGATTTGCAGGGTCTTCGGACATGTGGAGCGCAGTCGGGCTCCTGCCGCTCGATGAGTTTCGCACCGTTGCGTTCGACGCCCGTGGCCATGGCCGCAGTGACAAGCCCGAGGATGCAGGGGACTACGGTGCCAGGCTCGTCGAGGATGTCATCGGGCTGATGGACGCTCGCGGCATCGAGCAGGCCCATATTGTCGGCTATTCGATGGGCGCTGAAACGGCGCTTGCCCTGGCCGCCGATCATCATGACCGGGTCCTCTCCGTTGTTGCGGCGGGTTCCGGCCTTTCCGGTGAACCCGAAGCGCAGGCCTATGGCTTCATCGCCGGGGCACTGGCCGAGGTCGACACGTTTGGCGGCTTCATGGCGTCCATGGCGCCCCCCGATCAGGACCTGCCGCCCGAAGCCCAGGCAGCGATGCTTGATCTGTTGTCGGCACACGGCATCGATCCGGGTCAGCCGGCAGCATCCCTGGCAGCAGTGGCTGCTTCGCTGCCGGGCATCATCTCTCTCGATGCCGAGGTCCTCGGTACCATTGCGGTGCCGGTTCTGGGTATTGCCGGGGAAGACGATCCCGAACGCGGAAATGTCGAGGCGCTGGTCGATGCGCTGCCGGGTGCGACGGTCACCATCATCGCCGGCACCGATCACCTCACCGCACCGGTGGCGCCCGAATTCGCTCAGGCAGTCACCGCTTTCCTCAAAGATTGAACAAGCGCGCCGGGCTACCAACGCCCGGCGCCATCCTGAAAAGGAGGTTTGTCATGCACGCTCAACTCACTCACACTGAAACCATGATCGCCCGCTTTGCCGGTGTGCTCTATCTGATCATCATCATCTTCGGCATCACTTCGGAAGTCGCCTTGCGCGGCCCGCTCGTGAACTTCGCCGATGCCGGTGGCACTGCCGAAGCGATCCTCGGCGCCATCAACGCCTTCCGACTCTCGATCGCCGCCGACCTGGTCATGGCCATCGCTGATGCCGGCCTTGCCATCCTGTTGTTTGTTCTGCTGCGCTCTGCAGCGCCCGTGCTGGCGCTTTCGGCCATGGTCTTCCGGCTGATCCAGTCGGTGATGATCGGGATGAATCTCATGAACATGCAGGGGGCGCTGTTGCTGGTCACGGCAGGGCAGGATCTTTCCGGTCTGGCACCGGGCCAGAGCGACGCCATCGCCCTGTTCCTTTTGAACATGCATGCGCATGGCTATGATCTGGGGCTCGTCTTCTTCGGCATCAATTCGCTGATGACCGGTGTTCTGATCTGGCGTTCGGGCCTTGTGCACAGGAGCCTTGGGATCGGGCTCGGACTTGCCGGGATGATCTATCTCACCGGCAGTGCGCTGCGGTTTATGGCGCCGGAAGCCTATGACGTTTTCGCACCGGCCTATGGCATCACGGTGCTGGCCGAAACGGCCTTCTGTCTGGCCTTGCTGCTGAAGGGCGTGATGCCCCGGCGGCAGGTTCAGCCGGCCTGATCGGCGCGAACTACCACTCACGTAAAAGGCGCCGGTCGAATAGCCGGCGCCTTTTGGCGTGTGAACGCGATCCTTGTTCACTCCGGGGCCAGTCGTTGCTAGACCACTGGGCGCGGTGCGGTGGATCTGCAAACGGGAGGAGCCGGGAATGTCTCAGGTGAAAGGCGGGTGCCTTTGCGGTGCCGTGCGGCTTGTCACGCCCGGCGAACCGGATCGTGTGGGGATCTGCCATTGTCTTGATTGCCGGAAACATCACGGTGCGCTGTTTTTCGCGGCAGCGGTATTTCCGGCCGATGCGGTCACCGTGAGTGGGGAGACGTCCGCCTATCAGGGCAGGCATTTCTGCCCGCGCTGCGGATCCTCGGTGTTCGCGCGATCCGGCGACGAGATCGAAGTGCATCTGGGAGCCTTGGATGCGCCCGACCAGTTCGTGCCGACATACGAACTCTGGACGTCACGCCGCGAGGGCTTTTTGCCGGTGTTTCCCGGGACAAGACGCTATCCGGGCGACCGGGACTGACGGCCCGGCGCTCAGTCCCGCCAAAGCTTCGACCCTCTTGATCCAGATCAATGTGAACGGAGTCGAACGCGGTATTATTACACATGTTAAATAGCTAGTCCGGGAGGGAAGACCCATGGGCAAGATCGTACTCGCCGCCAAGACCACTCACGTCCCCACCATGGTGATGTCGGAGCTGGATGGACCGCTCAAAGGCAAGCGGCAGTCTGCCATCGACGGTCACAAGAAGATCGGGGAGATGGCGCGGGAGGCGGGCGCCGACACATTCGTGGTGCTCGACACGCACTGGCTGGTCAATGCGTCCTATCACATCAATGCCAACCACAAATTCTCGGGCATGTTCACGTCCCATGAGTTTCCGCAATTCATCAAGGATCTGCCCTATTCTTACGAAGGCAATGCGGCGCTGGGCGACCTGATCGCGAAGACAGCGCGGGACATGGACGTCTATACGCTGAGCCACCAGGTCGACAGTCTCGACCTCGAATACGGCACGCTGGTGCCGATGCGCTACATGAACGCCGATGCAGGCCTCAAGGTGGTCTCGGTCGCTGCCATGTGCACGGTGCATTCGCTCGATGCGTCGCGCAGACTTGGCGAAGCCATCCGCAAGGGTATCGAAGCCTCGGACAGCAACGTCGCTCTCATCGCTTCGGGATCGCTCAGCCATCAGATCTGGCCGAACGACATCTATGCGGAGAACAACGGCACCTTCACCATTTCCTCGAAATTCAACGAGGTGGTCGACCGCCGGGTTCTGGAGATGTGGCAGGAGGGAGACATCGAACTGTTCCTCGAAATGCTGCCGGACTACGCCAAATATTGCGATGGCGAAGGCGACATGCACGACACCATCATGCTGTTCGGCGCGCTTGGCTGGGACAAATACAAGGGCAAGGGCCACGTCATCACCGACTATTTCCCCTCGTCGGGCACCGGCCAGACCAATGTGGTGTTCGACCTGCCTGACTAAGGCACAGCACTAGACCCCAAGGTCTTTCCCTCCCCCTTGCGGGGAGGGACGACGAGCAGGATTTGGCTATGCCAAATCCGTGGCGAGGCAGGGTGGGGGACCTTGGGTTATGTTGGTGGTTGCCCATGTGTTTTTGAGCACCCCCACCCGGTTCGCTTCGCTCACCACCCTCCCCGCAAGGGGGAGGGTTTGGGAAGGCTTGCCCTACAACCCTCCCCCCTGAGCCCTCATGGTGAGCTTGTCGAACCACGAAGGGCGAAGGCGATGCACAATCCTACCGTCACCACCCGGTTTATCCGGGTGGTCCATGTGGATTACCCGAACAAGTCGGGTAATGACGCGGGGGGTAGGCGTGAGCCGCCGCGAGGCCCTACTCGAAATGGGGCAGGTGGAGCTTCACCCGCCCGACCGGCAGCTGTGGGGGCAGACCGAATTCGCGGCCGGATTCGGCGATGAGGCACCACAAATAGTCCGCATGCGAACGCCGGACGATCAGGCGCAAAACCGGTCTATCGGCACTTCCGGTCACATGCAGCCAGACATTGGCCTTGGCGCAGACCGTCGCGACAATCATGCCGGGCTTGAGGGCGCGCGGGTGCAGATCGATCACCATCAGCTTTGACATCACGTCGCGCGCGGCGGCACCGGTGACGTCGATGGCGGTGTAGTAATCGCTGACATCGGTGAGCTGATGATGGGTGCCGGTCAGCGCGTCAGACAGCTTTGTGCCAAGCGCGGCCTCATTGCCCGGTGGGGTGACCAACAGCCAGTCGTCAGGGCCAAGCCAGAGCGCGGTGATGTTGCCCGCCACGGCCGTTTCGCCAACGGCGGACGGCAATGGCGCGCCCAAGGCGCTTGCAGCCTGTTCGCCAATGGTGGCGGGTCTGCCGCGCAAGGAGAGCATGCCGAGAAACGCGGTCTCACTCACGGACACCCTTTCGGCGGTGAGAGGCTCGCGGTGTGCGAGCGGAGAGGCGGCGACAGGTTCGGTCATGACGCGCCTCCCAGTTCTTTCAGGAAATTGACGGGTGAAATACTGGCGCGGTGCGGGGTGCCGTTCTTGTTCGCCACATAGACCGGTTCGCCCATGCGGGTGTGTCCGCCCTCCACCAGGCCGAGGGCGATGGAGCGGGAGAAATTCGGGCTCATATAGCTTGAGGTGACATAACCGATCATCGGCGTGCGCGGCTCAGTCTCATGTGGTGTGGCAATGATCTGGCTGCCCTCGGGCAGCACAATGGTCGGGTCTTCACTCAACAAGCCCACGAATTGCCTCCGGTCGGTACGTGCGGTGTCAGGTCGTGTAAGCGAGCGGGCGCCGACGAAGTCAGCGGTCTTCTTCACCGCCCAGTCCATGCCGAGATCGATGGGGGTCACCGTACCGTCCGTATCCTGCCCGACAATCACGAAGCCGGCTTCGGCGCGCAGCAAGTGCATGCCTTCGGTGCCATAGGGGGTGATGCCGTGCTTTTCACCCAGCGCCATGCAGCGGTCCCAGAGCCAGCGGCCATAGCGGGCGGGGATGTTGATTTCGTATGAGAGTTCGCCAGTGAACGAGATGCGGAAGACGCGCACGGGAATGCCGGCGATATGCGCCGGCCTCCAGCTCATGAAGGGGAAACTCTCGGGATCGGGGTCGAGATCATCGAGCAGTTCGGCCATCAGGGCGGTGCTATTGGGCCCGCAAAGCGAGGCCACGGCCCATTGCTCGGTGACCGAGGTCAGATAGACCTCGAGGTCCGGCCACTCGGTTTGCGCATAGTCCTCGAGCCAGTTGAGCACGCCCGCCGCGCCGCCGGTCGTGGTTGTCATGTGGAAGTGATCGTCGGAGAGGCAGGCGGTCACCCCGTCGTCAAACACCATACCGTCTTCATTCAGCATCAGCCCGTAGCGGCAACGCCCGGGTGGCAGCTTCAGCCAGGCATTGGAATAGATGCGGTTGAGAAACTCCCGGGCGTTCTTGCCGCGGATATCGATCTTGCCGAGAGTCGAGGCATCCAGCATGCCCAGCTGAGTTCGTGCGGCCTTGCATTCGCGTTGCAGGGCGGCGTCGAAATCTTCGCCTGCCCGCGGGTAGACCCGGGCGCGCAACCAGTCGCCGACGATTTCGAAGGTCGCGCCCACCTCGACATGTGCCTCGTGCATCGGCGTCGTCCGCCGAGGGTGAAAGTTCGCCCCGACATGCTGACCCGCCACGGCGCCGAAGGTCACCGGCTTGAAGGGCGGGCGATAGGTGGTGACGCCGATCTCGGGGATCGGGGTGTCGAGGATTTCCGAAAGGATCCCGAAGCCGTTGACGCTCGATGTCTTGCCCTGATCGGTGCCCATGCCCAGGGTCGTGTAACGCTTGGCGTGTTCGACCGAGCGATAGCCTTCGCGCACCGCCAGATCGAGGTCCTTGGAGGTCACGTCGTTGTGCATATCGACAAAGGCACGGTCTGTCTTGCGCTCCATAGGCAGGCGCCAGGCCGGGGTGATGTCGTAATCGATGGCATGGGGCGCGCTAACTCTGGGGACGCTTTGCGATGCATCGTCGAACCCTGCAACGCGCGCGGCGTTGGCGCCCGCTGCGGCCCCTTCGGCAAGGCACGCTGCGAGGTCAAACGTGCCATTGGCTGCGCCGACAGTGGCTTCTTCCTGCCAGGAGCGGGCAGGGCGGAACCCGGCGATATCGTCGTCATAGCGCAGTTGGCCGCGCGATTGCGAGAACAGGGCGACATTGGGCGACCAGCCGCCGGAGACCGCCAGCAGGTCGCAGCCGATCATCTCCGCAGACCCGATTGCAATACGATCTCCTTCGATATCACCGGTGCGGGCCGCCTTGATCCGGCGCCGACCCAACGTTCCAGTCACCGCAGCGCCCGTCTTGACCGGTATGCCAAGCGCTTCGGCGCGGTCGCGCAGCACCTGTGGTGCGTCGGGTCGCGTGTCGAGGATGGCGGCCATTTCGGCGCCTGCAGTCTTGAGATCGAAGGCGGTTTGCCAGGCCGAATTGTTGTTGGCGAGGATGGCAGCACGGCGACCCGGCAGCACGGCGTGGCGGTGAAGATAGTGGCGCACCGCACCGGCCAGCATCACGCCAGGACGGTCATTGCCGGCAAAGACCAGCGGGCGTTCGATGGCGCCGGTCGCAAGAATGATATGTCTGGCACGGACATGCCAAAGGCGCTGGCGCGGTTTGTTCGCATCACGCTCGGCGAGCGGCAGATGATCCTGAAGCTGCTGGCACAGGGCGAACCAGTTGTCGTTGTAATAGCCGAAACCATTGGTGCGGGTGAGGACCATCGCCTCCGGCGCCGCCTCGATCTCTTCGCGCACCGCCTTCACCCAGTCGCGTGCGGACATGCCATCGATCGTTGTCTGGCCCGCTGCCTCATCGAGCAACTGGCCGCCGGGATGCGCGGTCTGTTCGGCAAGGATCACCCGCGCGCCGGTTGACGCCGCGGCGCGTGCGGCGGCGAGGCCCGCGGGGCCGGCGCCGATGATCAGCACATCGCAATGGCGATTGGTGTGCTCATAGTGGTCCGGGTCGATCTCGCCCGGCGCCACGCCCAGTCCGGCGCTGGCGCGGATGAAGCGCTCGAAAAACATCCAGCCCGGCCCGCCCATAAAGGTCTTGTAGTAGAAGCCGGCGGGGAAAAAGCGTGAGAACACATCGTTGATCGCGCCGATATCGAAACCAAGGCTTGGCCAGCAATTCTGCGCCCCGGCATTAAGCCCCTCATAGAGTTCGATTTCCGTGGCGCGCAGATTGGGTTCGGTGCGGGCCGTGTTCGGCTCGAGCTGCACCAGCGCCGCCGGGTCTTCCGGTCCGGCGCCAAGAATGCCGCGCGGGCGGTGATATTTGAAACTCCGGGCCACGTGATGCACGCCATTGGCCAGCAGCGCCGAGGCGAGCGTATCCCCGGCAAATCCGCCATAGGATTTGCCGTCAAAGCGGAAGGTGACCGGTTTGTCCCGGTCGATGAGGCCCCCCTCCGGGAGGCGGAAGGGTTGGTTCAACTTCCGCCTCCCAGGTCCTCGGTCATCTCCGCCTCGGTCATCTCCGCCTCGGTCATCACCTTGGTTTCATCGTTGCCCGAGCCGATCAGCGGTTCGCCGGCGGGCGTTCTGAGTTCGGGCGCATCGATCTGGGGCGGTTTCGCACCCATTTCGTAAACCGCCAGGAATCTGTCGGTGGACGTGTCGCGCAGGGCGTTGAACCATTTTCGGCAACCCGAAGAATGGTTCCACCGCTCGGCGAAAACACCCTTCACATTCGAGCGCATGAACACGAACTCGGCCCATTGCCCGTCGGTGAGAGCCTGTGGATCGGCGGGGCGCGCGATATGCGCTTCTCCGCCATAGTGGAATTCGCTTTGCTCGCGCGGTCCGCAATAGGGGCAGGTGATGATGAGCATGATCCGCCTCCCTAATGCGCAACCGCTGCCGCGCCGTGTTCGGCGACGAGCTTGCCGGTTTCGAAACGCTCTAGGGTGAAAGGGGCCGCGATGTCGTTGGGCTTGTCGTTTGCGATCAGGTCGGCGAAGACATGACCCGATCCCGGCGTCGCCTTCCAGCCGCCGGTGCCCCAGCCCCCATTGATGTAAAAGCCCGCAACCGGGGTCTTGGAGATGATGGCGCTGGCGTCGGGACAGACATCGACGATCCCGCCCCAGTGCCGCATCAGCCTCAGGCGCGAGAAGATCGGAAACAGTTCGAGCAGGGCGGCAATCTCTTCTTCGAGGATCGAGAAGGCGCCGCGCTGCGTGTAGGAGATATGCGGATCGATACCTGCCCCGATCACCAATTCGCCTTTGTCGGACTGGCTGCAATAGGCATGCACCGCATTCGACATCACCACGCAATTGTGGATCGGCTTGAGGGGTTCGGACACAAGGGCCTGCAGCGGGTGACTTTCGATCGGCAGGCGGATGCCGGCCATTTTCGCGGTCACGCTCGAGTGCCCGGCGGTGACGCTGGCAAGCTTGCCGGTCTTGATGTCTCCCTTTGTGGTCCTGACGCCGGTGACCTTGCCGTTCTCGATCTCGATGCCGGTCACCTCGCATTTCTCGATGAAATCGACGCCGAGCGCGCTGGCGGCGCGGGCATAACCCCACACGACCGCGTCGTGACGGTTGACCCCGCCGGAGCGCTGCAGTGTGGCGCCCAGAACCGGATAGCGGACGTCGGGGGAGATAGAGATGATCGGGCAGTATTCCTTGACCTGTTTCGCATCGAGCCACTCGGCGTCGACGCCATTCAGCTGGTTGGCTTCAACCCGGCGCTTGAGTTGGCGCATCTCATTATCGTCATGGGCGAGGTTGAGGACGCCGCGATG
Source organism: Cucumibacter marinus DSM 18995 (assembly GCF_000429865.1). GTDB lineage: Bacteria > Pseudomonadota > Alphaproteobacteria > Rhizobiales > Devosiaceae > Cucumibacter > Cucumibacter marinus. The sequence continues at coordinate 279,217 of NZ_KE386979.1, forward strand.
GCTCATCATGATGTTGAAGTTGAGCTCGCGCCCCAGCCCCTTCCAGAGCTGCATGGCATGATCATAGATCGCGGCGCTCTCGTCATAGAGATAGTTGGAGCGGATGATGGTGGTGTTGCGCCCGGCATTGCCGCCGCCGATCCAGCCCTTCTCGATCACGGCGATATTGGTGAGGCCATGCTCCTTGGCGAGGTAATAGGCGGTGGCGCAGCCATGTCCCCCGCCGCCGATGATGACGGCGTCATAGCGCCGTTTGGGCTCGGCGGCCCGCCAGGCCGGCTGCCAGCCCTTGTGGCCATTGAGCCCTTCGCGGAACAGGGAAAGAAGGGAATAGCGTTTCGCCGTCATGCTGTTTGCCGTTTTTCTGTTCGCTATTCCAACCGCTTCGCCCGCAGAGTCTCAACCATCGCGGGTGTCATCACAGTGCTTCAACCGACATCTGATTGCCTCGATCCGACACCGGCATGTTTCGCCTCGTTTGATCAACTGCGCGGCACGCGCTCAAGCTGGCGGCGCTCGGTGCTGGGTGTGCGGTCGAAATAGTGCCGGTAACTGCGGGTGAAGTGCGAGGCCGAGGCAAAGCCGGTGGCCACGGCGATCTGCAATACCGACATCGAGGTCTGGCGCAGCAAAAGCCGCGCGCGCTGCAGCCTGAGTTCGAGATAGTAGCGCGATGGCGGCTTGCCCAGCCGCTCGCGGAACAGGCGTTCGAACTGCCGGCTCGACAGGTTCACCGAGGCCGCGAGATCATGCACCGGCACCGGGCTTTCGACATAGGCCTCCATATGCGCGATGGCCGCCAGCAGTTTGGGGTGAGTGATGCCGGTTCGGTGCTGCAGGGGCATGCGCTGCATGTCATGCGGGTGCCGCACCGAATGGTGGACCAGGAACTCGGCCACCCTGACAGCGAGGTCGTCACCGTGATCGACAGCAATCGAGTTGATCATCATGTCGAGCGGCGCCGTGCCGCCGGAACTGGTGTAGCGGTTGCGGTCGATCTCGAACATGGTCGCGGTGATTTCGAGCTCGGGATATTCCTCGGCGAAGCCCTCGACATTTTCCCAATGGATGGTGCAGCGATAGCCTTCGAGCAGGCCGGCACGCGCCAGCGCCAGGCTGCCGGTGCAAACGCCCCCGAGCGCGATGCCGCGGCGCGAGAGTTCGCGCAGTTTGCCGGCGATATGCGGATTGCGGAACCGGGCCGCGCCGAGCCCCGCACACACGAACAGCGTGGTGATGTCGCGCACCTCTTCGATCGGGGCGCCCACCCCGACCTCGAGATCATTGCTCGCCGTGACCGGCTGGCCATCCATCGAGAAAGTGCGCCATTCATAGAGCTGTTCGCCGGCAAGCCTATTGGCGGCGCGCAGGGGTTCGATGGAAGACGTGAACGCCATCATCGAGAAATTGGGAATGAGCAGAAAGCCGATCTTCTCGGGTAGCCTTGTCAGGGCCGCGCCAAACATCGCCCGCCTCCCGGCTCCCCTCAGCGGTGCTGCTGAGAAGGTTCACGCAAATACAGTGGCAGACCTTTCGCGGACAGGGCAACCCAATACTGCCTGTCCGCCCGTCTTGCTTGCTTGACTTCTCTAGGCTCTCAGCCGCTCATTGGCGGGATCATAGGGGCTTTCCTCGACGATGCGGGCGCCGCAGCTTTGGCCCAGAATGTCGATTTCGAGTTCGGTGCCAAGCTCGGCCAGTTCCGGCCGCACCATGGCCAGAGCAAGGGACTTGCCGACGCGGAAGCCGAAATTGCCGCTGGTCGCGCGTCCGATCAGCTCGCCGCCCGAATAGATCGGGTTGTTCCCCAGGGCATCGGCGTCGTTCGGACCGTTGACCTCTAGGGTGACGAAGCGGTTGTTGAACCCTTTTTCCTTCCAGGCCATCAGCGCGTCGCGGCCGATGAAGTCGCCTTTGTCAGGCTTGATGAAACGGTCGAGACCGGATTCGAAGCCGGCATATTCGATCGAGAGTTCAGCGCCCACCATGCGGTAGGACTTCTCGACCCGCATCGATTCCATGGCGCGGATGCCGAACGGCTTGATGCCAAGATCGGCACCGGCATCCATCAGCGCATCGAAAATGTGGTTCTGATATTCGATGCCGTGATGGATTTCCCAGCCGAGCTCGCCGACGAAGTTGACCCTCAGCGCGCGGGCGGGCGCAAGACCGATCGTGGTGTCCTTGCCGGTCAACCAGGGGAAGGCTTTGCCGGAAACGTCGTCCCCGCAAACACGTTCCATGAGCTGACGCGCTTTGGGACCGGCGACAACCAGAACCCCCATCCGGGTCGTGAGGTCGTCGATCCGCACTGATCCGTCATCGGGCAGATGCTTGTCGAGCCAGTCATGGTCGAGCCTTTTGAAGGCGCCTGCCGAAACAAGGTAGAATGAATCCTCGGCTTCCCTGAAGATCGTGAATTCGGAATGCACGCCGCCGCGGGTGTTGAGGGCGTGGCAGAGCCCCAGCCGCCCGACGGATTTGGGCAGGGTGTTGGCTTGCAGCCGATTGAGGAAGGCTTCAGCGCCCGGTCCCGAGACCCGCGCCTTGGCGAATGCGGTCATGTCCAACAGGCCGACATTCTCCATCACATTGCGGCATTCATTGCCCACATGTTCGAACCATTTTGACCGCCGGAAGGACCAGTCGTCCTCGCGCGGCGTGCCTTCGGGGGCGAACCAGTTGGGGCGCTCCCAGCCGAATTTCTGGCCGAATACAGCGCCGAGCGCGGCCATGCGGTCATAGCAGGGCGTGGTGCGTAACGGCCGGGCCGCCGGGCGTTCCTCATCCGGATAGTGGACCGTGAAGACATTGGCATAGGCTTCCTCGTTCTTTTCGATGAGGAAGGATTTGGAGGCATAGTCGCCGAACCGGCGCGGGTCGACACCAAGCATGTCAATGGTCGGTTCGCCTTCAACGATCCACTCGGCGAGCTGCCAGCCGGCGCCGCCCGCGGCCGTGATGCCGAAGCTGTGCCCTTCATTGAGCCAGAAGTTCTTCTTGTCCCAGGCCGGGCCGATGATCGGGCTGCCGTCGGGCGTATAGGCGATGGCCCCGTTATAGACCTGTTTGACGCCCACTTCGCCAAAGGCCGGCACGCGGTTGATCGCGGATTCGATATGCGGCATCAGCCGGTCGAGGTCTTCTTGGAACAGTTCGTTTTCGCTGTCCGCGGATGGCCCGTTCACATAGCAGGCTGGTGCACCGACCTCATAGGGGCCAAGCAGCAGCCCGCCGGCTTCCTCGCGCATATACCAGGAGCCTTCGGTTTCGCGCAGCACGCCCATTTCGGGTTCGCCGCGCTCATGCCGGGCGACGATCTCGGGGTGTTTCTCGGTGACGATATACTGGTGCTCGACCGGGATCACCGGAATGTCGAGCCCGATCATGGCGCCGGTCTGGCGTGCGAAGTTTCCGGTAGCCGAAACCACATGCTCGCAGGTGACATCGCCCTGGTCGGTCTTCACCAGCCATTCGCCATTCGGCTTCTGCTCGATGGAGAGCACGCAGGTGTGACGGTGGATCTGGGCGCCGCCGTTTCGTGCGCCGATGGCAAAGGCCTTGGTCAGGTCGGCTGGCTGCACATAGCCGTCCGCCGGGTGCCTGATGGCACCGATCAGACCGTCCGGTACGGCCAGTGGCCAGTGTTCGATGACCTGTTCGGGGGTAAGGAAATCGACCTCGACGCCGATGGTTTCAGCCACGCCGGCATATTGGCGGAACTCATCCATTCGGTCCTGGGTGGTTGCCAGACGGATATTGCTGACCCGCCGCAACCCGACGTCCTGGCCGGTCTCTTCCTCAAGGCTGCCATAGAGATTGACCGAGTATTTGTGAATCTGGCCAACCGAATAGCTCATATTGAACAAGGGCAGGAGACCCGCAGCATGCCAGGTCGAGCCGGAGGTGAGCTCCTTGCGCTCGATAAGCATGACATCGGACCAGCCCTTCTTGGTCAGGTGGTAGAGGGTGGCGGCGCCGACGACACCACCGCCGATCACTACAACGCGGGCATGGTTTTTCATCGCGATCCTCCCTGAGTGTTGCTGTCAGTCTGTTCCTGGTTTCCGGGGTCGGCAATGGACGCGCGCCCGAACATGTCCCAATGGGGCGGGGTGGCGCTGTCGACATTGGGCGCGCCGCGCCCCGCCCAGACATCGGTTTCCCAGATGCTGCGCGTGTCGAGGCTGAAGCGGGTCTGACCGCTCCTGTCGGTGGCGCTGGCATGCAGATGGGCCGCTGAGAAAGCCAGCAATTCGCCCGGGCCGATCATGACCGCTATGGGCTTGCCCGGCGGCTTGGCGCGGGCCCTGGGCAAAAGCGGATAGTCCGGAATCTCGCCGCTGAGCAGGGTGTGATAGTCCCACTCCTCGGTCGTGTTGGCGATCGGCTGATCGAAGCCTTCGGGCCAGATCAGCATGGTGCGGGTTTCGTGCAGCCGGTAGAGCGGTGCCCACCAGTTGATCTGGCACATGATCCCCGAGCCCCAGCTGTCGCGGTGCACGGGCAAAGGGCGGATGAGGCGGGAGCGCATGGCTTCGCTCGACGGCGCAATGCGCAACCTCATCTTGTCGCAGCGCACCGTGCGGGCCTCGTAGCCGATCTCCTCGAGCGTTTCGACCCAGAGCCGATGGATATGCGGATGATCGACGATCTGCTTGCGGGCGTTTGATGCATGCTTTTTGAAGGTCGCCGGATCGAGGCTCTGTTCAGCGATTTGCGGATCCTCGCCGAAAACATCCTCGACCACGTCTCGGGCGCGTTTGATCAGCGCCTGGAACGGGGCAATGCCCGAATAGACAACCATTTCGCCGGCGAACAGCGCATCGCTGAGAGCGGCGGCGCCCGCCGGTAGCTCGGCCGCGCGGCGCAGGTTGACGGGCGGTGGGGGCGCTCCCGGCGCCACCATGGTCATGACAGACCCACGATCTGGCCGCTGTCATCAAGGCCGATACCAAGAGCAGCAGGCTTTCTCGGCAGACCCGGCATAGTCATGATGTCCCCGCAGATGGCCACGACGAAGCCTGCGCCGGCGGACAGCCGAACATCGCGCACGGGCAGCTCATGGCCTTCCGGCGCGCCGAGCAAGGTCGGGTCGGAAGAGAAGCTGTATTGGGTCTTGGCAATGCAGACCGGTAGATGGCCGAAGCCGAGTTTTTCGATCTGGGCGATGGAGCGGCGGGCCGTGTCGGTGAGCGAGATCGATCCGGCGCGATAGATTTTCCTGGCGACGGCCTCGATCTTGTCGGTGATCGGCAGATCGTCCTCATAGGTAAATGTGAGCGGAGCTGCCGGCGTTTCGAGGGCGTCGAGCACGGCCTGAGCCAGGGCGCTTGCACCTTCGCCGCCTTCCGCCCAATGGCGTGAGACAGCGAGCCGCACGCCCAGCTCGTGGCACAGGGCCTCGATGGCCAGAACCTCTTCGGCACTGTCCTTGACGAAATGATTGAGCGCCACGACCGGCTCGCGGTTGAAGCCGCGCAGGTTTTCGACATGGCGTCGCAGGTTCACACCGCCGCGCCTGACCGCTTCGGGGTCGGGACGGTCGAGATCGGCCTTGGCGACCCCGCCCTGCATCTTGAGGGCGCGGATGGTCGCCACAAGCACCACCGCATCGGGGGCAAGGCCGGATTGGCGGCATTTGATGTCGAGGAATTTTTCGGCGCCGAGATCCGCGCCGAACCCTGCCTCGGTCACGACCACATCATTGAGCGCCAGCGCTGCCTTGGTGGCGGCCACCGAGTTGCAGCCATGGGCGATATTGGCGAAGGGGCCGCCATGGATGAAGGCCGGGGCGTGCTCGATGCTCTGCACCAGATTGGGCTGGAAGGCATCCCGCAGCAACACGGCCATGGCACCATCGGCACCGATCTCGGCAGCGGTCACCGGGGTCTTGTCGCGCGTATAGCCGACGATGATGCGGCCCAGGCGCTGCTGAAGATCGGCAAGGTCTTCGGCCAGGCAGAAGATCGCCATGATCTCGGAGGCAACGGTGATATCGAACCCGTCCTCCCGCGGCACCCCGTGGGCCGGGCCGCCCAGGCCGGCAACGATGTTGCGCAAGGCTCGGTCATTCATGTCCATCACGCGCTTGAAGGTGATCCGGCGCGGGTCGACCTCGGGCTCGCCGCCCCAATGGATGTGATTGTCGAGCATGGCTGCCAGCAGGTTGTGCGCGGCCGTAATCGCGTGGAAATCGCCATTGAAATGCAGGTTGATGTCTTCCATCGGCAGAACCTGGGCACGGCCGCCACCGGCGGCCCCGCCTTTCATGCCGAAACACGGGCCGAGCGACGGTTCGCGCAGGCACACGGCGGATCGGGTGCCGAGATGGTTCAGCCCGTCATTGAGGCCGACGCTGGTGGTGGTCTTGCCTTCACCCGCGGGGGTTGGGGTTATGGCTGTGACCAGCACCAGCTTGCCGCGAGGGCGATCCTTGAGCGAGGCCATGAAGTCGCCGGAGAGCTTGGCCTTGTAATGGCCATGCGGCACCAGCGCCTCTGCCGGGATACCCATTTTCTCTTCGGCGAGGCCGAGAATGGGCTGCATGGTTGCGGCCCGCGCAATCTCAATGTCCGGAGCACCGGGCGGGGGCAGATCGTCGGCCTGCGTCTGATGCGATGCGGGTTTGAGGGCGTAGTCCATGCGAACGCTCCCGAGAGCTTGATTTCAGACCCAGGCGTGGGTGGTGAGGTATCCCGCGCGCCATTCGAGTGCGCCGTTGAGGCCGCCAAAGGGGTAGATGTGCACGCCTTCGATCAGGCTGTGCGGTGTGGCAGCAACATGGGCGGCGATATTTGACAGAAGCTCGTCCGGCGACCAGCGGCCAAGCAGTCTGGCAGCGCCTGGCCGCTTTTGCAGCATGCGCATCGATGTGCCCACGCCGCAGCTCAGCGCAAAGGACAAAAGCGTGCGCATTTTGGCGGGGCCCGGTATGCCGACATGAACCGGCATGTCGATCCCGGCATCGCGCAGTTCGCGGTCCCATTGTGCGAGCTGATCCGCCTCGAACACGAACTGGGTCGTCACCCACATGTCGATGCTCTGCTCGCGGGCATAGGCCTGCTTGAACCTGAGGGCATCCAGCAGCACGTCATTGCCGGCTCTGGGATGCCCTTCGGGATGGCCGGCCACGCCGATGCGGTTGATCCCGTGCCGGATGAGTATGCCGCTTTCAAGCAGTTGCATGGTGTCGGCATAGGGCCCCTGCGGCTCGTCCGGATCTCCGGCGATCAACAGGATCCCATCGGCGCCGGCCTCGACATAGCGCGGCAGGGCGGCCTCGAGTTCTGCCTCGCTCACAACCGAACGGGCAGCGAGGTGGGGGATCGGCCGCATACCGGCCCCTGCCAGCCGACCACACAGCTCGACATTGTCGGCAAAGGCGGCGCCTGGCAGGAAAGGCAGATAGACGCGCGTTCCAGCCGGCATCGCCCCGGGAGATGGCAGTTTGTCATAGGCCGATGCGGTGACCTCGAAGGAGGCGCCGGCGGCCAGGGCCGCCAGCGCATCGCGTTCGTCTGTCACCGTCTTGAGGTCGGGCGCGGATTCGAGCGCACTCATGCGGCTTACTCCTCGATGGAGGTCAGTCGGCGTAGTCGCGGCCCTTGTACTTGGCCACTTCGCGGGCATTGGGATTAACCGAGGGCCGGAAGGGCACTTCGACGACTTCCGCATCGACGGTATTGCCGGGATGGCCCATGGCGTATTCGTCGGGCAGCCAGACCTCGAGCTTGGTGCCGATGTCGGTGTGCTCGACCGGTACCCAGGCCAAAGCGATGTTGACCTGCAGTTCAGGCGAGTACCAGGGCGAGGTGACATAGCCCACCGGCTCGGTGGTGCCGGGCAGGCAGATCAGCCAGAAATCGGGAGCGTAGTCCGTCACCGGCAGACCACCGAAGGTGATGCCGACCATTTTGTTCTTGAACGGCGGACGACCGGCTTCGATCTCGGCGCGCACCTCTTCGAGCTTCGCCTTGCCGATATAGTCACCGGCCTTCTTGCGCGGCACCTGGTAGGCAAGGTTGCACTGGAAGGGCAGGGTTTCCTGGTCGATGTCCTGCCCCCATGACAGGATGCCCGCGGCGATGCGGCGATGGTGGGCCGGAGCGATCACCATCAGATTGTGCTTCTCGCCGGCGGCCAGCACGGTGTTCCACATGTCTTCGGCGTAGAGCGTGGCGTCGTAGAGGTAGATCTCGTAGCCTTTTTCGCCGGTGAAGCCGGTCTGGGAAATGATCACGTCGCGCCCGGCGACCTGGCCGGCCATCAACCCGTAATAGGGAATGTCGCGAACTGCGTCGCCGAACAGGTCGGCCATCAGGTCCTCGGATTTCGGACCCTGAATTTGAACCGGCGCGACATCGATCTCCTTGATGCTGACGTCGAAGCCCTTGCCGATATTCACTCCGCGCAGCCACATTTCGAGGTCGCTGTCAGAGATCGAGAACCAGAATTCGTCCTCGGCGATGCGCAGCAGCACGGGATCGTTGAGAATGCCGCCGGCCTCGTTGCACAGGATCACATATTTGCCGCGCATCGGTTTGATCAGCGTTGCATCGCGGGTAATCACGTAGTCGACAAAGGCCTCGGCGTCGGGGCCCTTCACCTGGATCTGGCGCTCGACGGCCACGTTCCACATGGTGACGTGATTGATCAGCGCGTCATACTCGACCATGGCGCCGCCATCCTCGGGGCGGACATAGCCGCGCGGATGATAGATCCGGTTGTAGACCGTGGCGCGCCAGCACCCCGCTTCATGGGAGAGGTGCCAGTAGGGGGACTTGCGGACCCGGGTGGAGATCAGCATCTCGACCGGGGTGCGGCCCGATTGTCTCAGATTGATCGGAACGCTGCGGTCGGACTGGTCAACAGTTGTGACCTGGCCGGCTATGCGGCGGGCCAGTTCGGCTGTGGAGGGCACGTTGCCATCCGTGTTGAGGGGGCTCACGGAAGGGAACTCGGTCTGCTCGGTCATGCTCATCTGGCTCACCCGGGTCTCGCAATGGTTGTTCGATGCGTCAGACTGCTCCCGTCGAAATCGCCGCGTTAGACCGGCGGCGACGCAATATGTTCAAAAAACGCCACAACGGTCGCAGATGCTGACCCAAACTTGGGGAGCCGGAATCCCGTATGGGGATCAAGGGTCTGGCCGCGGGTTGGTGATTGGCAAATTGAAACACGCCATGCAGGATGGGTGAAAAGGGAGGCCTGTTTGGCTGAATTCGACTGGCACGCGGGACGCACAGACCTTGCCCAATTGGCGCAGCTCGACCGCACACCGGTCGAGGGCGAGGTGGATATGGTCAAGGTTCGCGCCTATCGCCTGGGGCGGGTGCGCGAGCAAATGCGCGAGCGTGAGATAGGAGCCCTCATTCTCAGCGATCCGGTCAATATCCGCTATGCGACCGGCGCCCGGAACATGCAGGTCTTTACCTCCCGCAACCAGCCATCTCGCTATCTCGTGCTGACCTCGAACGACGCGATACTGTTCGAATTCACAGGCTGCGCACACCTCGCCGACGGGCTCGAAACGCTGACCGAGGTACGCCCCGCGGTCACTGCGAGCTATGTGGCGGCAGGCGAAGAGATCGCCGAGCGTGAAAAAGCCTGGGCCCGGAAGACCGGCGCGCTTCTCAGCGAGCTTGTCGAACCTGGCGCCCGGGTCGGGCTCGAACGGCTCAATGCCGGCGCGGCAATCGCGCTGAAGGATCAAGGCTTTGAAATCGTCGATGCGCAGGCGCCTGTCGAACGGGCGCGAGCAATCAAATCGTCCGAGGAAATGAAATGCGTGATCGCTTCGCTGCGGGCGACCGAGGTGGGGGTTGCGCGACTGCGGCGGGCGATCCGGCCCGGCATGACCGAAACCGCTTTGTGGGCTGTGCTGCATCAGGCGGTGATCGAGCAGAACGGGGACTATATCGAAACCCGGCTTCTGAATTCTGGCCCGCGCAGCAATCCCTGGTTCCAGGAAGCCGGGTCTCGGGTGATCGGTGAGAACGAATTGATCGCGCTCGATACCGATGTGGTGGGGTGTTTCGGCTATTACGCCGATTTCTCGCGCACCTTTCATTCGGGGCCGGGCAGGCCAAGTGCTGCCCAGCGCGAACTCTACAAGACCGCGCTCGAGCAGATCGCCCACAACATGGCGATCATCGGCCCGGGTCTCACCTTCCGCGATTATGCCGACAAGGCCTGGTCGATCCCGGAAAAATACTGGGCCAACCGCTACTATCTCTCTGCCCATGGCTGCGGCATGACCGGCGAATATCCCTATCTCTATCACCGGGCCGATTTCCCCGATGCCGGTTATGACGGGGTTCTCGAGCCGGGCATGACGGTCTGCGTCGAAAGCTATATCGGGGAGGAAGGCGGGGCCGAGGGGGTCAAGCTCGAACAGCAGATCCTGATCACCGAGACCGGCACCGAATTGCTCAGCGAATTCCCGTTCGAAGACGATCTGATGGTCTGATGCCGATGCTGGCGGAAGCGATGCTGGGCATCACGGACCAGAGCCCCTATGGTCGCGTGCGATGATCGCGATTACCGACAGCGTTGCCATCGAGGACAGCGAGCTCGATTTCTCCTTTGTCCGGTCCTCGGGGCCGGGCGGGCAGAACGTCAACAAGGTGGCGAGCGCGGTTCAGTTGCGGTTCGATCTGATGGGCTCGGCTAGCCTGACCCGCGCGGTCAAGGAGCGGGCCGCGCGGCTCGCAGGCAGCCGGCTGACCAAGAATGGCGAGATCATCATCTTCGCCGAACAGCATCGCAGCCAGGAGCTCAACCGCGAGGATGCGGTTGCGCGGCTGGTGGCTTTACTGTCCAAGGCGGCGACTCCACCCAAGGCACGCAAGAAGACCCGGCCCACGCTCGGTTCGAAAAAGCGGCGGCTCGAAGCCAAAACCAAGCGCGGCCAGATCAAGAAGCTGCGCAAGGGGCCTTCTCGTTTCGAATGAAAAAACTTCAAAACCGGTGTTGACCCTCACGCGACGTGAGCAACTATCTCACGGTCCTGCGGAACGCGGAGGCAGCTTATGTATACGGTCAGTGAAGTCGCAAGAATGTCCGGGGTCACGGTGCGGACCCTGCATCATTATGACGAGATCGGATTACTGCCGCCCGCGCATATCGGCGAGAACCGCTATCGCTACTACGGGCGGGAGGAATTGCTGCGGCTGCAGCAGATCCTCTTGCACCGGGCGCTGGGCCTGCCGCTCGAAGAGATTTCGGCGATCCTTGACGATCCCGATTTCGACCGGGTGGCAACGCTTCAAAAGCACCGGCGCAAGCTTCAGACCGAAGCGGAACATTATGCCGACCTCATAAGGACGATCGACCGCACGATCGCCGATCTCAAAGGAGACGACGTGATGAGCGACATGGATCTTTATTCGGGCCTGGTGCCCGCCGAAAAGCAGGCCGAATACGAGGCCTGGCTGGTCGAAAAATACGGGCCGGACATGGCCGAGGATATCAAGCGGTCGAAACAGGTCATGGCTGACTGGACCAAGGGCGATATGGAAGCGGCGATGAAGCAGCTTGCGATTGCCGAACAGGGCCTGGCCAATGCCATGGATCGCGGCATTTCTGCCGAGGATTCTGCCAATGACCCGCTGATCGAGATCCACCGGGCCTGGGTGGCGCGAATGTGGGACAAGCCGTGCCCGCCTCAGGCCTATGCCGGGCTGGCGGACATGTATCTGTCGCACCCGGATTTCGAGGCCCGGTATGAAAGCATCGCCAAGGGGTTCACCACCTATCTGACCGATGCGATGAAGGCCTGGGCAGAGCGGCAGGGCTAGCCGCTTTCGGTCAGTCGAGTCAGCCTCGACCGAAGGATTGGGCGCGCTGCAGGGCGCGCCCTTTTTTGCCGAATGCTGTCGGCGATTTTCGACGAAATGCCCGTTTCCGACGGAACAAAACCGCATCGAGCGGAGTTTGGCCCTCAATCAGGAAATTGAAATCGCCCGCCGGAGATCTCCGGAACCGAACGTTTCTCCGCCATCTCCGGGAACTGCCCCAGAGGAGAGAGAAATGACCCGCGATTCCCATCCGCAATCATCAAAACGCCCTTCCGCCTGGCAGTTCGGCCTGAGCCGTCTGCTGGGTGCGATTTTCGGCGTGATCGGTCTGATCCTGTCTGTTGGCGGGATTTGGCTGATCACGCTTGGCGGTACATTCTATTACCTGGTGGCGGGCATCGGACTGATCGCCACAGCTTTTTTCTATTTCAGGCGCTCGATAGGGGCGGTCTGGCTTTACCTTCTGACCTACGCCTTCACCCTCGTCTGGGCGCTTTGGGAGGCCGGATTTGACGGTTGGGCCCAAGTGCCGAGGCTGGTGGCGCCCTCGGTCATGCTTGTCTTGGTTCTGGCTTCGATCCCGATCCTGAAGCGCGGGAGTTCGAGCCGATCAGCGCAAGGCAGGCCGGCCATGGCGGGGGTGTCAGTAGCGGTGGTCGCCCTGGCGGTGGCCGGAGCTGCGGGATATGTGAGTTTTAGCCCGCAGGTCACTGCGCAGAGCGCCGGATCGCAGGCCGAGGATGCCGAGACGACCCAGACACCGGCCGCGGCGTTGGAACCTGCCGAAGCGCCTCAACCGGTTGAAGACACCGGCGATGCTCTGGATCAGGGCAGGGTCGCGTCCGCCGCGCGGGCCAAACCCGAAGAGACGCTGGAGGCCGGCACGGACTGGCCGGTCTATGGCGGCGGCGTCCAGGCGGTGCGTTATTCGCCGCTTTCCGACATTACCGCAGACAATGTCGGCCAGCTCAAGCGGGTCTGGACCTTCCACACAGGGGATCTCCCCAACAAGGAAACCAAGGGCAAATACTCGCCCGAAACGACCCCGATCAAGGTCGGCGACAGCGTCTATCTGTGCTCTGCGACCAATGAAATCATTGCTCTTGACGCCGGCACCGGCCTCGAGCGCTGGCGCTACGATCCCGGCGTGCCCGACGACGCGATCCCCTATGGTGCGACCTGCCGGGGCGTTTCTTACTACAAGGTCCCCGATGCCGATCCTGACACGCCTTGTTCGGCCCGCATCATCGAAGGCACGCTTGATGCGCGACTGATTGCTGTCGACGCCGAGACCGGGCAGCCCTGCAGCGATTTCGGAACGGCGGGTATGGTCGACATGCATGAAGGCATCGGCGATGTGGTGCCGGGCTGGTATGGGCATGTCGCCGTCCCGACCATTGTGCGCGGCGTCGTTGTCGTTGGCGCCCAGGTGCTCGACGGCCAGGCCGAGGATGCGCCTTCCGGGGTCATTCGCGGGTTCGATGCACGGACCGGCGAACTGGTCTGGGCCTGGGATATGTGCAAGCCGGGGCTCACAGGAAAACCGGCGGCCGGGGAAACCTATACCCGCGGCACGCCCAATATGTGGACCGCCGCCGCGGCAGACCAGGAACTCGGCTATGTCTATGTCCCGCTCGGCAACTCGGCTGTCGACTATTTCGGCGGCAATCGTTCGGCCTGCGAGAACGAGTACAGCAGTTCGCTGGTCGCACTTGATGCGCGGACCGGCGAAGAGGTCTGGACGTTCCAGACGGTGCATTACGATGTGTGGGACTACGACCTGGGGTCGCAACCCACCCTGGTCGATCTGTCAATCGAGGGAGAAACCGTGCCGTCGGTGATCCTGCCGAGCAAGCAGGGCGAGATCTTCGTGCTCGACCGGCGCACCGGGGAGCCGGTCTTCGATGTTGCCGAACGCGAAGTGCCGGGCGGCGGTGTCGAGCCCGAGAACCTCTCGGATACCCAGCCCTTCTCAGGCTTTCACACGCTTGCCAAGGATCGGCTCAAACCCGAGGATATGTGGGGGATGTCGCCGATCGACCAGATGTTCTGCCGCATCCAGTTCCATCAGGCGGTTTATGACGGCGAATACACGCCGCCTACGCTCGACAAGCGCTGGATTCAGTATCCTGGCTATAATGGCGGCTCGGACTGGGGCAGTGTCGCGGTCGATCCCGAACGCGGCCTGTTGATCGCCAACTATAACGACATGCCGAACTACAATCGGCTTCTGTCTCGCGAAGAGGCCCGGGAACGTGGTCTAGTGCCGATCAATATTCCCGGTCAAAGCCACAACAATCCGCAAGCCGGTTCGCCTTACGCGATCGATGTGAATGCGGGCTGGCGCCAGGACTTTACCGGCCTGATGTGCAAGCAACCGCCTTATGGCGGTATCAGGGCCATCGATCTGGCCACCGGGGAAACGGTCTGGGACCGCCCCTTGGGCGAGGCCCGCGCCAATGGGCCGTTCGGTATCCCGTCATTACTGCCCATTCCGATCGGCACCCCCAATAATGGCGGCTCTGTCGTGACCGGCGGCGGGCTGATCTTCATCGCTGCGGCCACCGACAATCTGATCCGGGCGATTGATATCGAGACCGGTGAGGTTGTCTGGACCGACGAGTTGCCGGCAGGCGGGCAGGCCAACCCGATCACCTATGAAGCGGATGGCCGGCAGTACCTGGTGCTGATGCCGGGGGGTCATCACTTCATGGAAACCGGGGTCAGCGATGCTGTGGTTGCCTGGGCTCTTCCCGGCAACGACAACGCCTGAGCACCGGATCCTGCACTGACGAGTGGATCGGGGCGGTACCTAGGTGTGCCGCCCCGATCTGTCGAGTTTCGATCTGGTTGAAAGGACATTCAGGATGGAAGGTCTGCGCGCGTTCTTCTCCAACCCCTATCTGCTGATCGGCTGGGCCGCCCTGATGGTGCCGAGCCTTGCGATCCTGATTGTCGATCTCAGGCGCAACAACAGCCATCTGATGGGGCTGATGAAGCTCGTCTGGGGGCTGACCGTTGCCTATTCGGGGCCGGTGGGGCTCGGCATCTACTGGCTGACGGGCCGCAAATCGATACCGGATGACAAACTTTGGCGGCGTGCCTTCCGTTCCGTGGCGCATTGCTATTCGGGGTGCGGGCTGGGAGAGATCACCGGGGTGCTGATTGCCGCGGGACTTTTGGCCCTGGGCAATCTGATGGTGGCCGCGATCACCTTCGTTCTGGCCTATGTGACCGGTTTCGCACTGACCGTCGGCCCGCTTGTTCAGGAGGGGACGTCGCTGCGCGACGCGTTCCGCGATGCGGTCTATGCCGAAACGCCGAGCATCGCCGTCATGGAAATCGTTGCCATCGTGGTCGAACTTACCCTTGCGGGCGACGCAGGGATGGGTGATCCCATCTTCTGGACGTCGCTGATCGTGTCACTGACGATCGGACTGGCCGCCGCCTATCCGGTCAACCTCGCGCTACTGCATTTCGGCATCAAGGAAGGGATGATGGATCCGCGCCAGCACGCGGAGACTTGATGGGTCTCCCGGGCGCATGACCGTCAGTCCTTGATTGTCAGAATCTCTTCGAGGGGCTTTTTGACCTTGGCCACGGCGGGCACCGTGGCGTCTTCCGCCGGGTGCCCGACGGCGAGGATCATGACCGCTTTTTCGGATTCGGGGCGTCCGCACAGCCCGTTGAGGAATTTCATCGGGTTGGGCGTATGGGTGAGGGCGGTCAGGCCCGCATGATGCAGCGCCGCGATCAGGAAGCCGGTGGCGATGCCGACGCTTTCGGGCACATAGTAGTTCTTGTAGCGCGTACCGTCTTCAAAGACGCCGTAGCGCTGGGCGAAGATCACGATCAGCCAGGGTGCGATGTCGAGATGGGGCTTGTCGGCATCGGTGCCGATCGGCTCGAGCGCCTTCAGCCATTCATCCCCTGCATTGCCGGCATAGAACTGTTTTTCCTCTTCCTCGGCGGCGAGGCGGATTTCGTGTTTGGCCGCGGGGTCGGAAATGGCGACGAAATGCCAGGGCTGGTGGTTGGCGCCCGAGGGGGCGAGCCCGGCGGTCGCGATGCAGTGTTCGATTACCGCACGATCGACTGGCCGGTCCGAATAATCGCGCACGGTATGGCGGCGCTGCATGAAGGTGTGAAAGGCCCGGGCCTCTTCGAGCATCTGTTCGTCGGTCAGGTGATGACGGTCAGGCAGGGCGACCGGCTGATAGTTGAGCTTTTCCTTGGCGAACATGGATGCCCCCTCCGATTGGATCCGATTTTCGGGGCAATAAGCCATGGGGTGGGCAGTTCTGTCCAGCCTTGCTGCCAGGCGCAGCGATCAGATGCAAGAAGTCGAAAAAGCCTGCGCGAAACTTGCGAATATCGTTGGTCCGGCGCGACTGCCGTGCCCTAAGGGGCGAGCAAATCCCGCCATTCGGGGTGGCGGCGGAATTGCGCTGCCACATAGGAGCAGACCGGTATGATCCGCAGGTTTTCGGTGCGGGCATCGTCGATGGCCGCTTGCACCAGCAATTCGGCATGGCCCTGCCCGCGATAGCGTGGCGGCACGAAGGTATGGTCGATGGCGATGGTGTCGCCGGGCATGTCCTTATAGGTCATCACCGCTTCGTCGTCGCTTTCGAGCCGGATCACATAGCGTCCGCCATGTTCGCCCTTTTCGCGCTGGACGGTGGAATCTTGTGCAGTCGTCGTCATGAGAAAGGCCTCAAATCCGGGTTTGCGGTTCCAGGAGCTCGGGGAACAGGGTCCGTTCATTGAGATAGGGATGATATTCGAGCGCATCAACGATGGCGTTGAGCGCCTTTTGCCGGTTGCCGAGCCGCAAGTGAATAAGCGCGGCACCGGCGAGCGCGCCGAAATGGCGGGGTTCACGGGCCAATGTCTCGTCGACATCGGCCAGCGACAAATCATAATCGCCCATTACGAAGTGCATGGTCGCGCGCTGGTTCCAGCCTTCGGCATAGTCCGGCCATTTCTCAACGATCCGGTCGAGCATTTCGATGGCGGCGCGGGGCCCCACACGGGAGCGGGCCTCGATGGCGCTTTTCATGGCGAGGGCAAGATCCTCATCATCTGGGGCCAGCCAGACCTGCCAGATCTGGTCGGCGGCTTCCCGGGCCGCCACGGGGTCCGGTGCGTTGCGCAGCTCGACAAAAAGGGCATCCAGCCGGTCGGTGTCGACATAGGCGGGTGAGGGCGCGGCTGGCTGGGCCTGGACTGTCGCCGCCACGCCCCCGAGCCAGATCAGCGCCAGCAAAGGGGCGGCAAGCAGGGTGGCGATGCGGCGGGTCATTTGAACCATGAAGGCAGTATGGCGCCGGGGTCCGGAGATTGGCAATTGCCGGCAATCGGCGAACCGGACCGGCGCAGCAACGCGACATGTCCGGTTTTCATCTGAATTGTCAGGTGGTTGCGTCCGTACCTAGCATGGCGCCCTTGCCAACCTTCAAGGAGAAGTGATGATGGGAATGCCGGTTCACATGATGATCGAGGGCGCGCCGCAGCCGGTGGCGCCGTTTTCCCATGCGGTGGAGTGCGACGGATGGCTGTTCGTGACCGGACAGATGCCCACAGACCCCGCTGATCCGGATGCGCCGCTGCCCGAGGGCATAGAGGCGCAGACCCGGCGGGTGATGGACAATCTGAAGCTTGTGCTGGCGGGCGCCGGTCTGGGACTTGAGAACGTTACCTTCTGCCGGGTGTATCTCACAGAATTCAAGCGCGACTATGCCGCCATGAACGAGACCTACAAGGCGTTCTTCACACCGGGCAAGCTTCCCGGGCGCACCTGCGTGGGGGTCTCGGGCCTGGCGGTCGACGCGCTGGTCGAGATCGATCTCATTGCGCGCCGGCCCGAAGCCTAGCGGTCGGCCTGCCGCGGTTCGCCGAGCTCGCCAAGCAGCCCTTCAAGATCGAGCGGGTCGCTGACCATGGCCAGTTCACCTTTTTCATCGACCGGCCATTCGGCGCCCGGGCGGTCCCAATAGAGTTCGACGCCGTTGTTATCCGGATCGCGCAGATAAAGGGCCTCGGAAACCCCGTGGTCCGAGGCGCCATCAAGCGGAATGCGGGCTTCTATGAGCCGCATCAGCGCGTCGGCCAGGTCCTTGCGGTTCGGGTAGAGGATGGCGAGATGGTAGAGCCCGGTAGTACCGCGCGGCGGGGGCGGGGCGTTCCGGCTTTCCCAGGTGTTGAGCCCGATATGATGGTGATAGCCGCCTGCCGCGATGAACGCTGCCTGTTTGCCGAAGCGCTGGGTCAGCTGAAAGCCAAGCACGCCGACATAGAAATCGAGCGCGCGGTCGATGTCGGCAACCTTGAGATGAACGTGGCCGATCCGGGTCTCGGGATGGATCGGGCGGGCATTGGGGGCTTCGATGCCGGTGGCCGGTCCCTGGGTGGTGGCCGTGATCTGGTCAGCCATTGTCGTGTCCTCTTCGAATATCGGGTGAATGGCCGTGCGCCGCATAACCGGTGCTGCCTTCGCGTTGTTCACACATATAGGCCATTTGGCGGGGGCGATTAGGCCAGGTTCGCCGAACATTCCGTCCGCCGATCTTCACCGCCAAGCCAGGGTAACTGCAATCCGGCCCAGAGGAAAAAACGTTCGCCCTGTGGTTGACCGAACGTTCGGTCAGCATTAGATGTGCCAAACGAAGAGACCCAGGTTTGCCGCCCGGATCCAGCCGGGGTCCGTAGGCGAGACGGGTCCGTCCGGTGATGAGGGCGGCAAGCGAGGAGAAACGGATGACCGAGGAAAGATTTCTCAAGGGCCGGCTGACCGCGCCGCGCAACACGCGCGCGGACATCATCGATGCCGCGATCCAGCTGCTGGGTCGGGGCGGCGCCAGCGGGTTCACGGCGTCGGCGCTGGCTGCGGAAGCCGGCGTGTCCAAGGCCGCGATCTATCATCATTTCGACGGGCTGGATGCGGTGATCGTCGCTGCATTCGACAGCTTCGCCGTGCAGATGTCGGTGATCACGCCGCCGGATGGAATGAGCCTGTGCGATTGGCTCATCCGGTTGGGCCACGACGCTGTGGCGATCGCCGAGGCGCAGCGTGAGTTGATCAATGCCTATCTGGTGTTTGTCACCCAGTCTCTGTTCAACCCGGAACTGCATAGCGGGCTTGCGCAGACCCTTGCGGGAATCGAGGAAGCCACCGCGGACACCATGGCCGAATTGCTCGATTGCCCCGTCTCGCGCGAGCAGTTGCAACGCGTTGCCGCGCTGACACTGATGACGCTTGACGGTCTCGCCATGCAGGTGGCCCTTTTCCCGGACCGCAAGCCTGCGGCACTGGCCGCGTGGGAGGAGTTCGCCCGTCAGACCTGTGCGCAACTGGAGGCAGGATCATGAAAGCAGCAATCGCTGGAGCAGGCATAGCGGGACTTGCGGCAGCCAACGCGCTCGCCGCGCGCGGATGGACAGTCGATGTCTATGAGAAATCGCCCGGGCTACGCAGTTCGGGCTATGCCATCGATTTCTTCGGACCGGGCTACGATGCGGCCGAGCAAATGGGCCTTGTGCCCGCCATCAGGCAACACGCACTCAAGATCGATGATGTGATCTTCGTCAATGAAGATGACAGGCCCGCGTCGACGCTCAACCTCAAATACGCCATGCAGGCTGCCGGCGACCGCTGGATTTCGCTTTTGAGGGGCGATCTCGAAAAGGTGCTGCATGCCGCGCTGCCCGAAGGGGTGACGCTGCATTACGGGCACAAGGCCGAAGGTGCGCAGTCCAAGGATGGCAAGGGTGTGCTGCAGTTTTCCGACGGCAGTCAGGTCGAGGCCGATCTCGTCATTGGCGCGGACGGCGTGCACTCGGCGGTGCGGCGCTCGGTTTTCGGTCCCGAATCCGGGTTTTCGCGATTTCTGGGGTATCACACCGCCGCATTCGTCTTCGAGGACGAGGCCCTTCACCGCGAGATCGGCGATGCGGTGCGCGCACTCAACCTGCCGGGTCGGCAGGTCTGGCTCTACCCGCTTGACGAACGTTCGGGCGATGCGTCCAAATCGCGTGGCGAACTGGCGGCGTTTTTCGTTCACAGCGCACAGGAAGAGCGGCCGTCGGAAGACCCGAAAGCGGAGTTGCGACGTGTCTATGGGGATCTCGGCTGGCATGTGCCGCGCATCCTGCAAGTCCTTGATACGGTCGATGACCTTTACTTCGACAGCCTGTCTCAGATCGAGATGGAGCGCTGGCATGACGGGCGGGTGGTTCTGCTGGGCGACGCGGCCTGGGCAGTGACCCTTCTGGCAGGGCAGGGCGCCTCGCTCGGGGTTGGCGGGGCCCTGGCGCTGGCGGAGATGCTTGGTGACGGATCGGCGATCGATCAGGGGCTTGCCGCGTTCGAGACCGCGTTGATGCCGGACATTCTCGACAAGCAGAAGGCAGGCCGGCAGGCGGCATCCTGGTTCGCGCCGCAAACAGCCTTCGGGCTCACCATTCGCCATATCGTGTTGCGGATCCTGAACCTGCCGGGCCTGTCGCGCCTCATTGGTCCGCTGCTGGCGCCCAGTGCCAAGGGATTCTCGCTCTGATCAAGGGATTTGCGCTGTCAAAAGGAAGGCATCCCGGAGCCGGCCCGATTGAGAAAAGAGCAAGCCGTCCAACCGATTGTGCGTGACGGCCTGCGAAAGCGATTCCGGCCTTGCCGCTTTTCATTCCGGTGTGTTTACTGCGAGGCGAACGCCTGAGCTGAGAACCGTTCGGTTTCACTTGGGTGTGAAACAGGGAGGAATACATGAAAAGACGCGATTTCTTTAAATCCGCGACCGCTGTTACGGCTGGTGCGGCTGGCGCCTCAGCGCTGGCGACGCCCGCCATTTCGCAAGGGATGACAGAATGGGTCTGCGTCTCGGCCTTCGGCCGCGCCGGCCTTCTGGGTTCGGCGCTCGAAAAATTCGCCGAAGACGTCAAGACCATGACCGATGGCAAGCTGGTCATCACGCCGTATCACGACGGTGAACTGGTCGGCGGCCTCGAATCCATGGACGCGGTCCAGTCCGGTACCGCGCAGATGGGTTACGGCGCCCCCTATTACTGGGAAGGCAAGTCGGATTCGATCTCGTTCGTGGCGGCCATGCCTTATGGGCTCAACGTGCAGGAGCAGAATGCCTGGCTCTATTACGGCGACGGCATCGCGATGGCCGACAAGCTCGCCTACAACCCGCTCGGCGTGAAGTTCCTGCCCATGGGCAACACCGGCAACCAGATGGGTGGCTGGTACGCCAAGGAAATCAACACGGTCGATGACCTTTCCGGCCTCAAGTTCCGCATGCCGGGGCTGGGCGGTGAAGTGCTGAAGACCTTCGGGGTCAACGTGATCCTGCTGTCGGGTTCCGACACGCTGCCGGCCCTCACTTCGGGCCAGATCGACGGCACCGAGTGGATCGGCCCTGCGGCTGACCTTGGCGCCGGCTTCTTCCGCGTGGTCAACAACTACTACTATCCGGGCTGGCACGAGCCGGCGACCGTGCTTGACGGCTTCTTCGACATGGCCGCCTGGGAAGCGCTGGACGATCAGTCGCGTGCCGCGGTGGAACGGGCCGCTGCTTCGACCAATCTGTGGATCCTGAGCCAGTTCCAGGCGGTGAACAACGCCGCGCTGCAGACCCTGGTCAACGAGCACGATGTCAATCTGCTGCCCTATTCGGACGAGTTGCTGCAGGCAATCGGCGAACGCACGCCGGACGTTCTTTCCGAGCGTGCCAAGTCCTCGCCCGAGGCGACCGAGTTGTACAACTCGCTCGTCAGCTGGCGCTCGACCATGGTCGAGTGGTCGGGGATTTCCGAGGGCAAGTTCATGCAGGCCCGCACTTCGGCGAACTTCTCGACGATCTGATCGGACATGGGGCGCGGGTAACCGCGTCCCGCTTTTCGTGGCGGCGCTCCCGTGCCGCCACGGTTTGCCACGTGCCGCGTGGCCGACAAACCGGGCCACAACCGGCCGGCCACATCAGCGGTGCCACAGGGCGGGGGAGCGCTTCTGTTTATTCTTCGCGTGATCGCAACGGTGATCGACCGCATCAACGCCGTGGTCGGCCATGTGATGGCCTGGCTTTGCCTGGTGCTGGTCCTCAACACCTTTCTCGTCGTCGTCCTGCGCTACGTCTTCAATCTGGGCGAGCCGTGGATGACCGAAACCTATATCTACACCCACGCCTATATCTTCCTTCTGGGCGCGGGGTACACGCTGCTGCATGACGGGCATGTGCGGATCGATCTGATCTATGCCGGTGCCTCGCCGCGCTATAAGGCGGCGGTCAATCTGATCGGTACACTGGTGTTTGCGCTACCGGTGATGTGGTTGTTCTACACCAAGGGCATCGACTTCTTCTGGCGCTCCTATTCGAGCCTCGAGACCTCGCCGGAGGCCGGGGGCATTCCTGCGCTTTATGTGGTCAAGGCCGGCATTCCCGCCATGGCGGTGCTGCTGGGCCTGCAGTTCGTCTCACTGGCGATTCGATCCATCGAGACCCTGATCACGGGCGATGCGCGCGTCCTGCCGCAGGCGGACGAGGAGCCGATGACATGACCCCCGAGCTCCTGAGTTTCGTGATGTTCGGGGGGACGATCCTCGTCCTTATCCTGGGCTTTCCCGTCACCTTGACCCTGGCCGGGTCGGCGCTCCTGTTCGCCTTTATCGGGGCGGAACTGGGTATGATGCGCCCGTCGCTGTTTCTCAATCTCGCCGCCACCCGGATCTTCACGACCATGAAGACCGAGTCCCTGGTGGCGGTGCCGCTGTTTGTCTATATGGGCGTTGTGCTGCAGCGCTCGAACATTGCGGGCGATCTGCTCGAATCCATGGGCAAGCTGTTCGGTTCGCTCAAGGGCGGGCTTGGCATTTCGGTGGTGATCGTTGGCGCGCTCCTGGCCGCCTCCACCGGTATTGTGGGGGCGACTGTTGTCACCATGGGGCTGATGAGCCTGCCGATCATGCTCAAGGCCGGATACTCGCCGCGCATCGCCTCGGGTATCATCTGTGCCTCGGGGACGCTGGGGCAGATCATTCCCCCTTCGATCGTTCTGGTCCTGCTGGCCAATATCCTGCAGGGGGTCAATGAAGATGCGGCCATGCTGCGCGGTGACCTCGTGCCCGAGCCGGTAACCGCCATCGACCTGTTCGCCGGCGCGCTGCTCCCGGGCCTGCTGCTGGTCGGGCTTTACCTGGCCTGGGTCGTCCTTCAGACCTTCATCAGGCCCAAGACCGTGCCTTCGCTGCAGGAAGGCACTGAACGTCCGGCTTTCTTCCCGATCTTCAAGGCTGTGTTGCCGCCGCTGATCCTGATCGTTCTGGTGCTCGGTTCCATTCTGGGTGGCATTGCCACGCCGACCGAGGCGGCAGCAGTCGGCGCCATCGGTGCGCTCGTTCTGGCCGCGATCAGCGGGCGGTTCAACTGGCTGATGTTCCGCGATGTCGGGCTTGAGACCGTGAAGATCTCCTCGATGGTCTTCATGATCATCATCGGGGCCGGGCTGTTCTCGACCGTGTTCAAGGGTTTTGGCGGTGACGCGGTTATCGCCGAGTTCCTGCGCCATCTGCCGGGCGGGGCGTTCTCTGCGCTGCTGCTCGTGATGATCCTGATGTTCGTTCTGGGGTTCTTCCTCGATTTCATCGAGATCATCTACGTCGTGGTGCCGATTGTCGGGCCGATCCTGATCGCGCTCGGTTATGACCCGCTCTGGCTCGGTGTGATGGTGGCGATCAATCTGCAAACCAGCTTTTTGACGCCGCCCTTTGGGTTCGCGCTGTTCTATCTTCGCGGGGTGGCGCCACCCGATTTCCAGACGCGGGATCTCTATCGCGGGGTCATGCCGTTTATCGGTATCCAGATCATTGCTCTTGCCCTGATCTGGATGTTCCCTGCCATTGTCACCTGGCTGCCCAATCTGTTGTTCCGGTAAATCATGATCGTTGTCGCCGGCGAAAGCCTAGTCGATCTCCTGCCCGCCAAAGGCGGGCGGGAGGGCGTGCTCACCATGGAAGCGCATGCGGGCGGTTCGCCCTACAATTGCGCCATCGCGCTGTCGAAACTCGGGGTGGATACCGGGTTTCTCTGTCCATTCTCGACCGACGGGTTCGGCGAATTGCTGCTCAACCCGCTCCGGGAGGCCGGGGTTGCGCCGCTGATCAAGGCGCGCAGTTCTGCGCCGACCACGCTTGCGGTCGTGACGCTCGATCCGCAAGGCAAGGCGCAATACCAGTTCTATCGAAATGGCACCGCGGACAGCGATTTCACGCTGAAGGGGCTGATTGCCGCGCTGCCCGCCCGTCCGCGTGTTCTCCAGCTCGGGGGATTTTGCGCGGTCACCGAAAGGGACGCAGATATATGGCTCGACCTGGCCGCCGAAGCGATGAAACGTGGCGCGCTCATCACCATGGACCCCAATCTGAGGCCGGCGCTTGCCGGCGACCTTCCCGCCTATCGCGCCCGGCTCAACCGGTTTTTCAATATCACGCATTTCGTCAAATTGAGCGATGAAGACCTCGAAGTGCTCGATCCGGATAAGGACATGGCGGCGCATGCCCGCAATCTCCTTGGTCGCCGCAATTGCGGGCTGGTTGTCGTCACCCGAGGGGCCGAGGGTTCGGTGGCCTATAATGGGCACTACAAGGTCGAGGTGCCGGTCTACGCCCCGGCGGAGTTCGGCGATACGGTCGGGGCCGGGGACAGCCTGATGGCCGGGGTGCTGGCTGCCCTGAGCGAACGCGGTGCGCTGGCGCATTCCGCGCTTGATGCTTTGTCCGCCGATGCGCTGCACGAAATCCTTCAGTTCGGGGCCGTGGTCGCCGGGCTCAATTGCGCCAGAACAGGGTGCCACCCGCCCTCGCGTACCGAGGTCGATGCGGTGTTCACGGCTGGCTGACGCGCCCTCACGTCCATTTGACAATCCTTGTGACGCAGTTTCGCCTGCACTGACGTATCTCAGGGCATGAGTGAAACGCGTGCCCGAGGATTGGACGCTTGATCGAGTTGCTGCTTGCCTTTGGTGCGGGGGTGCTGACCCTCATCAACCCCTGCGTCTTGCCGCTGGTGCCGATCATCCTTGCCGGGTCGGTCTCCAAGCATCCGCTCGGACCCCTGGCGCTGGCGGGCGGGCTTGCGGCGAGCTTCACCCTGTTCGGGTTCGGCGCCTATGCCTTTGCGCAGGGGCTGGGGCTGCAGACCGAGGACATTTCGGCTATCGGCGCCATTTTGATGATCGCCTTCGGCGCCGTGCTGGTGGTGCCGCAGGCCAGCGCGGCTTTCGCCCGGGCCACGGCCGGCATTGCCGGGGGCGGCAACAAGGCCATCGGCGCGGTGGAAGGCAACACCGTCTTTGGCCAGTTCGCCTCCGGCGCGCTGCTCGGGCTTGTGTGGTCGCCCTGTATCGGACCCACGCTTGGCGGCGCGATTGCGCTGGCGAGCCAGGGTGAAAGCCTTTTTTGGGCGTTCCTGATCATGGCGTTCTTCTCGCTCGGATCCGCAGCCATCGTTCTGGCGCTCGGCTATGGTTCGCGCGAGTTGATCCGCGCCCGCCGGGACCGGCTGATGGCGCTCATGCCCTATGCGCGGCCGATGATGGGCATCGCCCTCATTCTGGTCGGGCTCGGGATCTGGTTTCACGTCGACAAGCTGATCGAGTTCTGGGCGCTGGAAACGCTTCCGGCCTGGTTCACCGATTTGTCCGTCGCGATCTGACACAAACCCCAAGGAGGTTGAAATGACCCGTCTTCTCCGTCGCAGCGCACTGGCGCTGATCCTGGCCTTCGCCGCCATTCCGCTGGCCTTCGCCAATTACAGCTACACCGATTATTCCGAGGACGTTCTGGCTGCTGCCGAAGCCTCGGGTGAGCCATACCTGCTCGATTTCTACGCCACGTGGTGCACCACATGCCGGGCGCAGGAGCGGGTGGTCGAAGGCCTTTACGCTTCGGACAGCAAGTACAATGCGATCAAGGTGATCCGGGTCGATTGGGATACCTATCGCCGCTCGCAGCTCGTCGCCGACCTGCAGATCCCGCGCCGCTCGACGCTGGTGCTTTTCAAGGGTGAGACCGAGCTGGGCCGCATTGTCGCGCAGACCGGTGAGGGTGAAATCAGGGGCCTTCTCGACAAGGCGTTCTGATCGACGCCTTCGCGCCAAAGCCCTCCGATCACGCGAGATTTAGTCCCGGGGCGCGGGCTTTGGCTTGCGCCCTTGTTGCTTGACTGGTTTCATCCGGGTGCAGGCAGGAGGTGCATTCATGCGGCGCTGGCGTTCGATACTCGTCATTCTCATCATCATCGGCATCGGTGCGGCATTCTTCCTGCTCAAGCCGGTCGGCGGTCCCGAACGCGATTTGACGCTCACCGCCGATGCGGAACGCGGCGCCTATGTGATGCTGGTGTCCGGTTGCGTCACCTGCCACACCGACACTAAGAATGATGGCGAGAGACTGGCTGGCGGTGCGCCGCTCGAAACCCCTTTCGGCGCCTTCATTCCCCCCAACATCACCCCGCATCCCGAAGCCGGGATCGGGAGCTGGCGGCTCGCCGATTTCGCCCGCGCGCTGTCTGTCGGGGAAGGGCCGGGGATCAAGCATTATTACCCCTCGTTCCCTTATGACAATTACACGCTGATGACCGATCAGGACGTGGTCGATCTCTATGCGGCGCTGATGGAAGAAGACCCGGTCGCCACGCCCTCTGAGCCGCATCAGGTCGGTTTTCCGTTCAATATCCGGCTGGCCATGGCGGGGTGGAAGAACCTGTTCTTTGCGCCGCAACGGTTCGAGCCTGACCCGTCGCGCTCCGAGCGCTGGAACCGGGGCGCCTATCTGGTCAATGGACCCGCTCATTGCGCCGCCTGCCATGCGCCGCGCAATCCGCTCGGCGCGCGCGAGGCCAATCTCGGGCTTGTGGGCTCGTCGGGCACGCCGGCCGGCAATGTGCCCGGCATCGACAAGGCGTCACTCGAAGAAGGGGGCTATGACATGCCGGGGCTCGTCGACACGCTCAAGACCGGTTTCACCCCCGGCTTCGATGTGCTCGGGCGTGCCATGGGCGAAGTCATAGAATTCTCGACCTCGCAGTGGCGGGACGAGGATCTCGAGGCGGTCGCCGCCTACCTGCTCGACACGGACTAGCGCCGCAATTCGCGGTCAGTATTAGCTGTCTGGCTTCCAGTCGGGCTGGGTCTCAAAGCTTTCGGTGTTTGGATCGAGTTGATCCCAGCGGATCCGGTCGCGGGCGAAAACCGTCACCTCGGGGGTGAAACTGCCCGGATCGTCGAACAGGCCCAGACTGATAGTCACAAAGCCCGGCATTCCCGTGTTGCGGCCATGGATAGGGCTACCGCAGGCAGGGCAGAAGGTTCGGGTCACGGTCGCACCTGAGGCCCCCTCGACGTCGAACTCAGATGTGGTGCCGGTCAGTTCGAGCTGATCGAGCGGATACATCGCGCCGGTTGAATGGCCGGCGCCAGTGACCCGCTGGCAAACGGTGCAGTGGCAGTTGGCGACGATCACCGGTTCGCCGCATGCCGTGAAGGTCACCGCGCCGCACAGGCATGCTCCCGTTCTTCGTTCCTCTGACATAGCGTTCCTCTCCCCTCGCATTGGTTCTGCCTCGGTACCCCAACGCCGGCCCGAAGTCGCGTTACTCGCGAAGTTGTTAACCAGGATGTCGCACTACTCGCGAAGATGTTAACCAGGATGTCGCGCTACTCGCGAAGATGTTAACCAGATAGACCGGCTTTCGCAAAAGCGCCGGCAAAGGGTTGAGCCTTTCGCCGGTTTCGGGTCTTTTGGGTGTCCCCGTTAGCGCTTGCCGGAGGCCGGAATGGAAAGCCTGCTCAATCTCGAAAACTGGTTCACCCTTGCCATGCTGGTCGTGTTGCAGGCAGTGCTGGGGTTCGACAACCTCCTTTACATTTCGCTTGAATCGAAGCGCGTCGAGCCATCGCGGCAGGCTTTTGTGCGGCGCATGGGGATCATGGTCGCCATAGGGCTGAGGATCATCCTGCTGTTTGTCGTCCTGCAGGCGATCCAGCTTTTCGAGGCGCCGTTCTTCTCGGTGCATATGACGGGCATCGTCGAGGGGGATTTCAACGTCCACGCCTTCATCGTGCTGATCGGGGGCGGGTTCATCCTCTATACCGCGATCAAGGAAATCTACCACATGATCGGTCAGCCCGATTTCGCGCATGAGGACACGGCGATCCGGCGCAGTGTCGGTGCGGCAATCTTCCTGATCGTCTCGATGAACATGGTGTTTTCCTTCGATTCGATCCTGTCCTCGATCGCGCTCTCGGATGTGTTCTGGGTGATGGCGGTGGCGATTCTCGCCTCCGGGGCGTTGATGGTGCTGCTCGCCGACTACGTCGCCGAATTCCTCGACCGCAACCGCATGTATGAGGTGCTGGGCCTGTTCATCCTCTTGCTCGTCGGCGTGCTGCTGGTGTCCGAAGGCGGGCATCTGGCGCATCTCAAGCTGTTCGGCTTCGAAGTGCTGCCGATGGCGAAATCGACCTTCTATCTCGTCCTGTTCGTGATGGTGGCGGTCGATGTCGTCCAGTCGCGCTACAAGAACAAGCTGCTCGCCGAGCGCAAGCATGAGGCGGCGCTGGCCAAGGCCGCCAAGGCGCAAAAGCTCGAGCCGGCAAAAGGGGAGTAGGGGCTACCCAATTCGCGTCGCCACCCGGTTTGTTCGGGTGGTCTTCACCTTCTGGATTACCCGGGTGAACCGGGCAATGACGGGAGAGTATCGGAGGCGCATTCAGAACAGATTTCCCGACTCTGCCACCCTCGCCCTTCGAGGCTTCGCTTCGCTGCGCACCTCAGGGTGAGGGCCTGAGTTTGTGGGTGGCCTGGGGAGGCCTCATCCTGAGGCGGGAGCGCCATGGACGCGACCCTCGAAAGGGGGCTTCAAATCATCTTGTCACCCTCGGGCTTAACCCGAGGGTCCATAAGGCCTCGCGGCGAGTTTAGAGCCCGCAAAACGGATCGACCGACACCCGCTTGTCGCCTCATCATGGATGCCCATTCAGAGCCTGTCGGCCGGCAGACGCAGGGGAGTTACAGACAGCCGCCGCTACGTCTGTTTTCGGCGGCCGTCAGCTTGCCGTCGATATCGAACTCAACATCAACAAAGAAATCGATGCGACAGGCGACATCGAACCCGGCAGATATGTGAAAGGTCAGTGCTGAATTGCCGGGCCGCGGTTCCCGCAATCCGGTCCACGGTTCGAAACCGGCAGTGGCAAGCCGAGACACAACCGACTTCCTGGATTCGCCGATCTCGAAGAGGTCCGGAACAAGATCGATGACTGTGCCGTGCCGCGCGTTACGCTGATCATAGAGGTATCTGGTTTCCGGGTGGAACAGCAGGCCTAGGGCAAAGGCGGAATAGAGGAAGCGGCCGACAAGGAGAGCAAGGATGACGAGGGCGATTAGGCCAAATGTCTGCAATCGGGTCATGAGTGGCGCCATTGCTGTGACATGAGGTTCTACGCCTCCGCCCGAATCTCCAATGCTTCCTCGATCGTCATCTCGGTGTGATCGCGGAAGTCGGGGTTCTTGTCGGGGAAATCGGTGCGGAAATGCCCGCCCCGGCTTTCGGTCCGCTTCAAAGCAGCGGCGGCGACAAGGGTCGCGGAGACGGTCATGTTGAGATAGGAGCGGGTGACCTTCTGGGCATGGGCCTCAAGCGTGGCGATCCCGCGCAAGGCGGTGCGCAGGCCCGCCCCGTTGCGCTCCACGCCCACCAGGTCGGTCATGATGCGTCTTAGCTGCTGCACCGCCTCGAGATTGCGGAGGATGTTTTCCGCTTCCTCGCCCTTTTCCTCGTCCCATTCGATGCCGGGGAAGGGCGGCAGGGCTGCGCGCATGGGTTCGAGGCCGGAGATGTCCTCGGCGATGCGGGCACCGTAAACGACGGCCTCGAGCAGCGAGTTCGAGGCCAGGCGGTTGGCGCCGTGCAGGCCGGTGCAGCTTGCTTCACCGCAAACCCAGAGCCCGGCGAGCGAAGAGCGGCCGCGTTCGTCCACCTTGACCCCGCCCATGTGATAATGCGCCGCCGGGGCGACCGGGATCATCTCGGTGACCGGGTCGATGCCGGCCTCCGCGCAGTAATTGGCAACGGTGGGGAAGGCGGTCAGGATGCGTTCGCCCAGCGCTTCGCGCGTATCGAGGAACACCTTCCTTCCCGCCTGGATCTGGCGGAAATTGGCGCGGGCGACGATGTCGCGCGGTGCCAGTTCGGCGTCTTCATGCACATCGAGCATGAAGCGCTCTCCGAGATCATTGACGAGAATCGCGCCTTCGCCGCGCAGGGCCTCGGTGGCAAGCGGGGCCGGGTCGCGCCCCACGGCCATGCCGGTGGGATGGAACTGGACGAATTCGCTGTCGGCGATCACGGCGCCAGCTCTTGCCGCCATGCCCATGGCGTGGCCGCGCACGCCCGGCGGATTTGTGGTGACCGCATAAAGCCCGCCCAGGCCGCCGGCGGCCAGAACGGTGGCGCGGGCGCGGATGAAGACCGGTTCGACATAGCGGTCGCCGAGTTTACGGCAATAAACCCCGATCACCCGGCCATCGGCGCGGGCGAGATCAACCGCCGTAATGCCCTCGACAACACGGATCGAGGGGGTGCGGCGCACCTCGTCGATCAGCGCGGCCATGATCTCGCGGCCGGCGCGGTCGCCGGATACGCGAACCACGCGATTGACCGAATGAGCCGCCTCGCGGGACAGCTGATAATGGCCTTCGGTATCGCGGTCGAAGGGGGTGCCCCAGCGGGCAAGGTCCTCGATGCGCTGGGCCGCTTCCTGGGCGACGGATTGCGCGACCTTGAGGTCGACGAGCCCGGCCCCGGCCTTGGCGGTGTCCTGGGCGTGGGCGATGGCGCTGTCACCGGGGCCCACAGCGGCGGCCACCCCGCCCTGTGCCCAGGCAGATGATGCGCCCGAACCGAGCGGTTTGGGGGAGAGGACCGTGACCGGTCTCGGCGCCAGCTTGAGAGCGCAGAACAGCCCTGCCAGCCCTGCGCCAACGATCAGCGCGCCATCCGCATTCAGCGTGTTGTCGTAAATGGTCATAAAAGTGTCCGCCCGAACCCCTAAGAGGCCGTGTTGTAACGCCATTTGCGGCAGGCGTCACCCTTTTGCGCGTCCGGCGGGATGCCACCCTTGCGCCTGAGAGCGCCCGTTTCTAGGGTCGATCGGCATCGGCAAAGGAGCCAGACGTGGAAGATCCCCTTATTGCTTTCGGTGAAGACATCTGGCTGGCCGAGGGTCCGGTGATCAAGGCTGCCCTCGGTTTTCGCTATCCGACCCGCATGGCGGTGATCCGGCTTTCGGGTGGCAGGCTTGTCGTCTGGTCGCCGGTGGCACTGACGCCTTCACTCAGCGCTGCCGTGATGGGGCTGGGACAGGTCGCCTGGCTTGTGGCGCCCAATTCGCTGCATCACCTTTCGATCGGCGACTGGAAAGCGGCATATCCGAACGCGAAAATCGTCGCCGTTCCGGGGCTCGCCAAGAAGCGGCCCGATCTCACCATCGATGTGGAACTCGGCGCGCAGCCGCTTGATGAATGGAGCGGCGAGATCGACCATGTGCTGTTCCACAATGCGTTGGCAACCGAGGCGGTGTTCCTGCACCGCAAGAGTGCCACCGTCCTCGTGACCGACCTGATCCAGCATCTGCCCAAGGGTTGGTTTGGCGGTTGGCGCGCGATTATTGCCAATCTCGATCTGATGACAGCGAAAGAACCGGAGGTGCCGCGCAAGTTCCGCACCGGCTTCCGCGATAAGGCCAAGGCCCGCGCCAACGCCCAACAGGTGCTCGATTGGCCCAGCGAAAAGCTGGTCATGGCGCATGGCGAACCGGTCGTCGAGAACGCGCAAACCGCTCTTCGCCATGCGTTCGGGTGGCTGATGCGCTGAGGGTTACACGGCCCTCGCATGCCGGCCTTCGGGCTGGTTGGCCATATAGGCATCGAAAGTCGAGGCGATGACCCTGAGGGCGGTGCGGCCACGTTCAGTCACGGTGACCGTCCAGTCTTCGATGGTCACCAGTCCTTCTTTTTCAAAGGCCCAACAGGCGGCCAGTTCCGGTCCGAAATAGTGGGCGCGCGCGCCGTGGCTGTCGGTCACCTCGGCCAGGTCGACCGTCAGGTCGCACATCAGCCGTTCGATGACATGGGCGCGCAGCTTGTCGTCGGCGGTCAGCTCGACGGCCTTGGCGGTTGGCAATTTGCCTTCCGCGACCACCCGGCCATAAGCACCGGTCTCGCCGATATTCTGGACATAGGCACCGGGCAGCCCCGAAATCGAAGTCGCGCCCATGCCGATGACCGTATCGGCGCGGTCGATGGTGTAGCCCTGGAAATTGCGGCGCAGCGTGCCTGCTTTCGCTGCTTCGGCCATCTTGTCGCCGGGGCGGGCGAAGTGATCGAGCCCGATGCGGATATAACCGGCATCGGTCAGCGCCGTTGCGGCAGCTTCGGCCTGTTCATAACGCGCGTCGATATCGGGCAGGGCCTGCTCGGGGACGAGGCGCTGGTTCTTGGCCATCCATGGCACATGGGCATAGCCGAACAGGGCGATGCGGTCCGGAGCCAGGCTCAGCGCCTTGTCGATCGAGGACAGAAGCTTGTCGCGGGTCTGATGGGGCAGACCGTACATCAGGTCGAAATTGATACCCTCGATGCCGGCGTCGCGCAGCCATTTCACCGCGTCGCGCACGGTTTCATAAGGCTGGATGCGGTTGATGCTCTGCTGCACCTCGGCGTCGAACTCCTGCACGCCCAGAGACACCCGGGTGGCGCCGAGTTCAGCCAGGCCGCTCGCCATCTCGAACTCGAAGGTGCGCGGGTCCAGCTCGAACGCGATCTCCGCATCAGGGCGGATATCGAACCGGTCCTGAAGCTGGCCAGTCAGCATGATCAGGGCCGGCAGGGGCATGGCGGTCGGGGTGCCGCCACCCCAGTGGATTTCGCTCACCGTCATCGTTGTCGGCAGCGCGTCGGCGACGAGGTCGATCTCGCGGGCGAGGTCGCGGGCATAGGCGAGCACCGGTCCGTCGCGGCGCGAGAGTTTCATGTTGCAGGCGCAATACCAGCAGATTTCCCGGCAGAAGGGGATATGCAGGTAAAGCGAAACCGGCGCCCGCGTGTCGAGGGCACCCAGCCACTGGCGGTGGCGGGTGTCGTCCGCCTGCGGTTTGAAATGCGGGGCGGTGGGGTAGCTGGTATAGCGCGGGACGCGCCGTTCAGCATATTGAGCGAGGGTCTTGTCCATGGCCGGGACACTATGCCGAGCCGCTGCCCCGTTCCTTGATCGGAATCAAACAGTGGGCGAATTTATTGGCCGGGGCCAAGCGGTTGTGCCGGACCCACGAAAAAGGCCGCCTCTGAGGGCGGCCCTTGAACTCTTCGCAATCTGAGCCCGCTCGGTGGCTCTTGTTGTTAGTGGCTTTTCTTGCCGAAATTGATCATGCGCTCGACGGCGGCGCGGGCCGGGCCGGCGATGTCCTCAGGCACCGTGATTTCCTCGGTGCCGGTATGCAGCGACCACAGGATATTTTCGAGGTTGATGCGCTTCATATGCGGGCAGAAATTGCAGCCGCGCAGGAATTCGACCTCCGGTGTTTCCGCCGCCACGTTGTCGGACATGGAGCACTCGGTCACCATGACGACCTTTGTCGGCTTCTCGGTCTTCACCCAGTTGATCATGCCCGAAGTCGAGCCGGAGAAATCGACAGCGTCGATCACGTCGGGCGGGCATTCGGGGTGGGCGATGATCTTGGCACCAGGATAAGAAGCGCGCAGTTCCTCGATGTCGTTGGCCGTGAAGGTTTCGTGCACTTCACAGGCGCCGGCCCAGGTGACGATCTTCTTCTTGGTCTTTTTGGCGGTGTTCTGGGCCAGATACTGGTCGGGGATCATGATGACGGTGTCACCCTCGACGCCATCGACGATCTCAAGCGCGTTTGAAGACGTGCAGCACACATCGGTAACCGCCTTCACATCCGCCGAGGTGTTCACATAGGTCACGACCGGCGCGCCCGGATATTGCGCGCGCATCGCCATCACGTCCTCGGGGGTGATCGAGGAGGCAAGCGAACAGCCGGCGCGGCTGTCGGGAATCAGCACCGTCTTTTCCGGATTGAGGAGCTTGGAGGTCTCCGCCATGAAGTGAACGCCGCACTGGACGATCACCGACTGGCTGACCTTGGTGGCCTCGATCGCAAGCTGCAGGCTGTCGCCGACGAAATCGGCCACGCCGAAAAAGATCTGCGGGGTCTGGTAGTTATGCGCCAGGATGACCGCGTCCTTCTCCTTCTTGAGCGCGTTGATCGTGCGGATCAACGGCGCATAAAAGGCCCACTCCACCTCCGGGATCTGGTCACGGACCCGATCATAGAGGTCGGCTGTCTCGGCCTTCACGGCCGGCGAAAATGACAAATCGTAATGCTCGGCCAATTCGGCACGGGCCTTGTCGAGCGGGACTGTCGCGTTGATCATCTGCACCATAAGTGCCCCCCGGGGTCCGGTTGCTGCCGGAACTTAGGTATTTTTGTCCTGCATTTCAATGAAGGCTATGCTAGAGGGGCGCCGGATCGGGCCGGCCCGTCGGCCCAAAAGCCAGCCGTCACCAAGGGAGACCGTTCATGGCGCAAAATGCCAGCCTTCTCAAGGACATGTTGTCGCGCGCACCGGTTGTGCCGGTTATCGTGCTCAACGATGTGGCCAAGGCGAAGCCCCTGGCAGAGGCGCTGGTCAGCGGCGGTTTGCCGCTTCTCGAAGTCACCTTGCGCACCGAAAATGCGTTTCAGATCATGGAAGAGATGGCCACGGTCCCCGGCGCGATTGTCGGCGCGGGCACGGTGCGCGATCTCACCCATATGCAGCGCGCCGAGAAAGCCGGCTCGAAATTCCTCGTTTCGCCCGGCTCGCCGCCGCAATTGATCGCGGATGCGGAGAAGGTCGGCATTCCGCTCCTGCCGGGCGTCGCGACGGCGACCGAAGGCATGACGGTTGCCGAACAGGGCTATTCCTTCGTCAAATTCTTCCCCGCCGAAGCCTCCGGCGGCGCGCGGGCGGTCAAGGATTTTGCTTCGCCCCTGCCGGACCTGATCTTCTGTCCGACCGGCGGCATTTCGCTCAAGACCGCACCCGACTATCTCGGCCTGCCAAATGTCATCTGCGTGGGCGGCAGCTGGGTCACCCCTGCGGATGCGGTGGCGGAAGACGATTGGGGTCGCATCGAAACGCTGGCCCGCGAGGCGGCGGGTCTCGCCAGGAGCTAGCACGATGATCCGGGCGAATGCGGCATTGAGGCATTTCCCCCGGTTGCTGGCGGTCCTGCTGGCCGCGTTCTTGCTTTCGGTTCGCCCGGCGCTGCCGGAAGACGCGGTGAGGGTATTCGCCGCCGCCAGCATGATCGACGTGCTCGAGCCGCTGGCCGATCTGTTCGTCGAGCAGGGCCATCCCCGTCCCGTTATCGTGACCGGTGCTTCTTCGGTGATGGCGCGGCAAATCGAGGCCGGCGCCCCTGCCGATGTGTTCATCAGCGCCAATCTCGACTGGGCCTCAGCCGTTATCAAACTGTCGGGCTGGGGAAAATGGCGTCCGTTTGTCAGCAATCGCCTTGTGGTCATCGGGCCAGCGGGCGCTGCACCGCTTGAGGATATCAACCAGCTGCCTGATCGTCTGGCGGGTGGCCGGCTGGCCATCGCCGAACCGGACAGCGTGCCCGCCGGCATTTATGCCCGCGAAGCGCTCACCAAGCTTGGGCTCTGGGAGGCCATCGAACCGCTGACCGCGCCGGCGGAGAATGTCCGCGCCGCGCTCAATTTCGTCGTGACCGGGGCCGCGCCCTATGGTGTCGTTTATGAAAGCGATGCGCGCGATCCGCGCGTCTCGATTATTGCCGAGATTCCTAAGTGGAGCTATTTCGCCGTCGACTATTACACCGTGATCAGGGAGGACAATCCGCAGGCCGACGCTTTCGTGAGACTGCTGCGGTCCGATGAAGCGGATGAGATCTTCGCGGCTTACGGGTTCTCGCCCGGCCATGGCATGCCGTTATGAGCGGGGACGTGCTCGGCATTCTTGTGCTGTCCCTCAAGGTAAGTGCCGGGGCGCTGATCTGGGCGTTGCCGCTCGGCTATCTGCTCGGTTTCGTGCTGGCGCGGTTCGAGTTTCGCGGCAAATCGCTGGTCTCCGCTCTTGTCATGCTGCCATTGGTCATGCCGCCGGTCGCCACCGGTTTGCTCCTGCTTTACGGCTTTGGGCCCAAGGGCCCCATTGGCTGGTTGCTTGGCCTCATCGGCATCCGGCTCGCCTTCACCGCTGCCGGCGCTGCACTGGCGGCGGGCCTTGTTGCGCTGCCTTTGATTGTCAGGCCGATCCGGCTGTCTCTCGAGGCTGTCGATCCCGCGCTTGAGGAAGCGCTGGCGGTCGCCGGTCATGGGCCGTTTCGGCGATTCATCATGCTGGCCCTGCCGCTCAGCCTGCCCGGGGTTGTTGCGGGCGCCGTGCTCGGCTTTGCCAAGGGGCTGGGCGAGTTCGGGGCGACGATCACCTTTGCCGCCAATATTCCCGGCGAAACCCAGACCCTGTCCCTTGCCATTCATTCGGCCCTTCAACGGGTCGATGGGGGCGGACTGGTGCTGATCCTTTGCCTGGTCTCGGTCGCCGTCTCGCTGATCGCGGTGCTGGGGTCCGAAGCGCTGTTGCGGGTGATGACGCCCTGGCTGACCGGCAGGCAGGAACCGATCCGTGCTTGAAGTCCGGCTCGAGGCCCGCAAGGGTGACACGATCATCGACACCCGATTTGCGCTCAACCGGGGCGTCACGGCGCTGGTCGGCCCCTCGGGTGCCGGCAAGACCTCGATCCTCAGGCTGATCGCGGGGCTCGACGCGCCACTGGCCGGCTTCGTCAAGCTGGGCGACCGGGTGTTGTTCGACGATGAGCAGGATGTCGACATACCGGTGAACAGGCGCGGGCTCGGCATGGTCTTCCAGCGCCCCCTTCTGCTGCCGCACCGCAATGTTGCTGCCAACATTCGGCTCGGTCGCCGCGTCCCAAAGGCGCGGCTGATCGAGGTCGCCTCTGCGCTGGGGATCGACACGCTCCTCAAGCGCCGGGTGGGTGGCTTGTCTGGCGGCGAACAGCAGCGGGTGATGCTCGCGCGGGCGCTGGTCGGGCAGCCCAATGCGCTTTTGTGCGACGAGCCGCTGACCGGGCTCGATTCCCCACGGCGGCAGGCGCTGGTCGATGTCATGCGCGAGGCCCTGGCGGCCCTCGACATCCCGGTTCTTTATGTCACCCACGCCTTTGACGAGGCCGCTGAGCTGGCCGACCGGCTGATGGTGCTGGAGGAAGGCCGCGTCGTTGAAGACGGACCGGTGGCGGAGATCGCCGCCCGGCATGGCAGCACCCGTCAGTTCGAGGCCGGGGTGTCGAGCCTCATCACCGGGGAGATCGCCGCACGGGATGCCGAATTTGGCCTTGCCACCGTCGCGGTGGGTGACGAGCAGATCGAAATCGCCGATCCCGGTCTTGAGGTTGGTGCACCGGTGACCCTCAGGCTTTGGGCCAAGGATCTGGTGCTGGCAAAGACCCGGCCTGAGGGTATCAGCGCCCGCAACGCCCTCACCGGCCGGGTAAAGGCGGTGAAAGCGGGTGCCGGGGCCGAAGCGGATATCGCCATCGAGGCAGCCGGTACGGTTCTGATGGCGCGGGTGATGCGCAAGACCGTGACCGAGATGGACTTGAACGAAGGCAGCGAGGTCGTCGTGCTGTTCAAATCGGCGGCGCCGGTCGCAACCAAAACCTGATCGTCGAGATCTGCCCCTTGTCACCCTCGCCATCTCAATAGGCGTCGACCGGCACGTGGTCCGGGTCGGACCCTGGCGGTTCAGCCGGGGTTGGAGCTGCCGGCCATTTCGACGCTGTCGGGACTTGCAAGATAGTGAGCCGAGAGTTTGCGATAGGCGGTCGATGCGAAAGCCAGAAGCGTCACTACAACGCCCACCGCGCCGGCAATCGTGAAGACAAGGGCGATGCCACGGTCCGGACCAGTGCCGAACCAGCTTCCGATCGCGTTGGCGCCGGCGCCATCGGTCATGAACGGGATGACGATGAACTCGGTATAGGGGCCGATCAGGAAGGCGGTAAGCGGAGAGGCGGCCATCTCGATGGATTGGGCGAATCCGAACACGCGTCCCTGTCTTTCGAGCGGAACGACCTTTTGCAGCGTCGTCTGTTCCGCTGCCTCGGCTGCCGGACCAATCAGCATCCAGATAAAACACCCTCCGACCAGCAACCAGAACGAGGACTGGATAGTGAAGACACTACACACCACCCAGGCGACGAGATTGACGGCAAGCAAGGTCCGGAGCGGGTTTCCTCCAAGCCCGGTGCGCGAAATGATGATGCCCGAAATGATGAAGGCGGTCGAAATGACGGCAAAGGTCAGGCCCCAGACATCGACCGAGACCAGCGAAAGGCCATAGGCGTCGAGCAGCGCCATGAAGATGCCGCCGAGGAAATTGTTGAAGGTGGCAAAGAAGATGAGCGCGAAAAGTCCGGGCACCGCGGCGATGACGCGGACGGTACCCGCGATATCGATATTGTGCTTTGGCGCGGGCTGGTCCCCGGTCGGGACCGGGCGGCCTTCATCGACCCGGACAGTGCCGAGATGGATAATGGCAAGGACTGTCGCGACCAGCGCGACGATGAGGGCCAGATACATGCCGCCCCAGGCGACGAGAAAACCCGATATGGCCGAGGTGATGAGAAAGCCGATTCCGCCAACCATGCCGACCAGGCCGTTGGCCTTGTCACGCTCTTCGGCCGGGATCAGGATGGTTACGAGGGTGGGCAGTGCGATGCCGCGGATGTTACCGGCAATCACCCCGAGCATGACCAGAAGCACGAATGCCCAGAGATAGCCCCCATAGGGGTTTGAAAAGCTCCCTTCCGGTTCAAACAGGACCATCAGGAAGGCGAAAGCGTAGAAGCCCAGAGACACGACGCTCGAGCCGAGCATGGACCGGATCTTGCCGTTGTGGTCGACGATCGAACCGAACCAGAAGCCGAAAGCCGCAGTGAAGACCAGGTAGATCCCGGCGACCATGCCGGTGGCAAACACAGACTGGGTCTCGATGAAGATCCAGAAGGTTACGGCGAACCACACGGTGAAATTGGTGACGTTGGCCAGAAGGTTGTTGATAAGGATCTGGTGAAACGGCTTCATGGCGTGCATCGCTTGCGGAACCGGCGGCGAAGCTATGCCCGTGTGCGCGTCTGCGCAATTGAAATCTTTTCGCCGAGTCAGCCGTTTCTAGTCGTCGAGATCTGCCAGCAGCGCCTCGCGCAGGGTCTTGATCCTGTGCTTGAGCTTTTTGCGCTTCTTTTTCTTCTCGATAGCCGCTTCGAGCGCGTCTTCAAGCGCCATCCAATGGTCGGCAAGTAGGGCGGCCACGCGCAGGCCCTCGGGTGTCAGCGCCACGGCGCGGGCATACTCCTCGCCGATCTCGGTGTGTTCGATCAACCCTTCGGCGCCCAGCCGGGCAAGCGTCAGGTCGAGCCGGTCGGTCGGCATGCCGATCTCATCACCCAGCCCCGCAATCTCGCGCGGCGTCTGGCGTGACAGGGCCAGGATGATGGCATCGTCGCCGGCCAGCAGGCCACGTCGGGTCAAGGGCTCGGCCAGCCGCAGCCGGGCCGCACCTCCCGCCTCAATCAGGGCGAACAGCAATGTGTCTTCGATATCGCGCGCCATGCGCCTGTCTTACAGCCAATCGGGTTAAGAGGTCGATTGCAGCAGTAATCTATCGTTAACCCACGACCTGGCGGCCAACGCGGTATGTTGTTCGGTAATACCGAATGCGATAGGGAAGCTTTGTTCGCTTTTGTTCAACGGAGCAGGCCGTGCCGCTGCATTTCTTCGCCGATCTCACCCGGGACGATCTCACCGAACTGGGGAGTTCGCGGTCGATCCTGATGCTGCCGGTCGCGGCCACCGAGCCACATGGGCCGCATCTGCCGCTCGGCACCGACATCATCATCGCCGAAGGGCATCTGGCGGCGCTTGCCGATGCAATGGACGATGGTGGTCCGAATGTCGTCTGCCTGCCGATCGAGGCGATCGGCGCGTCGGCCGAGCATGAAGGGTTTTCCGGGGTGTTGAGCCAGGAGCCCGATGCGCTGGCAAACCGCTGGTACGAATTGCTGGCCGCTGGCGCGGCCATGGGTTTCCGCCGGGCGGTGATCGTTTCCTCGCATGGGGGTAATTCGCCAGCGGTCGATATCGCGGTGAGTTGGGCGCGGACCCGGCTCGACATGCTGGCCATCTCGACCGCCTGGCTCCGTTTTGGCCAGCCAGACGATCTGTTCCCGCCGGCAGAGCTGGCGCATGGCATCCATGGCGGGGCCATCGAGACCAGCCTGATGCAGCACTATGCGCCCGAACTCGTGCATGAGGACGAGATCCGCGACTTCGCCTCCGACCTGCCTGCCGTGGAAGAGGGCACAACCCATCTGTCCGGCTTCGGCAAGCATCACTTCGGCTGGATGAGCCGTGACCTCAACCCCGAAGGCGTGGTCGGCGACGCGACCCTTGCCAGCGCCGAAAAAGGCGCGGCATCCGCGGCACACGCCGTCGAAGGGATGACCGCGCTTCTCGCTGATATCGCCGGTTTCGACCTCAACCGGCTTCGCGATCCGGGGGAGGGGCGGTTTTGACCCAGGATCTCTCGCGCATTCGCGCTTTCGTCCAGGTTTATGAGGCCGGCGGCTTCTCTGCCGCCGCCCGGCAATATGGGCGCTCCAAGGCGCTCCTCTCGAAATATGTGACCGACCTCGAAAACCATCTCGGGGTGCGGCTGATGAACCGCACCACCCGCAAGCTCTCCCTCACCGAGGCGGGGCATCAATATTATCGCGAGGTCAATGATATCCTGAGGCAACTCGACGATCTCGATCTCACGATCACCGACCAGTCGGCGGAGGCACGGGGGCTGGTCAGAATCAGCGCGCCGCGCAATCTCGGCGAGACCGTCTTGAGCCGCGCCCTGTTCGCCTTTCTCAATGAGAATCCGCAGGTCTCGCTCGACCTGAGGCTCGAGGACAGGCGCGTCGATTTGATCGCCGAAGAAATCGATCTGGCGCTGCGCATTTCCTCCATGCCCGATTCCTCGCTGATTGCCCGCAAGATCACCGATTGCCCGACGGTCCTGGTGATGTCGCCAGGGATGATCAAAGAACATGGCAAACCCGCTCACCCGGATGATCTGAGGGGGCTGCCTTTCATCATCGACACAAATACCCAGCACCAGTCGACCTTGCGTTTTGAGGTCGATGGCCAACCGCAGATCGTGCATGTCAGCGGACGGGTCACTGTCAATTCGCCCGTGTCGGTTGCGGAGGCGGCAGCGGCTGGCCTCGGTTTCGCCGGACTGCCGCTTTATGTGGGGCGCGACTATATCGACAGGGGCGAGCTGGTGCCGGTGCTCGACGACTTCATGAGAGAATCTCTGGCTTTCCAAGCCGTCTATCCGCATCGCCGGCACCTGCCGGGCAAGGTGCGCGCGTTGATCGATTTCCTTGTCGACTGGTTTGCCGAGACGACCTTCCAATGACCGCATTTTCCTGGACCGGGTGCTTTCGCGCTCTGGCGTCGGCCGCTGCTCTGTGGCTCGCCATGACCGCCGGCGCATGGCCCCATCCCCACATCTTCATCGACGCCGTCGCCGAACTGCAATTCGACGATAGTGGCGCGCTGACGGGCCTGACCCATCGCTGGCGGTTCGATCCGGCAACGTCGGCATGGATGGTGCAGGGGCTCGACGAAAATGGCGACGGTACGGTCAGCCCTGCCGAGCTGCAGCCACTTGCCGACGACAACACCGCGGCGCTCTACGATTTCGATTTCTACACGACCCTCAACGACGATGGCGAAGAGGTGAAGTTCTCGCAGGCCATCGATCCGGGCATGGTGTTCGAAGGCGGTATGGTGACGCTGAGCTTCACCATCGCGCCGGTGGAAACGGTGACCGTGTCCTCGAGCCTCGAAGTCGAGGTCGGTGACCCGGAATACTACGTTGCGTTTGCCTTTGAGGGGAACGACGGCGCGGTGCTGAAAAACGCACCCCCGAGCTGCTCGGTGGAGGTCAACGAGCCGCGTCCGATTTCGGCCGAGCTCGAGAATCGCCTGTTCGATCTCGGCCCGGAGGTGACCGAACTGCCGCCCGATCTCAAACAGGCCATGCGCGATGTTTCCAACGTCGTTATCGTCTCTTGCGATGGGGAGCCGGCAACGGCAAGCGAGGCGGTCGCGTCACAGGCGCGCAACAAAGCGGCAACGCCCTTCACCGTGCCGCCGAGCGAGCCCAATATCGGGGCAACGCCGCAAACGGGCATTCTCGGCTGGGTCCAGCGCCAGCAACAACAGTTCTATCGCTCGCTGACCCAGACGCTGGCGGCGCTCAAGCAAGACAATAATGCCTTCTGGGTGCTGGGCACGCTCAGTTTCCTTTATGGCGTTTTCCACGCTGCCGGGCCGGGTCATGGCAAAATGGTGATCTCTTCCTATGTGGTGGCCCGCGAGAGCGAGGTCGGGCGCGGGGTGGCCCTCAGTTTCGCCGCTGCGATGGTTCAGTCGCTTGTTGCCATCGCTTTTGTTCTGGTCGCCGCCGGCGCCCTCAGGCTGACGAGCCTGGCGCTGGAAGACGCGGCAGCGGGCATGGCGACAGGTTCCTATGCGCTGATCGCCCTGCTGGGGGCCTGGCTTGTCTGGCGCAAGCTGACCGGGCGCGGTCATCATCACCATGACCACAGCCACGATCACCATAACGGCCATGACCACGGCCACGAAGACCATGGCCATGCGCATCATCACGTGGTTGGTCCGGGCCAGGCCAAGGGCAGTCTGAGGGAAATGGCGGGGGTGGTGCTGGCGGTTGGCCTGCGGCCCTGTTCGGGGGCGTTGATCGTTCTTGCCTTTGCTCTCACCCAGGGCGTCTTGCTGGCCGGGATTGTTGCGACCCTGTTGATGGGGCTCGGTACCGCGCTTACGGTTTCGGTGCTGGCCGGACTCGCGGTTCTTTTCAAGGACTGGGCACGGCGCGCTGCCAAGGGTGGCCACGCCTGGGCCGGGCGGCTGGTAAGCCTTGCAGAACTCCTTGGGGCCATCGCCGTGTTTGCGTTCGGGGTCGTACTGCTGATGGCCAGCATCTCCTAGGCGAAGAACATCCACAGCGCGACGCCGGCGAGCGTTACCGCGAACAGCCGGTTGAGCGTCTTTGCGCGCCGGGGGCTTCTGAACTGGGCCGCAAGCGTGTCGCCGATCAGGGTCCACAGGGTGAAGGCGACAAGGTTGTTAAGCGTGAAGACGGTGGAGATCACGAGCACCCGCGACAGGGTGTCGGGCGTATCTGGCGCCATGAACTGGCTGAACATCAGGGCCATGATCACATAGGCCTTCGGGTTGAGGGCCAGTAACACGACCCCGTCTCGAAATCCCATGGGGCCGGCGCTCTGGGCTTTTTGCGCGGTCCCGGCGCCGAACATGCGCCACGCGATCCAGAACACATAGAGCGCGCCGCCGATATTGAGCGCCGCGAACAGGCCGGGGAACCGGTCGAGTGCGGCCAGGAAACCCAGGCCGATCAGTGCTGCCACCAGCCAGGTGGCGAGGTGATAGCCGATATTGGCCGGCACGGTCGCGCGCAAACCGAACCGGGCACCGGTGGCCGCGAACACCATATTGCCCGGGCCGGGGCTGTAGGCGAGCGGGAACAGGAAGATCAAAAGGGCAGCAATGGTTTCGATCATCGGAGCGTCCGGGTCTTTTCAGGCTTTTCAACCCGCCCCGGGGCCTTCAGTCGACCCGGTTTTGACCGGCATCGCGCGCTCCAAACCGCATGAAAAAGGCCCCGCCGGGGGCGGGGCCTTTCAAAGTCTTGCGTCTGTCCGAAGACTATTCGGTGGTGGTCATCCGGCCTTCGATCTCGGGCGCCACGGTGCCCTGATCGCGGATATAGACCATCACGTCATTGGCCATCAGCTTGGCATCGGTCAGGTTCACCAGCATCGGCTTGCCGGCGAACATGGTGTAGCCGTCGCCGCCGCGGGCCATGAAGTCGTTGGTCGCGACCGAATAGGTGCCGGCCGGATCAAGCGGCTCGCCGCCAATGGTGACGGACTGGACGCGCGAACCGGGTTCCTGGCTCGGGTCGAACACAACGTTCATACCCGAGATCTGCGGGAAGCGGCCGGTGGTTTCCGGATAGGATTGCACACCGTTTTCAAGCGCGTCGAGAATGTCCTGGCCGGACAGTTCGAGGCTGACGGTGACATTGCCGAAGGGCAGCTCGGACAGGATGTCCTTGCGGGTGATCTCGTGACCGGCCTCATATTCGCGGTCAGCACGAATGCCGCCGCCATTGGTGATGGTCACATCCGACTTGGTTGCGAAGCGCATGCCGTCGGCGATCAGGTTACCCATGGTGGTTTCCTGCGAGCGGACCATGGCACGGCGGCTGTCCAGAGCCGTCGAAGCGGTGCCGACCACAACATCCAGTTCGCGGTCGAGCTCGGCATTGAGCTCGGCGACGCGGGTCGCGAAGTCTTCCGGCGGGGTGACCGACGCGGTGTCGATGACTGTGAATTCGGGCCACCAGCTCACGTCACGCTCGCCTTCGTCCATCTCCACATTGAC
The DNA here is from genome assembly GCF_000429865.1 of Cucumibacter marinus DSM 18995. GTDB lineage: Bacteria > Pseudomonadota > Alphaproteobacteria > Rhizobiales > Devosiaceae > Cucumibacter > Cucumibacter marinus. Next base: position 323,736 of record NZ_KE386979.1, read on the forward strand.
CTTGAGGCGGACATTGACGAGCTGTTCGGCATCCGAACGCGGCTCGGCGAAAGCCGTCGCCCCGTTGAAGAAAACGTGCAGGTCATGGTCGTCGCCCGACAGGACCACATCGGCATTGCCCGACGCGATCAGTTCCTGGTCGACAGCCCAGGTCGAGTGGCTGACGGCAACGACGATGTCGGCGCCTTCCTCGCGCAGTGCGGCGGAGGATTCGGCGAGGGCGGAAACCGCATCGCCGATCTGCAGATAACCCGGGCTCGATTTTTCGACCGAATCGCCCGCGGTCAGACCGACAACGCCGACCATGACGCCATCAAAGTCGTACATCTTGGTGTCGGCAAAACCGTCGACGGTGCTGCCGTCTTCGTCGCGCAGATTGGCGGCGAGCTTGGTGCCTTGAAGCGCGTTCATGCGCTCCTTGAAGACATCAGGACCGAAATCATATTCGTGGTTGCCCGGTACGAAGATATCGACCGGCTCCATGTTCAGGAGCTCGATGACGTGTTCGCCGCTGTCGAAGCCCGAGAACAGGGACGGAGAAATGGTATCGCCGGCGTGGATATAGAGCATGTTGCCGCCTTCGGCACGCATCTCGCGGGCGACCGCTGCCGCGCGTGAGAAGCCACCGCGCGCATCGTCCACCTTCATCACATAGACGTCAGCAACAAGAAGCAGATCGATGTCCACTTCCTCGGCCCAGACGGCCGGTGCGAAGCCAACAGACGCCAGAATGGTCGCGCCCGCGGCTAATGCTTTAATTCCCAATGACATGTTGACCTCCGCTGGTTTTGTGTCGCCATTGTCTGGCGATCGCTAAACACTCTATGCGACATTGGCATGTCGGTCACGTTTGATTTGACCATCCGATCAAAAGCTGTCCGATGTGATCCGCCAGCCCACTGTGGGCGTTTCGTTCCGTGCCCTGCGGATGAGCCTGTTGCGTGTGGACGAAGTGCGGCACAGGGTCCCTTTTGTTTTTCCGCCATGATTGACTAGTGTGCGGCGCGCGCGATGCGCACCCCGCCCCGTGACCGAGACGAGATGCTTTCATGACATCGCCGACCCAATCGACCGCGCCCGCTACCCAGTCTTCGCCGCTGCCCGCCGACCATCCCGGATTCAAGATGGGCAAGATCGGCGTGCTGCTGCTCAATCTGGGCACCCCGGACGCGACCGATTACTGGTCGATGCGGCGCTATCTCAAGGAATTCCTGTCCGATCGCCGGGTCATCGAGACGCCCAGGCTGATCTGGTGGCCGATCCTCAACGGCATCATCCTCACCGTGCGGCCGAAGAAATCGGGTGCCAATTACGACAAGATCTGGGATCGGGAAGCGGGTGACAGCCCGCTGCGCGTGATTGCCACGTCGCAGGCGGAAAAGCTCAAGGCGCGCATGGCCGGCGACGAGCGCATCGTTGTCGATTTTGCCATGCGCTACGGCAATCCTTCGACCCCCGACCGGCTTCAGGCGCTCAAGGACCAGGGCTGCGACCGGATTTTGCTGGTGCCGCTTTATCCGCAATACGCGGCCTCGACCACCGCCACGGCGAATGACAAGGCGTTCGACGCGCTCAAGACGATGCGCTGGCAGCCGGCGGTGCGCACGGTCCCGACCTATCACGACGATGAGGCCTATGTGGCCGCAATCGCCAAAAGCATCACCGACGGCCTCGCCAAGCTCGATTTCGAGCCGCAGACCGTGATCACCTCCTATCACGGCGTACCGAAAAGCTATCTCGACAAAGGTGATCCGTATCACTGCTTCTGCCACAAGACGACGCGGCTGGTGCGCGAGAAGCTGGGCTGGGCGCCCGAAAAGCTGATGCTGACGTTCCAGAGCCGTTTCGGTCCCGCAGAGTGGCTGCAGCCCTATACCGACAAGACGCTCGAGGCGCTGCCGGGCAAGGGCATCAAGAATGTCGCCATCCTGACCCCGGGCTTTTCGGTCGATTGCCTCGAAACGCTCGAGGAAATCGCCATGGAGGGTCGTGAAAGCTTCCTTGAGGCGGGGGGCGAGAACTATGCCTACATCCCCTGTCTCAATGACAGCGATCCGGGCATGGATGTGATCGAAACCCTTGTCAGGCGAGAACTTTCCGGCTGGCTCTAGGCAATCCGCTCCCGTTTCCGACCCGATCCGGAAACCGCATGACCCGCCCCTGATTATGTTGCGGTGCGTCGGCGCGCATCCTACATATAGACCGAACAAACCGGTTCGGAGGGAATGACATGGACGGTTTCTCTATTGCCCTGATTGCCATTGTTGTCTTGGCGGTCCTCGTGCTGTTTGCCGGGGTCAAGACAGTGTCGCAGGGCTATAACTACACCGTCGAGCGCTTCGGCCGGTACATGCGCACGCTCAAGCCCGGCATCAACATTATTATCCCCTTCGTTGACCGGATCGGGCACAAGATCAACATGATGGAGCAGGTGCTCGACGTGCCCCATCAGGAAGTGATCACGCGCGACAACGCTACCGTGGCGGCGGACGGGGTGACCTTCTACCAGGTGCTCGATGCAGCCGCGGCGGCCTATGAGGTGTCCGGGCTCGAAAACGCGGTCCTCAACCTCACCATGACCAATATCCGTTCGGTGATGGGCTCGATGGATCTCGATGAATTGCTGTCGAACCGCGACGAGATCAACGAACGCGTGCTCAAGGTGGTCGATGCGGCGGTGCACCCCTGGGGGATCAAGATCACCCGCATTGAGATCAAGGATATCGATCCGCCCAAGGATCTCGTCGAATCCATGGGACGCCAGATGAAGGCCGAGCGTGAAAAGCGCGCGACAATCCTTGAGGCTGAAGGCCGCCGTCAGGCCGCGATCCTGGAAGCGGAAGGCGAAAAGCAGTCCCAGGTCCTCGAAGCCGAGGGCCGCAAGGAAGCGGCGTTCCGCGATGCCGAGGCGCGCGAACGTTCTGCCGAGGCGGAAGCGCGGGCAACCGAGATGGTGTCCCGGGCCATTGCCGAGGGTGATGTGCAGGCGGTGAACTACTTCGTGGCCAACAATTACATCAAGGCGCTCGAATCGATCGCCAAATCGCCCAACCAGAAGCTGTTGATGCTGCCGGTCGAGGCGAGCAATGTGATCGGCGCGCTCGGGGGCATTGCGGAGATTGCCAAGGAGACTTTCGGGACCGGTGACGCTGCCGTGCCGCGGACGTCCAATCGCCGTCCGCCCTCTACTTCCCGCGATACCTCGGAGTAACGCGCATGGATTTTCTGGCTTTGATCGAGGAATATGGCGGTTGGTCCTGGGTGATCGGCGGCGCCATCCTGTTGGCGATCGAACTGGTGGTGCCGGGCGGGGTTTTCGTCTGGCTTGGTATCTCGGCCCTGATCGTTGGACTGGCCAGCGTGTTGCAGGACATCGCCTGGCAATGGCAGTGGGGGCTGTTCGGGCTCCTGTCCATCGTCACCGTGACGGCCTGGTCGGTCTATGTGCGCCGGCGCGGCGGCGGGGATACGGATCAGCCTTTCCTCAACAATCGGGTGAAACGGCTGATTGGCCAGGTGCACACGCTCTCCGAGCCTGTCGAGAACGGGCAGGGCAGGTTGCGGATCGGGGACAGCCCCTGGCGGGTCAAGGGACCCGATCTGGCTGCCGGGACGCGGGTCAAGATTGTAGGTGCCGAGGGCGCGACCCTGATGGTCGAGCCCGAAACCGAATAACCCATCCAAAGGCCGGCATCAGCCGGCCTTTTCGTTTATGGCGTGAGGGTCACCGGCACGGGCGGCTCTTCCTGCATGATCAGGATGGAGATGCGCTCGTTGGCTGCGAGATAGGGGTCGTTGGGGAACATCGGATCCGCTTCGCCCTTGCCGACCACCGAGTAGATGCGATCAGGCGTCAGCCCGAATTCCTCAAGGATCCGCCGGGTCGTGTTGGCCCGGTCGACGGTCAATTCCCATGCGCCGTAGCGCGGGTTCTCATAGGTGCCGCCGGCTGCAGTATGGCCGGTGATCTTGATCTGATTGGGCAGGCGATTGAGCACGGGCGCCATGGCCGCCAGCGCCTGGCGCGTGACTTCAAAAGGATAGCGCGAACCCTCGGGGAACATCGGCCGGCCTTCCTGGTCGACGATCTGGATATTGAGGCCCTCCTCGGTTTCCTCGAGCAGCAGATTGTCCGCGACATAGGTGATGTCAGGCATTTCCTGCCAGGCCTGACGCAATGAGGTGGCGGCCAACGCGAATTGCTGCGGGCGCTCGATATCGGTGCGCTCGTAATCGTGGGTATTGGCCTCGGCGCCCTGCTTTTCCTTCTCGTCGTGATCTTCCTCGGCGAATTCCGTACTCGACTGATCCTCTTCGAGGGTCAGGTTCTTCATATAGTCGCGTTGGGGATTGCCGCGCCGTTCGATAATGCCGGCCTTTTGCTGGACCTGCACGATGCCGAAGGCCTCGCGCATGGAACCGGCGACGATCTGCAGCTTCTCCTTGTCCTGGATGGAAAAGGAGATGATGAGCACGAAGAACACCACCAGAATGGACATCAGGTCGGCGAATGTGACCAGCCATTCGGGGATTTCGGAGCCCGACTTGCTCTTTTTCGCTGCCATCGCTCAAGCGGCGCCGTTGCCGGCTAGGCCGCCTCCTCCACCAGTTCGCCGCGCTGGGTCTCCGGCAGATAGGCAAACAGCATCTCGCGAATGATGTTCGGGGATTTGCCGTCGCGGATCGACATGATGCCGTCGATGATCAGGGTCTGGTTGATCTCTTCGAGGGTCAGTTTTGCGGTCAGCTTGTCGGCGATTGGCAGACAGACAAGGTTGGCCAGCACCGCGCCGTAAAGCGTGGTCAAAAGGGCAACCGCCATGGCGGGGCCGATGGCGGAGGGGTCGTCCATATTGGCGAGCATCTGTACCAGACCGACCAGGGTGCCGATCATGCCGAATGCCGGGGTGGCATCGCCGAGCGACTTGAAGATGCGCTGGCCTTCGGAGAGGCGCGTCAGATACTGGTCGCGTTCGAGTTCCATCGATTCCCGGATGAAGGCAGCGTCATAGCCATCGGCGATCATCTGCCCGCCCTTGGCTAGGTTCGGCTCTTCGATTTCCATGTTCTCCAGGCCGAGCGGACCGTTGCGGCGCACCACATCACCCATTTCCGCGATCTTGGCGATCAGTTCGCGCGGCTCGACCTTTTTGTGGGTGAAGGCGATCTTGCCGCCGGTCACAAAGGCATTGCCGACCCCGGCAATGGGGAAGCGGATCAACGTGGCCGCCGTGCCACCACCGATAACGATGAAGATCGAGGGTAGATCGACGAACTGGGCGAAAGAGCCGCCCAGAAAGATCGCCAAGGCGATAACTGCGGCCCCGGCAATAATGCCGATGATGGTGGCCAGATCCATCCGAGAAACTCCAAACAATCGAACGGGTAATCAGCGCCCAAGGCTAGGGGGAAGGGGCTAACCACCCCTTAACCAGAAGCACTGTTTCACCTGCAGGCGGGGGCTGCCGGAGTTGTCCTTCGGGCTGTGGTTAACCCATGGTTACCGGGCGTTTCAGCCTGCGAGACCAAAACCGTTCATTAACCATGACTGCCTAGTATCGCGCAGAGTGTTTCCACCAGGGCGGAACCAGAGGCGTGGCCGGTATCAATCCCATCAAATGTGTTGGCGCCACCGGGATTGCTCTCCTGTTGTCGAGCGTGCCTGGGTTTGCCGGGCCGTTTGGCGACGGGGTGGGGACCGATAATCCTGACCTGCTTTATCCGGCCTTCGCGGGCAAATGCACCGATCAGGCCGGAGAGGTCATTGCCTGCGATACCGGCGCCGAACAGGCGGTGATCTGGAACGGGCAGGGGCCGATCACCGAGATCACACGCGATCTCACGATTTCTGCCGGCACCTCCAATTCAGACGCGGATGGTGGTTTGCTGATCCTGCGGATCCGGCCCGGTCTCGGCATGAACTATGGCGATGAGGGCGATGGCGTTGCCGCCTCGATCGGCGCCGATCTGCGTCGCGGGCCAGGCGATTCACTGGTGGTCGACGGCATTGACGGGTCGTTCGAAGCCGGCCGGCAATTCGGCGATCAGCGCAGCATTGCCACGACACACAGCCTTGGGCTGTCTGTCGGGCGTCCGGGTGAGGGCGGTGTGCCCGATGACGCGGAGGCCGCACCGGTCAGCTTTGATTGGGACGGCACGGTCACCGGCCAGCAAGACTTTGGCGGTGTCGCGCTCGAATTGCGTCTCAATGGCGCACGGCATCAGGTGACCGATACCGTGCTTGCGGATCTGAGTACCGTCGACAATGCCGAACAGCGCTATTGGCGTTACGGTGGCGGCGGGCGGGTCAGTGCCGAGCTCACCCCGATCCTGAGTGTGTTCGCCGATTACAGTTTTTCGCGCACCTTGTTCGATGCACCATCGACCTCGCTGGGCGCCAAGCTCGACGGCAATACCGAGACAGCTTCGCTTGGCTTGGCCGCCAGCCGTGACGAAACCCTTTCCGGCGAGTTCGCCCTGACGGCGCTGAGGCGCAGCTTCGATGACCCCGGGCTGGATCCGGTAATTGGCACCGGTGCCAATGGCTCTGTCCGGTTCGTTCCGACCGACGGGGTGGTACTGACCGCAAGCGCGGCCAAGTCAATCGCGCCGACCGAGGAAGACGGAGCGAGCGCGGCAGTCACGCAAAGCATTGATCTGACGGGCGAATATCTGTTGACCGATACGATCACCCTGCGTGGCAGCGCTGGCTATTCGGATATCAGCTACCCGGAAGCGGCCAACCGGCGCTACGAAACCCGTTTCGGCCTGGGTGTGGATCACACGATCGACGAGTTCACCCGGTTCTTCGCCAATTACGGCTACTCGAAAAACGACGATCTGGTCGACGGCATCGAGGAAGTGCATTCCATCGAGGCCGGGGTGGCGATCAGCCGATAAAAGCCTAGTGTGAACCTAGTGCTCTGAATCGTCGACCGAAAGTGGCAGCGCACCGGTCAATTTCTTCAGTTCATCCATGAAGCCGCTGGCGATGTCCGGGCGGTCGAGCGCGAACACGACATTGGCGGTCAGAAAGCCGATCTTTGAGCCGCAGTCGAACGACTTGCCGGCATATTTGACCCCGGTGAAGTCCTGGTTCTTCATCAGAGCCTGCATGGCATCGGTGATCTGGATCTCGCCGCCCGCGCCCTTGGGCTGATCGGCAATCAGCTGGAAGATTTCCGGCTGAAGGATGTAGCGGCCCGAGATGATGAGGTTGGATGGGGCTTCCGCGACCTCTGGCTTTTCCACCATGCCGGTAATGTCAAAGCTTTCGTCGGGTCCTTCGCCGCGCGCCACCACGCCATAGGATGATACGTCTTCGGGATCGACTTCCTCGACCGCGATCACATTGCCACCGCGCTGCTCATAGGCATCGACCATCTGCTTGAGGACGCCGGGCTCGGATTTGAAGATCATGTCCGGCAGCAGCAGCGCGAAGGGTTCGCCGCCGACGAGGTCCCGCGCACACCAGACCGCATGGCCGAGCCCGAGCGGTTCCTGCTGGCGGGTGAAACTGGTCTGGCCGGGCCTGGGCAGGTCCGAACGCAGATCGGCAAGCGCTCGCGTCTTGCCACGTTGTTCGAGGGTGAATTCGAGCTCGAACTGTCGGTCGAAATGGTCTTCGATGACGCCCTTGTTGCGGCCGGTGACGAAGACGAAATGCTCGATGCCGGCCTCGCGGGCCTCGTCGATGGCATACTGGATCAGCGGCCGGTCGACGACAGGCAGCATCTCCTTGGGCATGGCCTTGGTGGCCGGCAGAAACCGTGTGCCGAGACCTGCAACCGGAAAGACCGCTGTTCTGACCCGTTTGACCATGCCGTGTTCCTCATCGACTCATCGTTCTGGCACCGCGGTAATGCGGCGTGTCATCCCCCAGCGGATAGGCGGGAGAAGTTTCGTAAGCCTAAATAAACTCCCCTTGGCTAACACTGTTCCGCAACAAAGCAAAAGAGATTGAGGCTGGGGAACGAGATGAGCGTTCTGGTGACCGGGGGTGCGGGCTATATCGGTTCGCATATGGTTTTGCGGCTGGCCGATGCGGGCAATGAGGTTGTCGTGCTCGACAATCTCGTCACCGGCTTTGACTGGGCTGTCGATCGCCGGGCCAGCTTCGTTGAAGGCGATGTCGGCGACACAAGGTTTGTCGAGACGGTGCTGGACCAGCACAATGTCGAGGCAATCCTGCATTTCGCCGGGTCGATCGTGGTGCCGGAATCGGTCGAAAACCCGCTCAAATACTACCGCAACAACACCGCCAATACCCGCAACCTCATCGAGGCAGCCGTCAATGCGGGGGTGAAGCACATGATCTTCTCCTCGACCGCGGCGGTCTACGGCATGACCGGCAATGATCCGGTCAGCGAAGACGCGGTGCTCAACCCGATGTCGCCCTATGGCCGCTCGAAGCTGATGAGCGAGATGATGCTCGCCGACGTCGCTGCGGCCCACGACCTGACCTACGGCGTCCTGCGCTATTTCAACGTCGCGGGCGCCGATCCTGCGGGCCGGTCGGGACAGTCGACGCCGCGCGCCACCCATCTCATCAAGGTTGCCTGCCAGGCTGCGCTCGGGCAGCGGGACGAGATGTATATCTATGGCACCGACTATGACACGTCGGACGGCACGGGTCTGCGCGACTATATCCATGTCACCGACCTCATCGAGGCGCATGCGCTTTTGCTCGAGCACCTGCGCGGTGGCGGCGAGAACCTGACGCTGAATTGCGGTTATGGCCATGGCTATTCGGTGCGCGAGGTGGTCGACACGGTGAAGAGCGTGTCCGGGGTCGACTTCAAGGCAATCGAGACCGACCGCCGGGCTGGCGATCCGGCAGCGGTCGTTGCGGGGGCCGATCGCATCCGCAAGGTCCTGGGCTGGGAGCCCGCCCATGCCGATCTCACCGAGATCGTCGGCGCGGCTTATGGCTGGGAAAAATATCTGCTCACCCGGAACGACCGGCCTGAAATCGCCTGAGGCGCCCGCAAATTGCCGCAAGAATCGCCAAGGGTGACCCGATGAAACGCTTCGCTTCTTCCGTCGCCGCTTTCACGCTCGTCCTCGGCCTTGCGGCCGGGGCGGCCCATTCCGCGCCCAATCAGAGCTTTGATGCGTTCATCAGGGATTTTGAGGCCAAGGCGGTCGCCGCGGGGATTTCGCGCGACGTCTATCGGCAGGCGACACAAGGGCTGACCGCCGACCCCTCGATCCCGACCTTTCAGGCGACACAGCCCGAATTCGAGACCCCGATCTGGGACTATATCGAGGGGCGTGTGAGCGAGCGCCGGGTGTCGGATGGCCGTGCGGCGGTGGCGCGCAACAAACCGCTGTTCGACCGCATCGGGCGCGAATTCGGGGTCGATCCCTATATCCTTGCCGCGATCTGGGGCATGGAGAGCGATTATGGCGCGATCCTCTCCAACCGGACCTATATCAAGCCTGTCATCCGCTCGCTGGCCTCGCTGGTGCATCAGCGGCGCGGGCGTCTGGCAGCCGATGAGGCCGAGTTCATCGCCGCCCTGCGGATCATCCAGCAGGGCGATGCCCGTGCCGATACGCTGGTGGGCTCATGGGCCGGGGCCATCGGGCATTTGCAGCTCATTCCGACCGCGTTCTTGCGCTACGCGACAGATGAAGATGGCGACGGGCGCCGCGATCCGCATGGCTCGCTGGCCGACGCGCTGGCGTCGAGCGCGAAATATCTCAGGGATCTCGGCTATCAGACCGGTCACGACTGGGGCTATGAGGTCGAGCTGCCCTCGGGCTTTGACTATTCCCTCGCTGGCCGCGAGCATTACCGGCCGGCCTCCTTTTTCGCCCAGCGCGGGGTGAAGCGCGTCGCCGGGCGCGAGTTTTCCGATCTCAACGAAAACGTCTTTCTCTATGTGCCCGCGGGCCGGAACGGGCCGAAATTCCTGATGACCGCCAACTATCTGGTGCTCAAGGGCTATAATTTCTCTGATTCCTATGCGCTCGCGGTCGCCCACCTCACCGATCGGCTGAAAGGCGCCGGACCGTTTGTCGATGATTGGCCGCGTAATGCGCATTTCCTCAACCGCGCGCAGCGGGTCGATCTGCAGGAACGGCTCAAGCGCGCGGGGTACTATGATGGCGAGGTCGATGGCCGGCTTGGGCCGATCACGGCGCGGGCGCTCAGCGCATGGCAAGCGGCCAACGGGCAGGTGGCCGACGGGTTCGCGACCCTTGAAGCCTATCAGGCGCTCAGAAGCGGCAATTGATGTCCTTGATTTGCCACTCCATCCTTGAATTGCCACATGGCGCCGCGATAGTGGGGCGAGAAACCTTGGGATCGCCATGCGCCTGTTGATTGCTCTTTTCCTGCTGATCGCGATCGCTGTGCCGCAAGCCGGCGCGCAAACACTCGACCTGCCAGGCGGTTTGCCCGGTCAGGCGAGCGTGTTCGATGGCGGAGAAGCAATCCAGCTTGCCCAGCAGCAACCGCGCAAACGCCGCTCGCTGCTCGATATTCTGTTCGGGCGCGACAAGCCGGAGCCGCAGGCCCAGCAGCCCCAACAGCAGCAGCAGGCCGCGCCGCGCCGCCAGACCCAGCGCCGGGCCACGCCCTCGCCGTCGGTCGTCAATCTCATCGAGAAGAGCGAAAACGCCACCCGTCTCGCGGTGATCGGGGATTCGCTGGCGGTCGATCTCGCCAAGGCGCTCGACCGGCTTTATGCCGATGATCCCAATCTCGAGATCATCTCCAAGGGGGTGGGATCCTCGGGCTTCGTGCGCGACGATTTCTTCGACTGGAACGCGGCCCTTGCCAAGTCGATTGAAGAGGACGAGTTCGATCTGGTCGTCATCGCCATCGGCATCAATGACCGGCAGGAGATCGTCACCCCGAACGGGCGTGCCGATCCGCTCACCGACCCCTGGAAGGCCGAATATGTGAGCCGGCTCGAGGAGTTTCTCAACCAGTTGCGCAGTGCCGGCATCCCCGCGGTCTGGGTCGGGCTGCCGCCGATGCGCGCGAACTCATACTCTTCCGCGATTGCGCAGATCAGCTCGCTGCACCGCACCGCCAGCTTTTCGGGTGGGGCGGAGTTCGTCGATATCTATGAGCGCTTTGTCGACGAGAACGGCAACTACTCGGCCTATGGCCCCGACCTCAACGGGCAGAACGAATTGATGCGCAAGAGCGACGGCATTCACTGGTCCTCGGCCGGGGCAGACAAGGTCGCGTTCTATATCGACAAGGCGGTGCGGCTTTTCTATCGCGGCGGCGCCGTCTCGATCGAGGTGGCCGATCCGCTGGCCGGCTCACCGGCCCAGACCATGTCCCGCCCGCCTTATCAGGGGATCGGGCAGGTGCGGCTGCTGGAGGTGGCGGGCATCGTTGCGTCGCTCAACGAACCCAGCCGCTCGGCGGGTGATCTGCTTGAAGGCATTCCCGATGCCGATGAGGCCCGGATCGACTTCTCGACCATGCTCACCGCCCCTGAGGGCCGCGTGGATGCCTTTGGTGTGGGGGTTGTGCCGGGCGCGGATGACGAAGAGGCCGAAGGCCCTGCCGGTGAAGAGCTGGCGGTCAACTAGGCAGAATCATTCCCGTTTCGCACCTCGCCCTTCGACAAGCTCACCATGAAGGCCCGTCTGGCTTGCCGATGGTTCAGCGCGGCAGGTCGGTCTGGCCCATCAGGTCCATGTCGATGGCACGGGCGGCCTGGCGGCCTTCCCGGATCGCCCAGACAACCAGCGACTGGCCGCGGCGCATATCGCCGGCGGTATAGACGCCGTCGACCGTCGTGCGGTAGCCGAAGGTGTCCGCGAACAGGTTGCCGCGGGCATCCTTGTCGGCGCCGAGTTCGTCGAGCATGCCTTCCGAGATCGGGTGCGCAAAGCCGATGGCCAGCAGCACCAGATCGGCCTTGAGAATGAACTCAGAGCCTTCGACAGGCTGGCGCTTTTCATCGACGCGGGCGCATTTGACCCCGGTCGCGTGACCTGCCGGATTGCCGACGACTTCGAGCGTCCCGGCCTGGAACTCGCGCTGCACGCCTTCGGCCTGCGAGGAGGAGGTGCGCATCTTGATGGCCCAGTTCGGCCAGGAGGTGAGCTTGTCTTCCTTCTCGGGAGGCTGGGGGCGAATGTCGAGCTGGGTCACCGAGACAGCACCCTGGCGGAAAGCGGTGCCCACGCAGTCCGAGGCCGTGTCGCCGCCGCCGATGACGACGACGTTCTTGCCATTGGCGAGGATCGGGTCTTCGTCGCCGATATCCTCTCCGGCAACGCGGCGGTTCTGCTGCACCAGGTAAGGCATGGCGAAATGAACGCCGAGCATATCCTGGCCGGGCAGCTGGGGATCGCGCGGGTGTTCCGCACCACCGCACAACAGCACGGCGTCATGCTTGGCGCGCAGCTCGGAGATCGGGCGGGTGACCCCGATATTCTCATTGTAATGGAAGACCACGCCTTCGCCGGTGAGCTGTTCGACCCGGCGGTCGATATGGTGCTTTTCCATCTTGAAGTCGGGAATGCCATAGCGCAGCAGGCCACCGGCGCGGGCCGCGCGCTCATAGACATGCACTTCGTGTCCGGCGCGGGCGAGCTGCTGGGCGGCGGCAAGGCCAGCCGGGCCCGAGCCGATCACGGCAACCGATTTGCCGGTCTTGTGCTCGGCCGGCTGCGGCCGGATCCAGCCATTGGCAATGGCCTTGTCGGCAACGGCCTGCTCGACGGTCTTGATCGCAACCGGGCTGTCCTCGAGATTGAGCGTGCAGCCTTCCTCGCAGGGCGCGGGGCAGATGCGGCCAGTGAATTCGGGGAAGTTGTTGGTCGAATGCAGGTTCTGCGAGGCCTGGCGCCAGTCCTCGTTGTAGACGAGGTCGTTCCAGTCCGGGATCTGGTTGTTGACCGGGCAGCCGGTGGTTTCCGAATGGCAATAAGGGATGCCGCAATCCATGCAGCGCGAGGCCTGCTGGACGACTTCGCTGTCGCTCATCGGAATGGTGAATTCGCGGAAATGACGAACCCGGTCGGAAGCCGGCTCATAGCGCGGTTCCTGGCGGTTATATTCGAGAAAACCGGTGACCTTACCCATAGTTAGTCCTCAATCCTTCCGGCTTATTCTGCGGCGGCGCCTTCAGGCGCTGCGATGCGCTGGCGCATCTGCTCGCGTTCCTGGATGGCACGGCGGTATTCGACGGGCATGACCTTGACGAATTTGGAGCGGTAGCTCTCCCAATAGTCGAGAATGGTCCGGGCACGCGTCGAGCCGGTATAATGCAAATGATTGGCGATGAGCTGGTAGAGACGCTCGTCATCATGCCGGGTCATGTCGCCCGACACATCGACGCGGCCATGCCATTCGAGGTCGCCGCCATGGTGATGCAGCTTCTGCATCAGGTCTTCTTCCTCGAGCACGGGCTCGATATCGACCATGGCGAGATTGCACCGCGAGCGGAACGAGCCGTCCTCGTCGAGCACATAGGCCACGCCACCCGACATGCCGGCGGCGAAGTTGCGGCCGGTATCGCCGATCACCACGACCACACCACCGGTCATATATTCGCAGCCATGGTCGCCGGTGCCTTCGACAACGGCGATGGCGCCCGAGTTACGGACCGCGAAGCGCTCGCCGGCGACGCCACGGAAATAGCATTCACCCGATATTGCGCCGTAGAGCACGGTATTGCCGACAATGATCGAGTTTTCAGGCACATAAGCGGCGTCCTGGGGCGGGCGTACGACGATGCGGCCGCCTGAAAGGCCCTTGCCGACATAGTCGTTGGCATCGCCTTCAAGGTCGAAGCTGACCCCGGCGGCGAGGAATGCGCCAAAGCTCTGGCCGGCCGTCCCCTTCAGCTTGACCGAGATGGTGTCCTCGGCAAGCCCTTCATGGCCGTAGCGGCGGGCGACTTCGCCCGACAGCATGGCGCCCGCGGAGCGGTTGCGCGAGAAGATCTCGGTCTCGATGGTCACCGCCTCACGGCTTTCGAGCGCGGGCTTTGCCTTTTCGATCAGCGTGCGGTCGAGCACGGCCTCGAGATGATGGTTCTGCAATTCGGTGTGATAGATCGAATCGCCACCGAGCGGCTCGGGCTTGGCGAACAGCTTCTTGAGATCGACGCCATTGGCCTTCCAGTGGTCGTCCATCTTGAGTTGGCTCAACAGATCCGTGCGGCCGATCAGCTCGTTGAGCGTCCTGGCGCCCAACTCGGCCATGATGGCGCGCAGTTCCTCGGCGACATAGAAGAAGTAATTCACGACATGCTCGGGCGTGCCCTTGAAGCGCTTGCGCAGCACCGGGTCCTGGGTGGCAACGCCAACCGGGCAGGTGTTGAGATGGCATTTGCGCATCATGATGCAGCCCGCCGCGATCAGCGGCGCGGTCGAGAAGCCGAATTCGTCTGCACCCAGCAGAGCCCCGATCAGCACGTCGCGGCCGGTCTTGAGTCCGCCATCGACCTGCAGCGCCACGCGCGAACGCAGGCGGTTGAGAACCAGGGTCTGGTGGGTTTCGGCAAGGCCGAGTTCCCATGGCGCGCCGGCATGCTTGATGGAGGTGAGGGGCGATGCGCCCGTGCCGCCGTCATAGCCGGAAATGGTGATGTGGTCGGCGCGGGCCTTGGCCACGCCCGCGGCAATCGTGCCGACACCGGCCTCCGAGACGAGCTTGACCGACACATCGGCGCGGTCATTGACGTTTTTGAGGTCGTAGATGAGCTGCGCCAGATCCTCGATCGAATAGATGTCGTGGTGCGGCGGCGGCGAGATCAGGCCGACCCCCGGGGTCGAGTGCCGGGTCTTGGCGATCACCGCGTCGACCTTGTGGCCGGGCAACTGGCCGCCTTCGCCGGGCTTGGCGCCCTGGGCGACCTTGATCTGCATCATGTCCGAATTGACGAGATATTCGGCAGTCACACCGAAGCGGCCCGAGGCGATCTGCTTGATCGCCGAGCGTTCGGGGTTGGCCGAGCCGTCAGGCAGGGGATGGAAGCGGTCGGGTTCTTCCCCGCCCTCGCCGGTATTGGACTTGCCGCCAATGGTGTTCATGGCGCGCGCCAGCGCGGTATGGGCCTCGCGCGAGATCGAGCCAAAGGACATGGCGCCGGTCGAGAAACGCTTGACGATATCGACAGCGGGTTCGACCTCGTCGATCGAGACCGGTTCGCCCAGCGGGGCAACCTTGAACAGCGAGCGGATGGTGCGCGCTTCGGTCGAGGCGTCGTTGACCGCCTTGGCAAAGGCATCGTAGCGCGCCTGGGCCGTGCCCTTGTCGCTTTCGGCCATGCGCACGGCGTGCTGCAGATTGGCCACGACTTCGGGCGACCAGGCGTGCTTTTCGCCGCGCAGGCGATAGGCATATTCGCCGCCGACATCGAGCGACTTTTTGAGGACCGCATCATTGCCGAAAGCCAAAAGGTGCCGGCGGATGGTTTCCTCGGCGACCTCGCGCAAGCCGACGCCTTCGATGGCGGTCGCTGTGCCGAAGAAATAGCGCTCGACGAATTCGCTCGACAGGCCCACGGCGTCAAAGATCTGCGCGCCGCAATAGGACTGGTAGGTCGAGATGCCCATCTTCGACATGATCTTCAAAAGACCCTTGCCGACCGACTTGATGTAACGCTCGATGCACTCGGTCTTGTCGACCTCGGGGGGAAGCTGGCCTTCGGCCTGCATCGCCGCGATGGTCTCGAAGGCGAGATAGGGGTTGATGGCCTCGGCACCATAACCCGCCAGCACGGCATAATGGTGGACTTCGCGCGGCTCGCCGCTTTCAACGACGAGACCCGAGGAGGTGCGCAAGCCCTTGCGGATCAAGTGATGGTGCACGGCGGCGGTCGCCAGCAGCGCCGGAATGGCGATGCGGTTGGCGCTCAGCTCGCGGTCCGACAGGATGATGATATTGTCGCCCGAGCGCACGGCCTTTTCGGCCTCGTCGCAGATCGCGTCGAGCGCCGGGCCCATGCCTTCGGCGGCCTTGCCGGCATCATAGGTGATGTCGATGGTGGCTGTGCGGAACTGATTGTCGCCAATGCGGCCGATGGTGCGGATCTTTTCGAGATCCTCATTGGTCAGGATCGGTTGGCGCACTTCGAGGCGCTTCTGGGTCGCCAGACCCTCGAGGTCGAAGATGTTCGGGCGCGGGCCGATGAAGGAGACAAGGCTCATCACCGATTCCTCGCGGATCGGGTCGATGGGCGGGTTCGTCACCTGGGCAAAGTTCTGCTTGAAATAGGTATAGAGCGGCTTGGGGTTGTCCGAGAGCGCCGAAATCGGCGTGTCGGTGCCCATGGAACCAACCGCTTCCTGGCCCGTGGTGGCCATCGGGGTCATCAGGAACTTGATGTCCTCGGTGGTGTAGCCAAAGGCCTGCTGGCGATCGAGCAGGCTGTCGAAGCTCTTGTGCGCCAGCCGTTCGACCGGCGGCAAATCCTCGAGCACGATCTGGGTGCGGGCGAGCCACTTGGCATAAGGGTTCTTGTTGGACAGCCGGTTCTTGATCTCGGCATCCGAGACGATGCGGCCTTCCTCGAGGTCGATCATCAGCATGCGGCCCGGCTGCAGGCGCCACTTCTCGACGATATTGCTGTCTTCGATCGGCAGGGTGCCGGCCTCGGATGCCATCACCACCAGCCCGTCGCGGGTGACGCAATAGCGCGCGGGGCGCAAGCCGTTGCGGTCGAGGGTCGCGGCGATCATCCGCCCGTCGGTGAAGGCCACGGCGGCAGGGCCGTCCCAGGGTTCCATCAGGGCGGCGTGATACTCATAGAACGAGCGGCGGGTGTCATCCATCAACACGTTGCCGGCCCAGGCCTCCGGGATCAGCATCATCGCTGCGTGGGGCAGCGAGTAGCCGCCACGCACGAGGAATTCGAGCGCGTTGTCGAAGCAGGCGGTGTCCGACTGACCTTCATAGGAGATCGGCCAGATCTTCTTGATGTCTTCGCCGAAAAGCGGGGTCGAGACCGACGCCTGGCGCGCCGCCATCCAGTTGACGTTACCGCGGATGGTGTTGATCTCGCCGTTATGCGCGACCATGCGATAGGGGTGCGCCAGCTTCCAGGAGGGGAAGGTGTTGGTCGAGAAACGCTGGTGGACCAGCGCCAGGGCCGAGGCGAAATCGGGGTCGTGCAGATCTGTATAGAAGGCACCGAGCTGATCGGCGAGGAACATGCCCTTGTAGACGACCGTGCGGGCAGACATTGAAACGACGTAGAAGCCGTTGTCGCTGTCGGCTTCGGGCAGTTCGCCATAGACCGTGTTGGAGATGACCTTGCGCACGATCAGGAGCTTGCGCTCGAAGCTTTCGTCGTCGAGCTCGTCGGGCCGGGCGATGAAGACCTGCTCGATGATCGGCTGGGTCTCGATGACGCCTTCGGAGAGCTTGGAATTGTCGAACGGCACTTCGCGCTGGCCGAGAACCGTCAGGCCTTCGGCGCCGAGGCAGCGATTGACCTTCTCCGCGCAAGCATCGCGCAGGGCGCGATCGCGCGGGTAAAAGATCATGGCAACGGCATAATTGCCGACGCCGGGCAGGTCGAAATCGACGGTCTTGGCAAAAAAGGCGTGTGGAATCTGCACCAGCAGGCCGGCGCCATCGCCCATCAGCGGGTCTGCGCCCACCGCGCCGCGGTGCTCGAGATTGACGAGCACTTCGAGGCCCTTCTGCACGATATCGTGGCTGGCCGTATTCTTGATCGAGGCGACGAAGCCCACACCGCAGGCGTCGTGTTCATTGGCGGGGTCATACAGACCCGTGGCGTCAGGACGGCCTGTTTTCGACGCAGCCGTGGTGCTGGCGTTGATTTCGTCGAATTCGGTCAGCCTGTCGCTCATGGCTCTACCCCGCTGGTTCAGGCAGCCTGCCGCTGGGCAGGCACTTCGCTCGTCCGGGTCGTATCGGGGATGTCCCATACGGCTCGCTGAGAGCGGATACCCATTTTATCAAAGAGCGGTTGCCCTGGGCACCGACCGCTCGGCTCACAATGCCGGCCTCGGCGAGCTTTGGCGCTCTTGAACCGTAGCCGGTGGTTCGACCGCCCGGGAGACGGGTCCGTCGAGAATGGACAACATTACTGTCCTAATTCGGCGCAGACACTGCCAGAAATCATGCGCGGGCGCAACCATCAGGCAAGAGGTTTGTGAATGCAAGCACCTTCTGTCGCAATATGGGGAAATGCACAAAGAGCGCGATCCCGTAAGGAATCGCGCTCAAAACGCACATTTTTTGTACTTAACGTGTTACGCACATTCGGGAAAACCGGGTTTTAGTGCGCGGTATTGTCCTCGATTTCGGCCTTGCCGGCATCACCATTGGTGATGGCAATCTGACGCGGACGCTTGCTTTCGGGCAGTTCGCGGACAAGGTCGATATGCAGCAGGCCGTTTTCGAGGCTGGCGCCGGTCACTTCGACATGATCGGCGAGCTGGAAGCGGCGCTCGAAAGAGCGTTCGGCGATGCCGCGATGGAGGAATTCGCGCTGGTCGCTGGCGGAAACCGCCGGGCGGGCGCCCTTCACCGAAAGGGTGTTTTCCTTGGCTTCGATGGCGATGTCGTCATTCGAGAAGCCGGCCACCGCCATGGTGATGCGGTAGGCGTCTTCGCCGGTGCGCTCGATATTATAGGGCGGATAGCCACCCGTTTCCTGCGCGACGGACGAATCAAGAAGCGAGAAAAGCCGGTCGAAGCCGACGGTGGAACGGTAGAAGGGGGAAAGGTCGAGATTGCGCATGTCATATTCTCCTGATGAGCAACATGAGTGGTTTCGCATTGCCGGCACCCCTTTTTCGGGCGGACCGGCGATTGGCGTAACGCCCGTGAGTGGCGCGTTACACCGAATAGATAAGCGAGCAAAAACCCAGTTCAAGAGCCTGAACCTCAGATGAATGGATGCTTCGAAAATCGTTCAGGCAGAGGCTGTTAGACATGATCGTGCAGTCAACGGAGCGAATGGTTCGCAACCGGGCTGCCGCAACCCGGGCGCCATAACCCGCCCCCCGCATGGCGCCCATCCTTAAAGGCCAGCAGTCCCGCCGGACTGCTGGCTTTTTGCTGTGCGGCGTGTTTTCGCGCCAGCGCTTGCCGATGCGGGTCAGGCATCCTAAGTGATTGCGGCAGCGGCGCTCCGCCGCACCAGGGTGAACCAAAGAGGACCACATGGGCGAGCTTGCCGTCAGCGAACAGGCCGTTTTGGCCGATATCCCGAGCAATCCTATGCCCGAAGGTGCCCGCGCCGCCTATTTCACCACCCCCGACAAGGTGCGCCTGCGCTATGCGGTGTGGCGGCGCTCCGAGGGGCCGCGGCGCGGCACGATCTGTCTCGTGCACGGGCGCTGCGAATTCATCGAGAAATATTACGAGACCATCGAGGATTTCCGCCGCCGCGGTTTCGCCGTCGCCACTTTCGACTGGCGCGGGCAGGGCGGGTCCGACCGCTTCTCGACGCGTTCGAAGGCCGGATATGTCAACCGGTTCGAGGACTACTGGACCGATCTCAAGGCCTTCCACACCGATATTCTTCTGCCCGATTGCCCGCCGCCCTATTTCCTTGTCGGGCATTCCATGGGCGGTCTCGCCAGCCTCTTGGCAGTGGCGCGCGACCGGCTGATGTTCGACCGGGTGTTCCTGTCCTCGCCGATGATCGCACTCGATTTTCCGATCGGGCTCGGGATTGCCGCCTCGATCCTCGAGATCGCCAAGATGGCAGGTCTCGGGCGCATCGAGATCGCCCGGCGGGCGGACAAGCCCCAGACCGAGGATACCTTTGCCGGCAATCCGTTGACCTCGGATTTCGATCGCTATATGCGCATGGTCAACACGCTCAAGGAACGGCCCGATCTTGAGGTGCGCGGGCCGACCATCGCCTGGACCGCCGCGGCGATGAGGGCGATGTCGCGGGCCAACGCTGAGGATTTTCCGAGCCGCATCAATACCCCCGTCCTGATGCTCGCCGCGGCTCGCGACCAGGTGGTCTCGACACCGGCGACCGAACAGCTCGGCTTGCGCCTGAGAACCGGGCGGCACGGGGTAATTGCCGGGGCGCGGCACGAATTGTTCATGGAGAACGATGCGATTCGCGGCCAGGTGCTGGCCGCGTTCGATGCCTTCATCACCGAGCAGAGCCCGGTCTGATCAGGCCGCCGCGTCGCCGAGGATATCGAGGGCTGCAGCATGCAGTTCGGCATTGGCCGCGGCCACGACCTGCCCGCCCTGTTCGGCACGGCCCGAGGACCAGCTGGTGATGATCCCGCCGGCATTCTCGATGATCGGGATGAGTGCGGCGATATCGACCGCCTTCAGCCCTTCTTCGACCACCAGGTCGATCTGGCCGGAAGCGAGCAGCGCATAAGCATAGCAATCGGTGCCATAGCGGGCGAGCCGGGCGGCGGCTTCAAGCCGCTGATAGCCGTGGCGCGAGGCTTCGGTCTCGAACAGGGCCGGGGAGGTGGTGGCCATCTTGGCGGTGGCGAGCTTGGCGCTCCTGTTCACCGCGATGGCGCGTGTCTCGCCATTGTGCTCGAGCCAGGCGCGGCCCGGCAGGCCGTAATAGGCTTCCCCGGTAAAGGGCTGGCTCATCATGCCGGCCACCGCTTCACCCTCGAACGTCAGGCCGATCAGCGTGCCCCAGAGCGGAATCCCGGAGATGAAGGCACGGGTGCCGTCGATCGGATCGATAATCCACTCATAAGGGCTGTCGGCATCTTTTCTGTCCCATTCCTCGCCGGAAATGGCATGACCGGGGAAATTGCGCGCCAGCACGTCGCGGATCGCCAGTTCGGCGCCCCGGTCGGCCTCCGTCACCGGGTCAAAGCCGCCCTCTTCCTTGTTGTCGACATTCAGTGCCGTGCGGAAATGGCGAAGCGTCTCCCGCGCGGCGGCGTCGGCAGCTTCGCGCAGCGTCGCCTCGATGGCCTCGGGCGTGATGTCGGGCAAACGGAAATCGGTCACGGGTCTCTCGGCCTGAAAAGCGTTGATCGGCGGGCGGGTGCGGGACAGGTCCGCGTTGCGGGCTATTCGGCAGCTTCAGCGGTGTCGGCCGCGACGGTGCCCGTCAGCAGCCGTAAATCGAATTGCGCGAAGCCGGTCAAGAGCCGTTCGATAATATCCATCAGGCTGGCAAAGCCGTCATTCGGGCTCAGCGTCCGCTCGTTCATGTAAAGATGCCGGCTGATCTCGATCTGCAGCGCATGCAGGCCGTGCCGCGGGCGGCCATAGGTGCGGGTGTTGTGACCGCCTGCATAGGGGCGATTGCGCGCGACCCGCAGGCCTGCACCTGAAAACACCGTCTCCGCCAGATCGACCAGTGCCGGGGCGCAGGCGCTGCCATAGCGGTCGCCCAGAACGATATCGGGGCTGGCGCGATTGCCGGTCCGCCCGAGCTGGGGCATGGAGTGGCAATCGATCAGCACCGCGACGCCGAATTCGGCCAGGGTTTCGCCCAGCAGCTTTTGCAGCGTCTGGTGATAGGGCTTGTAGATGCCTTCAATGCGCATCAGCGCGTCCGACAGATGCAGGCGCGAACCGTAGATCTGCCGGGTTTCCGAGACATTGCGCGCCAGGGTGCCCAACCCGGCGGCGACGCGCGGTGACTTTGTGTTGAACCGGCTCGGCAGCGGCTCGTGGAACATGGCCGGATCGAGCTCGTAGGGCTCGCGGTTCACATCCAGATATGCGCGCGGAAAATGGGCCCGCAACAGCGGCATGCCCTTGCGCGGCGCGCGGGAAAACAGATCATCGACAAAGGCGTCTTCGGACTGGCGGATCGCAGTGCGGTCGAGTTGCGAGATCTCGAGAAAGCGTGCCGGATAGTCGCGTCCCGAATGGGGTGAATTAAAGACAAAGGGAGCCAGCAGTCGCCGCGGCCGAACGGTTTCGAAGGCGGGGCGGTCGATATAATCCGAACGCATGGCAGTCAGCGGCAGGCCGAACACTTCTGTCATGATCACACTGTGCCCAAAGGGCGCGGATTCGTCCAGTGGGCAGCGCTGTGGCGGCGTTTAGGCTTTTTACAATCTCCACCTTGCAGCGGGCGGACAAGACGGGCAAATTGCGCGCAACTTTAAGAGACCCCCAGCCGAGCGATTCCGAACCCATGCAACGCATCCTTCTCGCCGAAGACAATGACGATATGCGCAAGTTCCTGACCCGGGCGCTGACCCAGGCCGGTTACGAAGTCATCGCCTTCGACAATGGCAAGTCCGCCTATGAGCGGCTGCGGGAAGAGCCGTTCTCGCTATTGCTCAGCGATATCGTGATGCCGGAAATGGACGGGATCGAACTGGCGCGCCGCGCCACCGAGCTCGATCCGGACCTCAAGGTGATGTTCATCACCGGGTTCGCCGCCGTGGCGCTCAACCCGGACAGCGAGGCGCCCAAGGATGCCTCGGTCCTGTCCAAACCCTTCCACCTCAAGGACCTCGTCAACGAGATCGAGCGCCTGCTCGCTGCCTGATCAGGCACGTTTGCTGCCTTCATCCTGTGATTGGGAATCGTGCCGCAAGGCGGATTTACTCCGCTGGATCAAATCAAGTGCACGAACACCCTGAGGGCTATGCTCGAAGGGTGGGGCGCCGAGTTTCAGCGATTAGAGCTTAGCTCTCATGGCCTTCTCACCTCAAATCAGTCCACCGGACTGATTTTGCCCTTCGGGCCGGATCGAAGTTATCCCCGCCCCAAAAACCTCCCTTATCCTGCCCGAACGGTCCCGCAAACAGGGCGCGGATGCATACGAGCTCCGGCGGGAGGTTGGCAGGAAAAGTGTGAAGCGGTTTTCCGTTTCGCCAACCGACCAACTTCATAGACCGGTCCGGGTTCCATGAGGGTCGCCTCAGGGAAGGCCAAAACTGCGCCGGAGCCGGCTGCCGTCAAGGCGGTGGCGTACTTCCGAAAGGAAGCGGGGATTGACCCCAGCCCGTTGACGCAGTCCAAGCCCAAAACCCCGGGTGAGAGAGGCGCTGGCCGTCTCATTGTTTTAGTTTTGCGACGAGACGCCCTGCGCCTCTCTCCCGCTCTGTTCTTTGAAACTCGGAGACATCCGTCTGCCGGGACTGTCGGGGTGGGCAGACGAAGCCAGGAGGCAGCGAATGGCGGAAAGCGATGCCCCACATATCTTCGTCATGCTCGGGCAGCCTGCCGGCGTGAGGCAGTCAAATTCGCGAGCATCCATGATGAGATGCCACGCGGGAGCCGCGTATGACTAGTCAGTACCGCCGAACCACATGCGATGCCTCATGGACCCTCGGGTCTTACCCGCCTCACGCCGGCGGGCTGCCCGAGGGTGACGAGGAGGGAAGTAGCGCCCAAATCTCCACCCTCACCCTGAGCCCTCATGGTGAGCTTGTCGAACCACGAAGGGCGAGGGTGTGAAGAGACAGGGTTCCGGCGCTGCAGCATTCCCGCCGTCATTCCCGCGGAGGCGGGAATCTATGTGAATCAGAGGGTTAGGGCTGGTGGTGATGGCGCCGGCGGCGCGCAATAAACATGACCACCAGTTCTCTGGTGCAAGTTCAGCTGGATTCCCGTTTTCACGGGAATGACGCCGGTGGTTGGGCAAACCTACTGCCAACGATGCGCGCCGTGAGAGTGAGGAGCGGTCTGGCAAAGCCCGAACAGAAGGTCCGTTGGACCTTCTGAAGCAACGAACACCCTTAGAGCTATGCTCGAAGGGTCTGCTACCCTCACCTCGAACCAGGCAGGGCGAGGGCGATCAATCGGGTTGAAGAGTTATTGAAAAGGGTCGGATCAGCCCGCGAAGTAGCGGCGGATCGCCTTGTGCACGGGCTCCATTTCGTAGGGGCTCGGCATATGGGCGCTGTCTTCGAGGGTGATTTCCTCGGCGATCGGCAGCACCCTTTGAGCAAGCGGATAGGTCTGCTTGTAAGGAAACATGATGTCGTGCCGCGAGAAGGTGATGAACACCGGCTCGAGGCTCGATTTGAAATCGGTATCGACAAAGGGACCGGCCGGGCGGTGGCGCCAGAACGCAGTCTGACGGATCACCACGTCGAGATAGTCGAGATTGTTCTGCGGCCAGACGCGGGCCAGTGGCCGGGCGAGGGAAGGCAGTATCTTCTTGGCGCCGGGGATCGGCAGATAGCGGTAGGCCATCCAGGTGAAGAACAGCGCGCCGAAGATGCGCGCCTTCGGGATATTGGGGGTGAGGCCTGCGGTCACAACCAGACCCAGCTTGCCGACGCGTTCGGGGGCGAATGTGGCGAGGTCGAGGGCGATCGAGCCGCCAAAGCTCGACCCCAGCATGTCGATGCGGCCGATGCCGAGTGCATCCATCACCTCGGCGAGCCAGCGTCCGTAATTGTGGTCATCGGGCGAAAACTTGCGGTCCTCGGACAGGCCGGGCTGGCCGATGAGGTCCGGGGCGATCATCAGGTGATCTTCGGCCATGTAGTCGAAGAACTCGAGCATGAGCGGGCTCGAGATCGACATGCCGGGCAAGACCAGAACCGGCTTGCCATCGGGTTTGCCGCCGAAATTGATATGGGTCTTGCCGAAACTGGTGCTCACCGACTTGGACGAGAGCGGCATGGCCAGCCGGGAGAGGACGCCATTGTAGAACTCGACATATTCCTGCCGGCCCGCCAGGGAGCGGAACACCGAGCCGGAAGGCAGACGATCCACCGCCTCGTCCGCGGTCGCGGCGGTCATCGGTGCGCTGTGGGCAGCGGTGTGAGATGCGGACTGGTTCATGCGGCGCTTCCGGGTTTTGCCGGCGGCTTGCTCAACAGCGGCTTGCCGATCGTGATGACCTCGACGCCCTCGGCGGCAAGCTGTTCGCGCGTGGCCTTGTACATCTTGGGATGGCTCAGGCAGGAGGCGCGGGGGAATTCATGGTGCAGGTAGTGGTGGTTATTCAGCCAGAAGAACGGGCAGATGATCCATTCCCAAAAGCCGTCGCCGACAATCATGCGGACCGTCTTTTTCCGGTCTTCTGTCACCTCGGGCATGTGCAGCATGCCGTGGGACAGCGAAATCATCGACGAGGCCAGCGCCGAGGGCAGAACCCAAAGGAAGAAGGTTTCCCATGGCGCGATGATCAGCAGGGCGATGATGAGCCCGGCCTGGAACACGATGCGCATGCCGGTGAAGAGCTGGTCACGCCGGGTAAGCAGGCCCTTGCGGGCGCATTCGATATAGAGCTTGAGATAATGCAGCGGCACGGCCAGCGACAGGATGACCACGAGCGGCATGGGATAGCGCTGCAGCCAGTAATCGGGGTCGGCCGTGGGGTCATTGGTGAACTGGTGGTGGCGCAGATGCAGATATTTGAAGGTCGGGAAATCGTAGGTCAGCATCAGGGCGTGAATGTAGCCGGCAATGGTGTCGATCCAGCCGAACCCTTTCTTGCCGCCCGACAGCGCCTTGTGGCTCGCCTCGTGAATGATGGTGAAGCTGGCATGGATGGCGATCAGTGCGCCGATGAAGCCGAGCCAGAGCGGGATCGCGCCGGTGAGCACGCCAATAACGGAGGCAATCTGCAGGATAATCAGAACTGCAGACGCAATGATGGTCGGCCAGACCAGCCGGCCGAGCCGCTCTTTCATGATCGCCATGGCGACGCCCGCATATTGTCGCTGCTGCATCATTTGCTCCAGTGATGCCGTCATCCGGGCCATGGACCCGGCATTGCGCCCTTCTAGAAGGGCCTTGCGGCCCAAGAAAGGCAATATGTCAAAATGGCTGCCCGCCTGTCCAGTTGTCGCGGCGCCGCACCGGTGTTCCGCCCTGTCTGCGGCCCGGCTGGCGCGTTTTCTCGCACGGCTTGGCAAAGGCCGCAATCGCCCTATTGACCTTCATGGGGCTTTTGTGGTCTATCGGCGCGCGCAACGGCGGCACCGCCCGTCGATGGCCGATGGAGTTGGGCGTGTAGCTCAGCGGGAGAGCACTACGTTGACATCGTAGGGGTCACTGGTTCAATCCCAGTCACGCCCACCATCTCCATCCGGTTTGCGTGCCTCACCGCCCCGAAATTCGGCGGCTAGCGGGTGTGTAGCTCAGCGGGAGAGCACTGCCTTCACACGGCAGGGGTCACAGGTTCAATCCCTGTCACACCCACCATTCTTTTCAATGACTTAGCTCGATATGGCGTCCGCGTACCCTCGGAGAGTCACCATATGGTCACCAAATTTTCGGCAGGGTTCAGTGCCTCGAAATGTGCAACGTGTTGCACAAACCCGAGCCAGAATGTGAACCATGGTACACAAATCGATTTGTGCAGCGTGCTGCACATTCATCGACTTTCGCCGGTCGAATTTCCGACCCATAAGAAACAACGACTTAACCTGAGGCTCACTCAGGTTTTAATCAGGATGGCAGTCCGCACGCGAGAAAATGTGCCACATGTGGCACAAATCTAGGCCGCCTGTGAGAACATGTAGTCGAATGCCCAGGGGTTCAGTTGGGCATTGCCCTTTCGCAGTCTTTGCACCAGATTGCTTACCCTTCGAGCGCAGCTCCTGCTGCAATAGCGCCGCGATGCAGACGATGGTTTGAAGGATGTGTTGCACACAGCGCATGCGCGTTCGCTCGCTGCTTCCCGTGCTTGCTTGTGCATGTAGCTGGACGAACACGACAACGAGCAACACTGTTGCGTCTCCCTTCGCGGCTGAAAGTCATGACCGCAGTTCGGACACTGCTTGCGTTGCAACTGCTTCGCTTCACGATTCCGGTTTGCGCAGACGATGGAGCAATGTCGAACGTGAGGCTCGTCGCTTCTGAAGTCCTTGCCGCAATGTGCGCACGGTCGAGGCGTGGCGTTCGATTTGGAGACGAGCCGATAGGCTGAGCGTCGAACGATGTTGTATCCGACCTGCGCTCCTGCAAATCGACGCTCCAAAGCCGAGCGCGCGCACTCCGGGCTGCAATATCGTTGGCCCGGGGTTGCATCGTCCATATCCATAGGGCCGCCGCAGTACGCACATCGATCACGCGAGTAGGTGAATTCCGGCTGCCCTTCCATCCAGTCTGGCCTTTGGGCGCCGTTCTTGTCCAGCGCCTGAAGGACAAGCATCTCCGCTTCCTGATCGGATCGATGCCAGTCATGCCCACGCCGGCAGAACGCAATCCGGAGCCCATAGCGACACTGCGCTTCATGTTCGAAGGGAGAAGACTTCCAGTCGTCGAGAAGGATGGCGATTCGCCGAACCAACTCGTCGCGCTTTTTCTGAGGCGAAACGATGCGCCGACCCTTGCGCTTTCGAGGATCGTAGACCCTGGAATTTCGATCGCCGTACCGGTATTCGGTATATCCGGAAAACAGCCCATTCCGATAAAGGGGATTGTTTACTTTGCCTCGCAAACTCATGAGAACACCGCGTCGAAAATTGCAGGGGTCATGGCATGAAGTCCGATGTTCGGCTTTTGCTGCCTCGACGCGAAGTGTTCCCTGAAGGCTCGGTCCATCACGAAAATCACCTCGATGTGCGCCGGACCAAGCGGCAGGCGATGAAGGCTCAAATACGAATGAACGTCGCTATATGATATCGGCCGCGGGCCGGACTGATCAAAAACACGGACAAGGTTCAGGCCGGCAAACACTTCCCAATAGAGTGCAGATCCGGGCATCATATGCGGTGCTTGCGATGTTCTAAGGCAGCGCTCTACTTCCCCTGCCATCGATTTCAGAAACGTGTCCCGGTTCATCATTTCCTCGTTGTTGGTCTGTCCGGTGCTATCGGACCTCGCGATTGCGCTGCGCGGCCAGCACGGCGGGGCCGGAGCCCCTTCGGATCATGGCCGGGACCTGCTGCTTGATCTGTTTGCCGGCGACTTCGCCAGAGACCTTGGCAATGGTCGGCACGAGGTTGCCGTTCCGTACCTCAGTCGACACCGAAACGGTGATCTGACCGCCGGTGTTGGAGCTGGCCGCAAGGGACTGATTGGGAACGATGGCACCCGACTGGCGCGGCATGAACAGTTCCGGCCCCCTCTCGCCAACGAGATAGGCTCGACCCGATGAGACGGGTCCGCCTTCCGCCCGGGCGCCGCCGAACGTGAATCCGGATTGGCCAGCCCCAGGGAGTCCAAAGCTGTCAAACATTGAGCTGATGAGTTGATTGGTGGCCATTTTCAGGAGTTGGCTGGCTAGGTTGCGAAAGGCATTGCTCAGCGCTTCGGTGGCTGTTGCGCCTGATAGCAGGTCATCGACAAGTGATGACGCGAAGCTCTGGGCCATCCCCTCAGCCTCCTGCATTAGATCCTTCATCCGCTCGATTTCGGTATTCTCGAGCTTGATGGCCTGAACCAGTTCAACAATCTGCTCGCGCTCTTTGTCGGTCGCCGCCGCGCCAGCGGCGCGCAGTTCGTTCATCACCCGCTTTTCGGTGTCGGTTCTTCCAATCAAGGAAAGCTCGAATTCCAGACCATCGATCAGTTGCTGGACTGCTTCGGCTTCCTTGATCGCCTTGGCGGCGGCATCGTTGCGGCTGCCTGACGATCCGCCTCCACTGCCACCGCTCGAACCGCCCCGATCGACCAGGATGTTGCCGTCGGGTCCAAAGTTGAAGCCCTCATAGAAATCGGTGCGGGGCACGTCATAAAACGCACCTTGAATGTCAGACCTCAACTGGTTCCATGCCTTCGGATCGGTGGCGCGAAGGTGCTCATATAGCGACTGGTTGCCACCCCGACCGGCGCCGGGACCCTCCAGGCTTTGCATGGCATCGGAGATATCCCGAATGGCCCGAGCCAGATTTCCAGCCCATTTCGCCGACTCGATCAGGATGGGCGCCAGATCGATAAGGGTCTGTTTGAATTGGATGTCCATCACCTTGGTTGCGGTGGTGAACTCGTCGTTCAGATCCTCAGCCCTCGCGATCAGTTCGTTGTCGACCACGATGCCTAGTTCGCGTGCCTTTTGGGCGGTTCTGGCAAGCTCATCGGCCCCGCCTTTCAATACTTCCACCATCTTCACGCCGGCACGTCCAAATGCGGCCGCCGCGATCGCTGCCCTGCGGCTCGCGTCCGATTCTTCTCTCAAAGCGTCCGCGACGAGCTTGATCCGCTCCTCCTGGCTGCGCGCCGCTTGAATGTTTTTCAGAAGCTCCGGATGCAGGACTTTGAGGTTCTCGACGAGTTCGCCCTTGTTCGCCGCGGCCCGGCCGGCGTTTCTGTTGAACGCCTCGAGCGCGGAGCTGAGCTGTTCGAAGCTGACGCCCCCCAGCTCTGCCGAGTAGGCCAGTTCCTGGAAGAACTCCGCATTGAGGCCGGCCGCTTTCGCGGTCTTGCCGATCCGATCGAACTCGACCATCGCTGATTTGGCGCCATTTATCGCGCTTGCCACAGCGATAAACGGACTGGCCACCGCTGCCACGGGCAACACACTCTTGGCGAACATGCCGATCTTGCTCGACGTGCTGGCCAGTGCCCGATTGATCCGGCCGGTCGATCGGATCATGTCGGTTTCCATACGCCGAGTGGTGGAGCGCGAGCGGCGCTCTATCTGGCCGTATTGCCTTGTGGCGGTCCCGCTGGCCTTGGCCATGTTCCGCTCGAAATCCCTGATCCTGGCTTCGAGCTGGACAACCAGTCTTTCTGCATCACCTTGCGGCATGAGGTTCTCCTATGCGAGCGCGAGTTGCTCGATGTCTCCGTTGAACGTGTCATACGAGCTGAGACCGGTCTGGCCCTCGCTGCACCGCGCCACAGCCATTGCGGTGGCAACGGCGCCGTCGATCCGATCGGTGGACTTGCCTTTGTGAAAGCTCATGTTGTCGGCTTTGTCCCGCTCGACTGCGATGTTCTCAAAATGCCATCGCAGGATGGGATGCCCGCCGTGCTTGATGCGCCGGGCCACTATGGCCCGCTCCAGTTCTTTCACGGCTGGTGCCATGGTTATCCAGCCCTGACGCATCTCCACCACGGGAAAGCCGTCTTCGGTCAGATTATTGATCGTGTTGCGGGCCATGTGCGGATCGAATGCGATCTCCATCACGCGGTACGTGGCGCACAGTTCTCGGACCTTGTCCTCAACGGCCTGAAAATCGACCACGTTGCCGGGGGTGGGGATGATGAGCCCTTGCTCTGCCCATAGGGGATAGGTTGCCTTTTCCCGGTCAGATCGGTGGACGATGTTGTCCTCGGGACAGAAGAACCACGGGTGGACCTCATAGCCCCCCTCTCGGTCTCCCCAGCACGCTACGATGGCTGTCAGGTCTCGATTGGAAGACAGATCAACTGCAAGCCAACACGGCTCCTGGGTGATGTCCTTTTCCTCAAGGTCTACCGGGTGGGCGCCCTCGTCGTAGATCGGCATCTCCACAAAGGGCGAGGCGCTGTAATCGAGCCATGTGTTGAGGTGATACTGCCGGAAGTCATCCCGATCGGCAGGGCGTTCTTTCGATTCCCGGGCCATCTGGCGCAGGCCCTCAATGTCGGGATACCCATCGGCAAGGCCAGGATTGACGTAGTGCCACAACGCCTCATCCTCCCAATCGGCATCATGCTCGGTTTCGAACAGCACGGGTAGAAACCCGGGATCTTCGATCTCACCGGCCTGGACCTTGCGGGCGTACTTGAGCAGATCGAACGCCAGGTTCTCTTGGCCCCTGCCGGCCTGGGTGATGACGACGAGAAGTGAACCGGGTGCCTTGTTGAGGCCAGTGCGGAGCGCCGACCAGGTCTTGCGGCTCTTTTCGCCTTCCCATGCGATCACCTCGTCGGCCAGGACGAATTGCGGGGTCTTGCCCAGCTTGCCCTTGCCACCCGATGCCAGGGCTCGAAACTTCGCGCCGGAGAGTGAGTGCTCGAGAATGAATGTGCTCTCGTTGAGCTTCATCTTGCCGTCGAGCCATTCGGTGGCGCCGATGATACCCACCGCCTCCTCATAGGCGATCACCGCATCCTCCTCAGCGGATGCTGCCACCATTGCCTGACCGCGCGGGACGCGCTGGTAACCCACGGTGTGGAGAAGAGCCAGACCGGCGCCAACGGTGGTCTTGCGGGCGCCGCGTGGCAGTAGGATGAACACGGTGCGGACCTGCCGCCGCCCATCGGGGAAGCATGGCCCATAGATGCGGCGCACAATTCGCTCCCAGAACCGCGGGAGTTCAAAATCGCCGCTGTCGCTCTTGGGGTGCTTGAGGCAGCGAAGGAACTCCACCGCCCTTTCACCATGGCCAAACGGATCGTCGATCTCGCTATCGTCGAAAACCCACTCGGGTCGGGTCGCCTTAAATCTGGAGGTCTGCTGGCGCGCCATTGCTTGCCTTGCCTCCCTTCGGCTGGAAACCTTGCTTCGACCGTGCTGCCGGGGTGAGCCCGAGCTCAGCACCGAGGCGGGCAACGGCCTCGGTGGATTTGTTGAGGATGGCTGCAGCCGGGTTCGGCTTGAGCATTCCGTGCGCGGTCTTGGTCAGTGGCCCGTGTTCAGCCAGCGCCTTCTGGCACTCTCGCACCGTCCAGCGGGCGAGAATGTATGTTTCGACAATGCCGAGCCCAGTGGTGGTGAGGATCTTGCGTTCGACCATCTCGGAGGTTACGGCCTGCCACTCGTCGACCATATCGTCGGGAATGGTGTCGGGCACTTTCGGAACGCCCTTGAGCCCGCCATCTATGGCCTTCAGGTGAGCCTTTGCGCCCTTCATGATCGCACTTCCTCACACCGCAGCTCATAGCCCTTGTGGCGGCCAAGTTCTTTGATGTCGCGGATGTTGAAGGACTTGCCGTCGTAGAGCACGCGCTGATCCACGCTGATGTCGTCGATGTGGCGGATGCGGAAGATCACAGCCGTATTGCTGCCTTCGCCGTAGGCTCGCTGATATTCCTCAACCGTGCTCTCGACCATCTGAGCGCGAACGGTAGCGATATCGGACCATGACGCGCTTGGGACGCCATATCCATCGACGGCGGTGGCGCTTTCCTGAATGGTGATGGACCGATCGAGTTTGCCCGCTCTCATCACAACGCCTCCGAAACCATGGACTCGATCGTCACCACGCCATGCGCGGTTTCGCCATCAGGGTCGCGCAAATACCGCGTGCCAGAGACGTAGCAGTCACCGAGTTGGAAACCTGTCCCCGGGTCAGGTCTGGAACTATGGACCGCCGCTCGGATGGCGGCGGCGATGGCCTTCACGCCAGTGAGCCCGGTTTCCTTTTTCCAGATGTGGATGGTGGAATAGACCCGCACCACATTGCGCGCGAGGCGCTGCTCGTCGACCTCCTGATCCTCGCCAATGATGATCGATGGATCGGGATTTGGACGTGAATTGCGATCAAGGATCGAGGTGGCCGGAACCAGATCGGTCACCGTGACGGTGGCGACGAAGCGATCGCGAAGAGCTTTTTGCATGGCCAGGGATGCGCTCACGAACTCCCCCAGTTGTCTCGAACCGCCTTGCCTACGGCGCGTTTCATGCGGTTGGTGACCCGCTTGCGCAGAAGGCGGACTGTCGGCCAGAAGAACGGTTGCGCTGGCGCCTTGGTGGTGCCGTACTCGACCAGGTGAGGATACCGGACATCGGCGTTGCCAACCGTCACCGCAACGCCAAACTCAGGAACGGTCAGCGATCCGCCGGGCTGCGAATAAGCCGGGGTTTGCTCGCCGGGCCCCGTGACCTCTATCGATGATTTCAGATCGGGCGCATCGGTGGCGGGATCGTCAGGCGCAATCTGACGCATGGTGTCTGCCATCTCATTGCCCGACTTGAGCAGCGCCGGACGCACGCCCTCACGCACGGCCCGGGGCAGCGCGGCAAAGCGCTTCTGCAGCCGGCTGATGCCGCCATCCTTAGCCATAGGTGTATTCCCGATATTCGCCGAGGATCTGACTTGCCCCGAATGGGATCTCCTGTCCGCTCACACCTACCAAGACTGTCTCCCGCTCCTCGTACCAATGGGCGGCGATCATCAGGATTGCGTGCTCAAGGTCACCGGGTGCCCCATCCGGCAGCTTGTCGGTGTCGTCGAGGGTGTACCCGATGACCTTCTCGACGTGCTTGGTTGCGGCTTCCAGGACTTTGGGCAACACGGCAGTGTCGATGGCGTCACCGCCGCCGGCGCCCATGTTGATCTGGTTCTTGAGATCGTCAGTGGTCAGTGCCATCGAGCAATTTCCTGCTGCTGTTCAAAACTTGACCATTTCCGATTTTTTTCGCGTTTGGGTCCCCGCGCCGGTCCCCAAATCGCCCGGAAAGTTCAGGACCAGCCCCCGGTGTTAGGCGCCAGCAGCGGCGACCCGCACTATGTTGCTGTCGATCTCGAGGGTGGCACTGAGTTGCGTTGCGTTGTTGGCTTCGCCCATCTCATCGACCGCGCTCATCACATACGCAACGAACAGGCGTTCGGAAGGCGTGCCGCCTGACGGGGCGTCGTTGAACTCGATCTTGAAGGCATAGGAGTCGCGCGCCTTCTCTGCCGCGATCAGTGCGAGCTGGCCGGCGTCGGCATAGTCCAGATCTGCCATGATCTGCATGCTGCCGGCGTTGCGCGTGCCTTTGATCTTCCGCACCCGGTTCGATCCGATATGGGCGCTTGTGATCAGTTCGGCATTGTCGCCTGCACTTCCCAGGTTTGTGACCCCTTTGATCTGGGTCCAGCTCTCACCAGAGAAATCAGATGAGCTGAGGTCGGTGCCTGAGTAGGCCAAGGCGCCACCGATGTAGAGTTTCGACCCTCCGGTCGCGAACAGGTTGGACATGATCAGTTCCTCGGTTGGCGCCGTTCCTCGGATTGCTTGGCGCTGGAATGACAGTGGACACAAAGGGACTGCCAGTTGCTGCGGTTCCAGAACAGCGCCTGGTTGCCTTTGTGGGGTTTGATGTGGTCGACGACTGATGCGGGCGATCCGCACCGCCGGCAGGTGGGATAGACCGTGAGGAATTCTCCCCGGGCCTTATCCCACTCTGCGTTGTAGCCGCGTTGCCGCGCCCCCGGTCGCCTGGCATCGAAGCGGGCCTTTCGGGCCCTATCGAGTGCCTGAGCCGTTGGGCACTTCTGCCGCGACGTGTGGACCTGGTTGCAGTGCCCACAGACCTGGGGAGCGCGGACCGGCATTTAGCTCACCGGCGCATCGTGAGGATGGCCCTTGACGATCACGGCGCCGGCGGCGATCGAGGTGCCGCTGTTCTTCGTGATCACCGTCCGGAGATACCGTTTCGTGCCGATATACCCCTGCTTGTAGACCGTGCTGGCAGCCAAAGCTGTCGGCAGCGTGCCGATCAGGTCAGCGGCGGCAACATCGTCGAATTCGTCGGTTTCGCCGGTGTCGGATTCCTGCAGCTTGGCGGTAAAGTTGCCGCTTCCTGCAATGGCGCCGGTGTTGATCACCAATGCCGCGGACTCGAAGCCCAACAGGTCGATTGCTGCAGAAGTGTCGGTTGCGCTGAGCACCTGGGGGACGACGGCCGCCACGGCTCCAATATTGTGTGCCAGATCTCGCATGGCTTAATCCTCCATTCGAAACTTGCGGATTGCGGAAGGCTGGATCACCCGGCCGCCTACGCGGCGGGTGGCATGGATGCGGGTCAGCCCTTTGGTCGCCAGCAGGTAGGGATTGACCAAAACGCTCATGGCGAGGCGATCAATGATGCGGTACGCCCGCCCGAAGTCACCGAACATGATCGGGTACGCGTCATCCTCGATGTCGGGCATATCGACCGCTTCGACCACCGGGCGCCCGAGAATGGTTTCGGGCTGGCCGACCGCGATTGACGGCTGCCAGATGTATTCGCCCGTGGTGGTGTTTTTCAGCTTGCGGATTGCCGCCAGCGTGGTGCCGTTCATCAGCCAGGTGCCGGCATTCCGGTAGGCTGACGGCAGCGCATACATGCAGTCGATCAGCTTGTCGGTGTCGAGGTTGGTGGCGTGCCCATTGGCAGTGTATTCGACATCGGGATTGGTCAGAAGGCCTTCGGGCTCTTTGACGCCATCGCCGCTCACGAACGCTGTTGCTTCCTTCTGGCCATAGTCTTCGGCCAGGGCCAGATTGACCTCGGCCTGCGCGGTGCCGCCGCTGTCGGTCAGAAGTTCGTTGCTGATGTCGACATAGGTCATCAGCTTGCGGGCCGTGACCTCGGTCTGACCAAGCGTCACGGTGGATTCTTCGCTGTCTTCGCCTTCGCCTTCCCACTGCGCATTCGTGATGCCGGTGCGCTTCGGATACTTGACCGAGGGGCCGCTGATGCTGCGCACGCTGGCCAGAGACCGGATCGGCGAGAATTCGACCAATTCGCGAATGAACTCGGTCGACATTTCTGCCGGTGCCAGATAGCCGCCCTGGGTGTCATCAGACACCGTGAGCGCTTTCAGTTCTTCGAGCGGGGTGCGATCCCCGAGCCGGAGATACAGGCCGAATGACTTCTTTTCGGTCTCCGCTGCCTCGTCGACATCCTCATCGGACTTCGATGGTGCCGGTCGGTTGGCCTTCTTCTCGAGCGCGTCCAGGCGCTCGGTGAGCTTCGAAGTGTCGGCCTTCTCCTCGATCGCCTTGATCCGTTCGTCGACCGTGGAAGTCAGATCCTCGAGGCTCTTGGTGACGGTTTCGATCGGATCATCACCATCACCTTCCTTGAGTTCGATGGCGCTCGCAAAAGCGCCCTGAGAGACGTGTGTCACTGTCTACCTCTTGAGCTTGAGCGCCTGGTTGGCGCGGTTGATCGCGGTCGAAAGCCGAAGCGCATCGACTGCGGATTTTGCGGAAGTGATCCGCGCGCCCGGGTGCATCGGAATGGTGACCAGGCTTGCCTCGAGCAATTCGAGCTGTTTGATGGTGCGCCCCCCGCCGGACCGGGTGACCGATCTCAGAGTCCGGAAACCGATCGACATCCCGCTTACTGCGCCGGCGCGGACCAATGCGCGGACTTCACGGGCCCTCGTCAGATCTTCCACCAGAAGCCGGCCCTCGAGATGCAGCCCGTCTTTGCGTTCTTCGGCCTTTTCCCATGTTCCGATCGGATCGTTCTGGTCGTGGCCGAACAGGATGGGGAGGGGGGTCTTGGTTCCCTTGAAGGCGCCGGGGTCGATCATGTCGCCCATGCGGTCAGGTGCGCCAAAGGGCCAGGCAAGCCCACTGATTGAACCATTGTCATCAGCGATGATCTTGGTCTCGACAAAGACGCGATCCATCAGAACGACTCCGGTGCAAAATTGGCGCGGTCACCGGCGAACGCGTCGACCTGCTCCTGAACCCACGGCACTCGCAACAGGGTCAGGACATTGGTTGCGGTGAAAGCCACCGGCTTGCCGTCTTCACTGACTTCCCAGCGCAGAACGTGTTTGGCCAGGCATCTCAGCCTGGCTTTCTCGCGATGATCGGCGCTGACCCGGCCATCGATGTCAGCCATCTCGATCAGCTCATCGGAAAGCGAGAGCGCCGCCCGGCGCGCGGTGTCGCTGTCGGGTCCAACCACCCAAAGCTTGAGGCCGGTGGGTTCACCTGAGAAAGGATCCACCAACTCGATCTCGCGGCCCTTGTCCTGATCGGCGGCGTTGCCGATCACGTCATTCATTTCCATCGGATCCCCCGAGCGACTGCGAGCTGGTGTTGGGATTGCGGTATTCGTTGCCGCCCTCGATCGGAGGCAGGTTCTCTTTGGCGCGGATGTCATTCGCGCTCATCCATTCGGCGGACCTGGCCTGGCTGTAGGCGGTGAAGCGCTTCCCGATGTCGGTGCGCACCAGATCGTCGATAAGGAACTCGGCATACCAGGCATCGCGATCTTCCGGCGCGAACAGCTTCAGGCGGATTTCGCCCTGCCATTGCTTGAGCCATTTCGCCAGAACGAAGGTGACAAACATGGCCCCGAGTTCGGCCGCGTTGCCCCATGTGGCGCGACCCATTTCGAACAACAGGTGAGGGGGGACGCCATAGACGCGGGCGATCTCATCGATGGCGAAACGGCGCAATTCGAGAAACTGCGCGTCCACCGAGTTGAACGTATGCGAGACGAACCTGGAGCCATCCCACAGGACCGGAGTGCCGCCAGCATTCTCCGCGCCCTGTTGCGCGACTTTCCAGCCGGCGAGCATCTTTTTGACACCCTCATCACCTAACTGCTTAGGCGTTTCGATCACCCCGCTCGGTCGGCTCGCCTTCTCAAAGAATTTGAACGCCTGGCGCTCCATCACCATTGCGACACGAATGGCATCCCTGCAGTCCAAGGTCGGGGACTTGCCCGCTATGCCGTCGGTGCCGGGCGCCTTGATGTGGAAGATGTCCCGATAGGGATAGAGAGCCTTGCCACCGCCTGTCTGGTATTCGTAAGTCGGTTCGGAGGAGGTGGTGTCGACCAAGATACGGACGTTGGCCGGATCCAGTCGCATCAGCTCCGCGACCTTGCCATCGACCCGATTGATGTGGGCATAGCCATTGCCATGAAGCAGGCAGTCCCGCTGCAACTGCTCGCGGAATTCGCCGGCGCTGGTCCATTCATTGGGGTCGCGCAGGACCTTGGCAACTGGATGCTCACGGTCCCGTTCGCGCTTGTCACCGTCGCGGCGATAGACATGCAGGGGGAGTTGGCCGATCGGCTCGGCTATCGCTTGGACCGCCCGCCGTACGGGCGTGCACCGCATGGCCGTTGTCGGCGTCACAATGACTGGCACGGTCGGAATCGGAAGACCGAAAGCCTCGTAAATCAAGTCGTCGGGCACCGTGAGGGTGCCTTTTGCCTCGACGGCAGGCTGTCGATTGAACGGCCAAATCTTCATGCCCCGAAGATGAGGCGAAGCGTCCAAAA
This sequence comes from Cucumibacter marinus DSM 18995, assembly GCF_000429865.1. Classification (GTDB taxonomy): domain Bacteria; phylum Pseudomonadota; class Alphaproteobacteria; order Rhizobiales; family Devosiaceae; genus Cucumibacter; species Cucumibacter marinus. The sequence goes on from NZ_KE386979.1 coordinate 361,394, forward strand.
CGCTTAATGGTCAAATGGCGGATTTCATGGTTTGGCGTGGGCTTTCAATGGCCGCGCCTCAGGAACTCGATCAAATCGCTTTCGAGAACACAATACCGACCACCCACGCGATGGATGGGCGAACCGGGCTGACAGGCGAGTGTTCGAACGAAATCCGGGCCGGTGCCGATCCGCTGCGCGATGGCCCCGAGCGTCCAGATCACGCGATCTTTTGGGGACTGATTGACCATGCGATCGAACGCGGTCGGTGTGAGAGATTTGCTCATAGGTCAGCCTTGGGTTCGCGTTCCGACATTGTTCAATTGCTGCTCGACGGCGTTTCGAAAGGCCACGAGTTGGGTTTGAACCTGCTCGTCGTTGAGACCAGCTTTGGTCATCGACTTCGCCATCCGCTGTACGACCTGGCGCCAATAGGACTCCCGTTCCTTGTCGCTCGACTTCCGTCTGATCAAGCTCGCAACGTGGCGAGCCTTGCCGACATTTCGATCCTGAGGGAACGGAATGACCCGGGCGCCCGAAGGGGCGCGAGTACCAGCCCAGGAGAACAGGTTCGGATGGTCATCCTTTTCCATGTTTTGCTCCCTGCCTATGGCTAGATGTATATGTGTCACTCTCATGGGACGCGGGATTGGTGGTTTGTGTCCCGCCAGAGAGACGCAAATCGGTTTCTTGCGGTAATCCTATACCGCTGTGTCCCATATCAGTGACGCTCCGTCTCTCAGATGGGACGGCGTCTTGTTTTTCCGGTCGCCATTTTTCGAAGTCTCTGGTGGCAGCGTGACCGGTCTTGTCATCCCGGTGTTCGGTTAGCCGCCATTCCGAAGCCTTGCTTCCGAGGCTGCTGAAATACCCGCCTTGCGAACGTTTGATGAAACCGTGTTGATCAAGATCCTGAAAAGCCCGGCTTGCTGTATTGACGCCGACGCCGAGGGCCTTTGCGGCCTCTCGGCACCCCAAGCCGATCGTCCCATTGTTGGTGCCGTTGTACCGGAGTTTGATTTCAAGGTAGAGCGAGCGCGCAACGGGTGTCAGATCGCGCCATGCAGGATGATTGAGGGTCGAAAACCTGATCTGGACGAAAGGGGGCGGTTTGCCCCCCTTCTTTGCCCGGTAATCACGTTTGCCCATCAGCGCCCCCTGAGGTCGAGGGCCACACCCAGCCGGCTCAAGTCCTTGGTGAAGACCACACCGCTGGCATTCAGAGCGCCGCATATAGCCGCCAGTTTGGCGGCGCGGACCTCATCCGCTTCACCGGGTGAGGATTCCGCCTTCTTCACGGTCGCCACGGTCACACCGGCCCGTTCGGCCAGGTCTTGAACCGACCAGCCGAGCAAAGCCCGGCCGGCACGGATTTGGTTTGAATGCGGTATCTGGATCATGCAGCGACATCCGTGTCGGGGTCGAACATATCCCAGCGGCGCCGAAACACCGTATAGGCCATCCCCAATCCGATCTGGTACTTCTGATCGTCGATGCTGAATTGCTTGGCGAACGCCTGCACCTCGTCACGAACCCGGTCGAGACGATCGGCTATGATGTCGTCGATTTTGTCTTCGTCGATCATGCCGGCCTGCATTTCGGAGTAGGCGCCATCGGCGAAGGTGACGCCAACAAGGCTTGCTGCGGCCAAGAATTCGATGGCGTTGTCCTGATCGTTCATGCGTGTTTCCTTTCGGCAGTTGAGTGAACGCGGCCGCCAAGGTTCTCGGCGACCCATTGATCGAGCGCGTCGGTGGAGTAGAGCGGGATGCGGCCGAAATATTCGATGGCCGGCCCGCCGCCGAGCGTTGCCTTCTTGGCAAGGGTGCTGGCCGAAACCTGCACCCCGTATTTCTCGAGCAGATAGGCGGGCACTTCCTTGCGCCGCAGGCGGGGCTTAGCGAGGGCGTCATTCATGCCTGCCCCCTTCACGCTCGAGCAAAATGCCGGTGACGCGGAATTCGCCGTCATCCCCGATCGCCTTGAGCAAACCGACACGGGTAACCGTTGGATCGATTGCTAGAACCGCATCGCGGATTTCGTCGGCCAATGCCTCAAGGCCGGCCTGGGGGTCCCGGGTTTGGCGCAACACACGTGTCGCCATTGCAGGAATTCTCTTGAGGGCGTCAGACATGTTCATCGACCTCGCAAATCAGAGCGTTGAGTTTTTCCTGCAGCGCTTTCCCGCGGCGCCAAGTCTGGCCACAAAGCCAAAGGGTGGCCTCGATATTGCCGCGCCGGAATGTGAGAGTAACTGCATCGCCATCGTCCCCGACTTGCCCCCTGTCGGGGTCGAGCGACCATTCGAGATCGGTGGTCAGGAATTTGAGAAGGTGCGAAAGCTCGGTTGCCTCCGACCAGATTTCCTCAATCGTGCCGTGCAGAGCAGGCAGATCGGGGGCGGCTTTGGCTTGAAGGGTGTCAGCCATGAGAAAAACCCTCCGAATTCGCCGGTTTGATTTCGGCGGAGGGTTCAGAGGCACCCTTGCCCCAGAACGGGTTCTTGCCCATCCGAAAGGGCCACAAAGCGCACCCTGTGGCCGTGCACTTGCGCGCTTCGCTGGCATTGCCGCCCGAGCAATCGATGCACTTCGCACGGATCGCCTTGATCGGGCTTGTCGGGCCGATCGCTTTTAGGTCTGCCAAAACCACCTGGTCAGGGTGCCGGCCGATCAGCGCGCCGCCGTCCACCTCATAGGGGGAGGGTTCGAGATAGCTTGCGCGATCCGGTCGCGCGGTGGTATTTGCTGTGTTCATCTTGGGTTCTCCTGAACTCAGGGTTTCACGGCATCAGGGGCAGGGTCGCCAAACTCACCCCCTGGTGCCGTTTCTTTTGACTTGGCGATGCCGAGCCTGATCAATTCCCGAACTGCTTGCGCACGAGACGCCTTGCGGTTCGCGTACCTCCAATCATCAATCTGCTTGATCTCATGAGGTGCCAACAGGAGTTGGTACTTCTCCATCTGCGCACTTTCATGGGCCATCCATATTTCTCCGTTAGTTCCGTTTATGACGGATTAACCATTAATGCGGCCTCCGCTGGAAATCAAGCGGAAACTGACGGAAGTTCCGTCTATTGACGCAGTGACGGGAAAGATGTCTTTCAATTCGCTGTGAGCGAGGCTGAAATGGTTGATGACAAGAAGACCTTGAAATTCCAGATGATGATGTCACCTGGAGAGGCCCAGCAACTTGACGATTGGATGTTCGAGAATCGCCTCCGGTCCCGTGCCGAAGCAATTCGACGGCTGTGCCAAATTGGCTTGGCCTTGGATTCTGCTCTACCTGAAATCGAGGGCAAGTTTCAGGTGATTGGTGACCTGTCAGTTGAAATCATTGATGCTATCAAGGCCATCGATAATCGCGAGGGAAGTGACCCCAAAACCGAGAAGATGCTTATGGCTGTCCATGACGCGATGGTGAATTCACTTGAGCTTCTAAACGTCTTGGCGGAGGTCGGTGCCCGACGAAACGAGTGGTTACGGGACGAGACTTTTGACGCGGCGCTCGCGGCAGTAGAGCGATTAGAAAGAACAATAAAGACCTACAGGGACGCGGACGATCTGAAGTAAGTAGTGCCATGCCCCAGACTCCATCCCTGATCACCCAGGCCGAAGTCCGCCGCATTCTCGCCGGTGCCAAACAGGTGGGCGTGTCCATGTCGATCGTTATCCGGGACCGGGTGGTCTATTTCGTGCCGACCGAGGATCTGGATATTCCGCTCAATGACGGGCGAGACAAGCTCGAGCCCTTCAAAGAGGTGGAAAGGCTATAGCATCGCCGATTGCGGTTTTCCGCAGCTTGCCTGTTGAGGCGGAGTGCGCTTTTCTGAACGGGAAGGGGAGGGGCGTTGACCTATCTGTTTTATCTGCTCGGTTGGATTTGCGTGCTGGTCGGTGTCGCCTGGTCGGCCCTGATCTTCGGTCAGCCTTTGCGGCCGGACGCCACCGGCTACGCCATTCTGGGCCGGCTTATCGCTGTCACGCCCGGTGCGAGCGTGATCTTTGGCGGCTTCCTTCTCCTGGCAATTGGCGGTGTGCTGCACCGCCTGGACAAGATCGTCGATAACTCCGCTGAAACCTCGGACCTTCTTGAAAGGGTGGTCTCAGGTGCGAAGCGCTAGGCCCGCGTCGGAAGCCTGACCACCTTGGCGGTCTCCGCGAACATCTGCCGATGGACCTCGCCCGCGATCTTGTTGGCCGCGGCGACCAGCACGCTATCGAGCCGGTGGGTATACCGGGACGTGATGCCGCTGCCGGCGTGACCCAGGCAGGCGCCGATGGTGGAATCCGTAAAACCCAGATCGGCCCCCACGCTGGCGAACGAATGGCGCAGCACGTGGGGAGTCACACCCTCAAGGCCCGCCCCTTGAAAAAATCCGCGATAGAAACGCTTCATACCCGCGTAGGGCAGGCGCTCCAAACGTGAGGCCGGGAAAACGAAGGGATTTTCTTCATGGCGGGGCAGGGTGTTCAAAAGGTCGATTGCCGTTTGCCCGAGCGGGCGGACCGATCGACCGGTCTTGCTGTCATCAAGCTTGAGAACCTGAGCATCAAGGTCGACCTCATCCCAGCGCAGATTTTGAACCTCACCCAGGCGGCAACCGGACAGGGCGGCGAAGTGCAGGATGGCGAGGCCCTGCCATGGTTTGCCGGCAGGGTTGGCGAATGCCTTGCCCAGGGCGCGGTATTCATCCGGCGACAAGCGTCGGTCACGCTTTTTGCCTGCGGGCTTTTTGACCCCGAACGAAGGGTTGAATTCGATCACGCCTTCGGACACGGCAAAGCTCAGGATGCCGCCAAGGGTGCCGGCGGTCCGGGCCGCGGTACCGGGTCCACCCCTGACATTGACCCGCCCCCGGAGCTTTCCGGACTTGCCGGTGACCCGGGTCTTGCCCGCCTGCACGTCGCGGATGAATGTCACAACGTCAGCGCGCTTGATATCGATCACCAGCCGGTTGCCCAGAAGCGGCTTGATGTGCTTGTCGATCCGGCCCCGATCGGTGGCAAGCGTCGATGCCTTTTTGGGGCGTCCGCCCTTGCCCAGGATCAGCCCCTTGTCAGCGGCTTCCATGTACCGGTCGCACAGATCGGCGACGGTGAGGGACTGGCGCCGGGTCCGCCGTTCCTGCAATGGATCGTCACCCGTTATCGCGGTGGTGAGTTGCTTGCCGGCCTCGGCTCGAGCCTGTTGCACGGTCAGGGTGCCCAGGGGGCCGATTTTCATGCGGCGGCGGATGCCGTCCGCGTTGCGATAGTCGGCATAGAACACCTTCGACCCGGACGGATAGACGCGCATCCCGAAGCCCTTCAGGTCAGAGCACCAGATGAAATAGGGCTTGGATTTGGGCGCGGCCGCGTCGGCAACGGTCTTTGTCAGCTTGGGCATGCCCCTGCCTTCCCGGTTCGGAGTCACCAAATAGTCACCAGAAAATCGGAAACTGGCGCCATCTTAGGAAACCCTCGGAAAAGGGAATGTCAAGCGAAACGCCCTATGGCCGGGGCTTTCGGAATGCCGGGACAAGATTGGCAAACGTGCGAAAACCTTGCCGGCACACTTTCACACGGCAGGGGTCACAGGTTCAATCCCTGTCACACCCACCATTTTCTTCAACGATCAAAGTGTGTTGGCTGCGAATCGCCAGTTTTCGCCCCAGCGATTCAGTGCAGGGTGACGAGGGCTTCGGCGGTCTGCGTGCCCTGGGATTCGATGCGATCGCGGCCGCCGGCCTTGGCGGCATAGAGGCGGGAGTCGGCCACCGAAAACACATCGAGCGGCGTGTTACCCTCGGAGCTGTCGGCCAGGCCTATACTGGCGGTGACCTTGAGGCCGGGAGCCAGTTCTTCCCAATTGGCGTCGACTATGGATTTGCGCATGCGTTCGCACACCTTGAGGGCGGCGGCGCGTGTGGTCTCGGGCAGCAGTACCGCGAATTCCTCGCCGCCCATGCGGGCAACGAGATCAACCGTGCGGCAGCTCGAGTGGAGTGCTTCGGCGATCTTTTTGAGAACGTCGTCGCCAACCATGTGGGAATGGCGGTCGTTGATCGCCTTGAAATGATCGAGGTCGATGATGGCGATGGCGTATTCCCGATCGACGCGCGCGGCGAGCTTGAGCAGTTCGCGGTCGAGGGCGCGGCGGTTGGCGATGCCGGTCAGAGGGTCGCGCAAGGCTTCCTGGGCGAGTTGGTCGGCCCGGCGGGTGGCCTGGTCGAGCAGCGCCTTGACCTTGTCGGTTTCGAACCGGATCTCGGCCACGCGGGCGCGGCGGCGCGCCTGCTCGCCGATCAGCTTTTTGTCGAGCGTATGGAAGCGCTTGTAGTGCAAAAGCGCCGAATCGAAGTCGCCCATCGCTTCGTGAACTTCGGAAAGGCGACGGTGGGCATTGGCGATGTGATCGGTAATGCCGGTGCGCTCGGCCAGCAAAAGGGCCTGCTCGCCGATCTCGAGTGCCTCGGCCGTGCGTCCGGCATGGGTCAGGATCTCGGTCTTCGAGTAAAGGAAATGCACCATGCGGCTGTCGCCGGCGGCGCCGGGCACTTCAAGCCAGCGCTCGATGAAATCATGGGCCTTTTCGATGTCACCGGACACGCAATGGGCTTCGGCGCCATTGCACAGGGCAAGGCGCAGGCGATAGCCGTCATTGGTCGCTTCGGCCATGGCGACGGCACGTTCATTAAGAGCGACCGCCTGGCGGTAGTGTTCCTTGAACGCCGCGATATCGCCGGTGTCGCGGGCCTGGTCGCCGGCCTTGGCGTTCATCAGCGCATCGTGAATGATCAGCAGGATGTGCATGGAGGGGTCGTCATACTGTTCCTGAAGCGCATAGGCTTCATCGATCAGCTTGCGCCCCGAATCCATCTCGCCGCTGTAGATCATGGTGATGGCCTGCACATCGAGGGCGAAAGACTGCAGCGAGGGATCGTCCATTTCGCGCCCCACGCGCAGTGCCTCGGCGGCCTCATGATAGGCCTCGTCGATCATGCCCAGTTCGAACAGCAGACGCGAATAGATTGCGGTCGCGCTGGCGGCCTCGCGCAGGCTGCACTGCTCGGTCCAGATCTGCTGAGCTTCGTGAATTGGTTCGACGCCGTCTTCGGCACGCCCGAGCTGGATGCAGTACCAGGCGATCTGCTGCGCGGCCAACGCGATGACCGGCTTGATCATCGCGGTTTTGGCCCGCTCGTAAATTTCCCGGCCGCGGGTGAGTGCTTCGTCGGGGCTGCCAGTGCAACTCAGTTGCCAGCAGGCCTCCAGTTCCTCCCCCAGCGCCTCCTGCAAGGATCGTTCGCGCATGGTGTCGCTGTCTCCAGACTTCGAGACAGAGTAGCCGTGCCCGCTTAATGAAGCGTCTACGGAAATAGGTCGGATTTTAATGGTCGGGTTAAATAGAAGTGCGGTTAATTCAGCCCGTTATGCCTTAACCGGCTCGCTGGTTCGGGCCTCGAGCCGGGAAGCGGCGAGATCCTTGATTTCGCGCAGTTCGCCAATGGTCTTGTCGAGATCGGCGCGCTGGGCCTCGAGCTGGGCCAGGCGGTCGTCGACCTTCTTGAGCAGCAGGGAGTCCTGCGCCTTGAGCCCGTCCGCCGGATCGTACAGGCTGAGATATTCGCCGATGTCATTGAGCGTAAAGCCGAGGCGCTTACCCCGCAGGATCAGCACAAGCCTGGCGCGGTCGCGGCGGCGGAACACCCGGGTCTTGCCGACCCGGTCGGGATTGAGAAGCCCCTTTGCCTCATAGAAACGGATAGCTCTGGTCGAAATGCCGAACTCCTCGGCGAGTTCGGCAATGGCATAAAGGGTAGTGGGATCTTCGGCAGTATCATGCATGGTGGCAATCAATCGCTTTCAAGCAATCAGTCCTTTTCCAGTTCGGCTCGAAGCTCTTCGCGCAGTTCCTTTTTCGACAGCTTGCCGATCAAGGTCTTGGGCAGTTCATCGCGGAACAGGATCATCCGGGGCATCTCGACGCGGGAGATGTGTTCGGCGAGGAAGCTTTTCATGGCCTCCTCGGTCTGGCGCGCTCCATCGGCAAGCTTGACGAAGGCGACGGGTACTTCGCCCTTTTCCGGATCGCTCATGCCGACAACGTTGCATTCCTCGACATCGGGGTGGTGGTAAAGCGCGTCCTCGATGTTCTTGGGATAAACGTTGAACCCGTTGACGATGATCATGTCCTTGATGCGGTCGACCAGGAACAGGTGGCCGTCCTCATCGACATAGCCCACATCGCCGGTCCGGAACCATCCGTCGACAAAGGACTCGGCGTTTGCCTTGTCGTTCTCATAGTAACCGAGCATGAGTTGAGGCCCCTTGACCAGCAGCTCGCCGCGCTCGCCGATCGACACCTGGCGGGTCGGGTCCTCAAGGTCGACGAACTTCACATCGGTTGCCGGGAAGGGCATGCCGATAGAGCCGGGTTTGAACTCTGTATGCACCGGTCCGCAGGTCACCACCGGGGAACACTCGGTCAGGCCGTAGCCCTCGACCACACGGCCGCTGCCGGTGCGTTTTTCAAAGGCCTCGCGGGTCTCCTTGGGCAGGGCGGCGCCGCCGGACACACAGAAGGTGAGGCAAGAAAGATCCTCCTTCTTCGACATTGGGTCGGTCATCAGCCGGTGCGTAAGGCTCGGCACGGCGATCAGCATGTTGGGCTTCTTGCGCCGCAACAGGGCCAGGGTGTCCTTGAGGTCGAAACGCGGGAGCATGATCAGCTCCATACCGTTGACGAGACCGGCGTTGAGGATCGTGGTCATGGCAAAGATATGGAAGAATGGGATGATCGAGACGATCTTGGCCCTGGGGTTGTATTCGCCGACGCACCACATATCGATCTGGGACACATTGGCCGAAATATTGGCATGGCTCAGCATCGCGCCCTTCGGCAGGCCAGTGGTGCCGCCTGTGTATTGCTGGACCGCGACATCCTTATCGACGTCGAGTGCTGCGGGTTCGGCCTTATGATTGGCGGCGATCAAATCATCGAAATGACGGACGCGGTCAGCGATTGGCGACTTTGCCGGATTGCTGACATCACCAGACTTGAACAGGCGGTAGAGGATGGATTTCAGCGTCGGCAGGATGTTGGCGAAAGGGCAGACGACGACCGTTTCGATCGCACCTTCCTCGACCAGCGTTTCGGCTTTTTCAAACAGCATCTTGAGGTCGAGGGTCACGACGATGTCGGCCTTGGCATTGCCAACGATGTGGCTCAGCTCCTTGACGGTGTAAAGCGGGTTGCAGTTGACCACCGTGCCGCCGGCCAGCAGCACCGCATAATAGGCAAAGACGTAATAGGGTGTGTTGGGGAGCAGCAAGGCGACGCGGGAGCCCTTCTTGACGCCGAGTTCCTTTTGCAATGCACCGCACAATTGTTCAGTGCGTTCCCAGATCGTTTTGAAGCTGGTTTCCGCGCCAAGGAAATCAAGCGCAGGCTTGTCACCATACTTCTGGCAGGCATTCCTGACGCGTTCCGTGATGGGAGAAGTGTCAATCTGTGCGAAGAAATCCAGCTCAGGGGGATAGTTCTTCACCCACGGGCGGTGTGTGTCATCATCGGGGTCGGGGCGCTTGTTGTCGTGCCCGTCGCGGGCAGGCTGGCTTCGCTCGGTGGTCATTGACGCTCCTTTCGAAACGCGCAGAGAGAGGATAATTGTGCCATTGATTGACGTTAACGTCAATTGAACGACTTATCCAAGAGAGCTCCCCGAAATGTGATCCACAATATGCAAGGGTTTTCGTAGGAAATGGAGGCGATTTTTCCCAGAAAACCAGCATTTGTGAAACTATGGCAGTGTGGTTGACATATAAGGCAATGGATTGACCCACAGATTTCGCTGTGGCATGACAAGCCTGCCTGCTGCCGTGGTCGCAGGCCGTGACCTGTGTGCCGGAGCTATCTGTTCTGCACCGTGCGCGGTGAAGCCAGGAACCGACACCGGTTCCCTATTACCGGGTTTTCCGGAGGCCCTTATGATCCTCTTTCTCACCCTTCTCACCATTGCCGTTCTTGTTGCTCTCGCCATGCTTGAGGTGCCTCTTCTCGTCTGGGGTGCGGTCATCCTGGCGCTCGGCGCAGTCACGCAATTGCTGACCGGTGGCGGTACCGTCGGATGGGTGCTGGCCCTTATCCCGGGCGCTGTGCTGCTTCTGGCCGGCGTGCCGTTCATTCGCCGTCAGGTTGTCAGCGCGCCGGTCTATCGCGCGGTCAAGAAGATCCTGCCCCGGGTTTCGCGCACAGAGCAGGAGGCTCTTGATGCCGGCACTGTCGGCTGGGATGCAGAGCTGTTCTCAGGCCGCCCGGACTTCACCAAGCTCAGAGCTGTGCGCAAACTCGATTTGACCGAAGAAGAGCGCGCTTTCCTCGAAGGGCCGACTGAAGAACTCTGCCGGATGATCGACGATTGGGATGTCCGGCATAATCGCGCCGACCTGCCGCCCGAGGTCTGGTCATACATGCGCAAGAACAAGTTTTTCGGCATGTTGATCGGCAAGGAGTGGGGCGGGCTCGGGTTTTCGGCGCAGGCCCAGTCGATGGTGGTTTCCAAGATCACCTCGCGCTCGGCCTCGGCCGGTATCACGGTCATGGTGCCCAACTCACTGGGCCCGGGCGAATTGCTCGAGAAATACGGCACGGACGGACAGAAAGAGAAATACCTGCGCCGCCTTGCGGAAGGCGATGAAATCCCGTGCTTCGCACTCACCGGCCCGCATGCCGGTTCGGACGCAGCGGGCATGCGCGATGTCGGCGTCGTCTGCGAAGGCGAATTCGAGGGCGAAAAAGTTCTCGGGGTCAGGCTCAACTGGCAGAAGCGCTACATCACGCTGGGGCCGGTGGCGACGTTGCTCGGCCTCGCGTTCAACCTGCATGACCCGGACAATCACCTCGGCAAGGGCGAAAATGTCGGTATCACGCTGGCGCTCATCCCGACGGACCATCCGGGTGTCGAGATCGGGCGGCGGCATTTCCCGGCGCGGTCGGCGTTCCAGAACGGGCCCAATAGCGGCAAGGACGTCTTCATCCCGCTCGACTGGATAATCGGGGGAACCGACTATTGCGGCCAGGGCTGGCGCATGCTGATGGAGTGTCTGTCTACGGGCCGTGCCATTTCGTTGCCGGCAGTGGGCACGACTTCGGTCAAGGGCGCGCTGCGCACGACTTCGGCCTATGCGCGAATTCGGCGCCAGTTCAATATCCCAATCGGGATCATGGAAGGGGTGGCCGAGCCGCTCGGGCGACTGGTGAAGAATGCCTATCAGTTCGAAGCGGCGCGGGCGGTGACCGCCGGCATGGTTGACGATGGCCAGAAGCCGTCGGTGATTTCGGCGCTTCTCAAATACCGGGCGACCGATGCCATGCGGAACGGGCTCAATGATGCGCTCGATGTGCATGGTGGTCGCGGGGTGTGCGACGGGCCGTCGAATTATCTGTTTGCCGGATACCAGGCGACGCCGGTGGCGATCACCGTCGAAGGCGCCAACATCCTCACTCGGACTCTCATTACCTTTGCGCAGGGCGCGCTGCGGGCGCATCCCTATCTCTATAAAGAGATCCAGGCTGCGCAGGAGGCCGATGAGGCCAAGGGCATCAAGGCGTTCGACAAGGCGTTTGCGGGTCACACAGGCTTCATGCTGCGCAATATCGTGACGAGCTTTGCGCACAATTTGACGCTTGGGCGCTTTGCCCGCTCGGGGGGTGGCGAGAACCAGCACTGGTACCGCCAGCTTCACCGCTACAGCCAGTCCTTTGCGCTCGTCGCGGACTGGGTGGTTGTGGTGCTGGGTGGCGATCTCAAGCGCAAACAGCGGATTTCCGGGCGGATGGCCGATATCCTGTCCGACCTTTACCTGCTCTCGACCGCGCTCAAGCGGTTTGAGGACGACGGTGCCATCGCCGAGGATCAGCCGATTATCGATGCGATTGCGCGCGACCGGATTGCGGCGATCGAGAAGAGCTTCCACGAAGTCTTTGTCAACTTCCCCAACCCCTGGCTGCGGGCCGCTATGCGGGTTCTGGTGTTCCCGCTTGGTCGTCGCGCCAAGGGCTCAAGCGACCGCGAAAACTACAGGCTGGCCCGCGCCATGCTGAAGCATTCGGCGCAGCGCGACAGGCTGACCCGCGACATCTTCATCTCCTACGATCCGGCCGACCCGACCGGGCTCCTGGAGGATACGCTCAAGAAGGTCGAGGCGGCGGAAGAAGCGGAGACCAAGCTGATCAAGGCGATCCGCAAGGATGTCGTGACCCGCCGTCTCGATCGCGACGTCATCGAGGACGCGGTCCAGGCCGGGGTGCTGACGCCGGAGGAGGCCAAGCTCGTGCGTGCCGCCGACGAGGCGACCGAAAAGGTGATCCAGGTCGACGATTTCGCGCCGGATGCCCTCAGGCGCGAGGTCGCCCGTGACGAGGCGAAGCCCAAACCGGCCAAGCGGCGCGCGGCGTCGGCTGCCGAATAACCACCCAACGATCTGTTCAAGGAGTGAAGGCGTGGCTCAGCCCCAGCTGCCCAAGACCAAACATTGGCGGTTTTCAATCGATGTGGAACGGATCGGTTGGCTTGAGCTCGATACGGCGGGCAGCCCCGTCAATGTGCTCGGCCAGGAAGTTCTGACCGAACTGGAAACGCTGGTGCGCCGGATCGAGGACCTGATCGCGTCCGACGAGCTCATCGGCGTCGTCATGATGTCGGGCAAGGCCAACGGGTTCTGCGCGGGGGCCGATGTGCGCGAGTTCGATGCCATGTCGGACCCGGCCGTACTGCCCGAGGCGTTGCGGCGCACCCATGCACTGTTCGAGCGGATCGAGAAGCTGCGCGCGCCCATCGTGGCCGTGATCAGCGGGTTCTGTCTCGGGGGCGGTCTCGAATTGGCGCTGTCTTGCCATTACCGGGTCGCCGTCAAGGACAAGAGCACCAAGATCGGCTTTCCCGAGGTCAAGCTCGGGCTGTTTCCGGGCTTTGGCGGCACGGGTCGGTCTATCCGCCTGGCCGGACCGGTGGCGGCGATGACCGCGATGCTGACCGGCAAAGCTTATTCCGCGGGCGCGGCGCGCGGCATGGGGCTGGTCGACAGGCTGGTGGCGCATCCGGATATGCTGCGCTGGGCCGGACGCAGGGCGGTGATCAGGAAATCTCGGGCCAGGCCCGCCGGCTTCCTCAAACGCCTGCCGGCCCTGGGGCCGCTGCGTGGCATGACCGCAAACAAGATGCGCGAGCAGACCGCGAAGAAGGCCAATCCGAAGCACTATCCGGCGCCACACACGCTCATCGATCAGTTCGAAAAGTTCGGCGATGATCCGCGGGCCTTCATGCGGGCCGAACTCGAGCATTTCCCCGCACTTATGGAATCCGAGACGGCTGGCAATTTGCGGCGCGTTTTCTTCCTGTCCGAAAAACTCAAGGAACAGGGCGTCAAGGGCAAGGACAAGCCGGTATTCCGGCGCGTGCATGTGATCGGCGCGGGGGTGATGGGCGGCGATATTGCGGCCTGGTGCGCCTATCGCGGCATGGCGGTAACCTTGCAGGATCTCGACTTGAAGAGCATCGAGCCGGCCCTCAAGCGCGCCAAGAAGCTGTTCAGGAAACGCTACAAGACACAGCGTGAGGTCGACGCCGCGATGGCCCGGCTGATCCCCGATGTCGATGGCAAGGGCGTCGGCCGCGCCGATGTGGTGATCGAGGCGATCGTTGAAAAGCTCGAGGTCAAGCAGAAGGTCTTTGCCGGAATCGAAGACAAGCTCAAGCCCGGGGCGATCCTTGCCACCAACACCTCCTCGATCAAACTCGAGGACATTGCAAAGGGTCTGAAATCGCCGGAGCGACTGATCGGCCTGCATTTCTTCAACCCGGTCGCCCAATTGCCGCTTGTCGAGGTCATCCAGGCCAAGACGAATTCGGATGAGGCGGTGCGGACCGGTTGCTCCTTTGCGCTGGCAATCGCCAAGAGCCCGGTGGTCGTGAAGTCCGAGCCCGGCTTTCTCGTCAACCGGGTGCTGATGCCCTACATGATGGGCGCGGTGAACCGGGTGGAGAAGGGCGAGAACCCGGTCGTGATCGACAAGGCTGCAGTCGCCTTCGGCATGCCGATGGGGCCGATCGAGCTGATCGACACGGTCGGGCTCGATATCGGCAAGGCGGTGGCTGAAGAGCTGGGCCATGCGGTGCCCGATGGATCGCGGTTCGCCAAACTGGTCGAGGCCGGGAAGCTGGGCCGTAAATCGGGTGAAGGCTTCTACACCTGGGAGAAGGGCAAGGCCCAGAAACCCGAAGCCCCCGACAGGTCAGGGCTCAACGACCTTGGCCGCGAGCTCGTCAAGCCGTTGGTCGATGAATGCGAGAAATGCGTCGCTCAAGGCATAGTCGCCGATGAGGGACTGGCGGATATCGGCGTGATTTTCGGAACCGGATTTGCACCGTTCCTGGGCGGGCCCCTGAAGGCCCGCGCGGACGGCAAGGCGTAGGGGAGAGTGATGAGCGAAAAGACCTTGCGCAGAGTGGCGATTGTCGGCGGAACGCGGATCCCGTTCTGCCGCGCCTATTCAGGCTATATCGAGGAATCCAACCTTTCCATGCTCAGCGCTGCCTTCACCGGCCTGTCGCAGAAATATGGTCTCAAGGGCGCGCATATCGATGAGGTGATGGCGGGCGCGGTGCTCAACCAGTCACGCGACTTCAACCTGGCGCGCGAGGCCGCGCTCAATGCCGGATTTGCACCGACGACCCCAGGCACGACCCTGCAGATCGCCTGCGGGACATCCCTGCAGGCGGCATTGACCATCGGCGCCAAAATCGCGACCGGGGAAATCGAAAGCGGCATTGCCGGGGGATCGGACACGGTCAGTGACAGCCCGATCGTGTTCGGGGACAAGTTTGCTCACCGCCTGATGGCGGTCAATCGCGCCAAGTCCATGGGCGACAAGCTGAAGGCCATGAAAGGTTTCTCCTTCGGCGAGCTGGCGCCCGTCGCGCCCTCGACCTCGGAACCGCGCACAGGTCTGTCCATGGGCGAGCATTGCGAGCTGATGGCCAAAGAATGGGGCATTACCCGCGAAGCGCAGGACGAGTTTGCCCATCAAAGCCACGTCAATGCCGCAGCCGCCTATGAAGAAGGGTTTCACGACGATCTGGTCGTGCCGCATGCCGGCATCTTCGCGGACAACAATATCCGGCCCGACACGACGCTCGAGAAGATGGCGAGCCTCAAGCCAAGCTTCGACAGGCATTCGGGCAACGGGACGCTGACAGCGGCGAACTCGACGCCACTTACAGATGGTGCCTCCGCGGTGCTGCTGGCGAGCGAGGAATGGGCGCGGTCACGCGGTTTACCGATAGTTGGTTATTTGCGGGCCGGGGCCGTTTCCGCGAACGATTTCGCGCATGGTGACGGATTGTTGATGGCACCGACCATCGCGGTTTCAAACTTGTTGCGCAGGGAAGGGCTCGAGTTTGCAGATTTCGATCTCTTCGAGCTGCACGAGGCCTTTGCGGCGCAAGTTCTGTGCACGCTCAAGGCCTTTTCCGACAAGAAATATAACCGTGACGTGCTGGGACGCGACAAAGTTCTGGGGAAAATCGATCCCACACGTCTTAACGTTAAAGGATCGAGCCTCGCATATGGTCACCCGTTTGCTGCAACCGGTGCGCGTATTCTCGCGCACACCGCGAAGCTTGTGCATGAAAATAGTAGTTCGCGCGCATTGATTTCGGTTTGTACGGCGGGTGGCATGGGTGTTGCCGCAATTGTGGAGAACGCCGCGCAATGAGCGCTTGCAAAAGGGTTTTAGGCGGGGATACGCTCGCCTTCGACAACATCCGGTTGTGATGGCCGGGTGCAACCAGACCTGACTATTCTTCGCGCTGACAAGAAGGAATTCGGGTTTATTTCGTCGTCTAACAGGGAGAGAGACCTAATGAAACTCACTAAACTTCTGACAGCGGCGACCGTCGCTGCGGGCCTGGCGTTTACCGCCGTACCCGCGCTTGCGGTCACGCTCAACCTGCACAACGGTGCCGAGCCGCGTTCGCTCGACCCGCAGAAAGTTTCGGGTAACTGGGAAGACCGCCCGGTGTCCGATTACATCGAAGGTCTGATGACCATCGATGCGTCCGGCCAGCCGATCCTCGGCCAGGCTGCGTCCTATGAAATCTCCGAAGACGGCACCGTCTACACCTTCAAGATCCGTGACGACGCGAACTGGAGCGACGGCGAGCCCGTGACCGCCCAGGATTTCGTGCTCGGCTATCAGCGTCTTGTCGATCCGCAGACCGCCTCGGAATATGCGTATCTTCAGTACGTCGTTAAGAACGCTGCTGAAATCAACAATGGCGAAATCGAAGATCTCGATCAGCTCGGCGTCAAGGCCATCGACGACAAGACCCTTGAAATCACGCTCAACGAGCCGACCCCGTTCTTCCTCGATGCGCTGACCCACTACACCGCCTATCCGAACCCCAAGCACGTCTATGACGAAGTGGGCGACGACTGGACCCGTCTTGAGAACCTGGTCGCCAACGGCCCGTACAAGGTTGTCGAGTGGGTGCCCGGCTCCTATCTGCGTTCGGAAAAGAACGACGCCTATTACAATGCAGACAACGTCCAGATCGACGAAGTGTACTACCACATCCTCGAAGATCAGGCCGCTGCGCTGAACCGCTATCGCGCTGGCGAGTTCGACATTCTGACCGACTTCCCGGCCGACCAGATCGACTTCCTGAATGCCAACTATCCGGGTGAAGCCCACGTGGCCCCGTTCCTGGGCGTTTACTACTACGTGGTGAACCAGATGGACGGTAAGATCCTGGCCGACGAGAACCTGCGCAAGGCTCTGTCGATCTCGATCAACCGCGAAGTGATCGGGCCGGACGTGCTCGGCACCGGCGAACTGCCGGCTTACGGCTGGGTCCCGCCGGGGGTCTCCAACTACAAGGGCGAACAGTACATGCCTGCGTGGGCCTCCGAGGACTATGCGGATCGTGTGGAAGAAGCCCGTCAGATCATGGCTGATGCCGGCTACACTCCGGATAACCCGCTGAAGCTGCAGCTTCGCTACAACACCAATGACAACCACCAGCGCATTGCTGTGGCGATCTCCGCCATGTGGAAGCCGATCGGTGTTGAAGTCGAACTGTTCAACTCGGAAACCCCGGTGCACTACGACGCGCTGGAATCGGGTGACTTCACGATTGGCCGTGCTGGCTGGATCATGGACTATGATGATGCCATCAACATGCTCGACCTTCTGAAGACCGGCGTCGGCAACAACTACGGTCGTTATTCCAACGCGGAATTCGACGCGCTGCTCGACAAGTCGGCCACTCAGACCGATCTGGAAGCCCGTGCGGAAACCCTGCACGCAGCCGAAAAGATCGCCATGGACGAGTTCGGCGTCATTCCGATTTACTACTATGTGTCGAAAAACGTGGTCGATCCGTCGATCTCGGGCTTCGAGGACAATGCCAAGGACCGGCACCTGGTCATGTACATGTCCAAATCCGAGTAATCGGTTCAATCTCTCGATGCCGCGGCCGGATTTCCGGCCGCGGTATCGGTTCGGCCCGGGTGTGCTGACGACTTCTCGCCGCCCGCCGATCATCAAGGTGCAACGTCATGCTCAACTACACCTTCAGGCGGTTGCTGACCGCCATACCGGTGGCGTTCATCGCCATTACGGTGTGTTTTTTCATTCTGCGGCTGGCGCCTGGCGGACCGTTTGACGGTGAACGCGCGCTGCCCGCCGAAATCCTGCGAAACCTGAGAGCCCACTACAGCCTCGATCAGCCGCTGATCGTGCAGTACTGGATGTATGTGTCCTCGCTGCTGCAGGGCGACTTCGGGCCCTCGATGGTGATCCAGGACTTCACGGTTTCCGAATTGCTGGCGATTGGCCTGCCGTTCTCGCTGATGCTGGGTTTCACCGCCTTTGTGCTGGCAACCGGTATCGGCATCATCGCCGGTATGGTCGCTGCGGTCAGGCAGAACCAGTGGCCGGACTACGTGCTCGTTCTCACGGTGATGCTGGGGATCATCATACCCAACTTCCTGATGGCGAACCTGTTGCAGCTCGCATTCGGGGTCTATCTCGACTGGTTCCCCGCAGGCGGTTTCGTCAACGGCTCGATCCACCACCTCGTGCTACCGATTACCGTGCTGGCCTGGCCGCACGCCGCGCGGGTGTCGCGGCTGATGCGCGGGTCGATGATCGAGGTACTGGGCACCAACTATGTGCGCACGGCCAAATCCAAGGGTATCGGCGAACGGCTGGTTCTGGTGCGACACGCGATCAAGCCCGCCCTCATTCCCGTCGTTTCCTATCTCGGGCCGGGGCTGAGCTACCTTCTCACGGGTTCGCTGGTCGTTGAACAGATCTTCAGCCTGCCCGGTATCGGCAAATACTTCATCACGGCCGCGCTCAACCGGGATTACGGCCTGGTTCTGGGTACGACCGTTCTGTACATGGGCATCATCATCGCGCTCAACCTTCTGGTTGACCTCGTTTATGCGTGGCTCGATCCGAAAGTGAGGTACCGCTGATGGCCGGCATTACTGGCAAGGACGTGGTCCTCACGGATTACGCCAAGAAGCTTGAAACCCTCGATGCGCCCAAGGGCCGTTCGCTCACGCAGGACGCGCTTCGACGCCTGTTCGCCAACAAGGCAGCACTGGTTTCGATCTTCCTTCTCACGGGCCTGGTCCTGATTGCATTCTTCGGGCCGTACTTCCTGCCCTGGAGCTATGATGCGGTGGACTGGAGCAATATCCGCAAGCCGCCAAATTTCGAGGCAGGCCATTATTTCGGCACCGACCAGAACGGGCGTGACCTGCTGGCGCGTGCGATGCAGGGCACGCAGATGTCGATCATCGTGGCCGTGGTCGCGACTTTCGTTTCGGTTGTGATCGGCGTCGTCTACGGCGCGGCTTCGGGCTATTTCGGCGGTCGGGTCGATGCGGTCATGATGCGCTTCGTCGACATCATGTATGCATTGCCCTACATCCTGTTCGTGATCATCCTGGTGGTGATCTTCGGGCGCTCTCCGGTACTGCTGTTCGTGGGGATCGGGGCGATCGAATGGCTGACAATGGCGCGGATCGTGCGCGGCCAGACCTTGTCTCTCAAGGAACGCGAGTTCGTTGAGGCGGCTCGGGCCGGCGGGGCAAGACCCTTCACCATTATCATGCGTCACATCGTGCCCAATCTGACCGGGCCGGTGGTGATCTATGCGACGCTGACCATTCCCGAAATCATCATTACCGAGAGCTTTCTGTCCTATCTGGGGCTCGGCGTGCAGGAGCCGCAGACTTCGCTCGGCACTCTGATCTCCAATGGTTCCCAGGTGGCCGAAGCCATGCCGTGGCTGCTGATCTTCCCGGCCATCATCCTGGTGACCATGCTGCTGTGCCTGACCTATCTGGGCGACGGCCTGCGCGATGCTCTCGATCCGAAGGACCGTTAAGTCATGACGGACGTACTCAAAATCGAAAATCTGTCGGTGGAGTTCCAGCTCCCCGACGGTGTTGTCGAGGCCGTGCGCGACCTCAACTTCACCCTGAGGGAAGGGGAAACGCTCGCGGTTGTCGGCGAGAGCGGCTCGGGCAAGAGCCAGGCGTTTCTCGCGATCATGGGGCTTCTGGCCAAGAACGGCCGGGCAAAGGGCTCGGCGAAACTGGGCGATGTCGAACTGGTGGGCATGCCGCCCAGAAAGCTCGACAAATATCGGGGCAAGGACATTGCCATGATCTTCCAGGATCCGATGACTTCGCTCAACCCGACCCTGCGGCTCGACCAGCAGCTTTCCGAGGTGCTGGTGGAGCATCAGGGCATCGAACACAATGCGGCGGTCAAGGCCGGCATCGAGATGCTGGAGAGGGTCGGGATTCCCGAACCGGCCAAGCGTGCCCGGCGCTATCCGCATGAGCTTTCCGGCGGCATGCGGCAGCGTGTGATGATCGCGATGGCACTCTTGTGCCGGCCCAAGGTGCTGATCGCGGACGAACCGACGACCGCGCTCGACGTCACCGTGCAGGCGCAGATGCTGGACTTGTTCAAGGATCTGACTACCGATCTGGGAACGGCACTTGTGCTGATTACCCACGACCTTGGCGTCGTTGCCGGCATCGCCGACCGCATGATGGTGATGTATGGCGGGCGTGCGGTTGAGAAGGGCACGACGGACGAGTTGTTCTACGACCCGCGACACCCCTATACGCTGGGTTTGCTGCACTCCACGCCGCATGTGGAACAGAAGGGGAAACGGCTCGACCCTATCCGCGGCCTGCCGCCCAATCTCGAACATCTGCCCCAGGGCTGCTCGTTTAATCCGCGCTGCGCTTTTGCGTTCGACAAGTGCCGACAGGAGCGCCCGCCCCTCGAACGGTTCGACGCCAACCGGAGCCGGGCGTGCTTCTATGACGGTGAGATGAGCTATGAAAAGGCGGCCAACGAATGAATGCCGTAACCGACAACAAGACACCGCTGCTCGAGGTCAAGGACCTCGACAAGATCTTCTCGATCTCGACCGGGCTGTTTTCGCGTCCCGCCGAGCTCAAGGCCCTCGAAGCCATCGATTTCACGCTCTATCAGGGTGAAACGCTCGGGGTTGTGGGGGAATCGGGTTGTGGCAAGTCGACGCTGGGACGCTGTATTCTCCAGCTCCTGCCGCCCGACAATGGCCAGGTTTTGTGGCTGGGTAATGATCTCAATGCGATCAGCAACGAGGAAATGCGCAAGCATCGCCGTGACCTGCAGATCATTTTCCAGGATCCGCTAGCCTCACTCAATCCGCGCATGACCGTGGGTGAGATCATTGCCGATCCGCTCCGGACACTGGCGCCGGAAATCGGCCGCAAGGAGCGCCGTGCGCGTGTCGTGCGGATGATGGACGCCGTGGGCCTGCTGCCGGAGATGATCAACCGTTACCCGCACGAATTCTCGGGCGGGCAGGCGCAGCGCATCGGCATTGCCCGGGCGCTGATCACCGAGCCGAAGCTGATCGTTTGCGACGAGCCGGTATCCGCGCTCGATGTGTCGATCCAGGCGCAGATCCTCAACCTGTTGGCGGACCTCAAGGATCAGTTCAATCTGACCTTGATGTTCATCAGCCACGATCTGTCTGTGGTTCGGCATGTCTCGGATCGTATTCTGGTGCTCTATCTCGGTCGCATGGTCGAACTGGCCGCCGGGGACGAGCTCTACGATGATCCCAAGCATCCCTACACGCGGGCTTTGTTGACGGCGGTGCCGCTGCCAGACCCGAAGCTGGCCAGGGGCCGCTCGATCGAGGGTCTGGTCGGGGAGTTGCCTTCTCCGATCAATCCGCCCTCGGGCTGCACCTTCCGCACGCGCTGCCGCTATGCCAATGAGCATTGCGCGCAAGTGGTGCCGGGTCTCGACAGCATACCGGGCGGGCGCTTCGTGCGTTGTCACCGTTGGGAAGAGATCGACAAGGGCGAAGTCGAGCCGCGCGACATGTCCGTCGTCGGCAGCTGGGCGTAAGAAATCATTGCCCGATGACGGGCGGCAGACAGGCCGCCGCCCGCCTCCATTGCTCGGTCCACGGGATTGGGTGAAACAGGCGCGAATAGGGGCGCGGGCGCGTTGACAAGTGGCGCGTCACACCCTATGAAGGCGCCCAGCATTGGCGCCGCAGGCGCCTATTTTTTGTGAGCGCAAAGGTAGCCGCCATGAAAATTCGGAATTCGATCAGGGCGCTGGCCAAGCGGCACCGCGACAACAAAGTGGTCCGTCGGCGTGGGCGCATCTACATCATCAACAAGGTGAACAAGCGCTTCAAGGCGCGTCAGGGCTAATCGCTCTGGATTGGCCGGTCAGAGCCGGCCCTTCGACCTGTTTGATGGCCCGCTTCGGCGGGCCATTTTCTTTGTGTTTATTCGCCTGATTCCGCAGCCTTGGACGTCTGCCGGCGCCGGTCGTGGTCGGCGGGCACGTCGAGCGCGCGACGGCGCCTGTCCGGCCCGGTATAAGCCGCAGCTTCAACAAAGGGCCGGGGATTCCTGACGGCCTGCATGATGCGCGAGGACAGGACCTGCGCACTGATCGGCTTCTTTATGAATTCGCTGACACCGGCATCGCGTGCCTTCAGAATGCGAGTCGAGTCGGTGCCCGCAGTGAGCATGATGACCGGCTTGTTGCGATTGGCCTGCTCCGCATCGCGACGCAGGCGGCTCACCAGCGCGATGCCGTCGATGGGCGTGAGCTCCTGCTCAACCAGAATGACGTCGAACTCCTCGCGGGCGAGAGCGGCCCAGGCCGTCTCCGCGTCGCCTGCCTCAACCACGGACTTTATGCCGAGGCGTCGCAGCAGATCACGCTGTATGGCGACCATGTGGGCGCTGTGGTCAACCACCAGCACCTTGAGTATTGCGAGATTTATTTCCGGCATGACGAATCATCCAATCCCTTGTCGGGCCGGATGAATTTTCCCTCAGCCAGGTAAAGTCCCGGTTAAATCTCAAGTAAAAGGAATCTACTTCTTCCTTGCGCCTTGTTCCTCGACAAAGGCGATGCGCAGCATGTTTGTGGTGCCCGGACGGCCCAGCGGCACGCCTGCGGTGATCGCGATACGGTCGCCGACCTTGGCAATGCCTTCCTGGCGCGCAATCACACAGGCGCGGTCGACCATGGCGTCGAGGTTGCCTTCGTCCTCGGTCTGCACGCAGTGCAGGCCCCAGGCGAGCGTGAGGCGGCGCATGGTCCCCATGACCGGGGAAAGGGCGATGATGGGCTTGGAGGGCCGTTCACGCGACGCGCGCAGGCCCGTCGATCCAGACGATGTGAAGGTCACAATCGCGGCCAGATCAAGGGTTTCGGCGACCTGGCGGGTAGCGGCGGAAATCGCGTCCGCCGAGGTGGCTTCGGGTTCTGTCTGCTGGGCGCGGATGATCGAGGTGAACAGATCGTCTTGCTCTACCGCAATGGCAATGCGGTTCATGGTCGAGACCGCCTGAACCGGGTGTTCGCCGGCGGCGGATTCTGCCGAGAGCATAATTGCGTCAGCGCCTTCATAGACCGCGGTGGCAACGTCTGACACCTCCGCGCGGGTCGGCACAGGTGAGTTGATCATCGATTCGAGCATCTGGGTGGCCACGACCACCGGCTTGCCACGCTTGCGAGCCATCCGGATCATGCGCTTTTGCAGGCCGGGCACTTCCTCAAGTGGCATTTCAACGCCGAGGTCACCGCGCGCGATCATGATCGCGTCGGCATTGGCAATGATTTCCTCGAGCTTTTCGACCGCCTGAGGCTTTTCGATCTTGGCCAGCACGCCCGCGCGGCTGCCCACGGTCTGCTGCACCTCGATGACGTCTTCAGGGCGCTGGACGAAGCTCAGCGCGATCCAGTCCACATCATTCTCGAGCGCAGCCTCGAGGTCGGCCCGGTCCTTGTCGGTGATGGCGCGGACACCCAGGAGGGTGTCGGGCAGGGAAATGCCCTTGCGGTTCGACAGGGTGCCGGGGACAACGACCTCGGCAACGATCTCCTTGCCGGAGGATTCGATACAGCGCATCTCGACCTTGCCGTCGTCCAGTAGCAGCCGGTTGCCCGGCCGCACGGATTCGAAGATTTCGGGATGGGGCAGGTAGACCCGGGTGCGGTTTCCCGGCTTGTCGAGGCAGTCGAAGGTGAAGTGATCACCGACTTCGAGCTCGATCTCGTCCGAATTGAACGTGCCGACGCGGAGCTTGGGGCCCTGCAGGTCGGCGAGGATGCCGATCGGGCGCCCGACCGTCTTCTCGACCCGGCGGATGGTCTCGACCATCTGTTTGAGCCCGTCATGCTTGGTATGGCTCATATTGATGCGGAAGACATCCGCACCCGCGCGGGAAAGCTCTTCGATAGTCTTTTCGTCGTTAGAGCTGGGGCCGAGAGTGGCGAGGATTTTTACTTTTCTGAGACGTCTCATTGCCCACCGGTGTTGGAAAGGTCTGTGTCGGTCAATTGCAGTGTCCAGTCGGAGCGGTCCTGGGTATCGACCTCGAAAAAGCCGGTGCGTTCATATCCACGCGCCAGGCAGTCTTCTACTCCGAAGATTGTGAAACTATCGTCTCGGGTGCACATAAAGACCGGACCTTCCCAGGTGCCGCCGTTCACGTCGTCTGCCGCGAAGATGTAGTAGAAGCGGGAATCGAGCGGGCCGGCGAATACGGTTTCGCATTCATCGGGATCCGCCACCCACCAGCCTTCGGACTGCCAACCGCGTTCGGAGCGATAGCCGAGCGCTATGGAGACCTGAGCCTGGGTGTTGTTGCAGACGCGCATTTCCGCTTTTGCCGGCGCAGCAGCGAATAGGAAGGTGGCCGCGCTCAAGAGCAGCGCGAAAAGAACCATCGCGGTGTGTGACGTTCGGGCGACCTGGATCATAATGCAATCGGCAGTTGTTTTGGAGAAGGTGGAAATGCCTGTCAATCGCTATCGGTGAGATTTGGCGGATGTTAGGCGTATTAGAACGTTGACTTTGGGCCATGATGGTGGAACCACCCTTTGCAATGCGGCGCCCGCTTCCGCACCCCGCTCAGACGGCGTGCAGAGCCGGTCGGGGCCCCCGCGAAAAGCGCCGTGAAACGGCAATGACAGATGACGGGATCCATTCATGGGACAAAGCACGATTGCGCGCGAACAGCTGCGCTCCATTGTTGAGCGGGTCGAACGGCTCGAGGAAGAAAAGAAGGCCATCGCCGACGATATTCGCGACATTTATGCCGAAGCGAAGGCCAACGGCTTCGACACCAAGGTCCTGCGCCAGGTGGTGCGGCTGCGCAAGCAGGAGACCTCCGAACGTCAGGAACAAGAGGCGATTCTCGATCTCTACAAGCACGCGCTTGGCATGATTCCGGGCCCCGATATCGAGGATGATGCGGTTTGACACAAAACCGGCCACAGCTTGAACGACCGAAGCTGGCGCGCACCGGAATGGCGGCGGCACTTGCCCGCCGGGCCGAGAATGGCGAAACCATCCGCGTCGGGGTGATCGGCTGCGGCGAGATGGGGACGGACCTCGTTACCCAGATCGCGCTGATGGACGGTCTCGAAATCGGCGCTGTCGTCACCCGCAAGCCCGAGCGCGCCCATCGTGCGCTCGATATCGCGGTTGGCCACCACGAGGCGGCACAGCCCACCGCTGGTGGTCAGGGCATCGACGCGGCGATCGAGGCCGGCAAGATGGCCGTGGTTGAAGATGCGCATGATGTTCTGGCCTCCGGGCGGATCGATGTCGTTGTCGATGCAACCGGCAAGCCCGCCGTGGGTGCAGACATCGGATTGAAAACGATCGAGGCCGGCAAGCACCTCGTCATGATGAATGTCGAGGCCGATGTCACGATAGGCCCTTACCTCCGCCGTGCGGCGGACAATGCCGGTGTCGTTTACACGATCGGGGCAGGGGACGAGCCGTCCTCGGTGATCGAGCTTTATGATTTTGTCACCGCCATGGGTCATCCGGTAGTCGCCGCGGGCAAGGGCAAGAACAATCCGCTCAATATCGATGCGACGCCCGACGAATACCGGGCCGAGGCTTTGCGCCGCGACATGAACCCGCGCATGCTGGTCGAGTTCGTCGATGGCTCGAAGACAATGGTCGAAATGGCCTGCATCGCCAATGCGACCGGGCTCATCCCCGACAAGCCCGGCATGCACGGGCCTGAGGCCACGCTTGAAAATCTGCACACCATCCTTTGCCCTGAAGAAGATGGCGGCATTCTCTCGCGCCGCGGCGTGGTCGATTTCACGGTCGGGCAGGGGGTGGCGCCCGGCGTGTTCGTGGTCGCCGATATGCGCCATGAGCGCATTCGCGAGCGCCTGCACGATCTCAAGCTTGGGCCCGGTCCTTATTACACTTTCTATCGGCCCTATCACCTCACCAGTCTCGAGGTGCCGCTCACCTGCGCACGGGTCGTGATGTACGGGCAGGCCGACATGCAACCGCTTGACCGCCCTGTGGCCGAGGTTTGTGCGCGCGCGAAAAAGGATCTGCAGCCCGGCGATACGCTCGATGCCATCGGTGAGTATTGCTACCGCTCCTACACCATGACGGTGGAAGACGCACAGACGGCAGATGCCTGCCCTGTGGGGCTGTTGGAGGATGCCAGGGTCACAGCTCCCATCCGCAAGGGCGACCTGATCACCTATTCAGCGCTGTCGCTCGATGGGGAGAGCCCGCTTGTGAAGATGCGGCGCGAGATGGACGCGATGCTGGGACGCTGACCTAGTCCGGGTCAGTAGCGATGCTGGCCTCGCCCATGCGGTTCAGGACCTCGCCGGGAATTTTGTATTCGCGCTTGATATAGCTGTGGTCACGCATGCCCATCAGTTCGCGCTGAATGAACAGCGCCCAGACTGCATAGGCGGCCTTGCGCACAAGCCTGTCCCGGGTTTCGGGGTCATCGGCGCCGGACGCATCATGGTTGTGCAGCGCTTCCATGGCCTTTTCCGCCCGGATCGCCTGGTGGCCGAGCGCCGCCGCCTGATCTTCTGCAATCTCGTGCTGAACGACGTTGAGGCTTGATTCAGCGGCGCTCAGCGATTGGGAGAAGCGGGGCGGACGGAGACTCATCGGTCCTCCGTCAGGCGCGACCGATGTCCGAGAGAACGCCAGTGGCCCGCTCGTCGCCCAGCGCGGTCAGAACGGTCGAGACGATGGCATTCCGGTCAAGGCCTGCATTGGCATACATGTCGGTCTGGCTTGCCTGATCCAGATGGATGTCGGGCATGAACAGCGGCCGGAACTTCAGGCCACTATCGAAGATGCCTGTTTTGGCAAGGTGCGTGGCGACGCTGGCGCCGAAACCGCCCGAAGAGCCTTCTTCGATGGTGATCAGCACTTCATGCTGGCGCGCCAGGCGCTCGATGAGATCGGTGTCGATCGGTTTGGCAAAGCGGGCGTCCGCCACGGTGGCCGACAAGCCGAAACTTTGCAGCAGGTCCGCGGCGCCAAGCGCCTCCGAAAGGCGCGCACCGAGAGAGACGATGGCGACGGAGCTGCCTTCGCGCAGCACACGGCCCTTGCCGATATCGAGCGGCGTGCCCCGAGCGGGCAATTCCACGCCGACGCCTTCGCCGCGCGGATAGCGCAGGGCAATCGGGCCTTCATCATAGGCTGCGGCAGTGGCCGTCATGTGCATCAGCTCGGCCTCGTCGCCCGGCGCCATGATGGTCATGTTCGGCACGGTCGAGAGATAGGCGATGTCAAAGGCACCGGCATGGGTCGGACCGTCGGCGCCGACATAGCCGGCACGGTCGATGGCGAAGCGTACCGGCAGGTTCTGGATGCAGACGTCGTGTATCACCTGGTCGTAGGCGCGCTGCAGGAAGGTCGAATAAATCGCGGCAAATGGCTTCATGCCTTCGGTCGCAAGGCCGGCGGCGAAGGTCACCGCATGCTGTTCGGCAATGCCGACATCGAAGGTGCGGTCGGGGAATTCGTCGCCGAATTTGTCGAGGCCGGTGCCCGAAGGCATGGCGGCGGTGATCGCAACGATGCTGTCGTCGGCCCTGGCTTCCTCAATCAACCCCTTGGCGAAGACGCCGGTATAGGAAGGCGCATTGGCCGGAGATTTCGACTGGGCACCGGTGACGACGTTGAACTTGGAGACGCCGTGATACTTGTCGGCGGCGTTCTCGGCAGGGGGATAGCCCTTGCCCTTTTGGGTCACGACGTGGATGAGGATCGGACCGGTATCGGCGTCGCGCACATTGGTCAGAACCGGCAGCAGGTGTTCGAGATTATGACCGTCGATGGGGCCGATATAATAGAAGCCCAGCTCCTCGAACATGGTCCCGCCGGTCCAGAAGCCGCGGGCATATTCCTCGGTCTTGCGGGCCTTGTCGGCGAAGAATTTTGGCAGCTTGGCTGTGAGGTGCTTGGCGTTTTCGCGCAGGTTCCGGTAAGTCGGGCCGGACACCAGCCGCGCCAGATAAGCGCTCATGGCGCCGGTGGGCGGGGCGATCGACATGTCGTTGTCGTTGAGGATGACGATGAGGCGCGCATCCATAGCGCCGGCATTGTTCATTGCCTCATAGGCCATGCCCGCGGACATCGCGCCATCACCGATCACCGAGATGACATTGCGGGTTTCGCCCTTGAGCTGCGAGCCCACGGCCATGCCCAGCCCAGACGAAATCGAGGTCGAGGAATGAGCGGCGCCAAAGGGGTCAAAATGGCTCTCTGCTCGCTTGGTGAAGCCGGAGAGGCCGTCTTTCTGACGCAAGGAGCGGATGCGGTCGCGGCGTCCCGTCAGGATCTTGTGCGGATAGCACTGGTGTCCCACGTCCCAGATCAGCCGGTCGTCGGGCGTGTTGAACACATAGTGCAACGCCACCGTCAGTTCCACGACACCGAGCCCGGCGCCCAGATGTCCGCCAGTGACCGAAACCGCGTCGATGGTTTCGGCGCGCAATTCGTCGGCGAGTTGACGGAGCTCTTCGCGCGGCAGATCGCGCAAGGCATTCATATCGGCAATCGAGTTCAGAAGTGGCGTAGCTGGCCGCGTGGTCAAGATCGTATCCCGTTTTTCGCAAACCTGTCCGCGTAGCGGCATGGACAGTCCGCTATCCCTAGCAGAGCCGCACGCATATTCCTAGCAGATGGAATGACGCGCCCGAGTGCAGATCGGTTGCAGGATCAGCGCAGGGCAAGCTGGAGGGGCTGTTCTCCGAACCGGCCGGTGGCAGTGGAGGGGCCGGTGGTGGAAAAGGCAGTGTTTACAACGTCTGCGCCCATGATGGTGGCCGGATCGAAGTCCGCCTCATCGGGGCTGAACATCACGGCATATCGGCCGGATGAGAGCAGTTCGGGATCGGTGAACAGTTCGGTCACATGATCGAGATCGGGTGCCACGAAGCTCGCTGCGCGCATCTCGAAGTCAGCCTGGGGCAGGACGACGGGAGCCGGGATAGCGGTGTTGCCCTTGAACATCGAGAACAGACCGCCAAAGTCGGGCTGGGCGTTGAAGGAGGCAGTGACCAGCGGCGGATTGCCGGGCACCGGCACACCGGGCTTTTGTCCGATTAGCATGTCGAGGGCGCGCTGGTCGGCCTCGGACTGGGCGACAGCACCATGGGAAGCGAGAACGATGTCGGCATCGCCGTCAGTTTCTGCCGGGGCTGAAGCCAGCATGGTGTCGAGGGCCTGGCGGGCCGAGGTCACGCCATCCTGGGTCGCTTCGGGCTGAGCCGTGCGGATACGGGCGTTGATCAGGCGCTCAAGTGCCTTTTGCGGATCGTCTTCGCCGTTGCCCGGCAAGGGCGCATAGGCGGTGACAATCGGATCGGCCTGACCGTCGATGGCACCCAGCCGGCGCGGCGGCACTGGCGCGGCCACCTGAGGCTCGGCGCTTGCCAGCGCGATGCGGGGTTCGCCGCTGTCGACACTCGGCAGCAGATCCGGTTCTGCGGTGGCGAGAATGATCGCTTCGGGCTTCACCGGCGGGACCGGTGCATCTTCCGGATCGATCGCGGCCGTCACGAGCTCAGGCGTGGTGCCCAGATCGGCCGGGCGCAGCGGCACATCGGGAGCGACCACGATTTGCTGGGAAGCAACAGAACGGCGCTGCGGGCTGTTGTCGGCAACCTGGATCGTGTCGTTCCCACCGCCAAAGATGGTCTCGAGCAGCCCGGGGCCGCTATCGCCGCCAGAGGGACGCAAGGAACAGGGGACACGCTTGCACTTGTTGTATTCGGCGAGCGCATATTGCCGGCCGCTCGAGGAGAGCGGGGTGCCATCTGTGGGCAGGTGAAGGGTCTTGCCGTCGGGGAAGACCTGCTTCAGCTGGGCGCGGGTCATGCGCGGCCAGGCCCGTACGCTGCCGGTATCGACGTGAACGAAGGGGCTGCCGGAGGTCGGATAGTAACCGACGCCGCCGCCCTGGTATTTCATGGCAGTGGCACGCAGCTTTGACAGCTCGACACCGGGAATCCAGAAGTCCATGGCCCGGCCATGGGTGTGTTGGGAATTCTTGGCAACGCCGCTGGAGCGCGAACGCAGCATCTCGTTTGTGGCCGGCGCGCGATAGGCCGACACGATGTGGATCGGCTTCTTGCCGTCGACCGCGTTGTAGATCTGCCAGAGCAGGGTGAAGAGCTCGGGATCCATCTTGGTCGGCTCGTTGCGCCGCCAGTCGCGAAGGAAGTAGTTGAGCTCCTTGAGGCCCTTCTGGTCGTAATTGCCGTTCTTCCAGAAGGTGATTCGGGCAGTCTCACCGGTATGGGTGTAATGAAGATAAAGCGAGCGTTCGCCGGTTGCAGCCTGGGCGGGAATCGTGAATGCAGGGGCCGAAAGCGTGAAGGCAAGGATCGCCGCCATAGCGCGCGCGATCAAACCGCGCGGCGCAAAGGCTTGTCGCGCAAAGCGAATTAGCTGCCCCCGAAAGTTTCCCGACACTACGCGCTACCTGTTGTTCGTCGTCCGCGAAAACCCAGCCTAGCAGAAATCTCACTAGACTTTGTTAACGTTGGCGAAGGCTGAACGCAAAGCGTCGCCCCACAACCAAGTTCCGACCCTAATTATAGAACCGGGCCGAAGCATGGCAATTCTCTTAACGCTTTATGAATGTGGGGGTTAATGCCCTATTCTTCAAGCAGGGCAACCATGCGCTTGTGATGACCGTAGACATCAGCGAAGGAACGCAGCGTTCCGTCCTCATTCGCCCGAAGGGTGAAATAGGACAGATAGACCGGCACGTGCCGCTGGAGATTGTTCCAGCGTTCAGAGCCGCCGCCCACCATCGACTGCAGGCCCGAGGCCGTCAGCGTGGGCTCGTTGGCCAGCAGCGCATCGGCAAATTCCATCGGGTTCTGCACACGGACACAGCCATGGCTGTAAGCTCGGTAGGACCGCGAGAACAGCGATTTGGACGGCGTATCGTGCAGATAGACCGAGTGGTTGTTGGGGAACAGGAACTTGATATTGCCCAAGGCATTGCCGCCGCCGGGGCGCTGGCGAATGCGGAAGGGCGGGTTGGACGGATTAACCGAGGCCCAGTCGATGGCCGAAGCGGAGACCACGCGACCACCCTGCACGAGCTCGTAATTACGGGCCGCCAGATAGCCGGGATTGGCCATCACATTCGGCATCAGTTCGTTCCGCGCGATCGAAGAGGGCACGTTCCAATACGGATTGACAACGATGTGCTCGATCTCGTCATGGAAGATCGGTGTGCGGTGTTTCGGCTGGCCGACAACAACGCGGGTCGCATGAGAAACGGTATCGCCGCGATGCACTTCGAGCCGGTATTCTGGAATGTTGACGAAGACATAGAAGTCGCCAAGGTCCTCGGGCATCCAGCGCCAGCGTTCCATATTGGCGACGATATCCTCGGGGGTCGCGCCGGAGACGCCGTTCAGCGCAGCGATGGTGGCCGGACCGACAACGCCATCAGGTGACAGGCCAAGGGATTCCTGGAAATCGAGAACCGCCTGTTCGATGGTCTCGTCATAGATGAGTGCATCTTCGCCGGTCGGGGGATCGATCTGCAGGCGCTGACGCAGCAGCGGCACACGCTCGTCGGTCATGCCGGATTTGATCAGGCTGCCATCGGGCACCTGAATGATTTCCTCGATGTCCCCGTCGATATGCATGCGAAGGGCTTTGCGTAGCGCCAGAAACTCCCGGTGGTGCGGGTGCAGTCCCATCAGAATTTCGTCGGGATTGTCGGCGGCGGCCAGTTCGACAAGCAGGGCACCCTGGTCGATCGAGCGCGGGCGGATGTCGATCGAGGTCGACACGTCGCGCGGATTGATACGCCCGGCGACGGCATCATGTGCGTACCGGTTCACGGCATCGGAGAAAGCGGTTTCCAGCGCAGCCATCTTGGCTGGATCGCCCTGGGCGGCGCCGATATCCAGCGCATCGGTGATGTAGTCTTCAGTGCGGAAGCCCTGATATCGGGCCTGGTCAAACACGCCGATGATCTTCTGGGCAGCGTCCGAGAAAACGACCTTGCCGTCCTGTTGGTCGAGCCATAGAGGCTCGAAGCGGCGTTCGGCATAGAAGAAATAGAGATCCTTGGCCTCGTTCCAGGTCCGGGTATCGCGCGTCGCGCCGTAATAGGCATCGCGAAGGCCATATTTGATGGTCCGGGCCAGATCGCTCCCGGCGGGCGGAATGACGATGCGGGTGGCCTCGACGCCGTTGATCGTGACGGTCTCCTGAGCCAGGGCCGTTGTCCATGCCGGCGCGGACAGTGCCGCGGTCATGGCAAGAAAGGAGGTCGCAAGGATCTTGTTCATCGTCAAAATATCAGCCCTCAAATCAGCGCCGATGCCGCAAAAGGTGCTTTCGATCGGCTCGAAACAAGGCAGAGCGCCCCAAAGAGGCCCGCTCGACGCCGCATTTCAGTCGCACCTCAATACGTCCTCGGCCCATTATTGACAATCTGATCTCACGTATTTGAACGCGGATCGGGCCCGATGCCGGACCAACTGTGACGCAAGTGTAACAGGCGATGATGAACGAGCGCTGAACCCGGCGAATTCCGGGTCAAATCGCGTCAGGCCGCATCTTCGTTGGGGTTGTCGAGGCCATACTCCTTGAGCTTGCGGTACAGGGTCGAGCGGCCGATGCCCAGGGCACGGGCCACGGCGGCCATCTTTCCGTCGTGCTGATCAAGCGCGAAGGCAATTAGATCACGCTCGATATCGACAAGCGGGGCGACCGTGCCGTCATCACGGGTAAAGCGGTCGCGCATGTCGGTTTCGCTTATGGCTGCCGGGGAAACACTTGCCGCCGGCTGCGCTGCATCGATATGCACCGGCGCACCAGGCGCGGGAGCGCGCTCGGCGGCGGCCCGTACGGCAGCAGGACCATCAAGGGCGTTGAGCAGCTGGGGAAAGTCCTCGGGCACCAGACGCGTGCCGTTGGTCAGAACTATCGCCCGATAGACCGCGTTCTGAAGCTGGCGGATATTGCCCGGCCAGTCATAGCGGGCCAGCATGTTGCGCGCCTCGGGGGTGCACCCGTCAATACGCCGGTTCTCTTCCGCGGCGAGGCGGGCAATGAAATGGTCAATCAGCAGGCCGATGTCCTCGCGCCGGTCCCGCAATGGCGGCAGGTAGATCGGGAAGACGTTGAGCCGGTAGTAGAGGTCTTCGCGGAAAGCGCCGCTCGCGGCGAGATTGAGAAGCCGGCGATTGGTGGCCGAGATGACCCGAACATTGACGGTGCGAGTGGTGTCCGAGCCGACCGGTTCGATCTCGCCATCCTGCAGGGCACGCAAAAGCTTGACTTGCGCCGCGGCAGGCAGTTCCCCGATCTCATCGAGAAACAGGGTGCCGCCATGGGCTTCGGCGAACTTGCCCTTGTGGTTCGAATCGGCGCCGGTAAAGGCGCCTTTGACGTGACCGAACAGGGTGGATTCGATCAGTTCTGCAGGAATGGCGCCGCAATTGACCGTGACGAACGGCTTGCGGGCGCGGTCGCCTTCGCCCTGGATGGCCCGGGCGATCATCTCCTTGCCGGCGCCACTTTCGCCTTCGATGAGAACCGGAATGGTCGAACCGGCGGCTTTTCGACCGAGCTCGATCACCCGTTTCATGGCCGGGCTCTGGGTGATGATCTCGTTGAAGCCGAAGCGGCCTTCGCGGCGTGTGCGCTCGATCTCGAGAGCGGTCGAGAGCGCGGACATGCGCAACATGTTGTTGAGCGAAGTAACAAGCCGCTCGGGATCCACAGGCTTGACCACATAGTCGGCGGCGCCGGCACGCATGGCGGATACAACGATGTCCGGTGAGGATTTCGCGGTCTGCACGATCACGGGCTGGCGCATCGTCTCGCGACGCATGGCTTCGAGAACGCCGAACCCGTCGAGGCCGGGCATGACCAGATCGAGAACGACCCCGGCGATGGCGGGGTCCTTGGCAAGGATTTCGAGGGCCTTTTCGCCGGACGCGGCGGTGACAGGCTCAAAGTCGGCTTTGTTCAGGATTCCCGAGGTCAATTTGAGGTGAACGGGATCGTCGTCGACAATGAGTATTCGCTTCACGGATCTTTGGTCCCCACCGCTGGCCGTCACAATCAATAAAAGGGATCAACGCGCGAATCGCCTGTTGTCCCAATTCGAAGCACGCTATGCGCAGGGCCTTAACGGCTTCTTAATCCAGATGATTGTCTCGAAAGGGTTTTTGACCATCGCAGCGAGATCGTGGAGCGCCATGGGCACCTCAAATGGTGCGCCGGCCTGTGCCCTCGCGCCGAAGTTGCTCAAACCCGGCGCCCGGGTTTTCCCTCAATTGCACTCTCTTGGCAGGCGCGCCCCGTGTCGATAAGGTCCGCGCGACCCCTTCCTGAAGGCGAGATTCCATTCATAGTGAGGCGCATATGACCGAGCGGGCTGAAAAGGCAATGCAGGGCGCGGCGGAAGCCGGCGCGGGGCGGAATGAGCCCGAACTCGGTGTGCTCCCCGAATGGGATCTTTCCGATCTGTATGACGGTATCGACAGCCCGGCGCTCAAATCCGATCTCGAACGCTGCGAAAACGAGGTCAAGGCCTTTGCCGAGCGCTACAAGGGCAAGCTCGAGGGGCTGGCGGAGACGGGTGGCCTGATCAAGGCGGTCACCGATTACGAGGCGATCGCCGAGACCATGGGCCGGATCGGCTCCTTTGCCTATCTCAACTATGCCCGCAACACCGGCAATCCGGACAGCGCCAAGTTCCTTGGTGACATGAATGAAAAGCTGACTGCGTTTTCATCGCCGATGCTTTTCTTTTCACTCGAGCTCAACCGGATCGATGATGCGGTGATGGATGCCGCCTTTGAGAAGGACGAGGCGCTGGCGCGTTACAAGTCCTGGTTCGACGAATTGCGCAAGGCGCGTCCCTATCAGCTCGAAGACCGGGTTGAAGAACTGTTCCACGACAAGTCCGTCACCGGCCGATCGGCCTGGAACCGGCTGTTCGACGAGACCATGGCGAGCCTGAAGTTCGATGTGGCCGGTGAACAGATGTCGCTCGAGCCGACCCTGACGCTGATGACGGGCAAGGACCAGGGCAAGCGCGAAGCAGCGTTCCACGCCCTCACAGCAACCCTTGGCGAGAACCGTCGGCTGTTCACCCAGATCACCAATGTCCTGGCCAAGGACAAGGAGATCTCGGATCGCTGGCGCGGTTATGAAGATGTCGCCGATAGCCGTCATCTGGCCAATTCGGTTGAGCGTGAAGTCGTCGATGCGCTCGAAGGGGCGGTGCGCGAAGCCTATCCGCGCCTTTCCCACCGCTATTACGCCATGAAGGCAAAATGGCTCGGGCAGGACACGCTCAATGCCTGGGACCGCAATGCCCCGCTGCCCGATCAGGACGATCGCGTGTTCGACTGGGATTCCGCGCGCGACATGGTGCTCGAAGCCTATGGCAAGTTTTCGCCCAAGCTCGTTGAAGTGGCGGAGCCCTTTTTCGGATCGGGCTGGATCGATGCGCCGGTGCGCGACGGCAAAGCGCCGGGCGCCTTCGCGCATCCGACCGTGCCGAGTGCGCATCCCTATTTGATGCTCAACTATCTCGGCAAACCGCGCGACGTGATGACGCTTGCTCATGAGCTCGGCCATGGCGTTCATCAGCGCCTTGCGGCCCCGCAAGGGCCGCTTCTGGCCTCGACACCGCTGACACTGGCGGAAACCGCGAGCGTCTTCGGCGAGATGCTGACCTTCCGTTCGTTGCTGGCCGGCGCGTCCGGGCGGGCGCGGTTTGCGCTGCTCGCGTCAAAGGTCGAGGATATGCTCAACACTGTGGTGCGGCAGATCGCCTTCTACACGTTCGAGCGCAAGGTGCATCTGGCTCGCCGGGAAGGCGAATTGCGGTCCGAGGAAATCGATGCGTTCTGGATGGAAACCTCCCGTGAAAGCCTTGGTCCGGCGATCACGCTGAATGACGGTTACGAGGTTTTCTGGTCCTATGTGCCGCATTTCATCCACTCTCCCTTCTATGTCTATGCCTATGCATTCGGCGATTGCCTTGTGAATTCGCTCTATGCGCAATATGAAAAGGCATCCGAAGGGTTCGTGGAGCGATACTTCGAATTGCTGAAAGCCGGTGGCTCGAAACATCATTCTGAGTTATTGGCCCCGTTCGGGCTTGATGCCCGCGATCCCGACTTCTGGTCGCTCGGTCTTTCGATGATCGAAGGGCTGATCGACGAGCTGGAAGCGGCACAGGGCGAAACCACCAACTGATCACCACTCCGGGGGACATTATGGCGACCAATAACGCCGCAGACTTTTCCGAACACGAAAACACGTTCAACCTGTTCATTGGCATTACCAAATGGTCGATCGGGCTGATCGCGGCGGCGCTGCTGACGCTCTATTTTGGCCTGGTTGCAGGCAATGGCGCACTGGCCATCCTGACGGTTCTCGCGACGATTGCCATCGTCATCGGCATCATCGCGTTTGGCAGGAAATCCTAACCCACAGGGGTTGACATGAAAATTGCAATTGCGCGCGAACAGGCCGCCGAGGAAGGCCGGGTCGCGGCCACCCCGGAGACGGTCAAGAAACTGACCGGGCTCGGGGCAACGCTTGCCGTCGAGAAAGGCGCGGGCGGAGGGTCTCGCATACCCGACGGGGATTACGAGGCTGCTGGCGCGAGTGTCGGCACGCGGGCATCGGTGTTGAAGGACGCGGATGTGCTGCTGACGGTGCGGCGGCCTGTGGCGAAGGATCTGGCGGCGCTGAAGAAGGGCGCCCTGGTGATCGGCATGCTCGATCCTTACGGGCATGAGGACGAGGTGGCGGCGCTGGCCAAGTCTGGCGCCAACCTGTTCACCATGGAATTCATGCCGCGGATCACGCGGGCCCAGGTGATGGACGTGTTGTCCTCCCAGGCCAACCTTGCCGGCTATCAGGCGGTGATCGAGGCGGCCACGGCCTTTGACCGGGCCATGCCGATGATGATGACGGCGGCGGGCACGGTGCGCCCGGCCAAGGTGTTCGTGATGGGGGCCGGTGTGGCCGGCCTGCAGGCGATCGCGACAGCCAAACGGCTTGGCGCGGTTGTGAGCGCGACCGATGTGCGGGCCGCGGCCGGCGAGCAGGTTGAATCGCTTGGCGGCAAGTTCATCATGACCGAGGCTTTGAAGGATGCCTCGGGCGAGGGCGGCTATGCCCGCGAACTGACCAAGGACGAGCAGGCGGCACAGGCCGAACTGGTGGCGGCGCATATCGCCAAGCAGGATATGGTGATCACCACGGCGCTCATTCCGGGGCGTCCGGCGCCGAAGCTTGTGAGCAAAGAGATGGTGGCCTCGATGGCGCCGGGATCGGTGATTGTCGATCTGGCGGTCGAGCGGGGCGGCAATGTCGAGGGCGCGAAACCCGGCGAGACGGTGATGGTCGGCGATGTGTCGATCATCGGCCTCAACAACATGGCGGGGCGGATCGCCTCGACCGCGAGCCAGCTTTACGCGCGCAATCTGTCGGCCTTTCTCGAAACGCTGATCGACAAGGACGACAAGGTCCTCAAGCCCGACTGGGAGGATGAGCTGGTGAAGGCGACGCTGATCGCCCGGGACGGCGCCATCGTCCATGAGGGTTTGCTGAAGGCGGCGGGGGCATCGACCCCGGCGAAAAAGGCCCCGGCCAAACGGGCGCCTGCCAAGAAGCCGGCGGCCAAATCAACTGCATCCAAATCGACTGCATCGACCACCACTGCCAGTAAGCCGGCTGCCAAAACCGCGACCGCCAAATCGACGGCGGCCAAATCGACGGCGGCCAAGAAGCCTGCCGCCAAGAAGCCGGCGGCAAGCAAATCTGCTGCGGGCAAATCTGCTGCGGGCAAGGCTTCCACGGCCAAAAAGGCTCCGGCCAGCAAGAGCGGGGAGAATGAATAATGGAACCCACGGAACATATGGCTGATGCGGCTGGTGCTGCGGTATCGGCGGCTTCGGGCGGGATGATCGATCCGTTCGTGTTCCGCCTGGCGATTTTCGTCCTGGCGATCTTTGTGGGCTATTACGTTGTGTGGAGCGTGACCCCTGCGCTGCATACCCCGTTGATGAGCGTGACCAATGCGATCTCCTCGGTGATCGTGGTCGGCGCTTTGCTGGCGGTTGGTGCGCATCTGGTCGAGGGGGCGAACTGGGGCTCGAAGCTGTTCGGGTTCCTGGCGTTGATCCTTGCGAGCGTGAATATCTTCGGGGGGTTCCTTGTGACCCAACGCATGCTCGCCATGTACAAGAAGAAGGGCTGAACCGATGAGTGCGAATATCGCAGCCCTTTTGTATCTGGTCTCGGGCGTTCTGTTCATCCTGGCGTTGCGCGGGCTCTCGAGCCCCTCGACGGCGCGCCAGGGCAATCTGTTCGGCATGATCGGCATGACCATTGCGGTCCTGACGACGCTGGCGGTCTCGGGTCCCAACGACATTGTCTCCTGGATGCTGATCGTGGGTGGCGTGGCCATTGGCGGCGGCATCGGTGCGGTGATGGCGCGGCGGGTGCCGATGACGGCGATGCCGCAGCTTGTCGCGGC
>NZ_AUCR01000009.1 GCF_000429865.1 Cucumibacter marinus DSM 18995
TACTCGACGATTTTGGAGACGACGCCGGACCCGACGGTGCGGCCGCCTTCACGGATAGCGAAGCGCAGCTTCTCTTCCATGGCGATCGGCACGATCAGCTCGACATTGATCTCCACATTGTCGCCCGGCATCACCATCTCGACGCCGTCCTTCAGCGTCACAACACCGGTCACATCGGTGGTGCGGAAGTAGAACTGCGGACGATAATTGGTGAAGAACGGGGTGTGACGGCCACCTTCATCCTTGGTCAGGATGTAGGCTTCGGCCACGAACTTGGTGTGCGGGGTCACCGTGCCGGGCTTGCAAAGAACCTGGCCACGCTCGACCTGCTCGCGGTCAACACCGCGGATCAGCGCACCGATATTGTCCCCCGCTTCGCCCTGATCGAGCAGCTTGCGGAACATCTCGACGCCAGTCACCGTGGTCTTCTGGGTGTCCTTGATGCCGACAATCTCGACTTCCTCACCCACCTTGATCACGCCACGTTCCACACGGCCGGTCACAACCGTGCCGCGGCCCGAGATCGAGAACACGTCTTCGATCGGCATCAGGAACGGCTGGTCCTTCGGACGCGCCGGGGTCGGGATGTAGGCGTCAACAGCCTTCATCAGCTCGAGGATCGCATCATGGCCGATCTTGGCATCGCCGTCTTCGATCGCAGCAAGCGCCGAGCCCTTCACAACCGGAATGTCGTCGCCCGGGAACTCATAGGACGAAAGCAGCTCGCGCACTTCCATCTCGACAAGCTCCAGAAGCTCCTCGTCATCGACCTGGTCGACCTTATTGAGGAACACAACAATCGCCGGAACGCCAACCTGACGGGCAAGCAGAATGTGCTCGCGGGTCTGCGGCATCGGGCCATCGGCAGCCGAAACCACCAGGATCGCGCCGTCCATCTGCGCCGCACCGGTGATCATGTTCTTCACATAGTCAGCGTGACCCGGGCAATCGACGTGAGCGTAGTGACGCTCCTCGGTCTCATACTCAACGTGTGCCGTCGAAATCGTGATCCCGCGCGCCTTCTCTTCAGGCGCCTTGTCGATCTGGTCATAAGCCTGGGCAGTCGCACCGCCAGTCTCCGCCAATACCTTCGTAATCGCTGCCGTCAAAGTCGTCTTGCCGTGGTCAACGTGACCAATCGTGCCAATGTTCACATGCGGCTTCGAACGATCAAACTTTACCTTCGCCATGTTTCCCGTGCCGGTTTGGGGTCAAAAACAACGCGCCGTTTACAATTTTGGTCCGGTCTAGACAAGCCCAAAGAGACGCCGAGACCCGCCCGGAACTGCCCGGACGCCTGATCGGGTTCAGCGCCCCACCCGATCCGATATCTCCTCGACTGCCGAGATGATTGCCTGCGGCGCATCGATATGCATGTTGTGCCCGGTTTCGGGTACAACCACGCGCTCACCGCGCGTCGAAAGCGCCGCCTGGCGTTCCTGTGATGCAAAGATGGCCGCCGCGACAGCGTCGTCTCCAGCAGGTTCGGCGCTGAGCATGATGAGCGGCAGATCGCCGAGCGGATAATCACCCTCGCGCGCATCCAGCACCTCTTGTGTGCTTTCGGTCACGGCTTCGATCTCGGCGATCGCCGAATCCCAATGCGCCGACCGCTGTACCAGCGTCATGTACTCATCCGAGAGCTCGGGCAGCGCCGCGGCCACCGGAGGCAAGGCCTGATCGCCGGCAATTGGTGCCAAGACCCGCATGATGCCGGAGCCGATCACGGTCTTCATGACCGTGTAAAACCCGATACTGCCTTGAAGACCCGCGACGAAGTCCGGATTGCTCCCGAGATCCGGCGCCGGGCTGTCTACGAGAATGAGGCCGGCCACGTCCTCGGGATAGCGCAAGGCGTAAAGCTCCGCATGCCAGCCGCCCAGAGAGTGTCCGACAAGGATCACCGGTCCCAGCGACAGGGCCTCGACAAGCGCCCGCAATTCGCTGACCGCCTGATCGGCATCACGTGGCATTTTGCCCGCATCGCTTTGTCCATAACCCGCTCGGTCATAAACACAGACGCGATGGGTTGCCGACAGTTGCTGCTGTATGGGCCGCCACTCGGTCGACAGCGAGCCGTTCCCCGTCTCGATCAGCACCGTTGGCCTGCCGGCCTGTGCGTCGCCCCGGCAGTCCACATAGACCTCCCGCCCC
The DNA here is from genome assembly GCF_000429865.1 of Cucumibacter marinus DSM 18995. GTDB lineage: Bacteria > Pseudomonadota > Alphaproteobacteria > Rhizobiales > Devosiaceae > Cucumibacter > Cucumibacter marinus. The sequence goes on from NZ_AUCR01000009.1 coordinate 2,155, forward strand.
TCGATCTCGATGATCGAGCCCGGGCGCTCCAGCGCTGCCAGTTCGGCCCTTGCGGCCATGCTCTGATAGGTCGCCAGAGCGGCAAAAAGCCCGATGATCACAACGATCACCATGGCCAGGGTGATGAGAAGCCGGACAGTGCGTCCGCGCCGGGAAGTCAGTGCATTCACGGGGAATCAGTCTCCGGTGGGTTCGGTCACGCAGCCGCAAATGATGCAGCCGCTCTACAACGAACCAGCGGTATATCCCGGATTGTGTGACGAAATCATGCCCGCGTGTCCCGACCGGAGATTTGGAGCGGGTGAAGGGAATCGAACCCTCGTCGTCAGCTTGGAAGGCTGCTGCTCTACCATTGAGCTACACCCGCATGCCGCCTGTGCGGCTTGGGCATTCGTGCCGCCTGTGCGGCTTGGGCATTCACGTTCTGGAACAGGCTGGTGGAGGGGGCTGGATTCGAACCAGCGTACGCGTTAGCGGCCAGATTTACAGTCTGGTGGATTTAACCACTCTCCCACCCCTCCTTGGCCAGTCCCGGCACCGCGACACGGCGGAGCCGCTCCAAAAGCAAGCGGAGCAACAGGCGCGGTTTATCGTCATCTCAAAGCGCCCTGTCAACCGCCAAGTGCCATACCAAGTGCACAAGTTTCAAATGTTTCTTCTTGCCCATGCCGCTCATCGCTCTTGCCCGCCCTTGAGCCAGCGGTTACGCAGTCTGCATGAACAAGCGCCCTCGCCCCGGCGGCAAGCCGAACCACCGGTCGAACCGTCACAAATCGCAGCCGCCCGAGCGTCATTTCATCTATGGCTTGCACGCGGTAAGGGCGGCGCTCGACAATCCAAGGCGCCAGAAACGCAAGTTCATGGCGACCCCGAACGCCCTGCGCAGGCTGACCGAGGATGCTCCCCTTCCCGCAGGCACCCCCGAACTGGAAGACACGACGCCGCGGCAGCTCGACAAGCTGCTGGGCGCGGATGCCGTGCATCAGGGCGTGGCGCTCGAGGTCGAACCGCTCGACCGCGAACCGTTATCATCCTTCAGGGACGGAAGGCTGATCGTCATTCTCGATCAGGTCACCGATCCGCATAATGTCGGCGCGATCCTGCGCACCGCCTGCGCCTTTGGCGCCGACGCCTTGCTCACCACGGCCCGCCACGCCCCGCGCGAAACCGGTGTCATGGCCAAATCGGCCTCGGGCGCGCTCGATATCGTGCCCTTCATAGAGGTGCGCAATCTCGGGGACGCCATGGAGGAATTGCAGGCCCTGGGTTTCCGCTGCATTGGCTTTGATTCCGAGGCCGCCGAGGAACTGGCCGCCGGCGGCGCAAGTGAGCGCACAGCCATCGTTCTGGGTGCCGAAGGCAAGGGCCTGCGGCAGAAGACCCGCAGCCTTTGTGACCGCCTCGTGCGCCTCGACATGCCCGGCCCGATCAAGTCGCTCAACGTCTCCAATGCCGCCGCAATTGCCCTGTTCGCGGTGACCCGGGGATAATAGTGGACCGTGCTGGCACCGACGGATTCAATCAGCTAATTAACGTGTTCAATAGTTTTGGTCTGTGCCCCGCCCTTGTCCAGGCAAGGGACCGACACAACACTGGCCGCCGACAGAATACCAAGGAGCATTCCTGTGAAGGTTCTCGAAATCAACGACCTCAAGATCCTCGCCCAGCGCCGCGTTCCCCGGATGATCTTCGGATATGCGGATTCGGGATCCTTCACCGAAAGCACCTATCGCGCCAATGAAGACGATTTCCAGAAAATCAAGCTGAGGCAGCGCGTTGGCAAGGATATCTCCGGTCGTAGCTTAAGAACCACCATGCTCGGCCAGGACTACGCCATGCCCTTGGCCATTTCGCCCACCGGCTCGGCCGGCATGAACTATCCCGACGGGGAGATGCTGGCGGCGAAGGTCTGCGAGACCATGGGAATCCCCTATACGCTGTCGACCATGAGCATCTGCTCGATCGAGGATGTCGCCTCGGTCACCAAGGCGCCGTTCTGGTTCCAGCTCTATGTCACCAAGGACTTGGATTTCACCTATGGCCTGATCGACCGCGCCAAGGCTGCGGGCTGTGGCGCGCTGGTGCTCACCCTCGATCTCACTGTGCTCGGCCAGCGCCACAAGGATCTCCGCAACCAGCTCTCGGCTCCGCTCAAGATCACACCGTCAACGGTCATGCAGTTCGCAACCAGGCCGCGCTGGTGCCTTGATATGCTCACCACCAAGCGCCGCACCTTCGGCAATGTGGTGGGGCACGCCAAGGACGTCACCGATCTCGGTACCCTGGCGAGCTGGACCGAAGCCCAGTTCGACCCGAGCCTGAGCTTCAAGGATGTCGAGTGGATCAAGAAACGCTGGGGCGGCAAGATCATCCTCAAGGGCATTCTCGATCCCGAGGATGCACAGGCAGCCTATGACGCGGGCGCCGATGCCATTGTGGTCTCCAACCATGGCGGAAGGCAGCTCGATGGCGCCCCCTCTTCCATCGCCTCCCTGCCAAAGGTTGTTGACGCGGTCGGCAGCAAGCTTGAAGTGCATATGGACAGTGGCGTGCGCTCAGGCCAGGACGTGTTCAAGGCCCGGGCCTTGGGCGCGCAGGGTGTGTTTATCGGCCGCCCCTATCTCTACGGGCTTGGCGCCATGGGCAAGAAGGGCGTCGAACTGGCCCTCAAGATCATCCGCAAGGAGCTCGACATCACCATGGGGCTGTGCGGCGAGACCGACATCAATGATGTCGGCCGTCACAACCTGATCGAGAAAAGTCTCGATTCGCTGATCGCCTAATCGAGGCCCCAGGGCCCGTGATGGGCGCCCTCTGCATCGATCCGCTCGAAGGAATGCGCACCGAAGAAATCGCGCTGTGCCTGGATGAGGTTCGCCGTACCCCGGCCCTGCCGGTAGCCATCGAAATAGGCAAGCGCCGCCGATAGCGCCGGCACGGCAATACCCGCTTTCACGGCGGTCGAAACGATGTGACGCAACGAAGGATGGGCACTCTTCATCATCGCCACGAAATCCGGCGCCATCAGCAGATTGGACAGATCCCGGTCTTTTTCGAAAGACGCGGCGATATCATCGAGAAACTGCGACCGGATGATGCAGCCAGCCCGCCAGATCTTCGCAATCGTGTCCATGGGCAGGTTCCAGCCGAACTCATCGGAGGCCGCCGCCATCACCGCGAAGCCCTGCGCATAGGCGCTGATCTTGCCGGCGAACAGCGCCAGTTCGAGATCGTCGATCAGTTCGTCACGGTCGAGCAGGTCCAGCGCCCCGCGGCCCGCCCCGTAAACATCTTCCGCCGCTTCACGTTCGGCCTTGGCCGCCGACAGTGAGCGGGCCGCCACAGCCGCCTCGATCACGGTGGCGGGCACGCCCATCTGCTGGGCCTCGATCACCGACCAGCGGCCCGTGCCCTTTTGCCCGGCGCGATCGAGAATGATGTCAGGCACCGGCTGGCCGGTTTCGGGGTCCGTCGCCTTGAGCACCTTGGCTGTGATTTCGGTCAGGTAGGAATCAAGGCGACCATTATCCCAGCGCGCGAACACGTCGCCGATCTCAGGCGCCGTCATGCCGACCCCGTCCCGCAGCACGCCATAGACCTCGGCGATCATCTGCATGTCGGCATATTCGATGCCGTTATGGATCGTCTTGACGAAATGCCCTGCCCCGTCGGTGCCGAGATAAGCCGAACAGGGCTGGCCCTTGTATTTGGCCGAAATCGCATCGAGCATTTCAGAAACACGGTCATAGCTTTCGGGCGTTCCCCCGACCATGATCGAGGGGCCGTGCCGTGCACCCTCTTCGCCGCCCGAGACACCCATGCCGATAAAGGTCAGGCCACTATCCTTGAGGTCGTCGAACCGACGTTGCGTGTCCCGGAAATTGGCATTGCCTGCATCAATAATGATGTCGTTGGCCTCAAGCAGCTCCTTGAGCGCCGCTATCTGCTGATCAACCGGGTCCCCGGCCTTCACCATGATGATGATCGGACGCGGCGGCCGGATCGCCGCCACCAATGCCTCGAAGCTCTCGCAGGGCACGATCTTGTCTTGCAAATCCCCCGCTTCGGCGTAGAAGGCCTCGGTCTTTTCTGTGGTGCGATTGTAAACCGCGATCGGAAACCCGTTTTCCGCGATATTGAGCGCCAGATTGGCGCCCATGACCCCGAGCCCGATGAGCCCGACTTCCGCCTGTGCCATTTCCTGTTCACCTGATTTGCCCTGATGTGACCAGAGCTTAGACGCTGCGCGTCACCTCCGGCAAGCGGCAGGACAACCGGATCGGTCAGCACATTGTGATCAGCGGGTCAGTGACCCTGCGCAACGCCCCGGACCTCGGACGGCGACAGGCCGAAATGCTCCTTGAAGGAGCGCGAGAAATACGCCTGGCTGTTGAAACCCCAACGGTAGGAAATCTCCGCCATTGTGTCATGGCGAGACACGGACTGCTCGATATCCCGGCGCGCGCGTTCCAGTCGTTGGGCGATGATCATCGATTTGATCGACTTGCCTTCAAGCGCCAGCAATCGGTTGAGATGCCGAACGCTCATCCCCACTTCCTGCGCGACCATTTCGGCCGAAAGGTCGGCCTTGGAAAGGTTGGCGCCGATAAACTTTTTCGCCCGGATCAGCGCACCAAGATGATAGGCGCTGATATCGGTGTGCCCGTTGATGATGCCATAGGCGCTTTCGAGCGCCGCCCAGACTTCATCGACAAGTGTCGGATCGGGTGCCAGATATTTGCGCGACAACACCTTGGAGAACGTACTTCTGAGCGCTTGCGCAATCGAGATTCCCGGCCCGCTCGAACCGTTCAGCCGAACCGTCTCGAACAACTGCCAGCTTGGAAAGCGGGCCCGGAACTCATCACCCGGCAGATCGAAAATCACATGACGCATGGCCGTCGGGAAGCCGTGCATATAGGGCTTGTTGGTGTCGTAAAGAACGCAATCGCCCTGATTGACCAACACGCATTGATTGGCGCGGTTCACGAATGACGAGCCGTGCATGAGAATCGCGAAGAAAACCGAATCCTTCTCGCGGGTGCGTACGAATTCCGGCGGGCGCTCGATGACGTGCTGTTTGCCCTCGATGTCGAATACCGAGAACGAGCCGAAATCGAAATGGTCGAAGCGGGCCTGAAAGCCCTCCTCTTCCATGCTTGAACAGGAAAGGCCGACCACGTCGGCCGAGCACTTTTCTTCCCAGAAATCCAGCCGGTGCCGCCTGGGAACGCTGCGGGTATCGAAGGTCGTCTTGAGCGCTTCCTGCATTTCAAACATTCACCCCTCCCACGCATCGCCATTGTGATGCCCGTTGTCGGGCGCGATTTATTTCACGCGTTAATTATCTCTCAACGGCATCACACTGTAAAGCGCAGCGGGTCGTTACGCAAACATATCACTAATGTCGCAAATTATATTTCTATATTAGCAATACTGAGTAACGCTGCCATCCGCCATCAAATAGCAAAATCCCGCCCCGGCTAGACCGGGACGGGATCAAACACTGTTCAGGAATGCGAAATGAGCGGGTTATTCGGCCGCTTCGTCCGCTAGATAGGCGCTGTGCAGGATGTCCGGCCGTTCCTTGAGTTCGGCCGACGAGCCCTGATAGACCATGCGTCCGCGTTCCATCACCAGCGCGTTCTTGGCCAGATCGAGCGCCAGATGGGCGAACTGCTCGATCAAGAGCACACCGATCCCTTCGTCCGCAGCCACTTTCAGCGCATCGGCAAGGCGATGCACCACCGTTGGCGCAAGACCGAGTGAAAGCTCATCCACCAGCATGAAGTCCGAGCGGGCGATAAAGGCCTGCGATACGGCGACCATCTGCTTCTGCCCGCCGGACAGATCGGAGGCACGCTGTTTGAGCCGTTCCTTGAGTTCGGGAAAAATCGACAGCGCATGCTCGACATGCCCGTCGATCTCGGCCTGCGTTTTGCCCATAGAGGCGACCCGCAGATTGTCATGGACCGACAACCCGCCCAGCACCCTGTGCCCTTCCGGAACCAGGGCCACACCGCGCTGCCGCACCATGTCCGGCGACAGGCCGACCAGGCTCTGGCCATTGACCTCGATCGTGCCGCTGTCAGGCTTGAGCACCCCGGCCAGGGTGAGCACCGTCGAGGATTTGCCGGCACCATTGGCGCCCAGCAGCGTGGTGATCTCCCCCTTGGGCACCGAGAAGCCGATGCTGTGGAGCACCTTCTTGCCGCCTCGGCTCACCACCAGGTCTTTGACTTCGATCGTCGCGTTGCTCATCTCACAACTCCCCGAGATAGGCCTGGCGAACGCTATCGCTTTCAAGCACTTGCGCGGTGGGCCCGAGGGCCAGCATCTTGCCGTAGTCGAGCACCAGCGTCTGTTCGCACATCGCCCGGATCAAGTCGACATCGTGGTCGATGACCAGCACCTGCGCCCGGAATTGCTCCGGGATGCCCAGGATGATGCGCTGCAGCTGCTCGCCTTCCTCGTTGGAAAGCCCGGCCCCAGGCTCGTCAAGCAGCACCAGCTTGGGCTCGCCCACCAGGCATTTAGCAATCTCAACGAGGCGCCGCTGGAACAGATTGAGCGAACCGCCCAGTTCGTCCCGCACGCTTTCGAGCCCGGTATACTGCAGGGCTTGTGCAACGCTGGACCGGGCCGACGACCCGAGCGCCAGGTGATCGGCGATCGCCTGAACGTTTTGCACCACCGTGAGATCTTCCACCACCTGCTCGGTCTGGAAGCTCCGGCGCAGGCCACCACGCACACGCTCGACCGGGGAAAGGCCGACAAAGCTCTTGCCATCGATGGTCACCGAGCCGCTCTCGGGCCGCACGAAACCGGAGATGACGTTCAAAAGCGTTGTCTTCCCTGCCCCGTTCGGACCGATCAGCCCCGCCACGGGCGCATCGATCCGCGCGGTCAGCCCGTCGATCGGACGCACCGAACCGAACCGGACCGTAAGGCCTTCAGTTTCAATCACGAGCGCCTCCCTCGGACATGGCATTTTGTGGGGTGGACTTCTGGGGCATGAGCTTCTTGCGGAACCAGCCAAGGATTAGCGAAAGCCGCCCGGCGACGCCGGTAGGCTCCATGGCCAGCGCCTGGAACAGTGCGGCACCGAAGATGCCGACACTCAAATAGGCGCCGAAATCCTGCAGGGCAGCCGGCAGGAACCTGAGCGCCAGACCGGCGATCAATGCGCCATACCAGTTGAAAACACCGCCAACCACGGCAAGCGCGAACAGGTTCAGGCTTTCCGATGCGCCGAAAGAGCGCGAATCGAGCTGCCCGGCAACGCCCGCCAGAAGGCCGCCCGCCACACCGGCAAGGAAACCGGCGAGCGCGAAAGCCCACAGCTTGTACAAAAGGATATTGACCCCGGATGCGAGCGCGGTGGTCTGGCCCTTGCGGATCAGTGCCCAGGCCCTGCCCGGCTTTGCGTTGCGGTGCCACTGCGCCAGCATGTATCCAAGCGTCACGATGATCACCACATAATAGAAATAGGCGATCGGGGTCGGTGCCAGGCTCGGCTTCTCGAGAATCTGGCGACCGGCGCCCGCAGCACGGCCAATGAAGCCGTCACCTCCATCGGGAAAGTTCCAGGCCGTGATGATGACCTGAAAGATCCCGGCCAGCATCAGGGTCACGAGCGCTAGGTAAAGCCCCCGCAGGCGAAGTGCCGGCAGGCCGAAAATGATACCTACGATCGAGGCCCCGATCCCGGCGATCAGCAGATTGAGCTCATAGGGCAGATCGAAACCGTGGCCGAGCCGCAGCGTGATCCAGCCGCCAACACCCACCAGCGCAAACTGGCACAGCGAAACCAGGCCCAGCTGGCCGTAAAGGATCGCCAGTCCGGTGATCGAGAGTGAAATGGCAACCCCCGATGTGGCCGCGGTCAAATAAAAGGAGTTGGCGAAATTGCCCATGATCAGGGCAAAGATCGCCATCACCACTGGAATCGCCAGGATCTGGAGCCGCGAAGCGCGCAGCGCTGCAGCCATCGGATTGGCTTGAGAGAATGAGGTTTGTGCGATATCGGCCATGTCAGCGATCCTTCGCGCTGGCAGAGCCAAGGAAGCTCAATGCCATCACCGCCAGCACCGCAATCAGATACGGCGCCATGGTGCGATAGTTGGAAACCGGCTGAACCACGGTGAGAACGGCCTCGACAATGCCGACACCAAAGCCGGCAATCAGCGTCACCCAAAGCGAGCGAAGCTGCCCGAGCACTGCAGCCGCGATGGCCGGGATTACCATGAAGGTCAGGAACACGGCTTCAACCCGCAGCAGGTCGGCCAGCAGCAGGCCTGCAAAACCGGCAAACAGCCCGGTCATCACCCAGGCCGCGGTTTCGGTCTTGAGCACCGGCACGCCGAGGATCGAACTCAGATCGCGGTCATTGGCGAGCGAGCGCATGTAGAGCCCGAGCCGCGTCGTGGTGAGCAGCGTTGTCACCCCGATGACCATGGCCAGGGCGAGCGCAATCGCGATGATACGGGTATAGGTGAAGCGGACCCCGAACAAATCGAGGAACATCCGGTCCGTGGGGAAAGTCATGCGCTTGGGCACGTTCCCCCAAATCAGGCCGATGGCGCCCATCAGCACCATGGCCAGCGCCAGCGTGCCGACCGCCCGGACAACCGGGTCGCGATAGGCCAGCAGCGGCGCCAGGAAGCGACCGTAGAGGAAACTGATCAGCGTGGAGACGCCCACGCCGGCGATAATGGCCACTGCCAGCGGCCAGTCCATATCCATCAGTTGCCAGCCGACAAAGGCTCCGGCAGCGCCGATGGCACCGAACGCGAAATTCAGGACACCGGTCGCCCGGTAAAGGATAACCAGCCCGACGCCGGACAGCGCATACACTGCCCCGATCCCCAGCCCCGAAATGATAAACGGCAGGTACAGGTTGATATTCATTATGCGCCCCTCCAAAGGGCGGCTTGTGCGGCTAAAGGGCGGCCCTCGCGGCGATGATACCGCGAAGGCCGGAGTTCTTGTTGCTGTTTGTGGCGCCGATTACATCGCGCCGAGGCCGTTTTCGGCCTCATAGGCCCGCACATCGTCGAGCTGCGGGTCCGGAGACGGCGCACACTCGGAGATCACGGTCCATTCGCCGCCATCCGCAACGGCCATCCGGGTATGCCAGTTGGCGTTGTTGCGGCCGAGACCGTCAGCGAAGTACCAGGGAGTGCAGAAGATGTCGCTTTCGAAACCTTCCACGCCCTGCACCGCTGCAGTCACGTTGTCACGGTTGATGGCATCGGCCTCAAGAGTATTGAGAGCCTGTTCGGCGATGCGGGCCGCCAGATAGCCGGCCTGCGCAAAGGTGTCGCGCGGGTCGTCTGCATTGGCATAGGCATCCATCACGGCCAGCCAGTTCTGGTTGTCTTCGCCATCCGAATTCAGATCGTTGAATTCCATGTTGGCGTAGAAAGCCTTGTCCCAGCCTTCGCCGATGGTGTCGGGAACGGTCAGGTCATAGGCCGAGGCAGCACTGGTCCAGTTGATCGACTGGTTGAGGCCCTGCTCTTCGGCAGCCGCCAGGATCGGAATGGTCAGACCTTTGGGGAAGCCGAGAACAACAGTGTCCGGACCGTAAGAAGCGGCCTGCAGGACAACCGAGGTGAAGTCGCCGGTCGCCGGATCCATCAGGATCGAGTTGGAGGTAATCCCCAGCTCTTCGGCAGCGGCTTCGAGACCTTCACACGACCAGTCGCCGGCGCCCGGAATATTGGTGGTCATGCAGACCACGTTTTCCGCACCCAACTCGTCGATCGCATAACCGAGCGCACCCACCATGGACACGCGCGGGCCGGCATTGGTCGGTGCGATATGCGAGGCAAAGAAGCACTCGCGCGGCACACCCACGCCTGCCAGATCGATGATGTTGTTATCCGCAAAGAACTGCGCATTGGCCCCGCACGAGACAAAGCTCGCCGAACCAACCAGCATCACGGCATTGTCGTCATTGACGAGCTTGGCCGCGAGCTGAGACGCGATTTCCGGATTCCACTGGTCGTCTTCGATGATGTACTCGATTGGACGGCCATGAATGCCGCCATTCGCGTTCACGCAATCGAAATAGGCCTTGGCCCCTTTGGTGGACGCAGAAAAGTCGTCCGGGCCGGTCTGACCGGTGATGGCACCGATGATGATGGGCTCGCCAGTCGCGGCGTTGCCCGAGTTGTCGCCGCAAGACTGCGCCATGGCGCCGCTCGCGGTAAACATTGCAAGGGTCAGAGCCCCTGCGAATGCAGCTAACTTCAGTTTCATGCCTAGTCCTCCCGTTGGCTTAGAAGTCAACATGTCCTGGTCCGCCGAACTAGCCATTCGGCGAAACAAGGATCTTCACCGCTCCTCCCTTGGGATCGAGCAGGCGTTCAAAGCCCATCTCGACCACACGGGAGAGGTCGGTTTTCGCAGTCACGATGCGCGAAGGATCGAAAAGCCGATCCGCCACCATCGCGATCAGATCCGGATAGATGTTGCGGTAGCCGACCGCAGAGATCACATCGATCTCGCGCCCGACCAATGCCGCCGCATCGATCCTTGGATGAGTGTCGAATTGCCCCACAAGCACCAGCCGGCCGCCCTTGCGCAGCCCCATCAGTGCCTCGTCGAGCGAGGATTGCAGTCCCACGGTTTCGAAGGCGATATCGACGCCCCGCCCGTCCGTGGCTTCCGCCGCCGCTTCCCCAAGGCTCTCCTTGGTGACATCGACCGCACGTGTCGCGCCCAGCTCACCGGCCAGCGCCAGCCGTTTCGGCGTCACATCCGAAACGATGATCTCGCGGGCGCCGGCCACCTTGGCCAGTTGGACGAGCAAGAGACCCATCGGGCCCGCACCGGCGATCAGGCAGGTTTCTCCCGCCGAGAGCCGTCCGCGCCTCAAGGCATGCAGGCACCCCGCGGCCGGCTCGATCACCGCCGCCTGTTCGTCACTGACCGAATCCGGCAGCGCATGAACCATATAGGCGGGCACGACCGCCTCGTCGGCCATTCCGCCATGCCCGGTCAGGCCGGCAAAGCCCGTATGCTGGCACAGATTATAGTCGCCCCGGCGGCAGGCATCGCAGCGCATGCAGCGATATTCCGGCTCGATCACCACGCGCTGCCCCTGGACAAAATCGTGAACATCGTCTCCCGCCTCCAGCACCCGGCCGCAAAACTCGTGACCAAGGATGATCGGCGCCTGCACCCGCGAGACCGGATGCGGCGCATAGATCGGAATGGCATGAGGACCGGAGGCATATTCATTCAGGTCGCTGCCGCAGATGGCGCAATAGGTCACAGCGATCCGGATGTGATCGGCAGGCAAGGCAAGCCGAGCGCGTGTCTCCACTCGCACATCCCTCGCTCCGTACCAGACCGCTGCTCGCATCGCGCCTCCCCCGGTTCCGTCTCTACCGGAACAGCTTGTCGACGTAGTCCGCGCCAATCCCGACCTGGTCGTAATGGCGGCGGCACATCTCGATATATTTGTGGACGTCGAAATACCCGTCGGGCTCGCCATCTTCATCGAGCCAGATCAGCGGACCATGCACCTGGAAGAACACCTTCATCGGCTGTTCGTGCTCATAGGCCACAAGCGTGTGGCCCTCGCCCGGCGTCTCATAGATGAAATCGCCCGCCGTGGCGGTCCAGTCGTGCTCGAGATAGCCCCACTTGCCCGAGATGGTGTAGGCGAACACTTCATGCGGATGGTAGTGCCGGTTCACCAGCCCCGCCTTCTTCGCATAAAGCACGTCGCACCATTTGTTCTGCTGCGGCGAAATCCAGAGCGGACGCGAGGACACCGTCTCGGTGAACGGCACGTAGTACCGCTCGTCATCGGTGGCGATGTTGGGCATATACACTTCCGGCAGGGCGTCCGGCTGGAACACCTTGTCGATCGGTTTGATGTCCTTCCAGAATTCAGATTCCGCGGCTTCGGGCATGACCTCTCCATCAGTCTTTGTCCGCACGGGCCTACTCTCGCGCGGATCATCTCGACCCGGACGCTATCAGGCCCTTTGAACCGCGTTTTTCCGGAACAGGACAAATGCGTTGCATTTTTCGGCCATCCGCCATGCCGAAACCGCATGGATCGCAAAACCCACGCTCAACACATTGAAAATGAATTGGTTTTTGGGCACCAGCAAGCGCCGAGGCAAGCGGGAACCCCGAAAACAAATGCTTCAGCCCGTTTTCGGCGCCCCGCAAACCGCCCGCATCAACCCGCTTGCATCAAAAGGGGGCCAGTGCTAGCTAGCGCCCGGCGCCGGCTTAGCTCAGTTGGTAGAGCAACTGATTTGTAATCAGTGGGTCGCGGGTTCAAATCCTGCAGCCGGCACCAGTTTTCCCGAACACCTCACACCGAGATCGTCGCCCGTCCAGGAGCGTGCCCCCTCACCCGGACAAGAGCCACAGGCTTGACCGTGCGCCGAAGCCCTAGTGCGCGCCGCCCCGGAACAACACCGCGCCGACCGTCTTGAACAGGATCAGGAGATCGAGGTCCAGGGACAGGTGCTTGATGTAATAGAGGTCGTAAGAGAGTTTTTCGATTTCCTCTTCGGGGCTCGCGGCATAGCGGAACTGAACCTGCGCCCAGCCGGTTATGCCCGGCAGCACGAGCGTGCGAAGGGCGTATTTGGGGTCCAGGGCCTCGCTGTCGTGAGCAATGTATTCCGCGACCGGACGCGGGCCGACAAGACTCATCTCACCACGCAGGATGTTCACCAATTGCGGAAGCTCATCGAGGCGCAGCTTTCGGATGATGCGGCAACCCGGCATGATCCGCTTGTCCTGACGCCGCGTTGCACCGCCCGAACTGCCTTTGTACATGGTGCGGAACTTGAACATCCGGAACGGCTTGCCGCGATAACCCCGCCGGTCCTGCACGAACAACACCGGGCCGCCGTCGAGAATGCGGATGTAAAGGGCAACCAGGCCCCCGATTGGCAATGTCAGCGGTAGCGTGACAATGACGGCAAGGACGTCGAGCCAACGCTTGATACGGGCGTAGAGAAGCTGACTGGGGCTGTAAGCGATGTGTGAGACATCGAAACTCGCCACATCAAGCCGCCCCGTTTGCACTTCCTGATATCGGGTCCAGGGCAGGATCTCGATGCCCCGCAAATAGCATTGAGCAAGAAGGGGCGACCACTCCTCCCGATGGTGCTCGACCGGATCGATAAGCAGCGACTCGATATCGTCGATCCTGGCCTTTGGCCCCTCGATGATCGGTATGCCGCCCAACGCCTCGGAAACCGCCCGGGCGCGTGAAAACGGCGCAAGGGAGGAGCGGGCGAACAGCCTTTGGCGAAAACGAATATTCGCATAGACCATGAGAACCATGGTCGCCGGCAGGCAGAGGGACAGGGCAAAATAGCTCACCGGGATACGCAGTGCCGACAAGGTGCTGATCGCGACGCTGAACAGGGCCACGCTCACCACACTGGCGACGATGATCGGCGCCTCATTGTGCCGGAAGCCCGTCAGGACGGCCGCGGAGACGATGGGCACGAAGGCCAGCACGCCGACGACGAGGGCGATGTTCTCCCAGTCTGTCCGGCCGGCCTGGGCCAGAATCGAGCCGTAAATCAAGGTCTGTACGATTACGGCTAGAACCACCGGGCCGGCGAAACGGCGAATATCACCCAGATATCGATGCTGACGGAGCCTGCCGCCGCGCGCCGTGACATAGGTGAGATCCCGAGCCAGATGGGCCGGCTGTTCGCGGCGTCGCGGTTGTCTTGCCGGCATATCCATAAATCAATTCCGCGAAATACCGGGGCCCGTTACGATTCAGTTACTTCTACTGGTTTGATTTTGCTTACAAACCCATGATCTTCATCATGCGTGCATTGACTTTATGCACGTCGAAGCGCTCTTGCGCAAGAATACGGCTCTCACGCCCCATGTCCATAACCAGATTAGGCTCAAGAACAAACTTTCTCATTGCATCGGCCAAAGCCCCTGCATCCCGGGGCGGTACAAGAAAACCATTCCGGCCCTCGATCACCGTTTCCCGGCATCCCGGCGCATCGGTCGTGATGATAGGCCGCGCAGAAGCCATGGCTTCCTGGATCGAGCGGGGCACACCCTCACGGTAGTAGGACGGCAAGACGAACACACTCACTTCGGCGAGCCATGGACGCACGGGAACGTGTCCCGGCCACTCCAGGACCCCCTCGGCGACCCACCCCTCCACTTCGGCCCTTTTGATGCCGTCGGGATTTGAATCGAGACCGCCGAGAAGCACGAAACGCACGTCCGGGTGTTCGGCCTTGATGATCCTTGCTGCCTCGACATACTGACGGATACCTTTCTCCGCCAGCAGCCGGGCCGCGAGGACAAAGGTGATCGGCTTGACCATCGTCGGATGGGCCACCCAATCATCCAGATCTACGCCGGTCCCGTTGACACCGACGATCTTGTCGCGGCCAACGATGCCGAGGTCCACGAAATCATTGGCATCGTCAGGATTCTGCATGAAAACCGCATTCGCCTGCGACAGTGCCGTGCGATAGAGCATGCGAGCCGCATGGTGCACTGCCCTGCTCCGAAAGCTGGATCGGGCGCCGTCACCAAAGGCATAGCCGAGCCCTGCGATCAGGGCATAACGGTGCTTCACACCGGCCATGCGGGCAGCAAGCGTGCCATAGATCACGGGCTTGATGGCAAAGGACAGGACACAGTCGAGCTCCAACCCGCGCAAAGCGCGCACCAGCGAGACAATGTCGATTGCATCACGGACGGGATTCAGACCGGTGCGCGAGAGCGAGATATCCACCGGGGTTACGCCCAGTGCGACCAACTCGTCACGAATGTGAGCATCGAAATCCGGAGCAAGGGCGAACACGGTATGTCCACGCTCTGCAATCTCGGAAAGCAGCGGCCCCCGAAAGTTGAGGACCGAAAAGGCGTTGTTACCAATCAGGGCGAAGCGCATAGGACCTATGTGCTGCCCCCAAGCTGCTCAATCAGCAGGGCGCGCTCGGCCTCAGTTGGTCCAGGCGTGCGTTGGGACCTGCTGCTCCCCCCGAAAAACACGCGCCGAAGCCCCGCTGCCTTGGCGGCATTGATCAGGCCATATAGGCCCAATCCACGCAACCCGTAGGACAGCCTGCGACCAAGCTTCGCGGCGAAATAGGATGGTGGCACCGCTCCCATGTTGCTTTCACGCAAAAGCGCCTCTGGCACCGGCAAATAAGGAATAGAGAGCACGTCACAAAGCTCTCTGACATAACCGTCGCTATCTGACTTCAACAGGTCGAGATTCAATTCGTGGATTAGTGCATCCGGCAGAACGTCGCGCCATCGGGCGATTTGCTGGTCATATTGGCTGGCCGCTATGATTGCGGGGAAATCGCCAATGGCCTCGGCCAAGGGCTTCTGCGTATATCCGTAACGTCGAAGATGCATGTAGTGCGACCATGAGCGCGCAATGGGATCACGACGCGCCACAATAAGCGGTATCTGCCCGAGCTCTCGCTTGATCCTGCCAGGTGCTTCCGCAGAGTGAAACAGACTGGGAGCAACCTCAACCCTGATCCGATGTCGGTCTGGATCGAATTGGCGGAAGTGATCCTCGTACCAGTCAAGCCCCTTGTCGTGGTAACGGTCGAAATAGAATGTTTCCTTCACACCCAAAGGCAGGCACACGTCACCGCGCGCGGCAAGGTAGTCGTGCATCCAGGTGGTCCCGGCTTTCATGGGGCCGATGATCAGCATCCTAGGTTGCATCACCAGACACATTCCTTGAAAAGGTCCGAAACCTTCGACAATAAGGTGTCGATTCCCTGCGCAAAGCCAGACACAAATCAAGCTACTACCGAACAGTCAACCTATATATGGCAGAAGCATGAAGACAGAAGATTTCTATAAACACAACGATGGGAAAAGCTACCACAGCAAGCGCTTGGTACCGGAGAAATCTCTGCCTCGAATCTACAAGACTCGATCAAAAAAATTCCAAAAATACATAGATCCAAGAGACACTGTATTTGAATACGGGTGCGGTAGCGGCTGGAATTTGGCAGACCTCCAAGTTGCTAGAGCAATCGGCTTTGACATTTCGCCCATTGTGGAACGAGATGTTGTTCGCTGCGGCATCGAATGGTGCGCCGATTCAAAAGAAATACCCAATGAAACTGCCGACGTTGTCATTTGCCACCACGTCCTTGAACACGTTCCCAATCCTGCCGCAACACTTGAAGAAATCCATCGTATTTCCAAGAAGGATGGATCACTATTGCTCGTAGTACCGTTGGAAAAGGGAAAGAGAACTCGGACATTTGTGCGCGGCGAGAAAAACCATCACGTATACAGTTGGACAGTACAGACCATCGGGAACTTGATCGAAGATTGTGGCTATCGCATCGATACCATCACAGTTCAAGCTGGAGGATTTGATCGAATTGCTGCGGTTTCCACAAACCGCCTTCCCGAGTCTATATATAAATTTGCTCTTTGGATGCTTCAGACATTCGGCGGACGTCCCGAAATATTTGTTAAGGCGAACGCCATCGAGTGAACCACATCTTCCCCTGACTGATTACGTAAATGACAAGACAAGCAAAAATGTAAAACACTCCAATTACAAAATCTTCAAACACAAAATACCCCCTGATGCTTGCCGTACCAAGCACCCAGACCACCGATAAATAAAGTGGAACTGAAGCAAGTCCAAGCACTCTTGCCTTGACAAAATATCGCCAGGTAACGGCCGAACACGCTCCCATTGCAGCTCCACCAATCATAATTCCTGGATACAGGAAGTTCATGTAGAGGTCCCCCGCTTTGGTGGGAGGGAACCCCACGTGCACCTCCTTCAAACCAAGCAAGGAGCGCATGAATTCTTCCCGCGTTGATGCGCCTCCATCAAAGCCCAAATCATCCAGAATGGCGTTGACCCAGCCAGCGCCACCTAACATGTTTTCGCTCGAGTACATCTGCAAGGCGGACACTAGGTTGTAGAGCCCATCAAAATTTCGACCATTAGCTGGACTGAAGACTAGAAGGATTCTCTCAAACCCTTCCCCCCCTTGAAACATTCCATCAAGCGCCAAAGCAAGCGTCAGAACAAATCCGCCAACGATTGCGGCATTTAATAGTGAAATTCGCTTAAAGTTATAGTGAAATGCAAACACAGCACCAAACAAAGGCATTAGTGCACGCTCTCGCCCCCCCATCTGCCAAAGAACGAGTGAGAGTAAGGCGCCCAAACCAATCAAGACTACCGTTGAGTATAATAGCCTGTGGCTTGTATTCTCAGGCTTAGCGACACGCCATTCCGCAGCGACGGCGCAACAGAACACCCAAAAAGTCACTATTGAAAACACGACACACGAGAACAGTAACTTTCCATGCAAACCAGTAGTCAGCTGACTTCTTGGTCCCCGCTGATACAGCGGATGACTTAATATCAAAAAATGGAGAGCAACAATGCCAATAAGAAGAGATATCACATAGAACCAAAAATTGAATTTTGCATTTTCATGCATATCATTCTGTATTGTATCTGGGCACCTCAATCGCCCCCGAAATAAGAAATACGATACATACCAACATAACAAATATAGAGAAGAAACGAAAAATCCGAATAATAGAGATTCTCGACTCATTGCCAACGGCAGGAATATATTTACTTCATTAATGTTGATATTTGCATATATGTATACCGAAACAATATCTAGTGCAAAGTACAGTATTATTAGAATTGCCGGAGATAGTGCATCGATACGAATATTATTTTGATTGGAATTTCTTTTAGTTCCCAAGATCGAAAATCTCATTGATCTATCTATTATATTCTACATCGTTGGTGAAAAATACTAGGTAGCCGGCTAGAATAGCTGACCATCCAATCTGAGTGATCAAGAATGCATTGGCCGCGCCGGTTAGTCCGAAGTGAGGTACCAACACGATAGCTAAGATTACGTGCAGGCTACCAGCAACGATAGCACAATTAAGTGCCGCCGTCTGTCGGTCTGTCATAGTTAGATATATTGCCAGCAACCCACCCAGGCCGTTAGCCATTTGACCTGCTGAGATCAATAATATCGGAAAATACGCGGTTGCGTAGTTATTTCCGAACGCGACACTAACGATTTTATCTCCATAGATTACGTATATTATAAGTATTATTAGGGCCGCGCACTGAGTGGCAGAAAATAATATTAAGAGAAGCACTTTTAACTTGCGATGTTCATTTCTGGCATGCAAGCGGGCAATGAATGGTGAAGCAAAGGAATTTGCTATGATCAATCCTATTCCAGTGAGCGAGCCAACTTGGATTGCGATCCTGAATATGCCGGCCTCTTCCGTTGCGGCCAGTAACCCTAGTGTCACGACACCTAGGTGCTGGTTCAGTAGCTTCATCCCCTCAATCATCCCAAGCGGCAAGGCACTCTTCAACCACGCCCCGGGCCGGGTTTCCGAGGCTGCCGCCTCCCGCAACTCCCCCGGCCTTGCCCTCAGCAGCATCCAGGCGCCGATGGCGAAGGCGGCGAGGCTGGCGATGGCGTGGAGCAGCATCGCATCAGAGGCCGTGACTGTTCTCGCTGAGAGCCCGAAATGCATACCGAGGACGAGCACGATCAGGAAGGCCGGGCGCAGGATGAATTCGGGCAGCTGCCCCTGCACCACATGCCTCAGCCCCCTCAGCGCGGCGCCGCGCAGGTTTCCGAGCGCGATCAGCGGCACCAGGACCAGGCCCCAATAGAAGACGGCGAGACCGCCTTCGGGCAATTGCGCGGCAAAGATCCAGGCCGCGGCGGCGCCAACTGCCATCAGCGCGACCGACATCGCCAGCGCCATCAGCGTCGACCAGCGCCACAACCCCTTCATCAGGGCCCAGTCGCCATTGGCCTGGGCCTTGGCCGTCTCCCGCACGACGAGGTTCGGCAGCCCCATCTGCGCGGGAATGGCCATGATGGTGATCAGGGCGAAAACGAATGAATAGACCCCGAAGCCTTCCACCCCGAGCGTGCGCGCCAGCACGATCGCCAGCAGGACATTGATCAGGGTCGAGCCGATCTTGACCGCGATCGAGCCCACGCCGCCGCGCAGCAGCTGGCCCTTGAGCCCCTCGCCTGTCCTGAGCGCGTCGATCGCGCCGCTGATCGCCTTCACGGCGCTGCCTCGCGGGTTATCGGGAATCGCCATAAAAGCTCGTATACCATTGCGCGAACTTGCGCACCCCTTCGCGCATCGGCGTTGCGGGCGCATAGCCGGTGGCGCGGGTCAGTTCCGTCGTATCGGCGCAGGTATCGAGGATGTCGCCCGGCTGCAGCGGTTTCATCTCGCGGATCGCCTTGCGGCCCAGGGCCTGTTCGAGCGCGTCGATATAGTCGCCCAGCCGCACGGGCTGCGAATTGCCGATATTGAAGATCCTGAAAGGAGCGCTTGACGAGGCCGGGTCCGGCGCCTCGGCGTTCCATTCGGGATCGGGCGTTGCCGGCCGGTCGGACGTGCGGATCACGCCCTCGACGATATCGTCGATATAGGTGAAGTCGCGGGTGTGGTCGCCATTGTTGAAGACCTCTATGGGCTCGCCAGCGAGGATCTTCCGGGTGAAGGTGAACAGCGCCATATCGGGGCGTCCCCAGGGGCCATAGACCGTGAAAAAGCGCAGCCCCGTCGTCGGCAGGCCGAACAGATGCGAATAGGAATGCGCCATCAGCTCATTGGCGCGCTTGGTTGCCGCATAAAGCTGCAGGGGATGATCGGCCCCGTCATGCTCGGAATAGGGCAGATGCGCATTGGCGCCGTAGACCGAAGAGGTCGAGGCATAAGTCAGATGGGCGACGCTGTTGTGCCGGCAGGCTTCGAGAATATTGGTGAAGCCCACAAGGTTCGCGGTCACATAGTCGCGCGGCGCCTCAAGGCTGTGGCGGATGCCGGCCTGGGCCGCGAGGTGGATCACATGGTCGAACCCGTGCTGCGCGAAAACCTTGTCCACCGCGGCATGGTCGGCCAGGTCGGCCTGGACGAAGCCGTAGCGCGCGCCCTGCCGCTTTGCCAGCGCATCGAGCTCGGCCAGGCGAGCCTGTTTGAGGGCCGGATCGTAATAGTCGTTGATGCAATCGAAGCCGACGACCTCGTCGCCGCGCTCGATCAGGCGCCTTGCGACATGAAAGCCGATGAACCCGGCATTGCCCGTGACCAGGACCTTCACGAGGCGGCCTCTTTTCCGCGTTCCCCGGAGATCATCGGGGCCCGTCCGATGCTGACATAGCTCCAGCCGTCGTGCCGCAACCGGTCGGGCGCATAAATATTGCGGCCGTCGAAGATCAGGGGCGTGTTGAGCCTGCGTTTCATCTCGGCGAAATCGGGCACGCGAAACTGCCGCCATTCGGTGCAGATCGCCAGCGCGTCGGCACCATCCAGGCAGCCATACTGCGTATCGACCAAGTCGAGATCATCTCGCTCACCGTATATGCGCTTCATCTCGTCCAGAGCGACCGGATCATAGGCCCGTACCCTGGCCCCGGCGTCCCAGAGCGCTTCGATCAGCGCGCGTGACGGCGCCTCGCGCATGTCATCGGTGTTGGGCTTGAAGGCCAGGCCCCAGACCGCAATCGTCAGGCCCGACAGTCCGCCATTGTCGCTGAAATAGGCCTCGATCTTGTCGAACAGAACGGTCTTCTGCCGGGCATTGACGGCCTCGACCGCCTCGATCAGCGGTGCCTCATAGCCCACATCGGCCGCCGTGCGCACCAAAGCCTGAACATCCTTGGGGAAACAGGATCCGCCATAGCCGAGACCCGGGTAGATGAAGTCATACCCAATGCGAGGGTCCGACCCGATTCCCTGGCGTACATTCTCGATATTGGCACCAAGACGCTCGGCCAGGTTGGCGATCTCGTTCATGAAGCTGATTTTCGTGGCCAGCATGGCGTTCGCCGCATATTTGGTCAGCTCGGCAGAGCGCACATCCATGAACAACATGCGGTCATGGTTCCGGTTGAAGGGCTCGTAGACCTCTTGCAACACTGCCCTGGCTCGTTCCGACACGGCTCCCACGATGATCCGGTCCGGCTTCTGAAAATCTCCAACCGCCGCGCCTTCCTTGAGGAATTCTGGATTCGAAACGAGATCGACAGAGTGACCGGCCTGCCGGGACGTCAACACCTGTGTCATCGCATCCCGCACCTGGTCGCTGGTCCCCACCGGCACCGTCGACTTGACGACCACGATCTTGTCATCGGTCATACGGGTCGCAATGTCCTTCGCCACAGCCAGGACGTATTGCAGGTCTGCAGCGCCGCTCTCGTCCGGAGGAGTACCGACAGCGATCATTTGAACTGTCGCGTGCGATACCGCCGCGTCCGGATCGGTGGTGAAGGACAGGGTGCCCATTCTCAGCGCTCGCGAGACGATAGCCTCGAGACCGGGCTCGTAAATGGGGATGTGTCCGGCGAGGAGCGCCTCTATCTTTTTGGCATCCACGTCCATGCAGACAACGGAATGACCCGAATCGGCAAGACACGCCCCGGTCACCAACCCCACATAACCGGTGCCAAAAATCGATACTCTCATTCGAGGTTCCCCGCGCTTGGACGCCGCCTACCTATCGACGCTGGGGCAATGTCACAAGACCTGTTCAAAGACTTTGGAGGTATATCTCAACTTTGATACCGCAATGACACTGACCATCAAGGCAACAGGAATGTCACAGCCCCCCTGCCCGGGATGCGGTGCAGCGATCGGAAAGTATCTGGAACCACATGCGCTTAGATAAGAATCGGACGCGCAAGACAAGCACGGAATGACCATGGCATGTTGCCGCGCAGGCCATGGCAGCCTCCGCTCACGCCTCGATTTCGAACAGTCCCGCCGCGCCCTGCCCGCCGCCAACGCACATCGAAACAACAGCATGGCGCACGCGGCGCCGGCGTCCCTCGATCAGGGCGTGCCCGGCCATGCGCGCGCCTGACATACCATAGGGATGGCCGATCGAGATCGCGCCGCCATTCACGTTGAGCCGGTCATCGGGAATGCCCAGCCGGTCACGGACATGAAGGAGCTGGGAGGCGAAGGCCTCATTGATCTCCCACAGCCCGATATCCTCGATGCCCAGCCCATGACGCTCGAGCAGACGGGGAATGGCAACGACAGGACCGATACCCATTTCGTCCGGCGCGACACCGGCCACAGCGAAGCCGCGGACCACGCCGAGAGGAGAAAGCCCCCGCCGCGCGGCCTCCCCGCGTTCCATCATCACCATGGCCGAACCGCCATCCGAGAGCTGGCTGGCATTCCCCGCGGTGATGCTGGTCTCTGGTCCGAGAACAGGCTTGAGCCCGGCAAGGCCTTCAAGCGTGGTCGAAGGGCGATTGCACTCGTCGGCCTCGATCCGCACCGGCACCTTGCTGGTTTCGCCGCTCTGCTTATCCGTGACCAGCTTGACCGCGTCGACCGGAACGATTTCGTCCGCGAAGCGCCCCGCATCCTGCGCTGCGGCCGTCCGCTGCTGGCTTTGCAGGGCATAGGCGTCCTGCGCCTCACGCGACACGCCATAGCGCTTCGCCACGATCTCGGCAGTCTGGAGCATGGACAGGTAATAGGCTTCGGTCACCCCCGGGCTGTGATAGCGGGAGCCGTTCCAGCTTTCATTCTGGACAAGCGAAATGCTCTCGAGCCCGCCAGCCAGAGCAATATTCACGCCCTCGGCGATGATCATATGGGCCGCATTGGCGATTGCATTGAGCCCTGACGCGCATTGCCGGTCTATCGTGGCGGCCGCCACGCTGTCGGGCAAACCCGAGGCCAGCACGACATGCCGCGCCGTGTTGACCCCTGTTGTTCCCTGGGTCAGGGCAGCGCCGAACACCGCTTCTTCGATCTCGCCCCCGTCGAGCCCGGCCCGGCTGACCGCCGCGCGCACAGCATGCGCCGCCATCACTGGCCCTTCGAGATCGTTGAACGCCCCGCGATAGGCCTTGCCGATCGGCGTGCGGGCGGTTGAGACGATGACAGCTTCACGCATGGTTTGTCCTAAAGATCCTCGAGCCCGCACCAATCGGCGATGAATAGTGCCGTCGCCTGTGTGACGCGGCGGACGCTTTCGAGATCGACCCGCTCATTGAACCCGTGAATGGCTTCGGCCCGCGGGCCATAAACAAGCGCGGGCGTATCCGCATAGAGCCCGAAAAAGCGGGCATCGGTGGTCGCGGTGATGGCGATCTGGTCGAGTTCGCTTTGATTGATCGACCGGTGAGCATCGGCCAGCGTACTGATCGCCTGTCTTGCCGTGGTCCCGGTGTCCTCGGAAAGCGCATAGCCTTCGGCCTGAAAGCCGACAAAGGTAATTTCGGGCATGTTGTTGCGCAGGAAATTGTTGCGCTGCGCGGCCTCTCTCAGAACCTCCGCGATCTCGGATTTGGCAGCCGCCATGTCCTGGCCGGGATAGAGGCCCATGCGCACATCGAACACGCACCAGGCCGGCACCGAGCTTGTCCAGTCGCCGCCGGCGATCTTCCCGACATTCAAGTTGAGCGGGTGGTCCACATGAGCGTAGTCGGGATGCCGCCCCTCCGCCGCGTTCCAGCGCTCTTCCATCTCTCTGAGAGCCGCGACCAGCGGGATCGCCGCCTCGATGGCATTGGCACCGCTTCCGGCATAGGCCACATGGGTCGGCAACCCTTTGAGGTGCACCTGGAACCACAACACGCCGACCTGAGCGGTGACGAGGTTCTCGGCGAATGGCTCCGGGAGCAACGCGGCATCGGCCCGGTAGCCGCGCTGGAGACAGGCCAGCGCGCCATTGCCTGTGCACTCCTCTTCCACCACCGATTGCACGAATACATCGGCCGCCGGAGCAACACCGCACTCTCGCAATGCGTCGAGCGCAAACAGGTTCGAGGCGAGCCCCGCCTTCATGTCCCCGGCACCCCGGCCATACATCCAGCCGCCATCGATCCGCGGCGCATAGGGCGGCGTGTCCCACATATCGTGCGGCCCTTCCGGCACCACATCCACATGGCCATTCAGGATCAGCGAGCGGCCCTTTCCGGTCCGGCTTCGATGGCTGCCCACGATGTTGACCGCATCCTCGTAATTGCCGGCAACCGGCGAGAAGCCTGGCATGTCCCGGATGTCTTCGACATCGATCTGCCAGCGGTCGACTGCCAATCCACGCTCTTCGAACGCCAACGCCATCAGGTCCTGCGCGCCTTGTTCATGGCCGCGGGTGGAGGCGTGGGACGTCAGTTCGGCCAGGAACGCGAGCTGTTTGTCGAACAGCGCGTCGACCGCATGAAGGATGGCGGTTTTGTCGGTCTCGCTCACAATCTGCCTCAATAAACCGGAATATCGCCATCCGGCACGGTCAGCGGCGCACCGGTGGCCTCCTCGACTTCACGCACACCCACGCCGTCCGCGAGTTCCCGGAGCGCAAACCCCTGCGGCGTCACATCGATCACCGCCATATCGGTGATGATGCGGTTGACGCAGCCCCGCGCGGTCAACGGCAGGGTGCATGTCTTCACAAGTTTGGGGTTGCCCTGCCGGTCGGTATGGGTCGACAGAACGACAACCCGCAGCGCCTTTTGCGCCAGTTCGATGCCGCCGCCGACGCCCGGGGAGAACTTGCCCGGGATCTTCCAATTGGCCAGATCCCCGGTCTCGGCGACTTCGAACGCCCCGAGCATCGTCAGGTCGAGCCGCCCGCTGCGCACCAGCGCAAACGATGTGGAGCTATCGAAAAACGCACTGCCGGGGATAGTCGACACATAGCTGCCACCCGCATCGATCAGGTTTCGGTCAGCCGCCTCGAACGGAACGGAGGGCCCGATTCCGGCCAGCCCGTTCTCCGAATGCAGGCATACCGGGAAATCGCTCGAAAGGTGATCGACAACCCTGGTCGGCAGGCCGATGCCCAGATTGACCACCAGTCCGGGCGCAATCTCACCGGCCGCGCGGGCAACCATCCTGTCTCTAGCGCCGGACAACCTGATACTCCTCGCTCAACGCCTCAAGTCCCACCACATGATCGACGAACGGTCCCGGTGTGTGCACCGCATCGGGCGCCAGCCCGCCGAGCGGCAGCACCGTCTCGGCCTCGGCGATCACGCGGTCCGCCGCCATGGCCATCATCGGATTGAAGTTCCGCGCCACCGCCGCGTAACCCAGATTGCCGAACACGTCGGACCGGTCCGCATGCACCAGTGCCACATCCGCTCTGAGCGCGGTTTCGATCACCGCCGCCTCGCCATCGATCTCGACACGCGGTTTGCCGGCGGTGAGCTCGGTCGCCAGCCCGATGTCGGTGACAATCGCCTTCAGCCCCGCTCCGCCCGCATGGATGCGTTCGGCCAGAATGCCCTGGGCGCAGAACTCGACCTCGATGCGCCCGGCATTGAGCAGTTCGATCGCCCGCCGGTTGAGCCCGATATGCGTGCTGATCAGCTTGCGCACCTGGCCGCTGACCAGCAAATGGTCGATCCCCATATCCTGCTCATTGGCGTCGTTTTTGATCACCGTCAGCCCGGTCTGCCCTTGCCGCACCAACTCCCGGATCAGGGTGAAGGGCGTGCCCGGCACACCGAACCCGCCGACCATGATGGTGGCGCCGTCGCGAATATGGGCGACAGCTTCTTCAAGACGCGTTGTCTTGTCGGGCAGTCTCATGCGGCCCCGCCGGTTTCAAGGCCGGCCTCAGCGGCAAACTGGTCGAGGGACGCGCGCAGGCCATCCATGATCTCGTCAATGCCCTCTTCGGTCACGATCATGGGCGGGCAGACCATGAAATGATCGCCTTCGGTGCCGCCCCGCGTGCGCCGCGAATAGATGATCAGCCCCTTGTCATAGGCAATGTCCACCAGACGCTGGAACGCGTTCAGCCCCTTGGGCAGTGGCGCCTGCGTGGCGCGGTCTGAAACCAGCTCGAACGCCAGCAGCAGCCCCTTGCCGCGTACGTCACCAATAAAGGGATAGCGGTTCATCAAGCCCTTGAGCCGGGATTTGAGCAGTCCGCCCATCTGCGCAGCGTTGGCAATCAACCCTTGCCGCTCGATCTCCTCGACCACGGCAACCCCTGCCGCGCAGGCCAGCGGATTGCCGGCATAGGTGTGCCCGTGCAGGAAACCGCCGGCATCGAGAACCGCCTCGACGATGTCGTCGCGCGCGACCATGGCACCGAGCGGCACATAGCCGCCGCCAAACCCCTTTGAGATTGCGATCAGGTCCGGCACCACGTCCCAATGTTCCGCGCCCCAGAACCGGCCGGTGCGTCCGCCACCCGACATCACTTCGTCGTGGATCAACAGAACGCCATACTGGTCGCAGATCTCCCGGATCCGCTGCATGTAGCCCGCCGGCGGCACGAGCGCGCCGGTTGAGGCGCCGCCCACCGGTTCAACGATGAAGGCCAGCACCGTCTCCGGTCCTTCCGAGAGGATCTTGTCTTCCAGCATGTCGGCATAGTGCCGCCCGGTCGCGGGATCGTCCGCATCGAGACCGTCGAGATAGGCGCGCGGCGCCGGGATTTTCGGCATGCCTTCCATCATCGGGTCAAAGGGCACCGACAGCGGGTCATAGCCGGTAACCGCCAGCGCCCCGAGCGTCGAGCCGTGATAGGACGGCATGCGCGAAATGGTCTTGTAGCGCTGCCCCTGCCCCATCGCGATGGCATATTGGCGGGCCAGCTTGAGCGTGCTTTCCACGGCCTCCGATCCGCCGGACACAAAGAACACCTTGTTCATGCCTTCCGGGCTGAGTTCCGCCGTTTTGGCGGCCAGCGCTTCGGACGCCTCGGTTTCGAAATGCAATCGGTAGCCGAAGGTCGAGCGGTCCATCTGGCGCCGCATCGCCTCGAGCACCGCGGGATTGGAATGGCCGATATTGGAGACCATCGCCCCTGACGATCCGTCGAGATAGCGCTTACCCGACTGGTCCCACATATAGATGCCTTCGGCACGATCGAGCGCCGGCCTCGCAAGCCGGGACTGGTAGAAAAGATGCGACATGTTCAGTGACCGTTTGCGCCTTCGAGATGCTTGCGCAGGAAGCCGCGCGTGCGCTCGTTCTGCGGGTTGCGGAAAATCACGTCGGGCGGCCCTTCTTCCACAACGACCCCCTGATCCATGAACAGCACCCTGTCGCACACGCTTTGCGCGAAGCCCATCTCATGCGTGACGATGATCATCGTCATGTGCTCCTCGGCGAGCTTCTTCATGACAAGGTTCACCTCCTCTACCAGTTCCGGGTCGAGCGCTGAGGTCGCCTCGTCGAACAGCATCACCTTCGGGTTCATCGCCAGCGCCCGGGCAATCGCGACACGTTGTTTCTGCCCGCCGGAAAGCCGCGAGGGGTAATATTCGATACGATCGATCATCCCCACCTTCTCGAGCTGCTCTTCCGCCAGCTTGTTCGCCGCTTCGTCCGACAGTCCCTTGAGCATTTTGGGCGCCATGGTGATGTTCTCGCGCACGGTGAGATGCGGAAACAGGTTGAAGTGCTGGAACACCATACCGATCTGCTGGCGCACCTGGTTGATGTGCTTTTCGTACTGGCGGTGCGGCAGCTTCTTGTTGACCTGAACGTCTTCCAGCCACACCTCGCCGCCCGTCAGCGGATCGAGGTCGTTGATGGCGCGCAAAAGCGTACTTTTGCCGGAGCCTGACGGGCCGATGATCGCCACGATCTGGCCGCGCTGGACGCTGAGATCGATGTCCTTGAGCACCTCCAGATCGCCATAGCTTTTCTGGGCGTGCCGGATATCGACGAAAGGTTTGGGATCGGACATGTGCGTGTTCCTTCCTCGGGTCAGCGCGCCGCCTGCACGCGGGCTTCAATGCGGCGCAGAACAGCTTCCATGCCGAGGTTGATGATGTAGTAGACAAGTGCGGCCAGCACGTAGAACTCGAAGGGCCGGTAGGTCCGGCCAATGGCCAACTGCGCCGAAAGCGTCAGCTCCGAAACCCCGATGACCGAAACCAGCGCGGAGTCCTTCAAAAGCGCAATCATGTTGTTGCCGATCGGGGGGATGACATCGCGCACGGCCTGCGGGATGACCACCTTGCGCAGTGCCTGCCCACGGCTCAGTCCCAGCGTGCGGGCCGCTTCCATCTGTCCCTTGTCGACCGCCAGGATCGAAGACTGGATGAGTTCGGAATTATAGACCGCGAAATGCAGCCCCAGCCCGATCACGCCGGCAACGAAAGCCGGCAGGTCGATGCCGATCTGCACGAGGCCGAAATAAATCAGGAACAGCTGCAACAACAGCGGTGTCCCCATGAACAGCCACTCGAAGGCGCGAAACGGCAGCCGTACGATCCGCGGCGCATAGAGCGCGATCACCGCGAAGAAGATCCCGCCGAAAAAGCTCAACAGCGCCGAAGCCACGGTAATGGCGATGGTCCACAGCGCGCCGAGCAGCACGACGTCCAGGTATTTCGGGATGACGGTGAAATCCAGGCCCATGGTCAGTCTCCCCCTCGTCGGCCGGTCATACGATCCGGACCTTGCGGTCCAGATATGCCACGCCGCGCCCGGTGACATAGATGATGATCATGTAGAGAACGCCCGCGAGCAGGAACATCTCGAACGGCCGGTAGGTCGACCCGATATAGCGCTGGGCCGTGTAAGTCAGTTCGATCACCGAGATCGCCGCAACCAGCGCCGTCCCCTTGATCAGCGCATTGATATTGACCCCCAGCGGACGGACCATCAGCCGCATGGCCTGCGGCAGCACGACCTTGCGCATCGCCTGGAACTTGCTCAGCCCCAGCGTCCGCGCCGCCTCCATCTGTCCCTTGTCGACCGCGACGATCGCCCCGCGAATGGTCTCGGTCATATAGGCACCGATATTCACCCCGAGGCCGATCACCCCTGCCTGGAAGGCATTCAGCTGAATGCCGATCTGTGGCCCCCCGAAATAGAGAATGAAGAGCTGGATCAGCGCCGGTGTTCCCCGAAACACGCTGACATAGGCGGCACCGATAAACCGCAGGATGGCGTGCCGTGACAGGCGCGCCGCGGCACCAAGCGAACCGCAGGTCAGGCCGAGAATTGCGGTAAGCACGGAAAGGACGATCGTGACCCATGCTGCCTGCAGGAAGAAGGGATAGACCCTCCACATGAGTTCGAAATCCATGACCTGCGCCCTGTCCTAGTGGTGATCTTCGCGCTGCAAGATTGGCAGCGCCCTGATTTCGCGTATCAGGGCCGTCGTTTCTTCGACTGCGGCCCTCAGGAATTTCTCGCCCGTTTCCGCGTTGGAGACCGTGGGGTCGCCCATCGTGCCATCAGGCGACACTTCCGACCACCAACGCATCAGCATGGCCTTGCCGCCACCTTTGGCCAGGTCGAGATTGAAGAACTTGGTGTCCGGGTTGTGCAGATTCTGCTCCGCGGACTTGTCGAGATCCACATGTTCGGGGTGCAGATGCATGTACATTGCTGCCTCGAACTCCCCGGCATGCGCGATACCGCCGACATCCGAACGCCGGATCTCGTTGATCCGGTCCGCGCACAGATTCCAATAGGACGCCGAGACGCAAATTACCCCGGTTTCAATCACCGTCTTGCGCGCCGCCAGGTCCAGCACTGGATGGTTGGAACCGTGCGAATTCAGTAACAGGATCCGCCTGAACCCGTGATGCGCCAGAGACCGCGTCACATCGGTGATGAAGGCAATCAGCGTTTCCGGGCCGATCCAGATCACGCCTGGAAAGTCCTTGTGGTGCTCGTTGAACCCGTAAGGAATGGCAGGCATCACGAAGACTTCGTCCGGCGCCATCTCGGCCACGCCATTGGCAACCGCCATGCCCAACACCGTATCCGTATCGAGCGGCATGTGCGGACCGTGGTCCTCGGTCGCGGAGACATTGAGGATCACAACGCGGTCCTTGTCTGCGTCGCGGACCTGCTCCCAGGTCAGCTTGCCGTATTCCGTCGTCATATCATGTGTACTTTGCCATGGGAGGGCCGCAGAGAGTTCCGCGGCCCCAGGGAGAGGACTAGCGGATGTCGCCGCCGACCCATTCATTGGCGATTTCGAGATAGGTTCCGTCTTCCATCAGATCGTCGAGTGCGTTCTGCATGGCTTCGTGCAACTCGGGATTGCCCTGGCGGATCGCGATGCCGGCACCGATCGCCTCGGTTTCGAGATCGTCGAGCATAACATATTCATAGCCATTTTCGTTCATCGCCAGGATCGCGGCGATGGAATCGTTGACGATCACGTCAACGCGGCCGTTCTGCAGTTCGAGCAGCAACTCAGGCAGACCCTTGTAGGTGCGTACATTGTAGCCCCGGTCGCGCGCCCACTCTTCATGGGTTTCGCCAAGGGTCACGCCGACCCGCACATCGTCGAGCTGCGAGACACTGGTGATCCCGGAATCCGGCTTGGTGAACACCGCCCGTTTGGTGGTGTAATAAGGCCCGACGAAATCGACCACTTCGGCGCGTTCCTCGGTAATCGACATCGAGCCGACAACCGCGTCGTATTTGTTGGCCAGAAGCCCGCCGATGATGCCGTCCCATGCGGTGGTGATGATTTCGACCTCTAGACCCATGCGCTTGGCGATCTCGGTGCCGATGGCAGGGTCGAATCCGACCACTTCATTGGATTCGTTGACGAAGTTGAACGGCGGATAGGCCCCGCTCATGGCGATACGCAGCACGCCTTTTTCGGTGATGGTATCAAGCTCATCGGCCACGGCCACTCCGGCCACGCCAAGGCCAGCGCAGGCGGCGATGCCGGCGGCGGCCACCGTCTTGATCAGTATTCTGCGATTAGTCATCCCTGTCTCCCTGTCAGTCTGTTGTCGTTCCGGACGGCCGACCAGACGCTCCCGCCCGTAGGGGGCAAACGGTTGCACGGGGTAAATCATTGTGCAAATAAATATTCAGGATGATCAATATTGAGAAAATCTATGAGGCGGCCATACGAACAGCGGTTTTCATGGAAGCTCGACTGGAATCTTTTGCGCACCTTCATGGTGGTTGTCGAGCAGCGCAGCGTCTCTAAAGCCGCCGATTTCCTGGGCCTCAAACAACCCACCATCAGCGGCGCGCTCAAACGCCTGGAAGAGACCACGGGGCACCAGCTCATCGAGCGCAAGCCCAACCGTTTTCATGTCACCAAGGCCGGCAAGGCGCTCTATAACGAGTGCGTCACCATCTTCACCTCTGTTTCCCAGCTCCCCGCGCTCATCTCGGCTGGCGAGGAAGAGCTCGCCGGTCATGTCGCGCTGATCTGTGCGAGCCATGTGATCTCGCCACATCTCGACCGCGTGCTGGACGAGTTTGCGCAGCGCTATCCGCGCGTCACCTATTCGATGGTGGTGGCCGAAAGCGGAGAGGTCGTCAGCCGCATCCGTGAAAACCAGGCCAGCCTCGGTATCTGCCTTCTCAACGACCAGCCGAAGAATCTCGACTGCCGCGTGCTGTTCCGGGAGTATTTCGGGCTCTATTGCGGGCCGCGTCACCGGCTCTTCGGGAAAACGGACATCGCCCCATCCGAACTCAAAGGGGAGTCTTCGGTATCCTTTCAGACCGAGACCGAGCGGGGGCCGCTCGATTCAGTAGCCCGTTTGCGTGTGCGCGCGGGCCTCTCGCCGGGCCCAAGGGGCGTGTCCTCCAATCTCAACGAGGTCCGCCGCATGATCGGCGCCAATATCGGCATCGGCGCCCTTCCCGTTCACATCGCCCGCCAGGACGTCGAGAATGGCAAGCTCTGGCAACTGCCGCCCTATTCACGCCTGCCCAAGGTCGAGATTTTTCTTGTGACCAATCCCAGGCGCAATCCTTCGGCGCCGGAGGCCGCCCTCATCGAGGCCCTGCATGCCATGATCGATGAAACGCCGATGGCCGAACGGACCTATTCATAGGCCGGAAAACGACCATGCGTGCCACCCCCCGGGGTCGTGCCATCTGGTCTAGATTGCGCCGCCATGCTACCGAGCATCTCCCGCAACGGGTTCCGACACAACGGAGAAGCCGGTGAACGCCTATTCCACCGACAAGATCCATTTCGTCACCAGCGGCACGCCCGAAGCCGAAGCCGCGCGCGAGACCCTGACCGCGCGCTATGGCGCCTGTGCCCGCGAAGACGCCGAAATGATCGTCGCGCTTGGGGGTGACGGGCTGATGCTCGAAACCCTGCACTCGGTCATGGATACCGAAGTGCCGGTCTTCGGCATGAATTTCGGCTCCGTGGGCTTTCTGATGAATGAATTCGCCCCCGAAGGCCTGACCGGCCGCCTCAAGGCCGCCGAAAAGGCCACCATTCATCCGCTTGCCATGAAAGCGACGGACAAGGCGGGCGACACCCATCATGCGCTGGCGCTCAACGAGGTTTCCCTGTTCCGGGCCAGCTTTCAGGCGGCCAAGATCGAGATCCTCATCGACGGCAAAACACGGATGCACGAACTCGTCTGTGATGGCGTGCTGGTTTCGACTCCTGCGGGCTCGACAGCTTATAATCTCTCGGCACATGGGCCGATCCTGCCCATCGATGCGCCCTTGCTGGCGCTGACACCGATTTCGCCCTTCCGGCCACGGCGCTGGCGCGGCGCCATCGTTTCGAACTCGGCCCAGCTCGGCTTTCATGTCATCGAACCGGGCAAGCGCCCCATTCACGCGGCCGCCGACAATGTCGAGTTCAAGCATGTGGTTGAGGTCGAGGTGCGCGAAGACCGTTCCCACTCGGTAAACCTGCTATTCGATCCGGGGCACAGCCTCGACGAACGCGTGCTCAACGAGCAGTTCCGCTACTAACCGCGCTTTCCCTTCAGGCCGCGGGCAAGGCCCGGCGATGATCGCGCAGCGATGACAGCTGCATCGAGCGGTCGGACCCGCCCTGATCGATGAAGCTGCGCATCACGCCCCGCGCCGCCTTTCGGGCGAGAGTGACGTTCTGCTCGTTGAGATAGGAGAACACGGCTCTCAGATCTTCAGGCACATCACCTTCATGCTCGACGATCAGCTCCTCGATGATCCCCGCGACCAGCCCATGCCGGCCCGCCAGGTCATGCGCAAGATCGACATGCCGTGCGTTGAGGATGATCCGGATCAGGACGTTGCGCATCGCCGGCACGAATGAACATTTGGCCAGCAGCGCATTCAGCGAATGCCGCCCACCCGATTCGAGCACCGAGGCGACGCGGCGGCGCGAAACACCGGACATCCGCGACACAAGTGCCACGAAAACCAGCACCCGGCCGGACACCAGCGTGTGCAGCATCAACCTTGTGTTCACCCGGCCACTATCGATCAGCACATCGAGAAACTGTTCCTGGCCCTCATCGAGTTCGAATTCGGCCAGCGCCGCCTTGGCGTCGTCCATCAGATCGCGCATGAACCGCTTGAGACGCCCCGGTGCGATCGACCCCTTGACCATCCGCAATTCCGCCAGTTCCTCGCTCACCTTTTCGGCAAGCAGGTAGCGCGCGACCGCCGGCAGGTCGTCGCGGTCGAGCAGCAGGCCGCGAAACACCGCGTCTTCGGTCCAACGCTCGGAAAGCTCAAGAAGCTGATAGTCCGCGATATCCGAATGCTGTTTGCGCACGATCATCAGATCGATCGCCCGTTCCTGCCGCTCGATCAGCGCACCCACTACCCGTCGGGATAGCTTTTCGCGGCGCGCCGCCGCATGAACGAGTTCATCGTCCGCCTGTTTGATCACGAACATCAGGTCGGTGTCGGTCAGGACCGGCGAATATTGCAGCACGGCAGAAGCGATGATCGGCGCGTCCTGCGCCAGCGCGAACATGATCGGGCGCGGGGCGTCGCTGGCATGGAGCAGCTCATAGGCGAGCGCGGCGCGGACGCGGACAGAAGGATCGTCCAGATAGCTCAGGAGACCGGCATAAAGTGCGGCATGTTCGCTTTGCGGCCCGTCATGCTCCAGATAGGCCCGCGCAACGATCCGGGCGGCTTGCGCCCGCTTGTCGCTATCCGCGGACGCCTGCAACGCGGCATACTCCTGATACTCGACCATCACACACCCTCTACGCCAGCAAACTACTGATCGCACAGGCTAACGGTGAACACTTAAGGAAGCGTTCACCATAATTTCCCGGACTGATTTCCGGCAGGCTAGTTGGTGAAAAGACGCGAGAAGAATTGCTCGAAAACCGCCTGGTCGGGTGGCTGATCCGGTTGCTGAATCTCGGTGCGCTGGGCCGGTTGAGCCGCCGCTTGCTGCCTTGGGGTCGCCTGGTACATATCGACAAAGGACATGCGCACATTGGGCAGCATGACTTCGACCGGGCTGCCTTGCGGGCGTGTCTGGGCGGGGTTGGCACTCGCCATCTGCTGCACGGCGAGTGCAGCCTCTGCCGTTGACGCCTGACCGGTGTTCTCGTGTTTGCGCACCAGCACCTGATAGACTTCCCGCACGGTGCGGGGCCGGCCATTCTCGTAAAAGATCGGCCGGTTTGCCGCCGCCTGCCGCGGAAAATGCTCCGCGGCGACGGCATCTGCGTTCTTCAGCCCGAGCGCAAAGAATTGCTCAGCGCCCCGCGCACCCATGAAATGTGCGATGTAGAGTTCACCGGGGCTCGGATTGCGCCCGAATTTCTCGGCCAGATAGGTGCCATTCCGACGCGTGAACGCGGCCGCCATATCCGCGGCCATGCCCGGATCTTCACGCAGAGCCAGGATCTTGGCCCGCTGCGCCGGATCAGGAACCGAATAGCCGCCATCCGAATCGTGCCGGATCTGGCGCGCCAGCTCGCCATAGCCAAGCGCGGGCCCCTCCTCCTTGATGACCTCGAGCCACGTTCCTTCCAGAAACTGAAACAGCCCGACCGCAGAAGAGGTTGCCGCCTTTGCTTGTGGATCCAGTGAGCTTTCCCGCATAGCCGTCTGCAACAAATACGAAAAATCCACGCCATTGCGCTGGCTGGCGCGGGTCAGCGCCTGCTCCAGTCGGGGCGGCAATGTTGCGGCAGTCACCGGCATGCTTCGGGTCCGTGCTTCGGTATGGTTAATAAAACCCAAATGCCGTTAAGCTCGGGTTAACTTCCCGATCACCCCTGCCAGCGATGGACCACACTCCCCAGATCCGGGCGATCCCTGTCCCCCGGCACGATCTCAGGCGTGCCGATATGCACGAACCCGGCGAAGATCTGCCCTTCATCCGCGCCCAGCAGCTGCGCAGCTTCGGAATCGAAGGCGAACCAGCGCGTCACCCAATGCCCTGCGAACCCAAGCCCATGGGCACCATGCAGTAAATTGAAACACACATTTGCCGCGGACAGGGTCTGCTCGATTTCGGGGATTTTGGGGTGTATCGCCGCTGTTGAAACAACCCCGATGGTCAGGGGCGCTGGCAGAAACCGGTTCCGTTCCTCTGCCAGCCGTTCTTCGGTGGCATCCGGTTCGCGTCTTTTCACGATCTCGGCCAGCTTTTGACCGGCCATTGCACGGTTCTCGCCTTCGAAGATGATCAGCTTCCACGCCGCCAGCTTGCCGTGATCGGGCACACGCGTGGCGATCTTCAACAGCGTTTCAAGCTGCGCCGGATCGGGCCCGGGATCCTTGAGGAAGGGCAAGGTCACCGACCTGCGGGTCAAAAGGTGGTTCACAAGCTCAGGATTGCTCGGCATAAAAGCCCCCTTTCCACGTTTTGGCCGGTTATGACACAGCTTCTCCCCATTCGCAGCGCAAACCGGTCCTTGCGCAAATCCGTCGGGGATTGTTTGGGCGGAACGCGAAACGGCACAGGCGGGCACATGCGGCTGATCAGTATTGCGTTGTTGGTTTTCGGTTTGATCCTGGGCGGTGCATCGCCGCTCATGGCGCAGGATGGCACCGCCGCTGCTGCCGGAGACGACGAAGAACTGGTTGCCCCGATTCCCCGCCCTCGGCCACCGGAACTGGGCGGCGATCCGCTTCCGGAAGGCGCGGAATCACAGGGCACAGGCGACGATGTCACCGCCGAACCGGCCGAGCCCGAAGAAATGAGCATGGACGAGGCTTTCGCAGCGGTCGCCTCGGTCACCCCGCAGCCGGTGGCCCTCACCGCCCGGGTTTCCGAAGGTGGCCCACAGATCACCGAGGGGCTGACCTGGCGTGTCTTCGACACCAAGCCCGACGCCAATGGCAACCTCTCGATTCTCAAGCGCTCAGATCAGGCCAATGCCGATTTCGCGCTGCCGCCGGGCGAGTATGTCGTGCATGTCGCCTATGGCCGGGCCCAGATCACCGACTCGCTCACAGTCGAGCCCGGCCCCAACCAGAAATCGCTGATTCTCGAAGCCGGCGCTCTCACGCTGAACGCCTCGATTGTCGGCGATGTTCCGATTCCCGCCGAGACCCTGCGCTTCACGGTCTATTCCAACAATGATCTGTCCGGCGAACAAACCCTGGTGGCCGAGAACGTCCAGCCCGGCGAGATGATGTATCTCAATGCCGGTGTCTACAAAGTCGAATCGCAATATGGCCGTGTGAACGCAACGGTTCGGGCCGATATCCGCGTC
Source organism: Cucumibacter marinus DSM 18995 (assembly GCF_000429865.1). Lineage (GTDB taxonomy): Bacteria > Pseudomonadota > Alphaproteobacteria > Rhizobiales > Devosiaceae > Cucumibacter > Cucumibacter marinus. The sequence continues at coordinate 38,568 of NZ_AUCR01000009.1, forward strand.
GAACCCGCGCAATTGACCGAAGCAACGCTTTATCATCGCGCAGCCGAAATCACCCTCAAGCTCGTCTCCGAGCCCGGCGGCGAGGCGATCGCCGACACCGAATGGAAAGTCACCGATCTCGACGGCACGGAGATCTACACCGCCATCGGCGCTTTCGGCTCCATGGTGCTGGCCGAGGGTGAATACACCGCCATCGCCCAGCATGGCGGCCGGGCATACAATCTCGATTTCGAGGTCAAGGCCGGGCTGCCGCGCGAGGTCGAGGTCGTCACCAGCTTCAACTGACCCCCAAAACAAAACGGCCCCCGCCGGAGCAGAGGCCGTTCTCGATCGGAGTTGCGCCTGATCAGATCAGATCGGGCGGGGTCGCTTCGGCCTTGAGCATGGCGATCGCTTCATCCGCGCTCATGACCTTCTGGCCCTGCTCGCCGAGCCGGCGCACCGACACGGTGCCCTCCTCGGCCTCACGCTTGCCCAGCACCAGGATCACCGGAACCTTCTGCAAGGAATGCTCGCGCACCTTGTAGTTGATCTTCTCGTTCCGATAATCGGTCTCGACCCGGATACCAGCGGCGCGCAGCTTCTCAACGATCTTCTCGGCTGCCTCGTCGGCATCCGACACGATGGTCGCGACAACCGCCTGGGTCGGCGCCAGCCAGGTCGGGAACCGGCCGGCATAGTGCTCTATGGCCAGGCCAATGAACCGCTCGAAGGTGCCGAACACCGCGCGGTGCAGCATCACGGGCCGCTGCTTGGAGCCATCCGCATCGATATAGGTCGCATCCAGCCGCTCGGGCAGCACATAGTCGAGCTGGAACGTACCGCACTGCCAGCTCCGCCCGATCGCATCGGTCAGGTGAAACTCGAGCTTCGGACCATAGAACGCCCCTTCGCCTTCGGCATATTCGAAGTCGATGCCGGAAGCGGTCAAGGCATCTGCCAGCGCCTTCTCGGCGCGGTCCCAGGTGGCGTCTTCCCCGGCCCGCACTTCTGGGCGGGTCGCCAGCTTGTAGGAAATGCTGGTCATGCCCATGTCGCCATAGACCTTGGCGAACAGCTTGAGGAACCGCTCGGTCTCCGCCGTGATCTGGTCTTCCCGGCAGAAGATATGGGCATCGTCCTGGGTCATCTGCCTGACGCGCATCAGCCCGTGCAGGGCCCCATGTGCCTCGTTGCGATGGCAGCATCCGAACTCGGCCATACGGATCGGCAGATCGCGATAGGACTTGATCCCCTGCTTGAAGATCTGCACGTGGGCCGGGCAGTTCATCGGCTTGAGCGCCAGCAGATTGGCGTCGCCGGTGATGACCGGTGCATCGTCTTCAGTCGAGGGGATTTCGTCCGGCACCACGAACATGTTCTCGCGGAACTTGCCCCAGTGGCCGGACTGCTCCCAGAGCTTGTTGTCGAGCAGCTGCGGGGTCTTCACCTCGTCATAGCCATCCGCATCGAGCTGCCGTCGGATATAGGCTTCGAGCGCACGCCAGATGCGGAAACCCTTGGGATGCCAGAACACCGAGCCCTGGGCCTCGTCCTGCAGGTGGAACAGGTCCATCTCGCGGCCCAGCTTGCGGTGATCGCGCTTCTCGGCCTCTTCCAGCATGGTGAGGTAGTCATCGAGCTGCTGCTTGGTCGCCCACGCGGTTCCATAAATACGGCTGAGCATCGCGTTGTCGCTGTCGCCACGCCAATAGGCGCCGGCCACCTTGGTCAGCTTGAACGCCCCGCCCACATCCTTGGTCGAGCGCATATGGGGGCCGCGGCAGAGATCGAACCACTGCCCCTGCTTGTAGATCTTCACGTCCTGGTCGGCAGGAATCGCGTCGATCAGTTCGACCTTGTATTCCTCGCCCTTGGACTTGAAGACGCGCTTGGCCTCGTCGCGGTCCCAGACTTCCTTGGTGAAGGGCGCATCGCTCGAAATGATCTCGGCCATCTTCTTCTCGATGGCGCGCAGATCGTCCTCGGAGAAAGGCTCTTCCCGGGCGAAGTCGTAATAAAAGCCATTGTCGATGACCGGGCCGATGGTGACTTGGGTCGAGGGCCACAGCTCCTGCACCGCTTCGGCAAGAACATGCGCGGCATCATGCCGGATCAGCTCTAGCGCTGCCGGGTCATCCCGCTTGATGAATTCGAGGGTAACCCCGTCATGCACCAGGTCGGAGAGATCGCTCAGCACGCCGTCGGCCCGCATCGCCACGGTCGCCTTGGCCAGCGACTTGGAGATCGATTCGACGACGGTGGTGCCGGTGGTGCCCTCAGCGTATTCACGCGTGGCGCCATCGGGGAATTTCACCGTAATCATCGTTCCGTCTCCAGAAATTGCATTGAAAAAGCCGGGACCATTCCCGGCAGCGAGCCCGTTTACCACCGCAAATCCCAAAGGGGAAGGCTTGGCAGGCCCTTCGCTAAGGTTTGAGGGCGTCCCGGGTCTGCAGGAACCCCATTCTCTCGATTCGCCACGAAGTTTTTCCTCCGTGCGGCGGCTGGCCGTCAGCGCCAGCGCCCGTAACGCCAGGGTAGGTACCAGCGGCCGGTCAGGGGAAGCTCCTCGGGCACCGGGTCATAGCCGTCGGTCCCGCCCGGCCGGCAGCGGAACAGACGCGCGGCGCCCATCCAGCCTCCCGGCCAGAAACCGAAACGCCAGATTGCATCGCGGGTAAATTCCGAACAGGTGGGCAAATGCCGGCATGTGCGGCCCGTAAAGGCCGACAGCGTGTAGCGGTAGATGGTGATCAGAATGTAAGAAACGACCTTGAACGGCCAATCGATCACCGTCCAGAACGTCAGCCAGAAGCCGCGCATCACCCCGCCTTCTGCATCTCGATCTGGTCGAGACAGTCGACAACGGCCTCGAACACCAGGAGTGTTGAGGTGTGCCGCGGTTTGAAGGCCTTCACCGGCTCGAGATATTTGAGATCCGACCATTTGTCGCCCGGCGGCGGCCCGTCCGCTTTCAGCATTGCCACCATCTGCGTTCGCAGCGTGCGCAATTCGTCTGGCGTTGAACCGACAATATGCTGCGCCATGATCGAGGCAGAGGTCTGCCCCAGGGCACAGGCCTTCACCTCATGGGCATAATCACTGACGATGCCGTCATCGAGCGATAGATCGACCTCGACCGAAGACCCGCAGACTCGGGACACCCGGCGCGCGCTGGCGTCCGGCGCTTCGAGCCGCTCGGTCACCGGCAGATTGCCCGCGATTTCGATGATCTTGTCCGAGTAGAGATCAGTCAGTTCCATGTCGGTACCCGCCATGTCAGCAAGCCGATCCGCTCGCGCGATCGTTGCTTGTTTTGCCTTCTAGCTCACTTATATAGTGGCCGCGCGCGGTCCTGTCAGCGGAACCGCAGAATTTTGACCGCCGCAATGGTCCGGCCCGGTAGTTCGCACGTATCGAACTTGCCGTACGGAGAACGCTCATGGATGCCCCCGTTAACAAGTCAATCGCCGCAGCCGCAAAGCCCGTGAAGCCCAAGGCAACACGCCCCAGCCGTGCTGAGGCCGAAGAGGCAGTGCGCACCCTTCTTGCTTGGGCGGGCGACGATCCCGACCGTGAAGGTCTGATCGACACGCCGCGCCGCGTCGCCGCAGCCTATGAAGAGCTATTCGCGGGCTATTCGCTTTCACCCGCAGAAGTTCTCGACAGGCGATTCGAGGAGGTCGGCGGTTATGACGATGTGGTCCTCGTCCGTGACATCCCGTTCTTTTCGCATTGCGAACACCATGTGGTGCCCTTCTTCGGCAAGGTCCATATCGCCTATCTGCCGACCGACGGGGTTGTGGGCCTTTCCAAGCTGGCGCGCTTGACCGACATTTTCGCCAAGCGCCTGCAAACCCAGGAAAACCTGACCGCCCAGATCCTCGATGCTGTCAATGAGCACATCAATCCGCGCGGTGCAGCCGTGATGATCGAGGCCGAGCACATGTGCATGTCGATGCGCGGGGTGCAGAAATCCGGCGTCTCGACGGTAACCCACCGGTTTACCGGCATCTTCGCCGAGGAAATCGAGCAGCAGCAGCGCTTCTTCTCGCTGGTTCGCCAGGGGCAGCCCCGCTAACTGTGGCCTGCCAAACCGCGAGCCCATTGCAGCCGGGGCTTCTCCCCGGCCGAACCCGGCTCTATAAGCGGGCATGACCCAAAGCTTCATCGACCCTGCGACCCTCGACAAGACCGCCCTCGAACACGGCGCAGATTTCGCGCCGCGATTCGATGGCAATGGCCTGATCATGGCCGTCACCACGGATGCAGCGTCCGGCACGGTGCTCATGGTTGCCTATATGAACGCCGAGGCTCTGGAACTCACCCTGTCGACTGGTCTGGTCCATTACTATTCGCGGTCGCGGCAATCGCTCTGGAAGAAGGGCGAGAGCTCGGGCGAAATGCAGCAACTCGTCGAAATCCGTACCGATTGCGACCAGGACGTCCTGTTGGTGCGGGTCAACCAGACCGGCCGCGGCGCGGCCTGCCACACCGGCAAGCGGTCATGCTTTTATCGCTCTGTCGAAATCCGGGACGGTTCGCCGGTCCTCGTCACCAATGACGAGCCTCAGATTTTCGATCCCGAAGAAGTTTACTGAGCAAGAAGCGGTCTACTGGGCCGAAGGCCGAGGCCGGCGCTCAAGCAGCGGTACCAGTACGAAGCCCGCCGCAAATCCCGCCAGATGCGCCTGCCAGGCGATATAGCCACCTCCCTCGCTGAACAGGCTCGCCAGCCCGACTGCAAGGTTGATCGCAATCCAGATCCCTGAAAAAGCAAGGGCCCGCCGGTTCTGGATCACTTCGCGAAGGCTCGCCAGCTTGCGGCCCAGAACGATTCGTTCCCCGGTTTCGGGGTGAACCGCCACCTGCACCGGCTGGAACACGAACCGCATCGCGGCCCCCATATAGCCGGAGATGGCACCTGAGGCGCCGATGAGAATCGCACCGAATACGGTGTTGAACACGGCGAATCCCGCCGCCCCCGCGATCGCGCCCGCCAGCCCCAGAATGGCAAACCCGCCAATACCGTAGCGCCGCGTCACCGGCGTACCGAAGACCGCGAGCCAGGCCACGTTGAAAAACAGATGCATCCAGTCCCCGTGCAACAGGGCGTGAGTGACGACCGTCCAGACCAGGGGCAAGGCCCCACCCGGCACCAGATCCGGGTTTGTCAGCCGGTCGGGAATGAAACCGAACCAGGTATAGAGAAAAGTTGAAGCATTCGAATCGAGCACCAGGGTCTTGGCAATATGAATCGCAACAAGCAACCCGCCCAGAGCCAGGACCGCCGGCGGCAGATTGGTCATCGGCACAGGCGCGGATCCCCCGCCCTGTGGCGCACCGCGGTCGCCCTGGTCCTGTTCACTCATGCCGATTCTGGCCTCCGGTTAAGAAGGCTTTATGCCCGCTAAACGTTTCCTTTTCCACATCACCCCCGAAACATTAACCTTAATGATTGATTAAACGGGATTTTGCCCTGTCCCTGTTCCATGGTCGGTCCGGCTCACCCGAGAGCTTGTCACCCACTCACGACTAGGCAGCCGCGGCGATACGCGCTGAGGGACAAACCGACAATGCAAAGACGATCCACGCTCGACCTGTTCAGCTATTGGAACGACCTCCGCGGCACGCGGAGTGCGCCCGAGCGTCGCGATATCGATCCGACTCGCATTCGCAATGCCCTCGCCTACACCTTCATCCTGCAGGCCCAGGACGAAGATTTCGAGTTTCGCCTCGCCGGATCGCATATCTGCGCCGCCTATTGCCGCGAACTCAAGCAGCGCTCCTTCACCGGTCTGTGGCAGCAAAAGGACCGTGACGCGGTCGATACGCTGATCAAGGCGGTCACCGACGATCACGCTGTCGCCCTGCTCAAATTCAACGCAACGGCGGAATACGGCAATTCGGTCGACTTCGAGACGATGCTTTTGCCGCTGCGTCACAACGGCGCCACCAACACCCGCATGATCGGGTCGATGACGGCGCTGGAAGATCCCTACTGGCTCGGCCACCGTCCGATTCTGGAGCAGCGCATCACCGGGCTTCGCCTGATCTGGCCCGACGATCATCTTTCAGATCTCGCCGGCCGTGACCTAGAAACCGGTGTCGAGACCGGAATCGGCATCCGGCCAGAGGTCGTTGGCGAAGGATTTGAAGGTGGCATGCCCGACGGACACCGCCGCTATGCGCACCTTGCGGTGATCGACGGCGGAAAACGTTAAGAAAAATGCCGGGGCTTACCTTGAGTTAACCAACCCGGCTTAGGCTGGGACCCAACCAAAATATTTTGTGCTTGGGCTCCCCGCGCTGATGCTTACCGAAAGTCTTGCAGAAGAACTCGAACAGACCGAGAAGCGCGCCGAGCACCGCCGCTTCCAAAGGGTCAAGGTTTCCGTTCTCGGACGCTATATGCTGGCCGACCGGCGCGAGTTCCCGTGCCAGGTGATCGAGATGTCCCCGGGGGACGCAAAGATCATCGCGCCGGTTTCCGGCGAAGTCGGTGAGCGCGTCATCGCCTATCTCGATCACATCGGGCGTGTCGAAGGCGTGATTTCCCGCGTGATCGACGGCGGTTTCGCCATCGAGATCAACGCTTCCATGCGCAAGCGCGACAAGATGGCGGCCCAGCTCACCTGGCTCGCCAACAAGGATGTGCTGAGTTTGCCAGAGGATCGCCGCCACGAACGTGTGGTCCCCGACATACGGCATTCGAACATCATTCTCGAGGATGGCCGCCGCTATAACTGCAAGATCATCGACATCTCGCTGTCCGGTGCCGCTGTCGAAATCGATGTCCGCCCTGCCATGGGCACGCCGATCACCCTCGGGCGTATGCGCGCTCGAGTGGTCCGCCATTTCGATGACGGCATTGCGGTCGAATTCGCCTCGGTCCAGGAGATGCTGACAGTGGTGCAGCAGAACCTCAGGATCAACTGAGGACGCTCGCCTGCCGGGGTGGTTAATCACCCCTCAATCGACACCTCTTCATTTGAATAAAAACTAGTCGGCATTCTTCGCGGGCCGGAAAACTGCGTTGCCTATCGTGTTCTCGTCAGGGAGAACACGAATGAACATCATCGCGATCAAAAAAACTGTTGCCGGCATCACAGCCGGGATCATGATGACCGCCACCGCGGGCGCCATGCTGGCGACCATCGGCCTCGCCGACGCACGCGCCGCCTCGGTCATCGACGCTTTTGCTGTTGAAAGCGGCATCACCAGCATTCCCGTCGGCCACGCGCAGTTCTGCGCCCAGAACCCCGAGGAATGCCAGCCCAATGCGCATGTGGTCGAAAAGACCACGCTGACCGAACAGAACTGGCAGCAGCTTCTCGAGGTCAATTCCCGGTTCAATACCGAAGTGCAGCCGGTCACCGACATGGCGCTCTACAAGACTGAGGAATACTGGACCTATCCGCGCGGCTATGGCGATTGCGAGGATTACGTCCTGGCCAAGCGCCGCGCCCTGATCCAGCTCGGCTGGGCGCCCTCTACCCTTCTGGTCACCGTTGTTCGCGAAGCCGATGGCGGCGGGCATGCCGTGCTGACCGCCCGCACCGACCGCGGCGACCTGGTGCTCGATAATCAGGAAGCACTGATCAAGCTGTGGAGCGAGACCCCCTATCGCTTCGTCAAGCGCCAGTCCCAGCGTCATGCCGGGGTTTGGGTGAACCTTGTCGACGCCCGCCCGATCACGGTCGCACACCGCTAGAAGTCACAGGAACATTTTGACCGGCGCTTTCGCATCCCCCTGATGCCGGTCAAAAAGCGAGGGCCAGCCGTGAGGCTGGCCCTTTTGCGTCGCTGACGTGGATACGGCCCGTGACGGCCGGGACTCCTAGTGACCGAGGGCGGCCATATAGGAGCCAAGAAGCAGGAGCCCAACGATAAAGCTCCAGCCAAAAGCGATAAAAGACGACAAGAGTGCCGACCCGATCGAAATCGTGTCGTCAGGCTCCTGCTGCCAACCCAATTGCAGCATGATGTACGGTCCACACAGGAAACTCATCATCAGGTGCCCCAGCGTTGCCAGGTAGTTGCGGCCATCGAAGCGCAACGCCGCGCGCTCACGCCACACAGCCTGATAGAGATGTGTTCCCGCCGCGGCGAAGCTCAGTCCAACCGCGATAATAAATAAGGTCAGTACAATGTCGTTCGACATGCTCCGCCCTCTGTTCGACGTTCCCCTGAGGGCCGGATTGCCTCCGGCTCCTTTACTGTTTGTTAAACATAAGGGCCCACCAATCGTTTGTCATTCGAACGCGAGCAAACTGGTTAATGGCCATGGCTTCCGCCGCCGGCGCCACCAAATCCCTGCCCCGGAACTTCGGCTACAATGTCGGACTGATCCTGATTGTGGTCGCCCTGGCCGGTCTGGGCGCTGCCTATTTGCTCGTGGATTTCACCCGCACCATTGGTGATGGCATGCCCGAGCAGCCCGGTGATATCCGTTCGCTGACGGTGGGCGGCACCGCGGTCAACGTTCCGACAAACTGGATGCTCGATGATCTGTCGGATTCTGGCTTCAGGGATTCCCTCGACCTTGTCATTCCTGTTGCGATCGAAGGCCTCGATCGCCGGGTGCGGGCTGCGGTCACGCTGGTCCCGCGCAGCCGTGCTCCCTTGAGTGCCACACTGCTCGACACGCTCTACATCCACCGCTTCGCCTCCGGTCAGGCCCAGGGGCCGCGCGGGCTTGTCGGAAAGCCCCTGCGCGCCGAATCCGGATATCAGGATGAAACGGTCTGGTACGACCCGCTCTCGCCCCGCCCCTATGTCGCCAAATGCCTTGAGATCGACACGGTGGACGGCAAGGCGCTCGAATGCCTGCGCACGATAGCTGTCGGCGACCGCCTGTCTGCGATCATCCGTTACGGCGAGGAAGGGCACGCCAACTGGCGCGCCTTCGACACCCGATTGCGCGCTGCTCTGGAAGCGATGGTGAAGGTCTAGTCCGGGCCTGCGGCCCGAAAAGCCTAGCTGACCTCGTCGAGGTCGATATCGAGAATTGCCATCTGGAAATTGTAGCTACGGTCTTCATCTTCATCATCGAGGAAGATGACGCCGATGAATTCCTCGCCCAGGTAGACCTCGGCCGAATCGGATTTCTGCGGCCGCGCCCGTACTTCGAAGGCCGGGTTGGCGAATTTCATGCGCAGGTAGGCCTGCAGCTTGCCGAGTTCCTCTTTATCCAAGGTTTCTCGCTCCGTCTTGAATGGTGTTGCGGGCCGGTCGGATCGGCGGCGCCTTTGGCGGGCACCATATAGCGCCCGGCCACAGGCTCAATCCCCGAAGCGGCATTTTTGTTTGAGGCTGTGGAACGGGGTGGCCGGATCGATTCCGCCGCCACCTGCCGGTCAGTCCTGGCTATCGCCCAGCAGCATCTGATCCATCTGCGCGGCGGGCTGATCGCAGCCTGCCTCTCCGACGATCTTTGCCGGCACACCAGCGACTGTCTTGCAGTCGGGCACTTCCTTGAGCACCACCGAACCGGCGGCCACGCGCGAGCAGTTTCCGATGCGGATATTGCCGAGGATCTTCGCCCCCGCACCGATCAGCACGCCGGACCCGATTTTCGGGTGCCGGTCGCCATCGACTTTGCCGGTGCCGCCAAGGGTCACGCCCTGAAGGATCGAAACGTGATCACCAATCTCGGCTGTCTCACCAACAACGACACCGGTACCGTGGTCGATCATGATGCCGCGGCCGACCTTGACCGCCGGATTGATATCGACCTGGAAGACCTGGCTCGAGCGGCTTTGCAGATAAAGCGCCATATCGTGCCGTCCGGCGTTGTTGAGCGAATGCGCGAAGCGGTGCGTCTGGATCGCCTGGAAACCTTTAAAATAAAGCAGCGGCTCGATCGCCCGCCTGCAGGCCGGATCGCGTTCCAGCGTCGCGGCCAGATCGGCCCGCGCCGCTTCCCCGATAGCGGGAACCTCCTCGATCACGTCTTCGAACGCCTGCCGGATCAGATCGGCGGAAACGTCTGCATGGTCCAGCCTTTCGGCCAGCCGGTGGATCAGCGAATCCTCGAACCGGTCATGGTTGAGGACCGTCGCCACCACGAAGCTCGAGAGCGAAGGCTCCTCGGCAAGAATGACCTCGGCCTCCCCGCGGATACGCTCCCAGATGGGGTCAACGGCCCGCAGATGGCCTTTGCTGCCGGCCTGCGCCGTACGTTCGCTCTGGTCAGTCATCGGACTGTCTCCTTGAGTGAGACGGGGAATGTAGACCCCGCCAATGGCGCTTTCAACTCACGCACGGTTTTGTGCGGGGTAATGGTTTCCCAAAAATTCATGCACCGCTTCCTTGAACCGCTTGTCCCCGGTTGCGCGCATGTGGTCGCGTTTCGGGATCACAAATCCATGCCCCTGCGGGATATGGCGGGCCAGCACCATCGGATCGCCGCCCTCTTCATCGAGTTCGCCAACGGCTACCAACACCGGCACGTCGATCTTCGCCACATCCTCTTCGGTGATGCGCTGCCGTGAGGATTCCATGCAATTGGCCAGCGCCTCGAGGTCGGACCCGGTATGCTCTGCAAACAGCCTGAACTGTCGCCCGCGCGGATGCTTGACATCATCAAGCGTGGCCGCCCGCATCGCCTCGGCGATTTCAGTGGACCCTGGCAAGCCGGTGATCATGGTGCTCCCGAGCCCCCCGAAGATCGCACAGGCCACCTGCCCTTCGGATCGCAAACAGGCAAAGGCGGATATCCGCGCACCCATCGAGTAACCCAAAAGCGCTGCTGGCCCTGCATCGAGGTGATCGATCAGGTTGATCGCATCCTTGGCCATTTCGTCCGACGGGTAGGCCGCCGTGTCATAGATTTTTTCCGAAGCGCCATGACCGCGATTGTCGATGGTGACCACCCGGTATCCGGCATCCGTCAGCGTTTCGACCCAGCCGGTATTGAGCCAGTTGACCTGGCCGTTCGAAGCGAAGCCGTGAATGGCAAGAATAAGCGGACCTTCGCCGTAGGATTCATAGGCGATGTCGTACCCTTCGGAGGTGAAATGCGGCATGGTCTCTTCCTGCGTGTGGAGCCGCTGCATAACAGCCCGTTCCGCCGCGGCAAAGGGCTGGTCATCGCCAAAACCTCGATATATGGTCCGCCCGCCGCACATCTGGGCTGCCGCCGCGCCGGCTGCCCGAAGCGTCAATCAGACAGGAAGTCCGCAACATGGCTCACAACTCCACTCCGCATTTCCACAATACCGGCGGCGTCGCGCGCATCGAGATCGGCGCCAGGGAGTTCAAATGCGTGGGCGCGCTGCCGCCTTACGACCATCCCCACGTCTTCCTCGACATGGGCGACGAAAACGAGATCGTCTGCCCCTATTGCTCGACCCATTATGTCTATAATGCCGAACTCGACAGCCATGCGGCCAAGCCCGCTGAAGCTGTGTTCGAGCCCGAGCGCGCCTGACCCCTTGAGACGGAGCACAGCGCGGTGACCGAGAACGGCAGCCGCATTGTTTATGTCGTCGGCGCAGGGATCGCCGGGCTGTCGCTCGCGCTGTTTCTCGAGCGCGCAGGCTTCACGGTGCTTGTGTTGGAGCGTGCCCGCTCGATCGATCCCATAGGCACCGGCATCCAGCTCAGCCCCAATGCCAGCCGGCTGCTTGAACGTCTGGGGCTTGAGCCCGCGCTTGCCCGCGCCGGCTTCGAGCCAGAGGCCATCGACGTCTATGGCTTTGGCCACAAGAAGCCCCTTGCCGAAGTCACCCTGGGCCAGACCGCCCGCCAGCGTTTCGGCGCCGCCTACCGGGTCATCCATCGCGGGGACCTCGCACAGATCCTCTATGAGGCAGCGCGCAAACGCTCCCGCATCGAAATTGCCCTGGGCGCCCGCAACATCGACATGGTGCGCCACAGCCGCGGGCTGACCGTCAGCGCCGAACTCGGCGATGGTTCAATTCACACCGGCCGCCCCTATGCCCTGATCGGCGCCGATGGCGTTCATTCCGAGATCCGCCGCAAATTCATGGATGGACCGGAAGCGCGTTATTCGGGCTATGTGGCCTGGCGGGCAACCCTTGGGGAAGCGCAGCTCGCCGCCCATCTTTCGCTCGATCACACCAGCCTTTGCTTCGGACCTGGCTTTCACGGAGTGTTCTATCCCCTCGCCGCGCGCCAGCTCCTCAATGTCGTGCTATCGACCAAGATGCCGGCCAAGCGCGCCTTCGCGGATACCCCGCCGACCCGGCCGAAGATCGACCCCTATTACCTCAAGCGCAGCGCGCTGTTCGGTGCCCTGATGAAGCTGATGGGCGACAAATGGACCTTCTGGCCCCTCAATGCTGTCGAGACGCAGCGCTGGCATGACGGCCAGTTCCTTGCCCTGGTCGGTGACGCGGCACACGCCATGCTGCCCTTTCAGGCCCAGGGCGCGGCCATGGGCATCGAGGACGCTGCCGTCATGGCGCGCCAGCTCGCCGGCGCCGATTCGCCCGGCATGGCCTTTGAAGGCTATGAAAGCGAGCGCCGGCGGCGGGTTTCGGAGGTTCAGGCCCTGTCGCGGCGCAATGGCATGATCTTTCACATGCCCTTCCCCTTCTCCATCGCCCGAAACGCAGGCGCAGCAAGGCGCGGCGGCACCGCCCAGCTCGACGATCTCGCCTGGATCTACGGCTTCGACGCCGATCAGCCACCGCGCCGCATACCCGGATAGCGCCGCAGAGGTTTCTCGGCAAAATCCTCGACCTTGCCTTTTCACCTTCCTATATGGCATTGGCAAAGCCCCACCCCGTCCGAGGACAGTTCATGCCGGCAGCCAAGAGTACGCGCTTGTCGTTGATCTTTATTCTGATCACGGTACTGATCGACGTCATCGGCGTAGGCATCATCATCCCGGTTCTGCCGCACCTCATCGAAGAGTTGATTGCGCTGCGCCCGAATACCGAGGGCACGCTGGCGCAGGCCGCCAACTGGGGCGGCTGGATTCTTTTCGTCTATGCCTTGATGCAGTTCCTGTTCTCGCCGGTGCTGGGCAATCTGTCCGACCGCTTCGGGCGCCGGCCCGTGCTCCTGCTCTCACTGCTCGGTCTGACCGTCGATTACCTCTTGATGGGCTTCGCCTGGTCGATCTGGGTACTCTTTGTCGGCCGCATCCTGTCGGGGATCATGGGCGCGGCGATCTCCACGGCCACTGCCTACATCGCCGACATTTCACCCAAGGAAGACCGGGCCCGAAATTTCGGTCTGATCGGCGCCGCCTTCGGGCTGGGGCTGATCCTGGGGCCGGTTGTCGGTGGGCAACTGGGTGAGTTTGGCTCCCGTGTCCCGTTCTTTGCCGCCGCCGTCCTCGCCTTCGGCAACTTCATTTTCGGCATGTTCGTCCTGCCTGAGAGCCTGCCCAAGCGCCACCGCCGCCGCTTCGAGCTCAAGCGCGCCAATCCCCTCGGCGCCTTGCAGTCGGTCCGCAAGGTTCCCTTCGTTCTGCTGTTCCTGGTCTCGCTCGGGCTCTTCACCCTCGCCAATCACGTCTACCCCTCGATCTGGACCTTCTTCACCATCGAGCAATTCGACTGGACACCCGGACAGATCGGCATATCGCTCGGTGTGTTCGGAGCCATGTTCGCGCTTGTACAGGCTGTGCTCATCGGGCCGGCCATGCGGATACTGGGCGAACTCTGGGCGGGCATCGTCGGTCTCAGTTTCGCCGCTATCGGCTTTTTCGGCCTCGCCTTTATCGGCACGCCGGTCGGGCTCTATTTCTTTCTTGTGCCCGGCGCGCTGGGCGGTCTGTTCGTCCCAGCCATCAATGGCATGATGGCCAACCGCATTTCGGATCGCTCACAAGGTGAGCTGCAAGGCGCGGTCAACGCGGTCAATTCGATCGCCTCGATCCTCGGCCCGCTTGCCGCCACCCAGCTGTTTTCTTTCTTCACCGCCTCCCCGCGTGCGCCAACCTATTTCCCGGGGGTGCCGTTTTTCGGGGCGGGAATTCTCATTCTGGCGTCGATCGGCATTCTCACCTACGCCTCGATCCGCCTCCGTCAGCGCGGCGAGCACGTCAATCCGCCTCATGAAGAGGTGGAGGCCGCCGAACAGGCAAAGCCACCTCCACAAGCCTAAGGGTCAGGCAAGACTGGGGATCAGGCAAGACTGGGGATCAGGTCCCGCGAAGGTGGCTCAGAACGGCCTCACCCCGCGGTGAGAGCCGGTAGCCTGTCTCAAGGCTCTCGGTGAGCCCAAGCGCCTTCAGCCTGGTGACCTTGGCTTTGAACTTCGTCTTTTCGAGCCCGATCTCGCGGCCTAGCTCTTCGGCCAGCCGTCCCGGATGGGCCTCGATCAGTTCGAGCGTTTGCCGCGTCCATGGCGCCTTGCCATCGAGCTTGATGAGCGCCTTCTCCGCCTCCCGAAGCGCGTCAGCGCCCGGATTGCCGTCATTCGCCAGCGCGATGAGCGGGTCCTCGCCCACGTAACAGACCTCGATCCGATCGAGTTCGCCCGGTTTCATCGTCTTGAGCCAGGCAAAGAAATCCTCAAGATCGCTGAACCCCGCGCGCTTCGCATCGGCCAGGGTGACGTCTTCCGGTTCGAGCCGGGTAATCTCGCCAATACCGAGAATGCCGACCCGGGTCTTGAGCGTGCCGCCCGGCTTCACCGTGCGCCGCATCCAGCGCCGGAATTGCAGATCGATCTCACCCGCCTTGATGGCGTCGAGCACCTCTTTCTTGATCAGCATCTTGCCCCTCCGGTCTGCACGGAACGGACGTTACGGCGATTCTTGGAACTGGCAAGGATCGCCCTGCCCTGAGCCGATCCTTCCCCCGATTTCCGTCACCCCAGATTCCGTCACCGCAATTTTTGTCGAAAGGCCATTTCATCCCCGCCACCACCACCATATGCAAGGCGGGCCTCTGCTGGCGCCAGACCTTTGTGAGTGCTTCACCCACGCGGGTAAACCTGCCCGAGGAGGCCGGCCTTGCAGCGGCGATACGCGATCAGCTCGGCAGCCCCCGGCGGGACAGTGTGACCAGCAGACCCTCGTACCGTCTGATCTCGTCCTTGAGATAGAGCCGGCGGCGTTTGAGCTTCTTGAGGATTGAGCTGTCGCGCCAAGTCCGTTTCTGTTCCGTCGAAACCTGTTCGTCGATTTGCCGGTGGCGCGTACGCAGAGAGGCAATGCGTGCCGCGATTGTCGAACGGCTGAACCGTGTGTTGGTCATGATCGCAAATCCTTACGGTGTTCTTGCTTGATGTCGGTAGTGAGCGTCCGGGATTGGAAACCATTCCGTCCCCGAACCTGCCAGCTGCCGCAGGCTGGTCGAACAGCGTCTACGCGGCCACCACGCCGGCATCGGCCATCTCGAGCTCGATCTCCGCGACAAGCTGATTTGGCAGGGCGAGCGCCCTCGACAGCTTGTCCAGATGCGCCTTTTCGAGCGGATGGTTGGGATCGATTGCTGTGCGGGACACGATGTAAAGCTCGCTCGCCTGTTCGATACCGTTCGCATAGCTGGCAATGGTCAGTGCGTCCGGCGGATTCTGGAGCGCCTCGAAGATCGCAGCCTTGTCGGCAGCGTCCAACGGCAATTCTCCGACCGCACCGAAGATCTTCGCCTGTTCGTTCTGGTCAACGTGCCCGTCAGCATGGGCCGCCGAGATCATGGCTTCGATCAAGGCGATCTGAAACGGTTTCCCGTTGCGGGCCTGCTTGCTGGATGGATCGAAGCTCTCGGGCGGTATAAGGCCTGCATGACCGCTTCCGCTGCCCTGAGGGTCCAACGTCGTACCCTTCTGCCCTTGCCATCGGCGGTAGGCACCATAGGCGATCGCGCCGAGCGCAGCGGCCCCACCGACCGCGACAGCGCCGGTTGCAACTTTCCCGGCGCTCTTTCGCAGCTTCTTGTTGCCGGCGATCAAGCCGACAAGCCCGCCAGCAGCGAGCCCACCGATCAGACCGCCGGGAATACCGCCGACCGTACCGGCGGGACGATCCGGCGCACCGTTCCCGGCGGATTGGCCGCCCAGGAACTGGTCGAGGACTTGGTTGAGATTCATGGCGAAACTCTCCTTCACGTTCGCGCTGTCTGCGAGAAATGATGTGGGATCTGGCGCATGAATGGTCGAATAGATGATCAGCGTATTTCTGATAGAAATTATCTATCGAAAACGCTGGAAACATCCCCATATGGACAATCGCAAATGTTTGAGGTCCACACGGAGGAAAAAGAGCTGTGACAACGTTAAGGCAATTAAACTATCTCGTTGCCCTGTCGCAGGAATTGCACTTTCGCCGTGCCGCTGAACGCATGCGCGTCACCCAGCCAACCCTGAGCGCGCAAATCCAGCAGCTCGAGCGCCATTTGGATGCCCGCCTGGTCGAAAGGGGCACGTCCCGGGTCACGCTGACGCCACTTGGCCGCGAGATAGCGGATCGCGCGCGCCGGATTGTCGCTGACGTTCAGGACATCGTCGATCTCGCAGCATCCTCGCAGCATGGTTTCGATGGCACCATCAGACTTGGCGTGCCGCCGACGCTAGGCCCCTATCTCCTGCCCCATATCGTGTCGGACCTTCACACGAAATATCCGCGCTTGAAACTCTATGTCCGCGAAGGAAAGCCTGCCGAACTCCAGGAAGAGCTTCACACGGGCGCGTTTGACCTCGTCATTTCGCCATTGCCGATCCATCATTCCGAGTTCGAGGTCGAGCGGCTTTTCCGCGAACCGCTACAATTGGCGGTCGCAGACGATCATCCGCTTGCAAAAAAGGCAAAGATCGAGCGCTCCGACCTCCTCGGCCAGCATGTTCTGGCGATCGAAAAGGGCCATCAACTCCATGAACAAGTCAGCCAGCTCTGCGATGACCTCAATGCCGTCCTGTTGCGGGACTATGAAGGGACCAGTCTCGATACAATCAGACTAATGGCCGGGATGGGTGTCGGTGTCACATTCTTGCCGGCACTCTACGTCCGATCAGAAATCGCGAGCCGGCGCGGCCTCACGGTCCTGGAAATCGGCGTTCCCAACCTCTACCGTCAGATCGGATTGGCCTGGCGAAAGCGGTCGGTCCACGCGACCATGTTCAAGGAAGTTGCCGAACTGATCCGCACCACGGCCGAGGATCGCCTGCCTGAAATCACCGTTATTCGGTAGCCTCGTCGCAAGGAAACGTGGAATGGCCCTGGATTAAACGGCCACCGCCGCGATCTGGCTCCGGCTCAAGCGTGACTCTCATCACTTCCCTGCCGACATGGGAATCAATGAACCTCTGAAGAGATCGGCAGCCTCTGTCCGATCTGATCAATCTCGTCTTCGAGCTCTGCAAGTCACTGTCTGATCCGGTTGATGTAACATCGACCGCGCGCCTACCAGGCGCGAAAGCATCAGCCGTTTGATGTCATAACGGTCCACCTACCCGTTTTCGAGCGCAGCCTTGCAAGCGTCCTGCTCCCAGGGTTCGAAATCGTCGTTGGCGCCGCAAGCCTTCGATAGGTGGACCTGTTTCGCTGCCCCACAGGTCAGTGCGTCCGGATTCTGAAACCGGATATCCGAGATACGCAGCGCCGTCCCTTCCCCGACACTTGCCCTGTTGAAACGGAAGATAACGGCATGCAGCTGGGACCGGTCAGCCTGAGCCTCTTCGCCGTCACCGGCATCGTCCGATGCCGCAAAATCCGGCTCCTCTTCAGGCACTGACCGGCCGAGATCGACGAACAGCGTGACACCGCGATATCGGTTGCTGTCGCGATCCTTGTCGGTAAAGACGTAGCAGCCGAAATGATTGACACTTGCCGGTCCGGAGAGCTGATCGAATATCTCTTCGAGCGCTTGCCGCCCTCCGGCGCCCGAACTCGTGGTGAAGGCAGCGCCGCCATCGATGACCGCACCGACATCCAGGTGGCTGTATAGGTCCTGTTCCCTGAACTCCCTATCGGGGTTCTTGGCCTTTAAAAGGGTCCCGATGCGACCCAGGACGGATGATAGCTCGTTAACGCTGAAACCATCGCCCAACGCCTCATCTTGAGCGGCCGCAGCCTCGTCTTCTGCTTGCTGAGCACGTTCCCTTTCCTGGCGCTCCAGGCGGGCCGTCACCTCTTGCTGCGCGACATAGACCGCATTCCAGTCGGTGTTGATCTTACGAAGCTCAGCAAGGCGATCGACCCGGTTCTTTGTCAGACAGGTCCAGAACCAGGCGATCCGGTTGTCTTCATTGATGTCGACAAATCCCTCGAGCGCACCGCGAAACACAAGATAAATCGGCAGGACATCTGAGGAGTCCATATTGATCGTGGTCGCATTGACGACACTCGTCAGATTGCGGCAGAACGCCGATATATCGTCGTCCAGAATGTATTTTTCGTCCTTCCAGAAGAACTTGCCGTCTTCGATTTCCTCAAGCGGCTCTGTGACATCGGCAATCGAGAGCTTTTTGCCGTCGGCGTCAGGCTTGGCAAAGGCATCGAGATACCGCACAGTTGCATCCGCATAGCCGGATATCTTGGCCTGCTCGAGGTAAGGTTCTGCCGGCGAGAGGATCGTTCTTGTCGTCAATCGGTATACTTCCTGTCCCCTGTAGAACAGATGCATGCTGTTGAGGTCCCGGTTCAGCCCCACATTGTCACCGACAAATTCGCTGCCGTTGGAAAGTGCAAGAATCGGCGTGAGGATCGTGCTGTAGTTGGTCTGGGTAGCGTCGGCCAGCGTCTTGATCTTGCTGTCAGAATATTGACTGAACAGGATCGGGAGTAGCAGATTGGCCGCCTTGGCCAGAACCCCCGGAATCGGGCCGGGCGTAACACTGCGTGACGTATCAATACCGAATGCGACACGGTAATCCGACCCATCCGGCTGCTGGTGGGGAAAGGTCACGATCTTGACGGGGTCGCTCGGGCACAGGTTTGTCCGAACAAACTCCTCGATATTGGCGGCCGATGTGGCCAACAGGCTGTATATCTTCTTCGCATTCTCCTGAGACCGGCTGTCATAGGTGAACAGCGATACATCTCTGTTGTTGTCCCGCGAAGTGAACAGCCCCCCACTGCTCCGGAAACTGTCGATCATGGACCGGGCGGCCCGCCCGGACCGGCACTCGATAGCGAGTTCCCCATAAAGCCCGAACCGCTTCGTACCCCCGTTCAGATATTGCGCATTGTCCGTATAGGTGACGAAGGAGAAATCCCGGTTGTGCCGGCTGATGGTCACATTCTGCCGTGGGTGTTCGCAGTCGATGATTGTGCCGGTGGCATCGCGCACCTGCGCGGCGCCGGATTGCAGGCAAGCGCGAATGAGCGGATCACCCAGCGGATTCGCAGCCCACCCGGTCGCCGGCAAGTTGAATGAGATCAAGATGATGAATAAGTAACCCGTCAGATGTCGCATATTGCCCCCCAATTTCAGGGGTAGAATACGCCAGTCACGCAGGAAATAACTCTGTATAAATACTGGTAGGAAAGACGGAGCGCAGCTCTCTTGGCCTCCTCGCGACGTCTATCCGGAGACCTCATCCTGAGCCCTCATGGTGAGCTCGTCGAACCACGAAGGGCGAGGGCGAGCAGCCGGCAGCCGTGCGAGGCGTCGCAGCCATTCGAGCGCAGCTCTCATGGCCTCCTCGCTTCAAATCGATCCACTGGATCGATTTGGCGCTGCACGCACGGCTCGGAGTGGTGCGGGCGGCGGGGCTCGAACCCGCACGGCCATACGGCCTCAGGATTTTAAGTCCTGTGTGTCTACCAGTTCCACCACGCCCGCGGCGGGCATCTGTGTACATTGAGGCCGCGCAAAAGCAAAGCGCCGCCGCCAGCGCATCCCCGGCTCAACAAAAAGGGCCGCACAGCGGCGGCCCCTTCCGAGTTCATCTCACGTCAGCTCCGGCCTTCACCCCTTGTCGGGCAGCGGTTCGAGACTGCGCAGATAAAGGATGATCGCGTCGAGATCGTCCGGCGTCATCCGCGCGAAATAACCATAAGGCATTGGCGGGAACATGGGCCGGCCATCGGGGTGCACACCCTTTGTGATGATGGCCTTGAGTTCGTCATCCGAATAATTGCCGATCCCGTCCTCATGTGGCGTGATATTGGCCGCCACCGAAACACCCCAAGGACCATGGAATTCGAAACCGCCGCGCCCGAGATCTGTCTCGAACATCGGCCCCATCTCGCCCATCGGCGTGTGACATTCCGTGCAGTGGCTGATCGCATTGGCGAGATATTCGCCATATTCCACAGTCACGCCCTGCTCGGGCGCTGTCACGCTTTCGATCGGCGGGCCATAGGCCGGCGGCAGCGGGATGTTGTATTGCGATTCACCCGGGTCGTTCTCGACCGCCGGCACCGTGCGCAGATACATCACGATCGAGGCGAGATCGTCGTCGCCCAACCCGCGATAGAGCCCGATGGGCATGGGTGGGCCGATCACCGAGCCATCCGGCCGGATGCCTTCGCGGATCGCCTTGGCCAGCTCTGCGTCCGACCAAGCGGCAATCGGGCCACCCGGCGTGATATTCGGCGCGATGGCGGTGAACGCCTCGCTTTCCTCGACCACGCGGCCGCCAAGGTCCATGTCGAACATGGGTCCCTCGGGCCCTAAAGGGGTGTGGCAGTTGCCGCAACCGCCAGGACCCTGAACGATATATTTGCCCCGCTCGACAGTTGGTTCCGCCAGCGCAGGCGCCGCTGCCACGGACAAGGCCGCCACAACGCACAAGGCTAGAGTTTTCATGATGAGTGCCTCCCTCGCACACCACCATTATAGCACGCCGGAAGCAGGCCCTGACAGGGAAATCCTGCGGTCCACCGGGGGTGGTCGGCCCCTAGTCGGCCTGCCCCGATATGGGCGGCACATAGCTCACGTCGAGGTCCCAGGGGAAGTAGATCCAGGTGTCCTGGCTCACCTCGGTGATGAAGGTGTCGACCATTTCGCGGCCCTTGGGCTTGGCATAGACCGTGGCGAAATGCGCGCCCGGCAGCATGTCGCGCACCACCCGCGCCGTCGCCCCGGTATCGACCAGATCGTCGATGATCAGCACACTGCCTTCGGCCCCGCCATTGGCTGCCAGAACGCTGTCGGCGATCGGCTTGAGCACGCGGATATTGCCCTGGTCCTTGTGGTCGTAGGAGGCAACCGAAACGCTCTCGATCACCCGAATGCCCAGTTCGCGCGCCACGATGGCCGCGGGCACCAGCCCGCCACGGGTGATGCAGACCACCGCCGAATACGGCCCCTTGTCCATCAGGCGCCAGGCCAGCGCCCTGGAATCGCGGTGGAATTGGTCCCAGGTGACGGGAAACGACTTGGAGGACGGACCGTTCATGGTTCTGGTGTGCCCTTGCTTCAGGTTTTGGGATGGTTGGCGATTTCCGCCTGGTGTTCGGTGTGCAGCCGTTCGACAAGCGCCTGTACCGCGTCGGTGGCCGCATTGAGCCGGCTTTGATCGGCGGAGCGTAGCACGACCTGGGTCAAAAACCGCCGCCCCCCGCCGAATTGTGGATAGCTGCCGATCTTGACGTCGGGGAACTCGGCCTGCAATGCGCCCAGCGGATCACCGAGCCGTCCTTCGCCGACAAAACAGTCGATCGATGTGCTCAACACCCGCTTGCCGGTCTCAAGCGTCGGCGCGATCGCCGCCAGCATCGCCTCGAACACGCTCGGCACGCCCGCCATCACATAGACATTGCCGATGTGAATGCCGGGCGCCGCCGAAACGCTATTCTCGATGAGGTCGCCCCCTTGCGGGATCCGCGCCATGCGCAACCGCGCCGGGGTCATCTCGTATCCGGGGAAACGGTCCATCATGGCTTGCTTGGCGGCTTCGCTGATCTCGAGCTCGACCCCGAACGCCGCTGCCACCGCATCGGCGGTGATATCGTCATGGGTCGGCCCGATCCCGCCCGAGGTGAAGACATAGCGGTACTTCTCGCGCAGGGCATTGAGGGCGGCAACGATCTCGCTGAGCTCGTCGCCGATGATCCGCACCTCCTTGAGGTCGATCCCGAGTTCGCCGCAGAAATCGGCGAGGACGCCGATATTCTTGTCTCTCGTCCGGCCGGAGAGGATCTCGTCGCCGATAACGAGCATGGATGCGGTGATGTCTTTGGCCGGCATATCGGTTCCCAGATGCGCGTTGCGCCATGACGTGGCGGGGTTGCGTTGCGAACTGTCTGGATTAAACAAGGCGGCGCAGATTGCAAGCGCCGCGCATCCGCGCGGTGTGAACGAGTTCGCGAGGATGCAGCCGGTGAAACTCCCCCAGCCCCTGGTCAAAGCCCGGCTCGAACGCCGTTACAAACGGTTCCTTGCCGATGTCACGCTGGAAGAGACGGGTGAGACGATCACCGCGCACGTTGCCAATCCAGGCGCCATGACCGGCCTTGCCATGCCGGGTCTGACCGTCCACCTCTCGAAAAGCGATAATCCCAAGCGCAAGCTTGCCTATTCGCTGGAACTCGTCGAACTGGAGACCGGCCTTGTCGGCATCAACACCGCCCACCCCAACCGGATCGTGCGTGAAGCACTCGAGGCGCGGGCCATTCCCGAATTCGCGGCCTATACCAGCGTCCGCCCCGAGGTCCGCTACGGCGAAAACAGCCGCATCGATTTTCTTCTTACCGAGCCGGGCCTGCCGGACTGCTATCTCGAGGTGAAAAACGTCCATCTGTGCCGCAACCCGGGCCGGGCCGAATTCCCGGACGCCGTCACCGCCCGTGGCGCCAAGCATATGGGCGAACTCGCTAAAATGGTGGAGGCCGGTCACCGTGCCGCGACCCTCTACCTCGTTCAGCGCATGGACTGCGAGACCTTTTCCCTCGCCGGCGATATCGACTCCGGCTATGCCGCTGCCTTCGCCCATGCGCGAAAATCCGGGGTAGAAATGATCTGCTATGATTGCGATATCGGTAAGGTCGAAATCACCGTTCGGCGGTCCCTTCCCATTTTGGCGGGGGAGAGTTAGGGTCCGACCGTTTTCAGGAAGGCTTCATGGTTACCTACGCACCCGCAAAACCCGACAGCAAGCGCATCTCCGGGGTCATCCCGCTCCATGGCGAGGAAGGCTTTGAGGGCATGCGCCGTGCCGGCCGCCTCGCGGCGGAGGCACTGGATCTGCTTTACGATCATGTCGAACCGGGCGTCACGACCGAGAAACTGGACGATCTCGCCTTCGAATTCGCCCGCGATAATGGCGCCTTCCCCGCGACCCTGATGTACAAGGGCTACCGCCATTCGGTCTGCACCTCGATCAACCACGTGGTCTGCCATGGCATTCCCTCGGACAAACCGCTGCGCGAAGGCGATATCGTCAATATCGATATCACCCTGATCGTCGATGGCTGGCATGGCGACACTTCGCGCATGTATCCGGTCGGCAATATCTCCCGAAAGGCCGAACGCCTGATCGAGGTCGTCTACGATTCCCTCGCCCTCGGCATCGAGGCCGCCAAACCCGGCAATACCACCGGCGATATCGGCGCCGCCATCCAGGCCCATGCCGAGAGCGAGCGCACCTCGGTCGTCCGCGATTTCGTTGGCCACGGACTTGGCCGCCTCTTCCACGACGAGCCGAACATCCTGCATTTCGGCACACCCGGCACCGGCGCCGAACTCAAGCCCGGCATGATCTTCACTATCGAGCCGATGATCAATCTCGGCCGCCCGCATGTGAAAGTGCTCTCCGATGGCTGGACCGCGGTCACCCGCGACCGCACCCTCTCGGCCCAGGCCGAGCACTCCATCGGCATCACCGAGACCGGCCATGAGATCTTCACCCTCTCGCCGCGGGGCCTGTTCAACCCTCTCGCCGCCCGCAACGCGCAATGACCGACGGCAAGCCCCAGCCCGAAACCGCTGAGGCTTCTCCGTCAGAACCGGACACCGCCGTCCGCGCGCCCAAGCCGCATTTCCACGGCCACCGCGACCGGTTGCGCGACCGCTTTCGCCGCAACGGCGGCGACGGCATGGAAGACTATGAACTCCTCGAAATGCTGTTGTTCCGGCTCCTGCCCCGCCGCGACACCAAACCGGTCGCCAAGGCGCTGATCGCCCGCTTCGGCAGTTTCTCGGAGGTTCTGAGCGCGCCCGAGCACCTGCTGGCCGAGACCGAAGGCCTGGGCCCCACCGCCATCGCCGATCTCAAGGTCATCCACGCCGCGGCCCGCCGCTATGGCCGCGACAAGCTGCCCGGACGCCCGGTGCTGGGCAGCTGGTCGGCGCTATTGGATTACTGCCGCGGCCAGATGGCATTCGAAAGCAAGGAGCAGTTCCGCATCCTATTCCTCGACAAGAAAAACCGCCTGATCGCTGACGAAGTGCAACAGGTCGGCACTGTCGATCATACCCCCGTCTATCCCCGCGAAGTGATCCGCCGCACGCTCGAACTCTCCGCCACCGCGATCATCCTGTTGCACAATCACCCCTCGGGCGATCCCACACCCTCCTCGGCCGATATCCAGATGACACGCGCCATCATCGACATTGCTCAGCCGCTTGGTGTCACCGTGCATGACCACATCATCATCGGGCGCGATGGCCACGCCTCGATGAAGGGCCTCAAACTGATTTGATGCAAGGGGTCAGGAGGCTGCGCGCGGCGCCAGGGCAATGATCGCCGCCCCCGCCAGAACCACCAAAGCGCCGGCAACATCCCACAGGTCTGGCCGCCTGCCCTCGGCCAGCCACAACCACATGAGCGAAGCGACGACATAGATCCCGCCATAGGCCGCGTAGGTTCGGCCCGCGTGATCGATGGGAACCAGGGTCAGCAACCAGGCAAAGACCGCGAGCGCGGCGAGCCCCGGCGCCACCCAGAACACGCTTCCACCCTGTCGTAGCCAGACCCAGAATGCGAAACAGCCGGCGATCTCTGCAATCGCCGCCCCGACAAAAATCAGCATCGCCAAAGGTGTCATGGTCATGCTCGGCCTCCCCAATCTCGGTGAGGAGGATAGGCGCATAGAGTTTGGCAATGAAGGGGCCGGACCGGTCCGCTAGTCGTCGTCACCCTCGGAGGCAGCGGCGGTAACGCCCTTGGAACGCAGCCGCTTGTAGAAACCGAACAGCTTCTCATTGCTCTTGATCGCGACCTTGATCCCGTCGGCGCTCTTGCGCGCGAGCATATAGGCCAGTCCCTGCGGGGTCCGCGGCAAATAGTGGTGACAAACGCCAAGCTGCACATTGCACCAGTTGCGCTTTTCGTCCGATGCGCCAACGCCCAGATCGTACGACCGCCAGCCCTCATCGAAAATGGTCTGCACAATCCTCAAAAGGGACTGTTTGCCTGGCGAGCCCACCTGGAACGCGGGATCTTCAGACATCGAGGAGATCAGCGCGAACAGCCTGTCCCCATAACCGATGCAATAGCGCACCGAGACATACTCGCCGTTCAGCAGCATCACATAAAGCAGGGGTTTGAGCGTTTCCGAGCGCGCCAGCACATCGTGATAGGCCTTCTGGATCGCCGGATCCGCGAACGGATCGCGTATGCCCAGCACTTTGAAACGCTCAGCCTTTTGCGCGAACATCGTATCGAGCGCCGCCTGGTATTCCTCGGGACCGGCAACCCGGAACGCCACATCGCCCAGGCTGTCGAGCTTGGTGCCCTGCTGGCGGTCACGTTTGCGCCGTTTGCGATTGCGCTGGACGGAATCGCATTGCTCCCAGCTCTCGAATTCCGAACGATAGAGAAAATCGCAGGCACCGGTTCTGCTGGCCCCACCGAACAGATCGGCCTGGCCGAGAATATCCGCGGGAATGGCCTTGAGAGAGATCACGTCATGGGCCGGCAATGCCGCAATGATCCGCCGCCAAAGCGCCCGGCGCCCGGCATCGCCCAGTGCGGCAAGTCGCGCCTTGGCGGCCACCGGTGCATTGCAGCCCACGTGATCGCCGGGAATCCATTCGAGCTTGCGCACGCCAAAGCGGCTCGAACGGCACAGCGCCAGCACAAGCACGGGACGCCCGCCTTCGCGCACACAGGCGTAGACCTGCTTGTTCCTGGGCAACCCGATCGCGTCGACCCAGGCCCGGATAAAATCATAGCTTTGCCCGGGCGAATCGATCCCGGCCTGTTCAAGCTGCCGCCAGTCCGCCTCGAAGGCGTCGATATGATCCGCAACCGCGATCTCAGCGGTGTCGACCCAGCTGGCGTCACTGCCGGCTGAAGGTACAGTTTGGCTGTCGATGATCGAGCTGGCGTCCATTGCGCCCTCCGTTTGTCGCGCGAAAACGCTAGCGCCCGCGCGGTAACGGATTGTGAATCAACACCATTGTGCGGGCATTGAGCACGAAATCATCGATTCGAGGGTTAAGGCCGGGCTAACGGTGCTCAGCCAAATGTCTGCAGAACCGGGAAGGTATCGAGCAACCAGAAGGAAATCCGGGTGAAATTGCCGGTGATGAACAGGAACCCGGTGACGATCAGCAGCGCGCCCATGATCTTTTCCACCGTCCCCAGATGCTTGCGGAACTTCGCAAAGAACCCGAGGAACGGCCCAAAAGCCAGCGCCGCGATCAGGAACGGCACCCCAAGCCCGGCCGAATAAACCGCCAGAAGCCCTGCGCCTTGCCAGGCCGTCTCGCTGGTGGCCGCCACAGGCAGGATCGCGGCCAGGATCGGGCCGATACACGGCGTCCAGCCCAGCGCAAAGGCAAGCCCGAGCAGATAGCCGCCGCCCGGTCCGGTCGCGACCGAGGGGCCTTCCATGCGCGCCTGCCGATAAAGCAGGCCGATCCGCAACACGCCAAGAAAATGTAATCCCATCAATATGATAACCACACCCGCGACCTGCGCCAGGATCGGCAAATACTCGCGCAGCACCTGCCCGAACACCGTGGCCGTCGCACCGAGGCCCACAAAGATCGTCGAGAATCCGAGGATGAAGAAGATCGAGGTGAACAGCACCCGCCACCAAACCTGGCTGCCGACGCGGCTATCCGTCTGCAATTCCTGAAAGGTGGTGCCTCCCATATAGGTCAGATAGGGCGGAACCAGTGGCAGAACGCAGGGTGAGAGAAAACTCAGAATGCCGGCCCCGAATACGATCGGGAGGGATAAGTCGAGCATCGGTACCTTCCTTGTGAGGCCTGAATACCGGATGAGTTCGCGAAGGCAATGAGGTAAACCGACGCTCCCGGGGAAGTGAAGCCTGTGGCGGCAGGTGAATTACGCCAAAACCGGCAAAAGTGCCCCTGCCCCGCTTGCGATTTGACCCAACATTGCTAAGGCTTCAAGGCCCCGTGCCCGCGTCTTCGGGCCCTGACAACCCGGAGAGAATAATGCTTCCCCATCGCCTCGTCATGGCGGTCTTCTTCTTGCAGCCCTTCGTAATGGGGGCCTGGATTCCGCGTATCCCGCAAGTTCAGAGCGCCCTCGGGCTTGACCACGCCACCCTGGCCCTGGCCCTGATCGGCATGCCGGTCGGCACTCTGTTCGCCTTGCCTGTTGGCGGCCAGCTGGTCACGCGCTTTGGCGCCCGCAAGATCATCATCTGGGGTTTCGTGGCCTATCTCATCGCAGTCTGTTTCCCGGTCTGGGCCTGGGATCTGCTGTCGCTGTTCCTCGCGCTTGCTTTTGCCGGCGCCTCCATCGCCATCCTTGAACTCGGCCTCAATGTCGAGGCAGATTCCGTCGAGAAATCCTCGGGCAAGATGATCATGTCGACATGCCACGGCTTCTGGAGCCTCGGCATGATGACCGGCAGCCTGATCGGCGCAGGCCAGGCCTTTATCGGCCTCGCCCCTGCCCTTTCCCTGCCCATTCTGTCGGCGATCATGGCTGTACCCTGCTTATGGGTCGCAACCTCGCTGCCCAAGCCGCTGCCTTCCTCGGAAGAGGAGGGGCCGAAGGGGCCACGCTTTGTCATGCCCCATCCGATTCTGCTCGGCGTCTGCCTGTTTGCTTTCGGCATCACCATGAGCGAGGGCGCGGCCGCAGACTGGTCGGCCATCTTCCTGCGCGACATGTTCGCGGCCGGCCCCGCCATCGCAGGTCTCGGCTATTCGGTCTTCGCCCTTATGGTGTCGGTTGGCCGTTTCAGCGGCGATTATGCCCGCAAGGCCATCGGCCCGGTCATGCTCGCCCGTATCTGCGCGGTGCTGGCGCTTATCGGTGTCACGATCCTCTATTTCGCCCCGAGCACTACCATCGCCATGATCGGTTTCGGTTTTCTTGGCGTCGGCGTGTCGGTCGGCTTCCCCCTGGGAGTCACCGCCGCAGCGTCTGCACCGGGCCGCTCGCCGGCAGTCAATGTGGCCACCCTGAGCTTCATTGCCCTGGCCGGTTTCCTGGTCGGTCCGCCGTTTATCGGCTTCGTGGCCGAAGCAACCAGTATCCGTATCGGTCTGACGCTCCTTGTCCCCATGCTGCTGGTGTCCCTCGGACTGACCGTTTTGCTCAAGCCCCGACCTGCCTCACAAACCGAAATGCGCACAACTGCCGCAGAGTAGGCCGAGGCAATTGCGGGTTGGCGTCGCGCATGCTAGAGGCCGCGCGACGCAACCGGAAACCCCGGAACCAGCATGAAACCGATCCGCATTGCCCCCTCGATCCTGTCCGCCGATTTTGCCCGCTTGGGCGATGAAGTCCGCGCCATCGACGAGGGAGGCTGCGACTGGGTGCATGTGGATGTGATGGACGGGCATTTCGTGCCCAACATCACCATCGGCCCGCTGATCGTCGAGGCGATCCGCCCGGTCACTGACAAGGTGCTCGACGTTCACCTGATGATCGAGCCCGCCGATCCCTATCTCGAAGCCTTCGCGAAGGCCGGCTCGGACATCATCACCGTGCATGCCGAAGCCTGCAAACACCTCGACCGCTCGCTGCAGGCCATCAAGGCACTGGGCAAGAAGGCCGGCGTGTCGCTCAACCCGGCCACCCCGGTCTCGGTGATCGAAAATGTTCTCGACCGGCTCGACCTCGTCCTCATCATGAGCGTCAATCCCGGCTTTGGCGGCCAGGCCTTCATCCCGCAATCGCTCGAAAAGCTGAGGCAGACCAAGGCCCTGATCGGTGATCGGGATATCGAGATCGAGATCGATGGCGGCGTCACTGCAGACAATGCCGAAGAGATCGCCCGCGCCGGAGCCAACGCGCTGGTCGCCGGTTCCGCGATCTACAAGGGCAATGATCCGGCCACCTATGCCCCGCGCATCGAGGCGATCCGCGCCGCGGCGCAGAAGGGCCAATGAGCGCCGGGCGCGCTCCTCAGCCCTCCGGCATCAGCCACATCACCCTCATTGTGCGCGATCTCGACCGCGCCGAAGCCTGGCTCACCAGCGTGCTTGGCGCGGAACGGGTCTATGACAGCGGTGCGGAGACCTTTTCCCGCTCGCCGGAGCGTTTCTTTGTGATCGGCGCCGACCGGGTCTGGGTCGCCATCATGCAGGGCGAGCCTCAGGGCGATCCTGGCTATAATCACATCGCTTTCAAAGTCGACCCCGGCACACTTGCCGCCTACCGCACCCGCCTCGAAACCGCGGGCCTCGAGATCGAAAACGGCCGCAGCCGCGTCCAGGGCAAAGGCGATTCACTCTATTTCCGCGATTTCGACAACCATCGCTATGAGCTTCACACGGGCACGCTCGAAGAACGTCTGGCCCGTTATGCCGAGGGGCGTTAGGCCCCAGACCCTCACCTTTCAGATAAAGAAACGACGATAAACCCATGATCCCTCGCTACTCCCGCCCCGAAATGGTCGATATCTGGTCCCCCGAGACCAAGTTCCGGATCTGGTTCGAGATCGAGGCCCATGCGGCCACCGCCCAGGCCGAGCGCGGCGTGATCCCGAAAGAGGCTGCCGAAATCGTCTGGGCCAAGGGCCGCGACGCCCGGTTCGACGTCGACCGCATCGACGAGATCGAGCGCGAGGTGAAGCACGATGTCATCGCCTTCTTGACCCATCTCGCCGAGATCGTCGGGCCGGAAGCCCGGTTCGTGCATCAGGGCATGACCTCTTCTGACGTGCTCGACACCTGCCTGTCGGTGCAGCTCGCCCGTGCCGCCGACCTGCTGCTCGCCGATATGGACCGCCTGCTCGAGGCGCTGAAAAAGCGTGCCTACGAACACAAAGACACCATCACCATTGGCCGCAGCCATGGCATCCATGCCGAACCGACCACCTTCGGGGTCAAGCTGGCCCAGGCCTATGCCGAGTTCGACCGCTGCAAAAAGCGCCTCGAAACCGCCCGCGAGGAGATTGCCACCTGCGCGATTTCCGGTGCGGTTGGCACATTCGCCAATATCGACCCGAGCGTTGAGGAATATGTCGCCGAACAGATGGGCCTCGCCGTCGAGCCGGTCTCGACCCAGGTCATTCCGCGCGACCGTCACGCCGCCTTCTTTGCCGCTCTGGGTGTCGTGGCCTCGTCAATCGAGCGCCTGGCAACCGAAATCCGGCACCTCCAGCGCACCGAAGTGCTTGAGGCCGAGGAGTTCTTCTCGAAAGGCCAGAAGGGCTCGTCGGCCATGCCGCACAAGCGCAACCCCGTGCTCACCGAGAACCTCACCGGTCTCGCCCGCATCGTGCGCTCCGCGGTCACCCCGGCGCTCGAGAATGTTGCCCTCTGGCACGAACGCGATATCTCGCACTCTTCGGTCGAACGCATGATCGGCCCGGACGCCACCATTACCCTCGATTTCGCCCTAGCGCGCCTCGCCAACGTCATGGAGAACCTCGTCGTCTATCCCGAGAACATGCGCAAGAACCTCGACCGCCTTGGCGGATTGCACAATTCCCAGCGCGTGTTGCTCGCGCTCACCCAGGCCGGATTGAGCCGTGAAGACAGCTACCGCGCCGTCCAGCGCAACGCCATGAAGGTCTGGCGCGGCGAAGGCGATTTCGCCACCTTCCTCAAGGCCGATGAGGAAGTCTCGGCCGCCCTTGAGGACAGCGCAATCGACGCCATGTTCGACGAAGGTTATCATCTCAAGCACGTCGACACGATCTTCTCGCGTGTCTTCAAAGAGGGCTGAGATGCACATTTCCTACGCCGTCGAGCCGGACCTTTCGCTCGACGAGTTCATGTCGGTGGTCACCCGGTCGACACTGGGTGAGCGCCGGCCCTACAAGGACGATCCTGAACGCGCGCAGCGCATTCTCGACGCCTCCGACCTCATGGTCACCGCCCGCGACGAGAACGGTACCCTGCTCGGCATCGCCCGATGCATCACCGATTTCGATTATTGCCTGTATTGCTCCGATCTCGGCGTTGTCCCCGAAGCGCAGGGACACGGCCTCGGCAAAGGGTTGCTGGCGGCGGTCAAGGATCTCGCCCCGGGCTGCAAGAACTACCTGCTGATCTCGGCGCCAGGCGCCGTCAGCTTCTACGAACAGGCGGGCTACACCCGACACGATCACTGCTTTCTGTTTTAGTTGGCGTGATCGAACCCATTGAAAATACTGATTTGTAATGGGTGCGGGGGCGGACAATAGTCTGCCCCTCGCCTGTTTCAGGCGCTCATCCGCCTGAAAGGCTCCGCCATGCCCCTCAAAGACGTCCTGCTCGCCCTGATGGTGACGATGATCTGGGGCTTCAATTTCGTCATGATCAAGCTCGGGGTCGGCGACGTCCCGCCCCTGATGCTGACCGGTCTGCGGTTCCTGTTCGCCGCCCTGCCACTCGTCTTCTTCATCAAGCGCCCGGCCGTCGGTTGGCCAACCCTGGTGGGCTACGGCTTCGTCCTCGGCGTCATCAAGTTCGGGCTGCTGTTCGTCGCCATCAAGATCGGGCTGAGCGCCAGCCTGTCCTCGCTGGTCCTACAGCTCCAGGCGTTCTTCACCATCGCCTTCGCATTCCTCGTGCTTGGCGAACGCCCCGGCCGTTGGCAGATCCTGGGCGCCGCCATTGCCTTTGCCGGAATCGGGGTCATCGCCGCCGAACGCTGGGTCGATGCCGAGTTGGTGCCCCTGCTGCTGTGCGTCGCCGCAGCCGGGTTCTGGGGTGTGGCCAACATCGTCTCAAAGCGCGCCGGCAAGCTCGACATGCTGAGCTTCATGGTCTGGGCGTCTCTCATCCCGCCCTTGCCGCTTTTCGCGCTCTCGGCCATTTTCGAAGGCGAGGCCGCGCTCACCGCCCTCAGCCACCCGACTCCGATGGCGATCGTCTCTGTCGCCTATCTTGCCTATCCAACGACCGTTCTCGGCTTCGCCATCTGGAACCATCTGCTCCACAAGCACCCGGCCTCGACGGTCGCGCCCTTCTCGCTGATGGTGCCTGTTTTTGGCTTCATTTCCGGTATGCTGGTGCTGGGCGAGACCGTCAGCCCCGCCGTTGCCATAGGCGCCGTGGCGATCTTCGCCGGCCTGCTGGTCAATGTGTTCGGGCGCCGGCTGTTTGGCCGGCGCGCCCCTGTCCCGGGTATCTAGAGTGCCTGGCCTCTAGTTTGCCTTCACAAGCGCTGCATAGCTTTCAAGAATGCCCGGCCAGCCTGTCGGTGACGAGATCGACTGCCGCACCCCGGCAGCGTTCTCGCCATAGCGCTCGAGATTACGGTGTTCGAGCCGCACAAGCGTTCCGCTGTCGACCGCGGCAAAAGTCACTTCGACTTCGGTCACGAAACCGGCATCGAACACCCATTCGGCATTGAGCTGCCAGCCGAGCACCAGGCGTTTCCCCGGCTCGAAGGCGATCACATGTCCCCATTCGCAGCGCACACCGTCGGCATCGACCTCGTACAACGCGCCGCCCTCACGAGGTTCGATCACGACCGTATCGAGCGCCGCGTCCGACAGCTTGTGATCGCGCGGCCACCATGTCCCAATGCCATGGACAAACACGTCAAAGGCCCTGTCCGGTTTGGCCGGCACCATCAGTTCCTTGACCACCGGTTCCAGACCGGCCTCATTGGCAATCGCATTCATTTGTGTTCCTCCCCATTCGCTTCATCCTCAAACGCGGCGGCATACCCTTCGAGCGCCGTATCCCAGAACCCGTCGATCCAGTCGCGCATGGCGGTCAGCCCGGCCCTGTTGATCGCATAGATCCGTCTCACACCCTCTGCCCTGTCGGTCACCAGCCCGGCCTGCTTCAACACCTTGAGGTGCTGGCTGACCGCCGGCCGGCTCACCGGCAATCCCGCCGCCAGCACGCCCACCGGAGCCGCCCCGCGCTTGAGCTTTTCAAAGATCGCCCGTCGGGTCGGGTCGGCCAGGGCCACGAGAGTGTCTTCTATGTAAGTCATAACTTACCGTAAGTGATTACTTACTGATAGTCAAGGCGGTCGCCCCTTGCACCCGGCCGGACAAATGGCGCATACCTCACCCCCCGCCCGTCTGCCCGCCTTCGAAGGAGAAGTCCGCGTGAAGATCGCCGAAGCCGATGTCCTGTTCGTTCCCGGCCTTGGCGGTGCCCCCGCCGATCACTGGCAGGCGCGCTGGGTCGACCGGCTTTCGACGGCCCGCCTGATCGAACAGGCGGAATGGGATACGCCGGCGCTTGAGGATTGGGTCGACGCCATCGCCCGCGAGATCATGATGGCAACCCGCCCTGTCGTGCTGGTCGGCCATGCCCTGGGCGTTGCCGCCATCGTGCACACCGCCGGCCGCCTCGCCGACACCAAGGTCCGCGGTGCCTTTCTCGTGGCGTGCCCCGACATCGAGGAAAACCGCGACGCCCCAAGGGAAACTGCGCCCTTCGCGCCCATGCCACGCGATCCTTTGCCATTCCCTTCAATTCTGGTTGCTTCGGCCACCGATCCCTATTGCTCGCTTGAGCGCGCCGCCGAATTCGCATCGGCCTGGGGTTCGGATTTCCGCGATGCCGGCAATGCGGGCGGCATCAATATCGAGAGCGGACATGGCGCCTGGCCGGAAGGCTCGCTGGTCTTCGCCCGCCTCATGAAACGCCTCAAATAGAAAAGGCCGGCGAAACGCCGGCCTTGAACTGTATGGTGATGTGGCCGTGAGACCGGAAGGGAGAGCTAGCCTTCCTTCGAAACCTGCTCGCCGGCCAGAGCCAGCAATTCGAGCATCTTTTCGCGGATATCGGCCTCGGACACATCGACCGACCCGGCATCGAAATCCGACTTCACCTTGCGGAACACGTCCTCATCGCCCGATTCTTCGAAATCGGCGGCAATGACTTCGCGCGCATAGGCCTCGGCGTCGGTACCGGTCTTACCCAGCTTTTCCGCTGCCCACAGCCCCAGAAGCTTGTTGCGGCGGGCTTCTGCCTTGAACTTGAGTTCCTGGTCGTGGGCGAACTTCGCTTCGTGGGCGCGCTCGCGATCGTCAAATCCGGCCATGGTGGGTCCCTTTCGCATGCCATAAGAGGCGCAACAGCGCCGGCTCGTGTTGCCAATATAGGCATTATTCGCGCAAATCAACGGCCCAGACTTTCGCCGCGACACTGCGCCCCGCGCTGTGAGTGTGGCCACAAAACCCTTGCAATCCACCCCGGAAAAAGCGCAAGAGAGGCGCCTGAAGCCACCCTCCCCAAACGAACGGATGAAACCGAATGAATCGTCGGCGCCGTATATATGAAGGCAAGGCCAAAATCCTTTACGAGGGCCCCGAGCCCGGCACGCTGGTACAGCATTTCAAGGACGATGCCACCGCCGGCAATGGCGCCAAGCACGAGATCATCGACGGCAAGGGTGTGCTCAACAACCGGATTTCCGAGTTCATCTTCGACAAGCTGAACGGGCTGAATATCCCCACCCATTTCATGCGCCGTCTCAATATGCGCGAGCAGCTGATCCGCGAAGTCGAGATCATCCCGCTCGAAGTGGTGGTCCGCAATGTCGCCGCCGGCTCCCTTTGCAAGCGCCTGGGCCTCGAAAGCGGCACGCCCCTGCCCCGTTCGATTATCGAGTTCTACTACAAGGACGACAAGCTCAACGATCCGCTGGTCGCCGAAGAACACATCACCGCTTTTGGCTGGGCGAGCCCCCAGGAACTCGACGACATCATGTCCCTGGCCATCCGCGTGAATGACTTCCTTTCCGGCTTGTTCATGGGCGTCGGCATCCAGCTCATCGACTTCAAGATCGAGTGCGGCCGGCTGTTTGAAGGCGACATGATGCGCATCGTAGTCGCCGACGAGATTTCCCCTGATTCCTGCCGGTTGTGGGACATCAAGACCCGCAACAAGCTGGACAAGGACCGCTTCCGCGAGGATATGGGCGGACTCGTGGACGCCTACCGCGAAGTTGCGCAGCGGCTCGGCATTCTGGTCGAATCCGAAAACGCACTCGCCACCGGCCCCCGCCTCGTCAAATAGCGCTGCAATTTCAAAGCCCAGAAGGACTGAACCGTGAAAGCCAGAGTTACCGTCACCCTCAAGAACGGCGTCCTCGATCCGCAGGGCAAGGCCATTGAAGGCGCGCTCGGCAGTCTCGGCTTCGACGGGGTGGGCAGCGTCCGCCAGGGCAAGGTCTTTGACGTCGAA
Source organism: Cucumibacter marinus DSM 18995 (assembly GCF_000429865.1). Lineage (GTDB taxonomy): Bacteria > Pseudomonadota > Alphaproteobacteria > Rhizobiales > Devosiaceae > Cucumibacter > Cucumibacter marinus. Next base: position 73,886 of record NZ_AUCR01000009.1, read on the forward strand.
TTGACCGCCGGCTCCGAAGGCGAAGCCCAGGACAAGCTCAAATCCATGTGCGAGCAACTGCTCGCCAATACAGTTATCGAGGACTACGCGATCACGCTCGTCGAGTAACGCAGCGCCTTCTTTCACCACATCGCCAAATGGGCCGGCCTGGCACCCCTTACCGTTCAGGCCGCGTTCATGCTGCGCGACTTAACGTCAACGTCACAAATTCCACCTACAGTGGAAAAGCCCCGGGAAATGCCGTCAGCGGCGTATAGGGGCAGCAATCAGGGATGCAATCAATGATCAGAACCATCGGCATGTCCGTCCTGTTTGTCCTCGCCCTCGGGCTCATGATCGCGGCCTACGCCTCCGTACCGGTCTGATTTCGCTGGCGGCACCTGCCCGCGTCGCCTCTCTTGAAACCCCCGCCAATCGGCCGCACATAAGCGGCTTCCGCCGTGTTGTCTCAGGCGGAATGGGGGTGTACACACCCGTGAAACGAGATCGGGTCCTCACTTAATGGCGAAATTCGCGATCCTGGGTGTCGCTGCTCGCGGGCATTTCAATCCCAGCCTTCCGGTCATTGCAGAGCTCGCCGCACGCGGGCACGACGTCACCGTCTTCAACTGTGCGGAATATGAATCGATCGCACGCAGCGTCGGCGCGGATTTCGTTGAATTTCCGGGCGATTTTTCGTCCCGAAAGCTTGCAGAGGTCCTTTACGACGGCAATCTCGGCCGCGCCCTGACCTTCTCTCGCGAAGCAGCGATGGTCGTGGTCCCATGGCTCAACGAACAATTACCCCGCTTCAACCCCGACGTCGTGGTTTATGACGCGCAGGCCATATTCGGGCACATCTCGACCAAGATGCTCGATATGAAGTCCGCCGCCATGTTCCCCTACCCGGTGATCGAGGCGACGCGCCACCTGATGGGCTGGCAGGCGACCCTGCGGTCGATTCGGCTGAATGGGCCTTTCCTGTTCCCGCTCCTGAAGACCCGCTTCGATATCGAGCGGAAGTTCGGTCGCGAGACCTTTCCTCACACCCGGCCCCGTTTCCAGTCGCGCGGCGACATCACCCTGATGCTGACCAGCCCGGTGCTTCAGCGCCCCGATGCCTATCGTGACGACTCCATGTTTTATGTGGGGCCCTGCATCGAGGAGAAGTCCCGCGAGGACGACTTTCCCTGGGACAAGCTCGATGAGCGCCCGCTGATATACATTTCCATGGGCACGTTGGTCACCTCGAACATCGAGTTCTTCCGCACCGCCATAGCGGTACTGAAGGATCTTCCTGCCCAGTTCGTCATGTCGATCGGGCAGCTGTTCGATGTGAAGGACCTTGGTGAAATTCCGGATAATTTCATCGTCCGGCCCTACGTCCCGCAACTTCAGATACTCAAGCGTGCCAGCATGTTCGTCACCCATGCCGGCTTCACCGGCTTTCAGGAAGCCCTGTGGTACGGCGTGCCCATGGTCGCCATTCCCCAGCAACTCGAACAGCTCATGAATGGCCGCCTCGCGGGCGAGCGTGGCGCCTGCATTTCCATCGAGGATTCCTATATGGGCAAGCCGGTGGATGGCACCAGACTGCGCCAGGCAGTCGAACAGATGCTGGGGGATCCGTCCTATCGCGCGGGTGCCAAGGCGCTGGGAGATGAACTGCGCGGGCTTGGCGGGGCGACCCGTGCCGCAAAGGTGCTCGAGGCCTTTGTCGAAACACCCGGCCACACACCGCCGCCTCCGGCCATCGGCCTCGACGGCTAACTCCCTAAAATTAAATTCGAATTGGCGTATCTGGTTAACCCTAGCAGGTGAATTGAGGCGCGCCAGGACCGCCATTAACCGCGCGCGACGGCATTTTTCGCTATGTGTTTTCCAGCACATGCTGGAGGACCACTCATGAGCGCCCAATCCACCAACCGTATTGCCTGGGTCGACGCCGCCAAGGGCCTCTCGATCATGCTGGTTGTCATGATGCATTCGACCCTCGGGGTGGGCGAAGCCACCGGCCAGATCGGCTTCATGCACTATGTCGTGGCCTTCACCATGCCCTTCCGCATGCCCGAATTCTTCTTGATTTCCGGCCTGTTCCTCTCCGCGGTCATCGCCAGGGAGTGGAAGCTCTATGCCGACCGCCGAATCGTCCATTACCTTTATTTCTACGCGCTCTGGGCCGTGATTACCCTTGTGTTCAAAGGGGGTCTCCTGACCGGCGACATCACCGGATTCGGCCAGTCGCTCCTCACCGCCATTGTCGAACCCTATTCGGTCCTGTGGTTCATCTATGATCTGGCGCTGTTCGGGCTGGCAGCCAAGCTTCTCCATACCCTGCGCGCACCGCACTGGCTGGTTCTGATCGGCGCGGCGATGCTGCAGATAGCGCCCGTCCATACCCCCAGCTACGCCCTCGACCAGTTTGCCGAGTATTTCGTCTACTTCTATGCCGGCTATGCCTTGGCGCCGCTGGCCTTCCGGGTGGTCGAAGAAGTCATCGCCCGCCCTTTGCTCGGCCTTGCCGGCTTCCTCGCCTGGGCCGTGATCAACGGGTTTGCGGTGTTCTCGCCGGGCTTCTTGATGGAACTCAGCCATATCGAGGCCGGATTCGCCGACCTGCCGGGCATCCATCTCGCCTTCGCCCTGACTGGCGCTCTGGCCGTCTGCGTCGCGGCGGGCCTGTTGAGCACCCTGCCCTTCATGAAGTGGCTGAGCTGGCTCGGCGCCCGCTCCATCGTGGTTTACCTCGCCTTCGTCATCCCGATGGCCGCAACCCGCCTTGTGCTGATCAAGCTCGGTTTCATCACCGATGCCGGCGTGCTGAGCCTTCTCGTCATGATCTCTGCGATTATCGCGCCGCTGATCCTCAACGCCGCGATCGAATGGACCGGCTGGGGCAAATTCCTGTTTACCCGGCCCCGTTGGGCGCATCTGCCGGGCGCTCTTGCCCAGCATGAGGCGCGCCGCGCAGCCCGCCGGGCGGCGGTCCAGCCTGCCGAATAGGCCGATTTCACAATGCCATCGCCGCGCCGCAGAGACGCGGCGCTTTGCCCGGGATTGTCTTGCCACAGCCCCTTGCCTTTTGTGCCAAACCTGCAACAAAGGGCCTCGCCGGACCCCGCTTGTCCGGATACCGAGATTGAAGAGGCTCCGCGATGAAATCCGCCATCATTCAGTTTCCCGGTCTCAACCGCGATCGGGACATGATCGCGGCCTTGACGAAGATCACCGGACAGGCCCCCGAACTGGTCTGGCACCGGGAATCGGCCCTGCCCGAGGTTGACCTCGTCGTTATTCCCGGCGGGTTTTCCTATGGCGATTATCTTCGCGCCGGTGCCATTGCCGCCCGTGCGCCCTCGATCAAAGCCGTCAAGAAACACGCGGAGGCCGGCAAACTGGTGCTCGGCGTGTGCAACGGCTTCCAGATCCTCACCGAATCCGGTCTGCTGCCCGGTGCGCTGATGCGCAATCGGGACCTCAAATTCCTGTGCAAGACCGTCCACCTGAAGGCCGAGAATACCGACACGCCCTTCACCCGAGCCTATGCCCGCGGCCAGGTCGTCGCCTGCCCGATTGCTCATCATGACGGCAATTACTTCATCGATGAAGTCGGGCTCAAACGCCTCGAGGACAAGGACCGCGTGGCCTTCCGCTATTGCGGGGCCGACGGCGCCGTCAATGACGACACCAACCCCAATGGTTCGGTCAACAACATCGCCGGCATTCTCAATGAAAAAGGTAATGTTCTCGGCATGATGCCTCACCCCGAGAACCTGATCGAACCCGCCCACGGTGGCCAGGACGGCCGAATTCTGTTCCAATCGCTCCTGGAGGCTGTCGCTTAACATGGGCCGAGCCCTTGCAGCACTGGGACTGATTATCGGCGTTCTTGCCGTCGCGACCCAATTCGCGATCTCGCTTGAAGCCTATATGGCGAGTGGCCGCAGTTTCGGCTTCTCTTTGTTCAAGCTGCTGAGCTTTTTCACCATCACCACCAATATCTTCCTGGTGCTGGCTTATCTCGGCTACCTGCTGCCCGGCGCCCGGTGGCTGAGCCTGTTCCGCAAGCCCGTCGTGGTCGCGACCGCCGCCGCCTCCATCACGCTTGTCGGGGTCTACTATCACGCCTTCCTCGCCGCGCACTGGAAGCCCGAAGGGCTGTTCTACGTCTGTGACATTTTCCTGCACTATGTGACCCCGATCCTGTTCGTGGTCTGGTTCGCAGGCTTCAATCGCACCGGAACCCTTCGCTTCTCTGCGCTGTTACCCATGCAGATCTACCCGATCGCCTATCTGGTCTGGGTGCTGATCCGCGGCGCCGTCGCGGGGGATTACCCCTATCCGTCGCTTGACCTGGCAAGGCTCGGGATTGGTGGTCTGGCATTGAACTGCCTCATTTTTCTCGTCTTGTTCCTCGTGCTGGACAGCCTCGCCATTCTGATCGACCGCTTTTCGCCCAACCGGCAGCGGTAACGAACCCCTTTTCCTTTTTGAACAAACGCCCTTTCAGGACGACATGACCTTTCGCAACGACATCGACATCACCAAGGACCTCATCGCCGATCACGGCCTCAAGCCCGATGAGTACCAGAAGATCCTCGAGCTGATCGGCCGCGAACCATCCCTGACCGAGTTGGGCATCTTCTCGGCGATGTGGAACGAGCATTGTTCCTACAAAAGCTCCAAGAAATGGCTGCGCACCCTGCCGACCGAAGGTGAGCGCGTCATCCAGGGTCCAGGCGAGAATGCCGGTGTCGTCGATATCGGGGATGGCCAGGCCGTGGTCTTCAAGATGGAGAGCCACAACCACCCCTCCTATATCGAGCCATATCAGGGCGCGGCCACAGGGGTTGGTGGCATCCTGCGCGACGTCTTCACCATGGGCGCCCGCCCCATCGCGGCCATGAACGCCCTGCGTTTCGGTGCGCCCGAGCATGAAAAGACCCGTCACCTCGTTTCCGGCGTCGTGGCCGGGGTCGGCGGCTATGGCAACTCCTTCGGCGTCCCCACCGTCGGCGGTGAGGTCGAGTTCGACGCCCGCTACAACGGCAATATCCTCGTCAATGCCTTTGCGGCCGGCCTCGCCGACACCGACAAGATCTTCTATTCCAAGGCCGAAGGCGTCGGCCTGCCCGTCGTCTATCTGGGCGCCAAGACCGGACGCGACGGTGTCGGCGGTGCCACCATGGCCTCGGCCGAGTTCGGCGACGATATCGATGAAAAGCGCCCCACCGTTCAAGTCGGCGACCCTTTCACCGAGAAACGCCTGCTCGAAGCCTGTCTCGAGCTGATGGCCACCGGCGCGGTGATCGCCATCCAGGACATGGGCGCTGCGGGCCTCACCTGTTCGGCGGTAGAAATGGGTGCAAAGGGCGACCTCGGCATTGAACTCGATCTCGATCAGGTTCCAGTGCGTGAAGAGAACATGACGCCTTACGAAATGATGCTCTCGGAAAGCCAGGAGCGCATGCTCATGGTACTGCGCCCGGAAAAAGAGGCAGAAGCCCGCGCCGTTTTCGAGAAATGGGAGCTCGATTTCGCAACCGTCGGCAAGACCACCGACGATCTGCGCTTCCGCGTGCTGTGGCAGGGCACCGAGGTCGCCAATCTGCCGATCAAGGAACTGGGCGATGAGGCCCCCGAATACGACCGCCCCAGGACCGAGTTCAAGAAGCCTCGCCCGCTCGGCAAAGTGCCTTCAGATTTTGACGTGGCCAACGCGGTCTTCACCCTGGTCTCCAACGCCAATGGCGCCTCGCGCCGCTGGGTGTGGGAGCAATATGACCACCTCATCCAGTCCAACACCCTGCAGATCCCTGGCGGCGACGCCGGCGTTGTCCGCGTCGAAGGGCACGACACCAAGGCGCTCGCCTTTTCTGTCGATGTCACCCCGCGCTATTGCGAGGCCGACGCCCGTGAAGGCGGCAAGCAGGCCGTCGCCGAATGCTGGCGCAATCTGACCGCTGTCGGCGCCGTTCCCCTCGCCTCGACCGACAATCTTAATTTCGGCAACCCCGAAAAGCCCGAGATCATGGGCCAGTTCGCCGAAGCGATCATGGGCATTGGCGAAGCCTGCCGTGAACTCGATTTCCCGATCGTTTCGGGCAATGTCTCGCTTTACAACGAGACCAACGGCATCGGCATCTTGCCCACCCCCGCCATCGGCGGTGTCGGGCTCATTGCGGACTGGTCGAAAATGGCCCGCATCGGTTTCGAGGAGGAAGGTCAGGCTATCGTGCTGATCGGCGCGCCGAGCCAGTGGGGCAGCCATCTCGGCCAGTCATCATGGCTGCGCGATGTTGTCGGCCGCATTGAAGGCAGCCCGCCGCCTGTCGATCTCGAACATGAGCGCAAAGCCGGCGAATTCGTGCGCAACCTCATCGAACAGGGAATCACCCGTTCGGTCCATGACTGCTCCGATGGCGGCCTGGCCGTCGCGCTCGCCGAAATGGCGATTGCCTCGGGCATCGGTGCCCAGGTCAACCAGCTCAATGATGTGTCCCCCATCGAGACCTTCTTCGGCGAGGACCAGGGCCGCTATGTCGTCGCCCTCGATCCGCGCAATCTCGATGTAGTTTGGGAAAAGGCCGCGCGCCGGGAAGTCTCGGCCTTCTGGATCGGCAATACCGGCGGCGACTCGTTGATCCTGGGCGAAGCGCGTGCCATATCAGTGGAAGCGCTGATCCAGGCGCATGAGAGCTGGTTCCCCGACTATATGGACGACGAGCCCTCCGCTGCCGCAACAGCCTGACGACGATACCGGGACGTGTTTCGCCCGGCGAGACTATTGGGGAAGACCTTTATGCCGATGGATGCCCGCGACATCGAAAAACTCATCCTCGAGGCCCTGCCCGACGCCCGGATCGAAATTCGGGATCTGGCCGGCGATGGCGACCACTATGCGGCAACAGTGATTTCCGAGGCCTTCCGTGGCAAATCCCGCGTCCAGCAGCACCAGATGGTCTACGCGGCCCTAAAGGGCGAAATGGGCGGCGAACTCCACGCCCTGGCTTTGCAGACCAGTGCCCCTGAGTAAGCAACGCCTCGGATCAAATTGTCGGGCTACCACTCGACACCGCGCGGGCAGCTGCTTATCTAGCGAGTGAGAATTCCATGTTTCCGGGCTCTTGAACCCGGGCAACGAAAGGACCCCGCCATGAGCGACGACATTCACACCTTTATCGACGACAAGGTGAAGTCCCACGACATCGCCCTGTTTATGAAAGGCACCCCCGATTTTCCGCAATGCGGTTTTTCGGGTCAGACCGTGCAGATCCTCAATTATCTCGGCGTGCCCTTCGAGGGCATCAATGTGCTCGCCAGCGACGAACTGCGCCAGGGCATCAAGGATTACACCAACTGGCCGACCATCCCGCAGCTTTACGTGAAGGGCGAGTTTGTCGGCGGCGCGGACATCATCCGCGAAATGTTCCAGTCCGGCGAGCTGCAGACTCACCTCACCGACAAGGGCATCGAGGTCAAGCAGAGCGCCTGACGCGCCACTTACTGCTCTCCCCACCCGTCTTCAGAACGCCCCGCTGAGCCGGGGCGTTTTGCATTTCCGGCCTTCGACGAGCTCAGGATGAAGTCTGGATTTGGCTTGAATCTTTGCCGACCCCTCCGCCGTCATCCCGGACCAGCCCGCCGGCGTGAGGCAACCAGCCCGCCGGCGTGAGGGGGTGAGAAGCGGTTGACGCAGCCAAGCCGAGGCTCCGGTGGAGCCTTGGCAGCGCACGAACGCGAGCAGGATTTGGCTTGCCAAATCCGTTGCGAGACAGGGTGGGGGTAACACGGAGATTGGGTGATGGCCCTGCCTCCCCTCCTTCGTCACCCTCGGGCTTGCCCTTCGACAGGCTCAGGACGAGGGTCCATGATGAGGTGGCGCACGGGAAGCGGGCGTGTGGTGGAATAGGCCGCCGCGACGTTGAGATGCGGGGCCACAGATCCTCCCATTTCAAGTTCATGCCCTCGATCAGGTCGAGTTTCCATTGCCGAACCCAGCGCTTGAAGTTCTTCTCCCGCTGAATCGCCAACGGCATGGTGGGGTGTTCTTCGAAATAAACCAGCACCTTCAGACCATGCTGACGGGTGAAGCCTTCCATCTCACCTTCGCGGTGTTGCCAGACACGCCGCACAAGGTCGCTGGTGACGCCGACATAAAGCGTTCCCCTCGCCTTGTTGGCCATGATGTAAACCCACGCGCTCATTGCCGGATTGAGAGGCGTCATGGACCCTCGGGTCTTACCCGCCTCGCGCCGGCGGGCTGCCCGAGGGTGACGAGGAGATTGGAGGAGTGCAGTGCCACACGCTCTGTGCTGTCCCGGACTTGATCCGGGACCTACATGCCCAAATGCAACCAGGCCCCGGCTCGGAGGCCGGGGCGGCGCGAGGCAAAACGAGGCCGGGGCGGCCCGGGAGGATGCACCCCCAAGCCCTCACCCTGAGGTGCGAGGTGAAACCGAGCCTCGAAGGGCGAGGGCGTGGTTGGCTTGTGCCCCCACTTTCCCTTCGCGCGTTGGGGGGAGGGTTTGGGCGGTGCCGGCTTCACCGATGGAGTTGAAGGAACAATGAGCTGGCCCCAATGTCACCTCCCCCTTGACGGGGGGTGACAAGCGGTTGGGCGAAGCCCAAACCGAGGTTCCGGTGGAACCTTGGTAGTGCTGGAACGGGTGGGGGTGGTGTCTCCGCCATTCGAGCGTAGCTCTCATGGCCTCCCCTCCCTCGTCACCCTCGGGCTTGACCCGAGGGTCCATGATGAGGTGGCGCACGGGAAGCGGGCGTGTGGTGGAATAGGCCGCCGCTACGTTGAGATGCGGGGCCACAGATCCTCCCATTTCGAGTTCATGCCCTCGATCAGGTCGAGTTTCCATTGCCGAACCCAGCGCTTGAGGTTCTTCTCCCGCTGGATCGCCAACGGCATGGTGGGGTGTTCTTCGAAATAAACCAGCACCTTCAGACCATGCTGACGGGTGAAGCCTTCCATCTCACCTTCGCGGTGTTGCCAGACACGCCGCACAAGGTCGCTGGTGACGCCGACATAAAGCGTTCCCCTCGCCTTGTTGGCCATGATGTAAACCCACGCGCTCATTGCCAGATTGAGAGGCGTCATGGACCCTCGGGTCAAGCCCGAGGGTGACGAGGGTGGAGATGCAACCCCAAGCCTCAACCTGAGGTGCGAAGCGAAGCTGAGCCTCGAAGGGCGAGGGCGACAGGCTCAAGCCATTCGAGCGTAGCTCTCATGGCCTTCTCACCTAAGATCAGTCCATCTGACTGATTTTGACTTTCGTGCCGGATCGAAATTATCCCCGCCCCAAAAACCTCCCTTATCCTGCCCGAACGGTCCCGCAAACAGGGCGCGGATGCATACGAGCTCCGGCGGGAGGTTGGCAGGAAAAGTGTGAAGCGGTGTTCGCGGGGCGCGGCCCTTCGGGTCCGGTTCGCCAACCGACCAACTTCATAGACCGGTCCGGGTCCGATGGAGGTCGCTCCAGCGGAGGCCAAAACTGCGCCGGAGCCGGCTGCCGTCAAGGCGGCGGTGTACTTCCGAAAGGGAGCGGGGATTGACCCCAGCCCGTTGACGCAGTCCAAGCCCAAAACCCCGGATGAGTGGGACGCGGTGCGCCTCGCTTTTACTAGTTTCGGATGAGACGTTCCGCGTCCCACTCCCGCTCTACCCTTTGAGACCTTGGAGACGTCAGTCTGCCGGGTTACAACGCCTGCGCGCAGCCCAACCGAAGGAGTGCAAGTGATGAGCAAGGTCTGGTCGATCTACCTTTCAGGAGAAATCCACTCGGACTGGCGCGAGCAGGTCGAGGCCGGAGTGCGGGACGCAGGACTGGCTGTTGAGATCAGTGCACCGGTGACCCATCACGAGGCGTCGGACGACGTCGGTGTCTCCATACTGGGCGCTGAAGACGACAAGTTCTGGCACGACCGCAAGGGCGCCGGCATCAACGCCATTCGCACCCGCACGCTGATCGAGGGCGCCGACATTGTGGTTGTGCGGTTCGGCGACAAATACAAGCAATGGAACGCAGCTTTCGATGCTGGCTACGCCGCCGCCCTCGCCCGCCCTTTGATCGTCATGCACGGGCCGGACCACCAGCATGCCCTCAAAGAGGTCGACGCCGCCGCCAACGCGGTTTGCGAAACCCCGGCCCAGCTGGTCGAGATTCTTACCTATGTGATTGAAGGCCGGCTCAAGGGCTATACCGACCGGCGCTGAGTGTGCAGACCGGGTTTGGAGCTTCACTTCGCGTAACCCACTTAACGCGTTCAGTGCTTGTCTTGGCGAACGCGGGCTGACATTCTTCGCGCCGGCGACTCCGCGCCAGGCCGATTGATCTTCTTGCGGAGCCGACGTCCGCGACGGCCAATTTCCGCCGCTTTGATTCTATTTTGCACCGGTGTGCGCCCGCAGCGGACACCGCTCTATTGTATTTGGAGCTTTTCATGCCCGCTTCAAAGCTGGATCCGCACAAAAACCGCTGGGAATTCATCGCCCTTGCCGCCTCGATCATGGCGCTGAATGCCATGGCCATCGATATCATGCTGCCCGCCTTCCCCGAGATCGGCGAAGCCCTGCGCGTCGAAAGCGAAAACCACACCCAGTTCGTGCTGATTTCCTATTTGCTCGGCTTCGGGGTCGGCCAGATCGTCGTCGGTCCGCTCTGCGACCGGTTCGGCCGCCGCATCCCCCTGCTCTGGGGCCTGGTGATCTATTCCCTTGCTGCGCTGGCTGCCGGCTTCGCCCCGACATTCGAGACCATGATCGCCTTGCGTGTGCTGCAGGGCCTCGGTGCCGCCTCCACCCGGATCGTTGCCACCTCGGTCGTTCGCGACACCTATTCTGGCCGCGCCATGGCCGAGATCATGTCGCTGATCTTCGTGATCTTCATGGCTGTGCCGGTGCTCGCCCCCTCGATCGGGCAGCTCATCGTCCTTTTCGCCCCCTGGCAGTTCATCTTCATCGGCATGGTCGCCATGGGCGTTGGCGTGCTGCTCTGGGCCTATTACCGGCTGCCCGAAACCCTCGCGCCGGAAAACCAGCGCCCTTTGCAGCTGAAAACTGTCACCGACGGCTTCGTGATCGTCTTCTCCAACCGCCAGGCGATGATGTATGGCATGGCACCGGGCATTCTCACCGGTGGCCTGTTCGCCTTTGTCTCGAGCTCACAGCAGATCTTTGACGGGATTTACGGGCTCGGCGTGCTGTTTCCCTTTGCCTTCGGCTCCGTTGCCCTTCTGATGTCGGCCTCTTCCTTCATGAATGCCCGGCTGGTGGGCCGTTTCGGCATGCGTCCCCTCTCCCATGGCGCGCTGCTGGTCTTCACCGCCGTCTCGATCATTCTTTATTCGTGGAGCCTGATGGCGGTCGTGCCGTTCTGGTGGTTCATGGTGCTGTTCGCCTCGATGATGGTGTGTTTCGGGTTCATCGGGAACAACTTCAACTCGATGGCCATGGAGCCGCTGGGCAATGTCGCCGGCACCGCCTCCTCGGTCTTCGGCTCGGTGCAAACCGTCGGCGGCGCACTGATCGGTGCGCTGGTCGGTCAGCAGTTCGACGGCACCATTTCCCCGATCATCTTCGGTTACATGGCCTGCGCCATTGTCGGCATCATCATGGTTGCGGTTGCCGAGGACGGTCGCTTCTTCAAGACCCAGCATGACCCGGTTTGATCGATTTTCCCCATCCGATCAAAATCGCTTATGCTTGGCATCACTGGATTGAATTTGCCTCGGCTTTATCTGCTGGCTAGGCTTGATCGTCAAAAGGCGATGGAAAAACAATGACCCAGGCTACCCTGTCCACGCGGCCCGCGATCCGCTTTCCCCTGGCAGTGATCATCGCGTCGGGCTGCGTCCTGGCCATGATCAGCTTCGGCGTTCGTGCCTCGGCCGGGTTGTTCACCATCCCGATTACAGAATCCAACGGATTTGGCCGCGACGTTTATGGCCTCGCCTTTGCCATCCAGAACCTTGTCTGGGGCCTGACCCAACCGATTTCCGGTGGACTGGCTGACCGCTACGGCTCGGCCAAGGTCATCGCCGTTGGCGGCGTCATCTACGCCGTCGGCACGCTCGGCATGGCGCTGTTCAGCGGCGCCGGCCTGTTCACCCTGTTCGCTGGCGTCATTTCCGGTGTCGGCATTGCCACCGCTGCCTTTGCCATCGTGATGGCCGCTTTTGGACGCGCTGTGCCGCCCGAAAAGCGCCCGTTCGTCTTCGGCATCGCCACGGCAGCCTCATCCGCCGGCCAGTTCGTCTTTGCACCGCTCGGTCAGGCCCTGATCAACGCCGTGGGTTGGCAGACGGCGCTGATCTATTTTTCGCTGATCCTGTTGCTGATCATCCCGCTGTCCATTCCGCTCCAGGGCAAGGCGGAGGACCCCGAATCCCAAGGCCCGCTCCTGCCCACCTTCACCGCCTTCAAGCGTGCCTTCGCGCACCGCTCCTATGTCTTTCTGGTGCTGGGCTTTTTCACCTGCGGCTTCCACCTGGCCTTCGTCACCGTGCATATGCCGGCTTATCTGGTCGAATGCGGGCTATCCCCGACAGTCGGCAGCTGGGCATTGGGGCTGATCGGCCTGTTCAACATCGTCGGCTCGCTCGGATCGGGCTGGCTCGCCTCGCGCATGCCCAAGCAGATCCTGCTCGCCAGCATCTATTTGAGCCGCGCCATTGTCACCGCGCTGTTCCTGCTGTTGCCGGTTACCGAGTTCACGGCCTACACCTTTGCCGCCGTCACCGGACTGCTCTGGCTCGCCACTGTCCCGCCCACCGCATCGCTGGTGAGCAATTTCTTCGGCCCGCGCTATCTCGGCATGTTCTACGGGACCGCCTTCCTGTCGCATCAGGTCGGCTCGTTCTTCGGGGTGTGGCTGGGCGGCGTCGTCTTCTCGATGACCGGCGGCTACGACCTTGTTTGGTATCTCGGAATCCTCTTGGGCCTGGCGTCGGCTGCCATCCATCTGCCTATCAACGACCTCAAGGTCGCCAATTTCGAGCGCCCGCTCACCGCACCGGCGCAATAGGCCTCAGGCGTCAGGGGTGAGCCCGGTAAAGTCGAACAGCTTGGTATCGAGCAGGTGGCTCGGGCGCACATTGGCGAGCGCCCGGATCATCGTATCCTTTCGGCCCGGATTCTTGGCCTCGATCTGGTTGAGCATGCGCTTGGTCGCTTCGCGCTGCAGCCCTTCCTGCGTGCCGCACAGATTGCACGGGATGATCGGAAACTGCATCCCGTCGGAGAATTTCTGAAGGTCCGGCTCGGCGCAAAACGACAGCGGGCGTAAAACCGTCACATCGCCTTCGTCATTGAGCAACTTGGGCGGCATGCCGGCCAGCCTTCCACCATGGAACAGGTTCATGAAGAAGGTCTCGAGGATGTCTTCGCGGTGATGGCCAAGCACCAGCGCCTCGCACCCTTCTTCACGCGCAATCCGGTAGAGATGCCCTCGCCGCAGCCGCGAGCACATGGCGCAATAGGTCTGGTGCGCAGGCACCTTTTCGGTGACGATCGAATAGGTGTCCTGGTACTCGATCCGGTGTTCCACCCCGATGCGGGCCAAATAGTCGGGCAGCACGTGTTTCGGGAAGCCAGGCTGCCCCTGGTCGAGATTGCAGGCCAGAAGCTCGACCGGCAGCAGCCCACGATATTTGAGCTCCATCAGGATCGCCAACAGCCCGTAGCTGTCCTTGCCGCCAGATAGCGCCACCAGCCAGCGCGCGCCGGGGCGCACCATGCCATAGGTCTCGATGGCATCCCGGGCCTGCCGCAACAACCGCTTGCGCAGCTTCTTGAACTCCACCCCACCCGGCGCGTCGGCGAACAGCGCTGCAAGGCTGGCCTCCGCCTCGTCCGCGGCTTCGCTCTGTTTCGGGTCAAGCGCTGTGGTGTCGGCCATCATGGTTCTCCTTGGCGCCGTGATAGCGCCGATCCTGCCCCGGATAAAGCCCGCGGGTCACCACGCCTTCCGTGCCGCGGCGCACGGCTTATGCACCGTTTTGTGAATGCCATCACCCATTTGCACCAAATCGCTCGCTTGTTCCGTATCTGCTGTGGCAGTTAGATGACAGCACACACTGCCAGTGGGAGGTGTAGCCGTGTTCCGTTCGTTCTTTCCCGAACCCAAGATCTTCTTTCCTGCCGCAATGCTATGGACCGCATTCGCCATGCTGGTGTGGTTCACCGTTGGCGGCGCCATCGGCTCGGTCCTCAGTCTCGGCCCCTTGATCGCCATCCAGCCGTCCGAGTTCGACCCCCAGCCGTTCTTCAGCGAGGAGAAAGTCTGGCTCTACCAGTACATTCTCGCGATGGGCTATCTGTTCTGCGTTCCCTGGTACTTCTACAAGCGAACGCCCTGGTACTGGTGGTCTGTCGTGGGCTCGGTGACCATCATCCTGGTGGTCTATTTCAACGTGCAGATCGGCGCATGGCTGAATGACTGGTACGGCAGTTTCTACAACATGGTGCAGCAAGCGCTTTCCGAACCCGGCTCGGTGTCAGGCGAGGATTTCTTCGGCGAACTGTGGACTGTCGCCTATGTGCTGGTGCCCAACATCACCGTGCTGGTGCTCAACGCCTTCTTCACCGCCCACTACCTGTTCCGCTGGCGGCGGGCGATGAACGCCTTCTACCTCACCCATTGGCCGGTGCTCAGACAGATTGAAGGTGCTTCACAGCGCATCCAGGAAGACACCCAGCGCTTCGCCCGCATCGTCGAAGGTCTGGCCATCACCTTCGTTTCCTCGGTGATGACCCTCATCGTCTTCCTGCCGCTGCTCTACAATCTCTCCCAGAACATTACCGAGCTCCCGCTCGTCGGCGCCGTCGACGGTTCGCTGGTCTGGGTGGCGTTGATCTCCGCAGCCTTCGGCACGGTGCTGCTTGCCGGCGTCGGGTACAAGCTGCCCGGACTCGAATTCGAGAACCAGAAAGTCGAGGCCGCCTTCCGCAAGGAACTCGTTTACGGCGAAGACTATGGCGAACGTGCCCAGCCGGTCACCATGCGCGGGCTCTGGTCCAATGTGCAGCGCAATTATTTCCGGCTCTACCGGCACTACCTCTATTTCAACATCGCCCGCTATGCCTATCTGCAGGTGACGAACTTCGTGCCGCTGATCGCCATGGGCCCCTCGATCCTTGCCGGCGCCCTGACCCTCGGGCTCTTCCAGCAGATCTCGAACGCCTTCGGCCAGGTTGAGGACTCCTTCAAGTTCCTCGCCTCGTCCTGGACGACGATCATTGACCTCATCTCGGTGTTCAAGCGTTTGCGTGCTTTCGAATCGAACGTGCCGCGCGATGCAGATGCAGCCTATGATTTCGATAGTGATGTCTATCTCAATTCGGGCGTCATGCCGGCCTAGCTCCGGCGGTTCGCCCGCCGCCGAACGCAAAAAAAGGCCGCCCCGAAGGGCGGCCTTTTTGAATTCGATGGGTTCGATGTGAACCGGTCAGCGCGAATAGAATTCGACGACCAGGTTCGGTTCCATCTGCACCGGATAGGGCACATCACCAAGCGCCGGCACCCGGACATAAGTCGCGGTCTGCTTGCCGTGATCGGCATCGATATATTCCGGCACGTCGCGCTCGGGCAGCTGGTTGGCTTCGAGAACAAAGGCGAGCTGCTTGGAGCGCTCGCGGATCTCGATGACATCGCCCGGCTTGCAGCGATAGGAGGGAATGTTGACCCGCTGACCGTTCACCTTCACGTGGCCGTGGTTGATGAACTGGCGCGCGGCGAACACGGTCGCCACGAACTTGGCGCGATAGACGATCGCATCGAGACGGCTCTCGAGCAGACCGATGAGGTTTTCACCGGTATCGCCGCGCATGCGGGTGGCTTCCTTGTAATTCCGCAGGAACGCCTTTTCGGTCATGTTCCCGTAATAGCCCTTGAGCTTCTGCTTGGCGCGAAGCTGCAGACCGAAGTCCGAGAGCTTGCCGCGGCGGCGCTGACCATGCTGGCCCGGCCCGTATTCCCGGCGGTTCACCGGGCTCTTGGGGCGACCCCAGATGTTCTCGCCCATGCGGCGGTCAATCTTATACTTCTGAGACTGGCGTTTCGACATCGCGTCGTCCTTCCATAGAGTTAAGGATCAAGCGCGCCCTCCTCTGCTGGCCGTTTGGGCCAACCGACAGACCAAATCGAAAAACGCAAAAGGTTCGAACCGCTATGGGCCGAACCGCAAGCTAACCGACGGTCCCGGGTGCTCCCTGCCCGCACCAGGTGCAGGCAAGTGGCGCGGTTTCTATGCCGCGCAGACCGGCAAGTCAACGGTTTTCGGGGATTTCTGCGCTCTGGTGGTATCGTGCTTGTCCACGTTCCTGTCCGCCGTGCTAGCTTGCCACCATCGCGGGGGCGAGAGGGACGCATGATGAATTCCACTCTTTGGACCATAGGGGCCCTGTGGTCCTGCCGAACCCTTGCCGGCCTTGTTACCCTGTCGGCACTCTGGCTCGGAACAGCCGGCGGCAGTCAGGCGGCTGATTTCACCCTCCTTCCCGACATGCCGATGAACTGCGTTGCCAAACTCGACGGCCAGATAGCGCCCGGCGATGCGGACAAGCTCAAGAGCCTGCTGGATCGCGGCGTTTTCGAGATCGATGAACCCGCCAATGCCTTTTCCGGCGAGGCCGCCTCGCCCCTTGGCAATTACGAATGGTTCAATCCCCGGCTCTGCATGAACAGCAATGGCGGATCGCTGGGCGAAGGTGCCCGTCTTGCGCGCCTGATCGCCGAACATTCGATCACCACCGCCGTCGGCCCCGGCGACAGCTGCGGCTCCGCCTGCGCCCTTGCCTTTATGGCCGGACGTCACATTCCTTTCGAATATTACATCACCGGCGTGGACCGCGTCCTGCATCCGACGGCAAAGCTCTGGTTTCATTCGCCTCTCGTCCTGTCCGGCGATCCCGACAGGGTCTATTCCGAGGACGACGTCAATCAGGCCATGAATATCGGGCTTCAGATCGTCCGCGATCTTCTCCTGAGTGACCGCCTGCTCAACATGCCCTCCTCCCTTGTGGTCAATATGCTGGCCACCCCGGCCCGGGAACAATTCGTCGTCACCACCGTCGAACAGGCCCAGCGCTGGCAGATCGGCATAGACGGGTATTCGGACTATCGCTTTTTTGCCGACACCGACACGCAGACCCTCAGAGACAAGCTCTCGATCTGCGCCCATGACTTCATCAAGACCCAGGACCAGGTCTCACCCACCTGGCTTGATCCCTATCGCACGACCCTCACCGCCGACAGCCGCGTCCGGTTCGAGGCGGCTCGCATCTGGCTGGGCGGTTACACTTATTACGATGGTACACAAGGCGCGCCGCTGTTGCAGTGGGGCGGCGATCACTCCGATGACGAAGCCGTTTATTGCAACGAACGGGTATTGCAGGACCAAAAGCCGTTCCTTGACAGTTTTCCCGCCAATTTGCGTCTTGCCGACCTTCCCCATGACGGACCGGACTACGAGACCGGTGCAGCGCTCGATGCCGCATGGACCCATGTCGCCCTGCCCGCTGTCAGGGGGCGGTGCCGGACCGGAAACCCGAAAGACCGGGCCGATGGCGAGCTCGAATGGACCATCATCGACGACGAACCCTGCACTGCCCGGGCGTTCCTGACCGCCGAGGCGGACGGCACGCGCAACGTCCTGATGGAGTATCGCTGGCCGAGCGGGTCGGTCACATCGCTCGAACTCAATGACCGCAGCGAAACCTGCCGACCGGCCCGCGATCCATACAGCGGCATCTCTCAGTGCGTCGCGCGTCTCAACGGGGAATCGGCAAGCGGTTATCGCAGCGAGTTCGGCGAAAGTGGCGGCGTCATCGGAGTGTACTACGACTATTGCGCCATCCGGGATTCCTCGGAAACACAGTTCTGTTTCGAGGTCGACGGCCAGAACCCGCTTCTCTGAAAATCCTCGCAACACGCTGTTCTTAAAACAAAAAATTTCGCCTGGCTGAACCGGAACCAGGTGGCGGAAAAAAACTTTGCCGCCACTATTGAATTCGCGCTTGCAATCCTGATTTGGTGTGTTACATCTCTAGCACACTAGATAGGCAAAACACATGGTGCAATTCAACGAGACACAGCCGATCTTCCTGCAGATCCGGCAGCGCATCATCGCCCTCATTCTCAATGGGGTGGTGAAACAGGACGAAGCGCTGCCCTCGGTCCGTCAGGTTGCCGGCGATCTTTCCGTCAATCCGCTCACGGTCACCAAGGCATATCAGTCCCTTGTTGACCTGGGCATTATCGAAAAAAGAAGGGGGCTGGGCATGTTCGTGGTGAACGGTGCGCGCGACAAACTTCTCGAACACGAGCGCGATCAGTTTCTCAATGAGGAATGGCCGCGCATCGCCGAACGCATCGAAGCGCTCGGCCTCTCCCTTGAAACCCTCATCAAGAAGGGATCGTCCAAATGAACGCCCCCATCATCCAGGCGCGCGGTCTGCGCAAGCGCTTCGGCAAGACTGAAATCCTGCATGGCCTCGACTTCACCGTGCCCGCCGGCCGCATCTACGGCCTGATCGGGCACAACGGCGCCGGCAAGACCACCACTCTCAACGCAGTGCTGGGACTGACCCAGTGCGAGGGCGAGGTTTCCGTTCTGGGCATGGACCCGTTCGCAAACCGGGCCCGGCTCATGCAGCAAGTGGCGTTCATGTCGGACGTTGCCAGCCTGCCGCGCTATCTGCGCGTCTCCGAGCTCTTCGATCTGATCGAGGGCATCCACCCAGCATTCTCCAGGGAGAAGGCCAATGCTTTTCTTCAAGGCACAGATGTACGGCCGCGAGCTAAGATTCGCACTCTATCAAAAGGTATGGTCGCTCAGCTCCACCTTGCTGTCGTCATGGCTATAGACGCGCGGCTCCTGGTGCTGGACGAACCCACCCTCGGGCTCGACATCACCTACCGCAAACGCTTCTACCGCCGGCTTCTCGAAGACTACATGACCGAGGATCGTACGCTGGTGATCACCACTCACCAGGTCGACGAGATCGAGTTCATGCTCACTGACGTGATCTTCATCAAGGAAGGCCGCATCGCCCTTGATGCCCCGACCGAAGAGGTTGCTGAGCGTTATGCCCAGCTCGTCACCTCCGGGGACAATGCCAGCAAGGCTGCAGCCCTCAAACCGATCTATACCGAAACCCGTTTCGGCCAGACGGTCATGCTGTTCGATGGCGCCGACCGCGAGGCGTTGGAAGCTCTTGGGGAAGTCACCTCCCCCAGTCTTTCAGACCTTTTCGTCGCCCTGATGGACCGCACGACCTACAACGCCGAACCTGCCTCTTCCAATGAAAGGGCTGCACAATGAAGTCCGAAATCGCCCTTCTCAAGCGCGAGTTTCTCGAACATCGCGCCATGTTCCTCTACGCTCCCGCGATCCTGATCGGGCTGTTGATCGTCATCATGGTCGGCGGACTGCTGTTCGGCGACGCCAATCCCGAAGGTGATGGCCCGCCCAACGGCGAGACGGTCATGCGCGTTGGCCTGATGATCAATATTGCCGTATGGACCGGCCTGGGCGTTGTGGCGCTGTTCTTCTACTACGCTGACGCTTTCAGCGCCGATCGCCGGCACAACAACATGCTGTTCTGGAAGTCCATGCCGCAGTCGGACCTCAAGATTCTGGGGCTCAAGGCCGCTTCCTCCCTGGCCGTGTTCATGCCGATCCTGTTCGTTTGGGCCGCAATTACCGGCATCGTGATCTATCTCGGCTTCATCGGAGTAGGCTTCAAGTTCGACCACCACTTCGCACCGAATCCGCTCAGCGCGCTGCTGATCTGGATCGAAGCCGGCCTGTCGGGCATCATCTTCATGGTGCTGAGCGTGTTGTGGTACGCCCCGGTCCTGGCCTGGGTTGCCGGTTTGAGCACAGTGTTTGGCCGCTGGAGCATTCCGCTTGCCTTCATCATCCCCGGCTTCGTGGTGCTGATGGAACGGCTCTACCTGATCAATCGGGACGCTGAGCCGGTCATCGCCAACTTCCTGGCCCATCGCCTCGATGGCGAAACCGGCACCGAGTCGCTCGAAGCCGATATCGTCTCGGGCAGCCTCGACAGCATCTGGAATGGCCTCGCCATCTATGTGCAGGGCTATGACTGGATCGGCATGGTCGGCGGTGTCGCTTTTGCGGTGGCCGTCGTCTACCTCGCCAGCGAATACCGCCGCCGGCTGGTGATCATCTGATCGCCGAACCCGCACAATGGCTGCAGAATGCAAGGGGCGCTCCTATTCGGGGCGCTCCTTCTTCTTCTGGGGCCGGCTGGGATTGGGCCGAAGGTGCCGCCGGTCGAGCGCCGCGATCACGCCGCGCAGTGTGCGCACTTCCTGATCGTTGAACCGGGCCCGTGAAAACATCGAGGTCAGATTGTTGAGAAAGGTCGGCTTCTTGTCAGGCACGGAAAAGAACTCGGCCCTGTCGAGCGCCTCCTCGATATGCCCGACGAGACCGATCACCTCTTCGCGCTTTGCCGGCGTGCCGAGATCGCCTTCGAACGGCAGCGCATCCGCGGTGGCGAGCCGCCGCCACTCATAGGCCAGCACCAGCACGGCCTGGGCAATATTGAGCGAAGCAAAGGCGGGCTCGACCGGCAAGGTGACGATGAAGTCGGAAAGGGCCACTTCGGCATTGTTGAGCCCCCAGCGCTCGCGCCCGAAAAGGATACCGACCTTGCGCCCATCAGCGATTTGGGGCTGGGCCTGCCGAACGGCCTCATCCGGACCGATCACCGGTTTGAACATGTCCCGGGAGCGCGCTGTGGTTGAAAGGATCAGGTTGAGATCGGCCACCGCCTCCTCGATCGTGTCGAACACCGCCACCCGTTCGATGATGTGATTGGCCTTGGCGGCGGTCGCCACCGCCTTCTCGCTCGGCCAGCCTTCGCGCGGATTGACCAACCTCAGGTCCCACAGCCCGAAATTGGCCATGGCGCGGGCCACCATGCCGATGTTTTCCCCCAGCTGCGGTTCACACAGTATGATGATCGGGCCGGGCTGCGGGGTCAGCGCCTGCGATTTGTCCGTCCCTGCCATCAGGCCGCCCCTTTGCGCTGACGCCGCCATTCATCCTCGAGAATGGCGAATATCTGGAGTTCGTCCCAGGCGCCTTTGAACAGGGCGTGTTCTTTGAAATGGGCTTCGAGCCGCATGCCCATGCGCTGCATCAGCTTTGCGGAGCCGGTATTCGCTGCCGAACAGCGCCCATAGATCCTATGGAACCCGAAAGCCTCGAACCCCAGGTCGATTACTGCCGCCACCGCCTCGCTGGCGTAGCCCTTGCCATGAAAATCGGGATGGAACACATAGCCGACTTCCCCCTGCCGGGCGCCGCAATCCCTCAGGAACAGCATGACCTCACCGATCAATTGCCCGCTTTCCTTCTCGATGACCGCCAACACCATGGGCTCGGTATCGAGTCCCAGTGCATCGATCTCGACCACCTCCTTGAGCTTTTCCTCGGCAGCGACGCGGTCCCGCGAGGCGTAAGGCAAATGCTCCGTAACGCTGTCGAGCGACTGATAGGCGTGCACCGCATCGATGTCGCCCATCGAAAGGCGCCGCAAAACCAGCCGATCGGTTTCAACCGGCAAGGCGGGGAATGGCAGGCAATCGGGCAAAGGGGTCGGCAAATCAAGGGACATGTAGGCAATCCGAAGGCGGGGAAGTTTGTCTCTTACCTATCCCCGGCACAGCCTGGCCGCAATATGGCCTCCGCAACCGGGCGTGGACGCCACACCATTTCCCGATAAGATCGCTCCAAAGACGAAGGGAGGGAGTGATGGATTTGAGCGGACACTGCCATTGCGGGGCAGTCAGCTACACCGTTAACGGCGAACCGGTGCGCATGGCCCAGTGCCACTGCAATGCCTGTCGGCGGACTACCGGAACCGGGCACCTGGTTCAGGCGTTTTTCAAGCGCGATGACATCACCATAACCGGTGAGACAAAGACTTACGAGAGCACCGCGGACAGCGGGTCGAAGCGGACCCGGCATTTCTGTCCAAACTGCGGATCGCGGCTGTTCTCGGAGAACGAAAAAACTCCCCATCTCATGGGCATTGCCATGGGCAGTTTCGACCAGTCCGACTGGTTTCACCCGCAAGTCATTCTCTACAACGCCGAACGCCCCGGTTGGGACGTGATCGACCCCGATATCGATCAGCATGAGGGTATGTAGATGTCGCCGGACCTCGAAGAACGCGTCGAGCGCATCCGCGCCATCATTGGCGACGATCCCAACATCACCGAAAAGCGCATGTTCGGTGGCCTCGCCTTCATGCTCAATGGCAACATGCTGTGCGGTTATACCAACAAGGGCGACTTCATGGTCCGTGTCGGCAAGGATCTCGAAGCCGAGGCGAGGTCCCTGCCCGGCGCACGCGACATGGACTATACCGGCAAGGCCATGGCGGGTTTTCTCTTCATCGATGAAGAAACGCTCACCGAGGATTCGGCCCTCGCCCGATGGATCGCCCTGTCGACACGGTTCGTCGGCACACTCCCCCCAAAATAGCCACTCTTTCCGGCAACTTGCATCCATCTCGGCACGCGCCTAGATGAGTGAGGGCAACAGGCCCCGGGGCGGAATCATGGACATTTCATTCAAGGAATTCGGCGCCCCCGGCGGGGACCCGATGATCTATTGCCACGGCTGCCCGGGCAGTCATCTCGAGGCCGAACTGCTGCAGGACGCCGCCTGGGATCACAATATCCGTCTGATCGCCTTTGACCGCCCCGGCTTTGGCGAAACGCCGCACGTCCGCGGCCGCACCCTGCGCGACGAAGTCAAATGCGTCGAGGCAGTCGCTGATCATCTCAATCTCGACCGTTTCGCGATTTCGGGAGCGTCAGGCGGAGCCACAACAGCGTTGGCCGCAGCCCATTTCATCCCGGACCGCCTGACCTTTGTCGCCAGCGTTGTCGGCTGGGCACCCGTTGCTGACATTCCAGCCCTGCAAAAGACCATGGCTCCGCTCGATCGCGCCTTCTTCTCGGTCGCCGGTGCCATGCCCTTTCTCTTCGGGCCGCCGTTTGCATTTCTTGGCTGGCGGATATCCCGGGGGAAGAAGAGCCTGATGAGCATACTGAAATCGTCGTTGAGTGAGACCGACCGGGCGATGATCGAACGCGACGAAGCCTTCGCCGATTTCCTCGTCCGCGATATGCAGGAGGCCTTTCGTCACGGTTCGGCTGGTCCGGCCCGCGATGCCTGGTTGCGCTACCGACCCTGGGGTTTCGATCTCGCTGAAGTCACCACCCCCGTCAGCGTCTATGCGGGCGACGACGACAAGTTCGCCCCGCTTGCCCTGGCCGAAGCCGTCAATGAGCGTCTGCCCCACAGCACACTGAAGGTCTGGGAGAACACGGGCCATTTGACGGCTTTTAGCCAGTTCGGGGACGTGTTCTCCGACATGCGACGGACGCTGGACACACTGGCCTAGGCGTTGATGGCCCCGAAGACCAGCGCCGCGTTCACGCCACCAAAGCCGAACGAATTCGACAGCGCGTAGCGCACCGACTTCTCGACGCCCTTGCCGCGGATAAGATCGAAACGTGTCGCCTCGTCGTCGGGATTGTCGAGATTGATCGTGGGCGGCAGGATGCCCGTGCGCAGGGCCTGAACCGAGATCAGCGCTTCCATCGCACCTGCTGCGCCGAGCATATGCCCGGTCGAGGCCTTGGTGGAGGAAAGGGCCGGCATCTCGGCTGAATCAGCGAACAAGGACCCGAGCGCCGCGAGTTCGATGGCATCGCCCACTTCAGTGGAGGTTGCATGGGCGTTCACATAGCCGATATCGCTCGAATTGAGCCCCGCCATGCGGATGGCCGAGCGCATGGCCCGCTGCGCCCCTTCGCCGTCGGGCCGGCCCGCTGTGAGATGATACGCGTCCGCTGAGGTGCCATACCCCGCGATTTCAGCCAGTGGTATGGCACCGCGCGCCTGTGCGTGGCTGAGCCGTTCGATGACCAGCGCCGCCCCACCCTCAGACAAGACGAACCCGTCCCGGCCCTTGTCGAAGGGCCGCGAGGCCAGCGCCGCCTCCTCAGCGGGGCGCGAGGACAGGGTGCGCGCTGCACCGAAGCCACCGATCGAGATGGGATCAACGGAGCCTTCGGCACCCCCGACCACCGCGATCTCGGCTTCGCCCGAAAGGATCAGCCGCATGCCGTCACCAATTGCCTGAGCCGACGCGGCGCAGGCGGTGACCGGCGCCCCGATCGGGCCCTTGAGTTCGTGAACGATCGAAACCCAACCCGCCGCCAGATTGGCCAGAAAGGACGGGACCGTGAACGGTGACAGGCGCCGAGGGCCCTGGTTGAGGATAATCTCGACGGTGCGGGCCATCACCGGCGAACCGCCTACGCCCGATCCGATCACGGTCGCGGTGGCTTCCTTCTCCTCATCTGTCGTTGGCGACCATCCGGCCTGTTCCAGCGCTTGCGCCGCGGCTCCCAGCGCATAGTGGATGAAGACGTCCGCCTTTTTGAGATCCTTGGGATCGAGTACGCTCGACGGATCGAAACCGGCTTCGGGGTCGCGGTAAAGGCCCGGCACAAGCCCGGCGATCCCCGAGCGGAATCCCGTGGTGTCGAACCGATCATTCGGCACGATGCCGCTTCCGCCATCGATCAACCTTTGCCAAACCGCGTCGACACCCACACCTAAGGGAGAGACGACGCCCATGCCGGTGACAACGATGGGATCATTCGGATCGGTCTTCATCTTGCTTTCTCCGTGTAATTACACGCTGATTTGTGCAGTCGATAAGGCATCTTCAAGCCTCGCGGCCACATTCGTTCAGAGCCTTGCGAGCTTGCCAAGCATGCCCAGCAGCCGCTCCATCTCTTCAGCGCCCAGCAATTCGCGCATCTCGGCCTGGGCCTTGCGCCATTCCGGCGTCAGCCGTTCGACCATCGCCCTGCCCGCCTCAGTGGGGACGCACTGCCGCTCATTGCCCTTCCGGATGCTTCGGGACGCAACCCAACCCTTACGTTCGAGCAGATCGAGATTGCGCGACAACGTCGTGCGCTCCATCGCCATATCGTCTGCAAGTTCGGTCACCGAGCGGTCGGCATTACGCATGAGATTGCCCATGATCGAGAATTGTGCCGCTGTGAGGCCGAACCTGCGAGCCTTTTGATCGTAGCGACGGGTGATGGCCCGCGCGGCCATTCGGGTGTTCAAGACCAGGCATTCTGCGAATTCGTCACTCATGGCCGTCACTATGCCGTGTATATGCACGTAGTCAAGCCACCTGCAGGCAAACCCCGGTTTCAAGCCCGCATCGACCAATGATCGGGGGGAACGGTGCCACGTGCTTTGCGCCGACCGCTTCAGATGCTATAGGGGCGCACCATTCAGGGCATTTCGCCCCGTAATCTCCCTGTTCGTTACGGAGCCGTTCATGAGCAAAATCAAGGTTGAAAATCCTGTCGTCGAGCTGGACGGCGATGAGATGACCCGGATCATCTGGCAGTTCATCAAGGACAAGCTGATCCATCCCTATCTCGACATCGACTTGAAATATTACGACCTCGGCATCGAGCATCGCGATGAGACCGATGACCAGGTCACCGTTGATGCCGCCAACGCGATCAAGGAATTTGGCGTTGGCGTGAAATGCGCGACCATCACGCCCGACGAAGCACGCGTCGAAGAGTTCGGGCTCAAGCGCATGTATCGCTCACCGAACGGCACCATCCGCAACATTCTGGGCGGCGTGATCTTCCGCGAGCCGATCATCTGCCGCAACGTGCCGCGCCTCGTCCCCGGCTGGACCGAGCCCATCATCGTTGGCCGTCACGCCTTCGGCGACCAGTACCGCGCCACCGATTTCAAGTTTCCCGGCAAGGGCAAGCTGACGATGAAATTCGTCGGCGAGGACGGCACCACCATCGAGCACGACGTCTATGACGCCCCGTCAGCCGGCGTCGCCATGGGCATGTACAACCTCGATGAATCGATCCGCGATTTCGCCCGCGCCTCGATGAACTATGCGTTGCAGCGCAAGGTGCCCTGCTATCTCTCGACCAAGAACACCATCCTCAAGGTCTATGACGGCCGCTTCAAGGACATCTTCCAGGAAGTCTATGAGAGCGAGTTCGAGGACAAGTTCAAGGACGCCAAGATCTGGTACGAACACCGCCTGATCGACGACATGGTGGCCTCGGCCCTCAAATGGTCCGGCGGCTATGTCTGGGCCTGCAAGAACTATGACGGCGACGTGCAGTCCGACACCGTGGCCCAGGGCTTCGGTTCGCTCGGCCTGATGACTTCGGTGCTGATGACCCCGGATGGCAAGACTGTCGAAGCGGAAGCCGCCCACGGCACCGTGACCCGGCACTACCGCCAGCATCAGAAAGGCGAAGAAACTTCGACCAATTCGACCGCCTCGATCTATGCCTGGACCCGTGGCCTCGCCCACCGGGCAAAGCTTGACGACAATGCGGCCCTGGCCGACTTTGCCAACAAGCTCGAACAGACCGTGGTCTCCACTATCGAAGGTGGCCAGATGACCAAGGATCTGGCGCTGCTGGTCGGCCCCGATCAGGAATGGCTGTCGACCATCGGCTTCCTCGAGGCCGTCGACACCAACCTGCAGAAGGCCATGTCGTAATCACGACTGAATCTGACCGCCAACGCGGTCAGCAACAACGACTTGGACGGCGGCGCGACACTCTCGCGCCGCCGTTTTTTGTACCTGAGTGGATGCCCTGACCACCGCTTGGGGTTGCAACCTTGCGGTCTGCAGCCAATAAGTCAGCACCCCGCCAACTCGCTCACAGTCTAGACCATGTCTGAAACCATCAACGTCGTGTCAGTCATTGATGCGAATTACATCGCCCAGATCGAAGTGATCGCAACCTCCATTGCTGCCCACGCAAAGGGTGACCGACGGATCGTCTATCATGTCCTCTACCAGGGCCCGGATGACGAGGCGGCGCGGCGCCTTGCGGCGTTCCGGCGCGGACCGTTGGAAGTTGTGCTGCACCCGACAAGCAATCCCCTCGCGAGCATTGGTCAACGCGGCTACATCAGCTCAGCTCAGTTTCTCAAATTTGCCATCGCCGATACGCTCTCAGACATCAGCAAGGCCCTCTTTCTCGACGCTGACGTTCTGGTTCTGAAAGATGTCGCAGAGCTCTATGACACGCAATTGGGTGAACTGAGCGCCGCCGTTGTCCGCGATCCTCCAGCCATGCGCCGCTACCGCGAAGACGAAATCATGGTGGTCGGCGAGAACCGGTTCACACTCAGAACCTATTTTCCGGAGGTTCTCGGCCTGCCGGTGCCTGACATATACGATGCCTACTTCAACGCCGGCGTCATGCTCTTGAACCTGGATCAACTGCGCCACGACCGATTCTCCGATTCCGCGGTCGATATGGTCCGTCGCCTGCACGACAGGATGGTCTGGCGAGATCAGGATGTGTTCAACACCTTGCTCTTCGGCAAGACCATGCTCGTGGACGGTCGTTGGAACGTATTGAATTCGCTGTTTTGGAACCCGGCTGTCGCCGGTGACGATCCTGAGATGCAGACCATGGTCGAGCAACAAAGGCGAGACCCATGGCTGGTTCATTTTGTCAGCGGCCTCAAACCCTGGCGCGCCCGGGCCCGCTATTCATTCAAGCCGGTCTGGTGGCATTTTGCCGAACAGACACCCGACATAAGACGGCTGAGGCGCGATCATTTCTGGGACGCATTTGTACGTCTTCTGCCCCTGTTTCCGCCAAAATCGAGCGCTGAACCTTACGAATACTAAGGGCTGTTGGTGCCACTAGAGAGATAATTCAAGTCAAACTTGGCACGATTTCGCGCTTGCGCTTGCGTCGAGCCTGCCCATATCGGCAATGGCAACTCGATCCAGACGCGAGATTCAGATGAACAACACCCTCAAGACGGCCGCTTTCGCCGCCACCACCGCCACCGCACTTGTGGCGGGAGCAGCTCAGGCCGACGAACGCAAGTTCGATGTCGGCACCTTTGACCGCGTGCATATCGCGACCGGTATCAACGCAGAAATCACCTTGGGTCAGCCGCACACTGTGCGCGCAGAGGCCCGCTCCAACATCCTCGACAAGCTCAAGGTGGAAGTGTCGAGCGGTGAGCTTTCCGTCTCGGTCGACCAGAGCTTTCTTGATTTCATTCTCAACGGGGGCATCCTCGGCGGCCTGCTGTTCGGGGAAAACAAGACAACAGTTTATATCACCGTTCCAGAACTGACCGCCGTGGCGGCATCTTCCGGCGCCGAAGTGAGGGCTGATCGAATTGAGGCAGACGGATTTGAAGTGAATGCCAGCTCTGGTGCAGACATAAACCTGACCGATTTCGTTGGCGCCAATGTGGATGCGCGGGTCTCGTCGGGCGCCGATATCCGCATGTCCGGCACCTGCGGGGCTCTTGATATCCGCGCTTCAAGCGGTGCCAACGCTCATTTGAGGGACCTCGAATGTCAGGTCGTCGACGCTGACGCCTCTTCGGGCTCCGACATCGACGTAACCGCCCTCGAAGAGGTCGATGCACAGGCCAGTAGCGGTGCCAACGTCAATATCTATGGCAGTCCGGCGCGCACGAATGTCGAATCCAGTTCGGGCGGCGACGTGAACACACGCTGATCGATTGCGGCGGCGCATGCGACAATGGCGCGCCGCCAAACGTTTGCCTTGACTGGGCTTTCCCCTGTTCTCGCCACATTGCCTGATTTAGAATTGCGGCGCGGGGACACAAGGGAATGCTCACAATGCGTCGACTTCATACCATTATTCTGGCGGGCCTGACTGCGGCTTTTGCCATGGGCGGGGCGGCCAGTGCCGCCACGATCTCCATCAAATCGATGACCTATTCACCCAAGAAGCTGGTGCCGCACCTGCATCTTGATGGCCCTATCGTTCAGGGGGACGTCGAAACCCTCAAGAATTTCTACCTCGATTTCGTTGGCTGCCGCGAGAGCTGCTTCACCCCGGAGGGCAACTCCACCGCTGTCATCACCCTGAACAGCCCCGGTGGTAGTTACGAGACCGGCCTCGGGCTCGCCAAGTTCCTGCGTGAGAACCGCATCTCAGCAATCGTTGAAAACGGCATGCGCTGCTATTCTGCCTGCGCTTTCGCTTTCCTCGGTGGCACAGCCCATTCCACCCAGGACGGGATCGGCGATTTCATCGACCGCACCGTCGAACCTGGCGGCATTCTCGGCTTCCACGCTCCCTATTTCCCCGACCAGGCCCTCACCGGGCTGATCGAGGATTTCGGCGCGGGAGAGGTATTCGGCGAAAGCCGCGAAATGATCGCCACCATGGTCGAAAACCTGGTCGACTGGAATGTCGATCAGCACATCGTGTCGACCATGGTCTCCATGGGCCCCAACGAGACCTACGATCTCGACACGCCCAATGACTACTTTCTGGTCCGCACCTCCCTGCCGCCGGGAAGCCGCACGGCCTATCAGCCGGACGATATCGAGGCTGTCCGCAACGCGTGCATCCGTCTTCTGGCGATGCATGAAAGTGCGGAGCCGCGCGAAGTCGCCGACCGGCTGGCCGGGCTTCCCTTCACCGACAACATTTCCAAGGATGAATTCGGCAACCCGCTCTCCGGCTTCAAGCTCAGCGACAAGCCGCTGGGGCTCGGACATTGCTCTGTTTCCGGCGCAGACTGGCGCGGCAGCGGCGATCTCGACATCGCGCTTTACCAGACCGAGGGGTTGACCGGGTATTCGCGTCCAATGTTGTCCATGTTCAACCGCGAACAGGGCTGGTCGACCGCGGGGACCGGTGCGAACGCGTCGCGTCGCATCTTCCAGAAGGAATCGCTCAATCACTTCTTTCTGCCGGTGGATATGAACCTGGCCGAGATCGCGGGCACCAATTCGCCCGGCATTGACCCGTTCGAGGTTTCGCCTGAAATCGCCTTCCCCGATCTGGGAGCGGATCTCGAGATCTTCGCTGAAGACAATGGCACCCGCATTTCGGGTAAGGGCGACGTCTTCGTATTCACTCAACTCGCCAATCCCCTCGCCTTCCTGACGGCTAAGGGCCGTTTGACGGCCCCGGGCACGCCTTTCAGCTATGAATCGGTCAGCGAGATCGCACTTGTGCGCGGCGGCACTTATTCCGATTCTGGAGATACCTTCTCCTGGATTGCCTACAAGGGCAGCGATGCCAGCGCGATCGTGCGGATCGAGATTCTCAAGCCGGATGGGGTTCCCCCGACCGAAGAGGAGATGGCCCTGCTGCGCCGCATCGAATGCGACACCGTGTTTGAGGGTGTCTCGCTCTCCTGCGGCAACTGAAGAACTGCTGGCCCGCTCCCATGGGCGGGTCAGTTCTCCGCGGTGGCTAGGCCTTGGGCTTGGGGTTCCAGATAGAGATCGGCAGCCAGGGAAAACGGTTGCGATTGACCATGCCGCAATGTTTGCGCCAGTCGAGCCTCGACCAGCGCCTTCCAAAGGGCGGATAAGCCGTCAGCACCTCGTCCCAGTTCTGGATGGTCGGCGCGATCTCAGTCCAGAATTGGTCGAAAAGCATGCCGCTGCGGATGTGATGCCTCGGTTGGATCGATCCCGTGATGTCGGAAACATAGTCATGATGCGGCCGGACCATCGGGAACGTATACGTCTTGCCTGAATCGAACAGCATGAACTCCGAGGTCGACCGCCCATCCTCATACATATCCAGGCGAAATTTCTCGCCGCTCGCGTGTATGCGCATGAGTTTTTCCGCATAGGGCCGCGTGAGCACGTAGCAGCAGGAAGAAAAGTCGGCCTCCCCCCGGGGATGCAGAACATAAGAGACCCGGTAGTTGCTGAACACCGACACCTGAATCGCATCGGCATCGGCGGGCACAGCAGCCCGGAAGTGCTTCCATGAAAACGGCCAGTGCGCGATCGCGTCCAGCACGCAGTCGTCTTCCATCACCATGAGTTCTGACGTGTCGCTCGTCTCGAGCCAGTCCCGGATCGCACTCAGGTGGGACAGCGAACAGGCAGCCCCGGCAATGTCGCGATCCGCAGGCAGGCCACCATCAAGAAGGTTCGGCACCTCGCCTGCGCGTCCATCGACAGCCCGGATCCGTTTGAAGTCCGTAATACTCCAATCAGCGAATTGCGCTTCAAGCGCCTCTCGACGCCGGACTGAACGGTCGAGATTGATGAAGCGGATCGGAGGCAGGCCGGCCAACTTCTCCTCGGATCGCATCATTTCGCTCACAAGAACTCTCCATCAAACCGGCAGCACGCCACCAACCGCGAAAGCTCCCCAATTACAAACCGCTTCGCCCTGTGTCGACACTCGGCTTAAAACCAATTCGGAACAGTTTCATATTTGTGACCGAATGCGTGACTAGCTCGACTGCGGCCAAAGAGGATCTCTCAACATGCTCAAGCGTATACTGATGGCTGTCACACTGCTCGTGATCGCGCTGTGGGCATGGAATTCCTCCTTGCTCGCGCCGCCTCCAGAGGGCGAGCCACGCCTTCTGGCGCATCGCGGCGTTCACCAGACCTTTCATCGCGAAAACCTCGAGAACGACACCTGCACCGCCGAACGCATCGACCCGCCCACCCACGGTTTCATTGAGAACACCATCCCCTCAATGGCCGCGGCGTTCGAGGCAGGCGCTGATGTTGTTGAACTCGACGTTCACCTGACGACAGACGGCAGGCTGGCTGTGTTCCACGATTGGACGCTCGACTGCCGAACGGAAGGTACCGGCGTAACCGGCGAAACCGGAATGGCGACGATTCGAAGCCTCGACGCCGGCTATGGATACACGGCCGACAATGGAAAGACCTTTCCCTTGAGAGGCAAGGGAATCGGCATGATTCCGTCGTTGGACGAGGTTCTCCAACGCTTCCCCGAGCAACGCTTTCTGATCAACTACAAGAGCGGTCGGCCCGAAGAAGGCGAAGCTCTTGCTGAACTCGTTGCCGATCACCCCGAATGGAGAAACGCGATCTGGGGCGCCTATGGCGGTGCCGAGCCAACTTTTGCGGCGATGGAAGGCATAAACGGCCTGCGCGGCTATTCCCGAAAATCCGCAATGAATTGCCTCATCAACTATCTGGCCTTGGGCTGGACCGGGTATGTCCCCGAAGAGTGCCGCAATACCCTGGTGCCCGTGCCGGCCAACTACGCCTGGCTACTCTGGGGCTGGCCCAATCGTTTTGCGCAACGGTTGAATGACGCTGGCAGTGAAATCATCCTGCTCGGGCCATTCGAGGACGGAGATTTCGGCAGCCGCGGCATCGACAGCCTCGATGAGGTATCCCTGATACCTCACATCTTCACCGGCTATGTCTGGACCAACCGAATCGAAGTGATCGCGCCGGCCCTCACTCAGCGATAGCGCCCTCGGATTCCTGAAGAACCGGCATCAGGCCAGCGGGTCATAGCCGAACACGCGCCGCGGCAAGAGCGGAAACCGGCGTCGTCGAACCATGCCCACATGCAGGCGCCAATCGAGAACATTCCAGCGCTGTGAGAGCCAGGGATTGAGCACGGGCGCCCAGTCGGTCACGCGCGGCGCTTTTTGCGTCCAGAAGGTCTGATGCAGTGCATCTGAGCGCACATGCATCCCGTCGCCGGTGTTGGTGTAAAGGCTGGATGGGGCACCTGCATCGAAGCTGAACAGCGGAAAGCTGAAACAAAGCCCGGAGGAGAACACGAGAGCCTCCGCGCTGCTCTTTTCCGGCCGCAGTCGGTCGAGGCAAAATCCCTTCTCCCCGCGATAGAGCCGCATCAGCTTTTCGGCATAAGGCCGGTTGATCAGATAGGCGGCCGCAGATTCATTATTCGGCAGCCGTGGGTGCATGACAAAATGGAGCTTGTAGGGGTGCATGAGCGCGAGCTGCACCACATCATAGTTCAGCGGTATCTGTGAGCGGAAATAGGTCCAGTCGAAAGGCCAGTGATCAACACTGTCGAGCTTGAGATCATCCTCGGCGATAATGACTTCGTCACCGCCACCGTCCTCTAGCCAGCGTTCGATCGCCCTGAGGTGGGACAGCATGCAGGCGAGGTAGCCATCTCGCTTGGGCAGGATGGGCGCGGTCTCCAGGTAAGCCGCCGCTTCACCGGCGGCACCATCGATCGCGGTCACACGCGCAGCCTCGCTCAACCCATAGGCCTCAAACTGGCGTTCCATCTGTTCCCGGCGATCGGCACTGCGCTCGAGATTGATGTAGCGGATCGGCGGCAGGCCCTCGAGCCGGGGGTGACGGCGCATCAGCCCTGCCCTGCAATCTGCGATGCGGGGACTTCAGCGTTCTTCCGACGCCACCAGTTGATGGTGCGCATCAGTCCTTCATCGAGTGAGATGCGCGGTGACCAGCCCAGCAGCGCTTGCGCCCGCCCGATATCGGGGCAACGCCGTTTCGGATCGTCTTGCGGTAGCGCGCGGTAATCGATGCCCGCATCACTTTCCGTCAGGGCCAGGATCTTCTCAGCCAGCTCCGCCACAGTTATTTCGCCGGGGTTCCCGATATTGACGGGGTCCTCGATGGTTCCCGGCGTAGAAAACAGCCGCAACAGACCTTCGACCAGATCATCCACGTGGCAATAGGAGCGGGTTTGCCGCCCGTCGCCATAGATCGTGATCGGCTCTCCGCGCAGCGCCTGCTGAACGAAGTTCGGAATCACCCGGCCATCATCGGACCGACTGCCTTCTCCATAAGTGTTGAAGATCCGCACAATCCGGGTTTCGACGCCATACTGGCGCCGGAAATCGCGCGTGAGCGCTTCGGCAGCGCGTTTTCCCTCATTATAGCAGGCACGCGGACCAACCGGATTGACTGCCCCCAAGTAATCCTCACTTTGCGGGTGCCGGTCGGGGTCACCATAGATCTCGCTGGTAGAGGCCTGCACGAATACACACTCTGACCGCCGAGCAACCTCAAGCATGGCCAGCGTTCCCATCACGTTGGTGCGCAAGGTGCGCACGGGGTCGATGAGATAGTGGTCGGGAGCAGCCGGGGAAGCGAGATTGAAGACACCGGCGAATGTGCCGGCGAGTCCGTCCACCACATCGCCTTCTACGAACCGAAAATCCGGGTTGCCGTCCCAGGACGCAATATTCTCGCGGTGACCGGTCGAGAGATTATCGAGGCAAACGACCGGAAAGCCTTTCGCCATCAGATGCCGACACAAATGGTGTCCGATCATGCCGGCGCCGCCGGCAACAAGGACCGGACGGGCTCCGGGCTCGATCTGAGGCATGGGCATCGTCATCTGCCTTCCGCGTTCGGCGGGTGTTGTGCGACCGGCGATCAGCCGGCCTCAACCAATGCCCTCACAGCCGCAATTGCATCATCGGCCTTGCCAGGCTCCGAGCCGCCGCCCTGGGCCATGTCGGGGCGGCCGCCGCCACCCTTGCCGCCAAGCGCCTCGACCCCGGCCCGTACCAACGCCACCGCGTCGAAGCGCTCGGTGAGATCCTCGGTCACCCCGACGGCGATCGTCGCCTTGTCGGCATCTTTGAGCACATTCACGACGATCCCCGACCCGATCTTTTTCTTGCCCTGATCGACCAGTCCGCGCAGCTCCTTGGCCGGCAGGTCACTGACCACGCGGCCCATGAACTTGACGCCATTGATCTCCGCAACAGCATCGCCTTCGCCCCCGCCACCCAGCGCCAGCTTCTGACGTGCATCGGCAAGTTGCCGTTCGAGTTGCCGGCGCTCTTCGACCAGCGCTTCGACGCGAGAAAGCGCATCGCGCGGCGCAACCTTCAGCGCTCCCGCGATGGCGCGCAACTCGGCATCCTGCCCCGCCAGATAGGCACGGGCGCCATCGGCCGTCAGCGCTTCGATACGCCGGACACCCGCCGAAACGGCCCCCTCGGAAACCAGCGTGATCAAGCCGATATCACCGGTGCGGCCGACATGGGTGCCGCCACACAGCTCCATCGAATAGGTCCTGCCGGCCGCATTGCCCCGGACCGCCCTGCCCATCGACACGACCCGGACTTCGTCCCCGTATTTCTCACCGAACAGGGCCATCGCCCCGGCCTCGATGGCATCATCAACGGCCATCAACCGGGTTTCCACCGGTGCATTTTGGGCGACGATCTCATTGGCCATCGACACGATGCGCGCGAGTTCTTCTTCACTCACCGGCTTGTTGTGAGAGAAATCGAACCGCAGCCGATCCGGGGCCACCAGCGACCCTTTCTGGGCGACATGCGAGCCGAGCACTTCGCGAAGCGCTTCATGCAGCAGGTGGGTCGCCGAATGATTGGAGCGGATGGCCGTGCGGCGGGTGTGATCGACCTTCAGCGTCAGCGCGTCCCCGGCTGCAACACTGCCTTCGGTGACTTTCACGCGGTGTGCGAACACCCCACCTGCCTGCTTGGTCGTGTCGAGCACCTCGATACGCACGCCGTCACCCGACATCTCGCCGGTATCACCAACCTGACCGCCACTCTCACCATAGAACGGCGTCTGGTTGAGAATGACAAAGCCTTCCTGGCCCGCTGCCAGGCTCTCTACTTCAGCACCCTCCCGCACCAGGGTCAGAACCTGGCCCTGCGCCTCCTCGGTTTCATAGCCAAGGAATTCAGTCGCGCCGGTCTTGTCAGCTATGCCGTACCAGACAGTGTCGGTCGCCGCTTCGCC
Source organism: Cucumibacter marinus DSM 18995 (assembly GCF_000429865.1). Classification (GTDB taxonomy): domain Bacteria; phylum Pseudomonadota; class Alphaproteobacteria; order Rhizobiales; family Devosiaceae; genus Cucumibacter; species Cucumibacter marinus. The sequence continues at coordinate 109,497 of NZ_AUCR01000009.1, forward strand.
CGAACCGCTCCAGCTCTTGCGGGCCTCGGCCTTCTGCGCAGCCATGGCTGCGTCAAACCCGGCATGATCGACCGTCACGCCGCGGGTGCGCAGCGCATCCTCGGTCAGGTCGAGCGGAAAACCATAGGTGTCATAGAGCTTGAAGGCGGTTTCACCCGCCAGCACGTCGCCTTCACCCAGCCCGGCGCTCTCGTCTTCGAGGATCGAAAGGCCGCGGCTGAGGGTCTTGAGGAAGCGTTCTTCCTCGATCTTGATCGTCTCGGTGACCGTATCTTCGGTCTGGCGCAGCTCGGGATAGGCCTGCCCCATCTCCATCACTAGCGCCGGCACCAGCTTGTGGATCACCGGCTCGGCAGTCCCCAACAGCGTTGCATGGCGCATGGCACGCCGCATGATGCGCCTGAGCACATAGCCGCGCCCTTCATTCGACGGCAGCACGCCCTCCGCAATCAGGAACGACATGGACCGCAAATGGTCGGCGATCACGCGAAGCGACGTGAGGCCGTCACCGCCCGTCGCGGTATGGGTCGCTTCCGCGGCCGCCTCGACCAGGGCACGGAACATGTCGGTCTCGAAGACATTATTGGTGCCCTGAAGCACCGAAGAAATCCGTTCGAGACCCATGCCGGTATCGATCGAGGGCCGCGGTAGGTTCACACGATTGCCTTCCGCGATCTGGTCGAACTGCATGAACACGAGGTTCCAGATCTCGATAAAGCGGTCGCCGTCTTCTTCGGGAGTACCCGGAGGGCCGCCCCAATACGCATCACCATGATCGTAGAAGATTTCCGAGCATGGCCCGCAGGGACCGGTGTCACCCATGGACCAGAAATTGTCCGAGGTCGGAATGCGGATGATCTTGTCGTCGCTGAGCCCGGCAATCCTCTTCCAAAGCGCGGCGGCCTCTTCATCCTCGGAATAGACAGTGACCAACAACTTGTCCTTGGCCAGGCCGAAGTCGCCCGTCACCAACCCCCAGGCCAACTCGATCGCGCGTTCCTTGAAATAGTCGCCGAACGAGAAATTCCCCAGCATCTCGAAAAAGGTCAGATGCCGCGCGGTGAACCCGACATTGTCGAGGTCATTGTGCTTGCCACCTGCACGCACACATTTCTGCGAGGTCACGGCACGCGAATAGGGACGGCTTTCGAGCCCGGTGAATACATTCTTGAACTGCACCATGCCCGCATTGGTAAACATCAGGGTCGGGTCGTTGCGCGGGACCAGCGGCGCCGAAGACACATGCTCGTGTTCGGCGGCCTTGAAATAGTCGAGAAAGTTCGACCGGATATCGTTGACGCTCGTCATAGGGCGTACTCTGAGCCTGTGTTCAAGAAACCGGCGGTGGAATTTCCGCCAGCGGAATAAATCACACAAAATGCCCTGCGAAACGGCTTCACGCTCTCGCAAGGCGTTGAGCCCGCCTTGTAGCGCCATGGCAGGCGGGCTGTCCAGCATCCGGACCCGTTCGGATAACCCAGCATCCCCCTGGCCCAACAGAAAACCGCGGCGTCAGTGCTGGCGCCGCGGCAAACTCACTGCAAACTGTTGACGGCCTAGTCGTCCTCGGCCTCATCGCTTTCGGGCGGCGCGATCAGATTCTCCTGCAAGAGCCCCGCGCTTTCGCGCACACCCTGCTCGATCTGCATGGCAATCTCGGGATTGTCCTTGAGGAACTGGCGCGAATTCTCGCGTCCCTGCCCCAGCCGCTGACTGTCATAGGAGAACCAGGCGCCGGACTTCTCCACCAGCCCGGATTTAACGCCGAGATCGAGCAGTTCACCGGTCTTGGAAATGCCTTCGCCATACATGATGTCGAACTCTACCTGCCGGAACGGCGGTGCAAGCTTGTTCTTGACCACCTTGACCCGGGTCTGGTTGCCGACAACCTCGTCACGGTCCTTGATCGCGCCGATGCGGCGAATGTCGAGCCGTACCGAGGAATAGAACTTGAGCGCATTACCACCAGTAGTGGTCTCGGGTGACCCGAACATCACCCCGATCTTCATGCGGATCTGGTTGATGAAGATCACCATGGTTTTCGAGCGCGAGATCGAGGCAGTCAGCTTGCGCATTGCCTGGCTCATCAGGCGAGCCTGCAATCCGGGAAGGGAATCGCCCATCTCGCCTTCGAGCTCGGCACGCGGTGTCAGCGCGGCCACCGAATCGACCACCAGCACATCAATCGCGCCGGACCGAACCAGCGTATCGGAAATTTCAAGCGCCTGTTCGCCGGCATCAGGCTGGGAGATCAACAGGTCATCGACCTTGACCCCCAGCTTGCGGGCATAGATCGGATCAAGCGCATGCTCGGCATCGACAAACGCGCAAATGCCGCCATTCTTCTGCGCTTCGGCCACGACATGCAGCGCCAGCGTGGTCTTGCCCGAGCTTTCCGGGCCGAACACTTCAACGATACGCCCGCGCGGCAGACCACCGATCCCCAGCGCGATATCGAGCCCCAGCGAGCCCGTGGAGATCGAATCGATCTCGACGAGAGCGTTCTCGCCCAGGCGCATGATCGAGCCTTTGCCGAAGCTGCGCTCAATCTGGCTGAGCGCCGCATCAAGGGCCTTGTTCTTGTCCATCGATCCCCCGTCGATCACTTTCAGCGGCGCAGTGGCCATCGCGAATCTCCTTATTTCAAACCCTCAACGGCCTTGCAACGCAAATAGAGGAAACGCTTTTCGGCCCTGTTTGTACGACATTTGTTCTTATTTTGTTTCAAATGTCAAGTGCCCTTTATTGATCGCTGCAGTCAATAGGTTGAACACCGGGACCGATTCGCATGGGTGCGATCGATTTGTTTCCGCACCGCGCCGAAATCCTCAGTCGGCGGATTCGCGTTCCGGTTCCTCGGATTCGTCGAGCAACACCGACTTCACCTTGGCGGCGAGTTGTTTGAGGGAGAACGGCTTGGGCAGGAACGCCACGGATTGATCGTCCTCGAGACCCTCGCGCGCATCCTGGTCGGCATAGCCTGAAACCAGAATCACCTTGAGATCGGGCATCTGCTTGCGGATCTCTCGCAACAGGGTTGGCCCGTCCATCTCGGGCATGACAACGTCCGAGATCAGCAGATCGATCTTGCCTTCGATTTCCTCGAAAACTTCAAGCGCTTCGAGCCCGCTCGCGGCCTGAAACACCTTATAGCCCGCCGATTCGAGCGCCTTGGCAGAAAAGGCGCGCACGCTCTCCTCATCTTCGACCAGCAGGATCCGCTCATCTCCGGTGAGGTCACGAACCTTCTGCGTCACCTGCCGTTCGACGGCTTCGCGATGCGTAACGATGTGGCGCGGCAAGAAGATCCGAAAGCTCGTCCCCTTCCCGACTTCGGATTCGGGGTAAATGAAACCACCGGTCTGTTTGATGATGCCGTAAACCGTAGCCAGCCCGAGCCCCGTGCCCTTACCGATATCCTTGGTGGTGAAAAAGGGCTCGAAAATCTTGTCCATCACATCGCTGGCCATGCCGGTGCCGGTGTCGTCCACCTGAATCAGCACATATTCCGCCGGCGGCATGCCACGATAGGTGAACCCTTCTGCCTCGCTTTCGGTGACGTTGCGGGTGTTCACTTTCACCGTGCCGCCATCGGGCATCGCGTCGCGGGCATTGACGACCAGATTGATGATGACCTGCTCGAGCTGTGTGAGATCCGCCTTCACTGGCCACACATCGCCCGAATGCTCCACCTTGAGCGAAATATTGTCGCCGATCAGCCGGTTGAGCAGCACCGACAGGTCGTCAACGAGCGGCGGAACATCGAGAACATCGAGCCTCAGCGTCTGCCGGCGTGAGAACGCAAGCAGCTGACGCACCAGCCCTGCGGCCCGGTTGGCATTCTGCTTGATCTCCATGATGTGCTTGAACGGCGGATCGTTCGGCCGTTGATGCAAAAGCAACAGGTCGGAAAAGCCGATAATCGCGGTCAGCACATTGTTGAGGTCGTGGGCCACACCGCCTGCAAGCTGGCCGATCGCCTGCATCTTCTGGCTCTGGGCGAATTGCTGCTGCAAAAGCCGTTGTTCAGTTGTGTCGAGGGTGTAGGCAATCGCCGCTTCATCAGAATCGCCCCCCTGCTCGACCCCGGACAAATAAATGCGCACCGAGCGCTCCGTATCCGCGCTCAGGACCGCGTCCACCGGCTCGATCTGCGACTTCTGCGCTGCAATAGCCGAGAGCGCGTCGGTCAGCTTCTGCCGCGCATCGGGCACCAGCAATTCGGAGAGCGGCAACCCGGATGTGGCCCGTTCACCCCCTTCATTGCCAAAAATGCGCATGAACGGCGCATTGGTGCGCACGATCCGTCCGTCCGCATCCAGCGCTGCGATGGCAAAGGGCGTATTGTTGAAAAAGCGCGAGAAGCGGACTTCCGCGGTCCTCAGGTCCTCCGAGACATCCGCGCCACGCTGGCGGTCGAGCACCAGTGTCCGGGATTCGCCCAGATCTCCTTCGGCCAGCCGCGCCACCCGGTGCAGCAGGCGCACCGGCATCGCGGTGCCGTCATTCTTGACGAGGTCGAGATCGATGATCTCGGTCTGAATCTCGCCATCGGGCCGGCCGCCAACCAGCAGGCCCGCCCCGTCCCCCGGGACGATATCGGTCAGGCGGATCGCCCCTGCCTCGAATGAAGCGAGATCGTAGCCCAGCCAGTCGGCCAGGGTGGCATTGAGGTATTGGATACGGCCGTTGGAATCTGCCGAAAAGAACCCTGCTGGCGCATGATCGAGATAATCGATGGCGCGCTGCAGCTCGAGGAACATGTTTTCCTGGGTGTCGCGGTCGCGGCTGATGTCTTCCACGGACCACATGACCAGAGCCTTGGCGCCCCCGGCATCGACGCGGGGCAAGGGCGTCACACGGATACGGTACCAGCACGGTCGCACCTGGCGCACTGCGCCTGCCGCGGCCAGCGGTGCGGTCAGCCGTACATCTTCATAGGCAGCGCGGCCTTCCTTGGCCGCCCGGGTGAGGCGATAGATTGCTTCGCTGGCCTCCGGATTGGACACAAACAGCCGCGGCACATTGGCCGGCGGCCCGCCATCGTCGCGCCCGCCAGCCACGGCTGCATAGGCCGCGTTGGCATAGATCACGCGCCCGTCCTTGTCCGAGATCACAGCACCGTAGGGCAAGCTGTCGATCGCCGCATCGGCCAGGCCACGTCCGTCCTCGCTACGCGCGATCCGGAACAGCCCCGCAGCCAGCGCAAACAGCGAGAACACGCCGATCAGCGTCAGGATGCCGAGAAATCCCAGCGTCACTTCGACCGGGATAACGTCGCCCATGAAAGAAAAGGCCAGCGCAGCGAGCACGAAGAACGCGGCCAGAACGCCTACGCGCCAAAGCCCCTGCCCGGCGCCGCCCTTGTCGACCGCCGGTTCGGGATAACTGCCATCATCCAGCGGAGAAACCGCCATCAGCCTTGCCTCTCGTTTCACTGCTCACAGCCCCGGGGAGCTGCCCCCGGCAAATCGGTCGCCGTGACCGTCTTGTACGCAATTGTATGGCGCTCGCCAAACCTCAAGAACGCCATGATCCCCGGTCTTTCAGGCGCATGACATAGCCGATCACCTGCGCGACGGCCTTGAAGTGCTCGACCGGAATGACTTCGTCGATATCGACACTGGCATAAAGAGCACGCGCGAGCGGCGGATTTTCGACGATCGGCACCTCGGCTTCCGTTCCGACTTCCCTGATCTTGAGCGCCACGGCGTCGGTTCCCTTGGCGACACATTTCGGCGCGGGCATGGAGCGGTCATATTTGAGCGCAACGGCGTAGTGGGTCGGGTTGGTGATGATCACATTCGCGTTCGGCACCTCAGCCATCATGCGCCGGCGCCCGCGCTCCTCGCGGATCTGGCGGATGCGGCCCTTGACCTTGGGGTCGCCTTCCATCTGCTTGTATTCATCGCGCACTTCCTTGACGGTCATCTTCTGGCGCTCGAACCATTTGTGCCGCTGATAGAGAAAGTCCAACAGCGCGATGACGGTGACGATGATCAGGGTCGCCGCCAGCAGCTTCAGCCCGAGTTCCTGGAACACGATGAGCAGTGACAAGGGGTCCGCGGTGATGATCGTGTCGAGCCGGTCGCGCTCGGGCCACATCACTGCCACCATCACCGTGGCAACAACCACCAGCTTGAACATGCCTTTGGCGAAGTTCACCAGGGAGTCGGTCGAAAAAAGCCGCTGAAACCCTTTGATTGGCGAAATCTTGCTGAATTTGGGCGTCACCGGGTCGAATGACCAGACCGGCTTGTGCTGCACCAGGTTGGCGGCGATCGCGAACACGGCCAGCAACGACAGCGGCGCCAGTGTCACCATCAAAACCGTCTGCGCCATTTCGCGCCAGAACTCGCCGAACCCGGATCCGGTCATGCTGATCTGGTCGGCATTGGCAACAATGCCCTTGAGGTGTTGCAGCAGATTGGCGCTGAGCGTCGGCGCCATCAGCCCGAACACCATCGTCGTGCCTAGCATCATGAACCAGGTCGTTACCTCCTGGCTCTTGGCGACATCGCCTTTCTTGTGGGCGTCATCAAGCTTCTTTTGGGAGGCGTCTTCTGTCTTTTCACTCTTGTCTGGTTCGTCGGCCACTCAAGCCCCCTGACCAGCCAGCGCAGAGAGAAATTGCTCGATATGCGCCATGTAGAAATTCATGATCATCACGATCAGAACCGCAAACAGGACCAGCCCCAGCATGATGTTTGCGGGCATGGCGATGAAGAAGACCTGGATCTGCGGCATCAGCCGGGCCAGCACCCCGAGCCCGAAGTAGAAAACCAGCCCGAACACCACGAACGGTGCCGCCATTTGCAATCCAACGGTGAAACTCGCCGCCACAACCTTGATCGCCATCTGGGTGGCGTCACCCACCATCAGTTCGGATTGAGGAGTGAACAGTTCATAGCTGTGATAGATCGCTGCCAGCACGAGGTGGTGCAGGTCGAGCGCGAACACCATTGCAATGCCGGTAACCGCGATGAAATTGCCGAAGACCGCCCCCTGCACCCCGCCCTGCGTCGGGTCAGCGGTCTGGGCGAAGGCGAGTCCGGATTGAAAGGCAATGGTGGAGCCGGCCACCTGTGCCGCCGATGTCAGCAACCGGGCCACACCCCCGATCATCAACCCGACGGCGAGTTCATGGCCCAACAGCACCAAGGCACCGAAAACGGTCTCCGGCACATCCGGGAAGTATTGGGAGATCAGCGGATACATCACAAACGTCACAGCGAGCGCGAAGGCCAGCCGGATGCGCGTGGGGATCCCGTTCGCGCTGAAACCCGGCATCAGCATCACCAGGGTGCCCAGCCGCGCAAAGATCAGGATCAGGACAAGGGCCGTCTGTGGCAGCCACTCAACGGTCATCACACCTGCCCGCTGGCGATGATCAGATTGACGATCCGGTCCATGAAGGCGCCCATCGTCGCGCCCATGAAAGGCAGCGTCAGCAACATCGCCACGAAGATCGCCAGGATCTTCGGCACGAACACCAGTGTCATTTCCTGGATCTGGGTCAACGCCTGGAACAGGGCGATCACGACACCCACGATCAAACCGACCAGCATCAACGGCGCGGAGACCCAAACAAGGGTCCATATCCCGTCCTGGGCCACATCAAGCACTTCTGCGCCGGTCACCGGTTCACTCTCTTTTTTACGGGGAATCACCCCCAGCGTCCGTCACAGGGTCGCCCCGCCTCCCGTCACGCGCAAGCGCATTTGCGGATCAGGCGAAGCGCCCGCACTTGCGGATCGTCTAGATCGGCATGCGCATGATTTCCTCATAGGCCGAAATCACGCGGTCACGGACCGTGACCATGGTCTGAAGGGCAACTTCGGTTTCCGAGATCGCCGTCACCACATCAACGACATTCGACTTGCCGTTGAGCATTTCGAGGCCTTTCTGGTCAGCCACGCGACCGGACTCGACCACTTCATTGACGCTTCCCGCCAGAAGCTGGGCAAAATCCTGGCCCGCCGGCGTGGTCATCCCCGCTTCGGGCATCATCGATTTCTTGGGATCGGCCAGCTTGGTGGCCGAGGTGTAGGCATTCGCCGCCGCTGAAAATGGCACGCTCATTCTGTGATACTCCCCAAAGAGATTTCAGTCTCGCTGCCGGCCCGGGTCCCCCAACCCGGGTATCGGCAGCGGAGCGCGGGTTAGCCGCGCAAGATGTCGAGCGTCGACCCAAGCATCTGCCGGGTCACGGTGACGACGTTGAGGTTGGCCTCATAGCTGCGCTGGGCCTCGCGCATGTCCATGGTTTCGATCAGAGAATTGACGTTCGGGTAACGGACATACCCCTTCTCGTCCGCAGCGGGATGACCCGGCTCATAGCGGCTCTGGAAGTCGCTCTGGTCATAGGCGATCTTGCCGATCTTGACCTCATAGGCTTCCATCTCCCGGTCATAGATGGCGTCGAAGGTCGGCATTTTGCGGCGATAAGGATCCGCACCGGGCTCCTTGGCCGCTGAATCCGCATTGGCGAGGTTTTCGGCAATGATCCGCATCCGCGCGGACTGCGCATGCAGCCCTCCGGCAGCGATCTTCATGGAAGACAAAAAGTCGGACACTGTACCCCCTTACCGCTTAGCCTTTGCCGAGCGCTGTTTTGATCAGACGGATCGAACGAGTGTAGAGAGTTGTCGCCGCCTGGTAGTCGAGCTGGTTGGACGTGACCTTCATCATCTCGTCCTCGAGCGTCACCCCGTTCCCCTCCGGCGTAATCTCGAAACTGTTCAGCTTGTTGGTGCCGAATCCGCGCCCAACTTCCGAATGCACGGCAAAATGTGCCTTGTGGGTTGCCGAGGTCTCGACGCCTTCGAGCTTGAGCGAATTGACGTGGTCTTCAAAAGAGAAAGGCTTGAGGTCCCGCCCCCTGTAACCGGGGGTTTCCGCGTTGGCGACGTTCTCGGCCAACAGCGTCTGGCGGGATTGGTGCCAGTTCATCTTTTGCTTGAGAGCCGACAGGATCGGCATATCGCCAAGGGCCATTGCGAGCCTCGAACCATTTGAAACTAGGCACATTCTGCCCAGTGCATGGTTAATGCGTCGTTAACAGCCCTCCCATTGCGACACTCATTCGTCATATAGCGGCCATTTCCCGCTGCCATATCAGCGCAGTCCCGCTATGCTAGGCAGGACTTGCCCGACTGTCCCCTGCGGCAGGATTGCGGGCACAAGGCAGATTCCGGGCGCCACGCAGACACAAGAGGTTCGTCGTTGGGTTTTATTTCGAGTTTGTTTGGCGGCGTTGGCGGCGACATCTGGACGGTTGTGACCGCCCTCGCCATCGTGTTGTTGCTCATTGTCCTGCTCGTGTGGGTGCTCAAATTCGTCCTCAACGCGTCCCGTTCGGTCGGTTCGGGACGCACCAGACGCATTGAAGTGTCCGAAGCCGTCATGGTGGATGGCAAAAGGCGTCTGGTGCTTGTGAGGCGTGACGATCGCGAACATCTGATTCTGACCGGTGGCGCGCAGGACCTCATCGTTGAATCCGATATTCCCCTGCCTGATTACGCGACAAGTTCGGCACCGCAACGTCAGTCACGCCTTAATATGGCGCCGATCGGCCAGATTGCGCGGCGTCAAACCGCCCCGGCGGGGCAGGCAATGCCCGAGCCAAGGGTGGCCCGCCCCGAACCTGGCCCCGAACCTGGCGCTGAACTCGGCCCCGCAGATGCGCCGTCCGAAGCCCCCGAGGAGCCGCAAACAACATCCCGCCCGCCGATTCCCGGACTCCGGCGCCGTTCAGAGGCCACCTCGAACGCTGTTGGCCGGAACGACCCGCCCCCCCGCCACAATGGATCGGGCGGGCCGGACAATACGGAAGCAGAAAGTTTAGAGCGTGCGGCGCGCCCTGCCGCCGCGGACGAAACCTCTCCAATGGAAAAACTTCGCCAGTTGGGCCGCCGGTCACCGCCCCGCAACGGCACTGCCGCATTGCGCTATCCGGGCCTTCTGCGTCCGGTTACGCGGCACAGCGCCGTTCCTCCACAGTTCGTGCGCAACAAAGCTGAGGCCAATCCGGCCGACTCAGATATGTCTGATGCCGACGAAACCCCCAGTGCACAGGGCGGAGACGCGGTTGACGAAGTTCGCGGCAAATCTGCGAAAGCCAAACCAGGAAAAAGCCGAAAAGGCTGAACCCCTTCGCAGGCTTTCCCGCGGTCGAATGATCGCCTTGGCCTTTGTAGGGCTGGTCGGCCTCCTGCTCGCGATTCATCCGGCCTTCGCCCAGGACATATCTGTCGACTTTGGCGATGATTCCACCATCACTGAGCGGGCAGTTCAACTTGTCGGGCTGCTGACGATCTTGGCGCTTGCGCCTTCGATCCTGGTGATGGTGACGTCGTTCACCCGGATTGTCGTGGTGCTTTCCCTCCTGCGAACCGCCATTGGCCTGCAGACCGCACCACCAAATTCCGTGATGATCTCCCTGGCGCTGTTCCTCACCGCCTTCATCATGATGCCGACACTGCAGCAGTCCTATGATCAGGGGATCGCGCCGCTGGTTGCCGGTGAGATCGAGTTTGAAGAGGCTCTCCCCCTTGCCAGCGGCCCGGTGCACGAATTCATGCGCGCCAATGTCCGCGACAAGGACGTTCAGCTCTTCCTCGATTTGACCGAAACCGACATTCCCGAGGCGCCTGAAGAGCTTGAATTGCGCATCTTGATCCCGGCATTCATGATCTCCGAACTCAGGCGCGCCTTTGAAATCGGCTTCCTCCTGTTCGTTCCATTCATCGTCATCGATATGGTCTGCGCTTCGGTGCTGATGTCGATGGGCATGATGATGCTGCCACCGATCATCATATCGCTGCCGTTCAAATTGATCTTCTTCGTGCTGGTCGACGGCTGGTATCTGGTCGCCGGATCGCTGATCCGAAGCTTCGTACCCGTCAGTTGATCAGGCGCCGCTGCCCTGGGGCAGATCCGAAGCCTTGAAGCTGTTGGGGGACAGCGCCCCACCCGGCTCATATCGGTCGCGATAAGCCTTGAGGAAGGCTCCCAGCGTGTCTGTCGCAGCAATCTCGCGGGCGATCTCGCGGAACTTGAGCGTGGTCGGCGCAGCCCGCCCGGTGACGAATTCAAACACTGGCCACTCAGGTGTCGGCTTCATCAAATCGGCGAATTTGCCGCGAAGGCGTGACAGTCCGATCTCGTCGCTGTCGAGCGCATAGCCGACAGCAGCGCGCACCAGATGCGCCCTGACCGACGGCTGGATCGGCGTATCGAGTTCTTCGGGCACATAGAGCCGCTCGAGGATCTCCGCCGCCATGCGATAGCGCCCCGCAGCCCAATGGGCTTCGACCTTGAGCAGCTCGGCATCCCGGCCGGTCATCGACGCCAGCAATTCGATCGCCAGATCATTGCGCCCGGCATCGATCAATGCCTTGGCTTCAAGAAGCTTGCGCTGCCGTTCAACCGTGGGCGAAAGATTGGCGATCCGGGTCCTGTAGAGGGCCTTGAGGGCCGCTTCGGGATGACGGTCCGCAATATGGATTACCGCCAGATCGGCGGCGATCTGGGCGCGCCCCGCCCCTTCAAGTCGATTATCGACCTGGTATTCCAGCAATCCCGCCGCCTGCTCCAGCAAGTCCACCTTGACCAACCGGCGCGCCAGATTGCGGATCATTTCGTCGCCCTGAATGCCGGCGGGGGTCAAGGTGCGGAAATCATAGAACAGGCCCAGCGCTTCGACGGGTGACAGGGCATCCGCCTGGCCGTTGAGGAACAAATCGGCAAACACGGCTTTGCCGGTATCCAGCAGCTCTGTCGCCGGCCGCAGGTCCTCATGAACCCGCACTGCCTGCCGCATGATCTCGAAGCCTTCCCGATAGGCACCATTGCGGAAATAGAGTTCACCGAGCTTTTGCTGGATTCTCGCTTCGAGCGCATCACCGCGCCAGACCATCGCCTGGGTCGACAAAGTATCAACGGCGCTGTCGAGATCGAGCCGTCCCAGCCCGTCCAGCACCAGTGTCGTGCGATAGGTCGCTTCCGCCTCGGTGGGGCGATAACCGGCCGAGATCACACTTCCATAGGTGACGAGCGCCTCCTCCGGGCGCCCTTCGAGCTCGTCGATCCAGCCCATCAAGAGGTCGAACGCGGCCCGCTGCTCCTGGTTCATATCGGCAAACTCGAACTGGCTCGACAGCCTGGTCGCGAGCGCCGTGTCACCGGTTTCGAGCGCCGCGCGCATCGCCGCGAACAGGAAGCGGTTCTTCAGCCAGCTCGGATAATTATCAGTAACCCCCTCGGCGGCCAGCGCATCCGCCCGGGCATTCTCCCAGTCGGCGGTCTGCGCCCGCGCCATTACCCGCCACATCACCGCATCAGGTGAATCCACGAACTTGTCTTCCAACAGAATGCTGAGCGCCTCTTCCGGCCGGTTCGCCAGGACGGACGCGGCGGCATGAGTAATCTCGATCCGGTCGCGGAATTCGATCCGGTCGGTTTCCCGCTGTAGAACTTCGACCACCCCGAGGGATTCCTGCGCGAAATCGTTCGCCAGGTAAAACCGTGCCAGCTCGAGCCGGGCAGCGTCGAGGAACTGGCCCTCCGCCGCTGCGGCCCGCTGCATGATCTGTTCGCGGTCCTCGGAGAATTCCCGCGGATTGGAGCGGATATAAGCACCCATATCGATGAAGGTGGTGCGGGAGAGCGCATCGTCGCGGCTGCTGGCAACCGCAACGGGGCCGGGTTCGGAAAGACTCAGCCCGTCCGTCGCATCGATCACCGCGCGCGACCCTTCGATCGCCACTTGGACCTCGGGCCTGTTGGGCCGGATCGCAAGGCCGTGCACCGCCTTGATGGCCTGGAAGTCGACATAGTCCAATGTCCGCACCACCGCGCGGGCTGGCGGATAGGCGGTTACGACCTGCAGCAGGTCACCCACATTCGGATCCCGGACAGTGTGCACCTTGGCGGGCCGCACAAGATCAGCGCTCATGCGCAATGCGCCGCTTGTCGCCCGGTCGCGTTCGAGTTCAACCGGTTCGGTCGGCCCGAACAGAATATCACCCAGCGAAAGCACCCAGGAACGACCTTCCGCACCGAGCGTTGCCAGCCGGTCGGTACCGGTGTCGATCCTGACGATCTGAAGGTCGCGTGCGCCATCAACCGAGAAGCCGCTGGCGAAGCTGTCGAACTCGCCGGGCTCGGGACTATCGATCGTCACATGGGTATCGAACAGCATCCAGATCGTGCCGGCACGCTTGAACACGGCCGCAGGTGTGTCCTGGTCGAACGGGAAGACGATGCGCACTGTGTCGCCGATCGTATTCATGAAAGGCTGAATGCTGGTCTGAGCGGAGCGAACCGGCGCGAGCCCGGGATCAGACTGCTCGGCCTGTTGGTCGGCGCTGGCAGCGTCCTCGGTTTCCGGGGCCTCGTAATCCGTTTGCTTGATCAGCTCATCGAGCGTAACCGACCGGCCCGGCATGGCCGTAAAATCCATGTCGAGCACATAGGTGCTGTCGCTCTCCTTGAAGAACCGGGGCGTGACCCCGTTTGCCAGCTCGATGATCACCGTGCTGCCGTCAGCCGTGACCTCGTTTTCGAGCGATAGGATATCGGGAGGACGGTCACCCTTGAGATCGGTGAGATCGATCCCGACTGGCCATTCGAATTTGATCTCGGCGTAATCACCCACTTCCTGGAAATTGGCGTCCGTCGACATCGACCATTCAAAGCGCATCCGCGTGAAGGTCGGATGGCGGCCCACCCGCACATCCACCTGTGGGTTATTCTCTCGGGCGATTTCGGCCTTACGCCGTTGCTCCGCCAGAATATCGGCATTCTCCGCCCGGTCGGCCAGCGCGGCAACGACCTCGGGCGGCAGGCTGGGCGGCAATCCTTGCCAGCCCTCGGGCAACAGATCGATGAACAGCTTTTCGCCAGCTTCCAGAATAGAGGTCGTGAACCGCCGCTTGAGACCGAACCGAACGCCCTTCCCGTCCGGGTCGGCGCGTGTCACCGCGACATAGTCGTGAAGTTCATCGGAGATGTCCGGCGATTCGATACGAACGGGTTGGTCGAACTCGATGGCGAGCACGTTCTGTTCGTTCGTCACTTCGTATTCGGGAAGCTTCAGACGGTCGGGGAAAGTCAGGACAATTCGGCCGAAACCATCCAGCGCCTCCGGCTCGATGGTCAGGAAATCCGCCGCCCTGGCCGGAACGCCTGCAACCAGCACCACGATCAGCGCGAGTAGGGCGCGCAACATGCCAGTGCCGGAACGGCGCACGCGCCGCCGACCCGCAAATCTGGCAATGAGGCGAATAAAGCTCACAGATTAGCCCGTCCGTCGGCCGCCTTCGTTATGGTTAACCTACCTCTTCAGCTTTAACGCAGCCTTACCGGGCGGGCATTTGAACTGCCGGTTACTGCCCCACGATCTGGGGCAGGGAATCGAGGTTCGCGGTCGAAGGATCGCGCATCGGCTCGGGGTCGATATTGGCCAGCCGGACCGTCAGCAATTCGGCTTTCTCGGGCGACATACTGGCCAGGATCGGCGCCATCTTGCGTGGGTTCATGGCCTGGACCAGACGCACCAAAACATCGATCCCCAATTGATCGAAGATAGTGGCGGCTTCTTTTGACTTCATAGTTTCATACATGGCGACAAGCGACTGGAATTGCTCGTCGTCCATCTGCTTCTTCTTCTCGACCAACGCATTGACCTCGGCCTCGAGGTCCTGCAGTTCGGCAATCCGGATTTCGAGTCGCTTCTCGGCGGCCTCAACGAGTTTCTCGCGCATCGCGAGATCGGCAGCAAACTGCTCCAGCTCTTCTCGCCGGTCCCCCAGGCGTTCGAGCACCTGCAATTCGGTGTCGGCGAGGTCTTCGCCCATCCTCAGCGGTATGCGTTCGCCCTTGAGCGTCAGCTCGACCGGAATCGCATCCTGCGGTTCGTTTGAGCCCCCATCGGCGCTTTCGGCCATATTCTGCCCGGCCGCGGCATTGTCGGCAGTAGCGAGTTGGGAATCCGTGGTTCCCTCGCCGGTTGCGCCGGTTTGCGGCGCGGCTTCGTCCGACGGCGCGTCCATCATCCCTTCGACAGCATCGGCAGGAGCCTGTTGTTGCGTCTGGGCGAGAACCGGAAGGTCCCCCAGAATGTAGCCATGCCCGCTCATCAGCCCGATGGCCTTGAAGGCCAGCAGGGCGCCAGTGGCGGCGATAACGACCGGGATGAGGCGAAGCGATCTCACGCAGCGGCCTCACGGGACTGCTGGTGGCGATCGAGCTGTTCGAGCGCCAGCCGGCTGCGGTTTTCCTGAACCTGGCTGGCATGTTCACGCTGCTCGCGCTCGGCGCGCACCACCTCGGTAATCTGGGCGATCCGCGTCAGAACCGTGTTGCCAGCGTTCACATGCCGCGCCAACTCGACCGAGAAACGGTCTGCTTCCTCAAGCCGGCTGGTCAGCGCTTCGTCGCAATCGCGGGCGGTTTCCTTGAGCCCGGTGATCGCGCGATTGGCCAATTCGGTCGCGTGAATGATTTCGACCGCCATCTTCTTGAGCTCGTCGCGATCGGCGTGAAGCCTTTTGAGCCGGGCATTGAGTATGACGCAATACCCGATGGTGAGCACCAAAAGGACCGCCACGGCACCTTCAACGATCAGTCCCAGGGGCAAACCCGTCATTTCTCACTCTCCTGCTCATCCATGGCCTCAAACACCGACATGTTCACTCTCGGCGGATTGAGGGGTTTGTTGATGCGCACTGACACATGCCGCCCGATATGCCCCATCAGGGCCTCGGTCAGGCGTACGTCCCCGCACCGGAGCGCAACCGGTTCATCCGGCCCCCGCTCGAACATCACAGTCTGTCCCTGCTCGAGGCCGAGGACCTGCGAAAGCGGCATTTCCCACTCATGCAGCACCGCTTCGACCTCGGTATCGGCAGCGAAGATCTCCGTGGCCAGATGGCCTTCCCAGATCGGATCGCGCCCGAATTTCTCCCCCATGAACATCTGCAGCAGCTGTTCACGGATCGGTTCGATCGTGGCGTAGGGCAAGAGCACTTCGATCTTGCCGCCGCGGTCTTCCATATCGATGCGGAATTCGACCAGGATCGCGGCATTCGCCGGGCGCGTGATCGCCGCAAAGCGCGGATTGGTCTCAAGCCGCTCGATCTTGAAGTTCACCGGCGAGAGCGGATCGAACGCCCGGTGCATGTCGTCGAGAATGACCTCGATCATCCGCTTGGTGAGCGTCATCTCGATGGTCGTATAGGGACGCCCTTCGACCCGGATTGCATTGTGACCGCGGCGACCGCCCAAAAGCACATCGATGATCGAGTAGATCAGCGCGCTATCGACAGTGATGAGCCCGAAATTGTCCCATTCTTCCGCCTTAATGACCGAAAGGATCGCAGGCAGAGGAATTGAATTCAGATAGTCCCCGAACCGCACGGAGGAGATACTGTCGAGCGAAACCTCGACATTGTCGGAGGTGAAATTGCGCAATGAGGTCGTGGTCAGCCGGACCAGCCGGTCGAACACGATTTCAAGCATCGGCAGGCGTTCATAGCTGACTAGCGCCGAATTGATCAGCGCCCGAACGCCGGAAACTTCTGCCGCAACCGATTCCTCGGGGTTGAATCCGAGAAGATTGTCGATCTCGTCCTGGTTGAGAATGCGGTCGGCGGCGTCTTCGCCATCCTCGCTTTCGGCTGCAATCATTGCCGCCCAGTCGGCGGAAAGACTGTCGTTCTCCTTTTTGGGGGCGCCCTCACCCTCACCGGACTTTTCGCCATCGCCCTCGATGTCGAGGCCGAACTCGCTCAGGATATCGTCTTCGTTCTGATCTTCGGGTTCGTCTGCCATCATGCGCCTACTGGATCAGGAGTTCCTTGAACAGGATGCGGTCGACTTCTGCGGGGTAGACCGCAATGTTCACGCGGCGGCGCAGCTCTTCCTTGAGCTGGTAGATGCCGGCTGACCCTTCGAGATCGCTTTTACGGAGTTCGCGCAGATAAACCTGGAACGCATCGAGCACGCGCGGCATTTTCGGTTCGATCTGTTCGACCATCGCCTTGTCGGCAAGTTCGAGCGCTATGTCGATCTTGAGATATTGCTCCCGGTCCCCCTCCGGATTGAGGTTCACCGTCATCTGCGGGATGTCATAATAAAAGGACTCGCGCACGAGAGGGTCCTTGGCCGCTTCACCTCCCCCTGAACCGAGAAGGAAGAACGCGGCAGCCCCACCGGCAGCAAGAACCAGCACCGCAGCACCGATGATGATCAGGAGCTTCTTGGAAAGCAGCCGCTTCTTGCCGCCTTCCCCTTGCTCCTCGCCACCTTCATCTGCGTCGTCGGCGGCATCTGCCTCGAGCGCGTCCAGGTCGGCATCGGCTACGTCCGTCATCGCCATTGGTGCGAATCCTTGCCCTTCGGTGTTCCGGTTCCCACCGAGCTAAGGCGGATTAGGTTAACGAGTAGTTAGGATTTACCGGCAAGGCGGCAATTTTTGCCGGGCAATTCATGCCCTCAACCCTGCAAACGGCAGTGCTTTCCGGCCCTTCGAAAATCTAAATTATTGAAATCATTAATTTTTTCATTTTGGCACAGCTCCTGCAATTGATTTGGCAGGTCCAACGCTTGGGGAAGTGAAGGACCGGGGAGAAATCGGGAGTTCGTGCAAAATGGAAAATGCACAGTTGATAGGCCTGTCCCGCCAGGTCGCCTTGAGACGCCAGATGGATGTGGTGGCCAACAATATGGCCAACCTCAACACGACCGGTTTCAAGGCAGAATCCATGCTGTTCGAGGAATACATCATGCCGGTCGCAGCCGACCGGGATTTTCAGCTTCCCGACCAGCCGCTCAGCTACACGCAGGATTGGGCGACCATTCATGACTTTCGCGCCGGCAGCATCTTTCAGACCGGTAACGATCTGGACATCGCCCTGGAAGGCGAAGGCTTCCTGGTCGTCCAGACCGAGGCCGGCGAGCGCTACACCCGCAACGGCGCCCTGACCCTGAACAACCTCGGCGAACTGGTCACCGCGGAAGGTGACCGCGTTGTCTCGGATGGCGGGTTCATGGTTTTCGATGCCTCGGAAACCAACATCGCCATCGGCAAGGACGGCTCCGTTCGTTCCTCGGCTGGCGCCAAGGGCACGCTGCGCATCGTCGAGTTCGAGAACCCTCAGGACCTCACCCGTGAGGGCGACACCATGTTCGCGGGCGACAACCCGCAAATCGCCACCAATACCCGTGTCATCCAGGGCGCCATCGAGCGCTCCAACGTCTCTGGCGTCGCCGAGATGACCGAGATGATGCGCATCACCCGCGCCTACACATCCCTGGCCCAGCTCATGCAGCGCCAGGATCAGCTCCGTTCAAGCGCGATCCAGAAACTCGGCACCCTGAGCGCCTGAGCCGGCTCGCAGAAAGGACACGGAAAATGAAAGCTCTCTATATCGCATCGACCGGCATGAGCGCGCAGGAGCGCAATGTCGAAGTCATCTCGAACAACATCGCCAACATGCGCACCACCGGCTTCAAGCGGCAGCGCGCAGAATTCCAGGACCTGCTCTACCAGGTCTACCGGCGCGCCGGTTCATCGACCTCGGAATCCGGGACCCAGCTTCCCGCCGGCGTCGAAATCGGCTCGGGTGTCAAGACCGGTGCAACCCCTCGCATCATGAGCCAGGGCAACATGCAGCCCACCGAGAAGGAGCTTGATGTCGGCATTCGCGGCGAAGGCTTCTTCCCGATCCAGCTTCCCGATGGCCGCACCGCATACACACGCGACGGCGCTTTCGAGCGCAACGCAAACGGCATGATGGTCACCATCGAGGGCTATCAAGTGCAGCCGGGCATCATCATCCCGGACAATGCCCGCTCGATTTCGATCTCGTCTGAAGGGGTTGTCGAAGCCTTCCTCGACAATGACGGCGCCCCGACCCAGCTCGGACAGCTCCAGCTCGCCCGCTTTGCCAACAAGGCCGGCCTCGAAGGCATCGGCGACAACCTCTATGTCGAGACCGACGCCAGCGGCGCCGCCCAGGTCGGCACGCCCAACGCCGACAGCTTCGGCAATCTGCTGCAGGGCCACCTCGAACTTGCAAACGTCAACGCTGTGACCGAGATCGCTGACCTCATCGCCGCCCAGCGCGCTTACGAAATGAATGCGCGCGTAATCTCAGGTGCCGACGAGATGCTCTCCGCCACCTCGCAGCTCCGCTAGGAACCTGACCGATGACCCTTAAGCTCATCAAATCCCTGATCCTGGCAGGCAGTGCCACGGCGCTGACCACCATGGCGGGCCTCGCCATGCCGGTTCTCAAATCGAGCGTCACCGTCGAGCATGGCATCGTCACCGTTGGCGACATGTTCAACGACGCTGGCCCCTGGGCTGAAGAACCCCTGTTCCGCGCGCCGCAGCCGGGCACCGTCGGTACCGTCTCGCTGGCCGCGATCGAGCAGGCCGTACGCCGCGCCGGACTGTCTGACTTCGATCCGGCGGGTCTTGCGACCATCCGCGTCGAACGCTCGGGGATCGCCGTCGATGTCGAACGGATCACCCGGCTGATCGCCGGCGAATTGCGCAAGGGCGGCCAAATCGGGGTGGGCAGCGAACTGACCCTGACCCTCGATAATCCGCTTGAGCGGTTTTACGCAGACCTCAGTGGCGAACCGGTCGTGGTTTCCGAGTTCCGCCGGTTCGAGGCCAATGACCGCTTCTCCGCGCGTCTTCTGATCGCGGGTCAACCTGCGCCGGTCACCATTTCCGGCCGCTTCACCGAGATGGTCGCCATCCCGCATCTGGCGGAAAACCTCGACCGCGGCGACATCGTCAGCGCCGGCGACATTGAATACAAGCTGGTGCCCGCCCGGCTGGCCCAGCAATATGCGGACCTCACCTCCGCGGACTTTGAGGGCCAGGCTGTTCGCCGGTCGATCCGCGCCGGCTCCATTCTGCGCCCGGTCGATGTGGTCGAGCCCACCATCGTCAAGCGCAACGAACTGATCACGCTTTTCTATCAGACCGGGGCTCTCAACCTTAGCCTGCGGGCAAAGGCCCTGAGCGACGGGGCGGTGGGGGATACCGTGCCAGTGCTCAATCCCATGTCGAACAAGATCATCCATGGCGTCGTGACCGAAGGGGGAAAAATTCTGGTCACGAATGCGCCGACCCGCGTCGCTGACGCGTCCTAACCTCTGGGGGAACCGGAAATGAAACTCGCAAAAACCATTATCGTGCTCGGCCTCGCCGCAACCCTTGCGGGCTGCAATACGGCCAGCCGGCTTGCCAATGTCGGCAACGCACCGCAGCTGACCGCTATCGCGGATCCGACCGCCCAGGCCGGTTATCAGCCCGTGCGCATGCCGATGCCCGAACCCGAAGTCGCCAGCTACGCTCCCAACTCACTGTTCCGCTCCGGCGCCCGCGGCTTCTTCAAGGATCAGCGCGCTCATAAGGTCGGCGACATCCTGACCGTCATGGTCACCATCGCCGACAAGGCGCAAATCGCCAACCAGACCGCCCGCTCGCGTCAGTCGAGCAATGAAGGTGGCGTCGGCGGCGTACTTGGCTCGATCTTCAATGCTGTGGCACCCAATGTCAGCGCCGATGCGGCCGTCACCGTCGACACAGGCGCAGGTGATACCGGCACCGGCTCGGTCAACCGCTCCGAAACGCTGGAGACCCAGGTCGCAGCCGTCGTCACCCAGGTCCTGCCCAATGGCAATCTGGTCATCGAGGGCCGACAGGAAGTGCGCGTCAACTTCGAAGTCCGCGAACTGATCGTGGCCGGCATCGTGCGGCCCGAAGATATCGGCGCCGACAACACCATCGAAAGCGCCAAGATCGCCGAAGCCCGCATCGCCTACGGTGGCCGCGGCCAGATCACCGACGTCCAGCAGCCGCGCTATGGCCAGCAGGTCCTCGATGCGATCCTGCCCTTCTAAGGGCTGATTTCCCCCGCCGCCCGGCTTCCCCCTTCATCACGCCGGGCGGCACTCCCGATCACGTCTTCCCGAGATGTGATCCTCCCCAGAAGGGGCGCGGCCTTCCCCCAATGTGGCCGCGCCCTTCTTCTTTTTGGACACTGGCAGCCTGGGTGGTTCTTCGGGGTTGCCTTGTGCCCGGCTCGGCGGCACTGTTCACTCTCCTACCGAGAACGGAAGTCCACATCATGTCCTGGCAAAAACTCGACGAGCTCGGGCACGGCCTCGAAGCCTTGTCCCACGCTCAGAATTTCCTCTCCATCGATGAAGCGGTCTCAATGCCAGCCGGTGGCGGCGAAAAGCGCGCCGAAGCAGTTGCAGCCGTCGCCGCCATCATTCACGAGCGCATGACCGCACCACAGGTGGGCGACTGGCTCGAAGCCGCCAAGCAGGAAGGCCTTGAAGGCGACAAGGCGCGCGCAATCGAGGAATTTGAGCGGGTCTATGTGAGCCAGACCTGCCTGCCGGCAGACTTTGTGCGCCGCAAGACACTCGCGACCATGCGCGGCGAACAGACCTGGCGCAAATGCCGGGCCGAGAACGATTGGAATGGCTTCCTCCCGGCACTCGAAGAGATTGTCAAAGTCGCCCGTGAGGAGTCCCAGCTCCGGGCAGAAGCCACCGGCTTCGCACCCTATGACGCCCTGCTCGAACAATTCGATCCCGGTGCCCGCACCGCCACCATCGATCCCGTGTTCGACCGGCTCAAGGGCTTCCTCAAAGACTTCGTGCCCGAAGTGCTTGAAGCGCAGGAGGCCCGGCACGCAAGACGCCCGCTCCGTCCGGTCGAGGGACCCTTTCCCATCGCTGCCCAGCGCGAACTTGGCCTGGCCATGATGAAGGTGCTCGGCTTCGATTTCGAGCACGGCCGGCTGGATGTCTCCTACCATCCCTTCTGCGGCGGCGTGCCCACCGACATCCGCATCACGACCCGTTACCGCGAAGATGATTTTCTCACTGCACTGATGGGCACGATGCACGAGACCGGTCACGCCCTTTACGAGCAGGGACTGCCTGCCGAATGGTCACACTGGCCGCTCGGTCACGCCCGTGGCATGGCAGTGCATGAAAGCCAGAGCCTGTTTGTCGAAAAGCAGATTGGCCGCAATCCGGCCTTCTGGGAATTTGCCCTGCCCGAGGTCAAGAAACACCTGCCCATGCTCGATGACTGGAGCATAGAGGACGTGCTCGACCACATTCTGCTGGTCAAGCCCGGCTTCATTCGGGTGGATGCCGACGAGGTCACCTACCCGCTGCACATCATCTTGCGCTATGAGATCGAACAACTGCTGATCGCCGGAGAAATGCAGGCCGCGGATCTGCCTGAGGCTTGGGACGCCCGCATGCGCGACTATCTCGGCCTGTCGACCCTCGACAACCCGAAGGACGGCCCGATGCAGGATGTGCATTGGCCAGGCGGTGCCTTCGCCTATTTCCCCTCCTACACGCTCGGCGCCATCATGGCGTCCCAGCAATGGGCAGCGATCAACAGCGAGATGCCCGATATCGAAGACGATCTGCGCCGGGGCGACGTGACCCGCCTCAACGACTGGCGGCGCGATCATATCTGGTCGAAAGCATCGCGACTTTCGACCCCGGACCTCATGCAGGCCGCAACCGGCTCGCCGCTCGATGCCGAGGTGTTCATCGACCACCTCAAGGCGCGCTATTTGCGATAGCCGGCCAAAACGAAAAGGAGCCGCGATCATTCGCGGCTCCTTTCTTATCTCTTGTGGCTACCGATCAACCATCGGTGCGCAGGTTTCATCAGTCGTCGCGGTAAACCTTCTCGCGCCGTTCGTGCTTTTCCTGGGCTTCCAGCGACAGTGTCGCGATCGGACGGGCGTCCAGACGTGCCAACCCGATCGGCTCCCCGGTTTCCTCGCAATAGCCATAGGTGCCATCCTCGATCCGCTTGAGGGCAGCATCGATCTTTGAGATCAGCTTGCGCTGCCGGTCGCGCGTCCGCAACTCAAGGGCCCGGTCGCTTTCCGACGAAGCTCTGTCGGTCATGTCCGGGTGATTGTGGCTTTCCTCCTGAAGGCTCTCGAGCGTTCCCCTGCTCTCACGCAGAATGTCGTTCTTCCAGTTCTGGAGCTTCTTGCGGAAATACTCTTTCTGGCGGGGGTTCATGAAGGGTTCGTCGTCGGATGGACGATAGTCATCGATCTCGGCATCGATCGCCATATTGGTCACTCCACTGCCAAACGCCGCGCATATATAAATCCGCGGGGCCTTGCGGGCAAGCCGGGCCTTTGATTCCGGTTTATCCCGCCGCTTTCAGCCGAGGCTATCTACTAAACTATTGCGACAGTTCGACAAACCTGCAGGAGTTAGTAGTGCCCGAGCTTGGCCAGCTCCACCCTCGCCCTCAATTCTATATCCGTAATGATCGAATCAAGTGCTGGATCGACGTCATTGCGCGCATCGCGGATCAAGGTGAGAAGCCGCTCGATGCGGGCTTCCGGCACTCGGCCGGCCAACAAGTCTGCTTTGAGGGCGTCGAGCGCATCAAGAAGCATGTGACCTCGGCGGGTCGCCTTCTTCTTCGCCAAGAGCGGGTCTTCCACCGCCTGAAGCGCCAGGATCGCATCAATGCCGGTGGCGTGACTGGTTGAGGCCGTTTGGGCCGGCGCGCGGCTTTGCGAGGAGGAATCGATAGAGAATCCGCTGCCGCCTCCAGCGCGTTTTGCCTGGCCGGAACTGGTTCGTGCTGTCCGCGTGGTGTTGGTGATCCGCACCACAATCTCCTTGTCGGGCGCTTACCCGGCACACTCTGCCCAGCACGGTTAACAACCCCTTAATGACCCCGGCAATTTTTGCCCACACCACCTGCGGTCAATCAATACCGGACAATTTGATTGACATTTTCATTAATGATTTCAGTGTATTAGGGGGTCTGTTGGGGCAATATGCAATCTGGCACGGATTTCGCAACAGGTGGAGCAAAGCATGTTTGCCGATCCGGTCTTTGGGGAAAGACTACGGCGAAAAAACTGGGGAAGACCATGTATCGTCACCTTCTCAAATGGCTGAGCGTCGCGCTGATAACGCTGACGACCCTCCTGCCCAGCACCGCACCGGTCCACGCGGCCCGCATCAAGGACATCGTTGATATCGAAGGTATCCGCGAGAACCAGCTCGTTGGCTACGGCCTGGTTGTCGGCCTCAACGGCACGGGCGACGGCCTCAACAACGCACCGTTTACCCGGCAAAGCCTTCAGGCGATGCTCGAAAGAATGGGCGTAAACACCCGTGGGAATTCAATTCGTACGGCCAATGTTGCGGCCGTTATGGTGACAGCCAACTTGCCGCCCTTCGCCGCCCAGGGCACCCGGATCGACGTCAACGTCTCCGCCCTTGGCGACGCCAAGAGCCTGCAGGGTGGCACGCTCCTCGTCACACCGCTTCTCGGCGCCGACGGCGAGGTCTATGCCATTGCGCAAGGCTCCGTCAGTATCAATGGCTTTCAGGCTCAGGGCGACGGCGCTTCGGTAATATCCGGCGTTCCCACCACTGGACGGATTTCATCCGGCGGCCTTGTCGAACGCGAAGTACCCTTCCAGCTTGCGGCCCAGCGCCATCTGCGCCTGTCGCTGCGCAATCCCGATCTCACGACCGCCCGCCGTATCGCCATCGCCATCAATAACCTGATTGGCATGCCGACCGCCGTGCCGGTCGACCCGGCCACGGTTCAGCTTCGCCTGCCTGAAGGCTTCAATGGCAATATTGTCGACTTGCTGACCGATATCGAACAGCTCGTCGTTACTCCCGACCAGCCGGCCAAGATCGTGATCGACGAGAACTCCGGCATCATTGTCATGGGCTCGGAGGTTCGGGTCTCGACGGTGGCGGTGGCCCAGGCCAATTTGACCGTGACCATCACCGAAACCCCTCAGGTGAGTCAGCCCAACCCCTTCTCGCTGGGCGAAACCACCGAGGTTCCACGGACCAGTATCGACGTGTTGACCGAGAACTCGAACCTCGCACTGGTTGAGGAGTCGGTCACTCTCCAGGAGCTGGTGGATGGCCTCAACGCCCTCGGCATCAGTCCGCGCGACATGATCGCCATACTGCAGGCCATCAAGGCAGCCGGTGCGCTGCAGGCCGAGATCGAGGTGCTGTGATGTCAACTGTTCCCCTTCCCCCGATTACCCGGCCCGAACACATGCCTCAGGCCCAGTACGACCGCCTGAACGGACAGGCACAGGAAATGGAAGGCCTCTTCATCAATACCCTGGTGTCCCAGATGTTCTCGGGCCTGGGCGAGGAAGACGCGATGGGAGGCGGCTATGCCGAACAGACCTATCGCGGCCTGCAAGCAGAACACATCTCCGACGCCATCGCCCGTGCCGGCGGATTCGGCCTCGCTGACAGCATTCTGCGCGACATGATTGCCACCCAGGCCACACCGGCCGCCGCCCCGACTTCAACCCCTGCGCAAGCCGCCGGAGCCTACGCACGATGATGACCGCGCCAGCTACCCCCCAGAACAACGAAGAACTGGCTCCCGCAGAACTCTGTGCTGCGACACAGACCGCGCTCGAAGCCTTCATCGACATCATGAACCGCGAGACCATCCTTTTGCGTGCGGGCAAACTCGAGGAAGCCGGACAGTTGAGCGCCGATAAAGCGCGCCTGGCCCAGGACTATGTTCTCTACGCGAGGCGCGTTCAGCACAACGCCGCCGCCATCGCCGCAGAGGCACCCGACGCGGTCAAGGCGCTCAAACGCGGGCAAGAAGCACTCGCTGCCGAAATGGCCGCCAACCTCAAGATGCTCGCTTCCGCGCGCTCGATCACCGAGCAATTGATTTCCGATGTTGCAGGCCGCATGGGCCAGTCCGCCCAGGTTGGCTCCTATGGCAATACCGGCAAGGCCCCGGCCGCCAGCACGTCCCAGGTCAAGGGCATTTCCGTGAACCGGGCGCTCTAGCGTCCGGTTGCCGCGTTTTTCTGACAATTTTCATCAATAGCCATCATTCCTGCTAAGCCGCTGGAAAAACGGCTGAGTTACCGTCTCACCGAGAATAGTCTCGCTTCCTTACGCCGAAACCGGCGAAGTGCGGGACCGAACGGCTGCCGCAATGACGCGGCCGCCTATCGTGGAGCGTACGGTGACAGCAAGGTCGATTCAGCCTGCAGGACTGCTCGGTGCGACGATCACGGGCACCAACAAGACGGTTGTGGCACGCGGCGACCGCATGGGGCCGCGCCGAACCCAGCCGACGCACACCGAAATGAACGCCACGGGCCAACGCCCGTCCAGGAATGTGGGCTCCGCTCATGGCCGAAAGCCGGATGCAGGCATCCAGGAGGAGCCCCGCTCCCGTGCCG
Source organism: Cucumibacter marinus DSM 18995 (assembly GCF_000429865.1). Taxonomy (GTDB): domain Bacteria; phylum Pseudomonadota; class Alphaproteobacteria; order Rhizobiales; family Devosiaceae; genus Cucumibacter; species Cucumibacter marinus. The sequence goes on from NZ_AUCR01000009.1 coordinate 135,800, forward strand.
TGCCGCCTGCCACACCGTTCGAGACCTCGCTGATCGCAGCAGAGCTGCCTTTGCCCACCGGTTCGCGCGCACAGGCGCTCAGCTATGCGGATAGCCAGTGGAAGCCACCGGCCTCTTCCTTGGCCCTTCACGACAAACAAGCCTGAAATAGTCCACTTTTGAACCCGATTCCCTCCCGCTCAGGGTCTCGATTCGCGTTCGCCCGCCCAAAGGTTAACGGCTGTAAAGCCCCGTAAACCGGGCGTTAAGCCTGTTCGCTGTGAACTTGTTAACCATAAATTAGCCCCTTGGAGTCACTGTCTGGGTAACGTCTCAGGAGGAGGCGTCATGAGTAACGGCAACCCAGAATAGGATATTCAAATGGCCGAGATCACCCTTTCGAAAGCGGTACGCTCAAACCTGCTTAGCCTGCAGAACACGGCTGTGCAGCTGGGCAAGACCCAGGAACGTCTGGCGACGGGCCTGAAGGTCAACTCCGCTCTCGACAATCCGACCAACTTCTTCACTGCGTCTTCGCTGAACTCCCGCGCGTCGGATCTGGGTCAGCTTCTGGATTCGGTGTCGAATGCGGTTCAGACCATCGAAGCTGCCGACAATGGCATCACCGCCATCACCAACCTGGTGGAAAGCGCTCAGGCGACTGCCCGTCAGGCTCTGCAGACTGCAGCGACCGTTGAACAAACCACCACCACTGCCGCGACTGCCGGCACGCTGGCGGGCGGCGCTTTCTCGGCCGTTGACGTTTCGGGCACCGGTTCGGCCGCGACTGCCGGCTCGGTTTCGGCAACTTTCGGTTCGGCTCTCACCTTCGACGACACTGGCGATACGCTGACCTTCGACATCGCGATTGATGGCGGCTCCACTGCTTCGATCACCATCGATCAGTCGGTGGTTTCCGGTATCGGCAACAACGATAACGTCATCGATGACGAAAACGAACTTGCCGCGGCAATCAGCGCTGCGATCGACGCGGAAGGCACCTACACGTCCGGTGCTGACCTGACCGTGTCTGCCGCCGGTGGCGATGTGACCATCACTTCGGGCACCACGGGCAGTTCGTCCTCGATCGATATCAGCAACGTTGCCGTGAATGACAATGGCGGCGCCGACACCATCACCAACACGTCGGGCCTCGGCACCGACTCGGATACTGGTGCTGCTGCTGTTGCGGCCGACGCGATCTCCTTCGACCTGACGGTCGACGGCGGTTCGGCAACCACCATCACCATCGACGATGCGGCGGTTACCCAGTACAACACCGACAACGGCGCCAGCCTGGATTCCTCCGCGCTGACCGCTGACGATATTGTGGCCCTGATCAACGATCAGGCCGGTGCGACCATCGCCTCGAACAATGGCGGCAATGTCGATCTGACCTCCACCACCACCGGTGCTTCGTCCAGCGTTGCTGTGGCGAGCTACTCGGCTTCGGTGACCGGCGGTTCGACCGGGATCTCCAATGGCTCCAACACTGGTGCAGACGAGACCTCGACCACCACTGACGTTGCCAACCCGAAGCGTGACGAACTGGTAACCCAGTACAACGAACTGCTCACCCAGATCGACGACCTGGCCAAGGACGCCAGCTTCAATGGTGTGAACCTGCTCGACGGTGACAGCCTTTCGGTGCTGTTCAACGAAGACGGGTCTTCGAGCCTCGATATCGGTGGCGTGACCTACAGCTCGTCCGGGCTGGGTCTGTCTGAAGTCGCTTCTGGCGGCTTTGACGACGATGCCGACATCAACTCGACCCTGGACACCCTGAAGAGCGGCATCGAAACGCTGCGCACTCAGTCCTCCAAGTTCGGTTCGAATCTGTCCGTGGTTGAAATCCGTCAGAACTTCACCAAGGACATCATCAACACGCTGGAAACCGGCGCGGCCAACCTCACGCTGGCAGACAGCAACGAGGAAGCGGCCAACCTGCTGGCCCTGCAGACCCGTCAGCAGCTGTCTTCGACCGCTCTGTCGCTCGCAAGCCAGGCCGACCAGAACGTGCTTCGTCTGCTGTAATCGGCAGCGAAGAGATGTTTCGGAAGGGCGGGTCTTCGGACCCGCCCTTTTCTTTTGCCCCGCTGGTCACTCCTCCCACGCTGCCCTATATCTCGGACAGGGAGGGCTGCCATGTTCGGCTATCTGAAGATCTTCGGCGTGAAGGGTTTGCGCCGCCTGGTATTTGCCAACATCCCCGCCGATCTGGCGGACTGGCTCGATTACACCGCGGTCGTTGTGTTGCTGGTCTATGTCTTCGACGGCGGCCCATGGTCTCTCGCCCTGTTCGCACTGGCCATGAGCTTGCCCTATGTGATCATCGGCCCACTCGCAGGCGCGCTTGTCGACCGCATTAATCTGCGCTGGGTCCTGATCGCATCCAACCTGGGCCGGGGCCTCGTCACCCTTGCATTCATTTTCGCGCCGGGCATCGAGACCGTGCTCGTCCTCGTCTTCTTGCGCGCCAGTGTAGACTCTGCCTTCACGCCGGCACGGCAAGCCGCCGTGCAACGGCTGACTGATGCAGAGAACCGCCAACCCGCCAATGGGCTCATTCACGGCATCAACCAGACTTCCAAGGTGGTAGGCCCCGCGCTTGGCGGTGCTTTGTTGCTCTTGCTCTCGGTGAACGCGATCTTTGTCCTGAACGCTGTTCTCTCGCTTACCGCTGCACTGATCCTCGCCGGGCTCGCCATCCCCAGGCGTGAGGCCGAAGAAGCCTCTAAAGCCCCGTTCTGGAAAGAAGCGCCCGAGGGCATCATGGCCTTCTTCCGCAACCGGTTGATGATGATCACCCTTCTGTTCGCGGCGGCCGGCTACTTCTCGATCTTCCTCTACGACACATTGATCGCACTGCTGAACCGCGATTTCGGCTTCGATGAAACGGTGTTCGGGGTCTCGATCGCGCTGGCCGGTCTTGGCGGCATTGCTGGTGCCCTGATTGCAGGCACTCTCAAGTTTGCGACCGGACCGTTCCGCGTCATCGGCCTCGGTGCCGTGGTTTCGGGGCCAATCGCCGCCCTGTTGGGACTCGCTGGCATTTTCGGATTTTCCATCAGCGTGCTTGTGTTCCTTGGTGCCGTGTTGCTGCTTGGGGGCGCCGTCGCCTTCATTGTCGTGCCCTACCGGACCATCGTACAGAACGAGACGCCGCCTGAGCATGTCGGCAAGGCCTTTGCCGCCGGCGAGGCGGTGATCGTGACCGTGATGCTGACCGCCCCGTTCCTCGGCGCCGCTGTCGCGAGTTTCCTGGGCACAGGCATGCCGTTCGTTCTTGGTGGGACGGTGATGTTCCTGCTCGGTCTTGGCGCCTTTTCGATCCGTCCCGATAAGACCTCTGCAACCAAAGTGAGCGATGATAGGCTCAACACGGAACAGGAAGAATCCACCGGTGAACGCCCCATCAAAAGGGACTGACGCCGGCCGCTCCAGGAGAAGCACCAATGTCCCTCAAGGTTGAACTCAAGCCCGGCGAACGCCTTATCATCGGAGACTGCGTCGTCACCAATTCCGACCAGCGCACACGCCTGTATATTGACGGCAAGGTCCCTATCCTGCGCGAGAAGGACATACTGACCGCAGAGACCGCAGATACGCCGGCCAAGCGCATCTATTTCGCCATACAGCTCATGTATTTGGACGAAGACATTGAAACGATACGCGAGTCCTATTTCGGTCTGGTCAACGATTTCGTCCGGGCGGTCCCCTCGTCCATCGCGATTGTGGACGATATCAATAACGAGATATTAACCGGATCGTCATACAAAGCTTTGAAATTGGCGAAGAAACTCATCGAGTACGAAAGCGGCCTTCTCAATGCAGCATCACGCGGCGACAGCGTACCAGCAGACGACGAAGCAAACGGCAGCTCCGCGTGACCTCGAGGCCAATCTTCTCTCCCGTTCGGCAGCCCAGCTGCAGCGTGTGAGAGACGATTGGGACCTGACCCGCAGCGAACTCAGCGACGTCCTTCACTACAACCGCAAGCTTTGGGGCGTGTTCCTGACTACGGTCACCAAGGAAGACAATCCGCTGCCGCACCAGATCAAGCAGAACGTTGCCAATCTCGGCCTGTTCGTGATGAACCACACGATTGAAGTGATCGCTTCTCCGAGCCCGCAAAAGCTCGACGTGCTGATTAACATCAATCGTGAAATCGCAGCGGGCCTGCGCAGCCGCCCGACCTCTGCCTGAGCGCGACCACCAGACGAATACGAGCAAAAAGCCCGGCCTGAGCCGGGCTTTTTCTTGTCGAGGGGTAGGGTCAGTGGGCGCCTGCCGTGCAACTCAATGCACGAAACTGGGTCAGGGCAGGAAGTTGACCAGTGACAACTGGCTGACCTTGCCGATGGTCGCGTAGCTCGCCTCCAGACGCGTCTGCAGGCTCAGCAGTTGCATGGCCACCTCTTCCGGCGGGATATCCTCGATATCCGAGAGCATCGTCTCGAGCGCCACCTCCTGGTGGTCAAGCCGCTCCTTGGCTCGCCCGAGCGATGTCTGTGCAAGGCCGATGTCCATCGAGACGGACTCGATCGAACCGGCCTTGGAGTTATTGGATTCCGAAAGGTTCTCGAAGGCGCGAACGCTCATCGCCTTGAACCGAAGCCCGTCATTGGGATTGCCGCCATTGAAGGATTCAGCGGAAAGTACCGCCAGGTTTCGCACCAGCTCGGCGGTGCCTTCTTCATTGGCCTGCACACCATAGGCGACCTCGGTATTGTCATCGACCTTCGCCAGTGCACTGCGCCGCGGAACGGTCGAATCCTCACCCTGATACCAGGAGATCGTGTCGCTGCTCGTCGCTGCGACAAGTCCCGTCGCACTGTCATAGGGCGGCCCATCGACCCGCATCGCGGTCTCGCCAGGCTTGGTGAAAAACATCTCCGCCGCCGCATAAGCGCTGGCTGCGGGCAGTTCTCCCGTCGCCTTGTCATCGAGTGCCGTGTTGAACGCGGCATTGAAGTTCGTCGCCGTATCACCGGCATTGGCGCCGATCAGGAATTCGCCTGGCTGCGCGGTCGGCCCCAGTGTCGCCTTTAACGAGATCGTGGTCTTGGTGCCGTCAGGCAGTGCCAGCCCGATATTGATGCGATCGCCCGGCCCGGGCTGTCCGGTAAACTCGATGGACAATGTCGAAGGCGAACCGGTTGGCCCGGTGAGGGAAACTCCGCTGCCTTCGGCGGTCAGACTGTCGAGCTTGAAACCGAAAGGATGTACGCCATCTTCAGCCAGTTCGAGCGTCGTGCCGGTGAAGTTGGTGGTGATGCGCCCCTGCCCGCTCGCTCCGAGATCCGCATCGCGGCGTTCGCTCAGCACCTGCCTGAACCCGGCCTTGCCCCCTGTCCCGTCCATGATCACATCGAACGAGGCAACAGGGTTCTTGTCGGTGACATTGCCGCCGAAAAGGTGCCGGCCATTCAGGTCGGTGTTCATCAGCTCAATCACTTCCTTGAGCCGGGTCTCGTTCTGGTATTGGGCCTGCGTCACCGCGCCGGAGGTGAAATCGACGCTCCCGAGCGTCAGGCTTGAGCGCGCCTCGCTCTCCACCCCGTCGAGACGGGTGAAGACCGTGTTCATCATGTCGAGCCGGAGCCCGACTGTCTGGATGTTCTGCTGATAGGCCTGCATGCCTGAAAGCCGCGAGCGGATCGACAGATCGATCACCCTGTCCTTGCCCAGTTGACCCAGCGTCTGGGCTCGCTTGCCGGTCGCCAGCTGCTGCTGGAGCTGATCAATCCGCGATCGCATGTCCGAGACCGCGTTGAAGCCAGATTTGACCGGGAACAGGGAGTTATTGATGATCATCGGTCTGCTCCTAGATAGACAACAGCGTGTCGATCAGTTCTTTGGCGATGGCCACGACCCGGGCATTCGCGGCATATGAATTCTGCAACTCGATCAGCCGCGCCATCTCGGTATCCACGTCGACCCCGAACGCCTCTTCCTGCCGCAGGGACAGCGATTCCATCACCATGTTCTGGGCGTCCGCATTCTGCTGCGTCGCCTGGACCTGGTTGCCCTGGTAGTTGATCGTCTGCTCGATCAGGGTGCGCACATTGCCCGACAGCTTGGCGTTGATCTGCGACAGCCCGGTGTCGGTCGAGGCTTCGAAGGTCGCACTGCTCAACCTGTCGAGCAGGAAGTTGGGCCGCGTATTGTCGCCGGCCGCGGTTCCAGCATCATATTTGACCAGGAGCGAGTTGTTGTTGAGGACAGACTGGTTCACCTGGATCCGGGCCGCGAAACCCAACCGCTGTGTGGAGCCGTCAAGACTGCCCGTATAGGCAGTGCTGGTGCCGTCGGTGAACAGCGGCATCGCCGAGGTTCCGTCCTGCGCGCCGGTCACCGTATAGCTCGAGGAAAGCGAATTGACGTCCGTCGTCGCCCCTGCCCCATCGTCGAGGATCTGGATGGTGTCGCCGGACGGATTACTGACCGATATCCCGGCCCCAAGCGCGGTATCGAGCGCGGATGCCACAGCCCCGATCCCGCCGGAAAAATCAAGCCCGATAGTCCGCACGCCGTCCGCGTCGGTTTCATCGAGCGGCAGCTTGGCCGGATCGTCAATCCGCACCACCCGCACGGTCTTGTCGTCACCGCTTTCGGTGTAGTTGAGGGTGAAGCTGTTGCCCGGCTGAATCGTCGACAGGTCGAGTTCGAACCCGTCCGCCCCGCCGCTCGAGACGGCCGTGCCATCCTCGCTCGTTGTCGAAAGCGAAGCGGAAAGACCGGCCGCAATCTCATCGAGCTGTGCCTGCGCCTCGACAAGCGTGTTGTCGCGCAAATCGACCAGAGCGGCCAGACGGCCCGACTGAAGCACGTTCTGGCTGACCAGATCGAGCGCGAGACCAGACGGCGTCCGAAGGGTCAGCGTGCCAACCCCGTTTTCGTTAGGATCACGATTGAACAGCGAGTGCGGCGACAGATTGCCGGCATTCTCGAACTCGAAGATCGAAGCTTCCACATCAAGCAGGCCGATGCCCGACTTGGTCGTGACATTCACCGTGCCGTTGTTCTCGTTGTAGGCCACCCGGACGTCGATCACATCCGACACCGAGGTCAACAGGCGATCGCGCTCGTCGAGCAGCGCCATACGTGAACCATCGTCACGCGAGGTATCGACCAGCTGCTCGTTGATGCGCTGCAGGGCCGAGAGATTGCGGTTGAGATCGGCCACATGGCTCGAAATCTGCGCTTCGGTCTCGCGCCGCATCTCCTGAACGGAATTCGACAAATAATTGAGATTGCCGGCCAGGGTCTGGGCCCGCGAGACCACTTCGGAGCGGGCAGCAAAGTCTTCAGGGCTGGCCGCGAGATTGGTGAGCGAGTTCTCGAAGTTCGAATACTGGGTGTCGAGCGAATTCACATCACCCGGCTTGCCGAACAGCAACTCCAGCCGCGACATGAACTCGGCCGTTGCGCCGGTGGCACCGGCGCGCCCGGTTTCGGTCAGGATCTGGGACTGGAGCGATTGAGAGAAGGCGCGGTCGATCCCCGCGAGCCGTACATGTGAGCTGCCGCTGCCATTGACCTCGGACAACACCAGCGACTGCCGGTGATAGCCCGGCGTGCCGGAATTGGCGACGTTGCGGCTGAGGATATCGAGGCCCTGCTGACTTGTCCGCATGCCGGACAAGGCATTGGTAAGCGTTACGCCCAGGCTCATCTTCGCGCTCCGTGAAAAGGGGCGCGGTCCGGTTTTCTACCTATCACCGGACCGCCATTCTGCAGTCCGTTACCGGACCATGTTGAGGGCTTCTTGCAACATCTCATCAGAAGTCGAGACGATCCGGGTCCCCGCAGCATAGGCCTGCTGGGTTACGATCAGCTTAGTGAATTCTTCAGAAATGTCGGTATTGGAGTTCTCAAGCGCAGACCCCACGATCGAGGCGTCGGTGGAGATAATTGCATCCCCAGAGTCCGTGGTCGCCGCGAAGATGCCGCCATCGAGCCGCCTGAGCTGGTTCACGGCGTTGAAGTCGGCAGTGATGACCTGCGCCAGTTCGACCTGCTGGTCGTTCGAATAGCTGGCCACGATCCGGCCTTCGGAGTTCACCTCGACGGCCACGAATTCACCGGCAGCATACCCGTTCTGGTTGAGCTGGGTGACCTGCGCGGTGCCGTTGGCATCGGAGAACTGGGTCACGCCGCTATTGCCGTGGCGGACCGTGACATCGCCCAGGTCGATCCCGTTGACCGACATCGAGTTCAATGTCGTTTCGGAGATCCCCGGGTTCAGGGAGCCATCCGGGTCGAACACATAGTCCGAGCCCGCATTCACCCAGGCCGTATCCGTGCCCGTCGCATCAGCATCGGTGAGATAGAACATGTTCCAGGTATCGGAACCGCCATTCTCGACGCTGTCGGTCTTGGCCCAGCGCACCTGCACGTTCACCTGCGCGCCGTTGTCGGCATAGACCGAGATGGCACCACCGGCGATGGACTGCTCGAGGAAGGTCGGGACGTCATCGCCCTGCACCACTTCCGCCCCGCCCGCTGTCGGGTCGACGGCATAGTCGCCAGGCACCAGCAGCTCCGAATTCGCCACCGAGGCATCATAGGCCGCCGGCTTGGGCAGCTGGGGCAGGTTGAGCTTGTAGTTGATCTGCGAGGTTCCCACAGCCGGCAGGAATTCGTTCGACAGCTGGATCACTTCAGGCACTGAACCGGAGATGTTGCCGGTGGCTGGATCGATGGGAAGCCCCTTGAGGAAGAACCCTGCCCCGTTGACCAGATAACCATCCTTGTTGACGTCGAAATCGCCGCGGCGGGTAAAGTAGTCGACCCCGGAGAACACGGCGTTGCCGTCATTGTTGCCGATCTGCTGGTCAACGACGAAGAAGCCGTCGCCATTGATCGCCATGTTGGTCGCGCGGGCGGAACCAATGATATCGCCGCGGTCGTCATTGGTCGCGCGAGACTGCGCAAGCACCGCACCGGCCACCTGCCGCTTCGGGGGCGCCTCGGGGATCAGATCGACAAAGTCGGTCTCGATCCGCTTGTAGCCCGTGGTTTGCGAGTTGGCGATGTTGCCCGAGATGTGCTCGAGGGCGAAGGACTGCGCCTTAAGGCCAGTCACCGCCGTCGCCAGAGCCCCATAAATACCCATTCATTCGTCTCCTTCATCGAGCGGCCTCCAGGGGCCGCACCTCCGCCCGCTTCGATGCAAGGCCAATGCCAAACCGCTAAATCCTTGATTTATATACAAAGTGATATTCTCAACCGGGCCAACAGGGGGCGGTTTCGGCAAGAGATTCCGCGTTACAGGGCAACTTCTGCCGGGATACACACATGCTCGGTATCCTTGTGGCCCTTGCTTGCCGCAAAGCGCAAAACTGGCTATGAGCCGGGCGAAAGGTTTGAGGTGCCATGCTTTTTGACAGCCCCGATGATTTCGAGAGTCTCGACCGCAAGGCAGTGACCCTTTTCGGCATGTCGGGCGTGGGCAAGACCCACCTCGCCGACAGGCTGCGCAAGGACCGCTGGTTCCACTTCTCGGTCGACTATCGCATCGGCACGCGGCACATGGGCGAGTTCATCGTCGACAACTTCAAGCGCGAAGCGATGAAGAACCCCTTCCTCGCCCAACTTCTGCGTTCGGATTCGATCTACATTTCTTCGAACATCACCTTCGCCAACCTCGACCCGCTCTCGACCTATCTCGGCCGGCCGGGCGATCCGGACAAGGGCGGGCTGCAATTCGAGGAATACAAGCGCCGCCAGGAGCAGCACCGGGTTGCCGAGATCTATGCCCTCAACGACATTCCCTATTTTATCGGGCGCGCCAAGGAGCTCTACGGCTACGACAATTTCGTTGCCGATACGGGCGGCTCGCTGATTGAGGTCTTGGACCCGTTCGACGCAGGGGACCCGCTCGTCACCATGCTGGCGGACAACACGGTGATCGTGCAGATCAAGGGCTCCGAAGAGGACGCCCAGAACCTCGTCGACCGGTTCAAGAAGAGCCCCAAGCCGATGTATTACCGTCCAGACCTGCTCGAGCAGAAATGGGCCGAGTTCAAACAGGCCCATGGCGTCGATCACGACGACGATGTCGATCCGGATGCTTTTGGTGCCTGGGGCTTCGAAGCGATCCTGCGCGACCGCGAGCCGCGATATCAGGCTCTGGCCGACAATTATGGCTACACCGTTTCCTCGGCCGATGTGGCAACCGTGCGCGACCATGACGATTTTCTGGGGCTCATGCGCAAGGCGATCCGCGAGCGCGCGACGCGCTAGGATCGCCTTTTTGGAATTGAACCCCATATAGTTTGAGATCGCGCCGGAAAATCGGCCAGCACAAAGGGCCAAGCCATGCCCATCAAGATTCCCGACCACCTGCCCGCCCGCCAGACGCTTGAGGCCGAGGGCATCAACATCATGGATTCGACCCGCGCCGCGCGCCAGGACATCCGGCCGCTGCAAATCGGGCTTTTGAACCTGATGCCCAACAAGCAGCGCACCGAAACCCAGTTCGCACGCCTGATCGCAGCGTCCCCGCTGCAGGTCGAACTCACTCTTGTGCGCATCACCGACCACAAGTCGAAATCGACCCCCGAAGAGTACCTCTCAACCTTCTATTCGACCTGGGAAGAAGTGCGGAACCGCAAGTTCGACGGCTTCATCGTCACCGGTGCGCCGATCGCCCATCTGCCCTTCGAGGAAGTGCGCTACTGGCCCGAGATGATCGAGATCATGGACTGGACCCAGACCCATGTTCATTCGACCATGTTCATCTGTTGGGGCGTGCAGGCCGCGCTTTACCACTTTTATGGTGCCAGCCGGAAACGGCGGGAAAACAAAGCGTTCGGCGTCTACAGGCACAAGAACATCAAGCCGAACTCGCCCTTCCTGCGCGGGTTCTCCGATGATTTTGCCGTGCCTGTTTCGCGATACAACGATATCGACCGTGACACCCTGCCCAAGGGCGACGGGCTCGAAATCCTGATCGACAGCGACGAGATCGGACCCTGCATGCTCGAGGACCCCTCGCGACGCTCGCTATTCATGCTCAATCACCTCGAATATGACAGCACATCGCTGCAGGAAGAGTATGAGCGCGACAGGAAGGCGGGGCTCGATACGGCGCCGCCGGTCAACTATTTCCCGGACAACGATCCGACGAAAAAGCCGCGCAACATCTGGCGTTCGCACGCGCATCTTCTGTTCCAGAACTGGATCAACGAGATGTATCAGACGACGCACTACGACATCGAAAAGATCGGCACGCCGAACGAAGACTGATCCAGCGGGCCGGCCCCACCTCCGGGGCCGGTCCCTTGTGCTTGGCCGCAAAACACCTAACTGTGTGAACACACGCGGCAATTCTGCCCCGCCACCAGGAGCGTCATGGCCCAGCGCCCCACCAACTGGCTCGACGAGATCGGCATCGCCGCCGAGAACCTCAGGGATTCTGCAGGCGGCATGTTTACCCCCACGATCCGGCTCGGGGTGACCGGGCTGAGCCGGGCCGGCAAGACGATCTTCATCACCTCCCTGGTGCATAACCTGATCGCCGGCACCCGCATGCCGCTGTTTGGCGCCATGGCCGAAGGCCGGCTGATTGGTGCGCAGCTGGCCGAGCAGCCCGACGATCAGGTGCCGCGTTTTGCCTATGAGAAGCACCTTGAGGACCTGACCGGTCCCGACCCGCAATGGCCGGCCTCCACCTCGCGCGTGGCGGAGCTTCGTCTCACCCTCAGATACCAGTCGGCCAGCTGGCTTGGCGCCATGACTGGTCCGCGCGCCGTCCATCTCGACATCGTCGATTATCCCGGCGAATGGCTGCTCGACCTTCCCTTGCTGACCAAGAACTATGCCGAATGGTCCGCCGAAGCGCTGGGGCTGGCCCGCAACCCGCCGCGCCTCAAGCTGGCCGGAGACTGGCTCAAGGCCGTCGAGAGCGCAGATCCGCAAGCCGAAGCGACCGACACCGCCGCAGAAGGCCTGGCCGCAGCGTTTACCGGCTATCTGCGCGCCTGCCGGGCCGACGAGCACGGATTGTCGACCCTGCCGCCGGGCCGGTTCCTGATGCCCGGCGAGATGGAAGGCTCCCCCGCCCTCACCTTCTGTCCGCTCCCCGAGCCTGATGAGACGCCGCGCTCCAACACCCTCTATGCGATGATGGAAAGGCGTTACGAGGCCTATAAGCGCCACGTGGTGAAACCCTTCTTCCGCGACCACTTCGCCCGGCTCGACCGCCAGATCGTGCTGGTCGATGCGCTCAGTGCCCTCAACGCGGGGCCTGCCGCCGTTCGCGATCTCGAAACGGCGCTGACCGATATTCTGCGCTGCTTCCGCGTCGGGGACAGCAACCCGATCAGCCAGCTCCTGACCCGCCGGATCGACCGCATCCTGTTTGCGGCCACCAAGGCAGACCTGTTGCATCACACATCTCATGACCGGCTCGAAGCGTTGCTGGGCCGGCTGGTCGACGATGCCGCCAAGCGCGCCAAGTTCTCCGGCGCCCGTACTGAGGCCATCGCCCTGTCCTCGGTCCGCGCCACTCGCGAAGGCACGGTCAAGCATGAAGGCGAAACCCTGCCCTGCATCATTGGGCGCCCGCGGCAAGGCGAAGAACTCGAAGGCCACACCTATGACGGCAAGGAGGAAATCGCCTTCTTTCCCGGCGACTTGCCGCAAAACCCGGAATCACTTTTTCAGGCCGCCGAAGCTGTCTCGGCACTCAAATTCCTGCGCTTCCGCCCGCCGGTCCGTGACGCCCGCACAAGTCCTCTGCCCCATATCCGCCTCGACCGCGCGACCGAGTTCCTGCTGGGAGACCGCCTGAAATGACCCGCAAGCCCGTCGCCAAATCGCTCAACCCGGCCGAGCCGGAAAAAGAAGCCGGTGAAAAGCGCGGGCCGGTGGCCTTTACCCCCGACCTCGCCGAGCAGCCTAGCGCAGCCCCGGGCCCCGTGGATAACATCGTGGCCGAGGAGGTCTCGACCAACGCGCTGCGGCCCAAAGGGTCGTTCTGGGGGCGCCTTTTCTGGGGAGCCCTGGGCCTGCTGGTTTCTCTTGGCCTCGGCCTGATGGCTGAACGGCTGATCCGCGATCTCTTCTCGCGCTATGAAGCGCTCGGCTGGATCGGGCTCGGGCTGCTGGCGGTCGTCCTGCTCGCTGGACTTGTCTTTGTCGGACGCGAGATCGTCGCGATCTTCCGGCTACGTCACCTCGCCAAGCTTCAAGCCGACAGCCGCAAGGCGCACGAGGCGGACGACATCGAGGGCGCCAAGGCCGTTACGGGCGATCTGACCGATCTCTATGCAGGCCGCCCAGACCTGGCCCGGGCTCGCGAAACCTTTCTCGGCGACAAACCCGGCGTTTTCGACGGTGCCGCGCTGATCGGGCTGGCCGAACGCGACCTGCTCACTCCAATCGACCATCGCGCCCGCGCCCGCATCGCCTCTTCTGCACGCCGCATTGCCCTGGTTACCGCGGTCAGCCCCCGCGCCCTGGTCGACATTGCATTCGTCATCTACGAAAGCGCCCGTCTCGCCCGGCACATCGCCACGCTCTATGGCGGCCGTCCGGGCTTTTTCGGCAGCCTGCGTCTCGCTCGCGCAGTGCTCGGGCACCTGGTGATCACAGGCGGGCTGGCGCTTGGCGAAGGCGTGATCGAGGAGTTGCTCGGTCAGGGCCTCACGGCACGGCTGTCTGCAAGGCTCGGTGAAGGCCTGATCAACGGCATGATGACCGTGCGCGTCGGCATCGCAGCCATGCAGGTCACCCGGCCCATTCCCTTCACGACCACCCAGCCGCCCAACGTTCGCGAGTTCATGGCGGAACTCGCCAAGGTCACCAAAAAGGCGGAACCACAAAGCCGCGCTTCCTAGCGCAGGCGAGGTGAAGCAAATCCCGGGGGAAACGCCTTAGCTGGCATATCCGGCGGGAACGGAAAAAGTCTCGACCTCGGGTCGGGAAAACCAGTAGCCCTGAAACAGGCGGACCCCGGCATGCCGCAGGCTGTCGAACTCCGCCTCGGTTTCGATCCCTTCGGCAATCACCTCGATCTCCAACTGTCCTGCCATAGACATCAATCCGGCGATGATGGCCTGCTTCGGGGGCGAGTCGGCGATATCCCTGATCAGGGCCATGTCGATCTTGATGATATCGGGCTGGAACTGTGCCAACAGGTTGAGTCCCGAATAACCCGCGCCGAAATCATCGATCGCGGTGACAAATCCGATCTTTTGATAGGCCGCAATGATGCGCTTGAGATGGTTCGTATCAGCGATCTGCTCGTCCTCGGTGAATTCGAACATGATCCGGCGCGGATCGAACCCTACCTTGTAGGCAGCCTTGAGCGACGACTGTATGCAGGCCATCGGCTCATATACGGCATTGGGCAGGAAGTTGATCGAAACCCGCGCCTGACTGTCTGCAGGCAGTCTTTCGCCGGCCAGTTCGATGGCCTTCACGCGGCAAGCCTGATCGAAGGCATAGCGGTTGGCCTCGGTCACCTGTGACAGCACCGCGCCCGCACCTTCGCCATTGATGCCGCGCACCAGCGCCTCGTAGGCCCAGACATTGCCTTCGGAAGCATCAACGATCGGCTGAAACGCCATCGTGAATTCGATGGGAAAGGGCTTTCCATCCCGGCAGCCCGCGCATTGAACCTTTTGCGCCATTTTCGACCTCATTTGTAAGGCCGACAGACTAGCCAAAGCCCGTTAACAAGCGCTGGACGGCGTGACGATTTCTAGCCCTTGGCCACGATATAGGCTGCAGCACCCGCCATCGCCGCTGCCGCACCGCGATTGAGGCCCTTGAGCGCCCTCGGATTGGTCAGGAAAGAACGGGCCTTTGACGCAAGCGCGACATAGGGCAGACCGACAATCGCCAGCACGATGACGGCGATCACCGCCAATTCGGCGAACTCCACCAAGCCGACAGCGTTGAGATCGACCACCGTCGGCAACAGCGCCATGTAGAAGATAATCGCCTTGGGATTGCCGAGCGTGATGAAGTAGCCGGACAAGAAGCTCGGCCAGAACCGGCTGCCGGACTGATTGTCGATCTTGGCCGGATCGATCCCCGCATGCCAGAAATGCCAGGCCAGCCAGACCAGATAGGCGGCCCCTGCAAGCTTGATCACCAGGAACACGCCCGAAAACGTCTTCGCCACGACAGCCAGGCCGAGTACGGCAAGCGTCAAAAACGTGATGTCACCGAACATGAGGCCAATGAGAAAGAACCCGGCCGGTCGGAAACCGGAGCCCAATGCCTTGCCCACAAGCGCGGCAATCCCCGGACCGGGGATGGCGGCCGCAATACCGAGCGCGATGGCAAAGGGAAGATAGGCGGTCAGTGACATGATCGACATCCGGATGGGGGTGCGCCAGGAAGTCTGGCTCCCTTTTCCGCTACTCTCTTTTCACAACATGGTCAAACCCAGCCGAGCGCCGTAATCGCAGCACCGCCCGTAGCGCCCAGGATAACCACAAGCCAGGGTGCCAACTTCCACCACCGCAAGAGCGCGAACAGGGCCACGGCCAACGCCAGATGTGCCCCAACCTGCACGCCGGCTGTGAAGACCGGCGAATAGAATGCCGCGCCCAGAACGCCGACCACGGCGGCATTGACACCGGCCAGTGCCTGCCGCGCCCGAGTGACCTTTCTCAATCGCGCCCAGAACGGCAGCAGTCCGACCACAAGGAAGGCTGAAGGCAGAAAGACCGCGACAAGGCACAGCGCCGCGCCCAACACCCCCGAAGGTGCCGGCCCGGTAACCGCGCCGAGATAGGCCGCGAAGCTGAAGAGCGGTCCCGGCACGGCCTGTGCCGCACCATAGCCGGCGAGGAAGGCATCGGGCGTCACCCAGCCGGACCCGACCACCTCGGCCTGCAGCAGCGGCAGCACCACATGCCCGCCCCCGAACACGAGCGCCCCGGCGCGATAAAAGGAATCGAAATAGGTTACGGCCTGGTCGCTGGTCGCAAGGGCCAGCAGCGGCAGGCCGCCGAGCAGCACGAAGAAACCCGCAAGGCCGATCACCCCTGCCCGGCGAGAGACGGGAACGGCAAATTCGGCATCGCTGTCACCGGCCTGCGCCTTAAGCCAGACCAGCCCGGCAACGGCGCCGATCAAGATCACACCAAGCTGGGTGACCGGCGTCGGCCAGATCAGCAGCACCATCGCAGCGATCGCGGCAATCGAGGCCCGTTCCCGGTCGGGCGCCAGGCTGCGCGCCATGTCCCAGAGCGCATTGGCGACCACCGCAACCGCGGCCAGCTTGAGCCCCGTCAACCAGCCGCCTGAACTGATATCGCCAAAGGCGACAACGCCGAGCCCGAACCCCGCCAGTACGATGGCAGACGGCAGCGTGAAGCCAAGCCAGGCCGCCAGCGCCCCGGCATAGCCGCCGCGCATCAGCCCCAGCCCCATGCCAACCTGGCTCGAGGCCGGACCCGGCATGAACTGGCAAAGCGCGACGAGATCGGCATAGGCCGCGTCACTGAGCCAGCGGCGGCGCTCGACAAAGGCGGTGCGGAAATACCCCAGATGGGCGACCGGCCCGCCGAAGCTCGTCAGCCCCAGGACGAAGAATGCTTTGAGGATCTCGGTGAACGAGCCTTTGGCAGCGCTATCGGTATTCTCGCTCATATCACCCCTGTCGGATCGCCGGCACTGTTCCGGCAAAACGTAACAACTTCATGACACTATCCGCGCTTGACCCCCGTGGGGACCGGGCGTAGACCCACCCGATGAAAACGCCCGCACCGATGAGCGAACGACTGCGCTCGCCTTTTGCCCTCTTGTTGCTGATGTCGATCGCCCTGCAGCTTGGTTTTGCGGCATGGACGGGTGTTGTCTACAATTTCGCCGAAGCCGAGGGCGGGCTCAACGGCGCCGATATCGGTCTGCAGCAGACCATTCGGGAAATCCCCGGTTTCCTGTCCTTCGCGGCGGTCTTCTTTCTCCTCGTTTTCCGCGAACAGACCTTTGCGCTGGTTTCACTGGCCCTGCTCGGTCTCGGCGTCGCGATTACCGGCTACTTCCCCAGCCTTACCGGCCTGTTGATCACCACCTTCATCATGTCGCTGGGTTTCCATTACTACGAGACCGTCAACCAGTCCCTGCAGATGCAGTGGCTGCCCAAGGAAACCGCACCGCGCCAGCTTGGCGTATTGCTTGCCGCCAGTTCGGTCGGGCAACTCGTTGTGTTCGTGCTGATCATCCTCCTGTGGGAATGGATGAACTGGTCCTATCGCGACCTGTTCCTGTTCTTCGGCGTGGTGACGCTGGTGCTCGTCGCGTTCATGGCTGTCTGGTTCCCCCGTTTCCCCGACGGGGTTCTCCAGCACAAGAAGCTGATCCTGCGAAAGCGCTACTGGCTATACTATCTCCTCACCTTTTTCTCCGGCGCCCGACGCCAGATCTTCGTCGTTTTCGCCGCCTGGATGATGATCGAGCGCTTCGGCTATGAAGTGCATCAGGTCTCGATCCTGTTCCTCATCAATGTCGGCTTCAACATGCTGTTCGCCCCGTATATCGGCGGGCTGATCGGCCGGTTCGGGGAACGCGCCGCGCTGAGCTTTGAGTATATCGGGCTGATCCTCGTCTTCGTCGCCTATGCCTTTGTCTGGGATCCGGTATTCGGCGCCGCGCTCTATGTCATCGACCATTTCTTTTTCGCGCTGGCCATCGCCATGAAGACCTATTTCCAGAAGATCGCCGACCCGGCGGACTTCGCGCCGACCTCCTCTGTGGCGTTCACCATCAACCACATCGCAGCCGTCATTATCCCGGTCACCTTCGGGCTTCTCTGGCTGGCCAGCCCCGCTGCCGTGTTTCTCGCCGGCGCGGCCATGGCTGCCTGCTCTCTGGCCGCCGCCCAGCTCATCCCCCGCCTCCCCGCGCCGGGCAACGAAACCACGCTCTCCGCCCGGGTCGCCAAGCCGGCGGAGTAAGGGCATCCGGGGACAGGGCGGCTGGCTGAGCGTGGCATTGCACTGGCTCCAATTCCCGACCTCATCCTGAGGCGGGAGCGCCACCGGCCCGACCCTCGAAGGGTGAGACGGAAACGCGATCGCTCAATTGGGGCGATGGCCCGTCGAACGCGCGTAGAGCTATGCTCGAAGGGCTGGAGGGCCACTGGGTTTGTCCATTCGCTGGCCATCCACCCTCGCCCTTCGAGGCTCGGCTACGCCTCGCACCTCAGGGTGAGGGCTTGGTTTTAGGGCACCCCGACAGGCCCGGCAGACTTGTGTCTCCAAGGTTCGAACAGGTAGAGCGGGAGTGGGACGCGGAACGTCTCATCCGTAAACGAATAGAAGCGAGGCGCACCGCGTCCCACTCACCCGGGGTTTTGGGCTTGGACTGCGGCAACGGGCTGGGGTCAATCCCCGCCATGTTTCCACGGTACGCCGCCGCCTTGACGGCAGCCGGCTCCGGCGTTCAACGCTTCCAAAGGTCCACTGGACCTTTGGATCAGGCTGCGCCTGACCGCGCCTCACTTTGGCCTCCGCTGGAGCGACCTCCATCGGACCCGGACCCAGACCTGCCTGACCGTTCGTCGCGACCACGCTCAATCGCAAGCTGGTCAGGGGAGGATAATCGGGTGCGAGAGGGCGGGGATAAGTTCGATCCGGCCCGAAAGGCAAAATCAGTCCGGTGGACTGATTTGAGGTGAGAAGGCCATGAGAGCTACGCTCGAATGGCGGAAACACCACCCCCACCCATCCTCCCCCGTCAAGGGGGAGGTGACATTGGGGCCAGCTCATTGTTCCTTCAACTCCATCCGTGAAGTGGGCACAGCCCAGACCCTCCCCCAACGCGGGGAGGGTGGACCGGCATAGCCGGGCCGGGTGGGGGGCATACGCCAACCACGCCCACGCCCTTCGTGGTTCGACAAGCTCACCATGAGGGCTCGGGATGACGGTGGAGGGGTTGGCAACGGGGTGGCCAAACAAACCGCGTCGGTGCCACCAAGCCCTGCCCGCGCCACCACACGTCTAGATGATTTCGTCCTCGTCATAGAGCGGGTCGGCGGCAAGTTCCTTTTCGATCCGCTCCATATGGTCGGCCATGTCGAGTTTCTGGACCTGAGCGATATGGAACAGACCATCGCCCTGGTTGACGACAGGCAACCGCGTGCGCCCGATGATCAAGCCGCCATATTTCGCCACCACTTCGAATTCGGTTTCACCGAAAGGGTCGGAAACCATGCCGATCACGTCACCTTCTGCAACGCTGTCGCCGCACGCCTTGTACATCCGCAGAATGCCGCCCTCGGGCGCCCGCACCCAGTAGGAATTCCGTGAAAGGGACGGAAGCATCTTGGATTGGCGCACCGCGCTTGCCGGCACCATGCCGAGGGCACGCATGACCCGCAAAACACCGGAAACCCCGACCCGAATGGCGACTTCGTCGAAGCGGAGCCCCTCGCCTGCCTCGTAGAGGAGAACCTTTGTGCCGACTTCGAGGGCCGACTGGCGCATCGACCCCTCCCGCAGCGGCGCCTTGAGAATGACCGGCGCCCCGAATGACTTGGCCAGTTCGAACAACTGGCCATTGTCTTCGGTAATGCGGATCTGGGGCAGGTTTTCCCGGTGTACCGCCGCCGAATGAAGATCGATCCCCACATCGGCGCGCGCCACGATTTCGCGCATGAAGGTTTCCGCGAGTTGCGCGGCCAAAGACCCCGAGGAACTGCCGGGAAAGGCGCGATTGAGGTCGCGCCGGTCCGGCAGGTAACGCGAATGGCTCAAAAAGCCATAGGCGTTGACGATCGGCACGGCAATCAGCGTGCCGCGTACCCTGTTCATCACCGGCGCGCTCAACAGCCGCCGGATGATCTCCACCCCGATGATCTCGTCGCCATGCACAGCCGCTGACACGAACATCACCGGCCCGGGCTTCTGCCCATGGATCACATGCGCGGACATGTGCATGGGCAAATGGTTCGACATGAAGCCGATCTGGATATTCACCGTCTGCCGGCCGCCGGGGCGGACCGACACATTGCCGACACGGAACGGCTTCGCCTTGTCCATTCAGCCGCGCCCCTTGGTGCGGGTCTTGCCCGGCTTGTAGGTGCGTTCGAGATGCTCGATGATCTTGCCGGCCACGTCGAGCCCGGTGGCATTCTCCATGCCTTCGAGCCCCGGTGAGGAGTTGACCTCCATTACCACCGGACCGTCCTTGGCGCGCAGCATGTCGACACCGCAGACATTGAGCCCGAGCGATTTGGCGGCCTTGACCGCGGTCGCGCGCTCCTGCGGGGTGATCTTGACCGCCGCTGCCGTTCCGCCCCGGTGCAAATTGGAGCGGAAATCCCCTTCTGCACCGGTGCGCTTCATCGAGGCGATAACCTTGCCCCCGATGACGAAGGCGCGGATATCGCTGCCCCCGGCCTCCTTGATGAACTCCTGCACCAGGATATCGACATTGGCACCGCGGAACGCCTCGACGACCGATTTGGCCGATCTCTTGGTGTCCGCGAGCACGACACCGATCCCCTGGGTCCCTTCAAGCAGCTTTATGACGACCGGCGCATCACCGGCGATCTGCAGTACTTCCTCGGTCACCTTCGGATCGCGGGCAAAAGCAGTCACCGGCAGGCCGACCCCGTCACGGGCCAGCAACTGCATCGAGCGCAACTTGTCGCGCGAGCGGCCGATCGCCACCGATTCATTGAGCGGATAGACGCCCATCATCTCGAACTGGCGCAGAACCGCGAGCCCGTAAAAGGTAATGGACGAGCCGATACGCGGAATGACAGCATCGAACCCGGTAAGCTTCTGACCGTTGTAATGCACCTCCGGTCGTCGCGAGGTGATGTTCATGTAACATCGCAGCGTGTTTATGATCTGGATCTCGTGGCCGCGTTGTTCCGCGGCCTCCACCAGCCTCTTGTGCGAGTAAAGGTCCGGGTTGCGCGCCAGCATGGCGATCTTCATATCGGGCCTCGTTTATTTGGGCATTGTCGGGTGAACCGGCTGAGGGCCCACCGGCTCCCCTGCAAGGAACGAGTGGCCCGGGTCCACGGTGATGCCGCGCCGCACGATGGCGGTACGACCGAGTATCAGATCGAATCCCATATTCGAGCGGTCTGCAAGTGACACTTCGATGAGCCAGCGCCGCTCCCCCATCACCAGACGGGTCGCAATGATGTACCGGTTCTCGGGTTTTCCACTTGTGTTCTTGATCGCGCGCACGCCCACAAGCCGCGCTGAGCACTGGATTCGGCGCTTCTCTGCCTTGAGCGGAACTTCGAAATGGATGATCTGCGGATCGTCCGCATCGATGCGCATTTTCTCGGCGTGCAGGGCCGAAGTCCGCGCGCCGGTATCGATCTTGGCCTTGATCCGGTCGATACCGATCCGGGGCAAACCCACCATTTCCCGCCAGCCAATTTGCTGGCTCGACCTTGTTGGCGCTGCCTTGGGGCTCACACGATCACCTTGAATCACCGTTGGTTTCGGCGATCATCGGGCAAAGCGCGGTCCCATGCAATCACAGCCCCATGCAATCAGTTGCGTGCAACCCGGTCAGCCGCCATTGGCGAGCATGGCCTTCATCGGTTCCCAATACATTTGCGACCAGCCCCCTTCGAGCATTTCAGTCGCTTCAGCCGGATGCCCGGCCTGGTCGAAGGCGATTTTGGTGCCCTCTCCGCCATCGCTGAGCTCGAACCGCACAATCGAATACACACCCGGCGGCCAGGCCGCAGAGCGCCAGGCCTGCACCACACGGGTGCCGGGCACCAGTTCGACATTGCGCGCCTCGATATCGCCGCCGAACAGGGACACGGCCCCGCCTTCGTCCGGCGAGATATCCGCGGCACGACCGCCGGTCATTTCGGCGAACTTGTCCGAACTCATGAGAATATCGAAAACCGCCCGCGGCGCCGCGGGAATGGTCACGTCCTGATGAATGCTCACACGTCTCTCCTGTCAATGTTCAACTGAATGGTTGAATGTTGACACCCAAACAACGCGCAGGCTAATTGTCAACCATATAGTTGAATGTTAAGCCGAAGACCGTGACCACGACCACCACCAACCGCGACGACCAGCTCGATCTCATCTTTCACGCGCTGGCCAACCGCACCCGCCGCGCCCTGCTGGCTCTTTTGGCCAAGGGCCCGTCGCGGGTGACCGATCTCGCCGAACCCTTCGGGGTCTCCCTCAACGCCATTTCCAAGCACCTTGCGGTCCTCGAAAAGGCCGGGCTGGTCAGCCGCCGGATCGATGGGCGGGTGCACCATTGCGCACTCGTTGCCGATCCCATGGCCAGCGCCGGCGAATGGATCGCGGCGTATGAACGGTTCTGGTCCGCACGGCTCGACAGCTTTGTCGACTATGTCGAAAACGAAATGGACTGAACCACTTCCCGCCAAAACCGGAATCTCTTGATGAGCGAAACCATCCATATGCGCCGTCTCGTGCGCGCCCCGCGCCCCCGGGTCTTCGAGGCCTGGACAAGGGCCGAGCACATCACCCGCTGGTGGGGGCCGGGAGAGGTCACCTGCCCGCATGCTGAGGTCGACCTGAGCGTGGGTGGTCGCTACCGGATCGACAATCGTGAGCCCGACGGCACCATCATCACCATCACCGGCACCTATGAGGAGATCGAAGAGCCCAACCGCCTGGTCTATTCCTGGTTCCTTGGCGAAACGCCCGACAAGGATAGCGGTACCCGGGTGACCGTGGAGTTCAACGAGCACGATGAAGGCACCGAAGTGGTGGTGACCCATGAACGGCTGCCCGACATCCCGACCCGCGACATGCATGCCCAGGGCTGGGCCGGCTGCCTCGACGGGCTGGTCGCCTATTTCGACTAGTCCCGCCTAAAGCGTATCGGGCCGCACCAACCGCCAGTCCCGCGCCGGGCCGCTCACTTCGATGACGATGTCGAATCCCGCATCGTCCTCGATCAGCCGGCGGGTGATGCGCTCGTAATTGGCAACGAAGGCGACGATCCGGTCTTCGAGGTCTTCAGGCGGCGAAAGTCCCTTGTCGCGATAGTTCGAGACTTCCTGTTCGATCCGCCAGCGGATGACCATGTCGAAACTGGCCGGCTTGAGCAGCACAGAGCTGTCGAACCGGTCGAAAAAGGCGCGGTAGTCCCCGGCAAGCCGCGCATTGGCATAGCGCCGCCAGACTTCACCGGCGTCTTGTTCCCGCTCAAGCGAATTGAGGGGCACGCTGAGGCCTGCATCGGGTACCGGGCGGGCATTCATGCACCAGCCCTCGACCACGATCACCGATGGACGCCCCGAAAACCGGCCCCACTGCGCCGGCGGCAGGGTGTCGTCGGTGATCTTGTCGAAACGCCGCAACAACGTCTGGGCGCCCTCGCCTGCTGCGCTCAGCGTATCGATGGCAACGGACAACGCCTGGATGTCGTGAGTGCCGGGCACGCCGCGCGTCGCGAGCAGCGGATGCACCTCTTCCGCCAAAGCCGCGCGTTGGGCCTTGGTCAGGTAGTAATCGTCGAGCGAGAGGATGGCGACGCGCCCCGCGCTGCGCTCTTCAATCTGCTGGCTGAGATAGGACTTGCCGATCCCCTGCCCGCCGGCAAGCCCGAGCAGGAACGGACGGCCGCCTTCACCGGGGGGCCGAGAAACGATCCAGTCAATCAGGCGATCGCGAAGCGACATGTCCGGGCCCCGCGCTGCGCGGCCTCAGGCCGCCGCCGTTTCCGGCTTGGCGGAGGGAGCAAGACGCACTTTGAGGCCGTCGAGTTCCTCGCTCATCAGGATCTGGCAGGACAGGCGCGAATTCGGCTCCACATCGGGCACGGTGTCGAGCATGTCCTCTTCCTCGTCGCTCGCCTCATGCAGCTTGGGCAACCATTCGGGATCGACAAAGACGTGGCAGGTGGCACAGGAACACGCCCCGCCGCATTCGGCCTTGATCGGCAATTCCCAGTCGCGGATGACTTCCATCACCCGCCAGCCTTCGAGTGCCTCCAATTCGTGCTCTACCCCGTCATGGTCGGTCACGAAGATCTTCATCAGGCAACCCCGAGTTTCTTCTGCAATTTGGTCGAAGAGGTCGTGTACTGGAAGACCACTTTCTCATCCGGGTGCACGATCCGCTTGGCGGCCTGGGCCATCAGCGCGGCTTCATGAAAGCCGGAAAGGATCAGC
Organism: Cucumibacter marinus DSM 18995; assembly: GCF_000429865.1. Classification (GTDB taxonomy): domain Bacteria; phylum Pseudomonadota; class Alphaproteobacteria; order Rhizobiales; family Devosiaceae; genus Cucumibacter; species Cucumibacter marinus. The sequence continues at coordinate 159,894 of NZ_AUCR01000009.1, forward strand.
TTGAGCTTGCCCGGATAGGAATTGATGTCACCGATCGCATAGATGCCGGGCACCGAAGTCTCGAACTTCTCGGTATCGACCGAAATCAGGTTCTCGTGAAGGTTGAGCCCCCAATCGGCGACCGGACCAAGCTTCATGGTCAGCCCGAAGAAGGGCAGAAGCCGAGTGGCGTGGATGATCTGCTCACCGTCGCCGGTCTTGATGTGGACCGACTGAAGCTGTCCGTCTTCCCCCTGCAACGAACCGATCTGGCCGAGCACGAAGTTGATTTTCCCTTCGTCCGCCAGCGCCCGCATCTTGTTGACCGAATCCGGGTGGGCCCGGAACGCGTCACGCCGGTGCACAAGGGTCAGAGATTTGGCGATGGGCTGCAGGTTCAAGGTCCAGTCGAGCGCCGAATCCCCGCCCCCGACAATCAACAGGTCCTGATCGCGGAAATCGTCCATCCGACGGACCGAATAAAAGACCGATTTGCCCTCATATTCCTCGATGCCCGGCACCGGCGGACGCTTGGGCTGGAACGAGCCACCGCCTGCAGCAATCACCACGACCTTGGTCCGGAACACTTCGCCTTCATCGGTGGTGACGACGAACGAGCCATCATCGAGCTTCTCGAGCCCGGTCACCATGCGGTTGAAGTGATAGACAGGCCCGAACGGTTCGGCCTGCTTGATCAGATTGTCAGTCAGTTCCTGACCCGAAATCTCCGGGAAACCGGGAATGTCGTAGATCGGCTTTTCCGGGTAGAGCTCGGCGCACTGCCCGCCGGGACGGTCGAGGATGTCGATCACATGGCATTTGAGGTCCAAAAGACCCAGTTCGAAGATCGCGAAAAGCCCAACGGGGCCCCCGCCAATGATCACCACATCCGTGACGGTCTCGTTTACGCTCATATCGTTCATCACCAATCCTCAACCGGCACCCGCAGGGCCGCCTTCACCCTTCGCGAGACCACATTCCCAAAGTCGTCCCGAAATATCTCAAAATCGGCGCGCCCGCACCAGGCGGACCGCCTGCTCAGCCTGTTCCGGCCTTACTGGTCGGCCCGGCGCAGGAACGGCCGGGTTCCCACGGGCGCCTCGCCGCGGCTGCCGACCGGCTGCAGGTACACCGAGACTTCTGCTAGCGCATCATTCTCGAGCGCCTTTTTGGTCGCTTCATTCGTAACTGTCAAAGCATCGAAGCCACACCGGCGCAGAAACGGCACCTGATCGGTCAGAATGTCGCCCGTCGCCCGCAATTCACCGGTGAAGCCGTAGCGCTCGCGCAACAGCCGGGCATAGGAATAGCCGCGCCCGTCCGTGAACTTCGGGAACGCCACTGCAATAGAGGCAAAGCGGTCGAAATCCTCGGCAATCGCCTCGAAATCGTCGCCGGGTTCGATCAGCAGCCCGATCGGATGATCGGCAGCGATAAAGGCATCCCGGTTCTCCTGCCAGATGGCCAGGGGAACGTGAACATAGGCGGAGGTCTCCGGTGCATCGCCTTCGCCCCACACGTGGAACGGGTCGGCGATGAAACGCCCGGATTTGAACAGGGTGCGGTTTTCCAATTTGGCAGCCGGTGACGCGATTTGTCCGTTAAAGTCGAAGTGAATACCGCATTCGGCCTTGTTGAGCCCGCGCCAGCGGCCAGCCCGGGGATCTTCCCCTTCCCTGGTCGCCGAAGTGCAGGGTGCGCAGCCGATTGAGCGGTAGCCGTGCTGAACGAGCGGGTGCTCGGGCAGATCGTGCTCGGCCTTGTAAGCCTTCACATCCTCATAGGTCCAGTAGGCAAGCGGGTTGACCTTGATGCGCACATCCGAGGTCAGCTCGAAATGCGGCAGCACCCCGCGCTCCTGGGTCTGATGACGCCGGCGACCCGTGATCCAGCCCGCATATTGATCCAAAGCGCCCTTGAGCGGCTCGGTCTTCCGAATATGGCAGCAGCTATCGGGATCCGTGTCCCACAACGTGCCATGGGGATCGAACCGCTTGAGGTCCGCCGCATCCGGTTCCAGGAACCGGATATTGGTCAGCCCGAAGCGCTGCTTGATGGTCTCGACATACTCCAGCGTCTCGGCGAAATGCTTGCCGGTCTCGAGGAACAGCACTTCCTTGTGCGGGTCGACTTGCGCGATGTGGTGCAAGAGCACCGCGGAATCCGCCCCGAATGACGAGACGACCGCAAGCGGTTCGCCCGGCAGCAGCTCTTCAAGAGCATAGCGGATGACCCCGAGCGTATCGCGCTCGTCGAACATGCCGTTGAGCGCAACGATTTCCAGATCGCTGGCGCGCGGGGCCTTGGCCTCGGCGAGGTTTGAACTAGCGAGTGCCATAAAGCGCCTCCTTGAACGGGGCTTCCCCGAGACGGCGGAACGCGGCGATGAAGGTCTCATCGGCGCTTTCGCGCTTCTCGATATAGAGGTCGACAAGCTTCTCGATGGCGTCGGGCACGTCATCCCCGGCGATACCCGCGCCAAGGATCGAGCCAACCGCCGCATCTTCGGAAGCATCGCCCCCAACGGTGATCTGGTAGTTCTCGACGCCTTTCCGGTCGAGACCGAGAATACCGATATGGCCGACATGGTGATGCCCGCAGGCATTGATGCAGCCGGAAATCTTGATCTTGAGATCGCCGATCTGTTCCTGGCGCTCCGGCGCAGAGAACTTCTGTGAAATCGACTTCGCGATCGGGATCGAGCGGGCTGTCGCCAGCGCGCAATAGTCGAGCCCGGGGCACGAGATGATGTCGGTGATCAGCCCGGTATTGCCTTCGGCGAGGTCGATATCGACCAGCCCCTCATAGACCGCGCGCAGATCGTCGAGCGCGACATGCGGCAGCACCAGGTTCTGCTCGTGGCTGACGCGGAGCTCGTCGAACGAGTATTTCTCCGCCAGGTCGGCAATCGCCTCCATCTGGATGTCGGTCGCATCGCCCGGCGTACCGCCGATCGGTTTCATCGACACGGTGACCGAAACATAGCCATCGCGGAAATGCGGATGGGTATTGCGCTCGATGAACCGGGCGAAGGCAGGATCGGTGATCTTCAGCTTCGGCAGGTCGATGGTCTTCTGCTCGACCTCCTTGAACGCCGGCGCGGCGAAATAGGCCGTGATCCGGTCAAGCTCTTCCTGCGGCAGCTTGAGGATGCCGTCCTTCATGGCGGCGAACTCTTCCTCGACCTGATCGCGGATCGTGTCGATGCCGGCCTCATGCACCAGGATCTTGATGCGGGCCTTGTATTTATTGTCGCGTCGGCCATAGCGATTGTAGACGCGCAGGATCGCCTCGAGATAGGCGAGCAGATGCTCGTGATCGACGAAATCGCGGATTTGCTTGGCGACCATCGGGGTGCGCCCGAGCCCGCCCCCAACATAGACCGTCCAGCCGATCTCGCCATTGGGTCCGGTCTTCGCCATCAGCCCGATATCGTGGAACTTGACCGCCGCACGGTCCTGCGGCGCGCCTGTGATCGCGATCTTGAACTTGCGCGGCAAAAAGGTGAATTCGGGGTGCAGGGACGACCACTGCCGGATGATCTCGGCAATCGGGCGCGGATCGATGATCTCGTCCGCCGCCGCACCGGCAAACTGGTCGGTCGTCACATTGCGGATGCAGTTCCCCGAGGTCTGGATGGCATGCATCTCGACATCGGCCAACTCGGCCAGGATCTTGGGCACGTCGTTGAGCCGTGGCCAGTTGAACTGGATGTTCTGCCGGGTTGTGAAGTGGCCATAGCCCCGGTCATATTTGCGGGCGATTTCCGCCAGGCGCCGCAATTGCTTCGAGCTCAGCGTCCCGTAAGGCACCGCCACGCGCAGCATATACGCATGAAGCTGCAAATAGAGACCGTTCATCAGCCGCAAGGGCCGGAACTGGTCTTCATTCAGTTCGCCCGAAATGCGGCGGCGGACCTGATCCGCGAACTGCTCGGTGCGCTGGCGGACAAAGGCCGCGTCGAATTCGTCATAGCGATACATTGCTGTCCTCCCCCTTGGCATGCGGGGTATCGAGGGTCTGCGGAGTGTGGCGCGGCGAGGTCGGCCCTTCGGCGCGGATCTTTTCGCGAAGGCGGGTCGGCACGACCCGGCCATCGATGATTTCGGCTTTCTCGATCTCGACGCTCAGATACCGGCCGGACGCATTGGCGGCCTCGACGGCAGCATCGCGCGCGGCCTTGTCCTCCGGGCCGAAGGTCTGAGCCTTCGACACCTCTTCAAGCCACTTGCCATCAACAGTCAGATAGACTGTAGCGCCCGAAAGCAGTTCGTTTGCAGTGATGATGTCCATAGTCTTTATGCCACCAGTTCCTTGGCTGCGTCTCTAGCTGCCCGGTCGATAAGGGCTTCGGCTTGCTGCCAGTCGCCTTCGGCCACCGCCGCACCGATGAGAATGAGCGCGGGGCCCTCGGCGAAAGCCTTGTGGCCTCCCGTCAAATCTCCGAGTTCGCCGTAATAAGTTTTGCGGTCGGCCCGGCCCGCATTGACGACGATCCCGACCGGCAGCGCGGGCGACAGCCCCTCCCCGATCAGCGCCGAGGCCGTGCGGCCGGCGACCGACTTGCTCATGTAAATGCCCAGCGTGACACCCGAATGCGCCAGTGCTGCCCAATGGGCGAGTTCATCATCATTGGCGCCATGAGCCGTCGCGAACACGAAGCCGCTCGAGACCTTGCGAAGCGTCACCGGCGTGGCGGTGTCGGCGGCAGCGGCCAGGGCCGCGGTCACGCCCGGTACGATCGAATAGCCGATCCCGGCCTTGCGCAGCGCCGCGACTTCCTCGCCCGCGCGTCCGAAAACCATCGGGTCGCCGGATTTGAGCCTGACGACGCGCTTGCCTTCCCGGGCAAGCCTGATGAGGAGATCGTTGATCCGCTTCTGGGTGAAGGAGTGGGCACCCTTGGCCTTGCCCACGGCTATGCGCTCAGCATCCCGACGACCCATCTGCACAACCTCGTCGGAAACGAGATGGTCGTGCACAATCACATCCGCGCCCTGCAGCACACGCTGAGCGCGTAGGGTCAGAAGATCTTCGGCGCCCGGACCGGCACCAACAAGCCAGACAGAACCCGCAGTGGCATCCTGCGCCTCAAGCAGCGCTTCGGCAGCGCTTTCGGCTTCGGCATCGTCGCCGGCCTCAAGCGCATGTTCGATCCGCCCGGAAGTCAGAAGTGCCTCGAAATAGTGCCTGCGGTCGTCTCCGCCCGGTAGCGCGGCCATCACCCGGTCGCGCATCCGCCCGGCAAGGCCCGCCAGCGCGCCGAGGTGAAGCGGGAGGAGCGCTTCGATGCGGGCGCGGATCAGGCGGGCCAGAACAGGCGCATCCCCTTCCGAGGAGATGGCCACCGAAATCGGGGCACGGTCGACAATGGCCGGTGTGAAGAAATCGCACTCTTCGGGCGTGTCGACGACATTCACCGGAATGCCGTGGGCACGCGCGCGCTCGGCAGCATAGGCATTGTCGGGGCCGGCATCGGCGATGAAGACAAGCGCAGTGTCAACGAGGTCGCGTTCGGCAAAACGGCGTTCGGCCAATTCGACATCGAGGCCGGAGAAATCTGCGGTAATCTGCGGCGCGACCACACGCACCCGCGCTTCGGTCTTCACCGCAAGCCGGGCCTTGGCCAGCGCCTCGACGCCGCCACCGATGATCAAGATCTGCTTGCCCCGCACCTTGTAGGAGACGGGGAAAATGCCGAGCCGGGCCACGGCACACCTCCATATCGCGATTGGCCCGGAAAATAAGGCTGTGCGGGCGACCTAACAAGGCATTGAAATTGAATAGTTTTACTATTTCACACCGTGGCCCGCCGCTAGAATGAGGAGCGGCCCACCGGGCGAAACTGCGCAAAAACCAACCACGGATCGGCCCTCACGCAAAACGCCGCTTGCCCTGATGGACCGGTTGACAGCTCGGGGCCCTGTCGTGACCTTTGACGCGCGGGGATCGCGGAAAAATCTACTCCAAGGGACGCTTTTCACGAAATGAACCGAGAATTCACACTGACAGCGGTCGCCACGCTGGCGATGGGGCTTTCTGCCCTGCCCGCGCTCGCCGAGGATTTCCCGCGTCAGAGCCTGATGCCCGAACTGGATGGAAAGGCCTCGTCTTTCGTCGGGAACTGGCAGATGGCCTTCCCGGAATCCGACCCCTATTTCAAGGGCCGTGTGATCTATGGCTGCGAGGACCCCATGACCATCACCACCGATGGCGATCTGGTCGTGCATGGCTTTCCCGACGGCCCGGACGCGATCTTTGCGGTCTCGGTGCGGGACGGCCACACCATCCTCGACCTGGCGACCGAGAAGGTCCCGCCCTGGGAGATCGTGTGGGTGGACGAGAACACGGCTAATTTCCACACCGTCGGTGTGGACGGCACGACGGACTGGAAAGTGCCGTTCGTCTATTCGAGATGCGATTGAGAGGGCAACCACCGGGCTGTCGCGGACATGATCCGCGATCTTGGGCAACCTGGTCCCGGCTCAAGGCCGGGGCGGCCCGGAGTTTCTTCGAGACTGGCCCGGCTAGCCCTGCTTTTCAGGGACGTGCACGACCAGCCCGTCCAGATCGTCGCGCACTTTGATCTGGCAGGACAGCCGCGAGGTCGGCCTGACGTCATAGGCGAAATCGAGCATGTCCTCTTCCATTGCCGAGGGCTCGCCGGTCGCATCCGTCCAGGCATCATCGACATAGACATGGCACGTCGCACAGGTGCACGCGCCCCCGCATTCCGCGACAATGCCGGGCACGTCGTTGCGGATCGCATTCTCCATCACGGTCGAGCCATTCTCGGCCTCGACTTCATGAGTGGTGCCATTCGCTTCGATATAGGTGATCTTGGGCATGGTCAGGGACGCTCGCGGAAAGAAACAGGTGCGCATAACAGGCGGCGCGGCCTTATAGCCCCCGCTTTCGAGACCGTGCAAGCCCGCCCGTCCCGAAATGACACGCTGCGCGCAATTGCCCCGATTTCCGCAGGTAAGGTTAAGCGAATGCTCCCGCCCCGGGGGGAGCCGCAAATGGCCTATTCGGCCAGGATATCGGCGATGTAGGCGTTGGCTTCGGCGATCGCCGTTTCGAGGTCGCCAAGCAATTCGGGGCTCACCCCGCCATGCCGCGCGATCTCGCGTTCGCCGGTCTGGGCCAGCTTGCCGATAGCCTCGGCGCCGACCCCGAAGGCCGATCCCTTGAGGGTGTGCATTTCCACAGCCAGCGCCGCGCGATCATGGGTATTGCGAATGCGCTCAACATATTGACGCATTTGCCGGTCAAACAGTTTCAGGATCTCGCATTCAAGTCCCCGGTCGCCCATGGTCTGGCGCGCGAGGTGAACCAGATCAATGGGTCGCTCGCGGTGGGATTTGACCGGTCCGAAGGGTTCAATGTTGGATACGGGATTCGCCTGTCCCATCGTCGGCTCCATGCTGTGCGCGCCACCGCGCCTCACCTTTAACGATACTGTTCACAGATGAATGGTGGCTTAAGGCAGGAACGCCCGATGGATCAAACTCTGGTGGCATTTGAGTGATTGCGTTAACGATTTCTTAAAGATGGTCTCGGTTGCACCGAGAATTCGTGTAATAGTACATGATACCAACGCGCGGCGGCGTGGGCATGGGGTGGTTAACAGACTGAGTTAACAACTGTTTTCCCTCCAAGAGGACGCTCCCCGATCACCTCTGGTGTTAAGAGGTTGGAAGGGCCCACACGATACCGCTCGTACGGGAAGTGCGGACTAAGGAATGTAAAGAGTATGGCCAATAAATCGAATGACCCGGCGGCACTGGCGTTTTCCGCGGTCGAGAGCGCCCTGCAAAAAGGCGGCGCGAACGCGGGCAACCAGCAGGAACAGGCCAAACCCTCACGCCCTGAGCCGTCCGGCGACCGGCGCCGCTCCGCCGAGAAAATCGCCAGTCGTGCGGCCAATGTTGCCAATGACGACCGCTATTTCGGCTCCTCGATCCTGTATTCGCTGCAGAACAAGCCTTCATCGGCGCCGTTCTGGTTTGCGGTGATCGCCTCGGTTCTGTGGATCGCCGGCGTCGGCACCATCGGCTATTTCAACTTCGGCGACAGCTTCTCCGAGCCCGAACAGCTCCGCGCCTTCGTCCAGAGCCCCGAATTCTCGGGCTTCTTCGCTGTTCTTGCCCTTCCCGTCCTCGGCTTCTTCGCCCTCGGCTTCCTGATGCGCCGCGCGCAGGACCTGCGCCTTGCGGCCAACTCGATGACCCAGGCAGCGCTGCGCCTTTCGGAGCCCGAAACCGCAGCCACCCAGCAGATCACCACCGTGGCCCAGGCCGTGCGCCGCGAAGTGAACGCCATTGGCGACGGTCTCGAACGCGCCCTCTCGCGCGCTTCCGAGATCGAGGTGATGGTCCATAACGAAGTGAACTCCCTCGAGCGCTCCTATTCGGACAATGAAGCGCGCATGCGCGCCCTGATTGACGAATTGTCGGGCCAGCGCGAGGCGCTGATCACCAATGCCGAACGGGTTCGCGAAGCGATTTCCGGCGCCAAGGGTACCTTTACCGCTGAACTGGAAGGCGCTGGCGAAGCCCTGCGCCTGCAAATCGATTCCCTATCCGGCGAACTCGCCGTCCGCCTTGGCGACAAGGGCACCGAGGTCACCGAGACCCTTCAGGAAATGGGCTCGCTGGTTGAAAACATCCTCGATGACAAGACCACGGCCTTTGCCAGGACCATTGAAGGCCGGCGTTCGGATCTGTTGACCGCACTCGACGAGACGACCGACCGCTTCTCTGCTGCCATCGAAGACCGCACCAACGCCCTGGCCGATGCGCTTGACGGTCGTTCCGGTCAGTTCATCGACGCGATCGATCAGCGCTCCACGCAGCTTGACGGCGCCCTGGCCAGCCGCACGGCCGAGTTCTCGACGCTTCTGGAAAACCGCTCGGGCGAACTCAGCGAAGCCATCGACAGCCGCACCAGCGAACTCTCCCGCGTGCTCAACGAAGGCTCGACCGCCTTCACTATCGAGCTTGAGCAGAAATCGGCCATGCTGGCCAATATCCTGCGCGCGTCAGGTGAATCGATCCTCGTCGACCTGTCGCTGCGCAGCGACGAGATCGCCGAGCGCCTGTCCAATGTCGGCCAGCGTCTCTCCGGCGATATCGTCGAGAAGGCAAACGCGGCCAACAACACGCTGACCGATATCGGCGACCGGTTCGACGAAGCCTTCGCCATTCAGTCCAACAATCTCGAAAGCCGCATCCAGACCGCACTGATCGAGATGGCCTCCACCATGGAGGAGAACACTGATCAGGCGCGTGCCGCATTCCTCAAGGCCGGCCAGGACGGCATGACCTATCTCGACGGCCGTGTGACCGAGATCACCGGCTCGCTCGAGGCGCACATCAAGTCGATGGACGAGGTTGTCGGCGACAAGGGCGGAGCCCTGATCTCCACCCTCTCCCGCCAGCAGCAGGTGCTGACCGAGAACGCCAACCTGCTTGAAACCGCGCTCAACGAGAAGGCCTCGCACCTCAACGAGGTGATGACCACGCATACCCGCGAATTCGCGGACGCGTTCACCCGCTCCTCGGAACACTTCTCCGAGAAGGTGGAACTGAGCCTGACCAACATCACCGAGACCATGGACAGCCGCACCACCCAGGTGTCTGCGCTGATCGAGCAGAAGGTGGCCGAGGTCAACGAAAGCCTGGGCCGTGGCGTCGACGAGGCCGTCCTGCGCATCTCCGGCGCCGAAGAAGGCATGGTCGCCAAGGTCACCGGGGCCACCCAGTCGATCGAAACCAGCGTCCAGTCGCTGTCTTCGACCGTGGATTCGGCCATGGAGCGCTCGACCGAGTTGCTCTCGCGTTCGAGCCAGGAAATGTCGAGCCGCGTCGACCAGCACCTCGATACCATCGAGACCCGTCTCGATGGCTCGGTGCATCGCATGACCGACATGGTGGACAGCCGCCTGGGTACCCTGCCCGAGGCGATCACATCGCGTGTCGAAATCTCCGCTGAACGCCTCAACGCGCTGCACGAGACCATCAACACCACCATCTCCGCCTCGATGATCGACCTCGAATCCGGTGCCGAGCGCATCGAATCGACACTCAACGAGCGCGTCGGCGGTTTGGCCATGCGCCTGTCGACCGATGTCGAGGATGCCGCGTCGCGCATGGACGGCATTGTCCGCCAGGCCATGACCCAGCTCGGCGCTGCCACCGCGAATATCGAGTCTCTGGTCGGCGAGAAGGCCGTCGAGACCGCCGAGGACCTGTCGAAGCGCGCCGAGCAGCTGCACAGCCTGCTGTCGGGCCAGGTCGACCTGTTCACCACCCTGGTGGACGAGAAGACCGCAACGATCAATCAGACCATCGATTATCAGACCGCCAATCTCGACCAGCTTATGGGCTCCAAGCTCTCCGCACTGCGTGAATCGCTGGGCGAACAGAGCGAGACGCTGATCGATCTGATCGATTCCAAGGCGAACGCCATCACCGGCGCCCTCAACTCCAATTCGGATTCCTTCGGTCGCCTGATCGACCAGAAGTCGGCCCTGCTCTCGACGGCCCTGTCTACCCAGGCCGACACCTTCCGCGAGAAGGTGGACGAGCGGGCTGTAGCGCTTCACAACGCCCTGTCCGAACGGGTTGGCGAGTTCGAGACCACCTTCGACGAGCGCACACGCACCCTCAGCGACCTGGTCAGCACCTCTTCGGAAACCTTCCGTTCGCTGGTCGACCAGAAATCCGCGGCGCTCAACGCAGCCCTCGCCCATCGCACCGAGGAATTCGAAACGCTCGTGGAAGCCCGGACCGGCACCCTCTCCGAAGCCCTGTCGAGCCGCACGGAAGAGTTCGAAAGCCTCATCGAGGCCCGCACCGGCACCCTTGCGGAAAAGCTGGCCACCAGCACCATCGCCTTCGAGGAACTGGTCGCCCAGCGCACCGCAGCCCTCGACGAAGTGGTCTCCGGTCGCACCGAGGAATTCCGCACGCTGGTCGATCAGCGCGCGGCCGCCCTCAACGACGCCGTGGCCTCGAATTCCGAGAACTTCCAGGCCCTGGTCTCCGAAAAGTCCAAGGCCCTGGCCGAAGCCCTCGAATCCCACGCTGCTGCCTACCAGCTCATGATCGAGGAAAAGGGCTCCGAGCTCGAAAACAATCTCAAGAGCCATGGCAATGTGTTGCGCGCGGCCCTCGAACTCAATGCGTCCGAGGCCGAAGGCATCATGTCTGCTTCCACCGAGCGGATCGCTTCGGAAGTGGCCGCGGTTCTCGAACGGCTCAACGCCTCCAACCAGAGCCTGCAGCAGATCCTCGATACGTCCACCGAGAGCCTGGCGCAGCTTGAAGAGTCGGTTGGCCAGCACACCACCAACTACGCCGAAACCATTCGCGACGCTGTCATCGACACCCGCGAAGCCGGCCAGTTGATGAACAACCACGTCGATGCCCTGCGCGGCACGATCTCCGGCCTGCTGGAAGAAATCGAATCCATCAAGTCGAACCTCACCGAGCACACTGCCGGTTTCTCGACTGCCGCCCGAGACCTCACCGAGGCCGGCACGGTTACCGTCGAGACCCTGGAAGGCGGCCGCGCAGCCATGGATGCCATGGTGGCCGGTTTCTCTACCCGCGCCGACGAGATCGATCAGCGCCTGCGGGCCTTTGCCGAATCCCTGTCGGGAACGGTCGAGGAAACCGAGGCCCGCATCTCCAGCGCCCGCGAGGCGATGGAAGCCGCGGTCCGCGACAGCTCGAACCAGCTCGCCGACAATCTGCGCTCGGTCGCCGAAACCGCCAGTGGCGAGGGCCAGCGCACCGGGGAAGCCCTGCGCTCGACCCAGCAGGCGCTCATCGCCGAGTTGCAGGAAGCCATCGCCGAGGCGAGCGCGAAGTTTGCCGAGACGGCGGAAGCCATGCGCGGCACCGCAAGCGAGGTCGGAAAGGAACTGGCCAACACCCGTGCCGAACTGCAGCGCGGCGTGATGGAACTGCCCGAGGAAACCAAGGCGAGCGCCGCCGCCATGCGCCGGGTCGTTGCCGAACAGATCGAAGCGCTGAACGAGCTCAATGCCATCGTCAAGGCGCAGCCGATCTCGCGTGACGTCTCGACGGCCAGCAAGCCCGCGCCGCGCCCGGCCCCTGCTCCGGCACCCGAGCCAAAACCGGCCCCGGCACCCGCACAGGCCTCTGCTCCGGCTCCCGAGCTGGCAAAGCCCGAACCCGCCAAGCCCGCTGCTGCCAAGCCGGCTGCACCGCTGAGCCGCCCGGCCGCACCGGCGCAGGCGTCCACAAGCGGTGGCGACGAGGGCTGGCTGCGCGATCTGCTGCGGAACGCCACTGCAAACGAGCAGAACGCCAATGGCCTGCCGAGCCTGATGACAGACATCGTCAATGCCATCGACGACGGCGCGCTGGCTGAAGCATGGCAGCGGTTCCGCCGCGGCGAGGCCAATGCCTTCACCCGCCGGCTTTACACGCTGTCCGGTCAGGGCACCTTTGACGAAATCCGCAAGAAGATCCGCCGTGAGCCGGAATTCTCGCAGGCCGCAAAGGCCTACATGGCGGACTTCGAAAAGCAGCTCAAGGAAGCTTCCCAGGGACCCGGCGGCATCGCCGATTCCCAGAAGGTTCTGATCTCCGAGCGCGGCAAGGTCTACACCATGCTGGCCCATTCGAGCGGCCGGCTCGACTAGAGCTTCACGAGTGGGCGGCACCGCACGGCCGCCCCTCGATCCTGCTGATGCAGGCTCTCATCCCCGCCTCTCATCGAGGCGGGGTTTTTCTTTGAGAGTGTGCCGTGAGCTGCGGCAGGACCCGCAAGGGTCCCCTTAGCCGTCGAGTTCCTGGCGCGGGCTCATCATCCTGAGCGAGATCATCATGCACACCGCTGCGGCCAGCGCGGTCACCCCGGCCATCCAATAGGCATCGGAGCCGATGCGCGCGACAAGGAAGCCGAAACCGGTGAGCGCCAGCACCATCGCAATCTGACGGATGGTGACATAGAAACTCTGGGACTGGGCGGCGATATCCTCGCTGGTCCAGTTGGCAATGAAATTGACCATGCCGAGATAACCGAGCCCGAACGAGGCCATGTGCAGCGCCTGCAGCGGAATGTACCACCAGATATCCGGCTGGAGCGCGAAACCCACCCAGCGGACCGCGGCTAACAGGCACGCCGCCAGTAGCAGATGGCGCGCAGAAAAGCGCCGTGCGAACCGGTGGAAGTAGAGCATGATGATGATTTCGCAGGCCGGCGCGACGGCCCAGAGCGGACCGATCAGCCCCTCGGGAATGCCGGCGCGCTTCCACAATAGCGAACCGAAGCCCATCTGCGCCATGTGGCTCGCCTGCAGAAGCGCCCCGCCCACCAGAGGCAGGAAGTACCATGGCCGCCAGGCCTGTGACAGCTTGGTGGCAACAAGCGGATGCGGCGGCCGGCTTTCGGCGGTAACAACCGAGGAAGGCTGAGACGGCAGCGAAGACCGGGTGGAAGGCGTCGAAAAACCCTTGGGCGGCTCTTCACCGGCCTGCCGGAAGCGCGGCAATTGCAGCGCGGCCAGGATCAGCACGACATTGACCGCCACAATGATCGGCACAAAGGCACCCGCGCCGAGCCAGCCGAGCACAAGCCCGGAAACCACAGTCACCACGGTGAACCCCACCGTGCCCCAGACCCGCATCATGCCGAAGTTCACATTGTGCCGGCGCGCCAGATACATTGCGGCGGCATCGACGACCGGCGCGATGGCCTGGATCGGCACGATTAGCAAGGTCCACACGATCAGGATTTGCCAATAGCCATCCACGAAAAACAGCAGCAACGGAAACACTGCGGCCAGCAGCGCCCCGGCGATGATCACCTGGCGCCAGTCGCTGGCCTTGTCGGCAATGCGCCCGACCACGAGATTGAGCATGATCATCACAAAGATCGGCGCGGCGCTGATCGTGCCGATCTGCGTTTCGGCGATGCCTTGCTCGTTCAGCCAGATCGGCAGAAACGGGTTAGCCACCGCCGCCGTGTTGAACAGGGTGGCGTAAAAGATCGATGTTCGGGCTTCAGGCGAAAGCGCCCGTCCCGGCATGGCCGTAGTCAAAGGAAGTTCTCCCGGACGGGACGTGAGTCAGAACGCAAAGTCTGCGCGCGCATGACCGATTTGGCAAGCGGGAGCGGACCTGTCGGGAAACCGGCCTCAGGCGGCCACTTCCTCCGCTTCTGTTCTCACATGCACCAGCGAAGCGGCAAACTGTTCGGCGCATTCGCGCCAGGTGAAGCGCTGGGCATGGCGGCGGGCGTCGTCCCGGTTGAGCAGCAGCGCCTTGCGGATCGCCTGGTTGAGGTTTTCGTCCATCGAGCCGGCGCGCGGGTCGGTGAGCACATCGACCGGCCCCATCACCGGATAGGCCGCGACCGGGAGACCACAGGCCATCGCCTCGATCATGACATTGCCGAAGGTATCGGTTTTCGAGGGGAACACGAAAACATCGGCGCTCTGATAGGCAGTGATCAGATCGTCCCCCACCCGTTTGCCGAGGAACACAGCCTCCGGATAGCGCTGCTTGAGTTCGGCGAGCTGCGGGCCGTCGCCGACCACGATCTTGGTGCCCTGCACATCGGTCCTGAGAAACGCCTCGACATTCTTTTCGACCGCCACCCGACCGACATAGAGCATGTGCGGCCCCGGCAGATCGGTGAAGCGGGTCTTGGGCCCGGGCGCGAACTGGGCCGCATCGACCCCGCGCGACCAGAGGCTCAGATTTGTGAATTCGCGCGCCTCGAGGTCGCGTGCCACGCTCGGCGTCGGCACCAGCGTCGCACTGGCCCCCGCATGGAACCAGCGCAGATAGGCATAGGACCATTCGGATGGCACCGGCAGCCGCGCCGCGACATATTCAGGGAACCGCGTGTGATAGCTCGTGGTGAAGCGCAGCCGGTTGGTGACGCAGTGGAACCGCGCCATCAGCCCCAGCGGCCCTTCGGTCGCGATATGGATATGGTCGGGATCGCCCCCTTCAATGGTCTCGGCAATGGCGCCGAACGGGGCGAGCGAGAGGCGGATTTCAGGATAGGTCGGCAGCGGCATGGTCCAGAACCGCTCGGGGGTGAGATAGCTCACATCGTAGCCGAGACCGACGAGTTCACGGCCCACCCTTTCGAGCGAGCGAACCACGCCGTTGACCTGGGGGTGCCAGGCATCGGTAACGATGATCAGCCGTGTCACGCGACCGCCCTTTCCTTCCCTGCCCTGGGTTTTTCGAGGGATTCCACATGGAGATCCGTCCAACGGATCAACTCGAAACTCCCGTCATAGTTCTCAACGACCGCGGTGCAGCTCTCAACCCAGTCCCCGGTATTGATGTAATGCGTGCCGAATTCGTGGTGCATGTCGGCGTGATGAATATGCCCGCAGATCACCCCGTCGACCCCGGACCGCTTGGCTTCGAGCGCCAGCGCTTCCTCGAAACGGCCGATGAAGCTGACCGCATTCTTCACCTTGTGCTTGGCCCAGGCCGAAAGCGACCAGTATTTGAGCCCGAGTTTACGGCGAACCCAATTGATCAGGATGTTGACGCGCAACGCCGAGTTGTAGGCCCAGTCCCCCAGATGAGCGAGCCATTTGGCGTGGCGCACGACCACGTCGAACTGATCGCCATGGATGACGAGGTACTGCTTGCCGTCGGCGGTGTGGTGCACGACCTTGTCGACGATCTCGATGTCCCCGAAATGGGTGCCGAGATACTCGCGCAGGAATTCGTCGTGATTGCCCGGCAGATACACGATGCGTGAGCCCTTGCGGGCCTTGCGCAGGAGTTTCTGGGTCAAAAGATTGTATTGCTCAGGCCAGCGCCAGCTTTTCTGCAGCCGCCAGCCGTCGATGATGTCGCCCACAAGATAGATGGTGTCGGCGTCGTGGCACCTCAGGAAATTCAGAAGCTGTTCGACCCGGATGGCCCGCATTCCAAGATGCAGGTCCGAGATGAACAGCGCCCGGGTGCGGCGTGTTTCTATTTCGTCCGACACTGTGAACTCACATGACTGTCAGGCTTCAACGGAAGCCTATCGGCGATTCAGGATACATTTGTGTGACAGTATAGCCCGAGCGCCGATACCGATCAAAAACCAAACTGCGGTTCAAAACACAAATAGGGCAACAGCGATCAGCATCAAGCCCGCCAGAATCCAGCCCAGAACGTGCTCGAGGCCAGTGCGCTGCAGCAACAGCGCCAGCTGCCGTCCGAAACCGACCCAGATCACCGCGCTGAACGGACCGAGCGCGACCGTGCCCGCCGTCAGCCACAGGATCGAAGCCAGCCACCAATCCCCGCTGGCAACGAATGCCGCGGCATAGCCCGTCGCCATCGCCCACGCCTTGGGATTGATCCACTGGAACGCGGCCGCCTCGAGAAACGTCATGGGCCGGCCCGCCGTCTCTCCGCCCGACATGTCGATGCGCAGCCCCAGAAGCCGCCAGGCCAGATAGAGGAAATAAGCCGCCGCCGCATAGCGCAGCACGTCCTTGACCACCGGATAGGCCTGGAACACCTGCCCGAGCCCCAGAGCCACCAGGAACACCATGAACCCGAACCCGAATATGATCCCCAGCGCATGCGGCACGGTACGCCGGACGCCGAACTTGGCGCCGGATGTCATGAGCATGAGATTATTGGGTCCCGGCGAGAAATAGGTCGGGATGGCAAGGGTCAGGAAACTGATGATGGCAGTCAGTACGGCGTCCATATTTAAGTCAATAAACCTGACCTAAATACAAGGCAAGCCGTTTCCTGATGAATTCTGGTGATCAATGGATCACGTTCACCCCCGCAAGCGGGACTTGAGCGCCATGATCCGGCCATAGCTCTCATCGATCCGCGCCGCGAAAGCCGGATCGCGCTCGGCCTCTGTCACCATGATGTCGAGGATCTCGTCGGCGAGCCCGAGATGCGGCGAAACCGTGTTGGAAAACAACAGGATATCGTTACCTGCATTGACTGCGTTGATGACCGTTTCCGACAGGCTGAAATGCTTGCGGATCGCTCCCATTTCGAGGTCGTCGGTGATCACAACGCCGTCATAGCGCAGCGGCTGGCGGAGGAAGAACTTGATCCCGATCGGTGAGAGGCTTGCCGGGGCCTGTCCGCCATCCTGGTTGAACCGGTCCATGAACAGATGGCTCGACATCACCATGTCGATATCCCCGCTCTGCGCCAGCGCCGCATAGGGCTGCATCTCGGCCTGCGACCAGCTCTGCGAAATATCGACAAAGCCTTCATGGGTATCGCCCGTACTGGAGCCGTGCCCGGGGAAATGCTTGAGAGCGGTCAACACGCCGGCAGCCCGGTGTCCCTCGACAAAGGCGCGCGCATAGGCCGAAACCTTGGCCGGATCGGCCGAGTAGGACCGGCCGTATTTGGCAATGATCGGGTTGGACGGATTGACGTTGACATCAACCACCGGACCGAAATTGAGGTTGAATCCCAAGGCCCTGAGGGAGGATGCCAGCGATTTGTAGACATTCTCCGCCTGCCGCGGAGACCGGTTTTCCGCGATCCACTGCGCCGTCGGGATCTCTTCGAACCCCACCGCCTCTGTCAGCCGCTCGATATAGCCGCCCTCCTGGTCGAGGGCGATGAAGGGCGGCACCCGCCCGCCGGCTTCGAGGAACATCTGGTTCATCGATTTGACGGCATTGAGGGAAGCGACATTGTATTTGAGATACATCAGCCCGCCGATCTTGCCATCGCGGATCAGCGCAGCCATGCCGCGGGGCCAGTCGTTCGCGGCGCTGTCGCCCTGAAAACCCAGAAGCAGCATCTGGCCGGCCTTGGCCCGGATGTCCTGTGCCTGTGCGGTCACGGACGCGGACAGCGCCGTTGAGATCACCAGCATCGCAATCAGAAGTCGCCTGATCATATCCGAATATCCCGAGCCATTTGCGCCACCCTGCGCAATTGCTGTGGCGGCGAAATGGCAGACTAGAAGGAAAAAGTGGAGAAGCCCTTATCCCCGGCCGCCGACAGCGATCGGCAGTGGTCCGGCAAAGGCTTCGGCAATCTCCGCCGCGCTCTGCGGGCGCCCGAAATGATAGCCCTGCCCGATCTGGCAGCCGGCGAGCTTGAGGACCCAGGCCTGATCCGCCGTCTCGATCCCCTCGGCCACGACGGCGAGATCGAGGGCGTCACACAGCGTCAGGATCGAACGCACGATGGCCATGGAGGAGATATCCTCGGGCAGGTCCTTGATGAAGGAGCGGTCGATCTTGACCGTATCGACCGGCAGCCGGGCCAGATAGCCGAGCGAGGAATACCCCATGCCGAAATCGTCAAGCGCAACCGCCACGCCACGGTCGCGGATTTGCGACAGGGTGGCAATGAAGCTCTCCGGCTTGCGGATAAACACGCTTTCCGTGATTTCGACTTCAAGCCGCTCCGGCGGCAGGCCGGACAGTTCGAGGGCCTGGTCGATTTCCGTGAGCACATCGCCATATTCGAACTGAAGCGCCGAAACATTGACGGCGACACGGCAGTTCGAGGGCCATGTCACTGCATCCGTACACGCCTTGCGCATGGCCCATGAGCCCAGCATCATGATCAGCCCGCTGTCTTCGGCGAGCGGAATGAACTGGGCCGGAGACACATGGCCCAACAGCGGATTGTGCCAGCGCATCAAGGCTTCGGCGCCAATATGTTGACCAGTCTGCAGATCGACCTGCGGCTGGTAGACGATCCGCATCTCGTCGCGCTCAAGGGCTTCGCGCAGCGCGACATCGAGCCGCTGGAACTGCTTCACCCGCGCATCGAATTCGGCATGGAAGAAACAGTGGCTGTTGCCCGGCTGCTCCTTGGCTTCGGCGAGCGCCATGTCGGCATGGGCGATCAGGGTCTCCGGATCGCTGCCCGACGCATTGGAATCCGTCAGCCCGACACTGATCCCGATCACCGCCCGGTGTTCGTTGATCACATAGGGCGCAGACAGGATTTCGATCAGAACCTTGATGAAGCCGACACGTTCTTCGAGCGTCAGCACGCGCGGCACGGCCAGCGCGAACCGGTCCGCCCCGAGCCTGGAAACGCAGAAGCCGTCGAGACCCTCAAGCCGCCGCACTACCTGGCAGAGCACTTCATCCCCTACACCGTGTCCCAGGGATTCGTTGATGTTCTTGAACCGGTCGAGATCGATCAAGACCAGCGTCACACCGACATCGTCGGTCCGCCAGTTCTCGAAGAAATGGCAGATATCGGTGGCCAGACGCGTCCGCGAAAGGGCCCCGGTCAATGCATCATGATCGGCCAGGAACCGCACTTCGGCCTGGTGCCGGGTCCGCTCCGTGATATCCCGGAAGGTCAGGCATGCCACGCGCTCAACGGTCGTCTCGTCAACGCCCGGCACTTCGGAAACCGATATCGTGAACTCGATGACAAACTCGCTGCCGCTCGAGGGCCCGGCCAACATGGCTTCGACCGGCTCGCGGTAGCTCTGTTGGGCCCCGGGATTGCGCATCACTTCCATCACCGCTTCGGCCAGCACCGGCGGCAGCGCGGCTACGACGTTTTCGCCCGTCAAACGGCCATCGTTGTGCAGGAGGCGGGCGACCGGATCGCTGGCCGTGAGGATAACGCCCTCCTGATTGACGACCACCACCCCGTCGAAGTGATCCTTGATCACCCGGTCCAGAATGGCTTGTGTCGCGGCCTGCTCGCGTTCCTTGGTCCGCGCCAGAAGGCCGCGCAGATCGATCTCCCGGCTCATCACTGCAAGGATCAGGGCGATCGAGGCCGCATGGGCGCCGGCGGTCTCAGTCACGATCCCGGCACGGTCGAACAGCACCATGGCCGCGATTTCGAGACCGAACGAACCCACAAATGAGAAACTCAAAACGGCCCAACCGCTGTAATCGCGTTTGAGGAACACAATGCCGAGGCACAGGGCCAGCCCGAGCAGGGCTGTAACGCCGGGACCGGTCTGCACGAGGTTCCGGTCAAGAAGCAGGGTTTCTGCAGCTGCGATTTGCAGGATGGGGCCGTAGGCAATGCCAAACCGCGGCACGACGAGATTGTCGCGAAGTTCAGTTGCACCAGCGCCAATCACCACATTTTTTGAGCGCAAGCGGTCGGGATCGACCTGCCCGGTGAGCACGTCCGCGGCCGAGATGACTTCGACGGATTCTATATCGATCGAATAATCGATCAGGAATGACGAGAGATCCTCGGATTCCATGCCCGCGAGCACGCTGGGCAACGAACTTGTGGCTTCCCCGCCAATCATCACCGAGCGGGGAAATCGGCGGATCACGCCGTCATTGTCGGCAACCACATTTACGGCCGCTGACCACGCATGCTCGGCAAATGCAGGAAGCGGGGCGTTAATCGCCTCGACCACGCGCCCATCGGCGAGTTCCACTGGCTGGCGGAAACTGGCCAGAGTTACGAACCCCCCTGCTCGCTCAAGCGCGGCGGCGAGAGCGGCATCGTCCTCCGGCGTCGAACGGGAGGAGAAATCGACATCGAACGCGATCTCGTCGACGCCGTAATCGAGCAGGACATCGATCAGCTCGGCATGAACCCGGCGGGGCCAGGGCCACACACCGATGGTGTCAAGCGCCCGGGAATCGATCGACACCATGACGATGTCACCGGTGGGTGCGCGATTGCCGAGAGAAAAGCGCAGGTCCTGAAGCGCATGGTCGGCGGATTGGAACAAACCGAAGGCCGCAGCAACAAACACTGCCGCCGAAATCACGGCAGCAGTGAGAATCTGTTTGATTGCTTTGGTCACGTTGCCCCCGAGACGCTAAGCCGGATGCGCCGGCCACTCTGGGCCCGCGCATCCGGGTAATTCTGGACTAGAGCAGTCCGCCAACAGTGTTGGTCAGTTTCTTGACAAGGCCCCCGCCGTTGCCTTGTCCGCCACCATTTCCGTTGCCGCCGCCATTGCCGTTGCCGCCGCCGTTACCGCCGCCATTACCGTTGCTATTGCCATTACCGTTGCCATTGCCGTTCCCATTCCCATTGCTGTTTGAATTGCCGTTGCCATTGTTGCCGCTGTTTCCGTTGCCGTTGCCGGTCAAGGCATCAACGGTGTTCCCGACGGTCTTCTTGAGCTGGCCAGGTGCCGTTTCGAGGCCGTTGCCATTGCCCTGACTGCCCGGATCCACTGGTTTGCCGGTCGCCATGTCCACAACGGCAGGCAGGCTGCCCTCGCCATCAACCTCAAGCGACATGCCGGTGTCTTCGCTGGCGCCTGCCTGTTGGCCCGGACGGATATCGACACGGGCCCGACGCTTGGCGTCCTGCACCTGCACCACGCCGCGTTCGACCTTGACCATGGCCCCGTTTTCATCCGCATCGACGCTGAACCGGGTTCCCTTCACCACGGCAGCGAGTTGCCGCGTGATCACGGCAAAATGCCGAACATTGCGCTTTTCGACGTCAACATCGAGCGTGCCGAAATCCTGATACACATTGGTGAATTTTTCCCCGGGTGCCCGGTCGACGACCCGGATCTGGGTGTTTGCTCCCAGATTCATGACTTCCTTGCCGCGCCGTAACTCCACGCGACCGCCCTTGCCGGTGCGCAGGATCACGCCATCCGGCAGTTCGTCGCCGCGCACAAGCTCCTGCCATTCACCGTCGGAAAGGAAATGGACCGGTCCGCGCAACTTGTCGGCAACCCAGTCAGTTGCCCAGGCCGGAACCGCACTCAGACTGGTGATGGCTATAAGAGCCGCACCTATGATTTTCGCCGCGTTGTTCATTGTGACGCCCCACATTTGTCGTCCCTAAGGACTTTTCCGGGGTTCACTATGAAACAGGCTGCCCAAGCAACACTTAACGCGCCGGGAAAGCTCCAAATGCGGTTTTCATTTCATGAATCGAACGGTTAGATCTTGAACCGTTCGGACAAAAAAAAGGGCGGCCCGAAGGCCGCCCTTGATCCGTAAAACCACTTATCAATCAGCGGTTCTGGCGATTCTCGATCAGATCGTCGACAACGCCCGGGTCAGCCAGCGTCGAAGTATCGCCAAGAGAACCATAGTCGTTCTCGGCAACCTTTCGCAGAATTCGGCGCATGATCTTGCCCGAACGGGTCTTGGGCAGGCCGGGAGCGAACTGGATGAGGTCGGGCGTACAGATCGGTCCGATTTCCTTGCGCACCCAGCTCTTGAGCTCGGCCTTGAGGTCGTCGGAAGGCTCTTGCCCGGACATTAGCGTGACATAGCAATAGATACCCTGCCCCTTGATGTCGTGCGGATAACCGACTACGGCAGCTTCGGAGACCTTGTCATGCGAAACAAGCGCGCTTTCGACCTCGGCGGTGCCAAGGCGGTGGCCCGAGACGTTCAGCACATCGTCGACGCGGCCGGTGATCCAGTAATAGCCGTCGGAATCCCGGCGGCAGCCGTCACCGGTGAAATAGTAGCCCTTGTAGGTCTCGAAATAGGTCGAGACAAAGCGGTCATGATCGCCATAGACCGTCCGCATCTGGCCCGGCCAGCTGTCGGCGATGCACAACACGCCTTCAACGCCATTGCCTTCCTGCACTTCGCCTTCGGCGGACAGGATTTCAGGCTTGATCCCGAAGAACGGCTTGGTGGCCGAGCCCGGCTTGGTGGCCGTCGCCCCGGGGAACGGGGTAATCATGAACCCGCCGGTTTCTGTCTGCCACCAGGTGTCGACGATGGCACAGCGTCCGCGGCCGACCTTTTCGTGATACCAGCGCCAGGCCTCGGGGTTGATGGGCTCGCCCACCGTGCCCAGGATCCGCAGGCTCGACAGATCGGCGTTGTCGACGAAATGATCGCCGGCGCCCATCAGCGCACGGATCGCGGTCGGCGCGGTGTAGAAGATGTCGACCTTGTGCTTGTCGCAGACCTTCCAGAAGCGCGAGGCATCCGGATAGTTCGGCACGCCCTCGAACATCAGCGTCGTCGCGCCGTTCGCGAGCGGGCCATAGACGATATAGGAATGCCCGGTCACCCAGCCCACATCGGCGGTGCACCAGTAAATATCGCCATCATGGTAGTCGAAAACCAGCTGATGGCTCAGCGAGGTGTAGACGAGATAGCCACCGGTCGTGTGCAGCACGCCCTTGGGCTTGCCGGTCGACCCCGAGGTGTAAAGGATGAACAGCGGATCTTCCGCATTCATCGGCTCGGGCGGGCAGTCCGGCGAGGCCTTTGCGGTTTCCTCGTGATACCAGTGGTCGCGGCCATCAACGAAGCCGACATCGCCGCCGGTGCGCTTGACCATCAGCACCTTGACGCCATCGACACCATCGAGCGCCTTGTCGACATTGGCCTTGAGCGGCACGGCCTTGCCACCGCGCACGCCCTCATCGGCGGTCACGACGATCGTGGCGCCGCAATCCTGCACGCGGCTGCGCAGCGCGTCCGGCGAAAACCCGCCAAACACCACCGAGTGAACGGCCCCGATGCGGGCGGAGGCCAGCATGGCATAAGCGGCTTCCGGGATCATCGGCATGTAGATGCAGACCCGGTCGCCCTTCTTGACGCCCATTGCCTTGTAGGCATTGGCCAGCCGGCTCACATGCTCATGCAATTCGCGATAGGTGATGTGCTTGTCTTCATCCGGGTTGTCCCCTTCCCAGATGATCGCGGTCTGGTCGCCCCGGGTCTCGAGATGCCGGTCGATGCAGTTGGCGGAAACGTTGAGAACCCCGTCCTCATACCACTTGATGGAGACATCGGGGTATTCGAAGGTGGTGTTCTTGACCTTGGTATAGGGCTCGATCCAGTCGAGCCGTTTGCCCTGCTCGCCCCAGAATGCATCCGGATCAGCGATCGATAGCGCGTACATATCTTCGTACTTCGCAGCATCGATCTGGGCGCGCGCCGCGATCTCCGCAGGCGGCTCGAAAATATCGCTACTCATGGGTTACCCTCCTCAAGGTGCCTCTTTGACGCGCTTTATAGCCACACCATCCCCTTTGTTTCAAACACATAACCGACGCACGTTGTCGCAAGGAAAACGCAAACAATTCCCGCTAGCCTCGGGGCGTGGGCGCAAAAGGTGATGATAATGGACGATAACGCGCGACCGAATTTTTCCGTCAGAGCGTCGACGGCAGGTGACCTCGACTGGGCATATGAACGCCTTGTCGAGGCGATCGATACTTCACCCTATTACAACGACAGTTTCAAGGCCTGGGAGAAGGCCAGGCTCAACCGGAAATTCGTTGATGACCTGTTCGCCCACGACCCGTGGCACATCTTTATCGGCGAAGCTGACGGCGAACGGGCTTCGGTGCAGTTTTCCGGCCCCGATTGCGGGGTGTTGTTCCTTTATTGGTCCTACGTGTCCTTCCCCTACAGAAACTCGGGGATTGCCCAGTTTTCCCTGAGGCGCTGGGCGGAGCATTTCGACCGTGGCGACTTCCACAAGGCCGTCACGTTCACCAGGCCGGACAACCGGGCCGCCAATATCCTGATGAAGAGGTTCGGTTGGCAGCTCGTGGCCGAACTTCAGCAGCATATCTTTGGCGAGAACTATTTGATGTTCGACCTGCCCTTCGAGAAGGTGAACCCGGGCTATGTGACGCTCGAGCAGCCGGGCCGGCTTGGCCGCGTGGCCCGCCGCATCAAGGCATTGACCGCCAGGTAGAACTTGGCGCGATCAGCGGATGTCGGGGATTTGCCCTTCGGCATCGAGAGCCGGGCGCCCCGCCTCGAGCTTCAATCCGGCAAACACCGAAACATCGGCGCCGGTCACCGCCCGGCACATCCCCCACCAGCCTGCAGACAGCGCCATCAGGGCGGCCAATGCCGCCAGCGCCGCACCATTGAGGCCAAAGGCCGGGATCAGCACGAAATTGGCCACGACCAACGTGATCAGCCCGCCCAGCACCACCGGCAGCGCCGCATAGGGCCGGTCACGCAAGCTCAGGACGAGCGTTGCCGGGCCAAAGGCCGACCGGATGACCAGCCCGCCCATCAGCACCAGCAAGGCGGGATAGCCTTGCTCGAAGGCAGGGCCGAACAGGGACAGGGCGAGCGGCCCAAGAATGGCCGCTGCGATCAGGGCCAAAACCGATACCGCCAGCGCGATCAGGTTGGACTGCACCACCCGGTGGGTGAATGCGGCCTTGTCTTCTCCCGCATTGGAGGCGAACAGGTCCGGCAGGAACACCGAATAGACCGCACCGATACCGAAACTGGCCAGGACGAAGAACCGGACACAGACCCCGAAGACCGCAAGCTCTTCATGGGTCATCAGGTTCGAGATCAGAATGAGGTCGAAATCGAACAGGAAATCGGTCGCGGCCGCGATGATCACCCAGGGCGCTGCAAACCGCCACCAGCGGGCATAGGCGGTGCCCAGCCCCTCTCCCGATCCGCGCGGCACACGATTGACGGCGCGATAGGTGATCACGCCGTGCCCGACAGCATTCAGCGCGAGAACCAATGTCAGGCCGAGCGCCAGATGAACGAAGGGCAGCGTTGCCCCGCCTTCCCACACAGCAAGGGCCCCGACAATCGCAATCATCGCCAGCGGACGCACAACGACGTCCGGCGCGAATGCCACCAGGGGCCGCCTGAGCCCCACAAGCATGCCGCCGCAGATAAACACCACCGATTGTGCCACGGCACCGGCAAGCCAGGCGCCGCCGACCGGAGACAAGGTCTCGACCCATTCTGTCTGCGGCAGCGGAAGAAACATGAACGCGGCGAGCAGGAGGCTCGACAACACCACGACATGCAGAACCGCCGTGCCGACAAAGCCGCGCAGCAGGTCGCCTCTGCCATTGGTGGCATATTCGGCGGCAAAATAGCTGGCGATGACCTGAAAACCGAGCGGCAACACCATCGCGGTGAGATTGATCGCGGCCACCAGCAGCAGGTACTGGCCGAGCGTTTCCGCTCCCCACAGATTGGCGATAAGCATCTGCACGCCGAACAGCAGCCCGGCGCCGAACAAACGGCTGCCGAAGATCGCTGTGCTCTTGGAGATGACGTGGCTGATGCGCGCCATGCTGCGGCCTAGCCCCGGGGGGCCTTGCGGTCCAGTACGCGCTTGATGCGGGCGCGGAGATCGCGAATGCCGTAGATGGTTGTGCCGAAAAGGCGTGGCCACCAATGATGGGCGTAATGCATGACCGGCGGCACCTGAGTGATCATGCCGGCCTTGCCGACCATGCCCGCCTTGAACTGGTGCAGCCCGTCGAAGCCATCCGTCCCGCCCAGATCATACCATTTGATGCGCGGGTTCCGGCTGAGCCATTCGATGATCCGGCCATGCATGAAATAGCCGGCCCTCAGCGGCAAAGCGTCGTCGCTGGTTGCGCCATAGAGATAGACCGCGGTCTCCCCGGCGGTGAAGATCACCGCGCCGGCGACGGCCCGCCCCTGCTTGCGCACCATGAACACTTCCGGCCGAACGCCTGGATCGGCCTTCATCAAGTCAGGCAGGCTCGTGAAAGCGGAATAATCAGGAAACTGCTTGCGCGCTGACATTTCTTCATAAAGCGCGTTGAACACATAGAGCGCGTCAGAGCCGCAAAGCTCGAACGTCATCTCTTCCTTCTCCGACTTTCGCAAATGGTAGCGCCACTTTTGCGCATAGCTCTTCATCGTCTCTTCGGACGACAGCCCGATCCGCACGAAATACCGGTTGGGATAGGGCAGCTGCGGGCCGGGCCGGAACTGCTGCTCTGCCAGTGCCGCATGCGCGTAATTGTCCTCGACCGGCATGGCGCGCGGCAAGATGGAGAGCATCAGCCCCTTCTCTGCCGCATAGCGTTGCTTGAGGATATCGACCATCGCCGCGTAGTTCGCCGGCGCATCAGCAGAGTTCTGGTCGGCCAGCACCGGCCCCCATTTGACCACCGCAAAGCCGCCAAGCCGGAACGGCAAGGATTTGTGCATGATCAGGCAACCGCCGATGACGGAGCCGGCACGGGTAAATCGGAGGGCATCGATTTCCATATTGGGCCAGCGTACGGCCGAAAACGCGACCAGCTGCTCCTGGCAGACGCCATCCATCTCGCCGACAAGGCGATCCCATTCGCCCGGGGCGACAAGCTCGGCAGTGACACCGCGCGACGCCGCAATGGCGCCGGGCTGGTGCCGATCCGCGGATTGCTCATCAATGTGGGGAAGCGCCGTTTCGGCCGACATAGAAGACCCCTGTTTTGAATTCGGGGCCTAAAATCGCATCGAAACCTTACTCAAGAACAACTAGCAACTCGTCAAAGCCGTGTTTTCGTCTGCCATGGTTAAGTTGCTTTGATAATTGGTAAAACTTGTCCTAATTTGTGCCCAGACCGGTGAGCACCAGGCTCAACCAGGGCACGGCGACGAGCAGGCTGATCCGGATCAGATCCGCACCCACAAACGGCAGGACACCGCGATAGAGAGCCGCAGGCTCGATGGTTGGCGCCACGCGCCGGATGACAAACAGGTTGAGCCCGACCGGCGGGGTAATCAGGCCCAGTTCGACGACGATCAGCACCAGAATACCGAACCAGACCGCAAACTGATCATGGGTCAGGCCGAAATCCAGCCCTGCCAGGGCCGGAAAGACAACCGGGACGGCCAGAATGATCATGGAAAGGCTTTCCATGACACAGCCGAGCACCACGAAGCCCAGCAGCACAGCGGCCAGCAGAAGATGCGGTGGCACCGGCGCTTCGGCAATGAATGACGCCAGCATGGCCGGCAGGCGCGTGAGGGCCAGGAAGCTGTTGAACACTTCGGCTCCCAACAGAATGAAGTAGATCATCGCGGTCGTGATCGCCGTCGCCTTGAAAGCCGCGAGCAGAGTTTGCCGGTTCAGTCCGCCGCGCGCGAAGGCCAGAACCGCAGTGGCGACCACCCCCACCGAGGCCCCTTCTGCCGGCGTGAAGACCCTTGTGTAAATGCCGCCAATCACAATCAGGAAGATGGCTGCCGCCGGCCACACAGCCCGCAAGGCCGCCCACAGCTCGGCATCATCGAAAGCGCGGTTTTCGGGCGTTTGAGGCCGGTTCCGCGTCATTATCCACACCACGCCAAGATAGCCGAGCACCGCCAGAAGACCGGGGATGAGCGCCGCGGCAAACAGGGTCGCCACGTTCTGCTCGACAAGAATGGCATAGATCACCAGCACGACCGATGGCGGTATCAGGATGCCCAGCGTTCCTCCCGCCGCCAGCACTCCCGCGGCAAGCGCATCATCTGTGCCGCGCCGCTTGAGCTCTGGCAGGGCCACCTGACCCATGGTCGCCGCCGTGGCCAGGGAAGACCCGCAGATCGCCCCGAACCCCGCACAAGCCAGCACGGTCGCGCCTTCAACACCGCCGCGTCGCCGGCCCATCGCGGCGTCAGCTGCGCGAAACAATGCCTCCGAGATTCCGCCAAGACCGGCAAACTGGCCCATGAGAATGAATAGCGGCACCACCGCCAGCCCGTGGTTGGAAAAGGTGCTCACCATGACCGATTTGAGCTGCGCGAGCATGGGCGCCGGTGTGCCCAGCACGAGCAGGCTGCCCGCCACGCCGCAGACCAGCATGGCAAGGCCCGCGGGTACGCGAATGAGGATCAGGGCCAGCAATAGGCCGAGCCCGGCAAAACCGAGTGTCGCGCCGCTGAGGCCCGCAATCATGGCCCGACAGGCTCCCCGCCACGCTCAAGCGGCTTTCCGGTGACCGCCAACGCGGCGCCAAAAAGGCTGATGCCGGCCCATGCCACCCCGGGGATCATCACCCCGGCATAAAACCACCAGACCGGAAACTGCAGGATATAGGTGGTTTCGCCGCTCTGGAATTTGTCAAACAACCCGAGGCCCAGCCGCCAGGCCAGAAGGCAGGCGATAACAGCAAAGCCGAGCGCCACAGCGAGGTCGAGCACATACCGTACCGGCCGCACAAAGCGTCGCGCGAGAAAATCAACGGCGGCATGCCCGCCTTCGAGTTGGCACAGCGGCAGAAAGCAGGCGACTGCGATTGCGGCGCCGAGTTGGATCAACTCAAAATCGCCCGGGACCGGCCGAAGTCCCAATGGAACCAGCGCCCTCCCGGCAATGCTGACACAACTCATCAGCGCCATGGCGCAAAGGATGAGCCCGCCGATCAGGGCAAACCCGTGCGCCACAAGACGAACCGGGCGAGCAACAGCCCGCCCGTCGGCTCTACTCTTCATCTTCGACGAAATTCGCGCTTTCTTCGATCAGTTCCTTGGCGCGGGCCAGGAGCGCGGCACCGTCATAGCCTTTGTCGGCCATTTCGCCGATCCAGCGTTCGGTAACCCGTTCGCCAACTTCCTGCCAGCGGGAGACCTCGTCGGGACCAAGCACGATGATTTCGTTGCCCGCCTCCTCGGCGATCTTGCGCCCGTAATAGTCGTCTTCGTCCATCGCTTCGCCCATCCAGGCCGCCAGATCTTCACCCGAATATTCGTCGATGATCTCCTGAAGATCTTCAGGCAGGCGCTCATAGGACTGTTTGTTCATCGTCAACACGAAGGTTTGGCTGTACCAGCCTGTCTCACCTTCAAATTCGGTGTGATACCCAACCAGTTCGGCGATCCGGAGCGCAATCGTGACCTGCCAGGGAATGGTAGCCGCTTCAATCACACCCTGGGTCAGGTTTTCGGGCACCGCAGGCACCGGCATGCCGATCGGTACCGCGCCGAGTTCCTCGAGCATCATGTTGATGACCCGATTGCCACCCCTCACCTTCAGCCCTGCCATATCCTCGAGCGAGCGCACGGGCTTTTGCGAGTGGATCAGCCCCGGACCATGGGTGTGGAAGGCAAGGACGTGCGTTTCGTCGAACTCATCGCCTGAATTCTCGACCATGAAGCGGTGAAAGGCCCGCGACGTGGTTTTCCCGTCCCTGATGATGAAGGGCAGTTCGAACGTCTCTGCCGTCGGGAAACGCCCGGGTGTATAGCCGATCACCGTCCAGATGATATCGGCCACGCCATCGCGCGCCTGATCGTACAAATCCGCCGGCGATCCGCCGAGCTGCATCGAAGGGTAAAGCTCGACGGCGAGCCGTCCCCCGGATTCCAGTTCGATCGCTTTTGCCCAACCAGCCAGGACTTCGCGCGGAATGGTCGATGTTTCAGGCAGGAACTGGTGCAGGCGCAAGGTGTAGTCCTGCGCCGCAGCCCCCAGCGTGCCCAGCCCCGTGGCGGCGATAACGATTGCGGCAAGACGTGCCGGCCCCTTGAGCATATGCCCCTCCGTTTGACAAACCCCCGGGGCGCAGGGCCGCACTCGGCTCGCTGCGCCCGTGGAGGCCTGTTTACGCGGTTCGGGAGCCGCCGTGAACCCGCTTACATCAGCGGCAAGCGCGAATTGATCGGCAGCTTGGAGGTTTCCTTGGTGCGCTCGAGCACGATGGTCGAATGCACCTGGGAGACGCTGTCATGGGCGAGAAAGACCTTATTCAGGATCGTCGCCAGCGTCTTGAGGTCCTTGAGCACCATCTTGAGGCTGTAATCATAGTCACCGGTCACGAGATAGCATTCCTGCACCTCGTCGATGTCACCCACCAGTTCCTCGAATCGCCGCGCATTGTGCGCGGAGTGCGTCGCCAGCCGGACCTGGACCAGCACCGTGACCTCGAGCCCGAGCCCTTCGGGCGACAGCAAAACCCTCACGCCCTGAATGATTCCGGCCTTTTCGAGCGCCGCCCGGCGCCGCGAGCATTGGGAGGCTGAAAGCCCCACCCTGTCAGCCAGTTCGGCGTTTGTCAGCGAGCCATCCTCCTGCAACGCTGACAGCAATTTCATATCAATAGCGTCCATGCACGTTCCCCGCGTGTATTGCCCTGTTGTACGCATCAACAGTGCGCATCTCTAACAAATCCAGACGTGTTTGCACAGCATTTGCGGGTGTTCAGTGATAGATTGTGTTTCACAAATGCACAGATTGTGAGGAGGTCTGAAATGGGTCCTTATCCGCATGACGCGCCGCCGGCGAAGATCACCGATCAAAACCCGGCAGGCACCGACGGTTTCGAATTCGTGGAATACGCCCATCCGGAACCCGAAGAGCTGCATAAGCTCTTCTCGCTGATGGGTTTTATCCCTGTCGCCAAACACAAGACCAAAGCGATCACGGTCTATCGCCAGGGCGATGTGAACTATCTCGTCAATGAGGAACCGGGCAGCCAGGGCGTCAATTTCGTCGCCAAGCACGGCCCGTGCGCGCCCTCCATGGCCTTCCGCGTCGTCGATGCCGAACACTCCTACAAGCGTGCGCTCGAAAACGGCGCCGAACCCTATGATCCGGCCGAGGGCACCAAGGCGCTCGACGTACCCGCGATCAAAGGCATTGGCGGCTCGCTGCTCTATTTCGTCGAGACCTATGGCGAAAAGGGCTCCGCTTATGAAGCCGAGTTCGACTGGGTCGGCGAAGCCAACCCCTATCCCGAAGGCATCGGGCTCTATTATCTCGATCATTTGACCCACAACGTCCATCGCGGACGCATGGATGTCTGGTCGGATTTCTACGAAAAGATCTTCAACTTCAAGCAGATCCGCTATTTCGACATCGAAGGAAAGCTGACCGGCCTTTACTCCAAGGCCCTCACCAGCCCCGATGGCAAGATCCGCATTCCGATCAACGAAAGTGCGGACGAGAAAAGCCAGATCGAGGAATATCTCAAGGAATACCAGGGCGAAGGTATCCAGCACATCGCCTGTGGCTGCCACGATATCTATGAATCGATCGAACGCCTGCGTTCGGATGGCTTGCCCTTCATGCCCTCGCCGCCCTCGACTTATTACGACATGGTCGAAGGCCGCGTGCCCGGGCATGGCGAAAACATGGACCGGCTGGAAAAGAACGGCATCCTCATCGATGGGGAAGGCGTTGTCGAAGGCGGCATGACCAAGATCCTGCTGCAGATCTTCTCGGCCAATGCCATCGGCCCGATCTTCTTCGAGTTCATCGAGAGGAAGGGCGACGACGGTTTCGGCGAGGGCAATTTCCGCGCCCTGTTCGAATCGATCGAGGAAGACCAGATCCGCCGCGGCGTGCTCGGCACCGACGCGGCCGAATAGTCAGGCCACTGGAGCGGCCGGGGCGTCTGCACAGCAGGCGCCCCACTTGGCCAAACGGGAGATCCTATGGCTGACACCATGAGTTGGCAGCGTGTGCGCGGTGCACCGGATTCGGGCGCCGTGATCGCACGCACAAGCGACCTGCCTGAAGACGGCACGCTGGCCGTCACCTTCTCGGGCAAGGGCCGCGACTTCCCCATCTTGCTGGTGCGCAAGGGCGAGGCCTTTGCGGCCTTTCTCAACGCCTGCCCGCATCAGGGCCTTCCGCTGACCTTCCGCTCGGAAGACGTGACCACCGCCGACGGGCAAAGGCTGATGTGCTCGAACCATCACGCCGAATTCGACCTTTTGACCGGCGAAGGCGTTGCCGGATTCGGTCAGGGCTGTGCGCTGATGCGCATTCCCCTTTCGCTCGATGCGGAGGGGCTCATCTGCGTGGCCTGAGCCACGCCCCAATCCCCGCCGGTTACAGGGCAGCCGGCGGGGATTTTTATCGGCGCCGCAAAAGAATAAGATGAACTGGCGTCGAAACCTTCTCGAGGGCTGCGAGAGACGGAGGAGACGGGTCGTCATGACGACATCGCAGATCTTGCTGGACGACAAATACACAAAGACCGAGGGACAGATATTCCTGTCCGGTCTGCAGGCGCTGGTTCGCCTGCCCATGGTGCAGATGCGCCGTGACCGTGCCGCCGGCTTGAACACCGCGGCGCTGATCACCGGCTATCGCGGTTCGCCGCTGGGCAGCTACGACCAGCAGGTCATGAAGGCCAAGCGCTTTCTCGACCCGCTCGACATCACCTTTCAGCCGGGCGTGAATGAAGATCTCGCCGCCACCGCCATCTGGGGGACCCAGCAGGTGCACCTGTCCGAGGGCGCCACAAAGGACGGCGTTCTGGGCATTTGGTACGGCAAGGGACCGGGCGTCGACCGCTCCGGCGATGCCTTCAAGCACGGCAATGCCGCCGGCACGTCGCGTCATGGCGGCGTACTGGCGCTCGCCGGCGACGACCATTCCTGCAAATCCTCCTCGATCCCCCACCAGTCCGACCACGCCTTCATGTCGGCACTGATGCCGATGCTCTACCCTTCCTCGATCCATGAATTCCTAGAGATCGGCCTGCTCGGCGTCGCCATGTCGCGCTATTCGGGCTGTTGGGTCGGCATGAAATTCATCTCGGATACCGTCGAGACCACCGCCGCCATCGATCTGGGCGGTGAGAACCGGGAATTCGTGATCCCGACCGACTTCGAAATGCCCGAAGGCGGGCTCAATCTCAGATGGCCTGACCCCCCGCTTGTCCAGGACGAACGCCTGCAGGAACACAAGGGCTATGCCGCCATCGCCTTTGCCCGTGCCAATGGCGTCGACAAGATCACCCTCGACAGCCCCAATGCCCGGCTCGGCATCGTCGCCTCCGGCAAGGCCTATGAGGATGTGCGCCAGGCACTCAAGGAACTGGGCATAGGCTCGGTCGAGGCCCATTCTATCGGGCTCAGGATCTACAAGGTCCGCATGCCGTGGCCGCTCGAACCCGAAGGGATCCGGCATTTCTCCGAAGGTCTCGAGGAGGTCCTCATCATCGAGGAACGCCGCGAGATCATCGAGAACCAGATCAAGCAGCAGCTCTTCAACTGGCGCGCCGATGTCCGGCCACGCATCATCGGCAAGTTCGACCATGAGGATCACCACATCCTCTCCCTGTCGCGCTCGCTGACCGTGGGCGCCGTGGCCCGCATGATCGCCAACCGGGTTCTCGAACTCGATTTCGACGATGGCCTCAAGCGCCGCATCGCCAGCCGCCTCGATTATCTCACCGAGCGCCATGAGATCGGGCAGAAACACCAGCCGCCCCTCGCCCGCCTGCCCTTTTATTGCGCCGGTTGCCCGCACAACACCTCGACCCGTGTGCCGGAAGGCTCAAAAGCCATGGCCGGCATCGGCTGCCATTTCATGGCGCAATGGATGGACCGCAACACTGAGACCTTCACCCATATGGGCGCCGAGGGCGTGCCCTGGACCGCGATCCACCGCTACACCGAAGAGAAGCACCGCTTCGTCAATCTCGGCGACGGGACCTATTTCCATTCCGGCATTCTGGCGATCCGTCAGTCGGTGAGCGCCAAGGCACCGATCACCTACAAGATCCTCTACAACGACGCCGTTGCCATGACCGGCGGCCAGCATGTCGACGGGCAGATGTCGCCCCAGCAGGTCACCCACCAGCTCTACTGGGAAGGTGTGAGACCGATCTATCTGCTCACCGACCACCCTGAACAGTACAGCCTGTCCGACCTTGCCCCCGGCACCATCCTCAAGCATCGCGACCATATGGACGCGGTCATGCTCGATATCCGCGAGGAACCCGGCACCTCGGCGATTGTCTATGTGCAGACCTGCGCCGCCGAAAAACGCCGCCGCCGCAAGCGCAAGGAATTGGAAGATCCCCCGACCCGCGTGATGATCAACCCGTCGGTCTGTGAGGGTTGCGGCGATTGTTCGGTGCAATCCAACTGCATCGCCGTCGAACCGCTCGAGACCGAGTTCGGACGCAAGCGCAAGATCAACCAGTCGGCCTGCAACAAGGATTATTCCTGCCTCAAGGGCTTTTGCCCGAGCTTTGTCACCATCGAGGGTGGCAAGCCGCGCAAGCGCGCCGCCGCCGGCGGACCGGACATTTCAGGCATTTCCGAACCCATGTTGCCGGGCATTCACACCCGTCCCTGGAACATCGCCATTACCGGCATTGGCGGCACCGGCATCCTGACCATCGGCGCTATTCTCGGCATGGCCGCCCATATCGAGGGCAAGGCCGCGATGATCCTTGATATGGCCGGTCTTGCCCAGAAGGGTGGCGCGGTGCTCTCCCATGTCCGGATCGCGGAAACACCGGATCAGGTCACCTCGCCGCGCATCGTGACCGGTGGCGCCGATCTGTTGCTCGCCGCGGACGATGTGGTGGCTGCAGGGATGGAAGGCGCAACACTTTGCGATCCGGCCCGCACCAATGGCGTGGTCAACACCAAGGTCACCCCGGTCGCCGATTTCGTGCGCAACCGCGATTTCGACTTCAAGGCCGGCGCCGTAGTCACCGCGGTCAAGAAAAACGTCAAATCCGATCAGCATTTCCGCAACTTCACGGATCTGGCAGAGATCGTGGCCGGCGACGCCATCGCCACCAACATCATGATGCTCGGCTATGCCTGGCAGGCCGGGCTGGTGCCGGTGTCCCGCGACGCGATCCACAAGGCCATCGAACTCAACGGGGTTGCCGTCGACGCCAACAAGAACGCCTTTGAATGGGGCCGCGTGGCTGCCTCGGCGCCCGAGCGCATCGAGGCCCTGGCCGAACCGGAAGCCGATGCGCCCAAACTGCAGAGCGAGATGAGCCTTGATGAACTAATCGATCATCGCATTCATCACCTCACTGCCTACCAGAACCAGAAGCTGGCCAAGCGCTATTCGGCCCTGGTGGCCAAGGTTCGTTCGCTTGTCGACACCCGTCACCTTGACCCGGCACTCGCCCGCGCAGTGGCCGTCAACTATGCCAAGGTGCTGGCCTATAAGGACGAATACGAGGTGGCGCGGCTCTTCACCCGACCCGAATTCGAAAAGCAGCTCACGACCGAGTTTGACGGCGACTACCAGATCGCCTTTCACCTCGCGCCGCCTTTCCTGCCGGGCAAGGACCCGAACGGTCGTCCCAAAAAGCGCAAATACGGACCATGGATGCGGCGCGGTTTCAAAATCCTCGCGGGCATGAAGAGCCTGCGCGGAACCCCGCTCGATCTCTTCGGCCTCAGCGCCGACCGCAAGCTCGAACGCGGCTTGATCCGCGAATACGAGATGCTGGTCGAACGGGTTATGGAGGACGTCGATCCGCCCCGACAGGACGCCGCGCTTGAACTCCTCAACTGGCCTTCGACCATTCGCGGGTTCGGGCCGGTGAAGATGAAGGCGGCGGAAGACGCCCGCAAACGGCTTCCCGCCCTGTGGGAAGCGTTCGAAAACCCCGTGCCGGCTGGCGCGCCGGCGCAGGCTGCGCAATAGTTTCAACCAGGCGCCGGATCTGAGGGAGGATCGCGTGTTCGATGCGAGCATGAATTTCGGGCTGGGCGAAGACATCGACGCCGTCCGCGACATGGTGCGGCGCTGGGCGGGGGAAAACCTCGCCCCGCGCGCCGCCGAGATCGACGAGACCAACACCTTCGCCGCCGACCTTTGGCCGGAATTGGGCGAATTGGGCCTGTTGGGTATCACCGCCGACGAAGACTATGGCGGCTCGGGCATGGGCTATCTCGCCCATGTCGTCGTCATGGAAGAACTCTCGCGCGCCTCTGCCTCGACCGCCCTCTCCTATGGCGCTCACTCGAACCTGTGCGTCAACCAGATCAACCGCCACGGCACACCCGAGCAAAAGGAAAAATACCTGCCCAAGCTCTGTTCGGGAGAGCATGTCGGCGCGCTCGCCATGTCCGAACCCGGCGCCGGGTCGGATGTGGTCTCGATGAAGCTCAAGGCGGTCAAGAAGAACGACCGCTATGTGCTGACCGGCAACAAAATGTGGATCACCAACGGGCCGGACGCCTCAACGCTCGTGGTCTATGCCCGCACTGACCCTGAAGGCGGCGCCAAGGGGCTGACGGCCTTCCTGATCGAGAAGGACATGGCCGGGTTCTCGACCGCCCAGAAGCTCGACAAGCTCGGCATGCGCGGCTCGAATACCTGCGAACTGGTCTTTGAGGACTGCGAAGTGCCGTTCGAAAACGTGCTGGGCGAAGAAGGCGGCGGTGCCCGCGTCTTGATGTCGGGGCTCGATTATGAGCGCGTGGTGCTTTCGGGCGGCCCGCTCGGTATCATGGCCGCCTGCATGGATGTGGTCGTGCCTTACGTTCATGAGCGCAAGCAGTTCGGCCAGCCCATCGGCGAATTCCAGCTCATGCAGGGCAAATTGGCCGATATGTACGCGACGATGAATGCCTGCCGTGCCTATGTCTACGCGGTGGCGGCCGCCTGCGACCGGGGCGAAACCACCCGCAAGGACGCCGCCGGTTGTATCCTTTACTCCGCCGAGAAGGCGACCCAGATCGCGCTCGAAGCCATTCAGGCGCTGGGCGGCAATGGCTATATCAACGAATACCCCACGGGCCGGCTGCTGCGCGACGCCAAGCTCTATGAGATCGGCGCCGGCACCTCGGAAATCCGCCGCATGCTGATCGGGCGCGAACTGTTCAAGGAGACCGCATAGCCATGGCGGTCATCAAGTCCGCGATTTCGACCCGCTCGCCGGAATTCGAGGCGAACGACGCCGCCATGCGCGAGCAGATGCGTGTAGTCGAAGAAGCCGTGACCCTCGCCATGGATGGTGGCGGCGAAAAGGCCCGCGAACGCCATGTGGCGCGCGGCAAGCTGCCGCCCCGCGACCGCGTCGCCCAGCTTCTCGACCCCGGCTCGCCCTTCCTCGAGATCGGCACCACGGCCGCCCACGGCATGTATGACGGCGCCTCCCCTGGCGCCGGCGCCATTGCGGGCATCGGCCGGGTTTCTGGCCGCGACGTCATGATCGTGTGTAACGACGCGACCGTGAAGGGCGGCACCTACTATCCGATGACGGTCAAAAAGCACCTGCGCGGACAGGAGATCGCGGCGGAGAACAACCTGCCCTGCCTCTATCTCGTCGATAGCGGCGGCGCGAACCTGCCCAATCAGGACGAGGTCTTCCCCGACCGCGATCATTTCGGGCGCATCTTTTACAATCAGGCCAATATGTCGGCCCGCGGCATCCCCCAGATCGCCGTCGTGATGGGGTCCTGCACCGCCGGAGGCGCCTATGTGCCCGCCATGGCCGATGAAGCGATCATCGTCCGCGATCAGGGCACGATCTTTCTCGCCGGCCCGCCACTGGTGAAGGCGGCGACCGGGGAAACCGTGACCGCCGAGGATCTTGGCGGCGGTGACGTGCATACCCGCCTGTCCGGCGTTGCCGACCACCTCGCCGACAATGACGAGCACGCTCTGGCCCTCGCCCGCCAGATCGTCGCCAATCTCAACCGCCCAAAGCCCGAAACGCTGGAAATCCGCCCCCCGGAGCCCCCGCTTTACGACCCTCAAGAGATCTACGGCATCGTCCCCTCTGACCTGTCCAAGCCCTACGATATCCGCGAGGTGATCGCCCGCGTCGTCGACGGGTCGCGCTTTGACGAGTTCAAGGCCCGCTATGGCACGACGCTCGTTTGCGGCTTCGCCCATATCGAAGGACTGCCGGTCGGCATCATCGCCAACAATGGCGTGCTGTTTTCCGAAAGCGCCATCAAGGGGGCGCATTTCGTGGAACTCTGTTCCCAGCGCAAGATCCCGCTCGTCTTCCTGCAAAACATCACCGGCTTCATGGTCGGGCGCAAATATGAGAGCGAAGGCATCGCCAAGAACGGCGCCAAGCTGGTGACGGCCGTGTCCACGACGTCGGTTCCCAAAATCACCATGCTGGTGGGCGGGTCGTTTGGGGCCGGCAATTACGGCATGGCCGGACGCGCCTATTCGCCCCGGTTGCTGTGGACCTGGCCCAATTCGCGCATCTCGGTGATGGGCGGAGCGCAAGCGGCCGGCGTGCTGGCGACCGTCCGGCGCGACGGGATCGAGCGCAAGGGCGGTGATTGGCCGGAAGCCGACGAACAGGCCTTCCGCAAACAGATCACCGACCAGTTCGAAACCCAGGCGCATCCGCTCTATGCCAGTGCACGGCTCTGGGATGACGGCATTATCGACCCGGCAAAGACCCGCCAGAGCCTGGCCCTGTCGCTCTCGGCCGCGCTCAACGCGCCGATCCCCGACACCCGTTTCGGCCTGTTCAGGATGTGATGATGACCACCTCTCCCATCCGCAAGATCCTAATCGCCAATC
Organism: Cucumibacter marinus DSM 18995; assembly: GCF_000429865.1. Lineage (GTDB taxonomy): Bacteria > Pseudomonadota > Alphaproteobacteria > Rhizobiales > Devosiaceae > Cucumibacter > Cucumibacter marinus. The sequence goes on from NZ_AUCR01000009.1 coordinate 198,764, forward strand.
GGGGCGAAATCGCCTGCCGGGTGATCGACACGGCCCAAAGGCTCGGCATTGCGACCGTCGCTGTCTATTCGGATGCCGACCGGGACGCCCTGCATGTCCGCCGCGCGGACGAGGCGATAAACATCGGCCCGGCTGAGGCCAAACAGAGCTATCTCAACCAGCAGGCCGTGCTGACCGCCGCGCGCGAAACCGGCGCCGATGCCATCCATCCCGGTTATGGCTTTCTCTCCGAAAACGCGGATTTCGCCCGCGCTGTCGAGACCGCCGGCTTGATCTTCATCGGTCCGCCGGCCAGCGCCATCCGCGCCATGGGGCTGAAAGACGCCGCCAAGGCAGCCATGGAAAAGGCCGGCGTACCCGTCGTACCCGGCTATCACGGCGACAGCCAGGACCCCGATTTCCTCGCCAAGAAGGCCGATGAGATCGGTTATCCCGTGCTGATCAAGGCCCGCGCAGGCGGCGGCGGCAAGGGCATGCGGCGCGTCGAGCACGCCGCCGAGTTCCGTTCCGCGCTCGAAAGCGCGCAGCGCGAGGGTGAAGCCGCCTTTGGCGATCCCGCCTGCCTGATCGAGAAGTACATCTCGACCCCGCGCCATATCGAAATCCAGGTCTTCGCCGATGCCCATGGCGATGCCGTGCATCTGTTCGAGCGCGATTGCACGCTTCAGCGCCGCCATCAGAAGGTGATCGAGGAAGCCCCGGCCCCCGGCATGACCGAGGCCATGCGCCAAAAGATGGGTGAAGCCGCGGTCGCCGCTGCAAAGGCCATCGGCTATCGCGGCGCCGGCACCGTTGAGTTCATCGCCGATGCTTCTGCCGGGCTCGATGAAAACCGATTCTATTTCATGGAGATGAACACGCGTCTTCAGGTGGAACATCCGGTCACCGAGATGATCACCGGCACCGACCTCGTCGAATGGCAGATCGCTGTCGCCAATGGTGAACCCCTCCCCAAGACCCAGGACGAATTGGCGATCACCGGCTGGGCGATGGAAGCCCGGCTATACGCCGAGGACGCCGAAAAAGGGTTCCTGCCCGCCACCGGCACGCTGCATCATTTGCGCTTCCCTGCTGACGCCCGCATCGAGACGGGCGTTGCCGAAGGCGATAGTCTCTCCCCGCATTACGATCCGATAATCGCCAAGCTGGTGGTGCATGGCCCCGACCGCGAAACGGCCCGGCTGAAGCTGGAGCAGGCTTTGGAAGGCACACAGATTGCCGGTACCGTGACCAATCTCGGCTTTCTGGTCCGCCTTATCCGTGATCGCGCCTTTGTCGAGGGCGTAATGGACACGGGGCTCATCGACAGGGAGTTGGACCAGTTGACCGAAGCAACCCCGCCATCGCCCCTGGCCATCGCGCTCGCCGCCATCCAGGCCGCAGGGTTTCTCGATCCTGCTCACGGCACAGATGTCTGGGACCGGCTGACCGGTTTTCGCCTCTGGGGTGAGGCGCATCGCGACGTGTCGCTTATCCATCGCAACGACCCCCTGCGGGTCCGGCTGACGGGAACGCCGGAGATGGGGTTCACTGCACATTGGGGCGATCACGAAGTGCATCTCAGTTGCTCGACAAAAACCGGTGGCGGCCTGACCGTCAGGGCCGATGGCCACGCCTTTCCGGCCAGTGCGGCCGTGCATGCGGGCGGCGTGACCGTGTTCGTCCAAGGCGAGACCACCGATTTCGCCCTGCCGGATCCGCTTCAGGGCAGTCTCGAGACCGCCGACCATTCCGACGAGATCACCGCGCCGATGCCCGGAACCATCAAGCTGGTGGCGACGGCGCAGGGAGAAGCGGTCGAAGCCGGCCAACCGCTCATCGTCATGGAAGCGATGAAGATGGAGTACACCCTCACCGCCCCGCGCAACGGCACGATCGCCACCTTGAACGCAGGACTTGGCGATCAGGTTGCCGATGGCGCGGTTCTGGCCACCCTGGTCCCGGAGGAGGCGTGAGCGAGACCGTCACCATCGTTGAAATGGGACCGCGCGACGGGCTGCAGAACGAGCCCCGCCTGATCCCGACCGAAGACAAGATCCAGCTTGTCGACCTTCTGTCGCTCTGCGGTTTCACCCGCATCGAGGCTGCGAGCTTCGTGTCGCCCAAATGGGTGCCGCAAATGGGCGACGGCGCCGAAGTGATGGCAGGGATCGAGCGGCGCAACGGCGTGCACTACGCCGCCCTCACCCCCAATCTGAAGGGGTATGAGGCGGCGCGCAAAGCCGGCGTCGACGAGGTTGCGGTCTTTGCCTCTGCCTCGGAAGGCTTCAGCCAGAAAAACATCAACTGCTCGATTGCCGAAAGCCTGGAACGCTTCGCGCCGCTGCTCGAACGGGCGAAAGCCGATCAAATGCCGGTGCGCGGCTATGTGAGCTGTGTCGCGGACTGCCCCTATGACGGACCGACACCGCCCGGAAAGGTCGCGGAAGTCGCCAAGGCCCTCATCGACCTGGGCTGCTATGAGATCTCCCTTGGCGACACCATCGGCCACGGCACCCCGGAAACCATCGGCCGCATGCTCGACGCGGTACTCGCCGAAATCCCCGCCAACCAGCTCGCCGGGCACTATCACGACACCAAGAACCGGGCCCTCGATAACATCGAAGTGAGCCTCGACCGTGGTCTGTGCGTGTTTGATGCGTCGATCGGCGGCTTGGGCGGATGCCCCTTCGCCCCCGGCGCCAAGGGCAATGTCGCCACCCTTGCGGTACACGACATGCTCACCGGGAAGGGTCACAACACCGGCCTCGACCGCGACCGGCTCAACCAGGCGGCGAGCTTCGCCCTTGCGCTCAGAGGTTCCCATGCCCTTTGAAACCATCATCCTTGAGACCAACGCTCACGGCATCGCCACGCTCACTCTCAACCGGCCCGACAAGCACAACGCCCTCTCGGCCCGCATGATCGCGGAACTCAGCGAAGCCGCGCAACAACTCGCCGCCGATGATGCCGTCCGCGCCGTCATCCTGACCGGCGCCGGCAAGAGCTTTTGCGCGGGTGGCGATCTCAACTGGATGCGCGAGCAGTTCGAGGCCGACCGAAGCCGGCGCATGGCCGAGGCGCGCAAGCTCGCCGACATGCTCAAGGCGCTCGACGATCTGCCCAAGCCCCTGATTGGGCGCATCAATGGCCAGGCCTATGGCGGCGGGCTGGGTATGATCGCGGTCTGTGACATCGCCTTTGCGTCCGAGACCGCAACCTTCGGCTTCACCGAGACACGACTGGGGCTGATCCCGGCCACCATCGCGCCCTATGTCGTGGGCCGCATCGGCCAGGCCAGGATCCGCGAGGTCTTCATGTCGCCGCGCATTTTCGGCAGTGGCACGGCCAAACGCCTCGGTCTGCTCGCCCATGTAGTCGAGCCCGATCACCTCGATGCGGCGGTCAGCGAAGAAGCTGAGCTCTACCTCAAGGCCGCTCCCCAGGCAGTGGCCGAGGCCAAGGCCTTGGCAAAAGCCATGGGTTCCCCCGTGACCGAAGAGGCAATTGTAACTACCGTTGCGTGGCTGGCGGATATGTGGGACCAGCCCGAGGCGCAGGACCGCATCGCCAGATTTCTGGACAAACAACGCTGATCGGAAGCTAACGCTGACGGGAAACATGACCGAGCCAACCGCCACCCCCGAACCGCTCTGGAGCCCTGCCGAAGATCGCATTGCCGAGGCGACAATGACCCGCTTTCGGGCGTTCTGCGGTGAGCGGTCAGGTGACAGCTTTGCCGACACCCCGGCACTCCATCGCTGGTCGCTCGACCATACGGAAGACTTCTGGGACGCCATCTGGGATTTCGGCGGCGTCGTTGGAGAAAAGGGTGAACGGCGCCTGATCGACGGCGACAAGATGCCCGGCGCCCGTTTTTTCCCCGACGCGAAGCTGAATTTTGCCGAGAACCTGCTGCGCGGTACCGGCGGGCGGGATGCCATCGTCTTCAAGGGCGAGGACAAGGTGTCCTATCGCTGGAGCTGGGACGAACTCCGGCAAAAAGTCTCCATGCTGCAGCAGGCCATGCGTGCCATGGGCATCGGCCCGGGCGACCGTGTCGCCGCCCTGATGCCCAACATGCCCGAAGCCGTGGCCGGCATGCTCGCCGCAACCTCGATCGGCGCGGTCTGGTCCTCCGCTTCCCCCGATTTCGGCGAGCGCGGCGTGCTCGACCGCTTCGGCCAGATCGAACCCAAGCTGCTGATCGCCTGCGACGGCTATTGGTACAATGGCAAGGCTTTCGATATCGGCGACAAACTCAAGGCTGTCACAGCCCGGCTTCCGACGCTCGAAAAGACCGTGATCGTCTCCTATGCCGGCGACACCGGCAACGCCATCGCCACGCTGCCCAATGCCGACACGATGGACGGCTTCATGGCGCCCCATATGGCGCGGGAGGTTGAGTTCACCCGCCTGCCCTTCGATCACCCGGTCTATATCCTGTTTTCCTCGGGTACCACGGGCGTCCCCAAATGCATCGTCCACCGCGCCGGCGGTGTGCTTTTGCAGCACCTCAAGGAGCATCTCCTCCACGCCGATACCAATCCGGGCGACCGGGTGTTCTATTTCACCACGCTCGGCTGGATGATGTGGAACTGGCTGGTCTCGGCGCTCGCTTGCGAAGCAACGCTCCTGCTGTTCGACGGCTCCCCCTTCGCAGGCGGGCCAGAAATCCTGTTCGACTACGCCGACGCAGAAGCCATGACCCTGTTCGGCACCTCGGCCAAATATATCGATGCTGTCCGCAAATCCGGCCTCGAGCCGAAAACCACCCACCGGCTTGAAAAGCTCAAATCCATGGCCTCCACAGGCTCGCCCCTGAGCCCGGAGAATTTCGATTTCGTCTATGCGGGCATCAAATCCGACATCCATCTCGCCTCGATTTCCGGCGGCACGGACATCGTCTCCTGTTTCGTGCTCGGTGATCCAACCCGCCCGGTCTATTCCGGCGAAATACAGGGCCCCGGCCTCGGGATGAAGGTCGAGGTCTGGAACGAAAACGGCCAGCCGGTCACCGGCGAAAAGGGCGAATTGGTCTGCGCCGCACCGTTCCCCGTAATGCCGCTCAAGTTCTGGAACGATGAGGGCGACAAGAAGTATCACGCCGCCTATTTCGAGCGTTTCGACAATGTCTGGTGCCATGGCGACTACGCCGAGGTGACGCCACGCGGCGGGATCATCATTCATGGCCGGTCGGATGCGACCCTCAATCCCGGCGGCGTGCGCATCGGCACCGCCGAAATCTACAATCAGGTCGAGCAGATGGACGAAGTTCTTGAAGCCATCTGCATTGGCCAGGACTGGGACGACGATGTCCGTGTCATCCTGTTCGTGCGCCTCACCGAAGGCGTGACGCTCGATGAGGAACTGACCAAGGCGATCAAGACCAAAATCCGCAACGGCGCCTCGCCGCGCCACGTACCGGCAAAAGTGATCGCCATCGCCGACATTCCGCGCACCAAATCGGGCAAGATCACCGAACTGGCCGTCCGCGACGTTGTCCATGGCCGCGAGGTCAAGAACAAGGAGGCCCTCGCCAACCCCGAGGCCCTCGATCTCTATCGCGATCTCGACGCCCTCAAATCCTGATTTCCGGGAGCCCCCAATGACCGAAGCCGCTTATATCGTTGCCGCCCGCCGCACTCCCATCGGACGTTTTCTCGGCGGCCTCGCCCCGGTGCCTGCTGTTGATCTCGGGGTGATCGCGGCAAAGGCCGTACTCGACGATAGCGCCATCGATCCCGCTACCGTGGGCGAAGTCATCATGGGCCACGTGCTGACCGCCGGGCTTGGCCAGGCCACCGCCCGCCAGGTCGCGATCAAGTCGGGCATGCCCAACCATGTGCCGGGACTGACCATCAACAAGGTCTGCGGCTCGGGACAAAAGGCCATACACCTCGCCGCGCAATCGGTGATGCTGGGCGATGCCGACACCATCATTGCCGGCGGCATGGAATCGATGAGCCGGGCCCCACACGTCCTCGACATGCGCCAGGGCGTCAAGTTTGGCTCTGCCGAGGCGCGCGATACCATGCTGATCGACGGGCTCTGGGATGCCTATAACGACGTCCATATGGGCATGACCGCCGAGCGGCTCGCCGACAAGTTCTCGATCTCACGAGATGATCAGGACGCATTCGCGTTCGCCTCGCACCAGAAGGCGGTCGCCGCCATCGAAGCAGGCCGCTTTGCCAACGAGATCGTTCCGGTTGAAATAGCGGGCCGCAAAGGCACCACCACTATCGATACCGACGAGCAGCCCCGCGCCGACACCAGTCTCGAAACCCTGGGCAAGCTGCGCCCCGCCTTCACCGGCGAAGGCAGCGTGACCGCCGGCAACGCCTCCGCCCTCAATGACGGGGCGGCCGCGCTTGTGGTGATGAGCGAAAGCCGCATGAAGGCGCTCGGCCTCACCCCCCTCGCCCGCATCGCGAGTTACGGCAATGCCGGGGTCGAGCCGATGGAGATGGGGCTTGGCCCCGTTGGTGCCTCAAGACGAGCGCTCGAGCGTGCCGGCTGGAGCGCGAACGACCTCGACCTCATCGAACTCAACGAGGCTTTTGCCGCCCAGTCTCTTGCGGTCATCAAGGAAACCGGCTTCAACCCGGAAATCACCAATGTGAATGGCGGCGCCATCGCCCTCGGTCATCCCATCGGCGCCTCGGGCGCCCGCATTGTTGTCACGCTCATCCACGAGATGATCCGGCGCGACGCCAAGAAGGGCCTCGCCTCGCTGTGCATCGGTGGGGGCATGGGCGTCGCCCTCTGCCTGGAACGCTGATCGCGCTACCGATGCGGCTCTGACCAGTCCGAGGGCGGCGCGCCACGCCGGAACAGCCGGATCGCCAGCCCCACAGCCACACCGACACCAATGGCAATGGTGAGATCGGCAACGACCGTCAGCACCAGCGTCAGAACCAGCAGAAACTGGTCGGAACGCCGGGCTTTCAGATATTCGGGCCAGCGCGTCGGCTCGCTCATGTTCCAGGCCGTCAGCAGCAGCAAGCCCGCCAGCACCGGCATGGCGAGATAGCCGGCCAGCGGCGCCGCCACCAGCATCACGACGAGGATCGTGAGGGCATGCACAATGCCGGCAACGGGCGTCTTGCCGCCCGCTCGGACATTGGTCGCCGTGCGGGCAATCGCACCGGTGGCCGGCAGCCCGGCAAACAGGGCCGATCCGATATTGGCGGCCCCCTGCGCGATGAGTTCGGCATTGGGCCTGTGCTTTCCGGTAATCATCCGGTCGGCGACCATGGCGGACAGAAGCGATTCAACACCCGCCAGAAAGGCGATGATCAGCGCCGAGGGAAGAAGGTCACGCAGCCGCTCAATGCTGATGTCCGGCAGCGAGGGCATGGGCAGACCGCGCGGCAAGTCACCGAACCGCGACTGCACGGTGTCGACCGGCAACGCCGCCAGCGCCACCACCGCTGAGACCAGCCCCACCGCCACGATCACACCCGGCAAGCGCGGAAAAGCTCGCCTGAGCCCCACGATCAGCACCATCGCCGCAACGCCGGCGCCGAGCGCCCAGCCATTGAAGCTCTCCCGGCCCTCCCAGAGAACCGCCAGTTTCTCGAAGAATTCGGCGGGAACGCCCTCGATCGAGAGTCCGAAAACGTCCTTGAGTTGGCTCGACGCGATGATGATCGCAATACCGATGGTGAAACCATTGATTACCGGCTCGGGCACCAGCGCAATCAACCGCCCGGCCCTCAGCATTCCTGCAACCAGCAGGATCGCCCCGGCCATCAGGGTCGCCAGCACCAGCCCGTCATAGCCATGCTCGGCAATGACGCCGAAGACGACGACGATGAACGCTCCGGTCGGGCCACCGATCTGAACCCGGCTGCCCCCGAGCAGGGAAATCAGGAAACCGCCAACAATCGCGGTCACCAGCCCGTCTGCCGGCGATGCGCCTGAAGCGATTGCAATCGCAAGGCTCAGTGGCAGCGCTACCATGGCCACGGTGATGCCCGCGGCAATGTCCGCCAGAAAGGTCTGGCGGTCATAGGTCTCCAGAGTGGTGAGAATCTTCGGCTTCATGAACGGGATATACCGCCACGGGCGCCGCTAACAAATGCGGCAGACTGCCCGCCTACCAGGACTTCAATCCCAGAAGCTTCTCTCCGAGCGGGTTGAGACTGGCCACCTCGCCATGCTTCTTCTCCCATTCGCGCGGATCGCCGGGAAACGCGTCGCGCTTCGAGTGATCGAGTTCCCGCCACTGCCGCACCCGTTCGGCCCGCTCGGCTTCGTTGCTTTGTTCGGCCGGATACATCGAGATGTACTGCGCCATGCGCACCCGCCCGTCCGAATAATTCGGGCGAATGCCGTGTGCCAGTAGCGAATTGAAAATCAAAAGGTCTCCCGGCTCGAGATCGACATTCTCACGCTCGAGCCCGGTCATGTCGGGATGCATCGGATCACGGTCGGCTGGCTGGGTCTTCACCCATTCCTCGAAATGCTCGAAAAGATACGGCACACATTGAAAGCCGCCGGTCTCGCTATCCTGCTTTTGAAGGCTCAGCACGCCCTGCACCCCGATGGGCTGCGGATCGAGAGAGGTGTCGACATCCCAATGGATGAACCCGTCCGTGCTGCCCTTTTCCCGCCTCGGCGGATTGAGGATCGCCCGGTCGATGGTTACCCAGAGATCTTCGCGGTCCCAGATATCGACAAAGGCATCATAGACCCGCTGCTCCATGCGATTATCCCACAGATACTGGTGATTGTAGATCTCCAGCATCCCCGCATTGTTGAGCTCTTTCATCTTGTGCTCGCGCCGCTGCGGCGCGTACCAGGTCGCGGGATCATTCGGGTCCTTCTCGTCGAACCGCCATAGCAATTCGACCAACCGCTCGACATTCTCCCGTGGCACCGCCTGTTTGACGATCACATAGCCCTTGGTCGTCCAGTGCTGCCAATCCGCCTCGGACAACACGCGGAGCGGCAGGCGTTTTTTGATGTCCTTGAGCTGCGGTGACTGTTTCGATGTCGGGTGGCTGTGTTCTTCCCTGATCCCGGTATCCATGATCGCATCCTCCCTTGCGCCGCCAGGGGAATACCCTCGGCGGCCGCCCATGCTGCCAACAATTTTCTGTTTCGCATAGCACCCAGACGCTAGACTGCCTGTGCGGCGGCAGGCGGAGGAGACAATGTTCACACCCCTTTTGCGGCCGATCGCACTGGCCACCGCCCTTTCAATCGCCGCCCCGGCATGGGCACAAACCGTCCCGCCCCCCGTCCAGCAATCCGCTCTCGAATGGTACACGGACGTTCGCGCAGCCTTTGAAGAGAGCCGGGCCAAACCCTTCATCGACATTGACGGCTTCCGAGACTATCTCGCCGGCCTCACCAATCTCACCGCCTTCCGGATCCTGACCGAAAGCGAACCCTTTGCGCCAGAGGGCACAACCGAACGGCTCGAGCAGGAAGAACGGGTTTTCAAGCGGCTGACAGCAATCCTTGATGCGGCCTATGCCGTGCTCGACGGCACCGTCGACGGGCAATCGCAGATCCTGCCCGATGAGGAAGGCAGCGTCGGTGCGCTGTTCTGTTCAGCCGCCCGGGTCTCCCATGCCATCGGGGTAGTCGAAGCGCTTGAAACCAAACTCGCCCTCGTCGAGGCGCAGGTCGCCCTCGGTGAGTGGAAGCTGGCCGACAATCAACGGGTGCTCGAAGACATCGAAACCCAGCTCGACTATCTTGACCGTGGGTTTACTCATTTCGGCGCCCGCGTACTTCTCGGTATCGATGTCAGCGGTTCGCGCCCCGCCATGTCACTCGCCGAGTTCGACCGGGCGATGGAGGCGTTCGACGCCCAGATCCACGCGGCGGACACCCGCGCTGCCTATTATCGCGCCGCCGGCGGGGATGATGCCGTCTGCACCGCCTATCGATTCATCCTCTACGATCCCGAAGCCCCGACCGATCCCCGCCTGATCCTCGATTTCATCGAAAAGGGCCGGCTGATCGAACTGGTGCACCTGTTTCTGGACACGCGAACCTCCTAGGCCGTTTCCCCCTGGAGAGGACACCGGCCCGCCATGCCGGATCCGATAATTTCGATCAGAGCAATTTTTTCCACAGGCCTGCCGCATCCGAACGAGCCGCCCCCACGCCCCTGATTCCAAACCCTTTTTGGCCGGCCACGCGACGTCTCAAGTCACTCTGCGGTGCCCTCACCGCGCCCTTCCCCGGCCCAAAACCGATTGACCCTAGTACTTTCCGCATCTATTAGTTCGGTAAGGGAACGAATTAATTAAGAGCGAAAATGCCGTCAGCCAGTCAGATTTCACGCCAGTTCTCCCAGCGCGCGGTGATGGAGGCCATCATGAATGATGGTCCCATCTCCCGCGCCGCCATCGCCAAGTCGACGGGACTATCCAAGCAGACGGTTTCCGAGATCGTCGGCGGGCTCGAAGATGCGGGCTGGGTGCGTGAGACCGGGCGGACCAGCGGCCATGTCGGGCGCAGCGCCGTCAATTACGAGATCGTGCCGGAAGCCGCCTATATCGCGGCGGTCGACCTCGGGGGCACCAAGGTCCGGGCCGTGATCGCCGACCTCGCCTGCTCGATCCATGGCGAACGCGTCGAGCCGACCGATCCCAAGGGCGGCGTCGCGGTGGCAGAACAGATCGCCCGTCTTTGCCGGCAGGTTGCCGAAGACGAATCCATCCCCCTCGACAAACTCGCCCTCGCCGTTGTCGGCGCGCCGGGCGTACCGGAAACGGAAACCGGCAGCATCCAGATGTCCCCCAATATCGGCGGCATCGACACCATTGATTTTGCCGGCGCCATCCGCACCTCCCTCGGTGTCGATGTCGTGCTCGAAAACGACGTCAACCTGGCCGTTCTCGGCGAGAACTGGCTCGGTCTCGGACAGGGCGCATCGAACCTTGCCTTCATCGCGCTCGGCACGGGTATCGGTGGCGGGCTCATCCTCAATGGCGAACTGATCCGCGGCGCCGCCAATTCGGCTGGCGAGCTGGGCTTCCTCCCCTTTGGGGCGGATCCCTTCGAAGCGGAAAGCAAGAAGGCCGGCGCCCTCGAACGCGTGGTGGCCACCGTCGGCATGAAGAACCGCTACCGCGAACTGAGCGGCGATGCCGTCGAGGTTCCCGAGATCTTCGACCGCGCCGAACAGGGCGACCAGAATGCCCTCACCGTACTCGACGAAACCGCGAAATATCTCGCCCGAGCGGTCTGTGCTGTCTGTGCCGTCGCCAACCCCGAAAAGGTCATTCTCGGTGGCTCGATCGGCGAACGCAGTGAACTGGTCGAGCGCGTCCGCGCCCTCCTGCCCGCCGGCTTCTCCCGCCCGATCACGGTCGAACGCTCGGCCTTGGGTCACAGCGCCTCCCTGATCGGAGCCGCCGCCATCGGTCTCACCCAGTTGCGTAATGCCCTGTTCGGCGCCGAGGCCCCTGCCGGCACCATCGCCCTGCCCTCGGGCAGGACCGTCAACCTCAGCGAGGCCGCCCAATGAGCACCGTTTCCGCCGCCGACCTGACACCCCATCTCGACCGCGACACCGCTCTCGCCCTTTTGCAGGGCGCGATCCGCACGCCGTCCATCACAGGCGATGAGGCTGGCTTCGCCGCCTATCTCGGCACCGAGATGGAAAAGCGCGACATCGCCGACATCGAAACCGCCGAATTCGCCCCCGGCCGCTCCAATGTCTGGGGCACACGCAAGGGCTCGGGCGGCGGCCAAAACCTTCTTTTCATCGGCCACACCGACACTGTGCGCGTCGATGGCTGGAAGGAACGCTGGGAAGGCACCGACCGTGAAAGCCCGTTCTGCGGCGAACTCGTTGACGGCGCCGTCTGGGGCCGTGGCGCGTGTGACCTCAAGGCCGGCATCTGCGCCGCCCTCGCCGCCCTGTCGCTGATCGATGCCGCCGGCATAGCGCTCAAGGGCAACCTCTCCTTCGCCTTTGTCGGCGACGAGGAAAGCGGTCAGGAAGGCTCCGGCGTCAGCGCCGGGGTCAAGCACTATGCCGATCAGATCAAATCCGGCGCCGTCGCCGGACCGGATTTCGCGGTCTATGTCGAACCGACCCGGCTCAATGTCTATGCCGCGCAGATGGGCTTCTTCATCGCCGACGTCACGGTGAAAGGCAAATCGGTCTATTTCGGCTTCCCCGAACAGGGTCACGACGCGCTCAAGGCAGCGAATTTGATCCTGACAGCGCTCTACGCTCATTCGGATGACATCAATGCCCGCGCCGTGCACGGACTTGTAGGCCGGTCCTTCCTGCTGCCCACCGGCATCAATGCAGGCGGCTACATCGCGGTGCCCGGCGAAGCCAAATTCTCGTTCATTCGCAAGCTTCTGCCCGGCGAAAGCCTCGATGAGGCGGTGGCCGAAATAGAAGCGGTGATCGAGCGAGCCAGTACCAATCCCGAAATCACGGTCGAGATCGCCTATCCGGCAGGTCGCGACCATCGCTTCGGCGGCTCGCCCTGCGGTATCGACACCGCCCTGCCTGCAGTGCAACTCCTCAGCGCGGCCGCCGAAGACTCGTTTGAAGGGCGCGGCGCCATTGAAGGCGCCCCCTATTGGTCAGAAGCCCCGTTCTTCGTGAACGGGCTCGATGTCCCTGCCGTTTACTGCGCGCCGGGCGACATCCGCAACGCACACACCACCGAAGAACACGTCGATGTGGAGGAATACTGGGCGGGGATCGTCGCCTTCGCCCGGTTCATCATCGCCTTCTGCAATCAGGAGCGGTGATTTGAAGACGACGACAAAGGGAGACAGAACCATGGCACTTCGTACAACTCTTGCGGCTCTCTCTGCCGCAACGCTGCTGGGGCTCACCCCTGCAGCCATGGCCCAGACGACCGGGCCGAACGGCGAAACGGCAACCCCGACCGCCGAAGTCACCGTGTCCGACGCCCAGGCTGAAGAGCTTCGGGCCGGCGGCCACACCGCTGCCCTGCTCTGGCACGACCAGTCCGATTTCGTGAACGCGGTCACCGCCGGCGCAACCGATGAATTCGAACGCCTCGGCATCGAAGTCGTCGCCACCGCCAACGCCGCGTTCGACGCGGCAAAGCAGCGTTCGGATATCGAGACCGCGCTCGTGCGTGAGCCTTCGATCATCCTGTCGCTGCCGCTCGATCCCGTGACTTCGGCTGCCGCTTTTGCCGAAGCCAAGGACCTCGGCGTCAAGCTCGTTTTCCTCTCCAACCTGCCTGCCGACTATGTGCATGGTGAGGACTACGCCGCCATCGTCACCGACGATCTGTTCCAGATGGGCAAGCAGGCCGCCGACGCACTCGCCGCTGCGATGGGCGAAACCGGCAAGGTTGCCTGGATCTATCACGACGCCACCTATTACGTGACCAACCAGCGCGATAATGCGTTCAAGACCACCATCGAGAACGATTATCCGAACATGGAAATCGTCGCCGAGGAAGGCATTGCCGACCCCGCCCGTGCGGAGGAAATCGCAAACGCCATGCTGCTGCGGAACCCGGATCTCGGTGGTGTCTACGTCACCTGGGCCGGTCCGGCAGAAGGCGTGCTGGCCGCGCTGCGCCAGAACGGCAACACCGACACCAAGATCGTGACCCTCGACCTTTCCGAGCCGATCGCGCTCGACATGGTCAATGGCGGCAACGTCACCGCGATCGTGGCTGACGAGGCCTATGAGCTTGGCCGCGCCATGGCCGCAACCGGCGCTCTCGCCCTTCTGGGCGAAGACACCCCGGCCTTCATCGTGGCCCCTGCGGTCACCGTGAACGCGGACAATGTGGCTGAAGGCTGGATGACCTCGCTTCACCGCGAGGCGCCCGAAAGCGTCCTGAACGCGAACTAAGCGTTCCAAAAGCAATAACCGGGAAAACCCCGGAAGGTCGCGCACCGGAGCCGAATTTGCATGCCGGACTCCGGTGCGTGACCCGCGAAACAAGGGCACGCGAATGCCCTGTTCCATCAGGAGGATAACATGAGAAGTCTTGTTTTTGCCGCAGCGATTTCAACCGCTGCCCTGTTGACCGCCCCGGCACTCGCTGCCGACGGCGCAACGGTCGGCCCCAATGGCGAAACGCCGACCCCGGTCGCTGAACTGACCCTGTCGGACGCCGAAGTCGCAAAGGTCGCCGAAGGCGGCTACACCGCGGCCCTGGTCTGGCACGAACTTTATGACTGGTCCGGTGCCGTCGCCCAGGGCGCCAAGGACGAGTTCGAACGCCTCGGCATCGAGGTGGTGGCCGAAACCGACGCCGGCTTCGACACAGCCCGTCAAAAGGCCGATGTCGAAACCGTCATGGCCCAGAACCCCTCGATCATCGTGTCACTGCCGATCGACCCGCCGACTGCCGCCAATGTCTACGGCATCGCCCGCGATGCCGGCGTGAAGCTGGTCTTCATCGACAATGCGGTGAACGGCTTCACCCATGGCGAGGACTATGTGACCGTCGTCTCCGCCGACCTGTTCCAGATCGGTTCGAAGGCCGCCAACGCCCTCGCCGCCGCGATGGGAGAGGAAGGCACTGTCGGCTACATGTTCCACGACGCCGATTTCCCGGTCACCAACCAGCGCGATCAGGCATTCAAGGCGACCATCGAGCAGGACTATCCGAACATGGAGATCGTTGTTGAATCCGGCATGACCGATCCGGCCAATGCCGAGGACATCGCCCGCGCCATGCTTTCGCGCAATCCCGATCTCGGCGGCATCTACACCCCTTGGGCCGAACCTGCCCTTGGCGTGCTCTCGGTCCTGCGCCAGCAGGGCAACACCGACACCAAGGTGATCACCATCGACCTCAACGAGCCGGTCGCGCTCGACATGCTCAATGGCGGCAATACCGCAGCGATCATTGCTGACGAAGCCTATGCGATCGGCGTCTATGCGGCCCGCGCCGCTGCAGCCAGCCTGCTCGATCGTTCGGTCGATCCGTTCCTGGTGGTCGATGCACTGGCGATCACGCCGGACAACATCGTTGAAGGCTGGGAGAAGTCCCTCAGCCATCAGCCTCCTGAATCAGTCATGAGCGCCGCGCAGTAAACGACGCGGCGAACCTCGCCGGCCCGGAGCCCTGCCGGGTCGGCACCTCACAAAGGCCCAATCGCCAAAACGCCGGACAAGACCGATGGAACAAGTGAAAAAAATCTTCGCCCGCTTCGACCTGCAGCAATATGTGGTCTATGTCGGCTTCCTGCTGATCTTCCTCTATTTCGCAGTCACCCTGCACGATGACGGGTTTCTGACCCAGCGCAACCTGACCAACATCGTGCTGCAGACCGCGCCCGCCACGATCATGGCCATCGGCCTGGTCTTCGTCCTCTCGGCGCGCGAGATCGACCTCTCCTTCGGCTCGATCGTCGCTGTCGCCGCCCTCTCCGCTGCCGTTGTCATGCAGGAATACAATATGTTCCTGGGCATCGCCGCCGGGCTCGGGGTCGGCCTCGCCATCGGGCTGTTCAACGGGGTGCTGGTCGCCTATCTCCGCCTCCCCTCATTCCTGGTTACCCTTGCGACAATGGGTTTGTTCGCCGGGGTTGCCCGCACGCTCACCAATCTGCGCTCCATCCCCGTCATCGATTCCGGTTTTACCGGCTTCTTCGGTGCCGGCTCCTTCCTCGGCGTCCCCTCCCTTGTGTGGTGGTCGTTCGGCGCGGTGATCGTCGGGCACTATATCTACCGTGAGACCCGCTTCGGCGCGCATGTGCTGGCCACCGGCGACAACGCCCGCGCTGCCCAGGTCTCCGGTATCAAGGTGCCGCGCATCCGTGTCGCCGTTCTCGCCCTTTCCGGCGTCTGCGCCGGCCTTGCCGGGCTCCTTTATGCGGGCCGCCTGCAGGCCGCCAAATACACCCTTGGCGAGACCGATCTGATGACCGTGATCGCCGCGGTGATCGTCGGCGGCACACTCCTGTCGGGCGGCAAGGGCACCGTCATCGGTGCGCTGGTCGGCTCGCTGCTCATGGGCATGCTCAATAACGGGCTTATCCTTCAGGGCCTTTCGGTCTCCGATCAGATGATCGTCCGGGGTATCATCATCCTCGTCGCGGTGGCCGTGTCCCTGCGCGATACCAACCACTGATCGAAGGGAGCGCGAACCATGTTTCTCGATGTTCTCCGCCGCCGTAATCCGGGCCTGATCGAAGCCTCGATCGCCCTGCATCAGGCAGGCCGCATCCCGGCTAATTGCTACGCGATCGACCTCGACGCGGTCACCGAAAACGCCAAGGTCTTCAAGGCCGAAGCCGACAAGCACGGCCTCAAGACCTTCGCCATGACCAAGCAGGTCGGCCGCAACTCCGATTTCTGCAAGGCCGTCATGGCCGGCGGCATCGACCGCGCCGTCGCCGTCGACATGGCCTGCGCCATCGCCTGCAACAATGCCGGTCTGCGCGTCGGTCATCTCGGTCACCTCGTCCAGATCCCGAAATACGAGGCGCCCGGCGCTGCCCGCGTACTCGCTCCCGACTACTGGACGGTTTTCAATGAGCAGAAGGCCCGCGAGGCCGCAGAAGCCTCCTATCGCGTGGGGCGCGAACAGAACCTGCTCGCCCGCATTCAGACTGAAGGCGACACCTTCTATCGCGGCCATGAAGGCGGGTTTGCCGCCGAGGACATCGTTGCCGTCGCCGAGATGATGGACAGCCTCGACGGCGCCCGTTTCGCAGGCATCACCACCTTCCCCGCCCTCCTGTTCGATCAGGAGACCGGCAAGGTGAAACCTACCCCGAACCTTTCGACCCTCAAACGCGCTGCCGAAGCCCTGGCGCAGGCGGGCCGGACCGACATCGAGATCAACGCCCCGGGCACCACCTCTTCGGTGGTGCTGGGCGCGCTGGCCGAAGCCGGCGCCACCCAGTGCGAACCGGGCAATGGCCTGCATGGCACAACGCCCCTGCACGCCCTTGAAGACCTGCCCGAGCGCCCCGCCGTCGCCTATGTCTCCGAGGTCTCCCACGAGCATGGCGGCCGGGCCTATTGCTTTGGCGGCGGTCTCTATATCGACCCCGTTTTCCCTTCCTATGACGTCAAGGCCGTCATTGGGTCCGAGCCCAACACCGATGCGCTGGCGAGCGTTGAAATCCCGCCCCCGAGCGCCATCGACTATTACGGCATGATCGACACCTCCGGCCCGGTAAAGCCGAAAATCGGCGACAGCGTCGTCTTCGGGTTCCGGGGACAGGCTTTCGTCACCCGCGCCCTGACAGTCGGCATCTCGGGTATTTCCTCGGGCAACCCCCAGGTCCATTCCATCGAAAACGGCTTTGGCGACGCGGTCGCCTGGCCGCTTTGAGCGCAACAAGGAGCACGACAATGGAAACCCAACCGCTTCTTGAGCTTTCCCATATCCGCAAACAGTTCGGCGGTGTCGTCGCGGTCGAGGATTTCTCCCTCGACCTGCATCCCGGCGAGATCGTCGCCCTTGTGGGCGACAACGGTGCTGGCAAATCGACGCTGATCAAGATGATCTCGGGCGTCTATCAGCCCACCGACGGCGCCATCCGCCTGTCGGGTGAGACCGTCAGCTTCACCGACGCCTCCGAGGCTCGCGCTCGCGGCATCGAGGTCGTCTATCAGGACCTCGCCCTCGCCGATCAGCAGCCGGTCTATATGAACCTCTTCCTTGGCCGCGAGAAGCTGATGAAGGGCCTGCCCCTCCTCGACCGCCGCTCGATGGTCAAGGAAGCCCAGCAGCTCGTCGAGGACCTCGATGTGCGCATCCCCTCCGCCAAGGCGACCATCCGCGATCTCTCTGGCGGTCAGCGCCAGGGCATTGCCATCGCACGGGCCACCCACTGGGCCAAGCAATTGATCCTGCTCGACGAGCCCACCGCCGCGCTCGGTGTCGCCGAGACCGCCAAGGTGGAAAAGCAGATCGCCGCGCTCAAGGAGCGCAATGTGGCGATCCTCATCATCTCGCACAGTCTCGATCAGGTCTTCCGCCTGTCGGATCGCATCTGCGTGCTGCGCCGCGGCCAGCAGATCGGCATTCGCGAGACGGCCAAGACCGACAAGAACGAGATCGTTGCCATGATCACCGGGGTGAACTGAAGCGAAACGGCTTCATCGACCACCGCCCTCATTCTGAGCTTGTCGAAGGACGAGGGCGAGGCGTCGGTACGTTCAGGAGGCATTTGCCCGAACCTCATCGTCATTCTCGGGCTTGACCCGAGAATCCACGATGAGACGAAATGCGGAAAGCGGTCGTGATAATCCTTGACCGCTGCAAACCGCCGGAATTCTGCATGGACCCTCGGGTCAAGCCCGAGGGTGACGAAGTTGGGGGAGGCGGCAACGCTCCACACATCGCGCTGTCCCGGCCAGCCCGCCGGCGTGAGGCGAGGGACGAACCGGGACCTCATTCCCGACACGAAATCAAAACCACCCCACGCTTGCCCAGCCGTTAAGGGCCTGACATGAAAGAACTGTAGGAGGCTCCCTCCCCGCCCTCATTGTCAGGCGCCGACATGTCCCCGCACGACACCTCATCCGCCTCGCCCACGCTGACAATCACCGGTGCGCGCATCCTCACTGAAAGCGGCTTCGAGGACGGCGTCGTGCGGATCGAGGACGGCCTGATCACAGAAATCACCGGGAGCGAAGGCGCACGACAAGGTGAGCGCATCGACGGACACGGTTGCCTGCTCCTGCCCGGCATCGTCGATCTGCATGGCGACGCGTTCGAGCGGTCCCTCAACCCGCGGCCGGGCGTCCGGTTTGCGCCCGAACTCGGCTTCGATGAAGCCGACCGGTTGATGACGGCTTTTGGCATCACAACGGCCCTGCACGGGCTGACCTGTTCCTGGGAGCCTGGCCTTCGCGGCACCGAGAGTTTCGCCGCCATGGCAAGGGCCTTGCGCGATCTCAAGCCTCGACTGCGTTGCGACACGCACATCCATCTGCGCTTCGAAATCCACACCCATGACGGGGTCGGCACCGCCTTGCCGCTAATCGAAGACGGTACCGTGCGCGTCCTCGCCTTTAACGACCACCTCGAAGCCACCGAAAAGGATATGGCCATCCCCGAGCGTGCCGACCTCTACCCGGCGCGCACCGGTGTCGACCTCGACGTTTTCAAGGCATTGCTCAGCGAGGTGCGTAAGAGCGCCAGTCGCATCGATCAGACGGTCAGCATCCTCGCCGATGCAGCGAACAGGGCCGGCGTCGCGCTGCTGAGCCATGACGATCCCGATCTCGAAACACGCGCCCATTATCGCGCACTTGGTGCCCGCATCGCCGAATTCCCGCTCACCCGCGACGTCGCCGCCAACGCCCGCGAGCATGGCGAACACGTTGTCATGGGCGCCCCCAACGCCCTGCGCGGCCGCAGCCACAAGGCTACAAACCCCTCGGCCAGCGATATGATCTCCGCCGGCCTGTGTAGCGTCCTTTCGACCGACTATTACTACCCAGCCCCTCTGCATGCCGCCTTCCGGCTGGCGCGCGACGGGGTTCTGCCACTCGAAAAAGCTTGGGAACTGGTCTCGGCCCATCCCGCCGAGGCGCTGGGATTCACGGATCGCGGGCGGATCGAAAAGGGCCTCCGCGCCGATCTGGTGCTTGTCGATGCCGGCGCGGATATGACCGCATCTCCCGAGGTTATGGCCACCGTGGCCGCTGGCACCCCGGTCTTCCAGACCGCGCGACGCCGCTAACGCCCGAACAGCATCGCCGCGCGGGCACCCAGCAACCGAAACATGAAGCTGATCGGGTAGCCCGGCGCTATTGGCGCGTCATCGGGCGACACCGCCCCGTCCGGCCGGTGTTTGGTCTGCACACGCATCTCGATGGGCGGCGGCTTCCCCACCAGCGCGGTGGCGAACATCGAATACCAGTGCCCCGGTCCGAAATCCGTATAGAGCCCGGTATTGCAGCATGACGCATGATACCGCGTGGTCGGTGAATTGGGCTTCAGCTTGCGTCCTTCGATCAGCTCTTGGCCGCGGACGACGCTCACCCGGTCCTTGCGGCACAGGATATAGGGCGTGCCCCCGTCGCTTTGCAGGATGGGAGCGGCACCTGGCAAAGCCTCGATAGCCTTGCTGCCTGCCTGGCAATCATCGCAGCAGCAGGCGGTCACAGCGATCGGCTTGCCCCGCGCCACCATCTCGACGCCCCCGCAAGCGCAGCAGAACTTCATGGGGTCGGTTTCCGGCATAGCCCCCTCCCTCTGTTCGGGTGCTAGAGCACCCCGGCCAGCTTGTTGGCGAAATCCTCGGCCATGAATGTGAAACCGACATGATCACCGGGTACGCTCACGGTATCCTGCCCGAGCGCCTCCGCCAGTGCCACCCCGCTGCGATGGGCGATATCACCCTCACTCATCTCGCCGACCAGCACCACTATCCTTGTGTCAGTTGCCAGAAGGGCCGCAATATCGGGCTCATATTCGGACAGCGGCTTCATCCCGTGCTCGAAGAAATAAGGCATGTTTGCCTCGGTGCGGGCAAAGCTCGCCATATCCTCCTCGCTCATCTCGCCCGGTGGCGGACCGGCCTCCTCGCCCTCGCCGTCCATGCCCGCGATCTCGAAGAACTTCTGCAGCGCCGCATCCGTGCCCTGGGTCAGATAGATCTCATGGATCTCCCAGTCGACCGCGAGCGCCTCTTCCGCGTCGGGCAGCAAATGGAGCGCCGGCGGTTCATGTGCCGCCAGCACCGAGACGAGGTCCGGATGCCTGGCCGCAAGATTGAGCCCGATCTGCGCGCCGCCGCTGGTGCCGAACACCCGCGCGGGTCCCTCGCCCAACGTCTCGATCAAGACCGCGATGTCGTCCGCGGCGCGGTCGACGCTCAGGGGTTCCGCCTCACCGGTAAAACCGCTGCGCGAATTGCCGCGCGGATCGATGGCGATCACGGTGAAACGGTGGGCAAGCGCCACTGCCAACCCGTTAAAAACCCCGGCATCCTGCGGTCCGCCGGGAATGAGGATCAGAACCGGTCCCGTCCCCCGCTGCTCATAATAGAGCGATGCGCCTGGCACCGTGATCGAGGCTGATTGAATATCCGTCGTCATTGTCATTTGTCCTGTCGAATGTCCTGAATTGTCCAAAGCGAAACCCGCAATGCCCCCGGGATTGGCGTGCCGGCCGCCGCCGCAAAACGGCGGCGACCAGCACCAGAGTAGGTCTTCCAGTATGGATTGAAGGCAGTAAGGTCTTGAGTATGAACGAGCTCTAGGGCGTGGCGATGATGATCCGGTTGCCCTCGCTGTCGCGGAATTCCGCGACCGTCCGCCCCGGTTGCCATTCCGGCTCATGAGGGGCGGTGACAATCTCGACGCCCTTGTTTCGCAACTCGCTGACCCTGCCCTCGACATCGCTGTCCACCAGCACCAGTACCGGGTCCTCCGACGGATCCTCATTCGAACGCCTGACAAAATGGAGGTGAGTGCTTTCACCGGGAAACCCGATCTCGACCCAGTGCCAGCCGTCAGGTCCCATGGGCGCATCTGCCACCACCTCGCATCCGAGCTTTTCGACATAGAACGCCTTGGCTCTCGCCTGATCCAACACCGGCAATTCGGCAAATTGAACAAACATTGTGTTCTCCGCAAAGCGAGGGATGGGCCGGGTCAGATGGCGCAGGCACCCCTTCCCCGAACCGACCGGCCCACCCTTGTTGGCCCGACCGAAATCATGATCGAGAAGCTCCAGCCTCCCTGCCACACCGCAAGGTGGTTTCTTTGGCTAGAACTAGACGGTACAGTACTACTCTGTCAATAGACGGATCGTCAGGCAATGGTTGTGCGGGCAGGAAATATGGAAACGGCGCGGCTGAGCCGCGCCGGCTTTTCAAGCATGCGCTGGGCGTCCACATCGTACGCCTCCGGCCAATCCATCGCACGAGGCTTCGCCAATCTGCGCTTTGCGGTTCCCGTATGCCTGCCGCCTGCCTATAAGGGTCCCGGGAAAAGCCATGACAACACAATCCGATTCCACACTCCCCGCCCCTGGAACGCGTTCGGCACGCAAACGCGAAGCGATCCTTGCGGCGGCAACCGGGGTCTTCCTGAAATCGGGCTATCTCGGCACGAATATGGACGAGATCGCGGCCCTCTCCCATGTTTCGAAACAGACGGTCTACAAGCACTTCTCCAGCAAGGAAGCGCTCTTTATCGAGATCGTCACCGGCATGACCGATATCACCGGTGACGCCGTACATGACTACTTCCATCCACTCGGCGATAATGACGATCTGGCCGCCTATCTCGAAGCCTACGCCTACCGGCAGCTCTCGATCGTGGTCACACCACGCATCATGCAACTGCGGCGACTGGTGATCGGCGAAGTCAGCCGCTTTCCTGAACTCGCGCGCGTCCTTTACGAACATGGTCCCGGCCGGGCCCTGAAGATTCTGGCCGACCTGTTCCAACAACTCGACGCGCAAGGGCGCCTGGCCATCGACGATCCGGTCATGGCTGCCGAGCATTTCAACTGGCTGGTGATGTCCGCCCCCCTCAATCGGGCCATGCTGCTGGGCGACGATGCGATCCCGGGCGAAGCCCACCTCCGCCGCTACGCCCATGAAGGCGTGCGGGTGTTTCTGGCAGCCTACGGCGCCCGCTGATCGGCGGCGCCACATCCTGGCATCTCGGGCTCAGGCTGACCTTCCGCCCCTTGCCTTTCTGTGTACGATGGAGCGCTGTCAAAACAACGCGCTACGCTAGAGGAGGCCTGCTTGCTCTCACATCGCAGCATCATGACCGGCCTCCGGGCAGCGCTGATGGCCCTTTTTGTCTTGCCCGTGACTGCCCCTGCTCTTTCGCAGGAACGCGATCTCCACAACAGCACCAAGCAGTTTTCCGCCCCTGCCGACCTCTCCTGGCAGGACTGGGAGGATCCGGATGAACTCGAGCGGACCTGGGACGCGGCGATAGTTTGGGCGCCCGATGGCATGGGCGGGTCCGAGCGCCTGACAACAGATAAGTTGGAGCAGCAAGCCGCCGATACGGGTATCACGCTTCCCACAATCATCTATATGCATGGCTGCAGCGGCATCTGGCCGGGCTCCCATGAACGCATGAAGTTCCTCGCTGCCAACGGCTTTCTCGTCATCGCACCGGTCAGCCTGGCGCGGGAGACCTACCCCCAATCCTGCGACGTGGACACGCTCGAGGCCGGAATGTTCCGCGGCACGCTGGGGCTCCGCCGGAATGACGCCGGATACGCCATCGCAAAGGCGCGGAACCTCGCAATCGTTGATGGGAAAAACATGGTGCTGATGGGGTTCAGCGAAGGCGGCATCGTCGCCGCGACCTTCAAGCCCAAAGACGAAACCCAAACGGTCAGGGCCAGGATTTCGGAAGGCTGGACATGCCACACTCCCTGGCCGGAAGACCGCGGCATCAACGCGCCCGAGAACGAGCCTGTATTAACCCTGCTCGGTCAGGGCGACCCCTGGCACCAGAACCAGTGGACCGAGGGCGATTGCGAAGAATTCCTCGATCCCGGCAATGGAAGCCGGTCAATCGTCTACCGCCAAGGCACGATCGCCGACGAGCACGGCCTCCTGGAATTCGAGACCGCCAGAAACGAAGTCCTCGCCTTCCTGCAGGAACACCTCGATCTGTGATCGCGCCCGTGCCGGCCCTGCGATTGCGCTGGTCTCGCGAGGGCGGTATGTCCCCCCTTGGAAAAGGGGCGGACTTTGAAAATCACCTCCGGCTTTGCAGGACGCAAGCAAGCGCTCATTGCACTCTTCACCCGGACCTTCACCGTCTCGGAGGGACAGAAGGAAGGCGCGCTGATTGGCGACTTGGTGCGGGACCTGCTCGCGGATACGCCAACGCGGGACATCCGCGTGTTTTGCGCCGAGGTTGAAGGCGATCCCATTGGTGCAGCAATCTTCACGCGACTGACCTACCCGGAGGACCCGCATATCGTCTTCCTGCTATCTCCACTAGCCGTCGCGCCGGAGAGCCAGGGGCAAGGCATCGGACAAGCCCTGCTCAAAAAGGCACTGGAGATGCTGCGATGTGAAGGCATTCAGATTGCTATCACCTACGGCGACCCAAGCTTCTATGGACGCGTCGGATTCAGACCAGTCACGGAAAAACAGGCCCGCGCGCCTCTGCCGCTCAGTTTCCCTGGTGGGTGGATCGGGCAGTCTCTGACAGAAGTGCAGATGCCCAACCTTCAAGGACCGTCGACCTGCGTCTCCGCGTTGAACCGGAGCGAATTGTGGTGAAGCTTGCGCAAGGTTAGTGCTCGCCGCCTTCCGACATGGCGGTCAGAGCGAAAGGCGGAAAGGATGTATTGCCGATATCCGCGGAGCATAGATGAGCATCGACGGCCGCACTGGGGGCGGTCATCGGCGATCCATCATCTATGAGCAAACCGCCTAATGGTCCCGCAGCGCGGCGATGAGCTGCTTCTTGTTCATCTTCGAGCGGCCGTCGATCCCGATCTTTTGCGCCTGATCATACAGATCGGCCTTGGTCCATTCCTCATAAGGCGGCGCCTTGCCACCCTTTTTGGACGGCTTTTCGCCCGCGGCCTTGGCGTTCGAGATCCGGGCAGCCTTTTCCTTGCTCATCCCTTTGTCTCGAAGTTCCTCATACATCTCGGGCTTTTTGACCGAAGGTCCCGGTGCGTCCCGTCCATTGCTTTTGGGCATGATGCGTCTCCTTAGCCATTCGGGAGCAAGGGCCAGAAACCCGCTGGCGGCGTGCAGGCCGCCGCGTCGATCGGTATTTCTCATTGTTGCGCTCCTTTCCCTGTGGTTGTGGGGAGAAACGCGTCACGCGGCGTTCGGTTGCCTCGGCGGCGGGTCGCCGCTGCGCCGGTCGCGCGACAGAAGACCTGCCTGTTCTGTTCAATCGATCCGGGAACGGGCCCCGCCATCCAGGCATTTGACCCCCAGATATCCCCGTCAGGAGGTTTCCATGCCCGATACCGGACAGACAGGACACAACCCCGAAAACACTACGCCGCGCCAGCACCGCACGCTCGATGTCCGTCAGGCCCGCATTGCCTTGCGCACGCCCTGGCAAAGATGGGTTTTCATCGGCGGCATCGCCCTGTGTCTCGTGCTTGGACTGGTGATCGTTATCGCCCTCACCTAGCGCAGGCCACCGGCCATCCGGGGCCCTCCAGGGCAGATTAGCGGAGCGCATTCATCGTGTTCACAAAGCGCGCTGGACAGACCGGAATTGATTTGCTACTAGCCGCCCCACACGACGGCCCGGCTCGCCGGCGCCTGTCGATGTGGGTGTATAGCTCAGTTGGTAGAGCAGCTGACTCTTAATCAGCGGGTCCAAGGTTCGAGTCCTTGTACACCCACCAAATCCTCCAGGATTTCCGCTTCCATTTCGCACCGAGTCGCAGGCTTTGGGCCAGGGCTGCAGGCGGCGACGGCACCGTCCGTCGGGCGGAACCCCGCTTGCGCGAATTTGCACCCAGGCTTTAACCTGCCCCTTGCTTGAGCGAGGTCTTGGCGATGTGTGGACGGTTTTCTGATGTTCTGAGCTGGCAGCAATTGCACGACCTCTATGAGATCGTCGGCGACGCCCAGACCGGTCACAACCTTCTGGGGCGCCAGAACATCGCCCCCACCCAGGACGTACTGTTTTGCGTGCAATCGGAAGACGGCCGCGAATTTGCCATCGGGCGCTGGTGGCTGGTGCCGTCCTGGGCCAAGGAAGTCGGCAAGTACCCGACATTCAACGCCCGTGGTGAGACCGCCGCAAGCAAAGCCAGCTTCCGGTCTGCTTTCAAGTCCCGGCGCTGCCTGATCCCGGCCGAAGGTTACTACGAATGGACCAAGGCGGAGGATGGCGGTCGCGACCCCCATTTTATTCACCTGGAGGGTGAACCTCTCAGCTTTGCCGGCCTGTGGGAGAGCCATCCAGAATTCGGCCTCAGCTGCACCATCGTTACTCTTCCGGCCGCCCCCGGGATTGCGCATCTGCATAACCGGATGCCTGTGGTTCTGAGCCCGGATGCCTGGTCAGGCTGGCTCGACCCGGCCAACGACGCCAAGGCTGCCAGCGCCTTGCTCGAAAACAACCGCGGCAGCGATCTCGTCTCCTACCGCGTCTCGCGCAAGGTCAACAAATCGAGCTATCACGGCGACGATTGCCGCGAGCCGATCTGACCTTCCTGCCGGCAAACTGAACTGCCCAGCTCCGTCTGGCACGGGCACCGTCGCACTCTGACGTCGGGAACGACGAATCGAATCCGGCCGTCCAAATTGCAGTATATGGGAACGTTTTCGCAGAGCGCAGAAGCGTAAGTGCAGCGATCGTTCGATCCACGAACCAATAAATAGCCAATGATTTCAATCTACTATGACTGGCGCATAAGTAGAAATCACTAGCCAATTTTCCCGGTTTCGATATTATTGAACTGCGGAGCAATTGAAGCATGGCCGCAATCAGGGGCGGGACTCATGATTTCATACAGGGCTTGGCTGACGCCGGCCGCCATCGTGGTGGCCATCCTCGTCGGATGCTGGCTGGTTCACAATCAGCTGGCGACCTCGAATTTCCACGTCACAGTCTTTGTCTTGCTTGCGGCGGCCTTCGCCCATTTCCAGCTTCGCGCGAGCCGACCGAGCCTCGCAATTGAAGCAACGCTGTCGTTTCAGCGACCAGTCAATCAGGTAGAGCCCCCGCTCATGCCCCCTGTGGCTGTCGCTGCTGGCCGGAGCAGGCAAGTTGCCCCCTGTCTGCTCCGGCCAATTCCTGGCTAGCCGATATCCGGATCGTTTTCGACGGTCTGTTTCTGGGTGCCGAGGCCCTCGATGCCCAGTTCGATTGTGTCGCCGGGCTTGAGATAGGTCGGCGGGGTCA
>NZ_AUCR01000010.1 GCF_000429865.1 Cucumibacter marinus DSM 18995
AGCGGGGATTGACCCCAGCCCGTTGACGCAGTCCAAGCCCAAAACCCCGGGTGAGAGAGGCGCTGGCCGTCTCATTGTTTTAGTTTTGCGACGAGACGCCCTGCGCCTCTCTCCCGCTCTGCCCTTTGATACCTTGGAGACGTCAGTCTGCCGGGCCTTGAGGCATGTCCGATAGAAACAAAAGAAGCGTTGCGAGGGAAAAGAAGGACGAGGCTCACTCGAGCCGAGGAGTTATGACCGTCCCGCTTTGCGGGGCAATCGGTCCGGTGGACCGATTGAAGGGAAGAACGCCCGGAGCGCTACGCGCGCAGGGCTGTGGGCCAACTTTTGCGCCGCGCCGTCGCAGGCGCAGCGAAGGTCACAGCGACCAGCGTCGTGACCGGAGCGGTACGCGCCGTGAGACAAAGAGAGAGCCGGGACCTCGTGTAATGTCTAGGCCCCGGATCAGGTCCAGGGCGGCCCGGCAGGTTGCACCCCGAGCCCTCACCCTGAGGTGCGAGGTGAAACCGAGCCTCGAAGGGCGAGGGTGACCCGAGTGGCCCATCCTTCGACAAGCTCAGGATGAGGACAGAGTGTGTTGCAGCGCCGAACAAACACAGCGCGCTGTCGCAGGCGCAGTGGAGGTCACAGCTCTCAGGGTATTCGGGCCGACAATCGTGTCACAGGCACGATTGTGCCAGAAGGCAAGGCCCTCACTCCTGGATCTTTTTCCGGGTCGGCTCGAGGGCGTTGAGGAACTGCCCGAGCGAGGACTGCAGCTTGTTGGCCATGGCCCGGGCCAGTTCGGGATAGGCATCGAGCAGTTTGCGATACCCTTGCCGCGGCACGAAGATCACGTCACACGATCCGTCGGCCTTGACCGTGGTCGGGCGTGGCCGGGTCAGAATGAGCGCCATCTCTCCCACGGTGGAATAGGGTTCCTCGACACTGGTTGGCTTGGCATCGCCCCGCTCGTCGATCACACTGAGTTTGCCAGAGACCAGCACAAAGGCCCCTTCAGGTTCGGTACCGGATTCATAAAGGACCGCGCCGTCTGTGTAGGTTTTGCGTTCGGACGAGAACGCAAGCAGCCTGAGCTGCTCGCTATCGAGCCCGGCGAAGGCCTGAGCCTTACCCAGTGCATCAGTAATGGTATCGAGTGACATGGGCCCCCATCAGCCTCGAGCCCCCCAAAAGGGCTATGGCACCAGACGATACCCGCCTTCCTCGGTCACCAGCAAGCGCGCATGTGATGGATCACGCTCGATTTTTTGCCGCAAGCGATAGATATGGGTCTCAAGCGTGTGGGTGGTGACCCGGTTGTTATACCCCCAGACCTCCTGAAGCAGCACATCGCGCGAGATCGTCTTGGGGCCCTGGCGGTAGAGATATTTGAGGATCGAGGTTTCCTTGTCGGTCAGCCTGATCTTCTGCCCGGTCTCGTTTTCGAGCAGTTTGGCCGCCGGCTGGAAGCTGTACTGCCCGATGGTGAACACCACATCCTCGCTCTGGTCGTGCTGACGAAGCAGCGCCCGGATACGCGCCAGCAGCACCGAAAACCGGAACGGTTTGGTCACATAATCATTGGCGCCGCTTTCAAGGCCGAGGATTTCATCGGAATCCGTATCATGCCCGGTCAGCAACAGGATTGGCGATTTGAAACCGTCCTGCCGCATGATCTTCACCGCCTCGCGGCCGTCCATATCCGGCAACCCGACATCGAGAATGATGAGATCGAGATGCGCCTGCTTGGCGGCCTCCATCGCCTCGCGGGCATTCTCCGCCTGGGAAATGTCGAATTCGCGGTAATGGGTGAGCTGTTCGACAAGAGCCCCGCGCAGATCGGCATCGTCATCGACGATCAGTACTCGCCGTTTGGTCATCGCTTGTCTCCTTGTCGGCGGCTTGCCGGGCGCAAGAACCGTTTCACCAACGGCTTGATTGCATTATCGCTTTTCCGCCAAATCCTTCATCGCGCGCCAATCAAAAGCCCGTGACGCCAATTTACCATTAATGCCGCGAGCCGAAAATGGCCGAGCCAACCCGCACATGAGTAGCACCCATTTCCACTGCTTTGGGGAAATCCGCGCTCATGCCCATCGATAGGCCTCCGAGGCCGACCTGTTCGCCGAGCTGTCGCAACAGCGCAAAATAGGTGCCCGCCGGTTCCCCTGCCGGGGGAATGCACATCAGCCCTTTGACATCGAGCCCGATCTCGTCCCGGCACAACCGGACAAACGCCGGCGTATCATCGACCGGTATGCCGGCCTTTTGCTCTTCGGCCCCGATATTGACCTGGATGAAGACCGGCAGATGCCGATTCTGCGCATCCATCTCCTTCTTGAGCGCGCGGGCCAGCTTCTCCCGATCGACCGAGTGGATGACATCGAACAGCGCGACCGCATCCTTGACCTTGTTGGTCTGCAGGGGCCCGATCAGATGCAACACCGTGCCGGGATATTTTTCCTTGAGCGCCGGCCACTTGCCCTTGGCTTCCTGCACGCGGTTCTCGCCGAAATCGATCTGTCCGGCCTCAAGCACCGGTTCGATATCCACCGGCTCGAAGGTCTTTGATACCGCGATCAGCGTCACCGCCCGGCCTTCCGGATGGTAGCGTTTCGCCGCCTTGGCGATCTGAGCCTTGACCGCGTCGAGCCTGTCATTCGCCATAAGCTTTGCCGGCCGTTCGGGCCGTCTCCCTGTGCCTTCGATACCGCGTTGCCGGGGATTTTGTTGACCCCTTTACGCTTTTCTGGTGAAGGTCCCCCTAAATCAAGACCCATACCGTTTTCAAGCCGACGCGAGGATCCGTGAGCGAGCAGGATATCGAACGCTACAACCCCCGGGAGATGGAGCCTCACTGGCAATCCGTCTGGGCGGAACGCGACACCTTTGTCATCGACAATAACGACCCGCGCGAGAAATATTACGTCCTCGAGATGTTCCCCTATCCTTCGGGCAACATCCATGTCGGCCATGTCCGCAATTACGCGATGGGCGATGTCGTGGCGCGATATCACCGTGCCCGCGGCAAGAACGTGCTGCACCCCATGGGATGGGACGCGTTCGGCCTGCCGGCGGAAAATGCCGCCAAGCAGAAGGGTGTGCACCCCGCCGAGTGGACCTATGCCAATATCGCCGCGATGCGCGACCAGCTGAAGCTGATGGGCCTGTCGCTCGACTGGACCCGTGAGCTCGCCACCTGCGATCCCGACTATTATGGCCAGCAGCAGAAGCTGTTCCTCGATTTCCTCGAGGCCGGCTTCGTCCGCCGCAAGAAATCAAAGGTCAATTGGGACCCGGTCGACGAGACCGTGCTCGCCAATGAGCAGGTGATCGACGGGCGCGGCTGGCGTTCGGGTGCCGAAGTCGAGCAGAAAGAACTCACCCAGTGGTTCTTCACCATCTCCGATTTCGCTGAGGATCTGCTCGATTCCATCGATACCCTCGATGGCTGGCCGGACAAGGTCCGCCTGATGCAGCGCAACTGGATCGGCAGATCCGAAGGCATGCTGATCCGCTGGGAGATCGTTGAGGGCACAGCCCCAGAAGGCCACACCGCGCTTGATGTGTTCACCACAAGGCCCGACACCCTGTTCGGCGCGTCCTTCATGGCCGTGGCCGCCGACCATCCGCTCGCCCGCGCCGCCGCCAAAGCCGACCCCGAGCTCTCCGCCTTTATCGACAAGTGCCGCCGCATGGGCACCTCGGTCGCCGCGCTCGAGACCGCCGAGAAGGAAGGCTACAAGACTGCGATTCACGTGAAGCATCCCTTCGATCCCGAATGGGAGCTGCCGCTTTATGTCGCCAATTTCGTTCTGATGGACTATGGCACCGGCGCGATTTTCGGCTGCCCGTCAGGCGACCAGCGCGACCTCGATTTTGCGCGCAAATATGACCTGCCGGTCACCGCCGTCGTCAAACCCGAGGACGCGGATGATGATTTCACCATCACCGACACCGCCTATGTCGGCGACGGGGTGATGATCAATTCGCAGTTCCTTGACGGGCTGAGCCCGAAAGACGCGTTTGACGAGGTCGCCCGACGGCTCGAGAACGCGCAGTTTGAAGGCAAACCGCAAGGCGAGCGCCGCGTCAATTACCGCCTGCGCGACTGGGGTATTTCACGCCAGCGCTATTGGGGCTGCCCGATCCCGATCATCCATTGCGATAATTGCGGCACCGTGCCCGTATCGGAGACAGATTTGCCGGTCAAACTGCCCGAGGACGTCACCTTTGACCGTCCCGGCAATCCGCTCGATCACCACCCGACATGGAAACACGTCTCCTGCCCGAGCTGCGGTGCCGATGCGCTGCGGGAGACCGACACCATGGACACCTTTGTCGATTCGTCCTGGTACTTCGCCCGCTTCACCGCCCCCAAGGCCGCTTCGCCCACCGAGCCGGCCATGGCCACCGACTGGCTGCCCGTCGATCAGTATATCGGCGGCATCGAGCACGCGATCCTGCACCTCTTGTATTCGCGCTTCTTCACCCGGGCCATGCACCGCACCGGGCATCTCAAGCTCGACGAGCCCTTCAAGGGTCTGTTCACACAGGGCATGGTCACCCACGAGACCTACAAAGACAAAGCCGGGGAATGGCTGTTTCCCGAGGATGTCGTGCTGGCCAATGACGCCGGCAAGCGTTCGGCCACCCACGCCAAGACCGGTGAACCGGTCTCGATCGGTTCGATCGAGAAGATGTCGAAATCCAAGCGCAACGTGGTCGCGCCCGAGGACATCGTCAAAACCTATGGCGCCGACACGGCCCGCTGGTTCGTGCTGTCCGACTCGCCACCCGAGCGCGATGTGCAATGGACCGATGCCGGCATCGAAGGCGCCTGGCGGTTTGCCCAGCGCCTGTGGCGCCTGACTGCCGAAGCCGCCGCGATCCTCGATGCCCCGCAGCGTGATGCCGGCGAAACCCGCATCGACACCGCGGCGCTGGTCCGCGAAGCCCACCGGGCCACCCGCGAAGTCGGCAAGGCGATCGAGACTATCCGCTTCAACGTCGCGGTCGCCAATATCTATGAACTGGCCAACACCGTCGGTAAGGCGATCTCCACCCTGGGTGACGCCGCCAATGGCGAGGAACGCCAGGCGCTTTCGAGCGCCATTCGCCGTCTGGTCATGCTGGCCGGCCCCTTCGTGCCGCACCTGGCCGAAACCTGCTGGCGCCGCCTCGGCGAAGAAGCGCTTCTGGCTGAAACCAAATGGCCCGAAGTAGATGAAGCGCTGTTGGTCGAAGACACGGTAACCCTGCCGGTTCAGGTCAATGGCAAGCGCCGCGGTGAGATCGCTGTGGCGCGTGGCGCTCCGCAGGCCGACATCGAGGCGGCAACCTTGTCATTGGATGCGGTTCAGCGCATGCTTGAAGGGCGCGCGCCAAAGAAGCTGATCATCGTTCCCGACCGGATCGTCAACGTTGTGATCTGATTCCGGTGGCAATGCGCGCAAGGGTTTCGCGGCGCGCGAGCCAGATGTGTTGAGCGGGCCGGCGGATGCGCCGGCCGCATTCGGATATGAAACGCGAATGAGGGCGCACCGCGTCATGAAACCTGTCTCCATGCCGCGTGCCGCGGCAATCATGGCCGCGCTGACGGCACTCGTGTTCACCCTTGCGGCCTGCACGCTGACCCCGGCCTATCAGAACCGGGGCGCAGCTGTGCTTGACCGTGTGTCATGGGCGGAACCGGGCAATCGGGAATCCCAGATCGTTCTCAACGCGCTCAAACGCCGTTTCGGCGATGGAGGCACGGCAGCACCTTACACCGCCAGCGTGAGCACCAGCACCAGTGGGAGCCGCATCAGCAAGATCGATGGCGACGATCCCGCCGAGCTCTATGAAATGAAGATTTCCGGCACCTTGACGGTCCGCGACGCCGTGACCGGAGAGACCGTGCTGAGTGAAGGCCGCAACGCATCGGCACAATACACAACCGGTCCGCAATCATCCGCCAACCGCGCCAATGTCGAGGATGCGCAAGAGCGCGCAGCCGCGCGACTTGCTGAGGTCTTGAGTGCTAGGCTGTTGATTTTCCTAAATAATTCATGACCGCCCTCAAAGGCAAAGCCATCGAGAATTTCGTCGCGCGGCCAGATCTCGCTGCCGGCGTCATGCTGGCCTACGGCCCCGATGCGGGTCTTGTGCGCGAGCTCGCCGACCGTCTGGTGGCCGCATTCTCCAGAAATGGCGATACCGATCTCGTCAATCTGCACTTCGCCGACATCGATTCCGACCCCGGTCAGCTCGCTGTCGAAGCGAAATCGGTTTCACTATTCGGCGGCAGCCGGATTATTCGCCTGCGCGGCGCCGGCAATCCCATCGCGCCGGTCCTCGAACAGCTTCTCGATGAAGGCTTGACCATCCCCGTCATTGTCGAGGCCGGATCGCTGACCCCACGCGACGGATTGCGCAAGCTCGCCGAAAAGCATGCCGGCGCCCGCGCCCTGCCCTGCTATGCGGATAATGCCCAGGCACTCAACCAGCTTGTACTCGACACATTTCGTCAGCATGAAATCGCCATCGACAATGATGCCGTCCAGGCCTTGCGCGACATTCTGGGCAATGACCGGGCCATCACCCGCTCCGAGCTTGAAAAGCTGACCCTTTATGCAGCAGAGACAAAAAGGGTCACCCGGGAGGACGTGATCACCCTTTGTGGCGACAACGCTGCCCTCGCGCTCGACCAGATCGCCGACGCGGTGGGCACAGGCCACGCGGAAAAACTCGACGACGCTTTCAATCGGGCGCTGGCCAGCGGCATGGATGTCGCCGCCATTCTTGCGTTCATGCAGAATCATTTTTCGGGTCTGCGAGCCATGCGCCGTCAGTTCGATGCCGGTACCGCCCCGGCACAGCTTGTGCGTTCGGGCCGCATCCATTTCAGCCGCTCATCGGCCGTCGAAACTCAGATCCGGTCCTGGTCAGACAGGGCGCTGTCAAAGGCTGGAGAGCGCATTCGGGAAACCACGGCAATCACGCGTACCCAGCCCGACCTCGCGGTCAGCGCCACGCGCCATGCACTTTTATCATTGTCGGTGATGGCCGCCCGGCTCTAGGTGTCACACCCGTGTGTCGAGCGGCACCCGCACATTCCAAAACGGTGAATCTACACCCCGTTTCCCGTGAAACATAATATTTAACACATAACGAAAACGACATCTCTCGTCGATCTGAACCGCGATTGCCGCCTCTATACACGAAGGGCGGCCTCTCAGCCGCCCGGATTCAGATAACCAATATATTTCAGAGAGTTAGGAGCCCTGCAAAAGTCGGCAAATCGCATCGAGCTGCTCAAGTGTGCGATATTTGATCTCCACCTTGCCGCCGCGCTCCTTGTGGTCGATGCTGACTTTGAGACCCGTTGTATCACTCAACGTCTTCTCGAGCGCCAGGGTATCGGCAGATTTGGTCTCTGCCGCCCGGCCGCTTTCGCCGGTCTTTTTCTGTGCCGACATCTTCTGTTGCAGCACTTCGGCTTCGCGCACGCTCAGCCCGCCATCGACGATCCGCTTGGCCAGGGCTTCGGGATCGTCTGCCGTGATCAAGGTCCGCGCATGGCCGGCGGTCAACTCGCCTCTGGCCACATAGTCGCGCACCTTCTCGGGCAGCTTCATGAGTCGAAGCGTATTGGCCACGTGACTCCGGCTCTTGCCAATCACCTGGGCCAGTTCGTTTTGTGAATAGCTGAACTGATCGACGAGCTGCTGGTAACCCTGGGCCTCTTCGAGCGGATTGAGATCGGCACGCTGGACGTTCTCGATGATCGCCAGCTCGAGTGCTTCGCGATCGTCGACATCGCGAATGATGACCGGCACTTCGTGCAGGCCCGCCCGTTGCGATGCCCGCCAGCGCCGCTCCCCGGCGATGAGCTCGAACCGGTCCGGATCCTGGCGGCCCGGCCGCACCAGAAGCGGCTGCATCACCCCCTTCTCGCGGATTGATTCAGTCAGTTCATCGAGATTCTCAGCATCAAAATCGCGCCGCGGATTATTGGGGTTCGGCACGATGAATTCGACGGGCAGGCGCTTGACGCCGCTCCGGTCCGCAACCCGCGGCGCTTCCGCCGGTGCAACATCTCCGATAAGGGCGGCAAGGCCGCGCCCCAGGCGCTGATTGGTCTTCTTCTCGTTCATGGTCTCACAGTCTTGCTGCAAACACTGTTACGGCCGCACTCATCAAGCCGCGCGCAACTTCTTCTCACGCTTGATCACTTCGGTCGCGAGCCGAAGATAAGCCTGGCTACCCGCGCAATTGAGATCGTAGAGCAGCGCCGGCTTGCCATAGGAAGGCGCCTCGCTCAACCGCACATTGCGGGGAATAACCGTGTCATAAACCAGGCCGCCCATATGCGACTTCACATCGCTAAGCACCTGTTCTGAAAGGTTATTTCGCTGATCATACATGGTCATCACAACGCCCTGGATATAAAGTGCGGGATTGAGCGCCGTCTTGATCTGCTCGACAGTCTGCAAAAGCTGGCTGAGCCCTTCAAGCGCAAAGAATTCGCATTGCAGCGGGACAAGCACCGCATCGGCCGCAGCCAGGGCATTGATTGTCAACAGATTGAGCGAAGGCGGGCAATCGATCAGGATATAGCTCAAACCCCGATCGTCGAAGCCGGCATCCCCTGCATTCTCCAGCGCGTTGCGCAGCCGGAAAGCACGATCCTTCTCATTGGCGATGGCCAGCTCGAGCCCCAGCAGATCCATGGTCGAGGGAATAATGCCGAGCTGCGGCACCTTGGTCTTCACCATGGCCTCCGCGATCGTCACATCGCCGGTCATGAGGTCATAGGCAGAATACTGCCTGGCATCGCGCTCGATACCGATCCCCGTACTCGCATTGCCTTGCGGGTCGATGTCGATGATCAGAACGCGTTCGCCGATGGCGGCCAGCGCGGTCGCCAGATTGATCGCTGTCGTGGTCTTGCCCACCCCGCCTTTCTGGTTGGCCAGGGTCAAAATTCGCGGCCGCACGCTAAACCTCTCAAATTGCTTGGGTTACGGCTGGCGGCGCAAATTTCGGATTTCGAGGATAACACTGCCAGCTTCGATCCTGCTCTCATGTTCTACCAGATCGAACTGGAAAGCTGAATCCACCGCGTCGATTTCTTGGCGATAATCCCGACCTTTATGCAGCAAGGCGGTTGTTTCAACGCTCCAGAACGGCTCGATATGGCCGAAAAGCGCCGGCAATGGCGCAAAAGCACGCGCCGTAATCAGGTCGGGTGGGGGCAGTTTCGCCGGGTCGACCGATTCGATTCGCTCGGCGATCGCTTCCAGCGAAACCCCCAGCACCCGGGCGTTTTGACGCAGAAATGAGGCCTTTCGCTTGACGCTGTCGATGGTAATGACACGCGTTTCAGGCCCACAGGCGAGACCGAGCGGCAGGGCCGGGAACCCGCCGCCGCTGCCAAAATCGAGAAGAACACCCGGTTTTCCGGCCAGAAGCAGCAGAATCTGGAGGCTGTCGGCAAAATGCCGATCCCAGAGCGAATCGAGTGTTTCACGTGAAACCAGGTTCTGCACAGCGTTCCAGCGCCGAATCAGGGCTTCATATTGGTGCAGACCCGAGATCACCGCATCAAGCGGCTGTGCCCAGTCAGGAAGCAGTGGTGCGATCAGCGTTTCACGTGAATCCATCACCCGGCCTGTTTGCGGAGATAACCCCGCTTTATCACCGACAAGATCAAGGTGATCGCCGCGGGGGTCATGCCCTCGATTCGTTGAGCTTGCGCAATGGTTTGCGGCTGCGCTGCCTTCAGCTTCTGGCGCATTTCTCCGGAAAGACCCGGCAACTCGTCATAATCCATCCAGGCAGGTACAGCACGCTCTTCATCCCGTCGCACAGCCTCAACGTCTGCACGTTGCCGATCGAGGTAGACCGCATATTGCGCATCAATCGCCAATTGATCGAAGATGGCGTCATCCAGGGAATCGAGTGTCGGCCAGACGGCCTTCACCATGTCTGGCTCGACATGGGGATAAGACAGCAGCTCATAGGCCGAGCGTCGGGCACCATCTTCGTTCACATTGATTCCGGCCTTGCGGAGCACGGGCGGTGTTGCCGACAGCGCCTTCAACTCAGTCTCACCCTGCGCCAGGGAGTCGGCCCGCCTCGAATAGGCAGCCCAGCGCGTCTCACCGACAAGGCCGGCCGCGCGACCGCGTTCCGTCAGGCGCTGATCCGCATTATCGGCCCGCAGGAACAGCCTGAATTCGGCACGGGAGGTAAACATGCGATAGGGCTCGGTCACGCCGCGCGACACAAGATCATCGATCATCACCCCGAGATAGCTGTCCGTACGGGAGGGGACAAACCCCTCCGCGCCCAGGGCATTGGCCGCCGCATTGCAACCAGCCACAAGTCCCTGTGCCCCCGCCTCTTCGTAACCGGTGGTGCCATTGATCTGCCCCGCCAGGAACAGCCCGGGCAGTGCCTTCAACTCGAGATCCGGCCGCAGCGCCCGGGGATCGACATAGTCATATTCAATCGCATAACCAGGCCGCAGGATCTCGACACTCTCAAGCCCGGGCAGGGCGCGCACGAAGGCGAGCTGAACGTCTTCCGGCAGCGAGGTCGACAGGCCGTTCGGGTAAATCGTATCGTCCTTCAGCCCCTCTGGTTCGAGGAAGATCTGGTGACTGTCGCGGTCGGCGAACCGCACGATCTTGTCTTCGATCGACGGACAATAACGCGGGCCTCGGCTTTCGATCCGGCCGGAATACATCGCCGATTTTTCAAGGTTTGCAGCTATGATGTCATGCATCCCCTGGTGGGTTCGGGTAATGTGACACGACACCTGCGGAACGGTGATTTTCTCGGTGAGACGCGAGAAGGGTTCGGGTGTTTCATCCCCCGGTTGCTCTTCTAAGACACTGAAATCAATAGTTTTTCCATTAAGGCGAGGTGGGGTCCCTGTTTTCAGACGCCCCAGCGCCAGCCCCAGCGCCTCAAGCCTGTCGGAAAGTCCGAGAACCGGGCCTTCCCCGGCCCGGCCGGCGGGGATCTGCTTCTCCCCGATATGGATCAGGCCGCGCAAAAAGGTCCCGGTGGTCAGCACGACACTCTTTGCCGGGATCCGGCTATCGTCCTTGAGGCAAACTCCAGCAACCCGACCGTTCTCAACGACAAGATCATCAACCTCACCTTCGATGACCGTGAGGTTATCCTGCTCGGCAATGGCGGCCTGCATGGCGCGCTTATAAAGTGCGCGATCCGCCTGCGCTCTTGGGCCGCGCACCGCCGGACCCTTGCGCCGGTTGAGCATTCGGAACTGGATACCCGCCTGGTCTGCAACGCGGCCCATCAAACCATCAAGCGCGTCGATCTCCCGGACCAGATGCCCTTTGCCCAACCCGCCGATGGCCGGATTGCAGCTCATCTCGCCAATCGTATCGATTCGATGCGTCACCAGCGCCGTCCGTGCACCCCGGCGGGCGCTCGCCGCGGCGGCCTCGGTGCCGGCATGTCCGCCCCCAACGATGATGACGTCAAATCTGTCAAATTGGCTGTGCATCTGCCTGTCCTTTGCGGCGCGTTGCATACGCGCTCCGGCGCCGGCTTTCAATCCATTTGGTCGTTTCACGTGAATCCGCTCCTGCGGCCGTTTCACGTGAATCTATTTCCCGATGCAAAACCCGGCAAACAGACGATCAAGCACATGCTCCGCGTCGATAACGCCTGTCATCCGGCCAATGGCGTCCCCGGCCAACCTCAGTTCTTCCGCCAGCAACTCATTGACCTCATGGAAGTCGCGGGCACGGTTCAGGTGCTGGAGGCATTCACTCAGTAGCACACGGTCCCGCTCGCGTGAGACCAGTACCGCTTCGCCTTTCGCCGCCGCAGAGGCCTGCCGGGTGACAAGCGACTGCAATTCGGCCATCAGCGCCTTCATACCGAACCCGGTTTTCGCGGATATGGCCAGGCATTCCCCGCTAACGGGCTGATCACTTCTGTCCGATTTGCTGCGCACGATCCAAACAGGACAATCCGCCTTGATCTCTGGCACCGGATGGCCACCCGGCACCAGCACGATCACGAGATCGCTCTCCGCCATCCGGCGCTGGGCCCGGCGCACCCCTTCTGCCTCCACGACATCCGGTGTATCCCGCAGCCCCGCCGTATCCGCCAGCAGCACGAGCTGTCCGCCGATGTCGAGCGGCACCTCGAGCACGTCGCGGGTGGTCCCTGCAATCTCTGTGACAATGGCGACATCCGACTGCGCCAGCGCGTTCATCAGGGTCGATTTGCCGGCATTCGGTGCCCCGGCAAGCGTGACGCGGAACCCGTCACGCACGATCCGGCCAACCGCGACATCGCGAATTGCCGACTTCAATTCACCAGCGAGGGCATCGAGATTCTGGACGAAATCGTGCGGTAATGCGTCGGCAACGTCGCCTTCATCGGAGAAGTCGAGCCGGGCTTCAACTTCTGCCCGCAAATCGATGATCTGGACCCGCCAGTCAGTCAGCAGCTCGGAGAGCCGCCCCCGCATCCGCCCCAAGGCCTGTTGCCGCTGCGTTTCGGTCTGGGCGGCGATCAGATCTCCGAGGCCTTCGACCTGGGTCAGATCGAGCTTGCCGTTCTCGAAGGCGCGCCGGCTGAATTCACCCGCATCCGCCAACCGGCAATCCGGTAATCTGCTGATTTCACGGAGAATGGCCGACACCACCGCTGCGCTGCCATGGCATTGAATTTCAACGCAATCCTCGCCCGTGAAACTGGAGGGAGCGGGAAACCAGGCCACAAGTGCTTCATCGATTTCACGTGAATCATGTCCGGTGATCTGCCGCAAAGCCAGATGCCTGGGCGAGGGCAATGATCCTGCCAACCCGGTCAGCACTTCGCCCGCCTTGGGTCCCGACAATCGGATAACAGCCACGCCGGATGGCACGCTGCCAGAGGACAGCGCAACGATCGTGTCATGATGATGCATGTCGGCAGCGGCCATTTAAAATCCGGAAGCGAACCCGGCGCCGCCGGCCTTATGTATTCATCGAATCGAAGAAATCGGAATTGGTCTTGGTCTGCCTGAGCTTGTCGAGCAGGAACTCGATGGCATCGACCGTGCCCATCGGGTTGAGGATCCGGCGCAGCACATACATCTTCTTGAGCTGATCCGGCGCCACCAGCAGCTCTTCCTTGCGGGTCCCCGATTTGGTGACATCGATCGCCGGGAAAACACGCTTGTCGGAGACCTTGCGGTCGAGAACGATTTCAGAGTTACCCGTACCCTTGAACTCTTCAAAGATCACTTCGTCCATGCGCGACCCGGTGTCGATCAGCGCTGTCGAGATGATGGTTAGCGAGCCACCTTCCTCGACATTTCGCGCGGCACCGAAAAAGCGCTTCGGACGCTGCAGTGCATTGGCATCCACACCACCGGTCAACACTTTGCCCGAGGAGGGCACTACCGTGTTGTAGGCGCGGCCAAGGCGGGTGATCGAATCGAGAAGGATCACCACGTCTCGCTTGTGCTCGACCAGGCGTTTGGCTTTTTCGATAACCATTTCAGCAACTTGCACGTGGCGGCTGGCCGGTTCGTCAAAGGTCGAGGAAATCACCTCGCCCTTCACCGAGCGCTGCATGTCTGTCACTTCTTCCGGCCGCTCGTCGATCAGCAGAACGATCAGATAGCACTCGGGATGATTGCTCGCGATCGACTGGGCAATATTCTGCAACAGTACCGTCTTACCCGTCCGCGGCGGCGCCACGATCAGGCCGCGCTGGCCTTTGCCGAGCGGCGCCACCAGATCGATGATCCGCGCGCTGCGATCCTTGATCGTCGGATCGGTGATCTCCATGCGCAACCGCTCATCGGGATAAAGCGGGGTCAGATTGTCGAAATTGATCTTGTGCCGCGCCTTTTCGGGCTCCTCGAAATTGATCGTATTGACCTTGAGCAGCGCAAAATAGCGTTCGCCTTCCTTGGGCGAGCGAATCTGGCCTTCAACCGTATCGCCTGTACGCAGCGAGAATCGCCGGATCTGCGACGGGCTGACATAAATATCGTCAGGACCCGGCAAATAGTTTGCATCCGGCGAACGCAGAAAACCGAAACCATCTGGCAAGACTTCAACAACGCCTTCGCCAGTTATATCGATATCTTGACTGGCAAGTTGCTTGAGAATTGCAAACATCAACTCCTGCTTACGCAGGGTGCTTGCATTTTCAACTTCAACTTCTTCCGCGAATGCGAGAAGTTCGGCCGGATTCTTGGCCTTGAGCGCGCTGAGCTTCATATTGTCCATGATAGTCGTGTCCCGTACACGGCAAAGGAGTTGTTTCAAAGGCGGGAGGAGGGATCGCGGCGGCGCTTGAGAAGGCCGCATCGCTTTGGGTTGGTGCCGCTCTCATAGCGCGAACCACCATCGCATTCAAGTCGATAACGCGATGCGCCCCAGGCTAGTCCCGATCCGACGGTCAGAACGGCTTCACGATCACCATGATGACGATGATGATCATCATCACCGTTGGCACTTCGTTGATCATGCGAAAATAGCGAGACGGCTTGTCGTTCCGGTCCTCGGCAAATGCCCGCAAATGCCGGGCCATCAACCCGTGATAACCCGAAAGCGCGAGCACCAGCACCGCCTTGACCCAGACCCAGATATCGAGAAATGAAACGGCCTGGTAGCCGATCACCAGCCACAGCCCGAAGATCCAGGTCGCGATCATCGCCGGCGTCATGATCGCCTTCATCAGCCGGCGCTCCATGACCTTGAAGGTTTCCGACTTGTCCGAACCCGGCTCGGCATCCGCGTGATAGACGAACAGCCGCGGCAAATAGAGCGTGCCCGCCATCCACGCGATCACGGCAATCACATGCAGTGCCTTGACCCATTCCATCCTAGCGGCCCTTCACATGCTCGATCAGCGCTTCGACATGCGCAATCGGGGTTTGCGGCACGATCCCGTGCCCGAGATTGAAGATATGCGGGCTCCCTTCGAAAGCCGAAAGGATCTCATCAGTTCGCTCAAGCATCTGTTTGCCCCCCGCAACAACCCGAAGCGGATCAAGATTGCCCTGCACACAGGCCAATGGGGATATCTCCCGGCGCGCAAACTCGAGCGGTACCGCATAGTCAAGCCCCACGGCATTCACGCCCGTCGCCTTGATATAGCCGGGGATCAACGGACCCGCGCCCCGCGGAAAACCGATAATCGGCGCATCCGGGATTTCGGCACGTACCGTGTCGATCACCCGCCGGGTCGGTTCAACGATCCAGCGAGCGAAAAAAGCCTCGTCGATATTGAGCGCCCAGCTTTCGAAGATCTGCACAACATCGGCGCCCGCCTTGAACTGACGGATCAGATAATGCGCACTCGCCTCCACAATCATGTCGATCAGCCGGCCAAAGGTCTCGGGCTCGGAAAGCGCCAACAAACGAGCCGGGGCCTGATCGCTTGTGCCTCGGCCCGCCACCATATAGGTCGCCACTGTCCAGGGAGCGCCACAGAAACCGATCATGGTCTTTTCAGGGGGCAGCGCCGCTTTCACACGCTCAACCGTCTCATAGACCGGTCCAAGCGTCTTATCGATGCCATCCACACTCAGCCTGCCAATGGCATCAGCGCTGGTGACAGGATCGAGAACCGGCCCTTCTCCCTTTTCAAAAGCCACGTGCTGACCCAGCGCATCGGGAACCAGCAGAATGTCGGCGAACAGAATGGCCGCATCGAGATCAAAGCGCCTCAGGGGCTGAAGGGTGACCTCTGCCGCGAATTCGGGTGAATAGCACAACGACAGGAAATCGCCTGCCTTCTCCCGCACTTCCCGGTATTCGGGCAGATAGCGGCCCGCCTGGCGCATGATCCACACCGGCGGCCGTGCCGCTACTTCCCCTCTCACGGCCTGAAGCAGGGGTTTGCGCGCTGCCGTCCGCGCCGTGTCTTCCAACGACCCGCTCAATCCACACTCCTTGGGGTAAAGGATTCTTGTTTATGAATCTGTTGTTGTTGTTTGGCTGTGTTTTGCATGAATTCCATCACGTCCACAACCGCATCCACCGCGGCATCTCGCCCGGCTTTCCGGTGGGTTTCGTTCAAAGGCCGTGCGCCGGCCACCCGTTAACAAGCCCTTAACGGCAATGGTTACCGGGGCGTTAACCATTGGCCATGCCCGTGCATGGCGCGGGTATATCCGGGGGATAGCCTGTGCGCAGATGTGAACACAGCGGGTTGTTAACGATTCGCTAACTGTTCGGCGCGCTCGTCCCCAGGCCGTCACTGCTGTGGGCAAATCGACGGTTATCGGGCACAAATCAGGGACGCGTCCGGCCGGCGGCGGCTTATCCACCATCCGTCCCCTTGGCGGCGAACAAACTGTGTGAAACAAGGCATTCCATACCCATGGCAGGACCCATTTCATGAGTGCAAAACCCTTGCTGATCCTGGCCTCCAAGAGCCGGACCCGGCTTGATTTGCTGGCCGGAGCGGGACTGACCGCGACCCCGGTTCCCGCCGATATCGACGAACGCGCCATCGAGGATCGCATGGGGGCCGCCGCACCGCGCGACCATGCCATCGCGCTGGCCGAGGCCAAGGCTCTGGCCGTCAGCCAGATGCGCCCGGGCACCACCGTGATCGGCGCCGACCAGGTGCTCGATTGCGACGGTGAACGGTTCCACAAGCCGGAAAATCGGCAGCAGGCGGCCCGCAATCTCGAAAAACTGCGCGGGCGCACCCACCGTCTGACTGCGGCTGCCGCCCTGGCCGCGGATAATCAGATCCTGTGGTCCGCATCCGCCGAAGCACGGCTGACCATGCGCGATTTTACCCCGCAGGACCGCGATACGGTTCTCGATCTTGAGGGCGATGCCATCCTGTCGAGTGTGGGCGCCTATCGGCTGGAGGGCCCATCGATCCGTCTGTTCGAGGCGATCGACGGCGATTATTTCACCATTCTCGGCCTGCCCCTGCTGCCGCTGCTGGCCGCCCTGCGTCATCATGCGCCCAGGATCATGCAGACCGGTGCCTCCCCCAAAAAAGTCAGCACCTCATGACCCGACACGCCTTCGTCATCGGCCAGCCGATCGCCCATTCACGCTCGCCGCTCATCCACCGGCACTGGCTGCAGGTTTACGAAATTGCCGGCGAATACGATCCGATCGAAGTGACACCCGAAGGGCTGCCGGATTTCTTTGCCCGCATCCGGGCCGGCGAGTTCGTCGGCGGCAATGTCACCCTGCCCCACAAGGAACAGGCCTGGGCACTGGCCGACACCCATGATCCTGCCTCCCGCGCCATCGCTGCCGCCAATACGCTGGTGCTGAAGGCTGGGCAAATCCACGCCTCGAACACCGATCATATCGGCTTTCTCGCCAATCTCGATGACCGTGCACCGGGCTGGGATGAAAATCTTGAGACGGCTGTCGTTCTGGGGGCCGGCGGCGCGTCCCGGGCCATTATCGCGGCCCTGTCGGCCCGCGGGGCCCGAACCATCCGCATCCTCAACCGCACGCCGGCCCGCGCTGGGGCACTAGCGGCCGAAATGCAGGACAAAACAGCCGCAAGGCTCAGCCCCGGCGGGCTTGACGATTTTGCTGGAGTGGCACCGAACACCGATATCCTCGTCAATACCTCGACCATCGGCATGCATGGCACGCGATTTGAAGGCATCGATATCGCCGCCCTGCCGTCCCACGCCCTTGTCACCGATATCGTTTATACCCCGCTCGTCACCCCGCTTCTGGCCGATGCGGCAGCGCACGGGCTGCGTATTGTTGACGGGCTCGGCATGCTCCTGCACCAGGCCGTGCCCGGTTTCGAGGCCTGGTTCGGCACACGACCCGAGGTCACCCCGGCGCTGCGCGCGCTGGTCGAAAAGGATATGGGGCTCGCCGGATGATCGTTCTGGGACTCACGGGCTCGATCGCCACGGGAAAATCAACCGTCGCCGGCATGTTCGCCGAAGCCGGCATCCCGGTCTATGACGCCGACAAGGCCGTGCATGAGCTTTATGCCGGCGAGGCGGTGGACGCGGT
Organism: Cucumibacter marinus DSM 18995; assembly: GCF_000429865.1. GTDB lineage: Bacteria > Pseudomonadota > Alphaproteobacteria > Rhizobiales > Devosiaceae > Cucumibacter > Cucumibacter marinus. The sequence continues at coordinate 17,976 of NZ_AUCR01000010.1, forward strand.
CGAAGCCGCTTTTCCCGGCACGACGCGGGATGGGCAGGTCGATCGCACCGCCCTCTCGCAACAAGTGCTCGGCGATCCCGAGGCCCTCAAGCGCCTCGAAGCGCTGATCCACCCGCTGGTACGCGAAAAGATGCTCGGGTTTATCGAAACCCGCCGCACGGCCGGAGCCGGGCTTGTCATCCTCGAAATCCCGCTCCTGTTCGAAACCGGGCAGGCCTATCCGGTCGATGCGATCGCCGTCACCTGGTGCGAGCCGGCGATCCAGCGCGAGCGGGCGCTGGCGCGCGACGGCATGAGCGAGGACAAGCTGGCAGCGATCCTGGCCCGGCAGATGCCGCAGGACGAAAAACGCGACCGGGCGGATTTCGAGATCGACACCTCGGGCGACTTCGCATCTGTGCGCAACCAGGTCGCCAAGGTCATCGAGGCTTGCCGCGACGGGCTCAAGCGCTAGTCTCTCCCCCGATCACCGAAGAACTGGAGCAAGCTGCCGCCATGGCCACGCGTGAGATCGTGCTCGACACCGAAACCACAGGCCTCAGCCCCCTCGAGGGCGACCGCCTGGTTGAACTCGGTTGCGTCGAACTGATCAACCACGTGCCAACCGGCGAGCATTTTCATGTTTATTGCAACCCGCAACGCGACATGCCCGAAGGCGCCTTCAGGGTGCATGGGCTTTCAGCCGAGTTCCTGTCCGACAAGCCGCTTTTCGGCGATATCGCCCAGGGGTTTCTCGAGTTCATCGGCGACGCGACGCTGATCATTCACAACGCCCCCTTCGATATGGGCTTTCTCAATGCCGAGCTTGAACGGGTCACGCGACCGCCGCTGGGCAACAAGGTCATCGATACCGTGATGCTGGCGCGCAAGGTGCATCCGGGCGCGCGGGTCAATCTCGACGCCTTGTGCAAGCATTACGGGATCGACAATTCCCGCCGCACCCTGCATGGCGCGCTTCTGGACAGCGAGATCCTCGCCGAGGTCTATCTCGAGCTGATCGGCGGGCGGCAGGTCGCCCTGGCACTCGGGCGCCAGCAGATGGAAGAAGAAGCGGCGAACCGTGCTGAAAAGCGCCCGGTCAGACAAAGACCCGGACCGTTGCCGGCCCGGGTCGATGATGAAACCTTGTCGGCCCATAAGGCCTTTGTCGAAACCCTGTCGGACGAACCAATCTGGGATCGCTATTTGGGCAAGTCCTGATCGGCTGGTGCCGACCGGCACCGCCTTAATTGGGGGCCGAGCCTGCCTCCGGGGCGTGAACCTGGCCCTTGGGCGGATGGTTCTTCTGGAACAGCGCCACGAAATCGATCGGCTGCAGCATGATCGGCGGAAAGCCACCCTGCTGAACGGTCGAGGCGATCACCTGGCGTGCAAACGGGAACAGCAGCCGCGGGCACTCGATCATCACCATCGGATAGATCTTGTCCTCGGGGATGTTCTTGACCTGGAACAGCCCGCCATAGACCAGCTCGATATTGTAAAGGACTTTGTCCTCACGCTCCGCCTTGACACTCAGGGTCAGTTCCGAGGCGTAGATCTCGTCGCTCTGCTTCTTGGCCGAAAGCGACACGCCGACATTCACCTTGGGCTGGTCCTTGCCCGGCAGGATCGACTGCGGGGCGTTCGGGTTTTCAAAGCTCAGATCCGAAATGTACTGACCCAGAAGGTTGAGCTGGGCCCCCGCCGCCTGCGCGGCCTGGGCAGCCGCATCGGCGGCGCCATTTGCGGGAATATCTTCAGCCATTGTGGTATTGCCTGCTTGAATTCGAAAAAACGGAAGTTTGCAAAAGCTGGGCGCTGGCTATCATCTTTGCCCCAGCCGGGCAAGCAAGCCTGCCCGGGCTCACTTTCAGCGCTGCCGGCGATCGCTGTCGTCTTCATCATCCTCGCGGCGCCATTGGTCCTCCTCGAGATCGATGGTTCCGCGCGGCGGCGCGTCCTGATTGGCAGCACCGGGCCGCGGGCCCGAACCGGTGGAAAAGCTGCCCGAGAAACCGCCCGAATACCCGCCCGGCCCGGATGCCCGGTAGGCGCTGACCGTGATCCGCGACCGCAGGAACTTGAACAGGGCGCGCCTGACCTGGGGCACGAAGAGCAAAAAGCCGATCGCATCCGTGAAAAAGCCCGGCGTCAGCAGCAGTGCACCGGCCACCGCCAGCATCACCCCGTCAACGATCGGGGTGGCGGGAAACTGGCCTTGCGCCAGGGCGGTCTGGATCCGCTCGAAGACCTTGAAGCCCTGCCAGCGCAAGAGCAGCGACCCGATGATCGCGGTCAGCACCACACCGCCCATGGTCGGCCAGAAGCCGATCAGATCACCCAGCAGGACGAACAGCGCGATCTCGATGACCGGAACGATGATGAACAGGGCGAACAGATAGCGGGCCAAAATATCTCCTTGGGCGGCTGATGGGTCTGTGGGCTGGCCATTCGGGCCGGGTTCCATGGGGGCGCCGGTCCGTTCACCGGCTCGTGATTGAGGAGAATTATCCATTCTCCGGTTGACCGGTGGTCTTGCCTCAATCTTCCTCTATATATAGGGCAGCATGTAGACATTCAAAGCGCGGGCTTGATCCGCGCTTCTTCGAACCGAGGCATTTATGGCCGATTTTCTCGATCTTCCGACCCTTTTCTTCCTGGTTCTCGCTGTCGTGATCCTGTGGCGCCTGCGTTCGGTGCTGGGCACCCGCACCGGCAATGAGCGCGAGCCCTATAATCCTTACGAACGCAAGGAACGGCGTGAAAACCGGGAGCAGGGCACCGAAAACGTCATCAATATGCCGCGCCGCGAAGGCGGGGTGGAACCGCCCCAGCATGATGCCGAAACCCGCGCCCTCAAGCTGGAGAGCGAGCTTGAGCGTTATGCGCCCGCGGATGAGGAGATCCGCAACACCCTCAAGGCGATGGCCGAGGCCGACCCCACCTTCACTCCCAAGAGTTTCCTCGATGGGGCCGTCAAGGCCTACGAGATGATCGTCTCCGCCTTTGCCGAGGGTGACCGCAAATTCCTCAAGACCCTGCTCGACAAGGACGTGTTCGACAGCTTCGAAGGCGAGATCACGGCCCGCGAATCCCGCGGCGAGAAGATCGATTTCACCTTTGTCGGCTTCAACGACGTCAAGCTGGTGGGTGCCGAGCTCGACAAGCGCTCCGCTCAGGTCACCGTCGAATTCCACGCCCAGGTCGTGTCCGCCACCCGCAATCCGGATGGCGAGCTGATCGATGGCGATGAGGAAGCGGTGGTCACCATTGCCGACGAATGGACCTTCGCCCGCTCGGTGCGCTCGCGCGATCCGAACTGGAAGCTCGTCGCCACAAATCAGCTGAGCTGAGCGCGAGGGAGGTTTTTGTGCCCCGGCGCCGCGCCCCGGTAAGCGACTGGCACTTGTGGCAGGACGTCACAAAGTCGGTCGAGCCCCTGCGCCGGCGTCCGGCAAGGCCAGGCCGCCGCGTGGCGACTGGGCCCGAGGCCGAGGCGCAACCGGATACCGCCCGGACGGCCGCCATCGAGCCGGCGGCCCCGCCGCCCCTGCCGCGAAAGCGCGTCACCGTGCGGCCCGACCCCGATACCCCGCCACCGGGCCATCGTTTCGTCGCCCAGCCGCTGCCTGCCACCATCGACACGCGCACCCAGCGCCGGATCGGGCGCGGCCGCGATCCCATCGATTCGACCCTTGATCTGCATGGCATGCGCCAGCACGAGGCGCATCCCGTGCTGATCCGCTTTATCAAGGCGGCCGTGGCGCGCGGCGACCGCACCGTCCTGATCATCACCGGTAAGGGGGTGAAGCGCACCGGCTTCGCCCAGTTCGAGCAAATCGGCATTCTGCGTCATCTGGTTCCGGCCTGGCTGGCCGATCCCGGGCTCAAACCCTTTGTCGCCGGCATCGGCACCTCGGCCCAGTCCCATGGCGGCACCGGTGCCATCTATGTGCGGCTCAAAAGGGCAGGGCGCCGATGACCCCGCTTGGCCAGAAACTGCGGCAGATGCGTGCCGAGCGCGGCATCAGGCTCAAGGACATGGCCGAGGCGCTCGACGTCTCGAGCGCCTATCTGTCTGCGCTTGAACACGGGCACCGGGGCAAGCCCACATGGTTCCTGCTGCAGCGCATCATCGCCTATTTCAACGTCATCTGGGACGAGGCCGAAGAGCTCCAGCGCCTGGCCGACATCTCCGACCCCAAGGTTACTGTGCCCACCGCCGGCCTGCCGCCCAAGGCGACCGAGCTCGCCAACCGCCTTGCCGCCAACATCGATTCGCTTTCCGAAGAAGACCTGGCCTATTTGACCGAGGAAGTCGTTCACCGCGCCGCCCGCCGGCGGGCGGGACGGTCTTAGCCTGGGCACTCGTACCCGCCCCGCTCAACAAGAAAGGGCGCCGTTCGAGCATCGTGCGAAAAAGTGGGTACCGGTTTTTCTCAAGAACGATGCGACGACCAAAACCTCAGCGCCCTTTCGTCTTCGATCCTGACGATCCTTAAAGGATGAACTTCGACAGATCCGCGTTCTTGGCCAGGCTCGCCACTTGTTCGCGGACATAATCGCCATCGATCTTGATGGTCTGGCCCGATTTGTCGGGCGCATCGAAAGAGATGTCCTCGACGAGCTTTTCCATCACCGTCATCAGCCGCCTTGCGCCGATATTCTCGATCGAGGCGTTGATCTCCACGGCAAGCTGGGCAATCGCATCGATCGCGTCATCGGTGAAATCGAGGGTCAGCCCCTCGGTTTGCATCAGCGCCACATATTGCTTGATCAGGCTCGCATCTGTGTCCGACAGGATCTCGACGAAATCCTGCTTTTCGAGGGCGCGCAGGCTCACCCGGATCGGCAGCCGCCCCTGCAGTTCGGGCAACAAGTCCGAGGGCTTGGCGACATGGAAAGCGCCCGAGGCGATGAACAGGATATGGTCGGTCTTCACCGGCCCGTGCTTGGTGGCGACCGTCGTGCCTTCGATCAGCGGCAACAGATCGCGCTGCACCCCTTCGCGGCTCACCTCGCCGCCACCGCGCCCTTCGCGCACGGTGATCTTGTCGATCTCGTCGAGAAAGACGATGCCGTTATTCTCGACAAGGTCGACGGCGTCCATCACCAGCTTGTCCTGGTCCAAGAGCTTGTCGGCCTCTTCATTGACCAGCAATTCATAGCTGTCCTTGACCCGGACCGTGCGCTTGACGCCCTTCTGTCCGAAGGCCTTGCCCAGCATGTCCGACAGATTGACCATCGACACATTGCCGCCCATGCCCGGAATATCGAACATCGGGTTCGACTGGCCGCCCCCCGAAACCTCGATCTCGATTTCCTTGTCGTCGAGCTCGTTGTCCCGAAGCTTTTTGCGGAAACTGTCGCGGGTCGAAGGCGAGGACGAGGCGCCCACAAGCGCATCGAGCACCCGTTCTTCGGCATTGAGATGGGCCTTGGCCTTCACCTCGCCGCGGCGCTTCTCGCGCAACAGCGATATCCCGGATTCGACAAGGTCGCGGATGATCTGTTCGACATCGCGCCCCACATAGCCGACTTCGGTGAACTTGGTCGCCTCGACCTTGATGAACGGCGCCTGCGCCAGCCGCGCCAGCCGGCGCGAGATTTCGGTCTTGCCGACCCCGGTCGGCCCGATCATCAGGATGTTCTTGGGGCTGACTTCCTGCCGCATTTCTTCGGAGAGCTGCTGGCGCCGCCAGCGGTTTCTCAGCGCAATCGCCACCGCGCGCTTGGCGTCCTTCTGGCCGACGATATAGCGGTCAAGTTCGGAAACGATCTCGCGGGGGGAAAAGCTCACATCACTCATTATCTTCATCCTTGGGTGCCTCATCGAAAAAGCGCACCATTGCGTATTCATCGATATACCGGCCGCCGACCCTGAGGGCGCGCGGCTCTGTCGCGTAAGTCTGAAAGCCCATGCGTTCATAGAACCGCCGGGCTGTGTCATTATGGACCGCCACCACGAGGTGCATCTGCGTCACCCCGACTTCAAGCGCATGGGCAATCACGGTTTCGACAAGCCGTGCCGCGAGCCCGGTTCCCCGTGCCTCCGGCGCGACATACATCGAGATCAGCCGCCCCCGATGCTCCATCTTGGCGCCCGGATCGCGGATCATCGCCACCATGCCGGCGGGCGTTTCACCATCCAGACCCATCTCGAAAGCCATGAACACCGGACGCGCGGTCAGCCAGTCCTCGAAATAGGACAGCGGCTCCTTGAGCGTATCCTCATGGCTTGCGCCGAACGCCTCCGGCGCTTCCTTGAGCGCGCGCAGCCGCATGTCGCGAAACACCGCCGCGTCACCCCGGCCAAGCAGACGGATGGCGTGATCCGATGCGCTGGGTTGCTTCACGAGGCCGCCTCTTTGTCGAGATGCAGGACCATCAAATGCTCGTCCACATAGCGTCCCCCGGCGAAAAGCCCGCGCGGCTCAAGCCCGTAGACCTCGAACCCGAGGCTTTCATAAAGCGATCTGACCGCATGATTATACTCGCCAACGCCCAGATGCAGTTGCAGGATGCCCCGCTTCCGGCTGTCCTCGATGGTGTGGGCCAGCAGCGAGCGCCCCGCCCCCTGCCCGCGCAGCGACCCATCGAGATAGACCGCAGTCAGCCAGGCTTTGTGCCGCGTCGCCGCGCTTTGATAGCGATCGATCTGGGCCATGCCGGCAAGCGTCTCGCCGTCGAAAAGCCCGTAAATGCACTCGCTCTCCGCCCGGGTCTGCCATTCCGTTGCCGAAAGTCTTTCGGCATCGTCCAAGGCCTCGGCAAATGCCTCGGGGGCATCCGCCAGCGCTTTGAGGCGAAGGGCCCTGAGCGCCGCGCCGTCGGCGCGGGTCAATCGGCGGATCGCAAAGTTCATCAGGCCGTCTCGATGGTTTCAACCACCACCTGATTATTGGTGTAAACGCAGATATCCGCCGCGATCGCCATCGAGCGCCGGGCGATTTCCTCCGCGTCATAATCGGTGTCCATCAGCGCGCGGGCTGCCGCCAGCGCATAATTGCCGCCGGACCCGATGCCGATCACGCCGTGGTCCGGGGAGAGCACGTCACCCGTCCCGGTCAGCACCAGGCTGTCTGTTGCATTGGCGACGATCATCATCGCCTCGAGCCGGCGCAGATAGCGATCGGTCCGCCAGTCCTTGGCCAGCTCCACACAGGCCCGCATCAACTGATCCGGATATTGCTCGAGCTTGGCCTCGAGCCGCTCGAACAGGGTGAAGGCATCCGCTGTCGCGCCGGCGAAGCCGCCGACAACGCGGCCATCGCCGAGCCGGCGGACTTTCTTGGCGTTGTGCTTGATCACGGTCTGGCCCAGCGAAACCTGGCCATCGCCCGCCACCACGACCTTGTTGCCTTTTCGCACGGTGACGATGGTGGTGCCGTGCCAGCCGGTGGGATCGTTGCTGTGTTCACTCATAAACTCATGCTCCCAAACGAAGCCCCTTATGTAGGCCGATGCATTGTGATTGCAAACCATCGCCCTCAATCGGCGGCAGAGCCGTGTTTTTGCGGGCGTAACTCAAGCCCCGCGCGTGACAGCGCCCCTCCTGCCCGGTATTGAACCGGCGGGACAATCAAGCCTTCGCCCACCTGTTGGGCAGCACAGCGCCACACCGGCGGCGAAGCGCAATCGATGTGGGGATCGAGAAATGAGCGCTGCGGACACGAGCTGGATATTGACGGCAACCGCCCTTGTGTTGCTGATGACCCTGCCCGGGCTCGGCCTTTTCTATGCTGGCCTCGTGCAGGCCAAGAACGTGCTGTCGGTGCTCATGCACTGCATCGCCATCGCCTGTTTGATGTCGCTTGTCTGGGTCGGGGGCGGCTACACCCTGGCGTTGACCGCCGGCAATGACTGGATCGGCGGGTTTTCCCGGATATTCCTTTTGGGGCTCGACCGCGATTCCGTGGCGAGCGGCCTGCCCGAGGCGCTGGTGGTCAGCTTCCAGATGACCTTCGCCATTATCACGCCGGCGCTGATGGTCGGTGCCTTTGTCGAGCGCATCCGCTTTGGCGCGGTCATGCTGATCTGTGCCCTGTGGTTGATCCTTGTTTATGTCCCTGTCGTCCATTGGGTCTGGGGCGGCGGCTGGCTGGCGAAAATGGGTGTGATCGATTTCGCCGGCGGCATCGTCGTTCATGTCACCGCCGGTGTTTCTGCGCTGGTGATTGCCGTCATGCTGGGCGCGCGTTCAGGCTTTCCCGAAAAGGTTCTGCCCCCGCACGCGCCCTGGATGGTCATGGTTGGCGCTTCGCTTCTCTGGGTCGGCTGGTTTGGTTTCAATGCCGGCTCGGCCCTCGCTGCCAATGGCAATGCGGCCATGGCCATGCTCGTCACCCACATTTCGGCGTCGACTGCCTCCATCGTCTGGCTGGTGATCGAAAAGCTCAAATTCGGCAAGCCGAGTCTTGTCGGCTTTGTCACCGGCACCATTGCCGGGCTCGCCACCATCACGCCCGCCTCGGGCACGGTCGGGCCGCTTGGCGGTTTCGCGCTCGGGCTATTGGGCGGTGTCGTGTGCTATTTCGCGGTCGATCTCATCAAGAACCGCTGGAAAATCGATGATTCCCTCGATGTGCTGGCCGTTCACGGTGTTGGCGGCGCCACCGGCACGCTGGCATTGGTGCTGTTCGCCGCGCCCGCCATCGGCGGCACCGGCTTTGCCGAGGGCCAGACGCTTCTTGGTCAGTTCGGGGTGCAGATCCTCGGGGTCGGGGTCACCGCCCTGTGGTCGATCATCGCCACCATTGCCATCGTTCTGGTCACCCGCCGCCTGATCGGCCTGCGCGTCACCCCGGACGAGGAAACCCAGGGCCTCGATTACGCCCATCACGGCGAAACCGCCTACCGGCTCTAAAAGACAGAAAGGACCGGACCGATGAAAATGATCATGGCCGTCATTCAGCCGCACCGGCTCGACGCAGTGCGTGATGCCCTCGAGGCGATCAATGTCCACGGGCTGACCGCGTCCGAGGTCAAGGGCTTCGGCCAGCAGCGCGGGCACAAGGAGATCTACCGGGGCGCCGAGTATCAGATCAATTATGTGCCCAAGGTGAAGCTCGAGATCGTGGTTGCCGACGATATCCTTGACGATGCCGTCGACGCCATCCAGCAGGCCGCGCGCCAGGGCCGGGTGGGGGATGGCAAGATCTTCGTCTGGGACGTCGAAACCACCATCCGCATCCGCACCGGCGAATCCGGCGAGGGCGCGGTTTAGGTACCGCCTATCTCCTTCGGGCAGCCCCGGACTTGATCCGGGGTCTGTTCGAACCGGGAATAACACTGAGTTTCTGGATGTGCTTCGCCACACTCTCTGCCGTCGTTCCGGCGAAAGCCGGGGTGACGGGAGAGGACGTGGCTGGGCCAACACACAATCGCCAGCCTCACCCTGAGGTGCGAGCAGACGGCTGAGCCCCAAAAAGTTGGAGACTTTTCGGTCAAGGCGAAGCGCGAAAAAACAAGCCTCGAAGGGCGAGGGTATCTTGCACCCGCGTCACCACCCGGTTTATCCGGGTAATCCATTTGTTCGGTCTGGCGCCGTCACTTCATCTGGCACGGCCTTCACCCTCCCCTTGACGGGGAGGGCCGGGGTGGGGTGATCCGAAAACCGATCGGTCCGAAACCCCGCTCACCGCGTGTGCGCCTTCAATTGCGCCACCAGCGCCCCGATCGTATTGACGCTCCAATGCTCGGCATAGCGCCCATCCCGCACGATGACGATATCGATCACCTCGATCCGGACTGGCTCCCCGGTCGGTGCTGCACCCATCAGCGGCCCGGTCAACCGGCCCGTCAGCGATTTGCGGGTCACAACCTTCTCGCCTTCGCCAACCATATCGTGGATGTCCACGCAAAGGTCCGGAATGGCCGGGCGCAATATGGTCTCGAAAGTCGTCCATAGGCCTTCGGGCCCGCGCTCGGCGCCGGGCAGTGCGGTGTGATTGACGAAATCCGGCGCCACCAACGCCTCGAACGCTGCCCGGTCGCCCTTCTCGATCACTTCGCGGTTGAACCGCGTGACGACGGCCTTGTTCTCGTTGATGGTCATAGCGCCAATCCCCGTGTTGCTTTTGGCAGGCTTCTAGCCTGTACTTTGGAGGAGGTCGAACGCTGAGGCGTTGGAGACCACCCTCGTGCTGTCCCGGACACCTTCGGCCTCACGCCGGAGGGCAGATCCGGGACCTGTTGACGTTACTTTTGCCAGGCACGGCGACCCCCACCTTCCCCCTTGCCCAAATTGCTGATACTCAAGCGCCGTTTCCGCCCCGCACCGGGGCGCGCGACGGAGAAGTGCTCATGCGCAAGGCAGAGATCGCCCGCAAGACCAACGAAACCGAGATCAGCGTATCCGTCGATCTCGATGGCACCGGCAGCGCCGATATTAAGACTGGTGTCGGTTTTTTCGATCACATGCTCGACCAGTTGGCCCGTCACGGCCTGATGGATCTTGTGATCCGCGCCAAGGGCGATCTGCATATCGACCAGCACCACACCGTCGAGGATACCGGCATCGCCCTCGGCCAGGCTTTCCAGAAGGCCCTGGGCGACAAAAAGGGCATCCGCCGTTACGCAAGCTGCGATCTCGTGATGGACGAAGCCAGGTCTTCGGTCGCCATCGACGTGTCCGGCCGGCCATTCCTTGTCTGGCGGGTCGAGTTCCCGCGCGACAAGATCGGCGATTTCGATACCGAGCTGGTGCGCGAATGGTTCCAGGCTTTTTCGATGAATGCCGGCATCACCTGCCATGTCGAAAATGCCTATGGCGAGAACGCCCACCACATTGCCGAAAGCTGTTTCAAGGCGCTGGCCCGAGCCCTGCGCGATGCGGTCGAGATCGACCCGCGCGTCGGCGACCGCGTACCCTCGACCAAGGGCACGCTTTAAGGCGATGTGAGCGGAGGCGCAGATGCGCATCTATTCGGTTTATGAGGGCAATCCGGGCAAGAAAGATCCGGGCAAGAAAGACAAGTCCGGCAGAAGCGGGGAACTGGCGCCGCTCGATACGCGCGAACTGACCGTTCTCGCCGAGCGCTTTTCCATTCCTGCCGCGCTTTTCACGCCGTTCTGGTGCATCTGGCACGGGCTCTGGCTCGAACTTCTGGCCTATTTCGGCGTCGCGGTCATTTTGGCCTTCATCGCTGCCGGCTTCGGTCAGGATGCGGCGGGCGGCATCGGGCTCGTCGTCGCCATCCTTATCGGTTTCGAGGCCGCCGCTATTCGCGGCAAGGCGCTTGTCCGGCGCGGCTACACCCACGCCACCGATCTGCGCGCACCCTCCGCCCGTGAGGCCGAACTGGTCTATGTCGCCGAAGCGCTCGAACAGGGACAGGCATAATGGCTGAAACCGTCGCCATCATCGACTACGGCTCGGGCAATCTGCATTCGGCCCATTCCGCCTTTGTCAAATCCGCCGAGCGGCTCGACCATTCACCTCGGATCGTCGTCACCGACGATCCGGAGATTGTGCGCCGGGCCGACCGGCTGGTGCTGCCCGGTGTTGGCGCCTATGGCGATTGCCGCGCGGGCCTGTTCGCCGTTCCCGGTCTCGTCGAGGCGCTGACCGAAAATGCGCGGCAAAAGGCCAATCCTTTTCTCGGCATCTGCGTGGGCATGCAATTGCTCGCCACCAAAGGCATCGAGAAAGGCACGCATCAGGGTCTGGGATGGATTCCGGGCACGGTCGTGCCGCTGACCCCGGCCGATCCCGCACTCAAGATCCCGCATATGGGGTGGAACGAGGTAGCCGTAAACGAAAAGGCCCGCATTTACGGCCCCTTTTCGGACGGCGCGGGCACAGTTTTGGCTGGCCACGCCTATTTCGTGCACTCCTATCATTTCGTCGCCGACAACCCGGCCCATGTCATCGCCACGACCGACTATGGCGGGCCGGTGACCGCCGCGGTGCTCGACGGCAATATCGCCGGCACCCAGTTCCACCCCGAAAAAAGCCAGCACTACGGCCTTGATCTGATTGAGAATTTCCTGAAGTGGACACCTTGACCCGATGATCCTGTTTCCCGCCATCGATCTCAAAAACGGCGAATGCGTCCGCCTCAAAAAGGGCGATATGAACGAGGCCACGGTTTACAACACCGACCCGCTGGCCCAGGCGAAAGCCTTTGCGGATCAAGGCTTTGAGTATCTGCACATGGTCGATCTCGATGGCGCTTTCGCCGGCGAGAGCGTCAATGGCAAGGCGGTTGAGGCGGTCCTTGGCGAACTCGATATCCCGGTTCAGCTCGGCGGTGGCATCCGCACGATGGCCCAGATCGAGGCATGGCTCGAAAAGGGCCTTTCGCGGGTGATTCTGGGCACGATTGCCTTGCGCGATCCCGATCTCGTCATCGCCGCCTGCAAGGCCCATCCCGGCCATATCGCGGTCGGTATCGATGCCCGCGGCGGCAAGGTCGCCGTCGAGGGCTGGGCGGAGACCGCCGAACTTGAAGCCGTTGAAATGGCAAAGCAATTCGAAGGCGCCGGGGTGGCTGCCATCATCTATACCGATATCGATCGCGATGGTGTGCTCACCGGCATCAACTGGGCCGCGACCCTCGAGCTGGCCCGCGCCGTCTCGATCCCCGTCATCGCTTCGGGGGGACTTGCCTCCATGACCGATATCGAGACCCTCGCCGGTCCCGACATGGCGATCCTTGAAGGTGCGATCACCGGCCGCGCGCTCTATGATGGCCGCATCGATCCCGCCAAGGCGCTGGAATTGTTGAGGAACGCGGCATGACCCTCAAGAACCGCATCATTCCCTGTCTCGATGTGGAGGACGGTCGCACGCGTCGCCCGCAGCGCGTCCTGCGCGAGGACGCGCAAGCCGGGAACACGACGCGGGAAGGGAAAAGTCGATGACCCTCAAGAACCGCATCATTCCCTGTCTCGATGTGAAGGACGGCCGCGTCGTCAAGGGCGTGCAATTCGTCGACCTGATCGATGCCGGCGATCCGGTCGAGGCCGCCATCGCCTATGATGCTGCGGGGGCGGACGAACTCTGCTTTCTCGATATCACCGCCAGCCATGAAGACCGCGCAACCCTGTTCGATCTGGTCGCCCGCACTGCCGAACATTGCTTCATGCCGTTGACGGTCGGGGGCGGCGTGCGCGCGGTCGAGGATATCCGCAAATTGCTTTTGTCAGGCGCCGACAAGGTCTCGATCAACACCGCCGCGGTGCGCGACCGTGATTTCGTCAACCGGGCCGCCGACAAGTTCGGCAATCAGTGCATCACCGTCTCGATCGACGCCAAGCGCGTCTCCGCCGAAGGCGAGCCTCCGCGCTGGGAGATCTTCACCCATGGCGGGCGCAATGAAACCGGCATCGATGCGGTGGAATTCGCCGTTGAGATGGCCGAACGCGGGGCAGGGGAGCTCTTGGTGACCTCGATGGACCGCGACGGCACCCAATCGGGTTTTGATCTCGGGCTGACCCGCACCATCGCCGATGCGGTGCCTGTGCCTGTGGTCGCCTCGGGCGGCGTCGGCAGCCTCGACGATCTGGCTGAGGGCGTCCTCAAGGGCCATGCCAGCGCCGTGCTGGCGGCCTCGATCTTCCATTTTGGCCGTTTTTCCATTGCCGAGGCCAAGGCCCATCTGGCAAAAGCGGGCATTCCCATGCGGCTCGACACCGCCTGAGCCGCGCGGCCCTGCCCCTGAGTTTTTCCGGAGGGGCCTTTCCTGGAGGGGACCATGACATTCACGCTCGACGACCTCGAAAAGGTCATCGCCAATCGCGCCACCGCCTCGCCGGCGGAGAGCTACACCGCTAGGCTGATGGCCGAGGGCGTCGCCAAATGCGCGCAAAAGCTCGGCGAAGAAGCGGTCGAGGCAGCCATTGCCGCGGTCAAACCCGACCGCGAGGAACTGATCCGCGAGACCGCTGACCTGCTCTATCATCTGCTCGTCACCCTGCGTGCCAGCGGGGTCGACCTCAGCGAGGTCTATGAGGAGCTTGGCGCACGCCAGCACCGCCAGGGCCTTGCCGAAGCCGGCATCGAACGCGAGGCCGATGCGTGAAGACGGCGCGGGGGCCGGCCGAATGATCGAATCCATCTTCGGGGCGGAGCTCTCGCCCTATCACGAGTTTTCCGCTGCCGAATGGGCACGCCTGCGCGCCGACGAGCCGATGACGCTCGAGCCGGAGGATATCAAGCGCCTGCGTTCGCTCAACGACCCGATCTCGATGGCCGAGGCCGAGCAGATCTATCTGCCGCTTACCCGCCTGCTCTCGCTCTATGTCGAGGCCATCCACGGGCTGCACCATGTCTCCTCGGCCTTTTTGCAGCACAATGGCGAACGGACTCCGTTCATCATCGGGGTCGCCGGCTCGGTCGCGGTCGGCAAATCGACTACCGCCCGCATCCTGCGCGCGCTTTTGCGGCGCTGGCCCGCCTCGCCCAAGGTCGATCTGGTCACCACCGACGGGTTCCTTCTGCCCAATTCAGAGCTCGAAAAACGCGGGCTCATGGAGCGCAAGGGCTTCCCCGAAAGCTATGATCGGCTGGCTTTTCTGCGATTCCTCGCAGCGATCAAGTCCGGCAAGCCCAATGTCGAGGCGCCGCTCTATTCGCACCTCACCTATGACGTGCTGGGTGAAACGGTCACCGTCGACCGGCCTGACATCCTGATCGTTGAAGGGCTCAATATCCTGCAACCCGGCGATTTGCCCAAAACCGGCAAGCCGGTGGTGTTCGCGTCCGATTTTCTGGATTTCTCGGTCTATATCGATGCGCCGGAGCCGCTATTGCGCCAGTGGTATGTCGAACGCTTCCTGTCCTTGCGCGACACTGCCTTCAAGGACCCGAATTCATTCTTCCATCGCTTTTCCAAGCTGACCGAGACCGAGGCGCGCGAACTTGCCGCCGAGATCTGGACCTCGATCAACCTGCCCAACCTGACGGAAAACATCGTGCCCACCCGCGGCCGGGCCGATCTCATTCTGACCAAGAGCCATGACCACGCCATCGATCGGGTGGCCCTGCGACGGCTGTAGTTGTGAGATCGTCCTGAGGTTTCAAATTCGATGGCGGGTTTGCCGGGTGTCAGGCCTGACCCCCACCACCTCGTCACCCTCGGACTTGATCCGAGGGTCCATGAGGCCGCGCTGCTCGATTAGCACTTGCGATTGATGAGGGACCGGTTCTTGAGCGTCACTTCATCATGGATTCTCGGGTCAAGCCCGAGAATGACGCAGTGTTGTTCCACCGGATGGTCAATCTACCCGCCGCTTCTCGATCGCGTCCCAGATCAATGGCGAGATATCCGGCCCGCCAAGATCGGTGATGTTGCGGATGCCGGTCGGGGAGGTGACGTTGATCTCGGTCAGATAGTCCCCGATCACGTCGATCCCGACAAAGATCAGATCCCGCTCGACAAGCGCCGGCCTGATCGTTTCGCAGATCTCGCGGTCGCGTGCGGTCAGTTCGACCAGTTCGCCGCGTCCGCCCACATGCAGGTTCGAACGCGCTTCACCCGATGCCGGAATGCGGTTGAGCGCGGCCACCGGCTCGCCATCGACGATGATGATGCGCCGGTCGCCCTTGCGCACAGCCGGTAGATAGCCCTGCACGATATAGGGTTCACGCCAGGTTGCCTCGAAGATTTCGAGCAGCGCGTTGAGGTTCGAATCCTCTTCGCGCAGATGAAACACCCCCGCGCCACCATTGCCGTAAAGCGGCTTGATGATCACATCGCCATGCTCCTCGCGAAAGGCGCGCACCGCGGCCCGGTCCCGGGTGACGAGTGTCGGCGGCATGAGTTCGGGGAACTCCATGACGAGAATCTTCTCCGGCGCATTGCGCACATGGCCGGGATGATTGACCACCAGGGTCTCGGGATGGATCACCTCGAGCATATGGGTCGTGGTGATATAGGCCATGTCGAAGGGCGGGTCTTGGCGGAGCAGAACGACGTCGAACTCGCGCAAATCCGTGCGCGCCGCATCACCCATCTCGTACCAGCGCTTGTCGTCGTCATTGACCGTGATCGGCGAGACGGAAGCGGAAACGGTGCGCCCGGTCTGCGCCAGCGTGTCGGGCGTGTAGTAGAACAGCGCATGCCCGCGCGTTTGCGCCTCGCGCATCAGCGCCACGGTCGAATCGCCTTCCGCATGAAGGCCCGCTGCCGGGTCGGCCTGCACTGCCACCTTGAGGGGTTTTCTCGTCAAAGCCATGACCCGGTTGTCCTTTCGCTCGTCTCGAATGCGTGTCTCACATGGCGCGGCCAGCGCGCGGACGCAAGTAGGATCACGTCAAATCGCATATCACGCCCCTGATGGTTGGGGTGCCGGCCCACCCAATACCGGGCCGCCTCGACGATCCGGTGCTGGTTGACCGCCATCAGCGCGGTTTCGGCGTTCCGCAAGCGGGCCTTTACTTCCACAAACACCAGTGTCCCGCGATGCAGCGCAATCAGATCGATCTCCCCGCGCGGGGTCCGCACGCGCCTGTCGAGGATCCGCCAGCCGCGCAGCCGCAGCCAAAGCGCGATGGCGGTTTCGGCGCGGCGCCCGAACTGCTCGGCGCGCTTGCGGTCAGCCACCGCGCTTGCCTTTCTTCAGTTCAAGCCCGGCTTGATAGACGTCGCGCCTGGGCAGCGAAAACGCCTCGGCAATCTCGGCTGCCGCCTGTTTGAGCGGCACATCGTTGAGCCGCACCGTGAGCGCATCGCGCCATTCGTCCGGGTTCGCTACCCTTTCCTCGGCGCCCGAAACCAGAATGACGATCTCTCCGCGCACGGTCTGGTCCGCGAAACCCTCGGCGAGAGCGCCGAGCGTGCCGGTGTGAAAGGTCTCATGCGCCTTGGTCAGTTCACGCGCCACCACCGCCTGCCGGTCGCTGCCGAACACGCCCGCCATGGCGCCAAGGGTCTTGGTGACCCGGCGCGGGGATTCGAAAAACACCAGCGTTTCGCCACGCTCGGCGAGATCGCGCAACGCGGTCTCGCGAGCACCTGCCTTGGATGGCAAAAACCCGATAAAGGTGAAGGCGTCTGTCGGGAGACCCGCCCCGGACAGGGCCGTGACGACGGAAGACGCGCCCGGAATGGGGATGACCGGCAGTCCCTGGTCGCGCAACAGGCGCACCAGCACGAAACCGGGATCGGAAATCAGCGGGGTGCCGGCATCCGAGATCAGTGCCACCGCCTCTCCGCCGGCAATCCGCTCCGCCATCGTTTCGGCCTGCTGGCGTTCATTGTGTTCATGCAGCGCGCGTCTTGGTGTCGAGATGCCGAAATGCGTCAGCAACACACCGGAGGTGCGCGTGTCCTCGCAAAGAATGAGATCTGCCCCCGCCAGGGTCCTGAGCGCGCGCAGGGTCATGTCGCCGAGATTGCCGATCGGCGTGGCCACGGGATAGAGCCCTTGAGGCAGCCGGGGCGCTTCGAAGGCAGACCCCTCGATCACATAACGCCGCCCGGCTTCGGGGGATTTTCCGCTCTCTGTCACGCTGCGATCCACCTCTTGCCCCATTTCCGGTGTCTGCATGGGGCGGGGCATGCCCGCCCGCGCTGCTCGATCCCCTGATGCGTTTTGGGCGCGTTTCGGGATAAAAGCGCAATGACGTCTTTAAGCGCGGGGGCGGGTTTTGTATAGCTTGACGCCCGTACCGGGGCCGCCGGATGCATTCCGGACAATCAGACGCGGCGGGGCAATAAGGGGAAGATCATGTCGATGACAATGACCATGGGCACAGCAACCATGGAAAAAGGGGCGGGCCGTGCCATGACGCGCTGGCCGCGCGGGATGCTCACCGCCGCGCTCTGGGCCCTGGCCGCCATGATCCTGATGCAGGTCTCGACCTGTTCACCGGCAGGCGATGTCTTCGGCTCGCGCGGCGGTACGGTCGCCACCGGCATCGACGGACCCCAGACCGTGCAGATCCCTTCCAACCTGCCGCCGGCCGCCGGCGAGGTGCTGGGCACCGGGCCTGTGCGCGTGGCGCTGCTGTTGCCGCTCACCGGGGATGAAGGCCTTGCCAATGTCGGCACCTCCATGGCCAATGCCGCACGGCTGGCCATGCAGGCGATCGAGGGCGACACCCGCATTCCGGCCAATATCCAGCTCACCATCAAGGACACCCAGGGCAGCTCCACCCGCGCCCGTCAGGTCACCTCCGAAGCCATCGCGGAAGGCTCGCAGCTTATTCTCGGCCCGCTTCTGGCCGAGAGCGTGCGTGCCGCCGGCGCCACTGCGCGGACCCAGGGCGTACCCGTGATCGGCTTTTCCAACCAGTCCGGGGTCGCCTCGGACGGCGTCTTTCTTCTCAATATTCTGCCCGAGACCGAAGCTCGCCGCTCGCTTGACTATGCACGTTCGCTCGGCCGCTCGAATATTGTCGCGCTGGTCTCCAATTCAACGGTTGGCGATGTGCAGATGGCTGCCCTGCAGGCGGCAACGGCCGCCACCGGGACTCCGATCCAGGGCGTTTATCGCTTTTCGGAAAATTCGCTCTCCGAGTTCCAGGACCAGGCCAATCTGATCATCCCGATCATCCAGTCGGGCCAGGTCGATACCCTGTTCCTGCCTGAACGCCGCTTTGCGCCCAATATCGCTTTGCTGCTCGAAAATGCGGGCGTCGACAAGAATGCCATCACCATTATCGGCTCGTCCGACTGGGATGGCGACAGCAAGATCCAGTCGACCCCCTATCTTGCCGGCGCGTTCTATCCGAGCGTCGATCCCACCGGCTACGAGCGCATGGCCGCGCAGTATGAGCCGGTTTTCGGGGCCAAGCCGCACCCGCTCTCGACCTTTGCCTACACCGCGGTATTGCTCGCCAATTCCGATGCGCTGGCCAAGGCGAACCCGCCCTTCTCGCGCACCGCGCTGACGCGCTCGAACGGGTTTGACGGCCGTGACGGGGTGTTCCGGTTCCTTTCGAACGGCACCAACACCCATGCGCTTGTCATGAAACAGGCAGAGCTCGGCGGTTCGCGCGTCGTCGACCCGGCCAAAATGCCTTAAGGGAAGATGCTCTAAGCCCGTTTCGGGATTTCAGATCAGGCGGCGAGGTCGGCGACCACGGCGTCGAGCACCGGAAAACCCTTGTCGGTGACGCGCAGATTGCCGTTTGGCAATTGGCTCAAAAAGCCGATCCCGGTCAGTTCCGCGATCTGCTCGTCTCTGAGCGTCCGGCCCGAAAGCGCCCGATAGCGCTCGGGGCTGATGCCTTCGGCCAGCCTCAGGCCCATGACGAGATATTCGTCGCCCTGTTCTTCCTGGTTGAGCGCATCGTCGAGCGTCATGCCATGCCCGCGCGCCTTGACCCGCTCGGCCCAGGGGAAGGGCATTTTCTCGTCAACGGTCGCGTGTCGCACCCCGTCGATCAACAGCCGCCCATGGGCGCCCGGTCCGATCCCGGCATATTCGCCATAACGCCAGTAAACCAGGTTATGCCGGCTTTCCTGGCCGGGGCGGGCATGGTTCGAGATCTCATAGGCCGGCAGCCCGGTTTTCGCCGTCAGCTCCTGGGTAAGCTCATAGAAATCGGCGGAAAGATCCGGGTCGGGCATGATCAGTTTGCCCGCCTCATAGAGATCGAAATAGCGCGTGCCCTGTTCGATGGTGAGCTGGTAGAGCGACAAATGCCCGGCCGCAAGCGCCAGTGCCTCTGTCAGCTCGTATTCCCAGGCCTCCAGCGTCTGGTGTGGGCGGGCATAGATGAGATCGAAGCTCGAGCGCTCGAAGATCGATTGCGCCAGCCGGACCGCCGCCACCGCCTCCCCGACCGTGTGCAGACGCCCCAGGGCGGCCAGCGCGTCGGGGTCTAGCGATTGCACGCCCAGCGACACCCGGTTGACCCCGGCGGCGCGATAGCCGCGAAACCGGTCGGCCTCGACGCTGGTCGGATTGGCCTCGAGTGTGATCTCGACGCGATTGTCCATCTGCCAGTGGCGCTGGATCGCCGCAAGGATCCGCTCGACCGATTTCGGCGCCATCAGCGAGGGCGTACCGCCCCCGAAAAACACCGAGGCGACTGTCCGGTTGGGCAGGCGTTCGGCTAGCGTCGCAATCTCGGTCTCATAGGCGGTGACGAAATCCTCTTCGTCAAAGGCGCCGCGATGGACATGCGAATTGAAGTCGCAGTAAGGGCATTTGGCCGCGCAGAACGGCCAGTGCACATAGACCCCGAACGCATTGTCCCCACCGCGGGCCATCTCAAACATCGCAGCACGCCTCCACAAGCGCGGCAAAAGCGCGTGCCCGGTGCGAGAGCCCGACATGGCCCGGCGACCAGCTGTGTTTTTCTTCCGAGGTCATTTCACCAAAGGTGGTGTCGAATCCCTCCGGCTGGAACACCGGATCGAAACCGAAGCCTTTGTCCCCGCGCGGCGGCCAGACCAGCGTGCCCTCTGCCTTGCCCACATAGAGCTGGTCGCGCCCGTCGGGCAGGGCGAGGCACAGCGTGGCGTTGAACGAGCCACGCCGCTGCGCCGGCGTCTTCGCGTCTTTTTTCCTGAGCAGGTCTTCGACCCTTTGCATGGCGGCCATGAAATCTCGCGGCACCCCGGCCCAGTCCGCGGTATAGACTCCGGGATCGCCATTGAGCGCATCGATGCACAGCCCCGAATCATCGGACAGCGCCATCAGCCCCGAGGCTTCGGCAGCTACATGGGCTTTGGTGCGGGCATTCTCGGCGAAGGTCGTGCCCTCTTCCGCCGGCTCGGGCAGGCCCAGTTCACCCGCCGACGTCAGGTCGAGCCCGAATGGCGCGAACAATTCGCGGAACTCGGCAAGCTTGCCGTCATTATGGGTCGCGATAACGAGCTTTGTGCCGCGGGTGAGCCGGAAATCGTTCATTCAGTCCGCCACCGCTTGGGAAAGCGCCTGTTTCTGGCCTTCGATCAGTTCGCCGACGCCTTTTTGCGCCAGCGCCGTAAGCGCCGACAATTCGTCCGCTGAGAACGGCGCGCCTTCCGCAGTGCCCTGGATCTCGACGAATCGCCCGTCTCCGGTCATCACGAAATTCGCGTCGGTCTCCGCTTCCGAATCCTCGGCATAGTCGAGGTCGAGCACCGGCGTGCCGCGATAGATCCCGCAGGAAACCGCGGCCAGCTCGGTCGTGATCGCGTTCGGCCCGGCGAGCTCGCGCGCCTGCATCCAACCGATCGCGTCCGAGAGCGCCACAAAGGCGCCGGTGATCGATGCGGTGCGGGTTCCGCCATCGGCCTGGATCACGTCGCAATCGACCGTGATCTGGTTTTCCCCGATTGCCTTCATGTCGACAACGGCCCGCAGTGACCGCCCGATCAGGCGCTGGATCTCCTGGGTGCGGCCCGATTGCTTGCCCGCGGTCGCCTCGCGGCGGGTGCGCTGGCCGGTGGCGCGCGGCAGCATGCCGTATTCTGCGGTCACCCAGCCGAGCCCCGCCCCGCGCCGCCAGGGCGGCAGCGAGGTCTCGACACTCGCCGTCACCAGGATCCGCGTGCCCCCGCATGAGATCATGCAGCTGCCCTCTGCATAAGGGTTCACACCGCGTTCGATGGTAAGGGGGCGCAATTGGTCTGGCGCTCGACCGGAGGGTCGCATCACTGATTCACATCCTGTTAACCGTAGGGAACTGCCTCTTAGCCTGTTGCCTTGAGGCGGTAAAGCGGGCCGGTCGGGCCGGAACCGGCCTTTGGGGTCGTCTGCGGTTGGCGGCGCCCGGATTTAGGCCTAAATACAGGCGTATTGCGTCATTAACCGCGTCTGCATGAAAACCGTGTCCAGCAACCATCCACAGGGCGACTTCTTTTCCGTGCTCAACGATCGGGCGCAGGAAATCTTTCGCCGGCTTGTCGAGCGCTATCTTGAGACTGGCGCTCCGGTCGGCTCGCGCCAGCTTGCGCGCATGCTCGAGACCCAGCTTTCTCCTGCCTCGGTGCGCAATGTCATGGCCGACCTCGAGGATCTGGGCCTGATCGCGGCCCCGCACACCTCCGCCGGCCGCGCGCCCACCCAGCAGGGGCTGAGGTTCTTCGTCGATGCCATGCTCGAGATTGGCGCGGTCAACGAGACCGAGCGCCGCCGCATCGCCGACCAGATCGAGCATTCCTCCAGCGCCGGCCGGGTCGAGGAGGTGCTGACCGAAGCCAGCCAGGTGCTTTCCGGCCTCTCCCAGGGCGCCGGGCTTGTGATTACCGCGAAGGCCGACACGGTGCTCCGCCATATCGAGTTCGTCCGGCTCGATCAGGACAAGGCGCTGGCGATCCTGGTGGGCGAGGACGGGCATGTGGAGAACCGCCTGTTTCCGTTGCCTCTCGGGCTGGCGGCGAGCGCTTTGACCGAGGCGGCCAACTACCTCAACCACCACGTTGTCGGACGCACCCTGTCCGAGGCCCGCGATGTGATCGAGGCCCAGCGTGCGCGCAAGCAGGCCGAGCTCGACGAACTGACCTCAAAGCTCATCGATACCGGGCTCGCCAGCCTCACCGAAGCGCGTGATTCTCTCACCCCGACCCTGATCGTGCGCGGCCGCGCCAATCTCATCGGCGACACCATGGCCTCCGAGGATCTCGACCGGGTGCGTCAGCTTTTCGACGAACTCGAGAGCAAGAAGGCGCTGATCGACCTGCTCGGCGATACCGAGACCGCGCAAGGCGTGCGCATCTTCATCGGTTCGGAAAACAAGCTGTTTTCTCTTTCCGGCTCATCGGTGATTCTCTCGCCTTATCGCGACACCAATCAGAAGGTGGTTGGGGTCGTGGGGGTGATCGGGCCGACCCGGATCAACTATTCGCGTATCGTGCCGGTGGTCGACTACACTGCAAATGTTGTCTCTGAACTGATCCGCCGGGGCCGGTAACCGTGCGCGCGATCATGCGCGATGGTTGAAATTTCGGTTGGAATGCCCGATATGCGGCCCCGACAAACTTCAAACCAATGGACAAAGCAGCCATGAGTGACGAACAGGACCGGCCGGCACCCGAAAACGAGGCCGCCGAAGCCCGTGCCGCCGAAGCCCATGCCACCGAAGCCCATGCCACCAAGGCGTCTGCCGCCTCTGCCGAGGCCGAGATCATCGCCGCGCTCGAAGCCGAGCGCAACGAGCTCAAGGACCGGCTTTTGCGTGCCGTTGCCGAAATGGACAATCTCAGAAAGCGCACCGAGCGCGAAATGCGTGACACCCGCGCCTATGCGATTTCCAATTTCGCCCGCGACATGCTGACCGCGACCGACAATCTGTCGCGTGCGCTGGGGACCCTGCCCGCCGAGGACCGCGAAACCGCGACCGACGCCATGAAGGGCCTCATCGAGGGCGTCGAGATGACCGAGCGCGAAATGCAGCGGCTTCTCGAAAAGAACGGCGTCAAGAAGATCGACCCCAAGGGCGAACGCTTCGACCCGCATTTCCATCAGGCCATGTTCGAAATCCCGAACCCGGAGGTTCCCGAACAGACCGTCCTCGAGGTCATGCAGTCCGGCTATGTGATCGGCGAGCGCGTGTTGCGCCCGGCCATGGTCGGGGTCGCCAAGGGCGGGCCGAAAGCGGCCAAACCGGCCCCGGCGGCCGAACCGGCAGGTGAAACCGAGGCCGGAAACGGCGAGACCGGTGGCGCAGACCCGCATATCGACAAGGAAGTCTGAGGCTTCCCCCAAGCCTGCAGCCTGCTTGCGATGAGGTCCCGGATCAAGTCCGGGAGGGCGCGCGAGGATCCCCCCAAGCCCTCGCCCTGAGGTAGCCGAGCCTCGAAGGGCGAGGGCGGGACGTGTGGCCCATCTTTCGACAAGCTCAGGATGAGATCAGACATTGTGTGTCGAGCTTCCAACCAGACCGCCGGCATTACCCGGTTGAGCCGGGTGATCCATCGGAGGCGGCCAGATGGACCACCCGAACGAGTCGGGTGGTGACGAGGCGGTTGGAGATAGGCGATACCATCCCCTCCGCGTCATTCCCGACCAGCCCGCCGGCGTGAGGCAAATTGCCGGAACCCAGTGCGCCATGTCATGGCGCGTGAGACACCGTGCTTGGCAGAAGTGGCCTTTTGGCGGGCTGGATAGCCCGCCGCTGGGTTCCCGTTAGCCGGCCGGCGCGAGACAATATTGGCGGGAATGACACTGAATTTCTGGATGTGTTCTGCCCCACTCTCATCCGTCATTCCGGCGGAAGCCTGAATCAAGCCAACTCAGATGTATAGAACGAACGTTCGTTCGTTATGTGGCTGCGTTGATTACTCGACATCGGCCTGCGCCGGGGTGACGGCGGGGGGTAGGTGACAGGCGCCGCACACCCTTCGAGGGTCGTGCCAATGGCGCTCCCAACTCAGGATGAGGTCAGAGATTGTGTCTCGACCTCTCCAGGCACTAACCCGCCGTCATTCACGGCCAGCCCGCCGGCGTGAGGCAGACCAGCCCGGCCGGCGCGAGGCCAAGTTTTCACGGGAATGGCGGTCTTGTACACCGCTGGCTGCCACCCAGATCCGGTGGTGCGCCTCAATCCTCGAAGTAATTGCGCTTGTTGCGCACCGCCTGCACCCGCTTGGCCATCTTGCCGAAGCCCTTCGCCCTGGACCGGCGCTGGGCGATGCTGGCGGAGGCATGGAATTCCTCTGCCTTCAGCTTGAGATAGCGTTGCAGCTTGGCTTCATCGAGCGACCCGTCCTCGATGGCGGTTCTGACCGCGCAGCCCGGCTCGGTCTCGTGCTTGCAGTCCGAGAACCGGCACTGTGACGCGATCTCTTCGACATCGGCAAATACGTCGGCCAGCCCGGCTTCCATATCCGCCAATCGCAATTCGCGCATGCCCGGTGTGTCGATCAGCCAGCCGCCATCGTCGAGCGGAATCATCGCCCGCGCGGTGGTGGTGTGCCGGCCCTTGCCGTCGCCCTTTCGGGTGCCGCCGATCTCCTGGTCCTGCCGCCTTGTCAGCGAGTTAACCAGTGTCGACTTGCCCACCCCTGATGATCCCAGCAGCGCCACGGTCTGGCCCGCCCCGCACCAGGTCCGCAAGGGTTCGACGGCAGCCTGCTCGCGCGCATCGAGTGCTTCGACCATCAGGCCCGGCATCAGCCGCGCCGCCATGTCGATGAATTCATGCACGTCCTCGGCAAGGTCCGCCTTGGTCAGCACCACCACGGGAGTAACATCGGCTTCTCGCGCCAGCGCCAGGTAACGCTCGATCCGCGCCGGGTTGAAGTCCCGGTCGCAGCCCGTGACGATGAACAGGGTGTCCACATTCGCCGCGATCAGCTGAACCTTCGATTCGCCACGCTTGGCGCCGCGTTTGAACAGCGATTTGCGCGGCACCAGCGTGGTGGCGCGTCCGGCCTGCCGGTCGACAAGCACGAAATCGCCAACGGTTGCGGCCTCTGTTTCATCCGCGCGCGGCACCAGCGGCGGCACGCGCATGGCGTAGCCTTCGCCGACCACCTCGAGCGCGTCGCGATGGGTCGCCAGCACCCGCGCCGGCTCGGCGTGATCAAGCGCTTCGGGATCGATCTGGCGCACAAAGAAAGGGGACCAGCCCAGTTGGGCCAGCGTGTATTCAGTCGGATTGTCGGGTTCGGTCATCGGTTTTCCCGCTTGGCCCGCACGCCGCCCCTGATGGGGCAAGGGCATGGGGCAAGAACTTCTAAGTCGAAACACAGTGCGTTGCCCCCGCATCCGGATGGGGATGGCGGGAACGGGGCTGACCGGGGTCCGGCGGGAGAACGCACCCTCAAAGGGCCGTCAGGCAAACAGGGCGCAAGATTCAAAAAGGGCGCAAGCCACCCGTCCGGCGCGCCGGTGCAGCGCGTGGGAACAAAGGACAGTCATGAAACGCTCTCCTTTCGTGGGTGGTTGAATGTCAATTATAGACCGCTCGCGGCCCGCTTGACCAGCGTTCCGGTGGTTTGTTTTCCGCTGGCCTTGGATCGTGCCCGGCGTCAGAATGCTAGCTGGAGAGCTGCGAAGACCGCGCGGCCCGATATGTGCACAAGGAGGACGCCATGCACAAACCCCTCGCCATCGCCCTGACCCTGACCGCCGGTGTACTGGCCGCCACCGCCCCGGCCCTGGCAGCGCCTGTCGATCAGGTCTGCGGTTATGCCGAGGTCCTGCGCGACAGCGGGATCCAGTCGGCCAACCAGTACATGGAAAAGATGGCCGGACACTGGTCCGACGCCCAGCGCGAACAGCTTACCGTGGCCGTCGGCGCCCAGATGGCGCGCTTCAATTACCGGGATGCGCTCATCTACCGCACCGCCGACATTCCCGACGTCGCCGAGGAATATTTCCTGGTCCTCCGGCTCAAATCGACCGGCGCGGTCTATCTGCGCATGTTCTTCGAAGGCAATGAAGTCGCCGAACCTCTCATCGAGGTCGACTTCAAGAGCTCTTATTATGCCGCCACCCAGGCGCCCTTCTTCCAGGATCCCGAGCCGGTCACCTGCCCATAGCCGGTGGCGGCCTGAGCCAGTCAATGAGGTTGAGGCGGTCCGGATTCCGGGCCGCCTGTTTTCGTTCAGCGCGACACATAGCTGACCTGGTCGTGGAATACGTCATTGCCGGTGCCCTTCATGTCAAAGGCCCCGCTTTGCAGATAGGTGATATGGTGCACGAGATCGCTGGCCGATGAGGCCGGCGCATAGCCGACAAGCGTGACGAGGTAATCCCGCGAGGGCGGCTGGTGCTGGGTATCGTAGATCGTGAAATGACCGCTGAGTTCGATCAGGTAGCGCGAATGCAGCGTGTCCCACCCCAGATACGAACCATTGACGGTAAAACTCTGGCCGAGCACACCCGACAGGGTGCCGGAGAGGGTCTGCTTGCTGGCGTCTTCGGCGTTGAGATCGAGTGTTACCCCGGTGCCTGAATTGGTGTACTGCCCTTGAAATACGCTCATGATGTCTCCCCTTCGCGGCGGATCTGCCGCACGGCACTGTCGCGCGCGAAGGGGCGGAGCGCAGCCGTAGCCACGCTCACGCATTAACACCTATCGGCGGGCATTATCTGTCAACGCACAGACGCCTTGCCGGGAACGGTGACCCGCCGCAGCGTCAGGTTGAGCCGCCCGCCTGCCGGGAAAAGATCCGGCCAGCCGCCGAGAAGGTCCGAACTGCCCGGTTCCACCTTGTCGATACCGTGAAAGGCCAGCCGGGTCTTGCCTTCGAGCACGACAACATCGCCGCTTTCGAGCCAAACACTGTCGGTCGGCCCCTTGCGGCTGTCGCCCCCGAGCCGGAAACGGGCGCGGTCGCCAAGCGAGATCGACACCACCGGCGCGTCGACATCCGCTTCGTCCCTGTCCTGGTGCAGCCCCATCTTCGCGGTGGGTGCGTAGTAATTGACAAGGCAGGCCTCGGGCGGCGCCTCATAGCCTGATACTGCCTCCCAGAGGTCCAGCAATGCGCCCGGCATGGGCGGCCAGGGTCGGCCTGTGTCCGGATGGGTCGCCTGATAGCGATAGCCCGATTTGTCCGCCACCCACCCCAGCGGCCCGCAATTGCTCATGCGCACCGACAAAGGCGTGCCCCAGCGCGGCAGGAAGGGCTGGAACAATGGCGCGTGATGCAGTATGTCCGCGACCTTGCCGGCCAGCGCGTACTGGTCGGTCGAATCGAGATAGCCGGGTAGGTGGCGCATGACGCCTCCGCACGCTGGAACCGGGCCCGGAAGGCTGCGCCTTCCAAACCCTGTTCGGCAACCCGAAAACGCCCGCAAATTGTGGGGTGGGGCGCTTGAAGCCCTCGGGCAGCCTCCTTATATAGCCTCCGAACACTCCCTTATGGGGTGACTTTCATACCCAAGAGGGGCTACAGCGGTCCGCAAGGATCGGAAAGGCTGCCGGTTTCGGGGCCTTTGGAGAGCCCGCCAGACAAGAGGTAAGACGAAAAATGGCTAAAGTCATCGGTATCGATTTGGGCACCACCAACTCGTGCGTAGCCGTGATGGACGGCAAGGACCCCAAGGTCATTGAAAATGCCGAGGGCGGGCGCACCACGCCTTCCATGGTCGCATTCACGGAAGATGAGCGGCTTGTGGGCCAGCCGGCCAAGCGCCAGGCGGTCACCAATCCGGAAAACACCCTGTTCGCCATCAAGCGGCTGATCGGCCGCCGGTATGAGGACCCCACGGTCGCCAAGGACAAGAAGCTTGTCCCTTACGAGATCGTGAAGGCCGACAATGGCGATGCCTGGGTCAAGGCTCACGACGACACCTATTCTCCGTCCCAGATTTCCGCCTTCATCCTGCAAAAGATGAAGGAAACCGCCGAATCCTATCTCGGCGAGAAGGTCGAACAGGCGGTCATCACCGTCCCGGCCTACTTCAACGATTCTCAGCGCCAGGCCACCAAGGATGCCGGCAAGATCGCCGGGCTTGAAGTCCTGCGCATCATCAACGAGCCGACGGCTGCGGCCCTCGCCTATGGCCTCGACAAGAAGGAAGGCGGCACCATTGCCGTTTACGACCTTGGCGGCGGCACCTTCGATATCTCCATCCTCGAAATCGGCGATGGCGTGTTCGAGGTGAAGTCCACCAATGGCGACACCTTCCTCGGCGGTGAAGACTTCGACATGCGTCTGGTCGATTACCTCGCCGACGAGTTCAAGCGCGAGAACGGCATCGATCTGCGCGGCGACAAGCTTGCCTTGCAGCGGCTCAAGGAAGCCGCCGAAAAGGCCAAGATCGAACTCTCCTCCTCGACCCAGACCGAGGTGAACCTGCCCTTCATCACCGCTGACCAGTCCGGCCCCAAGCATTTGCAGCTCAAGCTGACCCGCGCCAAGCTCGAACAGCTTGTCGAGGATCTGGTCAAGCGCACCGTCGACCCGTGCAAGGCGGCCCTCAAGGACGCCGGCATCTCGGCTGGTGAAATCGACGAAGTGGTTCTGGTGGGCGGCATGACCCGCATGCCCAAGGTCCAGGAGACCGTGAAGGAATTCTTCGGCAAGGAGCCCCACAAGGGCGTCAACCCGGACGAAGTGGTCGCGCTCGGCGCCGCCATCCAGGCCGGCGTGCTGCAGGGCGACGTCAAGGACGTGCTGCTGCTCGATGTGACCCCGCTGTCGCTCGGCATCGAAACCCTTGGCGGTGTCTTCACCCGGCTGATCGATCGCAACACCACCATCCCGACCAAGAAGTCCCAGGTCTTCTCGACCGCCGAGGACAACCAGTCGGCGGTGACGATCAACGTCTCCCAGGGCGAGCGCGAAATGGCGGCCGACAACAAGTCGCTGGGCCGTTTCGATCTGACCGGTATCCCGCCCGCACCGCGTGGCGTGCCGCAGATCGAGGTGACCTTCGACATCGACGCCAATGGCATCGTCAACGTGTCCGCCAAGGACAAGGGCACCGGCAAGGAGCAGCAGATCCGCATCCAGGCTTCCGGTGGTCTGTCCGACGCCGATATCGAGCAGATGGTCAAGGACGCCGAGGCCAATGCCGAGGCCGACAAGCAGAAGCGCGAAGCCGCCGAAGCCCGCAACCAGGGCGAGGCCGCGGTGCACACCACCGAATCCTCGCTCAAGGAGCATGGCGACAAGCTCGAATCGTCTGACCGTGCCGCCATCGAGGATGCGATTGCCGCGCTCAAGACCGCGCTTGAAGGCGATGACGCCGAAGCCATCAAGGAAAAGACCGGCACGCTGATCACCGCCTCGATGAAGCTCGGCGAAGCCATGTACGCCGCCCAGCAGGAAGCGGCTGAAGGCGAAGAGACCACCGACGAGGCACAAGACGATGTCGTCGACGCCGAGTTCGAGGAAGTCAAGGAAGACGACGGCCAGAGCGATGGCCAGGACGATTCGAAAAAGTCCGCCTGAGTCTTCATTCAAATCGGAACGGGCCGGCAGTTTTCTGCCGGCCCGTTCTGCACGGCAACGCCAGCCCCAGGCCCAATAGCCGATGTCCAAACGCGATTTCTATGAAATCCTCGGTGTCGAGCGCAGCGCGGACGACAAGGCGCTCAAATCCGCCTACCGTAAGCTCGCCATGCAATACCACCCGGACCGCAATCCCGGCGATTCGGATGCGGAGGCCCGCTTCAAGGAAGTCTCCGAGGCTTACGATGCCCTCAAGGATCCGCAAAAGCGCGCTGCCTATGATCGCTTCGGCCATGCCGCCTTCAATGGTGGCGGCGGCGGCGCCGGTCCCGGTTTCGGGGCCGATTTCAGCTCGTCGATGTCCGACATTTTCGACGATCTGTTCGGCGAGTTCATGGGCGGTGGACAGCGCCGCGGCGCCAATGCCCGCCATCGCGGTTCCGACCTTCGTTACAATCTCGAGATTGAGCTGATCGACGCCTTTGGTGGCCAGACCGTCGAGATCGACGTGCCGACCATGGTGCATTGCGACACCTGTGAAGGCTCGGGCGCCAAGCCCGGCACCGGTTTTTCCACCTGCCGCACGTGCAACGGCATGGGCAAGGTGCGCGCCGCCCAGGGCTTTTTCACCATCGAGCGGACTTGCCCGCACTGCCATGGCCGTGGCGAGACCATGGACCAGGCCTGTTCCGACTGCCACGGCCAGGGACGGCGGCAAAAGACCCGTAATCTGACCATCGACGTGCCCCAGGGCATCGAGGACGGCACTCGCATCCGCCTCTCTGGCGAAGGCGAGGCCGGCATGCGCGGCGGCCCGGCAGGCGATCTCTATGTCTTTGTCTCCATCAAGCCGCATGAATTGTTTCAGCGTGACGGCGCCGATCTTCACTGCCGTGCTTCGATCGCCATGACCACCGCTGCGCTCGGCGGCGAATTCGAGGTGCCCTCGCTCGATGGCACCCGCGCCCGCATCCAGGTCCCGGTCGGCACTCAGCCCGGTCAGCGCATCCGCCTGCGCGGCAAGGGTATGCCGGTACTGCGCTCGTCAAAGGTCGGCGACATGTATGTGCAGATGGATGTCGAGACCCCGCAGAACCTCACCAAGCGCCAACGTGAGCTCTTGGAGGAATTCGCGGCCATCGCCACCAAGGACAACAATCCCTCATCCACGGGCTTCTTCTCCAAGCTCAAGGGCATTTTCGAACGGTCTGATTAGTGAGCGCCGGGCCGTGAGGCAAAATCGTGCCGGTGGCACGATTTTAGGTGCGAACGCCTTGAGAGCTATGCTCGAAAGGCCGAAGCGGCAAGCGACGAACGCCTTGAGACTGAGAACCGTGCCGTCAGGCTGATTTGCTCCGGTGGCGCATATGAAGGGCCGAAGACTTTGAGAGCTATGCTCGAAGGGTGGCTCGAAAGGCCGCTCAAGCGCGCGCCGTTGTCCCCGGATCCAGCAATCATCTCCTTCGTCGCCACCCGGCTTGTCCGGGTGGTCCGGACTGGATCACCCGAATAAATCGGGTGATGACGCTTGAAGGTTTGGGGCTTCGCGTCACCAGAACGCGATCGTGACCCGATCGGCTTACCTCAAAGTGCAACCATTCTGGCCAGCGCTGCAAAGCCTTGATAGGTCTTCGGCACATTCCCGCCGCCCTAACGCATAATTGGATGGAGGACATCTTGGTCAAGGCTTTCACCCTGTCGGGCTCGGTCCGGCGCGACAGCTACAACGCCCGGCTCGCTCGCCTGATGGCGCAAAAGCTCGCCGAAGCCGGCGCCGACGCGGCTTATGTCGATCTGGGCGAGTACACCCTGCCGGTCTTCAATGAAGACCTCGAGGAAAACGAGTTCCCCGACAAAGCGATGGAACTCGGCGGTCTGCTGCGCGAGGCCGACGCGATCTTTTTCGCCACGCCTGAATATAATGGCGGCATCGCGCCCTTGACCAAGAACACCATCGACTGGCTGACCCGCACCCGGCTCAAGGTCTTCGCCAGACCCACTTTCGGGCTTGGCGCCTGCTCTTCGGGCAAGCTCTCGGGCGTGGTCGGGCTGTCGCATCTGCGCGAAACCCTCACCAAGATCGGCGCCCTGACGGTGCCGGCCCAGGTGCGGATCGGACCGATCGAGGACGATTTCGACGCCGAGGGGAACCTCGTCGATGAAGGCGCGTTGAGGGCCTGCGACCGCGTCGTCGAACAGCTCATGATCACCCGCCGCCAGTTCTAGGCCGATCCGGCGCCGCCACCTTGCCCGCCACCCTTGCCAGTTGCGTACGCCGGGGGTATCACCGGGCGATCTCACAGAACCCGGAGCCGTCCCATGCCCGCCGACACCCCGTCTGCTGCACTCACCATGCCTGCGGTCGATCGCAAGGATCGCCTGATCGTCGCCCTCGATGTCGAAAGCCGGGGGCAGGCCGAAGCCATGATCGAAGCGCTGGGCGATGATGCCGGCTTCTTCAAGATCGGCTACCAGCTGTTTTATGGCGGGGACGGCCTCAATCTCGGCAAGGCCCTGATCAGGGCCGGCAAGAAGGTCTTCTTCGACCTCAAGCTGCTCGATATCGACAACACGGTCGAGAAGGGCGTTGCCGCCATCGCCGAAACCGGCGCGCATATGCTGACCGTCCACGCCTATCCCAACGCCATGCACGCCGCCGTCAAAGGAGCAGAGGGGAGCGACCTTTGCCTTTTGGGGGTTACCGTTTTGACCTCCATGGATGAAGCCGATCTGTTACTGGCCGGCTATTCCCAGACACCGGAAGAACTGGTCACCAAACGCGCCTTTCAGGCCTTGGAGGCGGGTATGGGTGGTATTGTGTGCTCGCCCGTCGAGGCCCGACGCGCCCGGGCCGGCACCGGGCCTGGCCTTGCCATCGTCACCCCGGGCATTCGCCCGGCCGGTGCGACGGCCGACGATCAGAAGCGCGTCGCCACACCCGAAATGGCCTTTGACCGCGGCGCCAGCCATATTGTTGTCGGCCGGCCGATCACCGCGGCACCCGACCCCGCCGCCGCCGCTCGCGCCATTCTCGATTCCATCCCCGAGTGAGCACACGGACAGGCCGGTCAGCCGGGTTCAGGATCCGCCCGCTGGGCGAATCCGATTATGCCCTCATTCCCGGTCTCGAGACCGAAGCCGACCGTCTCTATGCGACGGTGCCCGAGCTCGCCGGCTATCTTTTCGAAGCCAACGCATCCCCCGATATCCTCAAATCCGCCTATCCGCCCGGCTCCGGGCTGATTGCCGAGATCGAGGGCGAGGTGGTGGCCTTCGCCGTGTTTCGGCCTGTCGACGATGCGCTCTATCTCGGCCAGATCTCCGTCCATCCCGCCTGCCAGCAGCGCGGCATCGGCAGGGCGTTGTTGCGGGGCGTGCTTGATCATGCGCGGGGCGCCGGCTTTCCGGCGGTCAGCCTGCTGACGTTCGCCGCGGTGCCGTTCAACGGACCCTGGTATCGCCGGGCCGGCTTCGTTCCTTTCCCGGTCAGCGCGCAGGGCGAGGGGTTCAAAAAGCTCGCAACCTCCGAGATCGAGATCGCCATTGGCGCGCTTTCGCCGCGCGAGGCCTTGATTCGCTACCTCGACTAGGCAATGCCTGTGCGGCCTGCAATTTCCAGGCGCCCATTTGCTTCATGGCAAAGGGCTGCTATAGCCCGGACACGATTTATCCCGCCTCTTTCGCCAAGGAGGGCGCAGTGAAAAAGCTGGCCGTCACCATTGCCGGAGCCGGCGGCCGCATGGGCCGCGCCAATCTCGCCGCCGTGTTGAGCGACGACCGGCTGAGACTCGCCGGCGCGCTCGACCGCACAGACGCCCCGGCGCTCGGCAACGATGCCGGCATGTTGGCCGGCGAACCGCCTTTGGGCATCACTCTCACCGATGATCCGGCAATCGCTCTTGAAGGCGCCCAGGCGATCATCGATTTCACCTCCCCCGATGCCAGTGTCGCACTGGCCGAAGAGGCGGCCTCGCGCGGTCTGATCCACATCATCGGCACCACCGGCTTTGCGCCGGATCATGACAGCGCCATCGCCGAAGCCGCGAAAAACGGCGCCCGCATCGTCAAGGCCGGCAATATGTCGCTCGGGGTCAACCTTTTGATGGGCCTCGTTAAAAAGGCTGCCGAAGCGCTCGGGGACGATTTCGATATCGAAGTTCTCGAAATGCACCACAACCAGAAGGTCGATGCTCCGTCCGGCACTGCGCTGATGCTGGGTGAAGCCGCCGCCGAAGGGCGCGGTATCGATCTTGACACCCACGCCGTCAAATCCCGCGAAGGCATCACCGGCGCCCGCGAAAAGGGCACGATCGGCTTCGCCACCCTGCGCGGCGGCGGGGTTATCGGCGAGCATTCGGTAATCTTTGCCAGCCCTTCCGAGCGGATCGAACTGACCCACAAGGCTCAGGACCGTTCGCTGTTCGCCCGTGGTGCCATCGCCGCCGCGCTTTGGGCGGCAGACCGACCGGCCGGACTCTACGATATGCACGACGTTCTTGGATTGCGGGACTGACCGTCTCCCATCTCTTCACCACACGAATTCAACCCACCGGGGAATAGCTAAAATGGACCGACGTCTCATCCTCGTTCGTCACGGGCAATCGGAATGGAACCTCAGGAACCTGTTCACCGGTTGGCGTGACCCGGGCCTCACGGAAAAAGGCATCGATGAAGCGCGCAGGGCCGGACAGGCCCTCAAGGCGCGCCATTACGAGATCGAGCTGTGCTTCACCTCGGCCCTCACCCGCGCCCAGCGCACCCTCGACCTGATGCTCGAGGAAATGGAGATCGAGAACATTACGATCATCCGCAACCAGGCGCTCAACGAGCGCGACTATGGCGATCTGGCCGGGTTGAACAAGGACGACGCTCGCAAGAAATGGGGAGACGAGCAGGTTCACATCTGGCGCCGGTCTTACGATACCCCGCCCCCGGGCGGCGAAAGCCTGAAGGACACCGCCGACCGTGTTCTGCCCTATTACGAGGCAGAGATCGCCCCGCGCGTTCTCGATGGCGGCACCATCCTTGTGGCCGCCCATGGCAATTCCCTGCGCGCGCTGGTCATGAAGCTCGAAAACCTCAGCCCCGAGGAAATCCTCAAGCGCGAAATCGCCACCGGCGCGCCGATCATTTACGAGTTCGACGCCGAGGGGAAAGTCATCAAGGTCGAAGAAATCTGAGGGGAAGCTGAGCCCTTGTCCTTCGACAGGTTCAGGACGAGGGCGTGGAATGCCACCCTCAGGCCGCCCCGGCCTCCGAGCCGGGGCTTGCCACCGCCAAATCCGGGGCGGCTCGTGATGGGAGCGCTTCCGCGCCCATCACGTCACCCCCCGAGCAGGCCCTCTTTCGTCGCCAGCGTCTTGAGATGCGCCACGGGCCGCGCCCCGACATGGGTGATCACCTCGGCAGCGCAAAGGCATCCGAGCGCCAGCGCGTCGTGATGCCTGCGCCCGGTCGCGAGCCCGTACAGAAACCCTGAGGCAAACAGATCACCGGCCCCGGTCGCGTCTTCCACTGTCTCGACGGGATAGACCGGCACCTCGGTCACCTCGCCATCCACAACCGTCATGGCGCCATTGGCGCCGCGGGTGATGGCCGCGCGGTTGCAATCCGCCTTGAGCGCGGTCACCGCTTCGTCGAGCGTTGCTGTCTGATAAAGCGAGATCAGTTCTTCTTCATTGGCCAGCAGCGTGTCGATCGTGCCGCTGCGCAACAAATCGATGAACTCGGTGCGGAACCGGTCGACACAGAACGGGTCCGACAGGGTGATCGCCGCCGACCGGCCATGCTTGTGGGCAAGCTCCGCCGCCTTGACGAAGGCGCGCTTGGCCTCGGGGGGATCCCACAGATAGCCTTCCATGAAGGTAATGGCGGACCCGCCGATCTCGTCTTCGATAATGTCGTTGACCGTCAGTTCCTGGCAGGCGCCAAGATAGGTGTTCATGGTGCGCTCGCCATCGGGCGTGATCAGGATCATCGAGCGCGCGGTCTCGCTGCCATGTTCGAGCATCGGGGTTTCGAAATGGCATCCGATCCGGTGCATGTCCTTGGCGAAGAAACGGCCCCAATCATCCGCCGCGACCTTGCCGACAAACGCGCCCCGACCACCAAGGCTCGCCACCCCGGCCGCCGTATTGGCCGCGCTGCCGCCCGAGATTTCCTGCACCCCGACCGGCAGGCGCTCATAAAAGAAGTTCATCCGGTCCGCATCGATCAGATGCATGATGCCCTTCTTGAGCCCCTGGGAAACGATGAAATCCTCTTCCACGCGGGAGAGCACGTCGACAATCGCGTTGCCGATGGTCAGCACGTCAAATCGGGTCTGCATTGATGGCCTTTCGATGGCTGAAGCCGAAGCCGCGAACTATAAGGGCCAGCGTCCGCATCGCAACGCCAAAGGCCCTCACTGCGGCAATTTTGGGCGGTTTCAGAGGGTCTTGTCCTTGAAAAGGCATTCCTCGGCGATGATGCAGCGATGGCATTCGGGCTTGCGCGCCTTGCACACATAACGCCCATGCAGGATCAGCCAGTGATGGGCATGCAACAGGAATTGCGGGGGGATGACCTTTTCGAGCAGCGTTTCGACCGCCAGCGGTGTCTTGCCCGGCGCCAGCCCGGTGCGGTTGGCAATCCGGAACAGATGCGTGTCGACCGCAATGGTCGGCTCGCCAAAGGCGATATTGAGGACGACATTCGCGGTCTTGCGGCCCACCCCCGGCAGGGCCTCGAGCGCCTCGCGGCTGCGCGGCACGGCGCTGTTGTGATGCGCGATCAGGTCCTTTGAAAGCGCCAGCACATTCTTGGCCTTGTTGCGAAAGAGCCCGATCGTGCGGATATGTTCGGTGATCCCCTCGAGGCCGAGCGCCACCATTTTTTCCGGGGTGTCTGCAACCGCGAAAAGTCCTTTGGTCGCCTTGTTGACCCCGGCATCGGTCGCCTGCGCGCTCAACACCACCGCCACCAGCAGCGTGAACTCGTTGACATAATCGAGCTCGCCTTGAGGATGCGGATTGGCCGCCTCGAACTTTTCGAACATCGATTGGATCGCCGCCCTGGAGAGACGGGAGCGGGGACGCGCTGGGGCCATGATCTGATGAACCGGATTTGATGGGCGGTCGAATTGTTGTCGCTTTTCATTCGGAGCTATAGTCACCGAGGAGACGACAGGCAAATCCGCAACGCCCGGTGACCCGAAATGATGACCCCCAATCAGACCGATCCGGCCCTGGACCCCGCCGATTCGCCGCCCCTGTTCGCGGCGACCCTGTCGCCCTACCGCTCGTTGAGCGAAAAGGGGCTGCATTATCTCGTCCTATTCACGGCCTGCCTGGCGCTCATTCCCGGCACCATCTTCTACCTCTCCGGGGCCTGGCCGATTGTCGGCTTTCTGGGGCTCGACGTTCTGGCGCTTTACTGGGCCCTGCGCGCCTCGATGGTTGAGACGCGTCGACGCGAAAACGTCACCCTGTGGCGCGACCGGCTCGAGATCGACCAGATTTCGCCCCTGGGCAAACGCCGCCGCCACGCCTTCAATCCCTTTTGGGTGCGCTTCGGCATCGAGCGCGACCACGACGACAATGTCACCCGGCTGACCCTCGCCATGCGGCAAAAGACTGTCGAGATCGCCCGCTTCCTGGGACCCGACGAAAAGGCGGGCTTCGCCAAGGCCTTTTCCGAGGCGCTTCATCGCGCCAGGCGCTAACACGACACCCGTCAAAACCGGGTCGCCGGCCGTCACGCCCGGGAGTAGATTGGCCCCATGAACACGAGCTTTTCTTCCCAAATCGCCGGTGAAGGCGACTATCGCCTCGTCACTCGCGCCATCGAATATCTTTCGAACCACACCGCCGACGAGGTCGACATCGAGCGCCTTGCCGGTGATCTGGGGCTGACCCAGCGGCAGCTGACGGCACTGTTCAAGCGCTGGGCCGGGCTGACCCCCACCGCCTTTGCTCATTGCGTGGCGCTCGACAAGGCCCGCCGCATGCTCACCGATTCGATGACCGTGCTCGACACGGCCTATGAACTGGGCATGTCCTCGACCGCGCGGCTGCACGATCTCTTCGTCACCCACGAGGCCATGCCACCGGGCATTTATCGCGCCCGCGGTGCCGGCCTCGACATTCGCTATGGCTTCCACCCCTCGCCTTTCGGCGAAGCCGTCATCATGATCACCGATTACGGGCTTGCCGCGGTCGGGTTCGTCGATGACGGCGCCCGCGCCGCCGCTTTCGAGGACATTGCCGGGCGATGGCCCAATGCCCGCTACATCGAGGCGCCGGAGGAAACCGCGCCCTGGGCGTCGCGGGTTTTCGAGCCTTTGCGCTGGAAACGCGAACAGCCTTTACGAGTGGTTATGATCGGCACCGATTTTGAAGTGAGGGTCTGGGAGACGCTTTTGCGCATCCCTGCGGGCCTGGCCACGACCTATGGCGATATCGCCGCTCATCTCGGTCAACCCGGCGCTGCGCGGGCGGTTGGGCGTGCCGTGGGGCGCAATCCGGTCTCCTTTGTTGTCCCCTGTCACCGCGTTCTCGGCCGCCAGGGAACCCTCACCGGTTATCATTGGGGACTGGTCCGGAAACAGGCGATCCTCGGCTGGGAGGCCGGGCTGACAGAAGGCTGACAGCCCCTTCACCCATCGGTCAGCCGGGCTTTGACAAATTGACTCAATTGAAAGCCGCGCCTTTTGCGCGGCATTGACCCGAAGGGTCTAGTCCGGGAAGGGCGGACCCAGGAAGCGGATCCAACAGTCGGGTCAAAGACAAAGAGGCCAATTTGTCATGACGATCAAACCCGTTAGCGCACTGCGCCAGCTTGCGCTCGTCTCTCTTTCTGCTGTGGCACTTTCGGTTGCGATCCCGCCAGCGGCGAATGTTCTGCTTCATATCGATTCGGGCTCGGCCTATGCCAAGTCCGAAAAGGCGAAAAAGAACCAGTCTTCAAAGAAGCCGAAAAAGTCCACCAGATCCTCGAAGTCGAACAAGCCGTCCAACGCCGGCTCCAATCGTGGACAGGCCAAAAAGCAGGCTTCGCTGAGCAGCGAGATTTCTGCCGCGCCCGGCCAGGCCAAAGAGAAAAATATCCACGCCCAGCTTGCCGGGCTCAATTCGCTCAAGCGCAACGTCAACGGGTTGATGAACAGCTCTGATCCGCGCATGACCCTTGTCCGGCAATATGTCGTCGACAATGCGGAATACGAGATCGCGCTGGCCAATCTTGCTGCGGCGCAGGAGACCCTCGGTGGCGCTCAGGACGACTTCAATGCACTGGTCGGCGGTGTGGTCGACACGCTCGATGATAGCTGGCCCGACTACGCCGGCGCCGGTTACCCGGACCTGCAAGCTGCCTATGACGACCTGCTGGCCAACCCGGTGCCTGAAGTCGCGCCCGAGGATCCGGCCTATGCCGACTACCTCGCCTATCAGGATGAACTCGCCGCGGTGGGGGGTGCCCTCGACACCATCAATGCGAGCCCCGAAGCCGCCGATCTGATTGCGGCCCAGAACGACGTCACCATCGCCGAAGGCCAGGCACTGGCTGCCGAGGAAGGCACTGCCGACGAGGATCTGGTCGCCGCTCTCGAGGCCGCCGCCAACAAGAACCGTTTGAGCGACGATTATGTCTCGCCCGAGATTCTCGATTGGGCGAAGCAGACATTGGGAACCGGCGATTACGACGGGACCATTGACGACTATCTCAACCAGCTCCAGGTAGCGCAATAAGCCGGCATCCCCGGCCGAATGCGGAGCCCAGGAGAGGTTGATCTCCACGCCTACTGTCACGCAGGCTTAGGGGCGCCAGAAGGCGCCCTTTTCTTTTGCCGTGCCGGTTGGAGAGCCTATTTCAGGCTCGAACACCGCCCCTGCGGGCCGAGGATATGCGCGGTCCGCGGGTCGCAGCCCGTCAGCAGGAACTGCACCCACTCGGTTTCCCCGCCATAAAAGACATTGCGGTCGACCTCGCCTCGAATGCCCGGCACCGTGCCGGTCTTGGTCCATTGCCAGAAGGCATAATCGCGCCGGCGATAGACTTCATGCGGTTCCGCGGCGGTCGAGCGCAGCCAGAACGGATTGTCGAAGCCGTGCCCTTCGAGCACATCGCGGTGGAAATTGATGTCGGTATAGATCACCGGCACCTTGCCGGTATGCCGCTCCATGGCCGCCAGGATGACCCGTGCCGAGCGCAGCGCTTCTTCGGGGCTCACCTTGCGCTTGCAGGTCTGTGAATGGCTGTTCCACTCGAGATCGAGCACCGGGGGCAGAGCGGTCGGGTCCGCAGGCACATTCTTGATGAACCACGCCGCCTGCTCTTCGGCCGGGCGGCACCAATACATGAAGTGATAGGCCCCGCGGGCCAGCCCCGCATCATGGGCGCGGCGCCAGTTGGAATGGAAATTGGGGTCGAGATAGTCCCCGCCATCGGTCGCCTTGATATAGACGAAACGCATGCCGGCCTGCCGCGCGGCATAAAAATCCACATCCCCCTGATAGCGGGCGATGTCGATGCCCTGGATCGGCATGGTGTGTGCCCGTCGCACGCCGTGATGGGGGTCATTGTCGCCCTTCACGGTGTAGCCGCGCATCGCACCGCAGGCGGTGAGCGTGAACAACAGCGCCACATAGAGAACCATGTGGCTGAGAACGGCGATATTCGACCGCACGAAGCGGAGAACGGAACGCAAGCGATCCATTTGGTGGACGCACCCTGAAACTGAGAAATCGATTGGATTTGACTCAAATCCAAATCAATTAACGGAACCTCACCGGGGCCCGCTTGTCGCTCAGGATGGTTAACGCCGCCGTGCCCGAACGGCCCGGTTTTCGGGGTCGCTTTCGCGCCGGTTGCCACCGCGATTTCGCGGCTCAGTCTCCGGCCCCGCCATCACCGCTTTCGTCCTCGTCATGATCGTCGATTTCGCCGTCATCATCGTCGAGCGCGTGGCAGGCATCGGGCGAAAGGGAGGACCGCTCAAACCCCGCTGGCAGCAGCGTGGCGGCATCGACGCAGGCGAGGCGCAACTGGCTGATCTCGAGCGCATGTGCGGCCCGAATATCGGCACCTCTCAAGTCGGCATAATCGAGATTGGCACCGGCCAGACGGGCCTCGGTAAAATCGGTATCCCGAAGATCGGTGAACTTCAGGTCGGCATTGCTGAGGTCTGCACCTTCGAAATCCGCCCCTCGGAGTTCTGCATCCTCGAGATCGGCACCTGAGAGCCGGGCGTCCTCGAACTCGATCGCACCGAATGCGATGCCCTTGAGATTGGCACCGGTCAGATCAAGTCCCTCGAGATTGACCGAGAAGCGTTGCAGCAGGTCAAGCTCGTCGAGAAAGGTCAGGACGCGGCCTGAGCGGTCCCGGTCGGTGAGCCTGAGCACAACCGCGGTGTGCGCCCGCCCCACCGCATCGATGGTCGCCGGGTCGGTTCGGGTTGCCGGTTCGAGCATCAGGGCGCTGATCCGGTCGATATATTGCTGCACGCCTTCTTCCTGGGCGCGGTCGAACTGCAACTGGCTCTGAAAGGTCCCGACCCCGAACGAGGCGGTGGCCAGAATGCACGGCACCAGCAACAGCGACAGCCAGTCCCACACGGTCTTGTTCTGAAATCCCAGAACCCGGGGGCGCAGCCAGAAAAGCAGCCCCAGCGCCAGTGCGAAGACCAGCGCCGCCGACATCAGGACAATGGCCCAGTCGATCATCTTGCCGCCCTTCCTGCCTGCTGGGTCCGACTGTGCGCCCGGTTCCCGAAGGGGTCAAGGCAGACCCAGCAAGGCCGGGACGACCGGGCACCAGCGTTGATCCTCGGGTCAACCGCAATCAGGACTGATCGAAACAGAACCGGACTGTATTCAGATGTTCTTTGAATGTTCTTGTAGAGGATCAAGCATAATGCTAGCCTATGCAGATGAGGGGAAATACGGATAAGTAAATGGCCGTAAGGGTGCAGACGGTTGCCTTTCGCGGTATTGAAGCCGTGCCGGTCGATGTGCAGGTGCAGATCGCGCCCGGGATGCCGGGATTTGCCATTGTCGGCCTGCCGGACAAGGCGGTTGCCGAAAGCCGCGAACGGGTCCGCGCCGCGCTCATTGCCTCCGGTCTGTCCCTGCCGCCCAAGCGCATCACCATCAATCTGGCCCCCGCCGATCTCCCCAAGGAGGGGAGTCACTACGATCTGCCGATTGCGCTGGGGCTGATGATCGCGCTGGGTGCCGTGCCCGGCGATGCGGTGGCCGGCCATGTTGTCATCGGCGAGCTCGCGCTTGACGGGCGGCTGACCCCGGTCTCGGGCACCTTGCCGGCGGCTATCGATGCGACGGCCCGCGATATGGGCATCATCTGCCCGGCCGATTGCGGGTCCGAGGCGGCCTGGGCCGGCGAGGATCTCGACATCATCGCCCCGCCAAGCCTGCTTGCCTTGGTCAACCACCTGGCCGGCACGCAATTGACCGCCCGCCCACAGCCGAAAAAGCGTGAGGCGGATGCGGTGCTGCCCGACCTTGGCGAAATCAGGGGGCAGGAAGTGGCCCGCCGCGCGCTCGAGGTGGCGGCAGCCGGGGGACATAACCTCTTGATGATCGGCCCGCCAGGCGCCGGCAAATCCATGCTTGCCTCGCGCCTGCCCTCCATCCTGCCCGCGCTTAATCCGCGCGAACTGCTTGATGTGTCGATGATCCAGTCGATCGCCGGGGAACTGGCCGGCGGGCGGCTGAGCGACCGGCGGCCGTTTCGCGCTCCGCATCACTCCGCCTCCATGGCGGCGCTGGTCGGCGGCGGGCTCAAGGTCCGCCCGGGCGAAGTCTCGCTTGCCCATAACGGTGTCTTGTTCCTCGACGAATTGCCCGAATTCGCACCCGCCGTGCTCGACAGCCTGCGCCAGC
Organism: Cucumibacter marinus DSM 18995; assembly: GCF_000429865.1. Lineage (GTDB taxonomy): Bacteria > Pseudomonadota > Alphaproteobacteria > Rhizobiales > Devosiaceae > Cucumibacter > Cucumibacter marinus. Next base: position 60,574 of record NZ_AUCR01000010.1, read on the forward strand.
CGCTCGAGTCTGGCGAGGCCGTGATCGCCCGCGCCAATGCGCGGGTGGCCTATCCCGCCCGTTTCCAGCTCATCGCGGCAATGAACCCGTGCAAATGCGGCATGGCCGGCACACCCGGCCACACCTGCCGGCGTGGGGATCGTTGCGCGGCGGATTATCAGGGCCGGGTGTCCGGTCCGTTTCTCGACCGCATCGATTTGCGCATCGACGTCCCCGCCGTCTCGGCCACCGACATGATCGCACCGAACCGGTCGGAGCCCAGTGAGGCCGTTGCCAAAAGGGTTGCTGCGGCGCGCCGTGCCCAGGCCGAACGCTACCGGCAAATGGGCGTGCCCGGCACCTACACCAATGCTGCGGCATCCTCGGCACTCATCGAACAGGTTGCGGATCCGGATACAGAGTCTCGGGACCTGCTGGTCCGGGCGGCGGAGAAATTCTCGCTTTCCGCCCGGGCCTATCACCGCGTCCTCAAGGTTGCCCGCACTTTGGCCGATCTTTCAGGCGCCGACACGGTCGCCCGGCCCCATATCGCCGAGGCGCTGAGCTACCGTCTCGATTTTTCCGCCAGCTAGAACTGCGAGCGCCGCTCGCGCATCAAGAGCCGCAAACAGGCACCGCTCAAGAGCAGCGAGACGATCACCGAGACGGTGATGAAACCCGGGCCGTGAAAGGTGAATTCGAGTACAATATCGAGTATCGCCAACCCTAAAAGCACGGCAATTGCTATCCGCCTGTGCTGCCAGACCCCGACAAGAGCGGCGAGAAAAGCCAGTGCATAGACAAGGTTGAGCCCGGCCATCACCGGCGCCGAAACATCGAACCGCTCACCGATATCGGGCACGGTAAGCCCCTCGATCGGCGCCACGAACCAGAAGGCGGTCAGCCCGTGCTGGACGATCTTCTCAGCCCCGCCGAGAATGGCGATGGCATGGGCGATAGGCCGGTTCCGGGAATCCGCCATGGTGCCGGCTCGCCCCGATCTTGCTCTAGCGAATGCTGGGATAGCCGCCGGGCACCCCGTTCTTGGCAAAAACGATCTGCCAGAGCTGGGTCGAGCGGGCGCGGAACAGCGCGGCGGACATCAACAGATAATACCGCCACATGCGGTGGAACCGCTCATCGTAATTGTCCTTGATGGTGGGCCAGGCCGCCTCGAAATTGGCGTGCCAGGCCATCAAGGTGTGATCGTAGTCGGCGCCGAAATTGTGCCAGTCTTCCATCACGAAATCGTCTTCCGCCGCGGCAGCGATCTGCTTGATCGAAGGCAGCATCGAATTGGGAAAGATGTATTTCTCGGTCCAGGGGTCGCCATGGCTGGTCGACTGATTGCCCCCGATCGTGTGCAGAACGAACAAGCCATCATCGCGCAGGAGCTCGGCGACTTTTTCGAAATAGGCATTGTAGTTTTTGTAGCCCACATGCTCGAACATGCCGACCGAGATGATCTTGTCGAACCGGCCGTCAACATCGGCATAGTCAACAAGGCGGAAATCGAGCGGCGCGTCCTTGTAGCGCTCTTGCGCATAGGCGACCTGCTGCTTCGAGATCGTGATGCCCATCCCGGTAATGCCGTAATTCTCGGCGGCATATCCGAGGAACCCGCCCCAGCCACAGCCGATATCGAGCACCCGATCACCCGGCTTCAACCCGGCTTTGCGGCAAATCAGGTCGAGCTTCGCCCGCTGTGCGCCAGCGAGATCATCTGCCTCGCGCCAATAGCCGCAGGAATAGATCATCAGCGGGTCGAGCATCGCCTCGAAGAGATCATTGCCGAGATCGTAATGCTTGCGCCCCACCTCGTCCTTGTTGAGCCGCTGCAGGTTCAACAGCCGGCCCCGCACCAGCGACAGCATCAGTCCCAGATCGATCTTGATCCGGTTGCGCACGTCGTGATCGATCAGCCGGAACAGCGCCTGGTCGAGCGCTTCGGCGTCCCACCAGCCGTCCATATAGGCTTCGCCGAGCCCGAGCGTGCCTTGCAGCATTACCCGGTCGAACAACCGCTCGTCATGGATATGCACATCCCAGGGGCTCGGCCCGCCCACCGCGATGTCGCACTGGTTGAGAAGTTCGGTGATCAGCGTTTCCGCGCGGCCCGCCATGGCTCCACCCACCCATGTTCTGCTTTTCTCATTATTGGTATTTTTGTCCGCGAATTCAATTCCTTGGATTGCGGATCCCGCGCGCTTAACCAAATCGAAGCAGGCGAATACTAGCATCGCGCGCAATGAACACGCCGCGCCAACAAAGCTCAGACCCCGGCATATCCGCCGTCTCCGCCCCGGCGGGCCGCGCGCTCCAGCGCGATGCCGGCACCGCGCTGGCCCTTCTGGTGCTGGTCTATGCCGCGCTCGCTGCCGCCTTATCGCCGGCGATCTATTTCCAGCTTCTGCCGGTTTATGGCTTGCAGACCCTTATGGCAGTGCCCTTGCTGCTGGGCGTGGCCCTGCCGCTCGGGTGTCTGTCCAGGAACCCGGCTGCGCCGGTCTCCGAGGCGATTGCGCTGTTGAAACGGAGCACCGGCATCCTGCCCCGCAGTGCCGCCACCATCGCCTTGTTCATTCTCGGCATGGCCGGCTTCACCACCTTCAAGCTCTCCATCCCCGATCTCGTGCCCTTCTATGCCGACCCGGTCCTCGCCGATATCGACGCGGCCCTTCATGGCGGCGATCCCTGGGTCTGGGCCCATGCAATATTGCCCCGGCAACTCGCCTGGGGGCTCGCCTATATCTATTCCAAGATCTGGATGGTCTATTGGTTCGCCACTATTCTGGTCATGGCCTTCTGGCACGAGCGTCATCTGCGCCTGCGCTATTTGTGGACCATGGCTCTGGCGATTGTCGGGCTCGGCACGCTTCTTGCCGCTGCCCTTTCTTCGGTCGGCCCTGTCTTTTACGGGCCGCTTGTCGGTTCCGCCCGGTTCGCCCCGCTCGAGGCCGCACTGGCCGGCCCGGTCGGCGATGCGGTCGCCGGCTATCGCGATTACCTGCTCGCCGCCTATTACGGCTTCTCCGGGCAGGCCGGCAGCGGCATCTCGGCCATGCCGTCCATGCATGTGGCGGTCGTGACCTGCAATGCGCTGGTGCTTTCTTCGATCAATCGCTGGCTCGGCGCCGCCGCATGGGCCTTTGCCGGCGTCATCCTGTTTGGCTCGGTCTATCTCAGCTGGCACTACGCGATCGATGGCTATGTCTCGATCGTGGTCGTGCTGCTCATCTGGGCGGTGACCGGCCGGGCGCTGCGCCCTTCTCCCCAACAGCATCAATCCTGAAAAAAGGAGCCAGACCCGTTCACCGATTCCGGGAAATCTTGAACGGGTCTAGCGAGGGAGAGGTCGAATAGGGGGAGATGGGATCAGGACAATTCCGGTAACTGAACCGGTATTTCGTGAGGTGACCGCATGCCCATGAGACCACGCGATCACCCGGTGCGCCGCTCCCGCTGCGAGGGAGCGTGAAAGGCAGTAACGCCTTAGAACTGGGCGGTTTCGGTCGAATCCGCCATCGCCGTTGTCGAGCTCGAGCCGGCGCTGACCGCCACCGAGACCGCATCGAAATAGGTGGTGCCGACTTCGCGCTGATGGCGCGTGGCGGAGAACCCGTCCTTTTCGGCGGCGAACTCGGCCTGCTGCAGCTTCGAATAGGCGGCCATGCCGTCCCCGGCATAGGCGCGGGCCAGGTTGAAGGTCGACAGCGATAGATTGTGGAACCCGGCAAGGGTGATGAACTGGTATTTGTAGCCCATCGCGCCGAGTTCGCGCTGGAACTGCGCCATCTCCGCTTCGCCCATATGCTTGGCCCAGTTGAATGAAGGCGAGCAGTTATAGGCCAGCATCTGATCGGGATATTCGGCGCGGATCGCCTCGGCGAAGCGCTTGGCGTCTTCAAGGCTCGGGGTCGAGGTCTCGCACCAGATCAGATCCGCATAGGGCGCATAGGCGAGCCCGCGGGCGATCGCGCATTCAAACCCGCCCTTGAGACGATAGAAGCCTTCCTCGGTCCGCTCGCCGGTGACGAACGGCGCGTCATAAGGATCGATATCCGAGGTGATCAGCCGTGCGGCTTCGGCGTCGGTCCGCGCCATGATCAGTGTCGGCACACCCATCACATCGGCGGCGAGCCGGGCCGCGTTAAGCGTGCGCACAAAGGTGCGGGTCGGCACCAGAACCTTGCCGCCCAGATGTCCGCACTTCTTTTCGGAGGCGAGCTGGTCTTCGAAATGAACCGCGGCGGCACCGGCCTCGATCATGCCTTTCATCAGCTCAAAGACATTGAGCGAACCGCCAAACCCGGCTTCGGCATCGGCAATGATCGGCACCATGAACTCATAATCCGTGGTCGCGGTGCCCGAGAGCTTTTCCATGTGCTGGATCTGGTCGGCGCGCTGCAGGCCCTTGTTGATGCGCTTGACGACCGCCGGAACGCTGTCGGCGGGGTAAAGGCTCTGATCGGGATACATATTGCCCGACAGATTGGCGTCAGCCGCCACCTGCCAGCCCGACAGATAGATGGCCTTGAGCCCGGCCTTGACCTGCTGCACCGCCTGGTTGCCGGTGAAGGTGCCAAGGGTCGGCACGAAGTCTTCTGTGTGCAGCAATTCCCAAAGCCGCTTGGCGCCGTTCTGGGCCAGCGAATGCTCGATTCTGAGGCTGCCCGAAAGCTTGTGCACGTCTTCGGGGGTGAAATCGCGCTTGATGTTGTCCCAGCGATCCGGCGCCCAGTCAGGCGTCTCGAATTCGGTCGGGTTTTGCGGCTTGTCGAGCATGGTCTCCTCCAAAAACTCTGAATTCTGTCTTGTCTGGTTTGGCGTTTAGGGCGCCGTTCACGGGGTCTGGCCTTTGGGCCGGACATAGGGGCGCCATCCGGCTGCCCATCGGAACAAGGCCTATGGGAGCAGCGCCTCTTGGCGGATGGCGATTTCGGGGTTCGGGGTTAAAGAACGGGTGGCCAGCCTCAGGGCGAGCCGGCCACCCGTTGGATGACGGGGTTAGCCCCTGGCCGCCGGCCGGCGGAACGTGGCCGCGACCATGGCATTCCCGTCAAAAAGCTCGCTGGCGGCAGCGGGGCCTTCGGCAAAGGCGAAGACGTGCCGGTTGACCTGACCTACGATCGAATAGCCTTTGGCATCGAGACCGCGGGCACGGAACTGGCCCATGGCTTCGTTGATGCTGCGCGCGATGATGGTGACGTATTCATCGCCGGGGGCGGGGGTTGCGATCATGTCGGTCATGGCATTTCTCCTTGGCACTTGACCTCTGCCGGTACCGCTATTGGTTTCCTGCAGCGCCGTGATGTAAAGATTTGACAAATGCCGCGCAGATGCAAGATAAATCGGCATATCCCGGTGTCACGGCGTAAAGACTTGCAAAGCCGGGCTTGACAAGATGTAAAGCTTGTAAAGTCCACTGCAGTCCCAGACCTTGTAAAGCCGGTAAAGGGAGGAAAGCGGCGTGAACGATTCCGATCCGCAAATCGGTGGCAAGATCAGGCGCTTGCGCCGTCAGCGCGCCCTCAGCCAGGCGGACCTTGCGGCCGCTATCGGCATTTCGGCGAGCTATCTCAATCTCATCGAACACAACCGCCGCAAGATCACCGTGCCGCTTCTGTTCAAGCTCGCGGGCCATTTCGGGGTCGAGCCGGGCGAACTCGCTGAAAGCGATGAAAGCCGCCTCTCTGGCGATCTCATGGAAATGTTCGGCGACGATGTCTTCGCCGACAATGATCTCACCAATCACGATATCCGCGATCTCGCGGCTTCAAACCCCGCTATCGCCCGCGCCGTTCTGAGGCTTTACGACCGCTATCGCCACGAGCACCGCAACCGCTCAAGCGCGCCTGCCGATGATGGCGATATCCTGCCCGGCACCGCCGGCCATCACGCGGCAACCGATGCGATCTCCGATTTCATCCAGGAGAACGCCAATCATTTCGACAGCCTCGAGCGTGCCGCCGAGCGTGTGCGTGCCGATATCGACAATGCCTCGGACGTTTTGAGCCTGGGGCTGCGCACCTATCTCGGCAATGTCTTCGGCATGGATTGGCGACTGGCTTCCCTGCCGCGCGGCATCGCGCGACGCCTCGCCGAAGACGGGCGGGTGATTGAAATCGCCGACACGCTGCCGGCCGAATCCGCCATTTTCGCTGTCGCCCATCAGATCGGGCTGCTCACGGCCGAAACCCAGATCAATGCCATCATCGAGCAAAGCGACCTGCCCGAGGACGACGCCCCGGCGCTGGCCCGCAATGTCCTCGCCTCCTATTTCGCCGCCGCCCTGATGATGCCTTATGAGCCCTTCCTCAAGGCCTGCCGTGACTATCGCTACGACATCGAGCGTTGCGCCCGGCGCTTCTCGGCCAGCTTCGAACAGGTCTGCCACCGCATGACCACCCTGCAGCGGCCCGGCGCCCGGGGCATCCCGTTGCATTTGGTGCGCACCGATATTGCGGGGAACATTTCCAAGCGCTTTTCGCTTTCGGGCATCCATATTCCGCGCCATTCCGGTGCCTGCCCGCGCTGGAATGTCTATGCGGCGTTCCTCCAGCCCGAGCGCATCAATGTGCAGATCTCGCAAATGCCCGACGGTCAGCGCTTTTTCTGCATCGCCAAGGCCATCGTCAAAGGCGACTACCGCTACAATGCCCCGACCCGGCATCTTGCCATCGGGCTTGGCTGCGATATCGCCCAGGCCCGCGAGATGATCTATTCGGACGGCATCGATCTCGAAAACGAGGCGCTGTCGATCCCTATTGGTGTGGGTTGCCGCCAATGTCCGCGGCTCGAATGCGGCCAGCGGGCGCACCCGCCCGCCGACCACCGCTTCCGTCTCGAGGACGGCATCCGCGCCGAAAGCCTTTACGGGCGGATGCTGTAGCGGCACGAGCCACAACCCTCATCCTGACCCCTCATGGTGAGCCTCCTGAGCGCGTCGAAGGGCGAACCACGAATGACATCGGGAGCGAGCAATTCTCTTCCACCCTCATCCTGAGCTTGTCGAAGGACGAGGGTGGTTGTGAGCGCGGCCGGAAGGCTTAAGCCGCCTTCAACCGCTGCATCTGCGCACTCGCTTGTGCCCGTTCCTGGGCCACAAGCGTCAGCGAGGCGAGAACGATCAGCACCGCGCCGGGCCAGAAATTGGCCCCTGGCGCGCTTGCGAACACCACCCAGCCGAACAGGATGTTCAAAGGCAGCTTCAAGTCGTCGAAGGGCTGCAGATAGGTCGCATCGGCCACCGAATAGGCTCGTGTCAGCACATATTGCGAGCCCGCAGTCAAAATGCCGGCGGTCAAAAGCACAGGCCATTGCGCGGCGAGCGGCAGGGTGAGACCCGAGCCCACAAGGATCGCCGCGTTGACCGGGGTCAGCAGCAACAACAAATAGAGCGTGATCGAAAGCGGGTTTTCGTCCCGGGTCAGATATTTGGTGATCACCGAGGCCCCGGCCCACAGCGCCGCTGCGGCCACCGGCAAAAGCGCCATCGGGGTGAATCCCGCCGACCAGGGTTCGAGTATGATCACAGCGCCCGAAAACCCGGCCACCGCCGCGCCGAGCCGCACCGCTGTGATCCGTTCGCCGAGGAACAGCTTGGCCCCTGCAATCACGAAAAAGGGCGAGGTCATCACCAGCGCCACCGCCTGCCAGATCGGCACCGCCGAGAGTGCCAGCACCCAGAGCTGAACGCCGCCCGCCGACAAGACGACCCGAAGCACATGCAGGCCGAGATGGTCGGTCCTGAGCGCTGCAAACCCGCCGCGCCAGATAAAGGGCAGGGCCAGCGCTGCGGCAATCGCATATTGCCAGAAGGCCACTGTCGTCGAGGGAATGCCCGCGATCATGCCGGCATATTGGGTGGTCACATTGAGCCCGGCAAAGCCGATGCCCGCCAAGACCATGAGAAGCGCGCCGCGCACCGGCGCATTGAGGGAAACTGCCTGTTGCATTTCTGGTCCTTTCAACCCAACAGACAGGGCTACGGGACCAAGGCAGTTCACCGGCGCTCACGAGAATGCGTACGCCACCGGGCGCAACGCGCCCGCCTCGATCGCCGTTCTCTTTCATCCGGACTATCACCGTCGGCTTCGGAATCGCACCGAATCTGCTGACCCCTTTCCCGGATCGACCTGCAAGGCGGGTCCGGCAAAGGGCGCTCGCGGGCTTCGGACCTGAGGCCCGTCACCGCCGGTGGGGACTTTCACCCCGCCCTGAGAACGTCATGGCGCCGGTCATCCGGCGCTGGTCTCAATCTAGTCCATCGTCATTTGCCGATCAAGAAGGAACAATTCTGTGTCCCGTTCCAAGCTCTGTCCCAAGCCCCGTCCCTTGCTCCGACCCAAGCCCCGTCCCTCGCTCCGGTCCGACGGGGCTTGTGTTTCCCTGTGGGTCATGCGAGCGGGGACATCGGTGCCGATCCGATTGATCGCGGCCGCGGTCCCGCTAGAGTAGAAATTGATCCCGAAACGAGCCGAACAGCCCGGAAATGTCATACGCGGCAACATTAGGAAAACAACAGGCGCCCGACCCCGGCCCCACCGCCAGCGGCGGGAACCCCGTGCTTGCGCGGCTGGGCGGGCTCAGCGTTGTCGTAGCCGGCACCGGGGACGAGTTCCGCGCGGCCCGGCAATTGCGCCAGCGCGCCTTTTTTGGCCTGTCCGGCGAGGACGCCGACAGCCATGACGCCGATTGTGACCATCTTATCGCTCGCGATGATACCGGCACGGTGCTCGCCACCTGCCGGCTGCTGCGCGCGCCGGCCATTCCGCTGTGCGCCGCCGAGTTCCATGTCCGCGAATTCGTCGCCCGGCGCGCCTATCGCCGCGCCTGCGAGGTCTCGCGCTTCTGCTTTGCCCCGGGGCTCCCCGGGGGGCTGCTGACCCGGGTCATGTTTGCCGGGCTGGCCGCTTACGCGGCGCAACACCGGGTCACGGGCTTTTTCGGCATGGCCAGCCTGCCGAATGCCGATCATGCCTGTCACGCCGCAGCGCTGGGCTGGCTGGCGGCCCATCATGGCCTTGATATTCAGGTCACAAGCCGGGACCCGGCAGCGTCCGGCGCCGGTAAACCCGGCGCGACACCGCCGCCGCTGCCGCCATTGCTGCGCGGCTATCTCAGCCTTGGCGCGCGGGTCGGGCAGGGGGGCTTTGCCGACACCCGCTTCGACACGCTCGATGTCTTCGTCGCCCTTGATCTCACCGACGTGCCCGAGCGCTATCGCCGCCATTTCACCCGGCCTGCCCTTCTCGCCGCGCCATGACCCGAATTGCCGGAGACCTCGTTCCCCATGGCTGACAAAGCAGCGGCCGACAAATCCCCGGACACTTCGGGCATGACCCCGATGATGGCCCAGTTTTTCGAGATCAAGGCGGTCAATCCCAATTGCCTCTTGTTCTACCGCATGGGCGATTTCTACGAGCTCTTCTTTGAGGATGCGGAAATCGCCTCGCGGGCGCTGGGCATCACCCTCACCAAGCGCGGCAAGCACCAGGGCGACGACATTCCGATGTGCGGTGTGCCGGTGCACGCCGCCCAGGACTATCTGAAAAAACTCATCTCCTTGGGTCACCGGGTCGCGGTCTGCGAACAGACCGAGGACCCTGCCGAAGCCAAGAAGCGCGGTTCGAAATCCGTCGTCAAACGCGATGTGGTCCGGCTCGTGACCGCCGGCACCCTGACCGAAGACGATCTGCTGCCCGCCGACACCAACAACTACCTCGTCTCGATCGCGCTTTTGCCCCATGGCGACAGCGATCTGGCGCTGGCCTGGGCTGACATTTCGACAGGGGAGATCGGCTGCACCGAGATCCCCGAGGCCGGACTGTCGGATGAGATCGCCCGCATCGGCCCTGCCGAAATCATCCTCACCGATGCGAGCCTTCAAGCGCTGGAAAAAGCGCTGCCGCACCCCGATTCGTGCCAGATCATCACTCAGTCCCGAGACCTGTTCGATACCGAGAACGCCACCGACAGGATTACCGCGGCCTACCCGGCGGACGTGCTCGACCCCACCTCGCTGACCCGGGTTGCCCGTTCGGCGCTGGGCGCGCTGATCGGCTATGTCGCTGACACCCAGAAAGGCGCCAGCATTCCCTTGCGGTCGCCGCAGCTGGGCGCCCGCAAGACCCTGATCATCGATGCCGCCACCCGCGCCTCGCTCGAATTGATCGCCACCAATCGCGGCGAGGCGCGAGGGTCGCTGCGCCATTGCCTCGACCGCTGCGTCACCGCGCCAGGCTTGCGCCTTCTCTCCGCCCGGCTATCGGCGCCCTCCGCCGATCCCGTCGAAATCGAGGCCAGGCTCGATATGGTCGCAGGGCTTCACGCCGACACCATGGTCACCGACGGGCTGCGCGACCGTTTGAAATCCGTGCCCGACATGGCCCGCGCGCTCACGCGCCTCTCGCTCGAGCGTGGCGGTCCACGCGATTTGCGCGCCATTGGCGGCGCCCTGTCGGGCGCAGAGGCACTGGCCGGTGAACTCGGCCCTGTGCGCGATACGGCTGGCGGATTGGCCCGGCTCGCCGCCGCGTTGTCCGATGTGCCCCGGGACCTGATGGCCGAAATCGATCGCGCGCTGGGTGAAGACTTGCCATTGCTTACCCGCGACGGCGGCTTCATTGCCAAGGGCTATGACGTTGACCTCGACGAGCAGCGCTCCTTGTCTCAGGAAAGCCGTTCGGTCATCGCCGCATTGCAGGCCAAATATGCGGAGCTGGCCGAGGTGAAGTCCTTGAAGGTCAAGCACAACAATGTGCTCGGCTATTTCGTCGAGGTGCCCGCCAATCATGGCCCGCGCCTGCTGGCGGAACCACTCAACGCCACCTTCATCCACCGGCAGACCACCGCCAACGCGCTGCGCTTCACCACCACCGAACTGGCAGACCTTGAAACCCGGATCGCCCATTCAAGCGCGGCGGCGCTCGAGATCGAACTGGCGATTTTCGCAAACCTGCGCCAGGCCGTGCTCGATGAAACACCGCGCCTGCAGGCGATTGCCGATGCGCTGGCGGAAACCGATCTCACCGCCAATCTCGCCCATATCGCCCAGACCCGGAACTATTGCCGCCCGAAGATCGATGAAAGCCTTGCCTTCGATATCGACGAGGGCCGCCATCCGGTCGTCGAACAAATGCTCGAGGCAGCGGGTGAAACCCGCTTCGTTGCCAATGATTGCGATCTCGGCGGAGACGCCGGCGGCGCGCTCTGGCTCCTGACCGGGCCCAATATGGGCGGTAAGTCGACATTCCTGCGCCAGAACGCGCTGATCGCGGTGATGGCGCAGATGGGCGGCTTCGTGCCGGCAAATGCTGCCCATATCGGGGTCATCGACCGCATCTTCTCGCGCGTCGGCGCGGCCGACGATATCGCCCATGGCCGCTCGACCTTCATGGTCGAGATGATCGAGACCGCCGCCATTCTCAACCGCGCCACGCGGCATTCGCTTGTGGTGCTCGACGAGATCGGGCGCGGCACCGCGACCTTTGACGGTCTGTCGATTGCTTGGGCTGCGGTCGAGGCGCTGCATGAGCAGACCGGTTGCCGGGCCCTGTTTGCCACCCACTACCATGAACTGACCGCACTGGCGGACCGGCTCGACCGGGTGTCGAACCACACCATGACGGTCCGTGAATACAAGGGCGACGTGATTTTCCTCCACGCCGTGGCCCCCGGCGCCGCCGACCGGTCTTATGGCATTCAGGTTGCGCGCCTCGCCGGATTGCCGCCCGAAGTCGTTGCCCGCGCCCGTGAAGTGCTCGAACACCTTGAAAGCCGGTCAAATGGCGCCGACAATAATGGAACAGGAGATTTGCCGCTCTTTGCCCGCCGACCGCGCCGCGAAGAAACGCAGAATATCGACGATCCCTTAAGCGAAAGGATGGATAGTGTTGATCCTGACGCCCTGACCCCGGGGCAGGCGATCGACCTGATCTATGAGCTTAAACGACTGCGCAATGCCCGCCGAACCCCATAAACCGCGCCCCCGCCCAACCCCCAAACGCGTCTTCGTGCTTGAAAAGGCGGAGGACATCCTCTCCGCTATCGAACAAGAACTGGGCGACCAGCCGCGCGACGGCATGGATGCGCGCAACGCGTTCCTGGCTCAGCTCCGGGCCGTGCACAAGCGGGCACAAAACGCGGCGGAAACAGACCTTTACGCTTCCGGCAAGGGGCGGCGTTGCGCCCATGATCTGTGCGCCGCGCAGGACGAGATCATCCGCGCCATCTTCCGCTTTGCCTCCGAACACGTCTATCCGGTCAATAATCGGTCTTCGGGTGAAACCCTCTCCATCGCGGCGGTCGGCGGTTATGGCCGCGGCACGCTGGCGCCGGGCTCCGACATCGATCTGTTGTTCGTTTTGCCCTACAAGCAGACACCCTGGGGCGAGAGCGTCACCGAATATATCCTTTATATGCTGTGGGATATGGGGCTGAAGGTCGGCCACGCCGTGCGCGCTATCGATGATTGCATCCGCATGGCCCAGTCCGACATGACCGTGCGCACGGCCACGCTCGAGGCCCGCTTCCTTACCGGCGACCGGTCCCTGTTCGACACGCTTGAGAAGCGGTTTTTCGAGAAAGTGGTCTCCGGCACCGGTCCCGAATTCATCGCCGCCAAGCTTGCCGAGCGCGATGCGCGCCACGCGGCCATGGGCGACACCCGCTATGTGGTTGAGCCCGACATCAAGGAAGGCAAGGGTGGCCTCAGGGACCTCGATACCCTGTTCTGGATCGGCAAATATTTCTTCGAGGTCAAATCCGCCAAGGAGTTGGTCGGCAAGGGTGTGTTTTCCGCCACCGAACTGCGCCGCTTCCGGCGCTCGGAAGACTTCCTCTGGGCCATTCGCTGCCATCTGCACTTCCTGACCGGGCGGTCCGGCAACAAGCTCACCTTCGAACTTCAGCGCGAGCTCGCCGACCGGGTGCAATTCGCCGGCCGGCACGGGCTGATGGGCGTCGAACGGCTGATGAAGCGCTATTTCCTCGTGGCCAAGGATGTGGGCGACCTGACCCGCATCTTCTGCGCGTCGCTCGAATTCGAGCATGCCAAGGATGTCGATGTCATCGGCCGTGTCATGCGCCGCATCTCCCGCCGCAAGAAGATCAAGGGCGAAACCGATTTCGTCATCGAACACGGCCGCATTTCGGTCGCCGACGATGGGGTCTTTGTGCGCGATCCGGTCAATCTCATCAGGATCTTCGCGGTCGCCGGGCGCGAGGGGTTGCTGTTCCACCCCGACGCCCTGACCCTGATCACCCGCTCGATGCGCCTGATCGACAAGGATTTGAGGAAGAACCCTCAGGCCAATGCCTATTTCCTCGACATCCTGACCCATGGCAAATCGGTCGAGCGCATCCTGCGGCGCATGAACGAATCCGGCGTGCTCGGCAAGTTCGTCACCGAGTTCGGGCGCGTCGTCGCCTTGATGCAGTTCAACATGTATCACCACTATACCGTCGACGAGCACCTGATCCGCGCGGTTGGCGTCTTCGGCGAGATCACGGAAGGCGGGCTGACGGACGAACTGCCGCTCACCCATGAATTGCTGCCCCATCTCGCGGACAAGCGGCTCTTGTTTGTCGCGCTGTTCCTGCACGACATCGCCAAGGGCCGCCGCGAGCATCACTCCGTCGCCGGCGCCCGGCTGGCGAAAAAGCTCTGCCCGCGTTTCGGCCTCGATGCCGCGGAAACCGAGACCGTCGTCTGGCTGGTGCGTCACCATCTCGACATGAGCGAGATCGCCCAGTCCCGCGACATCCAGGACCCCGAAACCGCCCGCCGTTTCGCCGACGAGGTCCAAAGCCTCAATCGGCTGAACCTTCTCCTCATCCTCACCGCCTGCGATATCCGTGCCGTCGGTCCCGGGGTCTGGACCGGCTGGAAGGGCTCGCTCCTGCGCGCCCTTTACTATGCGACCGAACCGCTCCTGTCCGGCGGGCATTCCCAGGTCGCCCAGATCGACCGTGTGGCCGAGGCCCGCGATGCCCTGATCGAAGCGCTCAAGGGCGATTTTGCCGATCATGAGATTTCCGGTTTCGTCGAGCGGCAATACACGGCCTACTGGCTGCGCGCCGAACACGAGCTGCAGATCGACCATGCCCGCATGGTCAGAAAGGCCGAGCGCGCCGGCGAGCCCTTTGCCGGCTTCCACCGGGTCAAGGCCTTCGAGGCGGTGACCGAGATTTCCTTCTTCACCCCAGACCACCCCCGGCTTCTCTCGGTGATCGCCGGCGCCTGCACGCTGGCCGATGCGAATATCATCGGCGCCCAGATCTTTTCGACCCGTGACGGCTATGCCCTCGATACCTTCCGGGTGAAGCGCGCCTTCACCGGCGACGAAGATGAGCGCATCCGCGCCGAACGCATCATCCAGAACGTCAAACAGCTCCTGCACGGCCAGAAATACCTGCCCAAGGGGCTCGGGCTCGATTCGCGCCACAACAAGCGGCTCAGGCCCTTCTCGGTGCCCGCCGAGGTGCAGATTTCCAATTCCCTGTCGCGCAAATTCACCGTCATCGAGGTTTCGGGCCTCGACCGTACCGGCCTTTTGTACGATCTCACCCGCGCCCTGTCGGACCTCAGCCTCACCATCGGTTCGGCCCATATCGCCACCTATGGCGAAAAGGCGGTCGATGTCTTCTACGTCACCGATCTCACCGGCATGCGGGTCGAGAACAAGGCACGGCAAAAGCGCATCCGCGATAAGCTGATGGCCGCGCTCGATCCGGCCCATGCCGAGGAGGGCGCCGAGCGCCACCCGGCCATCGCCTGACGAAAGCCGCCGCGAAACCGGTTGCAATTCCGCCTGAATTCACGTGAATCCATGGTGATCGGCATTAGGCCGGTGAGGGGCTGACGACACGATGAGCATGCTGCGCAATTTCGCCAATGTCGGGGGCGCAACGCTCGTCTCCCGCGTGCTCGGCTTTGTCCGCGACATGCTGATGGCGGCAGCGCTTGGCACCGGCCCGGTCGCCGATGCGTTCTTTGCCGCCTTCCGCTTCCCCAACCTGTTCCGGCGGCTTTTTGCCGAAGGTGCTTTCAACGCCGCTTTCGTGCCCCTGTTCTCCAAGGCCCTCGAACAGGGCGGCGAGGAGCCGGCCCGGCAGTTTGCCCGCGAGATCATCTCCTGGCTGATTGCCTTCCTGCTGGTTCTCACCGTACTGGCCGAGATCTTCATGCCCTGGCTGCTGGTGCCCTTCGTGCCCGGCTTTCTCGATGATCCGGAAATCTTCGACCTGACGGTGCTGCTGACCCGGATCTGCTTTCCCTATCTCGCCTGCATGTCGCTGATGGCGGCCTATGGCGCCATGCTCAACGGGCTGCGCAAATTCTTCATCGCTGCCATCGCCCCGGCGCTGCTCAATGTCGTGCTGATCATCGCGCTTGGTCTTTTGGTGCTGTGGGCCGAATCCGGTGCTGCCGACACCGCCATCTGGGTTTCCGTCGGCGTTATCGTCGGCGGCGTGGCTCAGCTTGCGCTGGTCGCTTGGGGCCTGTCGCGCACCGGCTATTTCCCCGGCCTCGTCTTCCCGCGCTTCAACCGCAATGTCGCTCGCTTCTGGGTGCTGGCCCTGCCCGCCATCCTCACCGGCGGCATCACCCAGATCAATATTTTCGTCGGCACCATCATCGCCTCGATCCAACCGAGCGCCATCTCTTATCTTTATTATGCCGACCGGCTTTATCAGCTCCCCCTCGGGATTATCGGCATTGCCATTGGCATCGTGCTCCTGCCCGAACTGTCCCGGCACCTCAAAGGTGGGCGGCTCGACGATGCCCGCCGCGCACAGGACCAGTCGCTGCTCTTCGCGCTTCTGCTCACGGTTCCTGCTGCAGTTGCCCTCGCTGTCATCGCCGGCCCGGTGATTTCGGTGTTGTTCGAGCGCGGCGCCTTTGATGCCGGGGCCACCCGCCAGACCGCCGCCGCGCTGATGGCCTTCTCGTTTGGCCTGCCCGGCTTCGTCTTGGTCAAGGTCTTCCAGCCCGGCTTCTTCGCCCGCGAGGATACCGCGACGCCGACCCTGTTCGCCGCCATTTCGGCGGGGGTGAACATCGCCCTTTCGGTCATCCTTTTTCCCCAATTCGCCCATGTCGGCATCGCCATCGCCACCTCCATCGCCGCCTGGGTCAACGTGGTCCTGCTGGCGACCCGTCTCGCCGCGCGCGGCCAGTTCACCGTCACCGGACGGCAATGGCGGCGTTACGGGCTCTTGCTGGTCAGCGCCGCCATCATGGGGCTGGCCGTCTGGGCTATCGCCATGCCCCTGGGCCCATTCCTTGAAACCGGCGCCGGTCTCTTCATCCGCATCCTGGCGCTCGGGGCGCTGGTGATCGCGGGCATCGGCTTTTATCTGGTGCCTATTCACCTCACCGGCGTGCAGCGCATCGACCGCCTGATCGCCGATCTCACCCGCAAGGAAACGCCCGAAGCGTCCTGAGTGTTGCCTCGCCACGCGGTTTCGGGTGATAAGCGCACCGCCCGGGCTTGAAGCCCGGGCTTACCCGTTGAAATGGACAAAGACGATCATGGCCGATTTCACCCCCCGGATCTTTTCCGGCATCAAGCCTTCGGGCGATCTCCACCTCGGCAACTATCTCGGCGCCATCCGCCGTTTCGTGCCGTTGCAGAATGACTATGCCTGCATTTTTGGCGTCGTCGACATGCATGCGATCACCGTCTGGCAGGACCCCGCTGATCTCAAGCGCGGGACCCTTGAAATCGCCGCCGCCTATCTTGCCGCCGGGATCGACCCGAAAAAGCATATCGTCATGAACCAGTCGCAGGTTCACGAGCATGCCGAGCTGGGCTGGATCTTTTCCTGCATTGCGCGCATGGGCTGGATGAGCCGCATGACCCAGTACAAGGACAAGGTCGGCAAGGATGCCGAAAAGCATTCGCTGGGGCTGTTCGCCTATCCCGCGCTGATGGCCGCCGATATCCTTGTCTACAAGGCCACCCATGTGCCGGTCGGCGAGGATCAGAAACAGCATCTCGAACTGACCCGCGACATCGCCGGCAAGTTCAACCACGATTTCGCCGCCCGGCTGAAGGAGCTCGGCCTCGGGGAGGAGTTCTTCCCCCTGACCGAGCCGATCATTGCCGGCCCGGCAACCCGCGTCATGTCCTTGAAGGATGGCAAGCGCAAGATGTCGAAATCCGAGCCGTCCGAACTCTCGACCATCTATCTGATGGACGATGCGGACGCGATCGCGAAAAAGATCAAGAAGGCCAAGACCGATCCCGAGCCGTTGCCCTCCGAGGCCAAGGGGCTCGACGACCGGCCGGAGGCCAAGAACCTCGTCGAGATCTACGCCGCGCTGGCCGAAAAGCCGGTCGAGGCGGTGCTTGCCGAGTTCGGCGGGCAGGGCTTTGGAGCCTTCAAGCCGGCCCTCGCCGACCTCGCGGTCGAAACCCTGGCGCCCATGGCAGGCGAAATGCGCCGCTGGATGGACGACAAGGGCGCCATCGAGGCGGTGCTCCGCGACGGGGCCGAGCGGTCCCGCGCCATTGCCGAGCCGGTGCTCCAGGACGTCAAGCGCATCATCGGCTTCGTGTCCTAGGGCGTTCCAGGTGAAGGGGATGCCGGTTCACCGACCGGGTCTTGACCAGTGTCGGGCGTGGTATTTCCCGGCTTGGCAAAGCCCCCGTCCGATGGCAGCATGATCTTATGAGCGGCGAAAGCGAAGCCCGTGAGGGCGCCGAAAAGCGGGGCGAATACAATCGCAAATGGCTGGTGGTTCTGGATGGCACCGAGGAGTGCGCCAAGGCCGTCAGCTTTGCGGCCTATCGCGTCCGGCGCACCGGGGGCACAGTGGTTCTTCTGGTGGTGATCGAGCCCGACCAGTTCCAGCACTGGCTCGGGGTCGAAAACATCATGCGAGCGGAGGCCATGGAAGAGGCCAATGCGCTTTTCGATGTGCATGAAAGCCGCATCAAGGCTTGCGGCAATATCAAGGTCGAACGCGTGGTGCGTGAGGGTGACCGGGCCGAAGAGGTCGAGGCCCTGATCCACGAGGACCCCGACATCGCCATCCTGGTTCTCGCCGCCGGCACCTCCAATGAAGGGCCGGGGCCCCTGGTCTCCTCCATTGCCTCGCGCTCGTCCAACGCCTTCCCGATTCCCGTCGCCATCGTTCCCGGCAGCCTCTCGGACGAAGAGATCGAGGCCTTGAGCTGAACTGAGGGTGGGATTGCTTCGCTCTCGGCTCCTGTCGGCCTTCATCCTGAGGTGCGAGGCGGAGCCGAGCCTCGAAGGACGAGGCCGGGCAATATGATAGGCGAACGCCCGCCATACACTCCGCCGTCATCCCGGACCTGATCCGGGATCCACTCGCTCACGCGGTTGGCCAGAAGTGCTGGCGATTTGCTCAAGAGCCGATGCGAGTAGATTCCGACGTTCGTCGGAATGACGCCGCGGGTGGGCTCTCAACACGATACAGCCCTCACCCTGAGCCTCCTGAGCTAGTCGAAGGGCGAAGGGCGAGGGCGGTTTTCCTGCTGGGTGGTCCATCTCCCATTCAGTAGAATAACAAGCCCCGAAACCGGCCACCTCATCCGACACCACCAAGATTTGACCAACCGGCCTCTTGCGTTCGCGGGCCAACTGATTATCTTGCCTAGAACCGTTCTAAACAGGATTCCGGCGGTCATGATACGGGACCGGTAAAGCCCCTGACCGCGCCGCCACGGAGACACGAGATGTTCATCCAGACCGAAGCCACCCCCAATCCCCAGACGCTCAAATTCCTGCCCGGCCGCGAGGTTCTGTCCGGCGAGCCGATGGATTTCCGGGATGAAGAGGCCGCCGGCCGGTCCCCGCTGGCCAGCGCCCTGTTCTCGGTCGATGGCGTCACCGGCGTGTTTCTGGGGTCCGATTTCGTCGCCGTGACCAAGAACGACACGGACTGGTCGCACCTCAAGCCTGCCGTGCTCGGCGCGATCATGGAGCATTTCCTCTCCGGCAATCCGATCCTTGCCGATGGCGAAACCGCGCCCGAGGACTCCGGCGGCGAGGTGTTCTTCGATGAAAGCGACGCGGAAATGGTCGAGGTGATCCGCGAACTGCTCGACACCCGCGTGCGTCCTGCCGTGGCCATGGACGGCGGCGATATCACCTTCCGCGGCTTCCGCGACGGTACCGTGTTCCTGCACATGCAGGGCGCCTGCTCGGGCTGCCCCTCATCGACGGCAACGCTCAAGAACGGCATCGAGAATCTTCTGCGCCATTTCGTACCCGGCGTCGAACAGGTCCAGCAGGTCTGACACACCCGGCCGGAGGGCCAGCGAAGGGCATTGGCGCGGATCTGGCGCCGTCATGGCCGAAGCGGCGCGGCCCGTGAGGCAAAACAAGCTCACCCGCGCGACTTTTCGCG
Source organism: Cucumibacter marinus DSM 18995 (assembly GCF_000429865.1). GTDB lineage: Bacteria > Pseudomonadota > Alphaproteobacteria > Rhizobiales > Devosiaceae > Cucumibacter > Cucumibacter marinus. The sequence goes on from NZ_AUCR01000010.1 coordinate 79,940, forward strand.
CGCCCTCCAGATCAATTCCATCTGGCGACAGGCGGCCGCGCCGGTCATGATGCGTCACTGATTCTGACGCCCAACCCGGCAAGCCTATGGTTCTCCCGCTTACCCTCGCTCTCGACACCGCCCAGCCGCGCTGCCAATGCGCGCTGGCGCTTCGTGACGGGACCACGCTCAGCGAGATCGAGGACCGCCAGAAAGGCCACGCCGAGGTCCTGATCGGGCAGGTCGATACCCTTCTGGCCCGCGCCGGCCTCGCCTATGCCGATCTCGAACGGATCGCGGTGACCACGGGACCGGGGTCGTTTACCGGCCTGCGTGTCGGGCTGTCCGCTGCCCGTGCCTTTGGGTTGTCGCTCGATATTCCCGTCATTGGTGTGCCGACGCTTCTGGCCATGTCGCTCGCCATGCCCGAAAACACCTCGGCCCGCATCCTTGTCGATGCGCGGCGGGATGAGATGTATCGTCAGGATTTCGCAGGGCCCGGCCTCCCGGTCGGTGACGCCGCGATCCTGCCCGTCGAAGCCGCACTCGAAGGGCTCGAACCCGGTGATGCGGTGCTGGGCACCGGCGCCCCGCTGGCCTGTGAGACACGGGGCGCTGTCGATCTCGAAGCCCATCTCGCGCCCGCGGCACGGGGCTTTGTCGGTATCGCGGCGCTGGCACGCTTCGCGCAGACCGCCGATCCGGCGGACTTTCCGCCCGACCCCTTCTATCTGCGCGCACCTGACGCCAAGCCCCAGACCGGCTTTGCCGTCGCCCGCCAGAACAGACGCGAGGGCAGGTGATGCAATACTGGATGGCCCCCGCCGGCCTGCATATCGAACCCGCCCGCACCGAGGATTCCACCGTTTTGGCCAAGCTCCACGCGGCGTCGTTCTTTCGTGGCTGGTCGGTGAGCGAGTTCGAGCGGTTTCTCGCCGAGCGCGATATCCGCACCTATATCGCCTGCGATGCCAAACACCGGATCGCCGGCTTTGCCATGATCCGCATCGCCGCCGACGAGGCCGAATTGCTGACCATCGCTGTCGACAAGCGCCGGCGCAAAAAGGGCCTGGGGCGCGCGTTGATGGCGGCTGCCACCGCTGATCTCGGCACCACGCCGGCCCGGCGGCTTCTCCTAGAGGTCGACGAGGACAATGCCGCCGCGCGGCGTCTTTATTCCCGGCTCGGATTTGCTGAAATCGGCAGCCGGCAGGGCTATTATCCAAGGCCCGACGGGCGGCCGGCCACCGCCCTTGTCTTGCGGCTGGAACTCGGTTAAGCCGCCTCAACCGAACAGGGGCCAGCGTGAAGGGGCCAGTATGACCCAGGATCAGCCCGCCGAATCCAATCTCGAGCATCTTTGCGTCGAACGCGGCATGCGCATGACCGAGCAGCGCCGCGTGATCGCGCGTGTGCTCGAGGCGGCCACCGACCATCCCGATGTCGAGGAGCTTTATCGCCGCGCTTCGGCCGTTGATTCCGGCATTTCCCTGTCGACCGTCTACCGTACGGTCAATCTGTTCGAGGATGCGGGGTTGATCGCCAAGCATGACTTCAAGGATGGCCGCGCCCGTTTCGAGCAGTTGCCAGACGAGCATCACGACCATCTGATCGATGTGCGCTCGGGCCGGGTCATCGAGTTCCGCAACGAGGAAATCGAGGCGATCCAGGAGCATATTGCCAGAACCCTGGGGTTCAAGCTGGTCGATCACCGGCTTGAGCTTTATGGTGTGCCGATCGAGGACGACGAGAAGGACGGCACCGGCTCCGGACAATGACCTTCAGGCTATTGTTTTTCATTTTCATCCTGTTGCCCTACACCGTCATTTTCTTGCCGGTGCAGATTCTGATCATCCTGTTGCGCCTGCCGGGCTGGAATGTGCTGCCGCGCGGCTTTCACAAGCTGTGCGCGCGTTTTCTCGGGCTCAAGATCACCATTGTCGGCAAGCCCTATACCGACAAGCCGAACCTCATCGTCTCCAACCACATTTCCTGGATGGATATCCCCGCCATCGGCGCATCGCTGCCCATGGCCTTTGTCGCCAAGTCCGACATCGCCAAATGGCCGATCGTGGGCTTCATGGCCGGGCTGCAAAAGACCATCTTCGTCAATCGCAAACGCCGCACCGATTCCGCGCGCACCTCCAGGGAAATGGGTCAGCGCCTCGCAAGGGGGGAAGCAGTGGTGCTGTTTGCCGAAGGCACCTCCGATATCGGCACCCATGTGCTGCCCTTCCGCTCGGCGCTGGTCGGGGCCACCCAGGAGGCCATGGCTTTTTCCGGCACCGAGGAGATGGTCATCCAGCCCATGACCATCGCCTATACGCGGCTCGACGGCATGCCGCTGGGGCGCACGGAGCGGTCCCTGATCGCCTGGGTCGGGGATATGGGGGTGATGGACAATCTCTTCGATATTCTCAATTCCGGCACCAAGGCCGTCACCATCGCCTTTGGCGAGCCGATCATCGTGACGCCTCAGACCAACCGCAAGGCGGTGACAAGGCTCGCCGAGATCAAGGTCCGCGAAATGCTGGTGGCGCTCAATCGCCACCGCCCGCTGCCGCCCGCCCATGGCGATCCGGTTGAGGCCATCGAGCCGCCTCAGAAGGCCGCCGAATAGCCGTGATCCGGTCACCCCTTGGCGCGCCGGGGGCATTTGGTGTAGTCAGCGCGGGTTTCATCGGGCGGTGCGCCCGCAAGGATGAGTAATGGCCGATACCCAGAGCCGTTCCGGGCCAGTCTCCGGAACAGACAATGCGATGCCAGGCGATCAGGAGCCGAAAAAGCTCTTCATCAAGACCTATGGCTGCCAGATGAATGTCTATGACAGCGACCGCATGACCGATGCGCTCGCCGGCGCCGGCTATGCCATGTCCGAGACCGCTGACGAGGCCGATCTCATTGTCCTCAACACTTGCCATATCCGCGAAAAGGCCGCCGAAAAGGTCTATTCCGAGCTGGGCCGCCTGCGCATCCTGCAGGCCCAAAGAGCGGCTGAGGGCAAATCCACCATGATCGGGGTCGCCGGCTGCGTCGCCCAGGCCGAAGGCGAGGAGATCATCGCCCGCGCGCCCATGGTCGATCTGGTGTTCGGCCCGCAATCCTATCACCGCCTGCCCGACCTTCTGACCCGCGCAAAGGCCGGCCCGGTGGTCGAGACCGATTTCCCGGCCGAAGACAAGTTCGAGCACCTGCCCGCGCCCGCCAGGGAGGCGACGATTGCCAGGGGCGTCACCGCCTTCCTCACCGTCCAGGAAGGCTGCGACAAGTTCTGCTCGTTCTGCGTGGTGCCCTATACCCGTGGCGCCGAAACCTCGCGCCCGGTTGCCCAGGTCGAAGCCGAAGCCCGCCAGCTCGTTGATGCCGGGGTGCGCGAGATCACGCTTCTGGGCCAGAACGTCAATGCCTATCACGGGCTCGACGGCACCGGCGAAACCGTGGGTCTGGCCGGGCTGGTGCGCCGTTTGTCGGAAATCGAGGGGCTCGAGCGCCTGCGCTACACCACTTCGCATCCGCGTGACATGGATGACGATCTGATCGCCGCCCATGCCGAGCTCGACACCTTGATGCCCTATCTGCATTTGCCCGTGCAATCGGGGTCGGACGCGATCCTCAAATCCATGAATCGCCGCCACACGGCGGATGATTATCTGAAGCTTCTCGAGCGCATCCGCGCCGCCCGGCCCGATATCGCCATGTCCGGCGATTTCATCGTCGGCTTTCCCGGCGAGACCGAGGCCGATTTCGAGGCGACCATGCAGATCGTGCGCGAGGTGCGCTACGCCTCCGCCTTCTCGTTCAAATATTCCCCGCGCCCCGGCACCCCGGGAGCCGAATTGACCGATCAGGTCCCCGAAGAAGTCAAGAACGAGCGCCTGCAGCGCCTCCAGGCGCTGATTGCGGACCAGCAGACCGCGTTCAATTCGGCCTGTGAAGGCCGCACCATGCCGGTTCTGTTCGAAAAGCGCGGCCGGGAACCCGGCCAGCTCGCCGGGCGTTCTCCCTACCTGCAGACCGTGCTGGTTGATACCGATTTGTCTCAAATTGGAACGATTTCGCAGGTTACGATCACCGGGGTCGGCAAAAATTCACTTTTTGGTAAGATTGTCACATAACAATCTTCCCAAGGATGCTAAGCGTTTGATGCAATGATCCGTCATTTGGAGCCCACCGCTTGACCGAGACTAGGTCCGCGCCTGGCGGCCGCCGCGAGGCCGCCCATCTGGAACTGGCTTTCGAAGACAACCGTCTTGTCTCCCAGCTTTACGGCGAATTCGACCAGAATCTTGCCCTTATCGAGCAGAAACTCGGCGTCGAGGCTGCCCCGCGCGGCAATCACGTCATGCTGCGCGGTCCCGCCAGCGGGGTCGATCAGGCCCGCCGCGTGCTCGAATCGCTTTACGACATGCTCGAGGAAGGCCGTTCGGTCGTCATCGGCGATGTCGATGGAGTGATTCGCATGATCCTGACCGATGACAGCCAGCTGACGCTCCCCAGCTTCGAAAAGCGTGGCCGCGTGCGCATGGCCCAGATCGCCACCCGCAAATCGACCATCGTCGCCCGTTCCCCGGCCCAGGATACCTATATCCGTGCCATGGACCGGTGCGAGCTCGTCTTCGGCACCGGCCCTGCGGGTACCGGCAAGACCTATCTGGCGGTTGCCTATGCCGCGACCCTGCTCGAGCGCGGCGACATCAACCGCATCATACTTTCGCGCCCCGCGGTCGAGGCCGGCGAACGGCTCGGCTTCCTGCCCGGGGACATGAAGGAGAAGGTCGATCCCTATCTCCGCCCGCTCTATGACGCGCTTTACGACATGATGCAGCCCGAACATGTCGAGCGCTGCATCGCTTCCGGCGTCATCGAGGTTGCCCCGCTCGCCTTCATGCGCGGGCGCACGCTCACCAATGCGGTGGTCATCCTCGACGAGGCGCAGAACACCACCTCGATGCAGATGAAGATGTTCCTCACCCGGCTGGGCGAAAACTCGAAAATGATTGTCACCGGGGATCCCAGCCAGATCGATTTGCCGCGCGGCCAGGTGTCCGGGCTTGTCGAAGCGCTCAAGATCCTGTCCGGCGTCGAGGGCATTCACATCACCAAGTTCACCGACAAGGACGTGGTGCGCCACGAACTGGTGGCCCGCATCGTGCGCGCCTATGACGAAAAGGCCGGCGGCCCCGCCCCGCAATGACCCCCGACCTTTCCATCGACATCACCATCGAGGCGGGCGACTGGCCCGCCGATCTCGAGCCCTTGGCCGAGCGCGCGCTTCTCGCCGCGCTCGAGGGGTCGGGCCGTGCGCTGGCCGGTCCGGCAGAGATTTCTGTGCTTTTGACGACCGATGCCGCCCAGCGCGAATTGAACGCGCGTTGGCGCGAGATCGACAAGCCGACCAATGTGTTGAGCTTCCCCCAGATCGAGCCGGAAGACCCGGTCATGGGGCTTCTGGGCGATATTTCCCTCGCCATCGAGACCCTTGAGCGCGAGGCCGAAGAGCAGCAAAAACCCTTTGCCCATCATTTCGCCCATCTGCTGGTGCATGGCTTTCTGCACATACTGGGCTATGATCACATCGAAGACGATGAGGCCGAGGCCATGGAAGCGCGCGAGCGCACCATCCTTGCGCAACTGGACATTCCCGACCCTTATGACCATATGGGGGTCAACGATCTGGAGGGCGCGTCCGGCTGACTGGGCGGCGAAACCGCCGGTCCAAGCGGGCCGGACCGATTAATCGAGGAGAGATCGGGCTGTTCCATCAGCCCCTTTTGAGATGAACGACAAAGACCAATCTAGCGCCGCGGCGTCCCGGCCGCATCGCCCCGAGGGCGACCACGCACTCTCCGCCAACGGCATGAAACCGGGTTTATGGACCCGTTTGAAGGCCCTATTCACCCGCCGTTCGGCTTCCCTTCGCGACGATCTTCACGAAGCCTTGCGTGATGAATCCGTCAATGGCGACGACATGTTCTCCGCCGGCGAACGCTCGCTGATCCAGAACGTTCTCAAGCTCTCCCAGGTCCGCGTCGATGATGTCATGGTGCCCCGCGCCGATATCGAGGCGGTCGATATCGCCGATTCGGTCGCCCATCTGGTGGACGAGTTCCGCCGTGCCGAGCATTCGCGCCTGCCGGTCTTTGAAGACAATCTCGACCGCATTGTCGGCATGGTCCATATCAAGGACCTCGTCGCCAAGCTGTCCGAGCCCGCCCCCCAGAACAGCGCGTCCGGCCTGCCGGTCAGGCTGCGCTCCTCGGTGCTCAAATCCCGCATCGGCCGCGCCGACCTCATCCGCAAGGTGCTTTACGTGCCGCCCTCCATGCCGGTGTCCGATCTTTTGCAGTCCATGCAGGCGACCCGGGTGCATATGGCGATCGTCGTCGATGAATATGGCGGCACCGACGGGCTCGTGACCATCGAGGACCTGCTCGAAACCGTTGTCGGCGACATCGAGGACGAGCATGACGAGGACGATGCCGATCTGGTGCGCCAGATCGCCGATGGCGTCTATATGGCCGATGCCCGTGTCGAGCTCGATGCGCTGGCCGAGATGATCGGCCCGCCTTTCGATCCGGGCCGCCATGGCGATGAAGTCGACACGCTTGGCGGGCTGCTGTTCAACCTGCTCGGCCGCGTCCCGGTACGGGGCGAAGTGATCTCGCGTCTGCGCGGGTTCGAGTTCGAAGTCGTTCAGGCCGACCCGCGCCGCATCAAGAAGGTCAAGATCACCCGCCGCCGCCGCAGCCGCGCGGCCCCGCGCGGGACCGAGGCACCCGCTGCCGGCGAGGGGCCGCCCCCAGGCCCCGTGTCAGACCGCCCCGTGTCAGAACGCCCTGTGTCAGACCGCCCTGCTTCGCAGCGGACTGGCACCGAACGGCCGGTTCAGGACCGTCCGGCGTCCAGCGAGCCAAACCGCGAATCCGAGCGCAGTGCCGCCGAATAGACCCCGTGCCGCCGGGGCTTGACCCCGGCGCGCCAACGCGCGACCAATCTTGCGCCTGAGATTGCAATCGATCACCGGAGTCGCCCGCGCGTGACCGCCATCGCTCATTCTATCATGCTGACCGATGGCTGGCGGCGGCTGCTCATTGCGCTTTTGGCTGGCCTTGTTTCTGCGGCCGCCATGCCGCCCTTCTTCATCCTGCCCGGCCTGTTCCTCGGCATGACCCTTCTGGTCTGGCTGATCGATGGCATGCCGCGGCCGTCCCGCCGCCGCCTGCCCTTTGCCGCTTTCGGCACGGGGTGGGCCTTCGGCTTCGGCTATTTCATTGCCTCCCTGCACTGGATCGGCACCGCCTTTTTCGTCGATCCGGCATTGACCGGCTGGCTCGCACCCGCCGCCATCATTGCCCTGCCGGCGATTCTCGCCCTGTTCTTCGGGGCGGGCACGGCGCTGGCCCATTTGCTCTGGAGCGATGGCGGCCATCGGGTGCTGGCGCTGGCCGGCGCCCTGTCCCTCACCGAATATCTGCGCGGGCATATCCTTACCGGATTCCCCTGGAACCTGCCCGGCTATGCCCTCACCGGTGCGCCCCAGCTGATGCAGGGCGCGGCCTTTATCGGGGTCTATGGGCTCACCTTCGTGGCGTTGGCGATTGCCGCCACCCCGGCGTTGTTATGGCCGGCCAGCGGCCAGCCGGTGTGGCGCCGCGCCACCCCGCTTGTCACCGGTTTGCTGGCGCTTGCGCTCGGGGTTGGCGGCGGTCAACTCCGGCTCGACATGACCAGCCTCGAGATCCGGCCCGATATGCGCCTGCGCCTGGTGCAGCCCAATATCGCGCAGGAGGACAAGTGGCGCCCCGGCAATGAGGAGTTCATCCTCGCCCGCTTCCTCGATCTCTCCGCCATGCGCACCACGCCCGACAATCCCGGGCTGATTGCCGCGACCCATCTGATCTGGCCTGAATCCGCCTTTCCCTTCCTGGTCGCCGAGCACCCCAATGCGCTGGCACGGATCGCCCGGCTCCTGCCGCCCGGCACCACCCTGATCACCGGCGCCGCGCGCGAAGAGGTGGCCACCTCCTTCACCGGCGACGAGGCAACCGGTGTTCTCAACTCGATCCTTGCGATTTCCGATCAGGGCGAGATCACTGCGACCTATGACAAGCTGCGCCTTGTGCCGTTCGGCGAATTCCTGCCCTTCAGGCCCGTGTTCGCGGCGCTCGGCTTTTCCGAGCTCGTCGCCAGCCAGTCGAGCTTCGCGCCCGGTGCAGGCACCGAGCGGGCCTTCGCCCCCGCCGGCACGCCTCCGGTTCTGCCGCTGATCTGCTATGAGGCGATCTTCTCCGGCGATCTCGGCTCCAAGGCGGATAATGCCGAATGGATCCTGAATCTCACCAATGACGCCTGGTTCACCGGTTCGATCGGCCCTGACCAGCACTTCCACCATGCCCGGTTGCGGGCGGTCGAGGAGGGATTGCCGCTGGTGCGCGTCGCCAATACCGGGGTGACCGCACTGGTCGATCCGCTCGGGCGGATCACTGCAAGATTATCCCCCGATGAATCGGGAGTGCTTGACGGTCAAATTAATAAACCTGTTAACAAAACTGCCTTTTCCCGCTATCGTGATGCACCCCTGTTGCTTATGCTTTTGGTCTCGGCCGCGATCGTTTTCCTGCGCAACAGGGCTGAACGATCGTCGCGCTAGAGCGTTTCAAGTGAACTGGCCCGGCGGCCGGCCTGCGTATCGCCGGACTGATCCGGTCTGATCGACGCCGAGCTGGCGGATGGAATTTGAGGGAAGCTAGCGTGCCGCGCACACCCAATCCCACCGACGTGATGGTCGGCACAAGGATCCGCAAGCGGCGCAAGGATCTCAATATGAGCCAGAGCGCTCTTGGCGCCGCGCTCGGCGTTTCTTTCCAGCAGATCCAGAAATACGAAAAGGGCGTCAACCGCATCACCGCCTCCAAGTTGAAGATGGCGGCGACGGTTCTGGGCGTGCCCACCAGCTATTTTCTCGACAAGGTCGAGCACGCCAATGGCGGCTTTGCCGATACCGATCAGAGCGCGCTCGATCCCGAAACCGGCGATATCGCGCGGCTGGTCAACGCCATGGAGCGGATTGCCGATCCGGACACCCGCAGGTCCTTGATCGAACTGGCGGAAAAGCTCGCCGTCTCGAGCCGCCGGGAATAAAGTTCGGGCCGCAATCTGGCGCGGCCGACGGATATAACACTTGCTTTATATCCGTCTTGACCTGACCCGGCGCGGCTGGCACAAACGCAGCCCCGGGGGCCCGCTGGGGCGGTCCCGATTCCATTATTGCTTGCGGGGGTGCCGACGTGGCCAGATCCTCTTACCTGTTTACGTCCGAATCCGTCTCCGAAGGGCACCCCGACAAGGTGTGCGACCGGATCTCCGACGAAATCGTCGACATGATCTACAAAGAGGCGAAAAAGACCGGCACCGATCCGCAATCCGTGCGCGCCGCCGTCGAAGTGCTGACCACCACCAACCGCGTGGTCATCGCCGGTGAAGTGCGCGTGCCAGAGACGCTGTTGAAGACCGACAAGTCCGGCAAGGTGGCAACCGACGAGGCCGGCAATCCGGTCGTTGCGCCGCGCCGCTTCCGTGCCGCGGCCCGCCGCGCCATTCGCGACATCGGCTATGAGCAGGCCGGCTTTCACTGGAACACCGCCAAGATAGATGTGCTTTTGCACTCCCAGAGCGCCGATATCGCGCAAGGCGTCGACAAGGCCTCCGATGCGGATAACCAGGAAGGCGCGGGCGACCAGGGCATCATGTTCGGCTATGCCTGCCGCGAAACCCCCGAGCTCATGCCGGCGCCGATCTATTACGCGCACAAGATCCTCGAAATGCTGGCCGAGGCCCGCAAGGCCGGCCAGGGCGACATCGCCAGGCTTGGCCCCGACGCCAAGACCCAGATCACCGTGCGTTATGAAAACGGCATGCCTGCCGGGGTGACGCAGATCGTTCTGTCGACCCAGCATCTCGATCCGGGCTGGGATTCCAAAAAGGTCCGCGCAGTCGTCGAACCCGTGATCCGGGAGGCTCTTTCCGACATCGCCATCGACAGCGACTGCAAATGGTACATCAACCCCACCGGCAAGTTCGTCATCGGTGGACCCGACGGGGATGCGGGGCTGACCGGCCGCAAGATCATCGTCGATACCTATGGCGGGGCCGCGCCCCATGGCGGCGGTGCCTTTTCGGGCAAGGACACCACCAAGGTCGACCGTTCCGCCGCCTATGCGGCGCGCTACCTCGCCAAGAATGTCGTTGCCGCCAAGCTGGCCGACCGCTGCACCATCCAGCTTTCCTACGCCATTGGCGTTGCCCAGCCGCTCTCGATCTATGTCGATCTGCACGGCACCGGCAAGGTCGACGAAGCCGCGCTTGAAACCGCCCTGCGTGAGGTGATGGACCTTTCGCCTTCCGGCATTCGCCGGCATCTCGATCTGGTCAAGCCGATCTACGCCAAGACCGCGGCCTATGGCCATTTCGGGCGCAAGCCCGGGCGCGGCGGCACTTTCTCCTGGGAGAAGACCGACCTCGCCAAACCGCTCAAGGCAGCGCTCAAGGGCTGAATGTAGCACCCGCGAGATAGGCGGCGCCGGCAGCCCCGGCGCCCCAGATCAGGCTTTGTGACAAGGGATTGTCGAATTCATAGGCCGGATGCTTCCGGTAGATGAAATGCAGCCCCACATGCACCACGCAGGACCCGGCGATCAGCAACCGGGAGAGGGCGGCGGTGCCCGCTTCCGCGTGATAGCCGCCCCACAGCGCCAGCCATATGAGCGGCACATGCGCTAGCACGAAGACCGCAAAACCGGCCTTCTCAGGCAGAAAGGCGGTCAGCGGCAGCACCCGCCATTCATGGCGCGCCACCGCATCGATTTCATGGGTCACGATCAGCGCCACGCTAAGCGTAAACACGGTCTCCAGCATCATCCCCTCCCGCCCGAATCGGCGCAGAGTATTACGGTCGGGCTTGAGCCTAACAAGCGGCTTGGGTATTGAGCCCGCGTTCATGGACCCAAGGGGCAACACACGCATGACCGACAAGCGCGCGACCCGCGGCTTCTACGACCCAGACAAACCGCGCGCCTTTTTCGGCCGCCGCGCCGGTCATCGCCTGCATGAAGGGCAGGAGGCGCTGATGCGCGACCTGTTGCCCGAACTGGCGGTCAGCCTCGATGACGCCCCGCTCACCGGCGAGGCCCTGTTCGGCAACGACCATGCGGTCTGGCTCGAAATCGGTTATGGCGGCGGCGAGCATCTGGCGCGGCAGGCCGGCCTGCAGCCCGAGGTCAACTTCATCGGCTGTGAGGTCTTTACCGGCGGCATCGGCAAGATGCTCACCGCGATCCGGGATCAGGATCTTTCCAATGTCCGGCTCCACACCGAGGATGCCCTGCCGCTTCTCCTGGCCATGCAGCCGGGCATGCTCTCGGGGGCCTTCCTGCTCTATCCCGATCCCTGGCCCAAGCGCCGCCACCACAAGCGCCGCTTTGTCTCCCCGCAATCCCTTGATGCCCTCGCCGCTGCGCTCAAACCGGGCGCCGAATTCCGCTTCGCTACCGATATCGAGGACTATGCCGATTGGACCCTGGCCCACATCCTCGATCATCCGGATTTCACTTGGGCCGCGCCCGAATCGGGCCGCTGGCACGAACCCTTCCCGGGCTGGAAACCGACCCGCTATGAAATGAAGGCGCGGCGCGAAGGCCGCAACAAGTCCTGGTATCTGACTTTCAGCCGTAAATGATCGCCCCGATATTTCGGTTGATTGCGGGCTCGATTCTGATCGCCTAGCGTCTCCCCTTGCACAAGGGGAGACCACATGACCGGAACCGAGGAATTCGAGGCCTTCAGGGCCGCCATCGACGCGAAATACCGGCTTCATGAACGCGCTTTTGAGGACAAGGACCCCGAACCTGTTCTGACCCGGTTTTTCACGCCGGATGCACTGTGGGAATATCACGGTTATCCCCGCCATGAAGGCCGCGAGGCACTGCGCGGCCTGTTCGAGGAAGTCGTGCAAAAAGATAGGGTTGAGGTTATCCCGATTCGCTCCTGGGTCGCCGGTGACGCCGGCTGGGACTTCACCGACTACCGCGTGACCCCCCGTGATCCCGACGAACCGGGCTGGACCTTCCGCCAGATGTTCTACTGGGTCCGGATCGAGGGCGACTGGCTGGTCAATGCCTGTATCGGCTTCACCCTGCCCGAGGGCTGAAACCCTTCGTTTCAGGGCGTAACCGGCCCGGGAACTTTTCGCACCGCCATGCGTCTTCAGGGCATGACACACACCGTCGAAATCCTTGAAGCCAGCCCCGTCACCCACAATGTCCGCCGCCTGCGCGTCGAAAAGCCCGATGGCTACCGGTTTACCCCCGGCCAGGCGACGCTTGTCGGCATCGACCGCGATGGCTGGCGCGAGGAGCGCCATCCCTTCACCTTCACCTCGCTCAATGAGTGGGACGATCTGGAATTCACCATCAAGATCTACCCCGATCATGACGGTCTCACCGCCCGGATCGGTGAGCTTGCCGCCGGGGACCGCCTGATTCTCGAAGACCCCTGGGGCACGATCAATTACAAGGGCCCCGGCACCTTCATCGCCGGCGGCGCGGGCGTCACGCCCTTCATCGCCATCCTGCGCGCCCGCAATGCTGAAGGCGGGCTGGCCGGCCACAGGCTGATCTTCGCCAACAAGACCGAGCGTGACATCATCCTGCGTGAGGAATTCGAGGCCATGCCCGGGCTCGAATGCGTCTGGGTCGTGACCGATGACGACAGCGCGCCCGAGCACATGCAGGGCTTTGTCGACCGCGATTTCCTCAAGCGCCATGTCGAAGACAACACCCAGAACTTCTATGTCTGCGGGCCCGACGATATGGTCGACGACATCAAGTCGATCCTTACCGAGATGGGGGCCGAGCCAGACGCACTGACCTTCGAGGAATAGGTCTGTTGGAAGCCGCCGTGATTCCGCCCCCTTGCGGGCAAACCGGATCGGGTTTATATAGTCCCCAACATCTCAGGGTTAACCGGAGAGTGGGTGCCAACCGGCCCCGCTCTTTTTTGTTGCCCGCCAAGGGTCAAGCAAGCGTCAAGCAAGCGTCAAGTTGCAAAGGGCCAACGTGGAAGCGACAGACAAACGCCATATCCGCGAATCCGGTGTCGAAGCCCGCATCGCCGCGATCGCCGAACCGGTCGCCGACGGGCTCGGTTTTCGTATCGTGCGTGTCAGGGTGACCGGCGAACGCGGCTGCACGGTCCAGATCATGGCCGAGCGCCCGGATGGCGAGTTTTCGATCGCCGATTGCGAGACGCTGAGCCACGATCTGTCTCCGGTGCTCGATCTCGAGGACCCGATCTCGACCGAATACCATCTCGAGGTCTCGTCCCCCGGCGTTGACCGCCCTTTGGTTCGGCTTGTCGATTTCGAGCGCTATGTGGGCCACGACGCCAAGATCGAACTGCATGCCATGATCGATGGTCGCCGCCGGTTCCGTGGTTTTCTCGAACCGGTCGAGGGCAATGAAGTCGGCATTCGCCTGCCCGACGCCCCCGAGGGCACCGACCCGGTATTCCGCTTCCCGATCTCCGAGATCGCCGAGGCCAAGCTGGTCCTGACCGACCGGCTGCTGGACGAGGCGGCCAAGCGCCAGCGCGAGGCCGATCCGCTCGAGGATCCCGAGATCGAAACCGAAACTGACAATGACGAGGATGCCGGCGCCTGATGCGCCCGCCAATCGAGGAGTGAACGACAATGGCCGTTTCCGCCAACAGGCTTGAGCTTTTGCAGGTCGCGGACGCGCTCGCGCGGGAGAAATCCATCGACCGCACCCTGGTCATCGACGCGATGGAGGACGCCATCGAGAAGGCGGCCCGTTCGCGCTATGGCGCCGAGACCGAAATCCGCGCCGAGATCAATCCCAAGACCGGCGAACTGCGCATGTGGCGCCTACTCGAGATTGTCGACAATGTCGAGGAATATGGCCGCCAGATCTCGCTCGAGGATGCCAAGGCCAAGAACAGCGCCGCGACCCTTGGTGATTATATCACCGAGCCGCTCCCCCCGCTCGAGTTCAACCGCGTTGCCGCCCAGTCGGCCAAGCAGGTGATCGTGCAAAAGGTCCGCGAGGCCGAGCGCGAGCGCATGTTCGAGGAATACAAGGACCGCATTGGCGAGATCGTCAATGGCACCGTCAAGCGCGTCGAATACGGCAATGTCATCGTCGATCTCGGCCGTGGCGAAGCCATCATCCGCCGCGACGAGCTGATCCCGCGCGAGACCTTCCGCTATGGCGACCGCGTCCGCGCCTATATCTACGATGTGCGCCGCGAACAGCGCGGGCCGCAGATCTTCCTGTCGCGCTCGCACCCGCAATTCATGGCCAAATTGTTCATGCAGGAAGTGCCGGAGATTTACGACGGCATCATCCAGATCCGCTCGATCGCCCGCGATCCGGGCTCGCGCGCCAAGATCGCCGTCACCTCGAACGAATCCTCGATCGATCCGGTCGGCGCCTGTGTGGGTATGCGCGGTTCGCGTGTCCAGGCTGTGGTCAACGAACTCCAGGGCGAAAAGATCGACATCATCCCCTGGACCGACCAGATCGCCGATCTCGTCGTCTCCGCCCTGCAGCCCGCCGAAGTGGCCAAGGTCGTGCTCGACGAACAGGCCGAGCGCATCGAGGTCGTGGTGCCCGACGAACAGCTTTCGCTGGCCATTGGCCGGCGCGGCCAGAATGTGCGTCTCGCCAGCCAGCTCATCGGCTGGGATATCGACATCCTGACCGAGCAGGAAGAATCCGAACGCCGCCAGAAGGAATTCACCGAACGCTCCGAGCTGTTCATGAACGCCATGAATGTCGACGAGATGGTGGCCCAGCTGCTGGCGTCCGAAGGCTTCTCCTCGCTCGAGGAAGTCGCTTATGTCGAGCCCGAGGAAATCTCCTCGATCGAGGGCTTTGACGAAGACACCGCTGCCGAGATCCAGGCCCGCGCCCGCGAGTTCCTCGAACAGCTCGAGCGCGATCGCGATGAAGAACGCCAGGCGCTTGGCGTTTCCGACGATCTTTATGAGATCGACGGTCTCAACGCTGCCATGCTCGTGGCCCTCGGCAAGGAAGACATCAAGACGATGGAAGACTTTGCCGGTTGCGCCGCTGACGATCTGGTCGGTTGGGTCGAGCGCCAGGATGGCGAAGTGAAACGCTTTGAAGGCACGCTGTCTGAGTTCCCGGTCTCCCGCGAGGAAGCCGAGGACATGATCATGACCGCGCGCCTCAAGGCCGGCTGGGTGACCGAGGAAGACCTCGCCCCGGCCGAAGAAGAAACCGATGGCGATGTCGAGGCGGAGGCTGAAGCCGACGCCGAGACCAGCGCCTGACGGTCAGAGAGGATGACCCGGCCCGATGCCCAAACGCGGCGAAATAGAGCGCCAGTGCTGTGTGACCCGGCAGTCTCTGCCGGCGGCGGACATGGTGCGTTTTGCCGTGGGGCCGGACGGGTCGCTCGCCCCTGATATCGATAATCGCGCGGGCGGGCGCGGGGCCTGGGTCACCCTCGATCAGGCCCGGGTGGACGAGGCGGTTCGGCGCAATGCCTTCGCGCGGGCGCTCAAATCGCCGGTCTCGGTGCCCTCGGACCTTGCCAATCTGACCCGTGCGCGTTTAGAACAGCGGCTCCTTGGCGCGTTGGGCCTGGCGCGCAAGGCGGGGCAACTGGTCATGGGCGCAGCCAAAACCGAAGCGGCGATTGCTGCCGGGACCGTTTTGGCGCTGATCACAGCCAGCGATGCCCGACCCGATGGCAGGCGCAAAATTCTGGCGGTCATGCAGCGTGCCGGTCGCATCGATCACACGCCGCATATTGAATCGTTTTCCAGTGACCGATTGGGTTTGGCATTGGGAGGCGAAAATGTGATACATGCTGCGCTCATCGACGGAGCGGCGGCAAAAACGGCGGTGGACCGGTACCACAGATTGGCCCGCTATACCGCAACAACGGATGAATCAGTTAGGTAGCGAATGAGTGACAAGGACAAGCGCAGCGATTCAACGCTCGGTGCCGGGGGCAAAAAGACCCTGACGCTGAAGGGCCCGGCCAATCTTGGCTCGCGCCCGGGCGGATCGCGGTCTTCCCGGACTGTCGTGGTCGAAAAACGGACCCGCCGCGTCGCCGCGCCGGGCGGTCCGTCGCGTCCGCAGCCCGCTGCCGACAAGGGACGCCCCGGCAGCCCGCAAAACCGCAGGTCCGCCGTGCCGCGTTCCGCCGGTTTGACCGAGCGCGAATCCGAGGCCCGCGAACGCGCCCTGCGCGAGGCGGCCTCCCGCGCCGTTCAGGAGCGCGAGGAAGCCGAACGCCAGGCCAAGCGCCGCGCCGAGGAAGACGCCCGCCGCAAGGCCGAGCGTGAAGAAGCCGAACGCCTGCGCGCCGAAGAGGAAGCGCGGCTCGAGGCCGAGCGCGAAAAGAAGGAACGCGAGGAGGCCAAGACCCGCAAGCGCGAGCAGCCGGCCAAGGCCCCCGACGTGCCGGCCGAACCGCCCGCACCGCCTTCGGAAAAGCCGATCACGCGCAACACCAATCGCGGCGCGCCGCTCGTCAACGAGGACGAACTGGCCCGCGCCAAGCGCGCGGCCAAGCCTGCGCCTTCGAAAAAGCCCACAAGCGACGATCGCCGTCGCACCCGGCTGACCGTCACCCGTGCCCTGTCTGGCGATGGCGACCGTGATCGCGCGCCTTCGCTGGCCGCGATGCGCCGCCGCCGCGAAAAGCAGAAGGGCAAACAGACCGCCAGCCATGAGAAGATCGCCCGTGAGGTGACCATTCCTGAGGCGATCACCGTCCAGGAACTGGCCAACCGCATGGCCGAGCGCTCCGTCGATGTGATCAAGCTGCTCATGCAGCAGGGCCAGATGGCCACCATCAACGATGTGCTCGACGCCGATACGGCTGAACTGATCGCCACCGAGATGGGCCACACGGTCAAGCGCGTGGCGGAATCCGACGTGGAAGAAGGCCTGTTCGACGAAGCCAGCGCCGATGCGGATACCGATCTGCAGCCGCGCCCGCCGGTCGTCACCATCATGGGCCATGTCGACCACGGCAAGACCTCGCTGCTTGATGCATTGCGCTCGGCCAATGTGGTTTCGGGCGAGGCCGGTGGCATCACCCAGCATATCGGCGCCTATCAGGTGACCCAGGGTGACAATCAGATCACCTTCCTCGATACGCCGGGCCACGAAGCCTTCACCGCCATGCGCGCCCGTGGCGCCCAGGCGACCGACATCGCCATTCTGGTGGTGGCGGCGGATGATGGCGTCATGCCCCAGACCATCGAATCGATCAAACATGCCAAGGCGGCCGGCGTGCCGATCATCGTGGCGATCAACAAGATGGATAAGCCCGAGGCCGATCCTTCCCGCGTACGCAACGAACTGCTTCAGCACGAAGTCTTCGTTGAATCTCTGGGCGGTGAAGTGCTCGAGGTCGAGGTGTCCGCAGCCAAGAAGACCAATCTCGACAAGCTGCTCGATGCGGTCCTGTTGCAGTCCGAACTGCTCGAACTCAAGGCCAATCCCAATGGCCGCGCCGAAGGTACCGTCATCGAAGCCAAGCTCGACAAGGGCCGCGGCGCCGTGGCGACCGTGCTCGTCCAGCGCGGCACCCTCAAGGTCGGCGATATTCTCGTGGCCGGCGCCGAATGGGCCAAGGTCCGCGCGCTGATCAACGACAAGGGCCAGCAGGTCAAGGAAGCCGGTCCCTCGACCCCGGTCGAAGTGCTCGGTTTCTCCGGTGTCCCCGATGCCGGCGACCGCTTCTCGGTTGTTGAAAGCGAGGCGCGTGCCCGCGAAGTCACCGAATACCGCCAGCGCAAGCTGCGCGAAAAATCGGCAGGCGGCGGCGTGACCTCGCTCGAGCAGATGATGACCCAGCTCAAGAAGGACGATCTGGCCAAGTTCCCGCTCGTCATCAAGGGCGACGTGCAGGGTTCGGTCGAAGCCATTGTCGGCGCGCTCGACAAGCTCGGCACCGATGAGGTGACGGCCCAGATCCTGATGGCGGGTGTCGGTGGTATCACCGAATCCGACGTGACCCTGGCCCAGGCCTCGGGCGCGATCATCATCGGCTTCAATGTCCGCGCCAACAAGCAGGCCCGCGAGTCTGCCGAGCGCGAAGGCATCGAGATCCGCTATTACAACGTGATCTACGATCTTGTTGACGACGTGAAGTCGGCCATGTCCGGCCTTTTGTCGCCCGAACGCCGCGAGACCTTCATCGGCAATGCCGAGATCCTCGAGGTGTTCAACATCACCAAGGTCGGCAAGGTTGCCGGTTGCCGGGTTACCGAAGGCATGGTCGAACGCGGGGCTGGCGTCCGCCTGATCCGCGACGACGTCGTCATTCACGAAGGCAAGCTCTCGACCCTCAAGCGCTTCAAGGACGAGGTCAAGGAAGTGCAGGGCGGTCAGGAATGCGGCATGGCCTTCGAAAAATACGAGGACATGCGCGCCGGCGACATCATCGAATGCTACCGCGTCGAGCACGTCACCCGGACGCTGTGATGATCGCGGTCCGGCGGAATTTTGGAGCCGCGGTTTGCGCCGCGGCTCTGTCTTTTGCAGGTCCGGCAATGGGCCAGGCCGAGCCCAATTTCCGGGCCGGCGAGAACACGGTCAGCATCGAGATGACCGGCGTGGAAATCGAGCTCGCCAGACCCGACTGGGTCTTGCCTTCTGTCCCTGCCGAAGATGTCGCCGGGCATGTCCGCACCTATCACGACGAAAACGATCAAGGCGTGGCCTTGTTCGAGATGATCCCGGTTTCCGAGACCTTCGAGACCTGGACCCGCTTGTCTGCCGTGCTGTCGATCCAGCAACCGGGCAGCACCATTGCAAGCCAGGAGCCAATGCTGGCCCAGGCCTTCGTGCTCAATTGCGCCCCGTCTTCGCTCTCGCTCAACAAGCTGCCGCCGCAGCCGGGTTATGAAGGCGCTTCTTATGTCATCCTGTGTGGAGAGTTCACGGGAACCGACACCGGCACCGCCGACGGGATGGGTGAGATCCTGCTCGCCGTGATCCTGGAAAACGAGGGCGGTTCCGTCCGTTTCTACGAGGAATTTCGCGGACCCGCCTTTTCCCTTGAAAACGAAGGGACCTGGCCGATATCAGAACAGGAAATCACGCTGCGCCTCGCCTTCATGCATCTATCGGCCCGGATCGGCGACGCGCAAGACAAGAACTGAACAATCATGCCCAAGAACCAAAAATCCCGCGGCCCCTCCCAACGCATGCTGCGCGTCGGCGAACTGGTCCGCCACGCCATTTCCGATCTGCTCGCGCGCGGCGAAGTCGCCGACCCCGAGCTCGACGGGGTCATGGTCACCGTGCCCGAAGTGCGCATGACCTCGGACCTGAAGCTCGCCTCGGTCTATGTGCTGCCGCTCGGCGGCGAGGGCGCCGACAAGATCGTTGCCGCACTGACCCGGAACAAGAAGTTCATCCGCGGCGAACTCGGCCACCGGGTCGATATGCGCTTCACCCCGGACCTGCGCTTTTTCGTCGACACGACCTTTGACGAGGCCAGCCGGATCGATGCGCTGTTGAAGTCCGACAAGGTGCGCCAGGACCTCGAGAAACCCCGGGATGATGACCCCCAGGACGAGGACTAGCCGGTTCGCCGAACCGGCAAGGGAGGCCACCCGCCAAGGCTCAGCCAGCGCGCCAATTTCAAGAGACCCCGTGACAGACACCAAGCCCTCTCCGCAAAGCGGCGGACAAATGACTCAAAAGCGGCGCAACAAGCGCAACATCTCCGGCTGGATCGTTCTGGACAAGCCGTTCGACGTGACCTCGACCCAGGCCGTCGGCAAGCTCAAATTCCTGTTCGAGGCCAAAAAGGCCGGCCATGCCGGCACGCTGGACCCGCTGGCGACCGGCATCCTGCCTATCGCGCTCGGGGAAGCGACCAAGACCGTCCCCTATATCCAGGATGGCGAGAAGATCTATCGCTTCGACCTTGTCTGGGGCTCGGCGACCGAGACCGACGATGCCGAAGGCGCGGTCATCGAGACCTCCGATCGTCGCCCGACCGAAGACGAATTGCGCAATGCGCTGCCGCAATTCACCGGGGTCATCACCCAAATCCCGCCGGCCTATTCCGCCATCAAGATCAAGGGCGAACGGGCTTACGATCTCGCCCGCGCCGGAGAGAAGGTCGAAGTGCCGCCCCGCGAGGTCGAGATCGAGGCGTTTGAGCTGATTTCTCATTCGCCCGAGCGCTCCAGCTTCGAGGTCACCTGCCAGAAGGGCACTTATGTGCGCGCGCTGGCCCGTGATCTGGCGAGGGTGCTCGGTACCTGCGGCCATGTCGGCGCGCTCCGGCGTACTCGTGTCGGCCCTTTTGCCGAAGAGGATGCGGTCACCGTCGATGCGCTCGAGGCGGTGTCGCGCGATGACCGCGACGCCATGCTGCTGCCGGTCTCTGCCGGGATTGCGGATTTGCCCGAAGTAAATGTCGACACCCGCCAGTCAGCCACCATCCGGCTCGGCAATCCGGTGCTGTTGACCGGGGCCAATGCTCCGATTGCCATGGATGAGGCCGCCGCCATCTGCGCCGGCGAGCTCGTCGCCATCGGCTATGTCGAAAAGGGCCAGTTCAAGCCCAGCCGGGTGATCCTGCCGGGTTGATCACATCACGCTGTTGATCAATTGGCGCTGTCGTCCCTTGCCAGTTGGCCGAGAAGCGAGCCGTAGGCGGTGATCGCGTCATTCTCGTCGATCGCCTCGGGGTCGTTGACCGTATAGGCGACACAGAACCCGTCGCCATCCTCGTTTTCGAGCCATGTGGTGAGATTGAGCACGCCGGTCTCGCTGCCGCCCTTGAAGGCGATCTTTGCCCAGTCATTGGCGTCGGCCACCCCGGGATTGATGGCAAACAGGTCGAGATCGCGCACATCCTCGATCAGCCCGCAAAGCTGATAGGCGCTCAAATACCATTCGACACCCTTTTCATGCGGCGCGCCGACGTCACGGGCGGCAGGCAGCGGTAGATCCTGCAGCTCGGCAAGCACTGCCCGTTTTTCGGCATCACTGCCCTCGGCAAAGCGCTTGCGCAGATCATCCTCGGCCTTGAGCTTGAACAGGTCCTGGGTGCGCATGGTGACCTGACCGCCCAGCGCCGCCTCCACCGGCTCCTGTCCGACAACCCGCATCAGCAAATCGGTGGCCGTGTTGTCGCTTTGCGAGATCATCAGGCTGGCCGCCGTGTGGATGGTCAGCGGTGATCCGGCCGGATAGGCCTGTAATATGCCGCTGGGCAGCGAGCGGTCGGTCTCGGTCAGGGTAATGACCTCGTCCCAATCATGCTCGCCGGCCTCGATTTTGTCTGTGAGGGCCTGCAATACGCCCAGCTTGAAGGCCGACCCGACAGCCAGTTCGGTGTTGGCGCCGTGCTCATGGATCACTTCGCCATTGCGCGTCACAAGCAGATGCACCTGTTCCCCGAACGCCAGCAGCTTGTCGGCCTGCGCGGTGAATTCGCCGCCGGTTTCGACCGGTGCGCGGAACAACAGCCCGGCAATCCTGCCCTCCTGATCAAGGACGATCTCGACCACCATTTCATGGCTCGGTGTGGTCACCACATAGCGCCCGTCACTGCCTTCTATCCCGGTTGGCTCCCCGATATCGTTGTGAAGCTGGCTGAGCAGAGTGTTGACCTCTGAGACCGGCACCATCTGCAAGAACGAAGGCGCGAATTGGTTGGCCTCCGCTTCGCCCGCGGTCAAAAGCTCTTCGATGACCTCCTTTTCGGGGTTGGCGGGTTGGGCGAGCGAAGGCGAGACCATCAGGCTGGCAGCGCCCAGTGCCATGAGGAAAGTCACGATGCGGCCCAAAGTGGTGTTCGGGAGGCGGGTCATGAAAGGGTCCTTTGCTCTCGCTGTCTGATGGCCTGTTCGGCAAACATGGGAAGCGCGCCATCGGTTTCAACACGTGGTTTGCGCATCTCGCGCCCCGCCCGCCGGGCTGGTGCTTTACACAAACCGTGCCTTGCCCTATAAGCCGCCGCAACCGCATGCGCGGTGACTTTGGCCCATGCTGGACGACATCCCGGCACAGGGCGTCTCACCCCTCTCATTTTGAAAGGAAATCCGATGTCGATTACGCCTGAGCGCAAATCGGAACTGATCAAGGAATATGCGACCAAAGGGGACGATACCGGTTCTCCGGAAGTCCAGGTTGCGATCCTGACCGAACGCATCTCGAATTTGACCGAGCACTTCAACACCCACAAGAAGGATAACCATTCCCGCCGTGGGCTTTTGAAGCTTGTCAGCCAGCGCCGCCGTCTTCTTGACTATGTCAGGGCTCGCGACGAGGCGCGCTACAAGAGCCTCATTGAAAGGCTTGGTCTGCGCCGCTAACCGGCGAAAGATCTGACGCCGCGCCCACCGGGCGCGGCGTTGCGCTTTGGGCATGCCGGCAACGGGTGCCCGGGGCAACGGGCCGGACCTGCGGAACCAAGACGATCCGCCCCGGTTCGACAGGCCAGTTCGCCGTGCTGAAGTGGGGCATGGCAGGATCGCCGGCCGCTTTTGAATTCCCGGCCCTTCGGGCCCCTCAGAAGCGTCTTGCCATCTTGCCCATGTTCCACCCGACACCCGGACCGGCGACGCGCCGGCCGCCATGGGGGCGGCCTGCGTTTTGGAACATGAGGACAATCAATGTTTGATCACCACAAGGTAGAACTCAACTGGGGCGGCCAGCCGCTGACCCTGGAAACGGGCAAGGTTGCCCGCCAGGCTGATGGCGCCGTGCTCGCCACCCTGGGCGAGACCGTGGTTCTCGCCACTGCCGTGTCGGCCAAGGAACCCAAGGTCGGCATCGACTTCTTCCCCCTGACCGTCAACTATCAGGAAAAATTCTTCGCCGCCGGCAAGATCCCGGGCGGCTACTTCAAGCGCGAAGGGCGCCCGACCGAAGCGGAAACCCTGACCTCGCGCCTGATTGACCGGCCGATCCGTCCGCTCTTCCCCAAGGGCTACAAGCACGAGACCCAGGTCGTCATCACCGTTCTCCAGCACGACATGGAAAACGAACCCGACATTCTTGCCATGGTTGCCGCCTCCGCGGCCCTGACCATTTCGGGCATTCCCTTCATGGGCCCGATCGGCGCTGCCCGCGTCGGCTATATCGATGGCGAATATGTGCTCAACACCCCGATCGACCAGCGTGGCGATTCCAAGCTCGACCTGACCGTCGCCGGCACCCAGGACGCCGTCCTGATGGTTGAATCCGAGGCCCAGGAGCTGTCCGAGGACATCATGCTCGGCGCCGTCATGTTCGGCCATCGCGAGATGCAGAAGGTGATCGAGGCGATCATCAAGCTCGCCGAACTGGCCGCCAAGGAACCGCGCGAATTCCAGCCAGAGGATCTCTCGGCGCTCGAAGAAAAGATGCTCGGCATCGTCGAAAACGATCTGCGCGCTGCCTATCAGATCACCGACAAGCAGGAACGCTACGACGCCGTCGACGCCGCCAAGGCCAAGGTCAAGGAAGCCCTGCTGCCTGAGGGCGAGGAAGAGCCTGAATTCACCGGTGAACAGGTGAACGCGGTCTTCAAGTCGCTTCAGGCCAAGATCGTGCGCTGGAACATCCTCGACACCAAGAAGCGCATTGACGGCCGCGACCTCGACCAGGTCCGCCCGATCGTTGCCGAAGTCGGCGTTCTGCCCCGCACCCATGGTTCGGCCCTGTTCACCCGCGGTGAAACCCAGGCGCTGGTTGTGGCCACCCTTGGCACCGGCGACGACGAACAGTTCGTCGATTCGCTCGAGGGCACCTACAAGCAGAACTTCATGCTGCATTACAACTTCCCGCCCTATTCGGTCGGTGAAGCGGGCCGCATGGGCGGTGCCTCGCGCCGCGAGATCGGCCACGGCAAGCTGGCCTGGCGCGCCATCAACCCGGTCCGTCCGGGCACCGAGGAATTCCCCTACACCCTGCGTGTGGTGTCCGAGATCACCGAATCCAACGGCTCGTCCTCCATGGCGACCGTGTGCGGCACCTCGCTGGCGCTGATGGATGCCGGTGTGCCCATGCCGCGTGCCGTCTCCGGTATTGCGATGGGCCTCATCCTCGAAGGCGAAAAATTCGCCGTGCTCTCCGATATTCTCGGGGACGAGGATCACCTCGGCGACATGGACTTCAAGGTGGCCGGCACCGCTGGCGGCATCACCTCGCTGCAGATGGACATCAAGATCGCCGGCATCACCGAGGAGATCATGAAGATCGCCCTCGAACAGGCCAATGGCGGCCGCATCCACATCCTGGAAGAGATGGCCAAGGCCATCGACACCGCCCGTGATGAGGTTGGCGAGTTCGCTCCGCGCATTGAAACCATCAACATCCCGACCGACAAGATCCGCGAAGTGATCGGCACCGGCGGCAAGGTCATCCGCGAGATCGTCGAAAAGACGGGCGCCAAGATCGACATCGCCGACGATGGCACCATCAAGGTCGCTTCTTCGGACGGCAAGTCGATCGAAGCCGCCATCAAGTGGATCAAGTCGATCACCGACGAGCCGGAAGTGGGCGAGATCTACCAGGGCACCGTCGTCAAGACCGTCGATTTCGGCGCCTTCGTCAATTTCTTCGGCGCCCGCGATGGCCTTGTGCACATCTCCCAGCTCACCGATGGCCGGGTCGCCAAGACCACCGACGTGATCAAGGAAGGCGACAAGGTCTGGGTCAAGCTGATGGGCTTTGACGAGCGCGGCAAGGTCCGCCTGTCGATGAAGGTCGTCGATCAGGAGACCGGCAAGGAAATCAAGAAGGACGAAGACGACGACTGATCGTCTCTCCCTTTCTGGACTGCAGAAGGCCCGGGGCGCTGCCCCGGGCCTTTTTCTTTGATTTCAAGCCTTTGCGCGTTTCCCGCTGCAGCGATGCGAAAAAAATCAAAAAATCCTGGTGTCACTGTCGATCTGTTCGAACCCCGTTCGACGTGATTGTGTAAGGGCATTGTCGAGCCGGGCCATGAGGGTTCCCGCATCAATGCCCGGTCATGAGGAGAGTGACATGCGTTACATGATGATGGTGATGGGCGATGCCGATTTCGAGGCCGGCAAACCCGCCTCGGACGAATTGCAGGCCCTGATGGGCGAATATATCGGACGGATGGCTGCAGAAGGCATTTTCGTCGATGGCGCCGGGCTCATGCCCTCGAGCCAGGGCTTCAAGGCCCATGCCCGCAATGGCGAGATTTCCATCACCGATGGCCCCTTCACCGAGGCCAAGGAGATCATCGGCGGCTACGCGATCGTCGATGTCAGGGACGAAGCCCATGCCCGCGAGGTCGTGCGCGAATTCATCGGGCTGCACACCCGGACCGGCTACACCGACGTCACCTGCGAGATCCGCCGCATGGAAGACGTCCCCGCCGCCGAATAATTGTTCGCGCCGCCGCCCTGAGGCGCGCGGCCATCAAGGAGAAACAGCATGCGTTTCATGGTCATCGTCAAGGCATCGCCGGAGTCCGAAGCCGGCATCATGCCCTCCCAGGAAGATCTCCTGGCCATGGGGAAATACAATGAGGAGCTCGTCAAAGCCGGCATCATGATCGACGGCGCCGGCCTGCACCCCAGCTCGAAAGGCGTCCGAATCCACATCGAGAATGGCAAGTCCTCGGTCATCGACGGTCCGTTCGCCGAAACCAAGGAGCTGATCGCCGGCTACTGGCTGTGGCAATGCGAAAGCCTCGCCGAGGCCACCGAATGGGCCCGCCGCTGTCCCGGCGATTCGGCATCGTCGGGCTTCAATATCGAGATCCGGCAGCTTTTCGAACTCGAGGATTTCGGTGATGGGGAGGGTGTCGATCAGCATCACAAGGTTGCCGACCAGCTCGCCGAGCGCGGCTAGGCATATCAGGCGGCCCGGGCATTGCGTCCGGGCCGGCCTGGTTCGCTCGAACCCAAGGCGGAACGCTTATGCGTCTTCCAGAAACGCCTCGGCGAAACCGTTCTGGTCCGACCCCGTATAGGTCCCGTTCAACAGGATCGACATGAACTGGTGCGGCCTGTCGACCCGGTTGTATTTGATCGGGCAGTGCTCCACCCCGGCCGGCACATAGATCGCGCAGGTGGTGTCGATCAGGTAGTTGTGCCCGTCGAGAAACACTTCCGCTTCCCCGTGCAGATTGTCGATATCGTCCGGATCCGTGCCGATGAAGAACAGGATCTCGTCGACGTCATGGGTATGCGTGTCGATATAGGGGTTGGGGGTCGGGATCTCGAAAATCCAGCCCGCATCGATATGCATCTTGGCGCCGGGAATGAAGTTGGCGCTCGAAAAGATGCGGTCCTTGGTCTTGCCGCCGCGCTTGTCATTGCCCGACATCATCGCGCCGAACGGCAGATCCTCGAAACGCGGACTGCGGATGATATACTTTTCAAAATCTCCCTTGGCCATATTGCCCAATTCCTTGTTCACTTGATGCGTTAAACCAAACCCGAAAGCGTTGATTCCTCGGGCAAAGGAAACCTAGCTTAGCTGAATTTAATTGTATATACAAAAAGACAATGAACGTCTGACTTTGCGTCCCGCGCGGCTGGGCGGCGCTACGAAAGCCCGAGCCAGCCCGGATGCTGGGTGACCAGCCACAACACACCCGTGAGGGTGAAAAACGAGACGATCACGGTCACGAACAGGATCGCCGCGCACATGTCCTGCCGCCCGAACTGGGCGCCGAAGATCGGGAACACTGCAAACATCGGCACCGCGGCGAACAACAGCGCGGCGGTGGCATAGTCCGCCGGCAGACCGGGCCACAGCCAGATGCCGATCAGCACCACCATTGGGTGCAGGAACAGCTTGCCGATCACCCCCTGGCCCACATCGGCGCCGAGCCGGCGCACTTCGAGCGAAGCCAGCGTGCCCCCGACATAAATCAGCGACAGCGCCCCGGCCGCATCCGCCAGACGGTTGGCCGCATCGAGCACCGGGCCAGGCAGCGTCAGCCCGAAATAGGAAGATCCCGCGCCGAGCACGATGGCGATGATCAGCGGGCTGCGCGCCAGCCGCTTGACGGTATCGACCACCAACCGCCCGAACGCGACCTTGCCGGCTTGCCCCGCCGCACCGAGGGCCAGCGCCAGCGGAATGATGAAGGCGTTCTCGATGAAGATATTGAGCGCCATCACGATGGCCGCGGTCGGCGCACCGACCACCAGCAGCGCCAGCGGATAGCCGATGAACCCGCTATTGGAGGTGGCGCTCCCCAGCGCCAGCATTGCCGATCCCTCGAGCGGCTGGCGCCGCACAAGACGCGCGAACAGGAGCGCGATCATGAAGCAGGCGATCGAGCCGAGCCCGTAAACGCCGACATAATCGAGGTTGAGAATGTCGGAGAAACGGCTGCCCGACAGCGCCAGGAACACCAGCACCGGCAACGCCAGATGCAACACGAAGGCGCCGAACACCCGCACGTCCTGCTTTCGCAAGAACCCGGTGCGCACGCAGCCGAATCCCACCCCGATCAGGATGAACAGCGGCAGGATGATCGCGATGATGTCGAGCATGGTGGGCCGGGGGGTTGGAGCGCGCGCCGGGCGGCATCAGCGGGTGGGCGTTGCCTCGCTGCCCCGCTCGGGCAGAACCCGGTGCGGCGGCTGATGCCCGTCCAGGAAGGTGCGGATATTGACGATGACCGTTTCACCGGTCTCGACGCGGCTTTCGAGCGTTGCCGAGGCCATATGGGTGGTCAGAACCACCTTGTGCCGACGTGCCAGCGCCAGGAGCCGGGGATCGACGCCGCGCTTGTGTTCGAACACATCGAGCGCTGCCCCACTCAGATGACCCGCCTCGATCGCCTCGATCAGCGCGGCTTCATCAACCAGTTCGGGCCGCGCGATATTGACCAGATAGGCGCCCTGTTTCATCCGAGAGATCCGCTCGGCATTGAGGATATGCCTCGTGCCCGCATTGAGAGGGGTGTGCAGGGTCACGATATCGACTTCGGCAAGCATATCGTCGAGCGAGGACCAGTAGCGGGCGCCGAGTTGCGCTTCGAGCGGCTCCGGTTTTCGCTCGCGTCCGAAATAATGGATCGACAGGCCAAAGGCCCGCGCCCGCCGCGCCACCGCCGTGCCGATCCGCCCGAGCCCGACAATCCCGAGCGATTTGCCGCCAAGCCGCCGCCCCAGCATCCAGGTGGGTGACCATCCGGCCCAGGTGCCGTCCTTCAGCAGGACCTGCGCCCCCTCGATGATCCGGCGCGGCACCGCCACGATCAGCGCCATGGTCATGTCGGCGGTATCGTCGGTCAGCACAGAAGGCGTGTTGGTAACGGTGATCCCGCGCCGTGCCGCGGCATCGATATCGATATTGTCATAACCATTGCCGAACTGGGCGATCAGGCGCACATCGGGACCAAGCCGGCCAATGGTCTCCGCATCCAGCGTGTCGGTGATCGCCGAGACCAGCACATCACAATGGGCGGTGCGCTCGACCAGTTCATCGGCGCTCAAGGGGATGTCGACATCGTTGAACCGCACATCGAAAAGCGCCTGCATGCGCGTTTCCACCGGTTCGGGCAGCCGCCGGGTGACCACCACCCTTGTGCGCGTGTCGAAACCAGTCTGTTCAGTCATCCCGTCGCCTTCTTCAACGACCATTAAGGTCTTCGGGCGTAAGTGTTAGAGCAAGTCAGGCAGCATGGCAAAGATATGAGGGCAATGAGCAAATCGGGGCATCGCATCGCCGCAATCTTGATGCTCGTGATGCTCGCCATCACGGCTCTGACGCCCGCTGTCACCACCCCGGCTTTCGCCCAGACATCGGGCACCTCCGGCCTGCCGCTGCCGCGATTCGCCTCCCTGCGCGCCAATGAGATCAATGTCCGTGTCGGCCCCGGCCAGCGTTTCGACGTCGCCTGGGTCTATGTCCAGTCTGGCCTGCCGGTCGAGATCATCCAGGAATACGACAATTGGCGGAAGATCCGCGATCATGAGGGCGCCGAGGGCTGGATTCACAAGAACCTGCTGAGCGGCGAGCGCACCGCGCTGGTCGCGCCCTGGGCCCGCGACACCCAGGAATCGCTCAAGGCCCGGCCCGATATGGCCGCTGCCGCCCGCGCCTTTGTCGGGCCCATGGTGCTGGTGCACCTTCGCAAATGCGAAGGCGGCTGGTGCGATGTCTCCGGCTCCTACACGCCACAGGGCAGCGCCCAGAAGAATTTCGGCGGCTGGATCGAGCAGGACAAGCTCTGGGGCGTCTATCCCGACGAGGAAATCGACTAGCCCGCCTCATTCCCCGCCGTCATCCCGAACCAGCCCGCCGGCTTGAGGCAATCAGCCCGCCGGCCTGAGGGAGTGAGAAGCGGTTGGGCAAAGCCCAAGCCAAGGCTCCGGTGGAGCCTTGGCAGCGCACGAACACCCTGAGAGTGAGGAGCGGTCGGGCAACGCCTGATCCAAAGGTCCGGTGGACCTTTGGAAGCGAAGGAACGCCTTGAGAGCTATGCTCGAAAGGCCGTTCGAAGGGTTGAACAGCTGCAATCACCGCGCTGTCCCGGACCAGCCCGCCGGCGCGAGGCAAGCAGAGAGCCGGGACCTCTGCCAGGCTGGCACGGGTTTCACCTCTCCCTTGGGGGAGAGGTCGATCCGAAGGATCGGGTGAGGGGGCCTCTACTGGGCATGAAGAGCATCCATGATGAGATGTCGCGCTGAAACCTGTCGTAATCCTGCACAACCGTTGAACCCGTTGCAGCGCCTCATGGACCCTCGGATCAAGTCCGAGGGTGACGAGGTGGGTGGTCGACGGTTGCCGATGCTCATCAACGCCCTCACCCCGAGCCCTCATGGTGAGCTTGTCGAACCACAAAGGGCGAGGGCGGAATGTGACAGCGACTGTGATCTGCCTTTCCCTCCCCCTTGCGGGGAGGGACGTTGAGCAGGATTTGGCTTGCCAAATCCGTTGCGAGACAGGGTGGGGGTGACACCGGATGTGACTGGAACTTTCTTTGACCCCCCCAACCGGTTCGCTGCGCTCACCACCTTCGTCATGCTCGGGCTCGACCCGAGCATCCATGATGAGATGCTTTGCGGGTACCGCTCGTGACTGGTCAGTACCGCTGCGCCACATGCGATGCCTCATGGACCCTCGGATCAAGTCCGAGGGTGACGAGGGAGTTGGAGCAGCCTCTTTCGAAAAACTTATCCCCACCCACACTACCTCTCTTATCATCCACCTACCTGCCGGCACGGAGCGAGGATGCATACGAGCCTTCCGCCGGAAAGGGTCCGGGTTCCATGAGGGTCGCCTCAGGGAAGGCCAAAACTGCGCCGGAGCCGGCTGCCGTCAAGGCGGCGGTGTACTCTCGAAAGAGAGCGGGGATTGACCCCAGCCCGTTGCCGCAGTCCAAGCCCAAAACCCCGGATGAGTGGGACGCGGTGCGCCTCGCTTCTATTAGTTTACGGATGAGACGTTCCGCGTCCCACTCCCGCTCTGCTTTTTGAAACCTCGGAGGTTAAAGCCTGCCGGGCGCTTTGGGGTGAACGCTTGCACCCATACCGCGCTGTCCCGGCCAGCCCTCCGGCGCGAGGCAAGGAGAGAGCCGGGACCTCGTTAGAAATGATCTTGGCCCCGGATCAAGTCCGGGGCGGCCCGAAATACCTGGCGAGGGAAAAGGAGGACGAGAGAGGGCGCAGCCCGAATGAGGACCCCGGCGCACTTTTGCGCCGCGGCGTCGCAGGCGCAGCGGAGGTCACAGCGACCAGCGTCGTGACCGGAGCGGTGCGCGCCGTGAGACAAAGAGAGAGCCGGGACTTCCTGTAAAGTCGTCTAGGCCCCGGATCAGCCCCCCGGGCGTGAGGCAAAAGGCGTCCGGGGCGGCCCGTGGGATAGAAACCCTCACTCTGAGCCCTCACCCTGAGCTTGTCCCAGGACAAGCGCACAACGGGCTACAGCCCGTCGCAGAGATCGGGGCAGCATGCCGGCACTGGTCGGAAATCGAGGCCTAGGGCCGGCGGCGCACGCGGACGACCACGTCGACATGGGTGACTTCCATGCCCTTGGGGGCTTCGGGAAGCCCTTTGACGACGATGGAATTGGCTGGGATATCCATCACCCGCTGTTCGTCTTCGATGAAGAAATGGTGGTGGTCCGAGGTGTCGGTATCGAAATAGGATCGCGCGGCATCAACGGTCACTTCCCGCAGGAGCCCGGCGGTCTTGAACTGGCGCAGGGTATTATAGACCGTCGCCAGCGACACCGGCACGCCGTCATCTTCCGCTTCGCCATGCAGTTGCTCGGCGCTGACATGGCGGTGTCCACCGCCGAACAACAGTTCGGCCAGCGCCACGCGCTGCTTGGTCGGGCGCAACCCGGCCATCCGCAGCACCGCCGTCAAACAGGGGCGACGCGAAGGCGGAAACCGGTTCAGCCGGTCGGAAATGCTCATCGGGCCGGTCTTGCTGGCCGGGCCGGATCTTGTCGGCGATTTGGAGCGCTCAGTCACGAATTGCGATTCTGGTCCAGAAGTGGGTTTGGTCAGACTATAGTGTGCCCTTGAGGCCTGCTCAAGCGATGGACTGCGACATAGTAACCGGGATTTGCCCGGTTTTGCAGGTGGTCTGCGCTGTTGACACAGCTGTGAAGGCTTTGTCCAGTGGTGTGTGACGCTCACAACGAGGCAAGAGCGAAGACATGCGTGAAGGCTTGGCGGTCTGCGAAGGCTTGGCGGTCCATCACAAAAGGTGTTATTGACCCGCGCACTTGCCGCGCATCCACCCGCGAGGACCAATGACGGAAACCCACCAGCGCCCGGCCGACAGGCTGCACTCCTACTCCTACGAGCAGCTTCTCGAAAGCGGGCACGGCACATTGTTCGGCAAGGGTTATGCCCAGCTGCCGCTCCCGCCGATGCTGATGTTCGACCGCATCACCGAAATCCACGACGAAGGCGGCCCTTACAACAAGGGCTATGTGCGCGCCGAACTCGATGTGAACCCCGATCTGTGGTTCTTCAAGTGTCATTTTGAGGGCGACCCGGTGATGCCGGGCTGTCTGGGGCTTGACGCGCTGTGGCAGATGACGGGATTCTTCCTGTGCTGGTCCGGCTCGCCCGGCGCCGGCCGTGCCCTTGGCGGGGACATCAAGTTCACCGGTCAGATCACCAATGACGTCAAGCGCGTCGAATACGGGATCGATCTGAAACGGGTCATGCGTGCCCGCCTGGTGCTCGGCATCGCTGATGGTTGGGTCAAGGCCGACGGAGAAACCGTCTATGAAGCGCATGGATTGCGGGTTGGCCTGTTCACCGATGTGTAATGCCGGCACAGGCGGACACGTTTTGAGTTCACGATATAACCGAACAAGGGGCGCCATATGAGACGCGCTGTCGTTACGGGTATGGGCATCGTTTCCTCGATCGGCAATACGGTCGACGAGGTCACCGAAAGCCTCAAAAACGCTAAATCGGGCATATCCTTTGCCCCCGAATATGCCGAGCTCGGCTTCCGCTGCCAGGTGCACGGCAAACCCGATCTCGACCCCTTCGAGGGCATAGATCGCCGCGCGGTGCGGTTCATGGGGCCGGGTACCGCCTGGAACTACACCGCCATGGAACAGGCGATTGCCGATTCGGGACTCGAGGAAAAAGACATCAAGAACCCGCGCACCGGGATCGTGATGGGCTCGGGCGGCCCCTCGACCTCGGCGATCGTGGCCGCGGCCGACATCACCCGCGAAAAAGGCCCCAAGCGCATCGGTCCCTTTGCGGTGCCCAAGGCCATGTGCTCGACTGCCTCGGCGACCCTGGCCACCCATTACGGCATTCTGGGCGTCAACTATTCCATCTCCTCGGCCTGTGCGACCTCGGTCCACTGCATCGGCAATGCCTATGAGCAGATCCAGCTCGGCAAGCAGGATGTGGTTTTCGCAGGCGGCTCGGAAGAGCTCGACTGGACCCTGTCGAACCTGTTCGACGCCATGGGCGCCATGTCGACCAAATATAACGACACCCCCGACACGGCCTCGCGCGCCTATGACGCCACCCGCGACGGTTTCGTGATCGCCGGCGGTGCCGGGGTTCTGGTGGTCGAGGAACTCGAACACGCCAAGGCCCGCGGCGCCACCATCTATGCCGAGATCATCGGCTATGGTGCCACCTCCGATGGCTATGACATGGTCGCCCCCTCGGGCGAAGGCGCCGCGCGCTGCATGCGCCAGGCCCTCGACACCGTGTCGATGCCCATCGACTATGTGAATCCGCATGCGACTTCGACCCCCGTCGGCGACCGGGCCGAGATCCAGGCGTTGCGCGAGGTCTTCGGCAATGAGGACAAATGCCCGCCGCTTTCGGCCACCAAGTCCCTCACCGGACATTCGCTGGGCGCGACCGGGGTGCAAGAATCGATCTATTCGATCCTGATGATGCGCAACCGTTTCATGTGCGAAAGCGCGCATATCACCGAGATCGATCCCGATTTCGCCGATATGCCGATCCTGCGTGAACGCCGGGACGATGTGGATCTCGGAGCGGTGCTGACGAACTCCTTCGGCTTTGGCGGCACCAATGCGACCCTGGTGTTCAAGAACCCCGACGCCTGAGCCCGGAAAGCATGCCCTCGGGCTTGACCCGGGGGTGGATACCGGTTTCCGGAAAAGCTCAGGCGAAAAAGAGTTCTGAGCCCGGAAATCTTGTCCCCGGGCATGACTGGGGACGTTAGCCTTTGCGGGCGTAGCGAAACTCGGAGAACCGGGCCGACAGCCCGTCATAGACCATGAGCCGGCCAAACAGTGGTTCGCCCGTGCCGGTGATGAGCTTGATCGCCTCCATCGCCATCAGCGTGCCGATCACACCCGCGACCGGACCGAGCACGCCGACCTCTTCGCAGGCCGGCAGGCTGTCGGGCGAGGGGGTCTCGGGGTAAAGGTCCGTGAAACGCGGCAAGAGTCTGCCCTGAGCATCGGTCGAGTATGGGGCCAGGACGGTCAGCGTGCCGTCATAAAGCGTGATGGCGCCCGAGATCAGCGGGACCTTCAACGTCTCACAGGCCTGGGCCACCGCCTCACGGGTCTCGAAACTGTCCGAACCATCGAGCACCAGGTCGACACGGCCCAGCAGCGCTTGCGCATTGGACCGATCGAGCCGCTTCGTAACCGGCTCGACCTCGACATGGTCATTGAGGTCGCTGGCAAAACGAGCGCCTGATTCGGCCTTGCCTGTGCCGGTGTCCCGGCTGCGGTGGATCACCTGCCGCTGAAGATTGGAGAGACTGACCGTGTCATCGTCGATCAGCCGGATATGCCCGATCCCGGCGGCGGTGAGGTAGGCTAGCGCCGGACTGCCGAGCCCGCCCGCGCCGACAAGCGCGATGCGCGCGGATCTGAGCTTTTGCTGGCCGGCCCCGCCTATGCCCTTGAGGACGATATGGCGGGCATAGCGCCGGGTTTCCTCTGTCGAGAGGGCCATCAGTCTTCAGCAAATACCGCGCCCAGAGGCACGGCAATGAACCGCCGGTCGACCCCCTCGAAACCGAAGGCATAGACCGAGACGATGGCGACGCCATGGGCAAGGTCATAATTCTCGAATGGCACCAGGACCGCGTAGGGTCGGTAATCGCGTACGCAGCCGCGCGATTTGGGCACGCTGGCGTCGCGGCTCACTTCGAGATCGCCTTGCCCGTCATCGATCAGAAGTGCGAAGCCCTTGGGCAGTTCGCCAAGAATGTCCTCACAGAACTCTGCTCCCGGGGCCGGGAAGATCTCGAGAGAAATCTGGTAGTCACCATGCATGGCGCCCGGTGAGGAAAATGTCGGCACGCCGAAATCGAGCGTCATCTCGTTGACTTCGGGTTCCCCATCGCCATTCATCGCAATCGTGAAGGCGGGGCGCACGATCCCGCGCGCATCGAGCGCATCGGCGGCCTTGTCCCGGTTCTCGGTGCGGATGACATGCAGCGGCGTTTCCCATTCCTCTTCGCTGGCCTGGGTACGGAAAGGGCCGTCGGCCCAGATATCCAGTTTCAGATCGATCACATAGATCGAGGAATAGGGCGAGCCGGTGCCGTCCTGGGTTCCGAATTCCTCGAAGGCGAAATAGCGCCCGTCATCGGAATAGCCCAGCGCCTCGAACAGCGCGCGCTCGGCGGCGAAGGCCTGGGATGT
The DNA here is from genome assembly GCF_000429865.1 of Cucumibacter marinus DSM 18995. Classification (GTDB taxonomy): domain Bacteria; phylum Pseudomonadota; class Alphaproteobacteria; order Rhizobiales; family Devosiaceae; genus Cucumibacter; species Cucumibacter marinus. Next base: position 115,066 of record NZ_AUCR01000010.1, read on the forward strand.
GGCAAGGACGAAAGCAAGAAGGCCGGTGATCAAGCGGAGCATGTTTGAGTACCTTCAATGGATTAGACGCCAGTCGAGCCAAACCCGCCCGCGCCGCGCGCCGTGTCTTCAAGATCTGTGACCGGCGATAGTGTCACCGCCATGACCGGGGCGATCACCATCTGTGCAATGCGCTCGCCACGCTGGACGGTGAATGGCGCCGCGCCGTGATTGATCAGGATCACCTTGATCTCGCCGCGATAATCCGCGTCGATCGTTCCGGGTGAATTGAGTACCGTCACCCCGTGCTTGGCGGCGAGCCCGGAGCGGGGCCGCACCTGCGCTTCATAACCCTCGGGCAGGGCAATCGCGATCCCTGTGGGGATGAGCGCGTAACCGCCCGGCTGCAGGGTAAGCGGAGTGTCTTCGCCCACCGCGGCCCGCAGGTCGAGCCCGGCAGCGCCGCTCGAAGCCTGTGCGGGCGGGGTGAGGCCCCGCCCGTGTTCAAGCGTGATGAAGGGGACCGTCAGACCCATTCTTGCGATCCCCTTGTCGCGTTAAGGAAGCTGGATGACAGCGTAGGCGTCTTCCGGCACATCGACTTCGCCATTCATCATGTCGACGAACGGAATGGTCAGCGTGGCCCGGGATCCGTCCTCGGAAAGCTCCATATTGGTCTCGAGGATTTCCCCACCCGAAACCGAGATTGACAGGTTCTTGCCTTCGAACATCGAGGCCATCATCGCCTGCATCTGGGGGTCGTCGCCGGCGTCTTCACCCATCGAGGCGGCCAGGTCGCCGGTTGGGAAGTTGACGCGGACCTTGCCGCCGCCCAGGTCTTCGATGCTCGGGGTCTCTTCTTCAGGATCGCTCGATTCGAAGATCTCGGCGAAGGTGCCTTCCTTCACATCGACGCACTGGACGTTGTCTTCATTCTCAACGATTTCGCCCTCGTCGCAGAAATCGCTGTCATCCTGGGACGAGATCATCTGGTAGGTCTGGGAATCGACCGTCATGGTCATGGTCGCCTTGCCGGTCTCCGCCGTCAGGATCTCGATATCCATGTCGACATCCATACAGGCCGCAAGTGTGCCGGCCAGGAGCGTGATCCCGGCGAGCCGGGCGAGATGTGAGAATTTCATCGGTTGCAGTCCTCTTCTCTAGCGCCCGAAATGGCTCGCTATTCTGGCCGCAAGTCTATGGCCGACCTTCGATTTCGGCAAGCTCGGCCAGGGCTCCGCGCCGCTTTCGGTTAAGAGAATCACACTGTTCTCGGGCCCGCCAAAGGTGCCGCTTTGCGCGCTCACATCATTGGCAAGGATCCAGTCGCACCCCTTGGTTTTCCGCTTGCGGGCGGCATTGGCTTCAAGATTCTCGGTCTCTGCGGCAAACCCGATCACGAGGCGGGGCCGCTGATCGCCTTGGCTCAGCCCGGCCAGGATATCGGGATTGGCGGTGAGCTCGAGCGTCGGCGGGGTGCCATCGGGCGTCTTCTTGAGCTTCTGGTCATGGGCTTCGGCCATGCGCCAGTCGGCGACCGCTGCCACGCAGACGGCAAAATCCGCAGGCAAGGCGTCTTGCACCGCCGCATCCATCTCCAGCGCCGTCTCGACCTCGATGATTCGGCAGCCTGCGGGCCGCGGCGCCTTGGCGGGACCGGTGACGAACACGACCTCGGCCCCTTCGGCGATGAGAGCCTTGGCAATGGCCGTGCCCTGCCGGCCTGACGACTCGTTGGAGATATAGCGGACCGGATCAATCCATTCGCGGGTCGGCCCAGACGTCACCACGGCCTTGAGGCCCTTGAGCCGGCCCCGTGCGGCCTTGGCATCGAAATGCGCGGTAATCGCCTCAAGAATCGCCTGCGGTTCCGCCATGCGACCGGGGCCGAATTCGCCACAGGCCATATCGCCTTCATCCGGTCCCACAACATGCACGCCATCGGATCGCAGCTGCGCAACATTGCGCCGGGTCGCCGGGGCCTCCCACATGCGCACATTCATCGCAGGGGCGATCATAATCTCGGTGTCGGTGGCGAGCACCGTGGTCGATGCCAGGTCGTCGGCATGGCCCTGCGCCATCTTGGCGAGAAAGTCGGCGCTTGCCGGTGCGACGACGATCAGGTCCGCCGAGCGCGACAACTCGATATGCCCGATCTCGGCCTCGCGGGTCAGGTCGAACAACTCGGTCAGCGCCGCGTGACCGGCCAGCGTGCCGATCGACAAGGGGGTGACGAATTCGGTCGCGGCCCGGGTCAGGATGGGTTGCACGGTGCCGCCAGCCTTCTGGATCAGCCGGGTCAGCTCGAGCGCCTTGTAGGCGGCGATCCCGCCCGTCACGATCAAAAGCACATGCTTGCCCGCAATGCCTGTCATGTCAGCACCGTCTTGAGTGCGGCCAGAAGCAATAGGACAAGTGTGATAACGGTCAGCCCGGCGAACCAGCCACGCAGATAGACCGGCGGCGGCGCCCGGCGCTGGGCTTCGGCTTCTTCGAGCATGGCCTCGTAGCGCGAAATGAGCTGTGGCAGCTTGCGCGCCGCCTCGCCGACATCGCGCAGCGTGTCTGCGGCCTTCTCGATCATGCCGGCGGGCCCGAGCTGACGCCGCACCCAGGGGCCGACCACGGGTTCCGCGGTGGTCCAGAAATCGACATTGGGGTCGATATGCCGGGCAACGCCTTCGACCAGCACCATGGTCTTTTGCAGAAGGACAAGCTCGGTGCGCGTCTTCATGTCGAACAGCTCGGTGACTTCGAAGAGCTGCGCCAGCACCCGTGCCATCGAGATCTCGCTTGCCTTGCGGCCATGCAGCGGCTCACCGATGGCCCTCAGCGCCTGGGCGAAATCCTCGACATCGTGGTGGTCGGGCACATAGCCGATATCGATGTGCAGTTGCGCGATGCGGCGATAGGAGCGGGTGATGAAGCCGTAAAGCACTTCGGCGAGAAAGCGCTGCTCGGTCTTGCCGATCCGCCCCATGATCCCGAAATCCACCGCCCTGATGGTGCCTGTGCTCGCTTCGACGAACAGGTTCCCCGGATGCATGTCGGCGTGAAAGAATCCGTCCTCGATGGCATGGCGCAGGAAATGCTGCAGCAATTCGCGCGCCAGCTCCGGCCGGTCGATGGCCGCGGCATCGAGCGCGTCATTATCGCGGATCGGAATGCCGTCGAACCATTCGGTCACCAGCACATTGCGTGCCGTGTGCTGCCAAAAGGGTTTGGGCACGGCGAACCCGTCATGCCCTTCGATATTCTCGGCCATTTGCGACATCGCGGCGGCCTCGAGCCGGAGGTCCATTTCAAGCACGGCCGTGCGTTCGAGGGTCAGAGCGGTATCGACAGGCCGCAACCGCCGCGAGGGCTTGGAAAACCGTTCGGCCAGTTTGGCCAGCGTCATCACCGCCTCGAGGTCACGCCGGAACCGATCTTCGATGTCAGGCCGCAACAATTTGACCGCCACTGTGACGGATGCGCCATCGCCATTGACCAGCACCGCCTTGTGCACCTGGGCAATCGAGGCAGCGGCAATCGGCTCGGAAATCTCGGTGAGCTGAGCGGCAGCGGTTTCGCCCAGCGCCTTGTTGAGCATGCCGGGCACCAGTTTCGGGTCGAAGGGCGGCATCCGGTCCTGCAGGCCGCTAAGGTCTTCGGCGATGGCGGGCCCGACAATATCGGGCCGCGTGCCCAGCAATTGCCCCAGCTTCACATAAGTCGGTCCGAGCCGCTCAAGTGCTCGGGCGAGCCTTTCGACCCGACCGGTCTTTCTCACGCTGCGCCGTTCGATGAGGCGGGCAAAACCGATCATCCGGCGAGCGCCCGCCGGCAAATCCTGACCTTCGGTGATGGCGAATGCGCCTTCGCGGGCGAGCACATAGCCGGCCCTTGCGATGCGCCAGATGGCAGACAAACCCACGCCCAGCGTCCTTAGAGTTTCCAGCCCGCATGCAGCGCGGCGATGTTTCCCGACATGGGTGTATGCGTCACCCGCTTGAACCCGGCCTTCTCGATCATTGCGGTAAAGGCCGCGGGCTCAGGAAATTTGCGGATGCTCTCGACGAGATAGACATAGCTCTCCTTGTCGCCGGTCACCGTCTGGCCGATCCGCGGGATCACCTCATCGGAAAAGACCTTGTAGACCTCATCGAGCACCGGCATGTCGGGCTTGGAAAACTCAAGGCAGAGGAACCGGCCTCCGCGCTTGAGAACCCGATGGGCTTCGGCGAGTGCCTTGTCGATGCGCGGCACGTTCCGGATCCCGAAGGCAATCGTATAGGCGTCGAAGCTTTCGTCTTCGAAAGGCAGTTCCTCGGCATTGGCCTCGACGAACTCGGCCCCTGCGCCGAAGCGCCACTCCTTTGCCCGCTCGCGCCCCACTGCCAGCATGCCCGAATTGATGTCGGACACCGTGACCTTGGCGAAGCCGTGCGAGGCGTTGAGGATGCGTTCGGCGATATCCCCGGTGCCGCCCGCCATATCGAGAACGCGGTATTCGCGCGAGCCGCTGCGGGGCGGCGCCAGCCGGGCGACCATGGCGTCTTTCCAGAGCCGGTGCACCATGCCGCTCATCAGATCGTTCATCAGATCATAGCGGTTTGCGACCGAGTGGAAGACCGCGTTGACAAGGCCCTGCTTGTCCTCTAGCGCAACATCCTTGTTGCCGAAATGGGTGGTTTCAGTCTCTGTCATGGCGCCTTTATGGGGTGATTGCCGCCGGTTGGGCCGGCGCGCCGGCACCTTACTGCAAGCTGCAGTGCAAATCCATGCGCGCGGACTGCGGCAATTTCTGACCGGTAAACACGCGCATAAGGGAGCGCGATACCATGCCTGAGCTGCCCGAAGTGGAAACGGTACGCGCCGGTCTTACCCCCTTCCTCGAGGGGGCAGTGATCCGCGCGGTGACCCTCAATCGGCCCGATCTCAGATTCCCCTTTCCGCAGCATTTTGCCCATCGGCTCGAAGGTCAGACCATCGGCCTGCCGCGGCGACGTGCGAAATACCTTCTGTTCCCGCTCTCTTCAGGGGAGACCTGGCTGACTCATCTGGGCATGACGGGGAGTTTTTTGACTGCCGCCATCGATCTCGACATTGCCCGCTACCATCCGCCGGCAGGCGCCCACCGTCATGTCGAGATGGTCCTCGAACACCCGGCCCACGGCATGGTGTCCCTCGCCTATTCCGATCCGCGGCGCTTTGGCTATATGGATTTGTTGGATGATCCAGAGACCAGCCGGCATTTGAAGAACCTCGGCCCCGAGCCCTTGGGCAATGCGCTGTCCGCCCCCCATCTCGCCCTGCGTTTCGCCGGGCGCCGTACACCGATCAAGGCAGCTCTTCTCGACCAGCGCCATATCGCCGGGCTCGGCAATATCTATGTCTGCGAGGCGCTTTGGCGGGCCGGCATCGATCCGCGGAGACAGGCACACACTCTTGTTACGAAGGCCGGCCAGCCGAGGTTGGCCCTTGAGCGGCTGGTCACCGCCATCCGCGAGGTGATCGGCGAGGCCATTGTCGCCGGCGGCTCGACGCTGCGCGACTTTCGTCATGCCGATGGGGAGCTTGGCTATTTCCAGCATTCCTTCTCGGTCTATGATCGAGAGGGGGAGCCCTGCCGGCGCGAAGGGTGCGGCGGTACCATCCGACGGATCGTGCAATCGGGCCGCTCGACCTTCTATTGCCCGCGCTGCCAGAAATGAGCGCGCATATTGCGGTTGACGCCTTGGGGACGCCCGACTATAAAGCGCGCCAGCTTTTGGGCGGCACCGGTGCCGCCGCTTTTGTTTGGGCCGAGCGCCCCGGGATCCACCCCGCGCCGCCCCTTCAGTGTCACGAGGACTAAGATGGCCAACACACCTTCGGCGAAAAAGGCCGTTCGCAAGCTCCAGCGCCGTACCGACGTCAACAAGGCCCGTCGGTCGCGTATGCGCACCTTTATCCGCCGCGTTGAAGAAGCGGTGGCCAAGGGTGATGCCGATGGCGCTCGCACAGCTTTCCTGGAAGCCCAGCCCGAGATCATGCGCGCTGCGACCAAGGGCGTGGTTCACAAGAACACCGCTGCCCGCAAGATCTCGCGCCTCAATCGCCGTCTGAAGACCATCAGCGCCTGAGGGCCAGAACTTCAGTACGGGGGCAACAGCTCCAAGCGTTTCAATCCCCGCGCAGGCCGCCCGCCGCGCGGGGATTTTTGTGTCCGGTTGCCTGCGGACCGGTTCCAGCAAAGACCGCAGATCAGGCTGCGCCGATTGTCGCATGCCTTGTTTCAGCCCTGTCGCAAAACTGTCGCAGTTTAGTCACAGGCGGCAATTCGAAAGTGCTTTCGGGCAATTATAGAAACTGGGCACCGCCAGGCCGCGGTCGCGGGTCCTTGCCAGAGCCGGAATCGGGGTCCGGGTAAAATTTTTTTCGATGGCCCTCAATCTCACTCCGAACCGATTCTGAAAGGATTCACATACCGTTATTTTTTGAAGGTTTAACCGGCAGCCCCGGGCGCAAAAAGCCCCGTCAGAGTCAAGCCCCATTTTGCGCGATTCCGCGGTTGCCAAGGCCATTCTGAGCGCCCTAATATGGCCGGGCTGAAAGCAACAAGAGAGCAGCGGTCCACCACTAAAAACGGTCCGCAAATTCAGTTGGGGGATGAAGATATGCGGTCGCTCAAGGCGTCTGTTCCGGATAGCAAGTATTCGAATAACAGTCTTGACCCAACCCGTCTTCATGCATTGTAAATAAGAACTATCCGAACCGGGGAGTTATGCTTTCCGGGTCCAATCAAGCGGCACATCTTCTTACAATAATTCAATAAATGTGGCGTGGTTACGGCTGCGCGTGGATGTGTCGTGTCCGGTGTTCCGGGGGCAACATCAACGCTGGTCGAAAAGGCGGGCATCAAGACCCGTTTGAGGCGGCAAAAGGGGCAAATGATGAAGAACGCAATGATCGAAAATCAGGTGGTAACCCACATGGGGGCAACAGTGTCGGCGGATAAGGCTGGCGGGTCCGGTTCCCCGTCTGAAAAACCGTCCCAGAACGCGGCCGGCAATGGATCCGGCAATGGATCTGGCAAGGCATCAAGGCCGGCATCCAAGAAAGCGCCGGGCGGCCGCGGCGCAGGCGATCACAAGACGCTCTGGACCCGGGTGCGCAAGCGCCTCTGGGTCGCCGTTGGTGAAGATGTGTTCAATTCCTGGTTTGCGCGGCTCGAGCTCGAAGAGATCCACGACGACATCGCGCACCTCTCCGTGCCCACACGCTTTCTGTGCTCATGGATCATGTCGAACTATCGCGACAAGATCCTCGATGCCTTCACCGCCGAAACCGATGCCGTTACCCGCCTGCATGTGACCGTGAGGGTCAACGGCCAGCCGGTCCAGCGCCTCAGCCAGCCGGCTGAAGAACGCACCGCGACCGCGCCGCGACCCGCTGAGGTCACCCCGCTCAAGGCCCAGGCCAAGCCCGCTCCCGCGACTGCCGAGGATGCGCTTTCCGGCTCTGCACTCGAGCCCAAGATGACCTTTGAGAGCTTTGTCGCCGGCGAAGGCAACCAGATGGCGCTCGCCGCGGCCCGGCAGGTTGCCCACGCTTCGCTCAACAATACCGTCGCGTTCAATCCGCTCTATATCCATTCGAGCGTTGGCATGGGCAAATCCCACCTGCTCAACGCCGTCGCCTGGGCGGCCGGTGCCGCCGACCGGTCGCGCAACATCGTCTATCTGACCGCCGATCACTTCATGTACCACTTCGTCAGCGCGCTGCAGCGCCAGTCCGCTATCGGGCTAAAGGAATGGCTGCGCGGCATCGATCTTTTGCTGATCGACGACATGCAGTTCCTGCAAGGCAAGTCTGTGGTCACCGAATTCGGGCACACGCTCTCTGCGCTGCTGACCGGTGCCAAGCAGGTGGTCGTTGCCGGCGATAGTGCCCCGGCCGATCTCGAACTTCTCGATGAGCGCCTGCGCTCGCGTCTCTCCTGCGGGCTGGTCGTGCCCATTCAGGGCTTCGACGCCGATTTGCGCCGCGCCATCGTTCAAAAGCGCGCCGAACAGGCGGCCCAGCGTTTCCCGGGCCTCTTCATTCCCCCGGTGGTGCTTGACTATGTGGCCCGCAAGATCACCAGCCATGGCCGCGATCTCGATGGCGCCATCAACCGGCTGGTGGCCGCCAATCAGCTTACCGGCCAGCCGGTGACCATCGAACTGGCGGAAAAGGCCCTGCATGATCTCATCCGGTCGCGTGAGAGCCGCCGCATCAAGATCGACGATATCCAGATCGCGGTTGCCAAGCATTTCAAGGTGTCAAAGCCCGACCTGCTTTCTGCGCGCCGCTCGCGTTCGGTGGTCCGGCCCCGCCAGATCGCGATGTATCTGTCGAAGGTACTGACCTCGCGGTCGCTGCCCGAGATCGGTCGCCGCTTCGGCAATCGGGATCACACAACGGTCCTGCATGCCGTGCGCAAGATCGAACAGCTCATGGGCGAGGACACCGGGTTCGCCCAGGAAGTCGAACTCCTCAGAAGAATGATCGAGGAGTGAGGAGCGTTCGGGCGTAGCCTGAGCCAAGGGTCCGGTGGCCCCTTGGCAGCGACGAACACCCTGAGAGCTATGCTCGAAGGGTCGGGCCCGAACCGACAGGCAGAAAGGCTCCGATGGAGTCTTTCTAGGTTCGAAACCCTGAGAGCTATGCTCGAAGGGTCGGACGCGAACCGACGAACGATGCCTTGACGGCCATGCTCGCAAGGCCGCTCGAAGGATCGAAATTCAAGAATACCGGGCCGGGTCGGGATCGACGCGGGCCCGGCGCTCTCCCGGATCGGGAGCAGGGGAAGAGGCGCCTTCCATTGTTGAGGGAACCGCCAGCAACGCGGCATCCATAAGCTGCGGCACAACGTTGAGGGGCCACAGGCCCTGTTTTCGGTCGCGCCTGCTGTTGGTGCGGCTTAGTCCGCTGGCAGGCCGGGCCGGGGTGCAGCACGAAATTGGGGGCGCTGTGCCCCGGTCTTCATACGGCGGGCGGCCCGCGGGAAGGCCGTCAGACCGTCAATTGCCGCCACCTCCGGCGCCATTCCACCCGATACCCAGAGATTTTGTGGCCAGCCGGGCGCTGACCCTTGTAATTTGGCTGTTCTGGGGTAACTTCCCTCACCCGGTCGTCGGGACCTCGCGCGGCAGGCGTCTGCGTGGGTCCCCGGACATGCCTTAACGTCGGAGTCCATCATGAAGGTCACGCTGGAGCGCAACCACCTGTTGAAGTCGCTGGGGCATGTGCACCGCGTTGTCGAGCGGCGGAATACCTATCCCATTCTGTCGAACGTATTGCTGTCCGCTCATGACGGTCAGCTCGATCTGCGCGCGACCGATCTCGACGTTGAAATGACCGAATCCGTGCCGGCCATGGTCTCGGTCGCCGGCACCACGACTGTGCCCGCGCATACGCTTTATGAAATCGTGCGCAAGCTTTCTGACGGCGCCGAAGTGAGCCTCGAAACCGAGGGTGGCGGCGAGCAGATGGTTTTGACCTCGGGGCGCTCGCGCTTCAACCTGGCCTGCCTCTCGGCGGACGGTTTCCCCGATCTCAAATCCGGCGAATTCACCCACTCCTTTGCCATCAAGGCCGGGCTTCTGGGCGAGTTGATCGAACGCACCCAGTTTGCGATCTCTTCCGAAGAGACCCGCTATTATCTCAATGGTATCTTCTTCCACACCATGTCGGGGGACGACGGCAATTTGCTGCGGGCCGTCGCGACCGATGGTCACCGCCTCGCCCGTGCCGAGGCCGAGGCCCCCGCCGGGGCCGAGGGCATGCCTTCGATCATCGTGCCGCGCAAGACCGTCGCCGAGGCCCAGAAGCTCCTCGACGACAAGGATGCCGAGGTCGCCATCGAGGTCTCCGAGACCAAGATCCGCTTTGCTGTCGGCGGCGTGGTGCTGCTTTCGAAGCTCATCGAGGGCAATTTCCCCGATTATGAGAGCGTCATCCCGGCGCATAATGACAAGCGCATGGTCGTCGACACGGCCAGCTTCAAACAGGCGGTCGACCGTGTGTCGACCATCGCGTCGGATCGTGGCGGGCGCGCGGTCAAGCTCGGGCTCAGCGAAGGCCTGCTGGAACTCACCGTCACCAATCCCGATCACGGCACTGCGCGCGAGGAGCTGCCGGTCGAGTTCGAGGCCGAAGGCTTCGAGATCGGGTTCAATGCCCGCTATCTCCTCGACATCATCGACCAGATCCACACCGATTCCGCGGTCTTCCGCTTCTCCGATGCCGGCTCGCCCACCCTTGTGGAGGCCGACACCGAAACCAACGCGCTTTACGTCCTGATGCCCATGCGGGTTTAGCCCGCACGCTGAAGGACCGTTCAACGGTCCATAGATGTCCGCACCCGCCCGCACGCCGCCGAGCCGCTATCTGACCCGGCTGCGGCTGACCGGTTTCCGCAACTATACGAGCGCCGCGCTCGATCTCGACGCGCGCCATCTGGTGCTGGTCGGGCACAATGGTGCCGGCAAGACCAATCTGATGGAAGCGATCTCGCTGCTGGCGCCAGGCCGGGGGCTCCGGCGCGCCGCCTTCGAAGACCTGACACAGGCGGGCTCCGATGGCGGCTGGGCCGTGGCCGCAACCCTTGAGACGCCGGCGGGTCCGGTGGATCTGGGGACCGGGCAAAGCCCTGATGGTCTCGGCAAACCGCGCCGGGTGCGCATCAACGGTGCCGATGCGCGCGCCGTCGAGGCATTGGGCGAGCATATCCGGGTCATGTGGCTGACCCCGGCTATGGATGGGCTGTTCACCGGTCCTGCCGGCGACAGGCGGCGGTTCCTCGACCGGTTGGTCCTCACTCTCATTCCCGGCCACACCGCCTCTCTCAACGCTTATGAACGCGCCATGCGCCAGCGCAATCGGCTTTTGAACGAAAACCCTGACCGCGCCTGGCTCGATGCGATTGAAACCGAGATGGCGGCTCATGCAACGGCCGTCACCTTTGCACGGGCCGATACGCTGGGGCATCTCGCGGCGCTCCTGGCTGCTGCCGGGGATGCGGGTCCGTTTCCTGCCGCCACGGTCGATCTCTCCGGGCTCGAGCCGTTCGAAACCGATGCCATTCAGTCGGGTGCGCTCGAAACCGGCTATATCGAGGCCTGGCGCGCCGCGCGGCCCATTGATCGCGCTGCCGGGCGCACGACCATTGGCCCGCACCGGGCGGACCTTGAGGTTGGGCATCTGGGCAAGGGCGTGCCGGCCAGATTGTGCTCGACCGGCGAACAAAAGGCACTGCTGATCGGGCTTGTCCTTGCTCATGCCCAATTGGTCGCCGATATGTCGGGTCTGCCGCCGATCCTGCTGCTGGACGAAATCGCCGCCCATCTCGACGAAAACCGTCGCGCCGGCCTGTTCGACAGGCTCGACGAACTGGGTGTTCAATGCGTGATGACGGGCACCGATGCGATCCTGTTCGAGGCACTGGGCGACCGTGCATTGCGGGTCCGGGTTGAGGATGCGCGGCTCACTCCGATGCCGTGAGGGCGACACCCTTGCCAAACCTTGTCGAAACCGAATGAAAAAGCCCGGCCGCGCTTTGGTTTGCGGGCCAAAAGGGATAGGTTGAAACCGTGTTTAACCGACTGATTCGAGCATGAGCCAGAACACCAGCCAAGACACCCCGGAAAAGACCCCCGACCAGGCCCCAGCCGACGGCGAGTATGGCGCGCAAAGCATCAAGGTTCTCAAGGGCCTCGATGCGGTGAGAAAGCGGCCTGGCATGTATATCGGGGATACCGATGACGGCTCGGGCTTGCACCACATGGTCTATGAAGTGGTCGATAATGCCATTGACGAGGCATTGGCGGGCCATGCGGACCTCGTCACGGTAACCCTCAACGCCGATGGGTCGGCGACCGTGACCGACAATGGCCGCGGCATCCCTACCGAAATCCACGAAGGCGAGGGGATTTCGGCGGCTGAAGTGATCATGACCCAACTGCATGCGGGCGGAAAATTCGATCAGAATTCCTACAAGGTTTCCGGCGGCCTGCACGGGGTGGGCGTGTCGGTGGTCAACGCGCTTTCAAGCTGGCTCAAGCTCTCGATCAAGCGCGCGGGCAAGGTCAACGAAATGACCTTCACCCACGGCAATGCCGACGCCCCACTCAAGGAAGTTGGGGATGCCGGGGACGAAACCGGCACGACGGTCAGCTTCATGCCCTCGTCCGAAACCTTCACCATGACCGAATTCGACTACGGCACCCTCGAGCACCGGCTGCGCGAACTGGCCTTTCTGAATTCCGGCGTGCACATCCTTTTGACCGACAATCGCCATGCCGAGGCGCGTTCAGTCGATCTTTATTATGAGGGCGGGCTGGAAGCCTTTGTGCGCTTCCTCGACAAGGCCAAGGCCCCGCTGATCGAAACCCCGATCGCGATCAACGCGGAACGCGACGGTATCACCGTCGAACTGGCTCTTTGGTGGAACGACAGTTACCATGAGAATGTCCTGTGCTTCACCAACAACATTCCCCAGCGTGATGGCGGAACCCATCTCGCCGGCTTGCGTGGCGCTTTGACCCGCCAGGTGTCGGGATATGCTGAATCTAGCGGCATCACCAAGCGTGAAAAGGTCTCGATGACCGGTGAGGACTGCCGTGAGGGGCTGACCTGTGTGCTTTCGGTCAAGGTGCCGGACCCCAAATTCTCCTCCCAGACCAAGGACAAGCTGGTTTCCTCTGAAGTGCGTCCGGTGGTGGAAAGCGTCGTTAATGAGCGGCTCAACCAGTGGTTCGAGGAGCATCCCAACGAAGCCAAGCAGATCGTCTCCAAGGTCGCAGAGGCTGCCGCAGCCCGCGAGGCGGCGCGCAAGGCGCGCGAGCTGACAAGGCGCAAGACCGCGCTCGATGTCACCTATCTCGCCGGCAAGTTGAAGGACTGCTCGGAAAAGGATCCGGCCAAGTCCGAACTGTTCCTGGTCGAGGGTGATTCGGCCGGTGGCTCCGCCACCCAGGGCCGTGACCGCGGCACCCAGGCCGTGCTGCCCCTGCGCGGCAAGATCCTCAATGTCGAGCGCGCGCGTTTCGACCGAATGCTGACCTCCGACCAGATCGGCAATCTGGTGATGGCCATGGGCACCGGCATCGGGCGCGACGAGTTCGATATTTCCAAGCTGCGCTATCACAAGATCATCATCATGACGGACGCCGATGTCGACGGCGCCCATATCCGCACGCTCCTGCTGACCTTCTTCTATCGGCAGATGCCCGAGATCATCGAGCGCGGCCATCTCTACATCGCCCAGCCGCCGCTCTATAAGTCGCGGCGCGGCAATTCCGAGCGCTATCTGAAGGACGAGCGGGCGCTCGAGGATTATCTCCTCGATCTCGGCACGGAAGATGCGGTGCTGACCACCCGCGAAGGCGTGGCCCATGCGGGCGCCGATTTGCGCGCCATTGTCGGCCAGGCGCGCGATCTGGTGCACCAGATCGAACTGCTCAATCTCAAATATAACCGCTCGATCGTCGAACAGGCGCTGATCGTGGGTGGGCTCGATCCGGAAAAGCTGGCCGATGACAAGGCGGTGACGGCCATGGCCGAGCGCATTGCCAGCCGGCTCGACCGGGTCTCGGCGGAGACCGAACAGGGCTGGATCGGGGAAAGCGATGGCGAGGGCGGTTTCGTCTTCTCGCGCACTATTCGCGGGGTCACCGAGACCCATAAGATCGACGCCGCGCTGATTGCCTCGGCGGATGCGCGCAAGCTGCGCCAGCTCGCCGCGTCCCTTGAGGAAATCTATGCCGGTGTGCCAAAGCTTGCGCGCAAGGACACGACCGAAAGTGTCTTCGGCCCGTTCTCCCTGTTCGAGGGACTGACCAAGTTCGGCCGCAAGGGCATCTATCTCCAGCGCTATAAAGGCCTGGGCGAAATGAACCCCGGCCAGCTTTGGGAAACCACCATGGATCCCGACGCCCGCACGCTGTTGCAGGTGCATGTGCGCGAAACCGACGTGGCCGATGAGACCTTCACCCAGCTGATGGGCGATCTTGTCGAACCGCGCCGCGAATTCATCCAGGAAAACGCCCTCAACGTCGCCAACCTCGATATCTAGAAGCGTTTCGAGGCGGCGTGGGCACCCGACCACAACAGGTCTCCACCCGGCAGATACAAACGCCGCGCCGGCTATCGCCCGCGCGGCGTTTTACTGTCATGGCTGGCCCTCACCAGACGAAGGGCACGAGCTTCTTGGTGCGGGCTGCATAGGCCGTGAACTGGTCGCCATAGCGTTTCGCCAGATGCGCATCGAGCATGGGCACATTGTAAAATGCGAAGAAGCCCACAGCCAGGAGCGGGATCGCACAGGCCCAAAGCGACTGCGCGACGACCGCATAGGCGGTGATCCACACGATATCGCCGAAGAAGTTGATATGCATGGAGAGCCCCCACAACCCGCCGGAATAGATCTTGCCTTTGTTGGCCGGGTCTTTCTTGAACCGGTCGCGGTCAAGTTCTGAGGCCGTGTTGAGATAACAGCCCAGTGCGAACAGTGCGATGCCGGCATAATCGATCCACCCGAGCGGCGCATCCGAGGGCAAGACGGCAATGGCGAAGCCGAGATAATAGAGCGAGAAGGCCGCCGGGACGGAGAACACTTCGGCCCAGGGCATGGTCCGCTTCATGAGGTAGAACATGGTGAAGGCCATGCGCAAAAGGATGACCACGGAGAACCCGAAGATCACATAGCGCCGGGCGGGAATGGTTTCGAATTGCGGCCAGCCGAACCAACCCGAAATCATCTCGCCACCCGGCCCGAACAGCACATAGCCAGAGAGCAGCAGGATTGCCGCCTCGATGGCGGTGATCGACAGCTTTTGCGGCACCGAAGCGGATTTGTCTGCGTAAAGGTCCATGGGTGTAGTCTTTCGTCACACTTGGTTTTGTCGTTTGCCTAGGAATAAGTGGCAGGATCTTCTGGACGGGCCGGGTCTTCGGGGCGGGCAGGATCTTCAGGACGCGCCAGCCCGCCGGTCACGGCCCAGAGGTAAAGCCCGCCTTCCTGTTCGGCGATAAACCGCACCGCCTCAGCCCAGGCGGAGGGCCACGCCGTCCCCTCGCGTTCCACGGCAACCGCCAGCGCATGGACAAGCTTGCGATAGGCATCCCGGGCGCTTTCGCGATAGGCGGGCAACCGGTCGAGACTGTCGAAGAACAGTGAAAGTGCGCGCGTCGGTCCGCCACTCAGCGTGCTGGCGCTGACGACGACCTGGGCGTAATAGCCATCGATCGCGCGCTTCTGTTCCCGCACGGTGAGGTCGGTATGCGCCTCCCAATCGAAATCGGAAAACGGGAACGGAAAAAACCGCTGGATGACTTCGTCATACAGCGCCAGCTTGGTGGGGAAGTGATGGTAGAATCCGCCCTTGGAGACCCCGGCCTGTTTGAGGATCTCGCTCAGCCCCGTGCCGTCATAGCCATGGGCAACGAACAACTCGGCTGCTGCCTCGAGCAGCTTCTCCCGTGGAGGCCGTTCCGTGTCCTTTTCAGTCGTCATGCCGCATTCCTTTCACGTCTGGCTGCCAAATGGCCCGGGCAGCGCTGAAGGCCGGTGGGGTGAGATAGCGTTCAACCCCCAGACCGACCGACCGGTCTGTATGTAACATTGGATGACAGGGAGTTCAAGGGGGGGTGAGACATGATCCTGTGGCCCCAAATCCTCAGTGGGCCGGTGTTCTGATGTGCTGACCCCGACACCGGGGGCAAATGCGGCCGATCTGCAAATCCGGCCCGTAACCTGCCCTTAAACCAGCCACATTTAACGTTATGACCGGGTCCACCGCGGCGCCGGCAGGCGCGCCGCCTTCTCATCATCGCCGGAGACACAGGCCTTGGCAGGACAATCGCGCAGCGCGCTGGATATCGGTCTGACCGCCGACGATCGCATCGCCGGCGGCAAATCACGCCGAGGCGGCAAGAGCGCAAAGCCCGCCAAGCCAGCCAAAGGCTCGGGAAAAGGCGCCGCGAAACCCCCGCGGGGCAAAACCGGCACCCGCAAGAAAACCCGCAAAGGGCGCGAGAAAAAGCCGCTCACCCTCGGGCGCGTTATCGGCAAGCTGTTCTACTGGGGCGTGGTGCTTGGCGTGTGGGCCGGGATCATCGTTGCCGGCATCGTGGCCTATTACGGTTTTCAGCTGCCCGATTCCGATAGCTGGGCGGTTCCCGAACGGCCCGCCAATATCCGCATCGTCGCCACCAATGGAAAACTGATCTCCAATCGCGGCAAAATGGGCGGAGAGGCCGTTGCCATTCATGAACTGCCCCACTACGTACCCGCAGCCGTCGTCGCGATCGAAGACCGGCGGTTTTTCGGACATTTCGGGCTCGATCCCATCGGCATTCTCGGGGCCATGCGCATCAATGTGAGCGAGGGCCGCAATCCGCTCAACGGTCACGGCGGGTCGACCATTACCCAGCAGGTCGCCAAGAATCTGTTCCTCACCCCCGAGCAGTCGATCAAGCGCAAGATCCAGGAAGCCCTGATCGCGATCTGGCTCGAGCAGAACTACAACAAGGACCAGATCCTCGAGCTCTACCTCAACCGGGTCTATTTCGGCGGCGGCGCCTATGGCATCGAAGCTGCCGCGCAGACCTATTTCGGCAAGTCCGCCTCCAACCTCAATCTGGGCGAGGCCGCGATTCTTGCCGGGGTCCTGCAGGCGCCGTCCCGCCTGTCTCCCGACACCCATCCGGAAGCCGCAGCCGCGCGTGCGCGCGTCGTCCTCAATGCGATGGCCGAGGAAGGCTATATATCGAAGGACGAAGCCGAGGCCGCCGCCATCGATCCCAACAAGCGCATCCGTACCCGCGTGGCTGGCGCCGAATACTATGTTGCCGACTGGGTCGAAACGCTCATGCAGTCCTATATCGGCGAGGTCGATGAGGACGTCATCGTCCACACCTCGATTGATTGGGACCTGCAGAAACAGGCCGAGTTCCTGGTGCGTGAAATGGTTGACCAGCACGGTGAGGAGCGTGGCTTCTCTCAGGGGGCGCTGGTGGCGATGGAACCGGACGGGACGGTCAAGGCGATTGTCGGTGGAACAGATTATGCCAAGAGCCAGTACAACCGTGCCGTCACCGCCCGGCGGCAGATGGGCTCCGCCTTCAAGCCGATTGTCTATCTCACCGCGCTCGAAGCCGGTCTCAGCCCCGAAACCGTGATCGATTCCGGGCCGCTCGACTATAATGGCTGGTCGCCCGAAAATGCCTCCGGCAAGTATTACGGCCCCGTGACCATGCGGGAAGGGCTGGCCAACTCGCTCAATACGGTTGCCGCGCGGCTGGCGATCCATGTCGGGCCGCAGGCGGTGGTCAACACCGCCTATCGCCTCGGTATTTCCACCCAGATCGATCCCGTGCCCTCGATTGCGCTGGGTACCCCGGAGATTTCTCTTCTGGAGCTCACTGCCGCCTATGCGCCCTTCTCGAATGGCGGTGCCGGCGTGATCGCCCATGTCATATCGCGGATCGAAACCGCCGACGGTGAAGTGCTTTACGACCACATACCCGCCGGTCCGGGCCAGGTCGTTGCACCCGACAAGCTGGGCATGATGAATTCGATGCTGTCCTATGCGCTTGAAGCCGGCACCGGCAAGAACGCGCACCTGCCCGGCTGGCAGATCGCGGGCAAGACCGGCACGTCCCAGGAATACCGCGATGCGGTCTTTGTCGGTTATTCGGCCCGCATGGTGACTGGCATCTGGCTGGGCAATGACGATTCAAGTCCGACCCAGCGCGTCGGCGGGGGCTCGTTCCCGGCTCAGCTGTGGACCCAGTTCATGGCCAAGGCCCATGAGGGTCTCGCGCCGGCAGACCTGCCCGGCCAGTACATTCCACAGCAAGTGCAACAGGCCGAGCAGCCGCAGCGCCAGCGCCGCAACATCGGTGATTTTCTGCGTGATCTGTTCGGCGGCTGACGCCTAGTCCGCACCGTAGCGGTGGAGCGTGCGCCCATGGGCCTTCAGCCAGGCGCGGCCCCGTTCCATGTCCGGCAAGGTTCGTTCCACGGTCCGCCAGAAGGCCCGCGAATGGTTCATCTCGATTAGATGCGCCACTTCATGGGCGGCGACATAGTCGAGAACAAAGGCCGGAGCCAGGACGAGCCGCCAGTTGAAATTGAGCGCACCCGAACTGGAACAGGAGCCCCAGCGGCTCGACTGGTCACGCAATTTGATGCCGGTCGGCTTCACCTCGAGTCTGGCCGCGTGGTGCTGGACTGAGACGGAGAGGTCGTTGCGTGCCTCGGCTTTCAGCCAATCGGTAAGGCGGCGTGCCAGATGCTCGCCCCCCGGCACCACGACCTGGAGCGGGTCGCCCGGAATGACCTCGACCTGGCCGCGAATGCGGCCCGAATCCGCGATTTTATGCAGAACGCCCCGGATCGGGATTTCGGCACCCGGGACAAAGGCGACCGGCACGATCCGGTGCCCGATCTGCCCGTCGAGCCAACCCTTGTGCCGCTCGAGAAAGGCCCGCGCATCATCCCAGTGGCCATGGGCGGGCACGGTCAGGATCGGGCCGCGCTTGAGATCCATGGTCAGCCGGTAATGCCGTGCCCTTGCATTGACCCGCACGATGACAGTGGTCTCACCGGTTTCAAGGATGACGCTGGTGGTGTCGGGAAATGTCTCGCGGCGGCGGAACAGGCGGTTCATGAAGCGGCAGCGTGCAATGATTCGGTCGGCACCAGTATGGCGCTGTCCGCCAAAAAGGAAACCGGGCGAGAAGGCAACAGCCGAAGGCGTCCAAACAAAAGAAAACCCGGCCAAAAGGCGAAAGCCGAAGGCGTTCAAACAAAAGAAAACCGGGCCAAAAGGCAAAAGCCGAAGGCGTGCAAACAAAAGAAAACCGGGCCAAAAGGCAAGGCGTGCAGTCTGATTGGGGAGAGTCGTGCCGGCGGGAGGAGAGCCGGCTGGTTGCCAGGACCTAGTCGCGGTCCCGGCGGTCTTCGTCGCGATGGTTATCATCGTGACCGTTGCTGTGCTCGCCATTGGGGTCGTTGTGATGGCGGCGTTCACGTTCTGCCATGAACCGGTCGAATTCCTCGCGGTCACGGGCAGCGTGCAGATTGCGCAGGAAGTCTTCGAATTCCTGGCGTTCCTCTTCGAGCCGGCGACGTTCTTCGTCGAGCCGCTTCATTTCCGATTCGCGGTAGGAATCGAAGGCGGCATTTCCGGTCCGGAAGTGGCTGTGGCGGCGGCCATGCTTGCGGGACTTCATGTCACGCCAGTTGGAGCGCTGCCGGTCAACCCAGGCTTCTGCCTGTTCGCGCGACCCGCCGAAATACTCACCCCAAAGGATATAGGCGAGTACGCCGAGGCCGAGCGGCCAGAAGAAAATGAAGCCAAGAACCATCAGGGCGATGGTCAGCGGCGACCATTGCGGTTTGATAATAGACGTTGTCATCCAAACACCTCTTTCTCATCGACGGCTTGGATTTGGGGGGTGTTTGCGCCCGGTCAACCGGTCTTTTTCGAATTTGAGGGTCTTGAAAAACGCGGCAGATACTCCCACCCGCCCGGTTTTTGGGGCAATAAGGGCACAAAACCCGCCCAAAAAACCGTGAAAAGGCCCCCGAAATGGCCCTGCAACCCGCCCTGCCAACCGTCGCGCATCACCGATTACGGCTCGAAACCCTGATCCGATTGCGCTGGCTGGCGGTGGTCGGGCAGACCGCTGGCGTGGTTTTCGTGGCCTTCGGGCTGGGATTCGACCTGCCGCTGACCCCCTGCCTCGCGCTCATCGCCCTGTCTGCGGGACTCAATCTCGTCTTGTTGCTGCGGTTCCCGGCCACGTTGCGCCTGCGTTCACATTTTGCAGCGGTGCTTCTGGCCTATGACAGCGCCCAGCTCGCGGCGCTCCTCTATCTGACCGGAGGGTTGCAGAACCCGTTCTCGATTCTGCTGCTCGCCCCGGTTTCGGTCTCTGCAACCACCCTGCCGCAGCGCTGGACCACCACGCTGGCTATTCTTGCGGTGGGCCTTGCGACCATTCTCACCGTCTTTCACATGCCTTTGCCGTGGTTTGCCGGTCAGCCGATTCAACTCGAGCCGCTTTATGTCGGCGGCATCTGGGTCGGGATCGTCAGTGGCATCCTGTTCACCGCCGTCTATACCAACCGCGTTGCCCACGAAGCGCGTCAGCTCGCCGATGCGCTGACCGCGACCGAACTGGTGCTGGCTCGAGAACAGCACCTTTCCGTCCTCGACGGGCTTGCTGCGGCCGCCGCCCATGAGCTCGGCACCCCGCTTGCCACCATCGCGCTGGCGGCACGGGAGATGCAGACCGATCTCTCCGACACCGAGGCGCTCAAGGAGGATGTCGACCTCATTGCCGAACAGGCGGCGCGTTGCCGCGCCATCCTCACCAAGCTGCGCAGCCTCGATGCCCATGACGAAACCATGTTCGGCTCGATTTCGCTGACCGACCTTGTGGCCGAGGTGATCGAGCCGCATCGCGATTTCGGCGTTGTCATTTCCATTGAAAAGGGCCGCACGTCAGGGGAGGAACCGCGCATCCGCCGCAACGCAGGGCTGTTATATGGCCTCGGGAATCTCATCGAGAACGCCATCGACTATGCCAAGACCGCGACGGATATCACCCTTGAATGGACCGCGGAGACGGTACGCATCGTCATCACCGACGACGGGCCCGGTTTCCCGCCCGATCTTGTCACCAAGCTCGGCGAGCCCTACCTGACCACCCGTCCTTCCGACCGTTCGGACAGCGACCCCACCGAACCCGGCGGCCTTGGACTGGGAATCTTCATCGCCAAGACCCTGCTCGAGCGGTCCGGCGCCACGCTCTCATTCGGCAATAAAAGCCTTGATGGCCGGGCCCAGGTGGTCATCCGCTGGCCCCGCCCTGCCGTTGAATACAAGGAAGTCGCGCAACAATCGGATCCCGCGCTTTGACGCCACGACAAGGCTTGGCTTAAAAGGAGGCGCGAAACTGGATGACAACACAATGACGACCGTTCAGGACCTCATGGATCAGGACCGTTCCCTGCTGCTTGTCGATGACGACAAGCCCTTCCTCACCCGCCTCGAGCGGGCGATGGCCAAGCGCGGCTTCGACGTGCGCACCGCCGATTGCGTCGCCGCGGGGCTTGCGGCGGTCAAATCCGATCCGCCCGCCTTTGCGGTCGTCGACATGCGGCTCGGCGATGGCAACGGCCTCGATGTGGTTGAGGCTCTCAAATCGGTGCGCGAGGATGCGCGCGTCGTCGTGCTCACGGGCTATGGCAACATCGCCACCGCAGTGCTCGCAGTGAAGCTCGGCGCGGTCGACTATCTCGCCAAGCCGGTTGATGGCGACGATGTCTTCAAGGCCCTCATCGCTGAAGGCGATGACAAGCCGGACCCGCCTGACAATCCCATGTCCGCCGATCGCGTGCGTTGGGAACATATCCAGCGGGTCTACGAGCTGTGCGACCGCAATGTCTCCGAGACCGCCCGCCGGCTGAACATGCACCGGCGTACCTTGCAGCGGATTCTGGCCAAGCGCGCACCGCGCTGATTACCGCGAGCCCCGAAAAGTTGCAGACTTTTCGGACAAGGCGAAACGGGAAGCAAAGCGAGCCCCGAAAAGTTGCAGACTTTTCGGACAAGGCGAAGCGGGAAGCAAAGCGAGCCCCGAACCGGAGGTCCGCGTCAGCGAACAGTTGCAGACTTTTCGGACAAGGCGAAGCGGCAGGTAACCCGCGTGCCGCGCTGAGCCATCCATCTGGCGGCGCTGGGTTTTCGCTCTGTCAGGGCCGACATGTCTTGAGTTTGTGAAGGGCACGGCCTAGCCTCAGGCCAACCCCTTCGACCGGCCCAGGATCCCTATGACCGTCACTCTTTCCTTTCATGGCGCCGCCGGCACCGTCACCGGCTCTTGTTACCGTATTACCCATCCCAAGGGCCGCTTTCTGATCGATTGCGGCATGTTCCAGGGCAACAAGACGGTCCGGGCGCTCAACAATAAGTCGTTTCCCTTCGATGCGTCGGGGATCGACTTTCTGCTGCTGACCCACGCCCATATCGACCATTCGGGGCTGATCCCGAAACTGGTCAAATACGGCTTCAAGGGACCGATCCACGCCACCGGGCCAACCGCTGGTCTCCTCGAGTTCATGCTCGCCGACAGCGCCGGAATTCAGGAAAGCGAGGCTGAACGCGAAAACCGCAAGCGCGAGCGCCGCGGGCAGAAGCCTGTCGAACCGCTTTACAATCTCGAACACGCCGAAGAGGCGCTCAAGCGCTTCAAGGCCCACGACTATGAGGAGTGGATCGAGCCGGGACCGGGTGTGAAATGCCGGTTCTGGAATGCCGGTCACATTCTCGGCTCGGCCTCGATCGAAGTCCGAGTCGAGGACGAGAATGGCGATCCCGTCCATATCCTGTTTTCTGGCGATCTGGGACCCGATGAAAAGGTCTTCTATCTCGAGCCCGACGCCCCGGCCGGCTTTGACTACATCCTTTGCGAATCGACCTATGGCGGCCGCGAACGCGCCGATTATTCGCTCGATGAGCGTCGCAGGGTGCTCGCCAAGGAAATCAATGACGCGATGGAGCGCGGCGGCAATCTGGTCATGCCGACCTTTGCCGTCGAGCGCAGTCAGGAGCTGCTGCATGACATCGGAGTGCTGATCAAGCGCGGCGAGATCAACCCTTCGCTGGTCTTCCTTGATTCCCCGCTCGCCCGCCGGGTTACCCGCGTGTTCAAGCAGTTCGCCCCGACCATGCAGGATATCGAGTTGCCGCCTGAAGAGCTGTTCGCAGACGAACGCTTTCGGATCGTTGAATCGGTGCAGGAATCAAAGGACATCAACAACATCAAAGGCGGCGCGATCATCATGTCCGCCTCGGGCATGTGTGATGCCGGGCGCATCAAGCACCATTTGCGCAACAATCTCTTCCGTCATGATGCGACCGTTCTGTTTGTCGGCTATCAGGCCCCCGGAACGTTGGGAAACATCATTCAGTCCGGCGCAGACGAGGTCCGAATCCATGGCCGCGAGGTCAAGATCCGCGCCGCCATTCGCACCATCTCCAACTATTCCGCCCATGGCGATCACTCGGAGCTGATGGATTGGATCTCCGAACGGCTGCCGGCCCATGGTGCCATTTTCCTCACTCATGGCGAGGATGAGGGCCGCGAGGCCATGACCCAGGCGCTGGAGCGCGACAAGGGGCTCGGCCCCGACAAGGTGATCTCGCCCGAACTTGATGATCAGTTCGACCTGCGCGCTTCTGGTATCGGTGACGTCCACAAGCCCGAGAAACGGCGGATCGAAAAGGCGCAGATGACCGACGACTGGCACAATGAATATGCCCGCTTCTCGCTCGATCTGTCAGAGGTGATCACTGCCGCCGAGAACGACCATGAACGGCTGGAGATCATGAAGGCGGTCAAATCCGCACTCGAAAAGGCGAGAGCCACCGAATAGCGATTTCTCCAGGAAAGCGGCCTACCGGGGGCCCGGATCCATCAGCCCGTGCACCCGGTCGGCGCCCAGCCGCACCAGTTTGAGCATCATCGCCTTGCGCCGCGCCGGGGCCAGATTGTCTGCCGGCGCATCGCGCAGCACTTCCGCACCATGCCCGTCGGCGACCAGCAGCCCTTCAGTTTCGGGGAAAATGTCCGCGTCAAGCTCTGGCGGCTTGGCGAAATAGAACCGGTCGCAGAAATCCCGGTAATGGTGCCATTTGCCGTCGGCCCGGAAATCGGCAAGCGAAGATTTGATCTCGACGATCCAGATCTCTCCCCTGGGCCCGACCGCCAGCACGTCGGCCCGGCGGCTGTTGGCCAGCGCCACCTCCGCGAAACAGCAAAAATCGAAACGCCCGCGCAGCATGCGCATCACCCCGCGCTGAATCATCAGCGCAGTGTCCGATTGCCGCCCGTCGGTGATCAGCGGGCCGGTTTCGCCCGAAGTCTCGCTCATGACCGAATCCAAATCTGCCCGAATCCAAGTTGGCCCGAATCCAAGTTTGCCCGAATCCAAGTTTGCCCGAATCCAGGTTTGCCGGAAGACCGAGCCTAGAAAGCCAGGCCCGGTGCGGCAAGCGCGATCAGGCTTCGGCCGGCTTGGCTGCGGGCCTGGTGGACATGCGGTGAGTGAACACGAAGCTCAGCAATACCATCGGCAGGATGACGAGGAAGCTGGCGCGGTTCCCGAAATGCTCGGCGACGAAACCGAGCAGCGGCGGTCCGAGGAAGAAGACCAGAAACGCGGTCTGCCCGAGCGCGGCGACATTGATTTCCGCCGGTCGGTCGGTCCGCCCCGCGGCTTCCGAAACCACAAGCGGGTAGATCGCCGAAGCACCGACGCCCATCAGCGCAAAGCCCAGGATCGCTAGCTCCGGGGTCGGCGCGAAGCCGACCAGCAACAGCCCGGCCGTGGCAATGCAAAGCAGGAAATAGGTCACTTGCCGTGCCCCGAACCGGTCGACAACACTGTCGGCGCCGACCCGCGCGAGCCAGATCGAGGCCGAGATCGCGATCAGGCTCATCGAAGAGACGAAGGGTTCGCTCTCGAAAACGTCGCGCATATAGATCACCGACCAGTCAAATCCGGCCCCCTCGACCAGGGAAGCCGACAACGCCACCGCACAAAGCGCCAGAATGCCGGGTGTCGGTATCGCGAAAACCGGGGTCTTTTGCTTGGAACCCTTGGGATGACGGCGCGGCGCAGGCGTGAACCCCCGCATGGCGATAAAGGCGCCTCCGGCCAGGACCGGCAGCATCAAAGCGAGGTGGATGACCATCGACACCTCGAACTGGCGCATCAGCCCCCCGATCACGGCGGAGGAGAAAAAGCCAAGGCTCCAGAAACTGTGAGCGCGATTCATGATCCGGCGACCGATGGCGGCCTCGGTGCGGTCCGCCTCGACATTGAGGACGATCTCAAGCATCCCGACCATCACCCCGCCAAACACCATGATGCCGAACACGGCAACTGGCATGCCCGAAGCCGCAGCCAGCAACTGGCAAAGTGCGCTTACCGTGATGGTGATGATGACGGTGCGTTTGACGCCAAGCCATTCGATGATCGGCGTGCAGAAGGTCATCGCAAACAGCATGCCCACCGACCAGCCGATCACCACCATCCCGAACGGACCCTCCGAGAGGCCGAGTTCCACCTGCAGATCGGCAAAGCGGGACAACAGTCCCCCGATCGTCAGGGCAAAAAGATAGAAGGCGGCGTAAACGCGGTGTTGTGGTGCGATCATGTGTTCAAATCCTTGGCCCGCAAGGTTCAGGCGGGAACTTCCGGGATTGGCGTCCATCCGCGAAGGGCGGAAACCGTCGGGCCTGCCGTTCGCATAGCACCGGACCAAGGAGGGCGGTACTGGTTTTATGTCTACACATGTTGCCATAAAAATCCAGCCAGGTCTGCGTATTGGCTGGCGTGCTGCGGTTACTTTGGGTGAAGTGTGAACGTAAAAAGGGGCGCCTTTTGCAGGCGCCCCACCGGCCTGAGGGGAGGGAGGGGATCAGGCCGCCTCATTCGCCACCATGCCACAAGAGGTAGCGTGGCGCCCGGTACCGGGGGGTTGAGGGGTGGACCGGCCGGACACAGGCAAAGCATGCGCTCAACAGGTTAACTGTGTCTTTAATTCTTCCGCCGGTAAAACAGCTACGAAAATTGCGCAATATTGCGATAGATGGACCACAATACTGAATATGTTCAATAAAATCGCCGAGAATTGTGGACCGTAATCCATGGTCCCTGGTTGGCGCTGGCGGGCGGCGGCGGAAACCCATTAGGCTGAATTTCGCCAATACCGGAAACGATAGAGGTCATTTCGGGGGGGGGGCTGGGGTCCTCAGGAAAGCCGATCGCTAGAGGGCAATCAGCTCGGCATCGGCCTCGGGATCGACAACGTCTTCCTTCAGCACCTGAACCCCGGACATGCTGTCGCGCAGGATCTCGTAGCGCCGATAGGCGTGGCCGCCTTCCTCACGTCCGTTCTGGGGGGACTTGGAGCCCGCGCCCAGAGCCGCCAGCCGGGCACGGCGATCCGGGCCGACATAATTCTCGGTGGCGAAATAGACGATCTTGCGGCCGGTCTGGAACTGCAGCCGGCGTGCCAGCTGGTCGGGGCTGGTGGGCAGAATCACCACATCGTCAAACCCGCAAGCGATCGAGCGCAGGATATCGGCGCGCGATGGATTGGCGGCAAAGCAGATCAATGGTGCAAACCGGATGCGATTATCGCTCGCATGCCGGATCTCTTCGACCTGGTCATGGATCGGCGCGAAGTCGCTTGTGAGGTGAAACACGAAATAGCAAAGCGGGGTCAGCCGCGATTGATGGACGGCACCCTCGATATGCGTATGGCGGCGTTCAACTTCGAACCCGCATGGCGCGATCAGCTCGCTGATCCGCGCGCGTACGGCCTCGTCCGGCCCCATATTGATGGCGCAAGCGCTCATGGACATGGGTCATCTGCCCTCCCGCAGACGGCTGTCCCCGTATTTTTACGCTCGGAATGTTACGAGGTAGTTAGCGAATCCGTTCAGTACCGGAAATTCAGTTAAGCGTTTCCACAAATTGCCCAAATCGGATGTAATGAAGAAAGGGCGGGGTGTCGGAAAAGAGGGATTATCATGCGCATCATCTTCCAGCGGGCGGCTATGGGTGCGCTCGTATTGTTTGCAGCACTGGCCCTTGCGGCCACCGGTGCATCGGCGGCGACACGCATTCTCACGATCGCGGTCACGCCATCGGATGCCGACCTCGCCAGCGTCCGGTTCAACGATCGGCCTGCGAGGCTGTTGTCTCGCGCCGGCAATCTCGTCTTTGTCAGTGTCGATGATGGCGGCGCCGGCTTCGGTTGCGATAACACCATCAGTGCTACCGACAGCGCCGGCCGCAACAAATCGGTGCGGGCAAACACGTGCTCGACAGACTGGAAGGTCGCAATCAGTTTTGTCGGCGTGGCACCGGGCGGCGGATCGTCTGGGGGATCCGGCTCGGGCAGCAGTGGTGGCTCGGCCACGCAGACCTTCTCCATCAGGCCCGCCGACAGCGACCTGCGCATTCTCACCCTCTCCTTGAACGGCGCCCCCAAGGCATTCACCGCTTTCTCCGACACTAACCGGATCGAATTCACATTGCGGCGCGGCTCCTCGGGCTATGACTGCAATCAGCGCATTACCGCGCTGTTGTCGGATGGCACCACCTATGACCGCACCGGCAATCTGTGTGCCAATGACTTCTCCTATGTGCTGGGTGCAGATAGCGGCGCGAGCGAAATACTGACCATCCTGGCGCCGGGCGCCCCGCGCATTACCTCGGTATCGATCAACGGCAGCGCCGCCACCATCATCTCGCTTGTACCCAATGGTGTGCGTGCGCGGCTGACCTATGGGGCGGACGGACTGCCCTGTTCGGCCCGCGTCGATGTCAGCTTCGCCACCGGCCCCTCGGCCCGGACGACGACCAATCTGTGCACCGGCGGTTTTGAGGTCACTGTCAGTCAGCCTTCGGGCGGGTCATCCGGCGGCGGCTCTTCGGGCGGCGGCACGGATTATGCATCGCCCCATGCCTGGCGGCATATTGTTTCCAACGACACGGCGACACCTGCTCGGCTCGTCTACCAGCGTTCCGGCGCCGACCCGGTCTTCGCTGCCTATTGCATGCCGGGAACGGCAGTCGTCAGTGCCTATTTTCCGGGCTTCGGCAATAATCGCGTCACCGGTTCATCCCCAAGCCTTGTCTTTGAAGCCGGCGACTATGCCAGTCGGGCGACGGGTCGGATCGACACCGTTCCGGGCGGCTCGGGCCGTTATCCGGCGGTCGATCTGAGGGCCGATTCGGGGCTGTGGAGCGGCATGATCGCGGGGCTGACATTCTCGGTGACTGCCGACGGCCGCCAGTCGATCTCCTACTCGCTGCGCGGCAGCGCTGGCCCGGTCCGCGATTTCATTCAGAACTGCAGGACCACGCCACGGCCCTTCGGCCCGAATGTGATCGGAGACGTAACGGGTGATACCAGCCTCGGCTGGCGTTATCTGCCGCCCTCGGGTGGCGGCAAGGCGCGCCTGCGCTTCTCGGACGCCTCTGGCGAACGCATCGGGCTTGAGGCGAGTTGTTCGCCTGAGGCCGGAATCGTCGAGCTCGTGACCCATTCCATGCCCACGGGCCTGCCTTCGGGCCGGAACTTCAATCTCGGTTGGTCAGTCGACGGATCGGGCGGTTCGCTGCCCGGTCAGACCGTCTCACGCAGTTCGGTGGACTGGGGCGCGCTCGGCTTCATCCGCATGGACGCCGAGCATGCCTTCTACCGCGCCGTCGCAGCGGGCAATGCGCTCACCTTGTCGGTCGATGGGCGCCAGATGGCCCGCTATTCCCTGCGCGGCAGTGCCGGGCCGACCCGTCAATTCGTTGCCGTCTGCCGCCCGCGGATCGTCTATGACGATTTCGCCGACGGCGACACGGGCGGATCCGGTGGATCCGGCGGTTCAGGCGGCAGCGGCGGTTCAGGCGGGCAGGAAGCGCTCGATGCCTTCAAGACGCTGATCGACATTTTTGCGACGATCCAGAACGCCGGATCCGGCGGTGATGGGGGTGGCGGTCGTCCTGGCGGCGATGCCGACCGCGAGCGGGACCGGCTGATCGCGGCGGCCCGCACCGACTACAACGCCAATCCCAACAAGGCCTGCGGCATGACCGGCGAATTCAGCCCTCCGGGCCCGCGTCCGGTCCGCACTACTTTCACCAATGATCGCCGTGTTCCGGTCCGGCTCTATGCCTATGATCGCGGCGGCAAGCGTCAGCTGACCGTTCTCGGCCCGGGTGACCGCTATGCCGACAATGGCAACGCCCTGCTCGGCTACGAGATCGCTTCAATGCGGGATGAGTGCCTGACGGCCTATCGCGCCCCGCGCGAGGAGACCGCCCTCACCATCCGGCCGGTGGTCGAACGGCCCGACCCGGCGGTCGAGATCTCGCTTTATCGCTGCGGGGTCGACGAGACCGTCGCTGTGGTGACGGAGCCGACCCGCGGCAAGCTCTTCATCGAGGGCGGACACGTCTTGCAGCGTACCGATGCAGGCGAATGGCGCTGGGGGCTCAAGACCGCCAGTTTCTCTGGTCGCGACATGGTGCTTACCCAGGGTGGCCGTGAACTGCTCAACTGCCGCAAGGTGCCTGGCACCTGAGCCACCCAGGATCTCGAGCCCGGCTATCTCGCCGGGCCGAGCTTGTCTTCGATAGCCGTCAGCCCGTCCCTGAGCCGGGCGGCGGCCTCTTCGCCAAGTGTCGCGACGAGCGCCGCCTCGAAGTCCCGCGCAATCGTGACCAGGTCATTATAGTTCTGCCGGCCCTTCGGGCTCAGCGCGAGCATTTCGACTCGCCGGTCGGCGCTTGATGGCGTCCGGGTGAGCCAGTGCCGTGATTCGAGGGAGTAGACCGCCCGGCTGACCTTGGTCTTGTGCATGGCCGAATGCCGGCCGATCTCGGTCGCGGTCATGGTGCCGAACTGCCCGAGCGTCGCCAGCACCCGCCATTCGGGGCGGGTCAGGCCCGCCTCGGCGCGATAGAGTCTTGCAAAGCGCTGGCTGACGCGTTCTGCGGCCTGGTTGAGCCGATAAGGCAGGAATGCCGAGAGATCGAGCCGCCCGCCGGCCGCGCCTTCCGATGGTTCTTGCTGCCGCTCGCTCGCGCCCGATCCGGCTTTGTCCTCCACCCTGTCCGTCATCTGCCCTGTGCCCTGTATTGTGTTTGATAGTTACAAAATCAATTGTTACAACCACAACCAATATCAGTTTGGCCGCCGGAGACAAGGCACACGGGAATTTCCGCGTTCCGCCTTGCCTTTCGCATGCACCAGGAGGCGATCCATGGACAAGACTGACCTCAACCCCACCGGCACACCCGTCAGCGCGATGGTCGAGGGCTATATGCCCGGCTTCGGGAACGACTTTGAAACCGAGTGCCTGCCTGGCGCGCTGCCCCAAGGCCAGAACTCACCGCAAAAATGCGCCTATGGGCTCTATGCCGAGCAGCTCTCCGGCTCGCCCTTCACCGCCCCGCGCGGCACCAATGAGCGCTCCTGGCTTTACCGCATTCGCCCCTCGGTCAAGCACAACACCGCCTTTGCCAATATGGATCTGCCTTATTGGCGAACGGCGCCGGCACCTTTCGATACCGATGCGCCGATCGCGCAATTGCGCTGGAACCCCACCCCTTCGCCTCAAGGCCGCACGACCTTCCTTGAGGGGATACGCACGGTCACGACCGCCGGCGATGTACACACCCAGGTCGGCATGGCCACCCATGTCTATGTCGCCAATGCCGCGATGGAAGACGAATATTTCTACAATGCCGATGCCGAGATGATGGTCGTCCCCGAAATGGGCGAACTCACCATCCATACTGAAATGGGCCGTATCGATCTCGAGCCCTCCGAGATCTGCATCGTCCCGCGCGGCATGATTATCCGCGTCGAACCGCGGGCCAGGGAGATCCGCGGCTATATCTGCGAGAACTACGGCGCCAAGTTCACCCTGCCCAATCGCGGCCCGATCGGTGCGAACTGCCTGGCCAATCCGCGCGATTTCAAGACCCCGGTCGCCGCTTACGAGGACAAGGAAACCCCCTCGAAGGTGATCGTCAAATGGTGCGGCCGCTTCTATGTCACCGAGATCGGGCATTCCCCGCTAGACGTCGTCGCCTGGCACGGCAATTACGCGCCCTACAAATATGATCTGAGGACTTTCTCCCCGGTCGGCGCGATCCTGTTCGACCACCCGGACCCCTCGATCTTCACCGTGCTGACCGCACCCAGCGGGGAGGAAGGCACGGCGAACATCGACTTCGTCATCTTCCCGCCGCGCTGGATGGTGGCCGAGAACACCTTCCGCCCGCCCTGGTATCACCGGAACATCATGTCCGAGTTCATGGGCCTGATCTACGGCCAGTATGATGCCAAGGAAGAAGGCTTTGTGCCCGGCGGCATGAGCCTGCACAATATGATGCTGCCGCACGGGCCCGACGCCATGGGCTTCGATAAGGCATCGACAACCGAACTGAAGCCGCACAAGCTGGACAAGACCATGGCCTTCATGTTCGAAACCCGCTTCCCGCAACACGTGACGCGCTACGCCATGGAGCTTGAAACCCTGCAGGAGGATTATCTCGACTGCTGGTCCGGGCTCAAAAAGCGCTTCAACGGCACCCCGCAAGGAGATTGGTCCTAGATGAAGCTCGCCAGCCTCGACAATGGCAGCCGCGACGGCAAACTCGTCGTCGTCTCCAAAGACCTCACTCGCTACACAGACGCCACCACCATCGCTCCTACCCTTCAGGCCGCGCTCGACGATTGGGCTCATGCCGGGCCGGCGCTCATGCGCCTTGCCGAAAGCCTTGAGGCCGGCGCGGTGCCCGATGAGCGGTTCCGCGAGCACGATGCCCATTCGCCACTGCCGCGCGCCTATCAGTGGGCGGACGGTTCGGCCTATGTGAATCACGTCGAACTCGTGCGCAAGGCGCGGGGCGCCGAAATGCCCGAGACCTTCTGGACCGACCCGCTGATGTATCAGGGCGGTTCGGACAAGTTCATTCCCCCGCGCGCGCCGATCGCGCTTGCCGACACGGCCTGGGGCATCGATTTCGAGGCCGAGGTCGCGGTGATTACCGACGAGGTGCCCATGGGCGCCAGCGTCGATGAGGCGCGCGAGGCGATCCGCCTCGTCATGCTGGTCAATGATGTGTCTTTGCGCGGGCTTATCCCTGGTGAACTGGCCAAGGGCTTCGGCTTTTTCCAGGGCAAACCCTCCTCGGCCTTCTCGCCGGTAGCGGTTACACCCGACGCGCTGGGCGATGCCTGGGATGGCGGCAAACTGAGCCTGCCCCTGATGGTCGACTATAATGAGAAGCCCTTCGGCCGCGCTGAAGCGGGCATCGACATGACCTTTGATTTTCCGACCCTGATCGCCCACGCGGCGAAGACCCGCCCCTTGGGCGCGGGCACCATCATCGGATCGGGCACTGTCTCCAACAAGCTCGATGGCGGGCCGGGCAAGCCGGTTGCCGAGGGCGGCGTCGGCTATTCCTGCATTGCCGAAATCCGCATGATCGAGACCATCAATACCGGCAAGCCGGTCACCCCCTTCATGCAGTTCGGCGACCAGATCCGCATCGAAATGCACGACAAGGCCGGCCATTCGATCTTCGGCGCCATCGAGCAGACCGTCGAACAGTACAAAAAGGGAGCCTGACCATGGCCAAACCCTTCGCCTCCCAGGGCGACATGACCGAGAAGAAGGTCTCTTTCACCGAGATCGGCAAGGGCCTTTGGGCTTTCACCGCCGAGGGCGATCCCAATACCGGCGTCATCATTGGCGACGATTCGGTGATGATCGTCGATGCGCAGGCCACCCCGCGCCTCGCCAACAAGGTGATCGAGAAGATCCGCGAGGTCACTGACAAGCCGATCAAGCATGTGGTCTTGAGCCATTATCACGCTGTGCGTGTGCTCGGCGCTTCGGCCTATCATGCCTCCGAGATCGTGATGTCGGAAAAGGCCCGCGCCATGGTTGTCGAGCGCGGCCAGGAAGACTGGGATTCCGAGTTCCAGCGCTTCCCGCGCCTTTTCGAAGGCCATGAGAGCATTCCCGGTCTCACCTGGCCGTCGCAGACCTTCAAGTCCCGCATGTCGATCTATCTCGGCAATCGCCGGGTCGACCTCATGCATCTTGGCCGCGCCCACACCGCCGGCGACATCGTTGCATATGTGCCCGACGCCAATGTCATGTTCACCGGCGATATCGTTGAATACCACTCGGCTTGCTATTGCGGAGACGGGCATTTCCACGATTGGCCGGGCACGCTTGAAAAGATCCGCGCCTGGGACGTCGATGCCATCGCGCCGGGCCGCGGCGACGCGCTTGTCGGCAAGAAAATGGTCAATGAGGCGCTCGATTTGACCAGCGATTTTGTCACCTCGACCTATCGCCCGGTCGCCAGGGTGGCCCTTGGCGGTGGTTCGCTGAAAGACGCCTGGGATGCCTGCCGGGCCGAGTGCGATCCGAAATTCGCCGACTATGCGATCTATGAACACTGCCTGCCCTTCAATGTCGCGCGCGCCTATGACGAGGCCCGCGATATCGATACACCGCGCATCTGGACCGCCGAGCGCGATATCGAGATGTGGAACCAGCTTCAGGGCTGAGCCCGGGCGTTTGGGAGGACAGTGAGGCCATGGGCCGATATCAGTACGAGCCGTTTGAAACCCATACGCCGCCCGAACTGTCGGGAGGGGATGTGCCGGCCCGCTACAAGGTCGCAATCGT
Source organism: Cucumibacter marinus DSM 18995 (assembly GCF_000429865.1). GTDB lineage: Bacteria > Pseudomonadota > Alphaproteobacteria > Rhizobiales > Devosiaceae > Cucumibacter > Cucumibacter marinus. Next base: position 148,363 of record NZ_AUCR01000010.1, read on the forward strand.
CGGGGCAGGGCCGGTCGGCCTTGCCATGGCCATCGACCTGGCGCTGCACGGCGTGCCCGTCGTCGTGCTCGACGACAATAATGTCGTCTCGGTCGGCTCGCGCGCCATCTGCTGGTCGAAACGCACCCTTGAAGTCTTCGATAGGCTCGGGGTCGGCGAACGCATGGTCGACAAGGGCGTCACCTGGAAGGTCGGGCGGCTCTATCACAAGGGCGAGGAGCTCTATTCCTTCGACCTCTTGCCCGAGCCGGGGCACAAGATGCCGGCCTTCATCAACCTCCAGCAATATTACGTCGAGGAATATCTGGTCACCCGCTGCCGCGATTTCCCCGATCTCATTGACCTGAGGTTCAAGAACAAGGTCACCGGTGTCGAGAACGGGCCGGATGGCGCAACCCTCGCCATTGAGACGCCGGAGGGCGACTACCGCCTCACCGCTGACTATGTCATCGCCTGCGATGGCGCCAAATCGCCAATCCGGGGCATGCTGGGGCTCGATTTCCTCGGACGCCTGTTCGAGGAACATTTCCTCATCGCCGATGTCGAGATGAAATCCGACACCCCATCCGAGCGCTGGTTCTGGTTTGAGCCCGATTTCCATCCCGGCCAGTCGGCGCTTCTGCACAAGCAGCCCGACGATATCTATCGCATCGATCTCCAGCTTGGCTGGGATGCGGATACCGAAGAGGAAAAAAAGCCCGAAAACGTCATCCCCCGCATCGAAAAGGCGGTGGGCGGGCGGCCTTTCGAGCTCGACTGGGTGTCGATCTACACTTTCCAATGCCGCCGCCTCGAACGCTTCGTGCATGACCGGGTGATCTTTGTCGGCGACAGCGCCCACATCGTTTCGCCCTTCGGCGCACGGGGCGGCAATGGCGGCATTCAGGATGTCGACAACCTCGGCTGGAAACTCGCCGCGATCATCGAGGGTGATGCACCACAAACTCTCATCGAGACCTATAATGACGAGCGCGTTCACGGCGCGGATGAGAACATCATGAACTCGTCGCGCTCGACCAACTTCATGTCGCCGCGTTCGGACACCGAAATGCTGTTCCGCAACGAGGTGCTGCGGCTGGCTCACACCGAGCCTTTTGCCCGTAAGCTGATCAATTCCGGGCGCCTGTCCGTCCCCTGTTCGCTTGAGGGCTTCCCGCTCGGCACACCCTCTTCGGACGCGGTTCTGCCGGTCGGCAGTCCGCCTCTCGATGCCCCGCTCGAAGGACCGGCGGGCAGCGCCTGGCTTCTCAATGTCATCGGCGGAGACTTCACCCTTGTGGGCTTTGGCGATGTCGCCCTGCCCGAAGTCGAAGGTGTACGCACCCTCACCATCCGCAATGTCGGAGAGGGGGGCGACTATGCCGATGCGGACGGGCTCGCCTTCGAGCGCTATGGTGAGGGCCTCGCCTATCTGTTCCGTCCCGACCAGCATGTGGCGGCCGTATTTGCCGAGCCTGATGCTGAAACCGTGAAGGCCGCGCGCGACCGGGCCCTTGGCAAGGCCTAGCGCCAGAGCGAGACGATGATGGGAGGCAGTAATGCCCGACTATGAACCTGATGGCCTTGGTGCCGACCGTGACGAATTTTACGAAGCGCTGATGAACGCGCATGAAGGGCTCACGACCGAGGAGAGCCAAAAGCTCAATGCCCGGCTGATCCTTTATTTCGCCAACCAGATCGGCGATCTGCAGACACTCAAAAGGCTGATGGAAAAAGCCCGACAGGGCTAGAAAAGCGGGTGCGGCCGTGGCCTCGACCGCACCCTCCGGAGGCCAGGCAAACAATCCAGCGGGGTGTGTCCGGATCGTCCTTGGCAGTCAGGCCCACCGCAACAAGCATCGGTTCCCGTTTTCGGCGGCTGTGCAATACCGCCCTGGGCCCATGATCCGAGACGTAACATGGTCTGCCTGACTGCGGCGTGATCTCCCTGTCAGGGGATTGTCAGCATTTTAACCTTATGATCGCGCCCGCGATGAAGCTCACCCGACACCTTATCATCACCGCCTTTTTGGGCGCGGCGCTACTGGCTGCGGTTGCGCCGGCCCACGCCCAGCTTGGCCTCGACATCTCGATCGGCAAGGGCAAATCGGACAAGGGCAAATCGGACAAGGGCAATGCCGACAAGAGCAAATCGGACAAGGGCAATTCCAACGGGCAGAAATCGAACAATGCCGGTGGAAACAGCAATTCCGGCAGCAATGGCAACGGAAACTCCAATAGCGGCGGGCTCGGCGTCGGACTGTCAATCGGCGATTCCGTCAGCGTTGGTGTGAGCGTCGGGCCGGGCAATTCTGGCAACAATTCCAATGCCGGTGGCAATGGCAACGGCCTCGCTCTGGGCCTTGAAATCGGCAACGGCAATCAGGGCGAAACGCCAGGGAATGGCAACGATAACGCTGAGCTCGACCTGGAGCAGGCGCTTAAGGCAGTCGAGGACGAGCGCGCCCTCCCGCTTGGCCGGGTTCTGTCGATTGCCCGCAATTACACCTCGGGCCGGATCATTGATGTGCACCTGGTGACCGTGGATTCCTTCCTGCTGTATGAGCTTAAATCGCTCGAAAATGACGGTGAAGTCAGCCTGTGGTATTTCTATGCCAGCTCAGGTGCGCCGGTCCGCCGGCGCTGAGCAATACCGGACAGACTGACGGCCCGGGGAAGGATTCGCAGCGCAGATGAAGGTGCTCGTTGCCGAAGACGACAAACGCATCGCCGATTCCATTGCCACCGCGCTCGAAATGGCCGGTCTTGTCGCCGAATGCGAAAGCGATGGCGAGAATGTCTGGTTTCGCGGCGACACCGAACCCTTCGATGCCATTATTCTCGATCTCGGGCTGCCCACCCTTGATGGGTTGACCATTCTCAAGCGCTGGCGCCGCCAGGGCCGCGACACGCCGGTCCTGATCCTGACCGCGCGTGGAGACTGGGAGGAGCGTGTCGAGGGCATCGAGGCAGGCGCAGACGACTATGTCGTCAAGCCGTTCCGCATGGAGGAAGTCGTTGCCCGAATCAAGGCGCTGATCCGGCGCGCTTCGGGGCATTCCTCTGGCCGCATCGAGGCGGGCGAGATCTCGCTCGACACCCGCACCATGCAGGTTTCGCGCAAGGGAGTGCCGGTGCCGCTCACCCCGCAGGAGTATCGGCTGATCGCCTTTTTGATGCATAACCGCGGACGCGTCATTTCCCAGCTCGAGATCACCGAACACCTATACGCTCAGGATTATGAGCGCGATTCCAATGCCATCGAGGTGCTGGTCGGCCGCGTCCGGCGCAAGCTCGGAGCCGGGGTCATTAACACCCGACGCGGCTTTGGCTATTTCATCGGCGGCGAGCCCTCGTGACTGCGCGGGGCCTGCGATTCAGGTTATTCCTGGGCGCAGCGATCTGGGTCACGCTGGCGCTGGTCATCGCCGGCAGCGCGATCGCCTGGCTGTTTGTCGCCAATGTCGAAGCAACCGCTCGCCGTGACCTTGAAGCCGAACTGAGCCGGCTTGCCGCCCTGATCGACCCCTTGCCGGTCAAGCCCGAACTGACCGCGAGCATGCCCGATCCGCGCTACGAAACGCCGTTTTCGGGCCTCTATTGGCAGATTACCGGCGAGGATGGCTCTGCCCTGCGCTCGCGTTCGCTTTGGGACTCCACGCTTTCGCCCATATCCGGCGCCGCAGCAGATGGAAACATTCGCTTTGGCGTCATCGAAGGGCCGGATGGTCAGTCCCTGACCGCCATCCAGCGGTCCTTGCGTTTCGCCGCTGAAAATGAAGACCGCCGTTTCTCCGTGATCCTGGCTGAGGACAGGGCGGTGATCGATGCCTCGATCGCCCGCTTCGGGCTTGATCTCGTATTGGCCCTGATGGTTCTGGGGCTCGCCCTGCTGATTGCCGCCTTCCTGCAGGTCGAACTGGGCTTGCGGCCTCTCAAATCCTTGCGCGAAGGGGTGGAACGGATCCGCCGGGGCCGGGCCGCAAGGCTCGATGAAAGCTATCCCGAGGAAGTGCTGCCGCTCGTCGCCGAGGTCAATGATCTGCTCGACAGCCAGACAACATCGCTCGAATTCGCCCGCGCCCGTGCTGCCGATCTTGCCCATGGCCTCAAGACCCCGCTGGCCGTGCTTTCCAATTCCGCCTCGGACCTGGCGGCACGAGGCGAAACCGAAATCGCTGCGACCCTCGAGGAACTGGCCGCGGACATGACCGACCGGATCGACTACCAGCTCCGCCTGTCGCGTCTCAGCCTCAGATCCCACAATCAGATCTTTTCTGCGGACCTGTCCGAAGCGCTCAATCGCTCGATCAATGTGCTGAGCAAGACGCGGGCCGGCGAAAGAATCGCCTTCTCGCTCGATATTGGCGCGGATCTGATTGTCGATATCGATCCGCACGATCTGATCGAGCTGGTCGGTGTGGTCCTTGAAAACGCGGTGAAATGGGCCGACAGCCTGATCGTGGTCGCCGTGCACAGCGAAGGGCCGATGGCGATCCTTGAAATTGCCGATGACGGGCCGGGCCTTGCGCCCGAAAAGATCCGGCAGATCACCGAACGCGGCCAGCGCCTGGACGAGACACGCCCCGGCACAGGGCTGGGGCTGGCGATTGCCACCGAGATCATCGAAATGAATCGCGGCCGGATCGCCTTTTCCGCCTCCTCGATCGGTGGACTGCTGGTCCGCATCGAACTGCCCAATTCACCGCAACGTGAACCGGGCCCGTGTGCCCGCTGAAGCGGGACACCAACATCGACCCTTGGCGGCGCGCGGCTGCTGTGCTGCTATGGAGCTAACGCCGATTCCTGCGGCAAAGCCCTCTCATTCCGACCGAAATCCCGGATTTCAAAGTATCCTGAATAATGACAGAAGCGCCTATCCCTGTTTTTGACGGCCACAACGATGTGTTGTGGCGCCTGTGGTCCAGTGCCGGCGGTCTCGACAAGGCCGTGAAGATCTTCACCGAAGGCGCCGCTGACGGCCATATCGATGCGATCAAGGCCAGGAAAGGCGGGCTCGCCGGTGGTCTTTGCGCGATTTATGTGCCCTCCAACGACCAGAAACGGGCCACCCGCAACGCCGACGGGCACTACGACACCCCGCTGGCCGGGCCGCTCGAGCGCGGACCCTCGCTGGATATCGCCTTGCAGATGGCGCATATCGCGCTCGAGATCGAGCGGGCAGGCGGCTGGCGGCTGTGCCGCAGCGGAGCGGATATCGACACCGCCATGGCCGACGGCGTGTTCGCCGCGGTGCTGCATCTCGAAGGCTGCGAACCCATCGGCGCCGATCTGTCAGCCCTGTCCGTGCTTCACGCGGCGGGCTTGCGCTCGCTCGGTCCGGTGTGGAGCCGCAACAATATCTTCGCCCATGGCGTGCCTTTCGCCTTCCCCAAGTGTCCCGACACCGGTCCCGGCCTCACCGATCTCGGCAAGGCGCTGGTCAGGGAATGCGATCGCCTCGGCATTCTCGTCGATTGCGCGCATATCACCGAGAAAGGCTTCTGGGACATCGCCGAGACATCGGAAAACCCCCTGATTGTCAGCCATTCCAACGCGCATGCGCTCACCCCGGTGGCCCGCAATCTCACCGACCGACAACTCGACGCCGTGCGCGAGCGCAAAGGCATTGTCGGCCTCAATTATGCGGTCTCGATGCTGCGCGAGGATGGCGCCGAGAATCCCGACACCTCAATCGATGATATGCTGCGCCATATCGATTATCTCGTCGAGCGGGTCGGAATTGACGGCGTGGCGCTCGGCTCAGATTTCGACGGCGCCATGATCCCGGCGGTGATCGGCAGCGCGGCAGGGCTGCCGTCGCTGGTGCGCGGGCTCGAGACGCACGGCATTACCGGCCCCGATCTCGAAAAGCTGTGTCGCGGCAACTGGCGGCGCGTCATCGGCCAGGTTATCGGATAGGTCATTGGAGAATAACGCCATGGCACGTATTGCCTATGTGAATGGAGAATATGTTCCGCTCGACGAGGCGAAAATCTCGATTCTCGATCGCGGCTTCATTTTCGCCGATTCAATCTATGAGGTCACCGCCGTCATCGATGGCGGGCTGATCGATTCCGATCTGCATATGGCGCGGCTCGAGCGCTCGCTCGGCGAAATCGGCATGCCCATGCCTGTGCCGGCCAGCGAAATTGTCGCCATCGAGCGGGTGCTGATGGAAAAGAACGGGCTGACCAATGGGATGATCTACCTGCAGGTCACGCGGGGGGCGGTGGAACGCGACTTCCCGTTTCCGGCCAGGGACACACCGCAATCGCTGGTGATGTTCACCGTCGAGAAGGACCTCGCCAACGATCCCGTCGCTGAGACCGGTATCAGGGTGAAATCGGTGCCGGATCTGCGTTGGGCGCGGCGCGACATCAAATCGACCGCTCTGCTGGCCCAGGTTCTGGCCAAACAGGCTGCCCGCGCCGAGGGATGCGGGGAGGCCTGGATGCTTGAAGGCGACACCGTCACCGAAGGCGGCTCGTCGACGGCCTATATCGTAACCGCCGACAAGCGGCTGATCACGCGTCCGCTCTCGCAAAAGGTCCTGCCCGGCTGCACCCGGGCGGCTCTTCTGGCGCTCATCGCGGAAGGCGGTGCGACGCTTGAGGAGCGCCCCTTCACCCTTGATGAGGCCAAACAGGCCAGCGAAGCCTTCATCACCGGCGCCGGCGCGCTGGTGATGCCGGTGGTCGGGATCGATGACGTGACCCTGGGCGATGGCAAGCCCGGACCGGTCACCAGAAGGCTGCGCACACTTTATATCGAGCAGGCGCGCAGGCAGGCCGCCGAACAGGCAGGCGGGTAAGGCTCCGGAACGAAAAAAAAGCCCCCACCCCGAACGTGTCGGAGAGTGAGGGCTGATTTGTTGGTTGAAGCGGCAGAACCGCCGGTTCAGGCGACGCTGCGCTCCGAGTGTTCGCCAACCTCGGCACCACGATCAAAGACCTGGCCGAACCGGTTGGCGAGGAAATCATCGAGCGCGATGTCTTCTTGCTGCACATAGCCTTTTTGCGGCAATTGCCCCTTGGCCAGCATATCCAGCACGGTAGAGGCGCCCGCCGATGTGGTGCGCTGGATGGCCGAGCGCATCTTGCCGCCAATGGCGCCGGGATAGACCTTGTTGGCATAGGTCTCCTGCACCAGGTGGCCGTTCTTGCGGCCAGTCACCGTGACGAAGATCACAACCACATCCTGCTGGGTGGTGGGCAGGGCATGCTCGAAAATATCCTTGAGCAGGTCGCGGCGCTCGCCCAGCCGGAGATCGCGCAGCAGGGTCTTCATGATCGCTGCATGACCCGGATAGCGGATTGTGCGGTAGTTGAGGTCGCGGACCCGGCCCTTCAGCGTCTCGCACAGCGAGCCTAGACCACCCGAGGTGTTGAACGCCTCATAGGTCACGCCGTCGATCGAAAATTCTTCGCGTTCTTCGAGCGCGGGTACTTCGCGCAACTCGCCACCGACAATGGCTTCGCAAGGCTCGCAATATTCGTTGATCACCCCTTCGGGAGACCAGGTCAGATTGTAGTTGAGCGCGTTGGACGGATACTGCGGCAGGGCGCCGACGCGCATGCGCACGGTCTCGATTTCATCGAAGGCGCGCGCCATGGAATGCGCGGCAATGGTGATAAAGCCCGGGGCCAGTCCGCATTGAGGAATGAAGGCGGTATCAGCGGTTTCCGCGATCTGCTTGACCCGGCGCGTGCTCGCCACGTCTTCGGTCAGATCGATATAGTGAACGCGCGCTTCGGCAGCAGCTTCCGCGATCGCTGTCGTGAACTGATAGGGTGCCGCCGAGATCACGGCGAACTTGCCCTCCAGCGCATCGACCAGAGCCGTTTTGTCAGTGATATCGAGTGCCCGCTTTTCCGCTCGCGTCGCCATATCGGCGCCCAGCAAGGCGGTTTCGGACTTGTCGATCAGGGTGACGCGATAGTCACCGCTCGCGCCCAGCATGTCTCCGAGCGCGGTTCCGATACGACCTGCGCCGACAATCGCTACTGATTTCATGTGCCTCACTCCCGTTTTGCCCTGTGAACTGACCCATGCCCCGCATCCGGGGCCGCGATAGGGGTCGACATCGCCTATTATCGCGCCGACTGATGTCGAAAAACAGGTGAGAATTGGGCGAAAACACGCATCTATTTCGGCGAAATCAACATTAGATCATGCATTAAGACGAAATATTCCTAACGCGCCTTTACCTTTTCAGTTCGCCTTTTCGGGATTGTTGGCTACCGCGCTCTGCGTCACACTCGTTGGGCCGAAGTCGGTAGCGGGGTGGTCACCAAACGAAACGGGAGAAGACCATGCAAACCAATCCCGATGCGCTGCTGGTAACGATCAGCATCGATACGCTGGCCAATGCCCGCCGCTTGGCCGACGCGTTGGTCTCTGAGCGCGTTGCTGCCTGCGTGCAAATCCTGCCAGCCACCAGCGTCTATCGCTGGCAGGGCGCGATCGAGGCAGCAGAAGAACTGATTCTGACCGCCAAGACACGATCGGGCCTTCTGGAGAGCCTCGAAAGGGTCGTCGCCGATCATCACACCTATGATGTGCCCGAAATCGTCGCGACACCGGTTGTGGCCATCAATCGGGATTATGCCGACTGGCTGGCCTCCAGTCTCGAAGGTCCTGCCGCGGCGGATTGATCGTTCCGCAAATCGAAAAACTCAGTAGACCGTTCGGTCCATTCCCCGCCGGGTGGAATGCGGGCAGGGTGCGCACGCATTTGAGTGAACAGGATCAACGGGTTGAGGGAGACCATCATGATTTTCGGCAAGACCATCGTCGTTACGGGCGCCGCATCGGGCATTGGCAAGCGCACCGCAGAGCTCGCGGCCCGGATGGGGGCCGATGTCATCGGCATTGATATCAACGAACCGGCGATCCCCGCAGGCCGGTTTCTCAAGGGTGACCTGTCTTCGCCCGAAGGCGTGGCGGAGATCGCCATGGCGTTGCCCGACCGGATCGACGGGCTATGCAATATCGCGGGGCTGTCCGGCCGCGCGGGTGCAGTGAAGACCCTGAGCGTCAATTTCTACGGGCTTCGCGCCCTCACCGAAGCGCTGGCGCCCAAGCTGCGTGATGGTGCCGCGGTCGTCAATCTCGCTTCGCTGGCCGGCTATGGCTGGCGCACGGAAGTCGAGCGCGCGCGGGACTTGTGCGATGCTGAAGGGTTCCCCGAGGTTGAGGCATTGGTGGCCAGGCATGGCATTGGCGATGCCGAAAGCTATCCGGTCTCCAAACAGGTCTTGATCCTGTGGACCCAGCGCGCCGCCCATCAGCCCTTGTTCAAATCCCGCGGTATCCGCGTCAATGCAGTCAGCCCGGGTCCGGTCGAAACACCGATCCTTTCCGATTTTCGCCAGGTTCTGGGGGATGAGAAGGTCGACGGTGACGTGGCGCGCGCCGGGCGTGCGGGGATCGCCGAGGATATTGCCCCGCCGGTCCTGTTCCTGTGTTCAGACGCCGCGCGCTGGATCAACGGTGCCAATATTCCCGTCGATGGCGGGGTTGAGGCCTCGATCAATGCCGATGTGATCGGTTTCTAGACCGCGCATCGCCGAGCGCCGGTCCGCCGCCATACCGCCGGAAAGTGCTCAATCCGGTTTCGATGGTGTCAGCCTCCTGCCGGGCCGGCGCATGGCACGGCCCCTTGCGCGCATGAGCCCGGCTGTTCCATGGTGTCGAAAATGAAAATGCAAATGAGTTGCATTAAGAACTGAGATATGCGAGTTGTTGCGAATGGTTCGCAATAACAATGATGCTGCGAATCTCGATAACTGGACACCTGGCACATGAGTGCCCGACACAAATGAGCACCCCGCCGATGAAGACTTCTCTCCTGATCGACTTGATGCCGCGCTTCGCCTACCGCGCGGTCTTTGCCTTGTCGCTGCTGGCCGTCTTTGCCGGCCCTGCGCCGGCTTTTGCCAAGTTCAAGGCAGTGACGACCTTCACCGTGATCGCCGACATGGCCCAGAACGTTGCCGGAGACGCTGCGATCGTTGAATCGATCACCAAGCCCGGCGCCGAAATCCACAATTACCAGCCCACTCCAGGCGATATCATCAAGGCACAGGGCGCTCAGCTGATCCTGTGGAACGGGCTCAATCTCGAATTGTGGTTCGAAAAGTTCTTTCAAACCTTGAGGGACGTTCCCGGAGTAGTGGTGTCTGAGGGCATCGAGCCGATGAGCATCGCCGAGGGGCCTTACGAGGGCAAACCCAATCCCCACGCCTGGATGTCGCCGGATAACGCCGTCATCTATGTCAACAATATCCGCGATGCTTTCATCGCGCACGATCCCGATAATGCCGGAACTTACACTGCCAATGCGGCGGCCTATGTCGAGCGCCTCAACGCCGCCATGCAGCCCTTGCGCGACGAACTTGCCAGCGTCGGTGAGGACCACCGCTGGCTGGTGACCTCGGAGGGCGCCTTTTCCTATCTCGCCCGCGATTTTGGCCTGCGCGAACTCTATTTGTGGCCGATCAATGCCGACCAGCAGGGCACGCCGCAGCAGGTACGCAAGGTGATCGACGCGGTGCGTGACAACGACATCAAGGTCGTTTTCGCCGAAAGCACCATTTCACCCAAGCCTGCCCAACAGGTGGCGCGCGAGACCGGTGCGGCCTATGGCGGCGTGCTGTACGTCGATTCCCTGTCCGATCCCGAAGGGCCGGTGCCGACCTATATCGATCTGATGCAGGTCACCACCCGTACCATTATCGAAGGTCTGACCCGATGAGCAGGTTCACCATGCCATCCGAACTCAAGCCGGGCGTTCAGGCGTCCGGTTTCGATACCCCCGGTCTTGCGGTTGAAGGCGCGACGGTCACCTATCGCAACGGCCATACCGCGCTCTACGACGCCAGCTTTTCCATTCCCGCCGGCACCATCACCGCGCTGGTGGGGGTCAACGGCTCGGGCAAATCGACATTGTTCAAGGCGATCATGGGTTTCGTACCTGTCGCCCGTGGCACTGTCTCCGTGCTTGGTATGCCCGCCAACGAGGCGCTGAAGAAAAACCTCGTTGCTTATGTCCCCCAGGCCGAAGAAGTCGACTGGAGCTTCCCGGTGCTGGTCGAGGACGTCGTGATGATGGGCCGATACGGCCACATGAACTTCCTGCGCATTCCGCGCCAGGCCGACCGCGACGCGGTTCAATCCGCGCTTGAGCGGGTCAATATGGCCGGCTACCGCAAACGCCAGATCGGTGAACTGTCCGGCGGCCAGAAGAAGCGCGTCTTCCTGGCCCGGGCCCTGGCCCAGGACAGCAAGGTGATCCTTCTCGACGAGCCGTTTACCGGCGTCGACGTCAAGACCGAGGAGGCCATCATCAAACTCCTCAAATCGCTGCGCGATGAGGGCAGGGTGATGCTGGTCTCGACCCACAATCTGGGCACGGTGCCCGAATTCTGCGACCGCACCGTTCTGCTCAACCGCACTGTTCTCGATCATGGCCCGACTGCGGAAATCTTCACCCACGACAATCTCGAAAAGACCTTTGGCGGCGTTTTGCGCCACTTCGTGCTGGGTGGCGAGGAACTGCATGACGATGCCGCAACCGACACCCGTTCGGTCACTGTTTTGACCGATGATGAGCGCCCCTTCGTCATCTATGGCGAGGCCGGGGATCAGGCGCCGGCGGACAACGTCCGGACGGATAAGGCGAAAGACAGTTCCCGATGATCCTCCTCGAGCCCTTTTCCTATGGCTATATGTTCAACGCCATGTGGGTGTCGGCCCTGGTCGGGGCGGTCTGTGCCTTCCTGTCCGCCTATCTCATGCTCAAGGGCTGGTCGCTGATCGGCGATGCGCTCTCCCACTCGATCGTTCCCGGCGTCGCCGGCGCTTACATGATCGGCCTGCCCTTCTCGGTCGGCGCATTCTTCGCCGGCGGGTTGGCCGCCGGTGCCATGCTGTTTCTCAATCAGCGCACACGGCTCAAGGAAGATGCGATCATCGGGCTGATCTTCACCTCGTTCCTGGGGCTGGGCCTGTTCATGATCTCGCTCGATCCTGTCTCGGTTGATATCCAGACCATCATCCTGGGCAATATCCTCGCCATCACGCCCGAGGATACGCTTCAGCTCGCCATCATCGGATTTGTCTCGCTCGCGGTGCTGCTGCTCAAATGGAAGGATCTGATGGTCACCTTCTTCGATGAGAGCCATGCGCGCTCGGTCGGGCTCAACCCGGATCTCTTAAAGGTGATCTTCTTCACGCTTCTGAGCGCCTGTACCGTCGCCGCCTTGCAGACCGTGGGGGCCTTCCTGGTCATCGCCATGGTCGTCACCCCCGGCGCCACGGCCTACCTTCTCACCGACCGGTTCGAACGGCTTCTGATCATCTCGGTGGTGATCGGTGCGGCCACCAGCTTCACCGGCGCCTATGTCAGCTATTTCCTTGATGGCGCGACCGGTGGTGTCATCGTCGTGCTGCAGACCGTAATCTTCCTCATCGCCTTTTTCCTCGCGCCCAAGCACGGTCTGTTTGCGGCCCGCCGCCGCGCCGCGGAAACGCTGAGGCAGCTGGAGGCCGCAGAATGACTGCCTTGATGGACAGCCTGCTGCTGCCGTTCCAGTTCGAGTTCATGCGCAACGCGATGCTGATCTCGGTGCTGGTGGCGCTACCTGCCGCGCTCCTGTCGGCCTTCATGGTGCTGAAAGGCTGGTCGCTGATGGGCGACGCCATCTCGCATGCCGTGCTGCCCGGGGTCGTTCTGGCCTATATGGCCGGCCTGCCCCTGGCTGTTGGTGCTTTCGGTGCCGGGATGAGTTGTGCACTGCTGACTGGCTATCTCAGCGAAAATTCACGCATCAAGCAGGACACGGTGATGGGTGTCGTCTTTTCCGGCATGTTCGGGCTTGGCATCGTGATGTACACCGGTATCCGCACCGATGTGCATCTCGATCACATCCTGTTTGGCGACATGCTCGGCATCGGCCTGCCAGACCTCATCGAATCCGGCTTGATCGCGGTGATCGTTGCCGTGATCCTGATCGTCAAATGGCGCGATATCCTGCTGCACGCCTTCGATCCGGCCCAGGCCAAGGCCGTCGGCCTTCCGGTTACCCTTCTGCACTACGGGCTGCTGGCCATCCTGTCTTTGACCATTGTCGGTGCGCTCAAGGCCGTCGGCATCATCCTCGCCATCGCGCTTCTGGTGGCGCCCGGTGCCATCGCCTTTTTGATCACGCGGCGGTTCTCGCACATGCTTGTTGCCTCCGCCCTGATCGCGGTCGCAGCCGCCTTTTTCGGGGTCTATTTGAGCTTCTTCCTCAATTCTGCCCCGGCTCCGACCATCGTTCTGCTGATGACTGGCGGGTTCATTCTGGCCTTCATCTATTCGCTCATCCGCACCGCGCGCATCAGCCGGCAGGCAGCCCCTGCCTGAGCGCCGGGGCCCCGCCAGTGCTTGGCCATCCGGTCAGGACCGTTGTGCCACGATGATGTGCGGGACGATCTGCCCGGCCTCGAGGCCCGCGAGATAGCCGGTGAATTTCTCTGTGGCATTCTCGCCGACCAACAGATGCAGTCCGAGCGGCGGCGGGCCATCGCCGGCATTCTCGAACACCTTGTGAAAATAGCCGATCGCGTAGTCTGTGAGGTCTTTTTCCGCCTCCACCTCAAAGCCGGCATCGGCCATCAGATCCCGGGTTTCCGCCGGGGACTTGAGAAAGCTTGTCGCCGCAGTCTCGGCCCAGGGCACCGGATAGGGGACCCCCGGTGCAGAGCCCTTCATCACGTCGAACACCAGGAACCGGGAACCCGGCTTCAACACCCGGAACACCTCGCGATAGAATCCGGCCCGGTCTGCAATATTCATACCGACATGAAAGGTGATCGCCGCATCAAAGCTGCCCTTTTCGGCGGGGATGGACAGCACGCTGCCGGTTTCGAACCGGCATTTGTCGCCAAGCCCCGTCCGGGCCGTCAGAGCCCTGGCCGTTTCAGTGAATTCCGGCGTGAGGTCGATCCCGGTGACCTGGCAGCCATGGTTGGACGCGATCAGCCGGGCGGTGCCGCCGAGCCCTGACCCCGCGTCGAGCACATGCATGCCCGGTTCGAGCGGCAGCATGTCGAGCGCCATCAGACTCGCCTCGCGTCCGCCGGTATGAAATTCGTCAACCGGGGCGAGCGTCTCGATTTCCGGCTGCGAGGGGTCGCCACCGGCGGCAAGCACCCCGTCGAGAATGGTTTCGGTCAGACCCGCCTTGCCATAGTGGGCGGCGACATCACGTTCGATCAGGTGGTTCATGATCTCCTCCGCTATTGAGTGTCTGCCCCAACAAAAGCAGCACACCCGCTGGGCGGATAGTCCAGAAAATGGAGTGTTCCTTGCAGCGCTGTTTGTTACCATCACCGCTGAACGGTGAAAGGGGGAGACAGCCCGAAGGTGACGAACCCGTTCGAGGGAGAGGCCTATGAAGTCCTATGCCCAGTTCTGTCCGGTCGCCAAGGCTGCGGACATCTTTTGCGAAAGATGGACCGCTCTCATCATTCGCGACCTCGCATGGGGGGCGACCCGTTTCTCCGAACTCCAGCGCGGCGTGCCGCTGATGTCACCGACTTTGTTGTCCCAACGCCTCAAGCGTCTTGAGCGCGAAGGCATCGTCAAGGTCGACAAGCGGCCCGGCGAACGTGGCCGGCACTATCGGCTGACTGCAATGGGCGAGGATTTCGTGCCTGTAATCGATGCCCTGGGGGTCTGGGGACAGCGCTGGTCGCGCCGCGAGCTCGAGGATGACGAAGTCGATCTGGGTCTGCTGCTCTGGTCGATCGAGCGCCGTGCCGCCCCTGACGCCTTCGAACGGTCACCCGCAGTTGTGCAGCTCACATTTACCGATCAGCCAGACGGCTTTGAGAATTGGTGGTTTCTCAACGAGGAAGGCGCTTGCGAGGTCTGCCGCGACGATCCCGGTTTCGGGGTCGATATCTATCTGACCGTCTCCTTGCCGGACATGATCCGGATCGTACGCGGTGATATCGCCATTCCGGCAGCTCTCGACCAAGGCGCCCTCGAGGCCCATGGCAGTGCGACCGCCCGGCGCGCGCTAGCCGGTTGGCTCAACCTGTCCCCGCTGGCTGCAATCCCTTCGCGCCGGAACTGACGCACACCCCGGTTTGTTGCAATTGTCACTAAACTCGGCCACTCTTGCCCAACGGTAGGAGGAACGGGCCCATGTGGACGTTGTGGACGCCTTGGACCAACACCGCACCCCGCATGCGCCGCAAACAGCGCCTGGTGGGCACGGTGGCCTATGCAATAGCATTGCTGTCGATGATCCTGGCTGCGCCGGTTGCGCATGCGGCCGGCAAGGTAGCGCTGGTCGTGGGCAATGGTGCCTATGAACACGCAGCCCCGCTGGCCAATCCGGCGGCGGACGCCATGGCCGTCAGCGCCAAGCTGGAGAGTCTTGGCTTTGAGGTTCACACGGCGGTTGACGCCACCCAGACCCAGCTTCTCGACACCCTCGCCGGTTTCAACGCGGCGTTGAGCGGAGCGGAGGCGGCTGTCTTCTATTATTCCGGACACGGCTTGCAGCTCGGCCAGGAGAACTACCTGCTGCCGGTCGATATCGATGTGCGCAACGAGCTCTCCGTGCGCTACGGGGCCATTGGCATCTCCGACATTCTGACCGACATCGAGCGCCAGGCCGACATCACCATCGTGGTTCTCGACGCCTGCCGCGACAATCCCTTTGCCGAGGATCTGCGCCGCGCCGCCGGTGACACGCGGTCTGTTGCGGTCTCCCGCGGGCTGGCACCCATGCGGCCTTCCGCCTCGGGCACCATCATCGCCTATGCGGCGGCGGCCGGTGATGTCGCCTCGGACGGAACAGGTGAGCACAGCCCCTATACCGAGGCGTTCCTTGAAGAAATCGACCGCCCCGGCGCCGAAGTCGGGCTGATCTTCCGTCGCATCGCGGGCCGGGTGATCGAGACCACAGGCGGTGATCAGCGCCCCGAATTGCTGGTGCGGCTGACAAGCGAGTTCTATTTCTCCGCGCCAGAACTGGTCGAGGTGGCCACGCCGCCAGCCCCGGACGGAACCGATGACAGTGTGACCACGGAGGTGGCCGAGGCCACGCCAGAAACGCTGCCGGAAACCCGCACCACCCAGCCGGCAATTGAGGAAGCTGCCTCTCCGGTCAGGCTCGACCGCAGCGACGAGCTGTCACCCGCCCGCTGGGGCTATGACGCCACCTTGCACCCTCGCCCGATCTATCTGCCCCCGGCCCCGTGGGAAGCGCCCGTCGGCCAGCAGCGTGAAGAACAGGGCGAAAACGGCAATGTGACCACCTCGCAACTTCTGGGCCCGAACGACACCTGGCGGATCGCCATTCTGCCAAGAGGTGACCGCGACTTGGCCCGTCTGCCCATTGGCCGGACAGGCACATTGGGAGTGCGGGCGAGGGGTCTGCCCGCCGAGATCGATCTGGCCGCCCGGCTGCTCGATCAGGACCGCAACGTCATCACCAACTGGACGACGGCCCCCCGGCCCGGCGGCGATTTCGAGATGATTTCCGATATCGCGCGCCCCGGCATCTATCTGCTTGAAGTGGCCGACGGCAGCTCCGACGCCGAGAGCCCCGAAGGCATCGACCTGGCGCTCGAATTTACCCCGTCGCCGGACCTCTATGAGCCCAATGAGACTTTGGGGGCTGCGCGAGAGGCTGCGCTGAACGATAGCCGTCGCCACACCATCCTGCCCAAGGGCGACGCGGACTGGTTTGCGCTGTCTGCGCCGGTGTCCGGTGAATTGATCATCGAGGCTCTCGATGTGCCGGACAATCTCGACATCTCCTTCCGCCTGCTTGATGGCGAACGCAATATCATCATGAACTGGGCCCGCGGTCCGCGCACCGGCGGCGACACCTATGCGGTGGCCGATCTGCCGCGCCCGGGCACTTATTTCCTCGAGGTGCGCGACGGCGACAACAATGAGCGTTCGGTCGAACCCTTCACCCTGCGCACCACCTTCACCGAGAATGTCGATGTATCCGAACCCCACAATCTGTTGAGCGCGGCCTATCCGATCGCCGAGAATTCCGAGCTCGACATGACCATCTTCCCCAAGGGAGATGTCGACTGGCTGGCCGTCACTGTCGATCAGCCCGGCATGCTGGAGCTCGAGGCGACCCGGTCGCCAGCCAATCTCGACATCGCCTTCCGGGTTCTCGATGGCGAACGCAACATCATCATGAACTGGCTGACCGCGCCCAGAAAGGGCGGCCAGAACTATGCCTTCGCCGATTTCGCCCGCCCCGGCACCTATTTTGTCGAGGTGCGCGATGGCAGCAATGACGAGCGGTCGATTGATCCGTTCAAGCTCAACACCACCTTCACGCCGGCGCCGGATCAATATGAACCCAATGATTCAATGAGCGCGGCCCGCAATCTCACCCCGGGCGGGACGACCGCCTTCACCATCCTGCCGCTCGGGGATCACGACTGGTTCCGCGTCAGCGTCGACACGCCGGGCGAACTGGCGATCGATATCGATGAGGGGCCAAAGGATCTCGATATTCACGTCCGCGTGCTCGACGCCGACCGCAATATCGTCCTCAACTGGGTGGCGCCTTACGCGCCGGGCGGACTGACCGAGGCGATTGCCGATCTGCCGCGAGCCGGCACCTATTTCCTCGATATCGCCGACGGCAACTCCGATGCCCGCTCGGTTGAGCACGCGACACTATCGACCCGCTTCACCCCGTTGCTCAACGCCCATGAACCCAACAACACGCTCGGCGCGGCCACGCCAGTGACCCTCGAAGGCGAAACGTTTGCTCACATCCTTCCCAAGGGCGATGGCGACTGGTTCCGTATCGAGGTGCCGGGCCCCGGGAGCCTCGATTTCACCATCGATCAGGTTGCCGAAGCGCTGGATATCTCGGTGCGTGTTCTCGATCCCGACCGCAACATCATCATGAACTGGATCAACGCACCGCGCCCCGGCGGCGTCACCACTGCAACCACCGATTTCGAGAAAGCCGGCACCTATTTCTTCGAGATCCGCGATGGCGGCTCGGACGCCCGCAGCCCGCAGCCGTTCCGGATCACCCGCGCCTGGCGCCCGGCTGGATGAGGGGAGGGTGGCGCGCGCTTTTTGGACCGGTGTGGCGCGCCGGTTGAGAGGCCCGGCGCGCTAGGACTTGACGTAGCGATAGACCTCATGCGGCCCATGCACTGACAGATCGATAGTACACTCATAGTGGGCGCCAAGGCCCTCTGCCACGCGCTTTGAGGCCGCGTTCGCAGGATCGATATAGCTTACGAGCGTATCGAGCCCCATCGTGGTGAAGGCATGATCGCGGATGCGCCCGGCCGCCTCGCTGACAACGCCCTTGCCGCGCGCTTCGGGCAACAGCCAGTATCCCATCTCGATTTCCGGCCAGCCATCGGGCTCCATCAGCCCGGCATCGCCCAGAAGCGCACCGTTGTTCCGGTCTTCGATAGCCCATTCCCCGAAACCCTTGAGCGCCCAATGTCCCAATAGCGACGCGAATCTTCGCCAGGCCGTTGTCCGGTCCGCTGGCCCACCGACATAGCGCGACTGCAATGGATCCGCGTAGAAGCCGGCAAACGCCTCGAAATCATCGAGCTGCCAGGGTCTCAGCACAAACCGCTCGGTCTCGATCCGGGGAATGGAAATCACGAGGCTAGTCCTCTTGCAGAAGGCCGTTGCGTGAAACACTAGGCGCTTCGCCAAGCAATGGCGACCCGGGAGACTCCTCGAAGTGAAAAACTGGCGCACCCGATAGGATTCGAACCTATGACCTCTGCCTTCGGAGCTGGTCTAAGGGCCTATCCGAATTGCACGATAGGGCACGCCAGAGCACGATAACCAACTGAAATATATTGATTTTCAGTATCGGCCCTCCGAAGTCTCTATCCGAGAATACGCCTTGATTTCCGCCCGCGTGCTTGCGTGGTGCTTACTCGAAATCGGGGCTTCCGAGGGACGGGAGCATGACCAAACTGACCAAAAGGTTTGTAGAGGCTGTCGAGCCGCAGAGCAAAGGTCACGTCGTCTGGGACGACGAATTGCCGGGCTTCGGTCTTCGCGTCTATCCCTCCGGAAAGCGCAGCTACATCGTCCAGTATCGGTCTCGTGGCCGATCGCGCCGCTACACGATCGGCCTCCACGGCGTATGGGCGCCCGAGACTGCGCGCCGCGAAGCCAAGGCCCTGCTCGGACAGGTCGCTCATGGCGGCGATCCTGCTGAAAAACGCGAGGAAGATCGCAAGGCGCTGACCATCAAGCAGCTCTGCGAACAGTACATCGCCGACATGGAAGCTGGCCTCATCCTGGGAAAAGGCGGCCGGCCAAAGAAGGACACCACCATCGCCACCGATGTCGGCCGTATCCGCAGGCACATCATTCCCCTTCTCGGGACGCGAAGTGTGCGGGACATCACCAAGCCGGACATGAACAACCTGATGAAGGACATCATCGCCGGCAAGACACGCGTGACCATGAAGACCGAAAAGCTGCGCGGAAAGGCCATCGTGCGCGGCGGTCGCGGCACCGCGATCCGGACGATGGGCCTGCTCGGCGGCATCTTTTCATATGCCGTCGAGGCCGGAGTGATCGAGCACAATCCTACGCATGGCCTTCGCAAGCCGAAATACCAGGTCCGCGACCGTCGCCTCAGCGAAGCTGAGTACCGTACTTTGGGAGACATCCTTCGTCAGGCTCAGCAAAGCGACCGCTACAGGATACATGCCGAGATCCTTAGGCTAATTACGCTGAGCGGCTGCCGACGCGGAGAAATCGTCAACCTCAAATGGAGCGAGGTCGATCTTGATGGTAGTTCCCTGCGATTAGTCGATAGCAAGGAAGGCTCTTCGGTCCGCCCGGTAGGCCTTCCAATCGTGGAATACCTGGAGAAGGAACGACCGCACAGAACCGGAACGTACGTCTTTCCCGGCCAAGGCATCGACAACGCAGTCGGCAATTTCCCGCAGAGTTGGAAGAAGCTGTTCAAGGAAACCCCGCTGTGGGACGTGACGCCTCACGTACTGCGGCACAGTTTCGCGAGCATCGCCAACGACCTGGGCTTCACAGAGATCACGATCGCAGCATTGATCGGGCACGCGAAAGGTTCGGTGACGAGCAAGTACGTCCATACGCTCGACTCCACACTGATCATGGCTGCAGACACCGTGTCTGGCTACGTAAAAGCCCTGCTCGAAGGCGGCGAGTTCAGGCGGAACACCTACACGCTGGATCGCCAATCCCGCAAAAGCGCCATTGATCAAATGCTTAGAAATTCACGACCTGCGAGGTGAGCAACAGGTTGTTCCAGCGCACCAAGCCATCGAACTCACGCGATTGCGGCCTCATAATTGAAGGAGAAGACCTCCGCGAACTTTGGCGCCGCCAGATTCGGCAGTGCTTCATGAATGTTGTAGAGACCGGTTTTCCCGGTAATAGGTTCTCCCTTTTGAAGCGGGAAGTTTCGCAGCGCGGGGAAGGGATCCCTTTGAAGCCAATCAAATAGCCTGCAAAGGCCGTTGCTCATTGCAGCAAGCCGAGACACACGCTCGTCGTCTGCAAAAAAATTCAATTGATTGCAGTCCGCATAGAGGATCAGCACCACCTGATCTTGGGGGCCCAAGAATGGAATGGCGAGGTAGGACACTGGAATCTTGCTGAGATCACCTTTTTCGGTGTCGTGAAGGTCGGCGTGGAGCGCCTCCACACTGTCGTAGTGGTGTGTGCGCCAGATCGTTCCCGAACCATAGGCGGCGCCCATGATACGATCGTTCACTGGAAAAAACCGGCCAACGGTACCATTCGCATTGACTCCGGATTCCTCAAGGTATGCGCAAACCTGCTGGAGATATCCATCCCCCTCACGACTCACTGCGCGATGCATCGTAATCCGAAGACCGGGAACATCGCCTTCTTCGCGGAGATAGCCGTCCACGGCTGCCAAGAAGGGCAAGACAGCCAGTTGGGAGGCAGGCGGCACCGGTTCGGGGTGCTTATAGAGATTTTCCGCCATGGTGAGATCCTTTTCTAATCGATTTTTGAGCGGGGGTTCGGAAACGCGCCGGGCTGCCAAAGGCGCCTAGTCACCTGTTTCCGACTGTCCTTCATTTCCGTCAGGCGAGTCTCCAAATCAGTATGATCCGCGATCATATCACGGAGATGCTGTACGGTGTCCGCCCCGTAGCGGCAGAGCACATGGTCACGCGAAATACCGTTCTTCGGAGCAAATTCACTCGGCTCTTCGAAACTCAACGAAAACGCTCCACATCGATACAAAAGGAATGTCATCAACCGATTCAGAACCGAACTCCGCTGACCAAATATCTCTGAGAACCGCGCAATCTTCCCATCTCTGCCAGAAATGTGCAGGACGACGGACGTGTCTTTGCGCACCCTGTTGGATATTTCCTGTTTCGCGCGCACGAGTCGGTTTTGATCGTATCCGGTCAGAAGCTCATATAGGTTCGCGTCGTCACCAATCTTAGAGATGTCATTCCTGAAAACCTCCTCTACGGGTTCAAGATCATCCCCAAATAGCTCGTACAGGATCGTATCTTGACGATAACGTTCGACAGTCAGCCTACAAAGGTCGACTAAAGCGCCATCACCAAATCCAGAAATAAGGTAGCGGTGGTGCGCTCCGTTGAGCGCCGGCTGTGCCAATTGATCATTTCGCCAATAAGATGACACAGGGAACTCATCGGCCCCGCTTTCAAGGCCGAAGCCACTGGCTAGAACAATACAGTCGAACGTCGATGTGCCACCTTCGGGCTGATCTAAGTCGAAAAAGGCTCCGGTTCTTTTCGATCGCGTGCCGACGTAATCGATGGTTTTATCACCGACGTTCAGCGTGAAATTGCGGAGCCCTAGGTAGACGGAGATACGGTCACCGTCCGCTGCGAATCCATCGCAAAACTGACCGAACTCGTTCAAAATGGTCCGGGCGACGTCTGATGCTCTCCCCTCAGACCAGTTGAGCACGGGTAGAGACGCACCCGGCGCCCGACTCCCGAAATATGGCCAGTCATAGATTCTGGGGTGTAGCCAACGCCCGTCAGCGCCTTGCTGAATCGGGCTCAAATCCCACAGTTTCTCAAAGATAGTGACTTTTGTAGTCGGCTCAAACAGAGATAGAAGGCACGCGGCCATCGTGAGGCCACCAATGCCGCCACCTACTACAGCGATATTCTTAATCGGATAGCTTTTCCGTCGCTCCCATAATGCCCATGCGAGATTATGAGCGCGGACCTGTTGATTATAGACGGTGACGCCTCGCTCTAAGCTCCCCAAAAGGTAACATCCATCGGCTAACCGGTAGGCCGCTTCGATTTCGGATGCTCGTGCTTCAACATCAACAGTCATATGTTGCCAGACCCAAAAGTACTGGCCAATATGTTAATCTCGATTCAAGGCGTATACTACCTTTTGTCACGGTCGCCGTGCGATCTCGTGTCATTCACGAATTTCCTCGCACGAACTTGTGAGCAAACGCGTTCTTATAGCCGGAGCACGCCCGACAACGGCCGCCAATGATGTGCGTGCAAACACCAGATTGCCGCGATCCATGTGGAGAGACATCTACGAGTTCTTCCTTTTCATTGTCACGTAGAAGTTGGAAGCGCAGTGCCGCCGCCGCAATCTTCGCATTCAGCGAGATTGACGACAATGGGATGAAGGCTTGGGTAATACGCGTAGATATTCGCTCTCGCGGTACCTACGCTTATCTGGATGGTATGAGTATTCGCAGCGGGGGCGGAGCTCAAATTACAGACCTACCCATTCAACAAAATCAGATCTCCGCTTCTGCACCCTCATGAGCGCATCTTTCACGACCGAGGGCCGCTTCGACACGTTGATGACCAGTGTATCCATCGCTCGGGTCAGTGGGATCATCATCCATTGCGCGGCAAAAGCCGCCGCAAGATCATCCTTCGTTTCAAATAACCCGCCAAGATCCGGCGGCGATGCCAGCCATTGTTCGTATTTGTAATCATAGAAATCATCAAAGGCGTAGTTGATCACGGTCCAGCCTTCGAGCCCGCGGCAGGAGTCGTATTGCACGATCCGCAGAGCGTCGCGCTCCGTTGGATAAATTTCCCGGACGTCAGACGATGATGCGTCCCAAACGACGCCTCCGTTCTGGCGAATAGTCCGTCCCGGTATCGAGTAGGTATCTTCACCATCGCGGACCACCAACGATGGCGGAACGCACGCAAGTAGATCGACAGGGTAGTTTCCGAGTTCCGCGGCTTCCCCGAAAATCTGACTCAACAACGCAGTTTGACCGGACATGTCACCCTCAACGATGATGACCCGTCCTCCATTGGCGTCTGGATTTGGTTCGAGGTCCCAGTTCTGAAGGCCGAGGGAATTAGCACAATCGGCTACGAAATGCGCGAGACTAGCCTTCATTCTCAGGCACCGCCGCAACCGGCGCGGCCGCATCTTTTCCCGTGCAAGTCCCGATGACCAATCCGCTACGGATGCCCGCACATACTGATCGACTCCGTCGGCCACAACAATGCGTTCCGGTTGGTAGACTGCCCGCAAAATCTCGATTTCATTGGATGGCCAATCCTGCCCTTCATCGACGAAGATTGCGTCCCAGGCAAAATCATCGGCGTTATCCTGAAGGACGCTCTCAAGGTCATCACTGGAAAGCGCTCCGCTACGAATGTAGTCTAAGAGAGTTTCCTTGTGTTCCTCGTAGCGCTCCAAAAAGCTATCGTAAGTCTTGATGATGCCGAGTTCATGCATCAGGCGGCCGACGAACGCATGCACCGTTTCAATCCGAATGCCGCCTTTTTCGATCTGGTGAGGGACACCGAGCAGTGCCATCGTGCGTCTCATGTCGGCGACAAGTGCCTTGTTGTAGGTCAGCACGAGCGACCGCATCCGGTTACTGTCGTAAGCACGGTACGCCATCTGAAGAAGAATGACGGTCTTCCCAACGCCGCCTCTGCCACGGACTACGACTTGCCTATGTGTCAGATCATCGAGCCAGGCCTCGGGCAGTGCTGCCTTGACAATGCGATCCATGCGCCGCCGGTCGAGCGGCGTGGGCTCCATGGTCTGAAGCAAAGCGGTCTCTGACGAAAAGATTGAATCGAAGACGTCCTCCGAGCCGAAGCTGAGCGTTACGCGGCGGTCGTTGTTAGCCGGAGACGACACTTGGCCCAAAATGTTGAGAATGCGTTCGAAGCTCGCATCGATGCCGAAACAGTTGTGCGGCCGATTAGGGAGGTCGGGCTCACGCAGTCCGGAAAAGAAAATCAGATCCTGGAGATAGATCTTCGGCACACCGTTCCGCGCAAGGTACTTCTTGAGTTCGAATAACTGCTGCCGGGCCTTCTCGGTCACGCACTCCCAGCCTCTGGGATACCTTACCGAAGCAACCTTGTCGTCGAACCTAACACCCGTCGCATCGTGTGATTTGGCCTCAATGACAAGGGCGAAGTTGCGCACCGAAGCGCGCCGCGGAACGAAAGGCTCGCCCTCGCGCGGATAGAATTTGAACTCAATGTCAAACTCGCGTGGCTCAGAGAACTGCCCCACCACAAAAAGGTCGATGTCTTCGATCGGATGTCCGTAAAGCTTGAGGCCAACGAAAATCTTCACATGATCGTCGGGGTGCTGGCTGAGGTCGGGCCAGACGGCAAGCAATTGCTTACGCAAATGCAGGGCTGCCTCGTATTCTTTCCCTTCGCCGACGCCAACCAGTTCTATCATCTACTTCAACCGGTGATCTGCTGGTAGATGGTGCGCGTTGCCGTTGGAAGGTTACCCCGTATCACGAGTTCATTCTCGACAATCACCTGGTACTCAGTGCCGCTGTCGCGAAATTCAGCTATCGCCGGATCAGCGGGATGACCTGTCGTCAAAGGCCCCGAAAGCGCAATGACGAACTTCCGACCTTTGCATTCAGCAAGAATTGGAGCCGTGACTGACTTTCCATTTCCATAGGCGATTTTTAGCCCAGCCTCGAATGTCGCCATCCCCTCGTCGCGCCGGAGGAGGTCGTTCAGCAACAAGGCTGTAGATCGCTTGAGGCGTTCAGCGCTGAATCCGGGATTCAGTCCTGTCAGCAGATATTCCAGCAGTTCAGCGCCCACATGCCTGTCGAGCAGGCGATGTTCGAACTTATTCTTGAAGCTCCGCAAACAGCGGTAGCACGAAGCGTCGCAGTCCTCGGGGCAGGTTTTCAGCAATTGGAGTGCGCGCTGGAACAGCTCAAGTCCGCGATCTGCAAACTGACTCGCAAAGCCCGCGCCGCCAGGAAGCGTGTCATAGAGAAAGATCTCTGCTTCCAACCCGCTTTTACCCGCAGGAGTGAGCGCAGGTCGATACTCGGCCATCAACTCGCCAGGCTCGATCTCCAGTATCTGGCATGCCGCCTTGGCAAGTGCTTCGCTGACAGTTCGCAGCGCGACATCCGTTGAATAGTGCCCCGGCTTCAGTTTGAGCGGTGCGGCCACGCGCATTGAGAACAGCGCGATGTCCGTAATGAAATCGGTGCCAAGCACCAGGTGGCGTGTCGGTCCAATGCCATCACACATGAGTTTGTCATCATCATCCGGATACGGCTTGCGGTGAGGCGCCGCCAGGATCGGCGATGGGGTGTTGCTCGCTTCTATTCGGCCGCATTTGACACAGTAGTTGTATCCTTCTTGCTGCGGACCCGTATTCGACACCAGGAGGTGTCGCCGGGTTTTCAGACTACGGATTCGCTCATTGGCTTCGGACCAGCCCTCATCGTCTCCCGGCGTTCCCATCGTCAACTTCGCTCGGGTGGCGTAGCTGGTTTCCGGAATTTCGTCGGGAGACGTCATCTCCTCGACGCCGATCGGGTGAGCGAACCCCGGCGGCCGCATCCAGTAGCGAGCGGGCCCAAATGTGTTTTCGCCACCGCATGCCTCGCAATCAGTCGTGTCATTGCGGACGATTTCACCCGCTTCGAACGTCCTCGCGAAACCACAGTCGCTGCATTCCATGTAGAGACGTTTGCTCTCCCAAGCGTGGAAGCGGTCGTCCTTCATGACCGAATAGATGGCCCCCGAGGTGTAGCACTTGCCCGCAATCCAGACCTGTTTGTCCGGCGCATATTGGGAAAGCGCTATCGGCAAGCCCTGTGAGGGCGCGAATTTCATGATGTGCCTGTGGCGGGACGACCGGTCGCGGTCGAATACGTTGAAGGTCGCAACATCAGTCGGAAATGCGTATCGAGGGAGCTTCCCGCAGTAAAGGAGGCGGTCCAGCATCTTGCCGGGGCTGGAAGCCTGCTGCGGGTGTTCTTCTCCTTCCTCAGCTGCTTCTTCGTCACCTGCGGTATCGGCGTCGTCGTCATCCTCGGTCTCGTCCTCTTCACCGGGACCAGGGGCGATGGCCTCGCCCACAGCTTGAAGGCAATCACTGACGAACTCACCTAGGAGAAGAGCCCGATCGTCTCCGGATAGTTGCTCAGGAATCCACCCGGCTATGCGGGTACGCAACGTCTCCTCATTGTCGGCGAGCCATGCCGCGAAGTCATCCCGATTCAAGAGCGAATCCGCCTTCCGAAAACCGGAGACACTTCCCAGAACAGAAAACAGGTCGTGTGGTTGGTCAGGGTCGATGATCGGAAGGCGATCCTGGTGATAGTTCTGCAGGAGGAACGCGCGGATGTGGCGGCGCACGATCTCAGGGTTGTCCAATGTCAGTTTCGGGTCGACGACATCACCCCGGATCATCTCGTCGGGCTGGGAGAAATAGTGCTCATCATGGGTGTCTGCGCTCCCAAACGCGACGACTGTGGCTACAGCATTGCCGCGGCGACCTGCACGGCCTGCCCGCTGCTGATAGTTAGCACGCCCAGGCGGCATGTTTCGCAGGGCCACGCCTGACAATGCTCCGAGGTCGATACCGACTTCCATAGTCGTCGTGCTGGACAAAATGTCGATTGCGGTGGAACGCCCTCCAAGACCGCTCCCACTCAGCGCGATATCCTGGAACAAGAGCTCATTTTCTTCTGCTTTGGAGAACACATCCTCGTTTTGCGGCGCGTTTAGCTGGGCAGTGTGTTCAGCGGCAATGAGAGCCATCGGCTGCCGCGGCGGGTCCTCAAGGGCCTGCGTAACCGGTTTGCGATAAAAACCTTTGCGCGCAAGAAAGACCGGGTCGGCATCTGGATCAAGGGCGGAGACGGTATCACTTCCGCAGTCAAGGCAGCTTTCAATGCCAGGGATAGGACGATGGACCGATTTGCAACTTGAGCAATGCATCCAGGCACCATCAAACTGGAGCGAAAGCTCGCTGCCGTTCAGGCACCGATACCCACTCTCCACTGATTGCGTGAACCACTTGAGCAGTTCCGGCGACCAGCTATCCCAAAAGACCTTCCTGGCGGCCTTATCGTCGATGACGGATTCAATTGCCTTGATCTTGGCTTTCGGGTTTCGCGGCTTGACCCGAAATCCTTCTGATGGCGGCCGATTGATCCAGGTGCCCGGCATCTGCGCAAGCCTGAAGCCGTTGTTGTTCCAGCACCGCAACCAGTAGCGCGCGATCGCAAGTTTGGCCTCATCGTTCTCAGCGAATCCCGGTATCGGCGGCAGGCCCAATATCTTCTTTGTGTGGCGATCGCTTTCTTTCAAAGTTGCGAGCGCCAGGGGTTCCATCCCCCAAAACCTGTCGGTCAAGGTCGTCAGCATGCTGCTAAGCAGCGACTCCGGCGGACGGTGAGCCCGAATTTCCAACAACAAGCTCAACAAGGTCGACGGATCTTCCAGTTCATCCTGGCGGACCGCCTCGTCTACAACTTCTTCAGCATCAAAGTTTTCCCCGCCCCGCATTTCCGGACGCAGGCGCACGTTCAGGCGTTTGGACGCGAGCAACACACCAAAATAAAGGTCGTCAAGATTCAGGTGCGGGCGAATTGCATTCTGTTCCTTGAGCCAATTGAAGCCGCTGATGATCAGGGGGCGGAGAGAATCCCGTTCGGAATACATCTGCAGATTTGGTGCCAGACGAGCTGCCACCTGCCGGGAGTCCGAGAAGGCGAGCACTTTGCGGCCTCGCAGCGGAGCAAATGGTGTCGCTTCCTTTGGCCCAGGAGGCTGAATTTGAATTTGTCGGGCCAGTAACGCCTGAAAGGGCTGGTCGCCCTTGGTTTGATGGTCCTGCACGTAGCTTCGCCCAAAGCGTGCGGTCTTGCCGCAAACCGCACACGGAGTGAACTGGCCGCGCGACTCGAAACCGGTGTCGTTCTCATTCTCGTCGTCGGCCGTATCGGTGAGCCGATCCTGCCGGATGAAGACCGTTCGCATGCGCGGTCCGGGAGAGAGCGGATTCAGTTGTCCTGTTTCCAGATCGTAGTCGGCAGGTTCGGCGCCATCGTCGTGCGCCGGTTGCTCAAGAAGCAAATCGATAGGCAGCAACGGGCTCGTCTCGCCACTCGCCATGCGCAACTGCTCTCCCGGCTCGGACCAGAGAGCACGCGGTGAATCGACGTCGTCGGTATAGGCGCGAGCGTAGGCGGTTCCGCAGTTTCGGCAGGTGAACAGCTCGAGCACCCGGGCCCCGCAGCCGCATTCTTCTGACGGCTGTGAGCACATTTTTCCGCAGATGCCATCACGTTGATCCTCGGAGAGCTCGCTGCAGCCCGGATCCATACAGACCCAAAGGCCAGGCAAGCCCCGAAAGAAGTTGTGTATGCGGCAGGGCAGCAGTCCGGGTAGATTCGGCTCCGGCCTCGCAACGCTTCCGAGCGCCATCAGGACAGTAACGGCTTCGTCGGCAGTTTTGGCCGGAACATCACCGGCAAACAGAAAAGTACCAAGCTCGGCGATGGGCCGGGCTTCCTTCATGGTCGCATTAATCAGTGCGCACATTGCAGGGAGCGATTTCAGCGCATCGAAGAGCCCACGTTCTGTCGATTCCGCACCCGTGACGCCTCGGTAGTCGAGCAATGGCGTGATCAATGCCAGCTTGGCATCGTCGGTATCCGCCTCGTAGAACGCATTCAGATCAATCCCGGAAAGGGCTTCGGCGTCCTCCAACGTTCCCTTCCCAGCACCTTCCTTGAGATCGAGTGTGCCTTCGATTGGAACGAAGGTATCAGCCGGGATGCCGGAGAGCTGCGATCCAAACGCCGGGGCATAATCAGCATCTTTGAAACTCGCTGTCGCGCAGATAATCCGGAAACGGTCTTCCGGGACACCGATCCGGTCCCGCAACCGTCTTAGCAGCAATCCCACTTCTGCGCCGGCCGCACCGCGATAGAGGTGTGCTTCGTCGAGCACCACCAGAAAGGTCTCATCTGGGTTGTCAGCAAGCCACTCACGTGTCCTGTCAAAGATAGGTCGCTCGATTGGTCGCATGAGCATGTATTCGAGCATCGAATAGTTCGTGACGAGCAGGTCAGGCGGTGCGGCATGGACCTCGTGTCGCGTCAGAAGTTCGGAGTCGTCAGGTAGCGTAACTGCCCTGACGAACTCTCCCGTCTTCCGGTCTTGCCAGGCGCTGCCCTTTTGCCCGAACCAGGCTTCAAGATCGGGTTTTGCTGGCCATTTGCCGCGATCCTTCAAGGCGGTCAGCAACTCAACAGCCTGTGCCTTCTCTTCGGCATCTTCGCTCTCCGCACGCCTGAGCACGTCGACGTAGAAGCTGTCGAAGGATTGTAGTCGTGACGAATCCTTCTTCGACGTGCGAATGCCTGCATAAGGGGTCCGGCTTGTATATCGGGCAAATCGAGGTGGGCGGCCACACCACTCCTTGAAGGAACTGACGAGGCGCGGGTCGCCCAGCAAGGCGCGAAGTCGCCCCAACTGGTCGTTTACGAGCGCATTCATCGGGTACATGATCAGCGCCCGCATCGCGGGCTGCTCAGCGAAGACACTGGGACGCGTTTGCGCCTCCTGCGCAAACTTGCCCAGGATCGGAAGAAGGAATGATTCCGTCTTTCCCGAACCCGTCCCGGTCATGATGACCAGATTCTTTCCGTCGATGAGATTGTGACGAAGCGACTCAGCCTGGTGCTTGTACGGAGGATCGTAAATCAACCGCGGAAGGTCTTCGCTCGGAGAACTCAATCGTGAAAAGAGCGTCTGCGCGGCCGACGGCAGTCCGACCATTGAGCCGAATGTATCGCCCGTTTGGTATTTAGGCGTCGATTCGAGATAAGGGACGCGATGAATGATGCCGTCACGTTCAAGAAGGTGTTGCCGCTGCGCAATCAACGACGGGGCACTTATGTGGTATGTCGCCTCGATATAGTCACTCAGCGAGCCGTGCAGGTTTTCTATAGTTTCTTTAATTGTCTGCATACTTGTCCCCCCTCCCGCATTCTTACGCATCCGTTGACACCAGCCACAAGTTTTCCTGAAGGTTTTTTTCTTCTTCAGCAGCCTCTGCCACGGGAATCTCGTACGCGAACAAACTGCGGCTACGTGGACGTTCGTGACCGAGAACCATCAATCGGCGCTGCGCCCAGAGTGGCAACGGCGAAAAGAAATCGAAACGGACACCGGCATCTGTAGCGCTGCGCCTGTATTGCTGCGGATGTCCCGCGATGCGGTCAATCGCCATCTGTAAGTGCCACGCGGCATCGCATCCGCGCCAACGAAAGTGCCTGGGAGGCAAGTCGACGATCCGCTTCAACGTGCCATCGACGAGTTCTGCGAAGCTCCAGAGCGGCGCGCCGAACTCCTGCGGCCGGCGTGCGACAAATGTACCGGTCTGCCCACGCGGTGCGCCCCATCGCCCGCGATAGTAGGTCACCTTGGTATCTCGATCGAGGATCTCGAGACCGGATACCGGTCCGCATGTCGGCTGAGAGGCCAGTTGATTTTCGAAACGTTGGATCAACTGTTCAGGGGTCTGCGCCTTGGGCGATCGGAGCCACACGGACTCAGACAACTGATGCAGTCCGTGCGCGATCAACTGCTCGATCAGATCCTCGCCAGGCTCGGGTGCGATAAACTGCGTCACGTGGGAGCGGACCACGCGCCGCGCCAGGTGTTCCGGCAACAAGATGTCCTGATCGGGAGCGATTCCGGTCAAGAAGATGCTTCCGGTACGGCGAACCACAAAAGATGGCGGCGCCGCAAAAACCCAGGTTCCTTTGGCGTCTGGGTCATCGGTCGCGACATCGGATAGCTCTAGCAAGTCACCGGCGACGATCATGGCCTCGGTAAGATTGTCCAGCCGATCGGCGAGTGCTCCGAAGACCGGCTGCAAGTATGCAAGGCTTTCCATGAGGGCAGCGCGAAGCGCGGTCCTTGAACATGGACAGTGTATCCCTGCTGCACGTCGCAGGAGGCCCGCCAACAGAATGTCGTCAAGCCCAGAAGACTCGATCCCGATGCCAAGCGACGTACGGCAGCAGCCCAAAACCTCATCCGGAGTGAGTTCAGTGATCGTCATTCCCACCTCGGCAGCAACTCTATGGGCCCATTTTCCACGCACGCATGGCTGAGCGCGACGATCCGGGCGCCGCGCAGCAACAGAGGTTTCGCCAGAATGCGTTTGAGAAGGTCCGGCAGCCTGTCACGGTAGAGGCGCGGCACCTCGTGCGGACGGCTGGCTATCTCGACTGCCAGGGAGCAAAGCGCTTGGTCGGAACAAACGCCATAGCGTGCGGCCAAATCGGCATACCAGCCCACAATCGCCTTCCTTCCACCTTCGATGCTCAGGGCATCACGACGCAGCACGGACGGAAAACCTCCCCTGTGATCAAGCAACGATTGCAGATGATCGAGACCCTTTTCACGATCGCTGCTTCGCATGAAAGCGGCCTCGGCTCGGCCCCAATCTCGACCGGCCAAGGCCCCATAAAGGCGAGTGGTCAGGCCAACCACGACCTGGCCCCGCCGTGCGTTGGCAAGGAAGCCCGCAAGCCGCGCTGACCTCCAATAGCGCAATATCCTCATATGCTTGATGATGGATTTGGGGCTGTCGGCAATACTGGCGTAGACAGGATGAACACCCAAGCCCTCCAGGCCGCTACCGGACAGCCCGGTGCTGACGATCACCAAGTCCCGGAACTTGCCGTGTTGGACGATATACAGCCCGCCTGGCGACTGGACATCGAACCCCGCAAGGGCTTCTCCAGCATCGAGGCGCTCGATCCTGGTTGGTGTCTCCATGTTGAAAAAGCGGCATTTCGGTTCCGCGTCTTCTTGCCCTGTATCGTCGACAAGCCGAAGCGCAATGGCTTCGCCTTGATGACGCAAGACCCAGCGGACCGGTAGCGCATCGTGGTCGAACCGGACGACGAACCGCCCAAGTTCCTGCCCCTCGATTGTGAGAAGGCCGGAAGCGGCCTCAAGGTATCGCCACTCCGCGTGTTGCTGCTGCAGGAATTCCTGGAACCGCCTTTCCCAAATTTCTGGAAGAATCGGCAGGTCGACTGGTGGGCAGACCTGGGCGCTGTAGATCTCCTCGCCCTTGGCATCCTCAAGGCTCACATGCGGGGTAACCTGACGACCTTCGGGACCGAAAACCGTTAGGTCCAACTGATTCTCCCAAAACACGTCCAGCGTGGCGTCATGCGGATTGCTATTGACCACAAGGCCTACATGCGAGGTCGCTCCGGGTATCCATGGCTCAGGCTCACGTATTCTGAGTTCCAGGAAACCTTCATTTGAGGGCGGTGCTGTGGTTTCATCCAGAGCCGCACTTCGGTGCGCTTTGACGTTGAGGCGATATGTCCCGGCCGCCAATTGCGGTAGTTGAATGAAGGTTGGCTGTCCCGGCTTTCCGGCCGGAAAGGTAGCGGTCGCGACATCACCGAGCGTGACCCGGTAGGAGTCCACGGGATGATCGGGAACGATCCCGAAACACGGTTTTTCGGTCGTCAGCCATTCGCTTCGCCCTTCTCCATCCCAGTTCCGGCCGGGCAAACCGGCAGGCCAGACACGGATGGTTCTGGCAAGTTCGAGATTTCGTATCCGCAGCCATTGAATATATGCGGCGGTCACATCGGAAGGCACCGAAACTCGGATGGCGCGGATATCGCTGCATTCGATGGCGCAGCCTGTCATGCCTTCTTGCAGGTCTTCGAATTCATCGGGTGACGCCAAGATGTAATCATTACCGGGACGCATCAGGCGGCTGGCAATCTCGCGGGCGATGCCGTCGGCGCCAATGCGGAAGAGCCAGATCGGACCCGGGCTAATCCGGCATTCGCTCTCAAGAAGATGATCGACGATTCCGTTGGAGGACTCAAAACTGACCAGCGGTCTGGATGGGTCAGGCCATGCTTTGAGAACCGCACGGCGGTTACCGGACAGGACCCAGCCGGCCGGCCGTCTGACATCATCGCCATTTAACTTCGAACGGGTTCGCCGAAGAAACTGCTGGATCTCCGGGTTGAGAGCGGCAATTGGCTTGAAATTGGGAACGTCGATCACGAGCGTCCAACGCCCGTCGCCGGCATATCGCAAGCGCAGATCGGGCCGAACATCGGGCCTGGCTTCCCGCAGCCTTCGCTCGACGGAATCCAGGCCGTCTCCGAAAGATCGAGGCGCCGCACCCCGACCGATGCCCTTGAAGCGGTCAGCCACAACGCGACTTGCCTCTCTGAGCCAACCGCGGGCGTGACGCATCTGCTCAAGATCGGCGACGATCCGATCGAGCGTAGCGGGCAGAAGCGGCTCTTCACCTTCACGTGGATCTTGGTGGAGAAGCGCAAGGACGATACGGCCGACCAGTTCCTCTTGCTGAAGAAACTGCTCGAAACGTGTCGACGCGTAATAGACATTACTCGCGATCAAACGGCCAATTACCGCAGGCTCGATCGTCGTCAGCCGCGCGAGCGTGAAGCGCAAGTCATATAATGTCCGGGCAAATTGCTGCTGCAAATAGCGGGGCAAAACGGCATGGGTAATCGGCCAGGCGATTATGCTGAAATGCGACGCCCACGGTCCGGAAGGAACTACGCCATTGTAGGTTGAATGGAATTTCGAGAACCAAGCCGTAACCCGGTACCGGTCTCGGGAATCCCAGCCGGGTGTGACATCTTCGAAAGACTGCCAATATTCACCGCCTTCATAGGTGTATCCTCTCTCTGCTGCGTAGATTGTCCAGAGCAACCAGTGTGGCGCTAGTCTCAGTCCGGTGTTCAGGCGCGCCCGTAGCTGTTCGGCAATTTCCTCCAGTTCACCATCATCAAGACCGTGCTCCAGAGCAAAAAGAGGAAAGCCGGACGCCGCGCGACGCTCTGCAAGCGCCGCAAAATGCCGCTCCATTCGCTCCTGCCATTGGTCCAAAGGCACAGCCATGGCCAACTATGACCCTGAGGCCATGTCCTTGAGCAGATCTGAGCACTTTAACTGGTTGCGCAGCATACGGGTCTGATTTCCGAAGAGATCGATGAGGTCACTCGAATCCCAGTCCTTGAACTCAGGCCTGCGCTTGGCGCGAGGCACCATCCACCGCTCGAGCGCCAGTTCAGATATTTCTTTGGCCGAAAGGAGTTCTCCGACGTCAGGCGTCCCCTTGCCGGTGTGCAATATCTTGGCTGCGTTCTTGGCGAGTTCACAAATGAAGACCTCGCGCTGAATTCCGTGTCGCAACATGTCCTCTTTGAAACCGAGCGCCGAAAGTGCTGCCCTTGTCGTTCGCAAACGCCAGTTTGGTCCTTGGCCAAAACGGTGCTGGTCTGCATAGGTATGGTCGATATCGCGTAGATAATCGCGCAAATCCGCAAATAACCGATCCGGTATGTGAAAATGTCCCCATCCACCCGTATAGCCGATAGATTTCAGATACTGTTGACCCCCGAGCTTGAGGCGATTGTAGACCGACGATCGCCCCATTGAAGACGATGTGGTAACAGCGAGCAGACGCGCTTTTTTCTCCTCTTTCGAGATTATTCCGGTGGAACCGCCATAGGTGCGCGCAAAATCGTCATATAAATCGCGGCTTCGAAGCAGGCAGGCTACAAGTTTCCCGCCCAGCAATTCGTTGTAGGGGGGGATGGCTCCAAGAACGTAGGCATCCATCACGTTGACGAGGCGGGCACTTCTGTCATGGGTATCCCAACCAATGAGTTTGTCCCTCACCGCGAGGTTGAAGACCGGATCTCCGATGGCAATGAGGCCCATGAGCTTGCCATTGTTTTCATCCCAGACGAGATACCGCAGCCGCCTGCCGAAGCCATTTGAAACTGGAACCGACCATGTCAGCGATGCGAGGCGAAACAGATCACCTTGCGGAGTCCCCGCTGATACACGTTCGAGTACCGGCGAAATTCTATCGGGATCAATTTCCTTGCCAGAAGCAAAATGCCTCAACAGCTTCTCGGCCTTGGCTGCAATGAAGTCGCGGTTTAGATGGAGCCGCTCTTGCCGCTGCGCGCGGTGTAGCGTGCGAACAATGTCCTTTCCGGACCCTTGAATGCGAAGCGCACCTTCTTCAGACTTCTCGAAACCTAGTGCATGCAGATGTCGGCGCAGTTTTCGTTTAATGTGGGCTTCACGAGAAGCAATGCTAACGACATTTCCTTTGCTTATTGACATTCTCAGTTGTGCCCCCCGAAATTTGCAATGTCTTTTGTCGCGTACATATTACGACGTTTCAAGAAATCAGTTTTCTAGCCCGCGAAGCATGCGGCAAGAGGAAGATGGCAAGGTCTTCAACGACCGCCGATAAATCTACTGCATTGAAGTCTACATCCTCAACGAAAGCTCGCCACTGCTTTTGCTTCTGTGCATCGGTCGCAAATTCCAGCGTAAGGGCATCCGGCAACTCAGTCGGGATCACCGTTTCGCGTCGCGCAAAGGTCGCTGCAATCGCGCGGGCGAGCCTATCATCATTAAAGGTGAACGACCGGCTGAGAAGCCAGATGTCGTAGAAGTCCTTCATCCGGCTGTTGGCCCGGCCCAGCGCCACCATCGCCTGGAATTTCTCGGCGATGACCGTCTCCCGCGCATAGGCGCGCAGTCTCGGCGCGGGGAGATCGAGCATGACCGGGTAGTCGACGACTTCCGCCCCAGGTTCCAGCGCATCGCCAAAGCCGATGTCGATCGTGAGGTTGATCCGGGCGCCGCCGACCGAAGCGATCGCACGCAGCCGGAGACCCCCATAGTCGAGCTCCTCGCGAATGCGATCGACACGCAGCGTGTCCGGATCGAACACGACGCCGTCTTCGGCGTCCTGAGCGAGGATGTCCCGGAATGTCGCCAGCATCGCGGCTTCGCTCGGGTCGCCGAAACCCAGCAGATCGAGATCGCGCGTCCCGCGGTGCGGATCGTCGAACCAGCTCATCATCAGCATGGCCCCTTTCAGCACGAAGCGCTCGGCATGGGGTGACTGGCTGAGCCGGAACAGGAGGCGCTCCAGCGCGAAGCGCGTGAGCACCAGATCGAAGCTCTGTCCGCTCGCCTTGGAGAGGTTGAGGAGCCGGGCGCGCACCGAGGCGCCGATATTCCTGATCTCCTTAGCCATTGGCGGTCAGCGCCTCCAGATAGGGGCGGATCACCGTGCCGACCCCGCCTGTATCCGCCGCCCTCGCGATCTCTGCCGGCGTGGCCTTTCGTTGGCGCAGAGCCTCTTGCAGACCTTCGAGCGCGACGGCGAGACCGATCTTGCCGCGATGGCGGAAGCAGTCCGCGACGGTCTTTGCCACGCTGAACACCTTTACCGACACGCCTTCGATCACATGGGTTTCGACGCTGTCGGCAAGCAGGTCGTCCGAGAATCGCAGCACGCGGATCGGCATGTCGCTCGGCTTCGGCGTCCAGTCGTTCCGGCCGATCGCCATCCACACCTTCTTGGGGAGCTGATCCGTGATTCCATGAAAGGCGAGCGCCGAAACGAGGCAGATCACGCCCTTGGGGAAACGCTTGGCCGCCTCGGCAAGGCTGTGGTTTGCGTCGAGTTCTGCGTCGGCAAGCTGATAGAGCCCGCGCGCCAGTCGGATGACCTCGCCATCCTTCTCCATGCGGCTGACGGTTGCGGCGGTCACGCCGGTATCCCTCAGTTCCGCAAGGCGCAGAATCCCACGGGCCGCGAGGAGATCGCGGGCTATCTCGCGCTGGGACCGGGTCCGGGGCATAGATACATACTCTCGCACTTCAATATCCATAGTGTGAGGATTTGTATCATATGGAGCAGTAAAGGAAAAGACCAACGAGGTTGTTGGATCGGCTGATTGGAAGCCACCGTGCCGCTGATTGGAAGCGTATGAACCGCGACGTGGAAAGCCCGGGAGGGGAAAGCCTTCCCCTGCGGCCGAGCCTGTCGTCTCGACCGACCCCTTCTGCGGGGACACCCCGCAACGCCCCGAGAGTGAGAGTGCGGACCGGTTTGCCGTGACGGGTTGAAAGCCGAGGGAGAGGCCCTTGGCGCCCGTCGCGGAGAACCGCGATGTCCAGAATGAACCGCAGGTCCGGCATCAGGCGCGACCGGACCAGTCTCTATTCCGAGATCACCGACAAGATCATCACCGAGTTGGACGCGGGCCGCGTGCCCTGGGTCCAGCCATGGGGCACGGCGGCGGCGAAAGCGCCGCTCGGCCTTCCGAAGAACGCCTCGACCGGCCGAACCTATTCCGGGATCAACGTGCTTCTCCTGTGGGGCGCGGTGATCGAACGTGGCTTTACTGGCCAGAGCTGGCTCACCTTCCGCCAGGCTCTGTCGCTCGGCGGCAATGTCATGAAGGGCGAGCGCGGCACCACCGTGGTCTATGCCGACCGCTTCGTGCCGGAGGACGAGAAGCGGCGCGCGCGCGAGACCGGCGACGAAGCCCAGGCGATCCCGTTCCTGAAGCGCTTCACCGTCTTCAACACCGATCAGTGCGAAAACCTGCCCGAGGATGTGGCGACCGCAGCGCCGCCGGTCCCGACGGGGCTGATCGAACCGCGCGTCGAGGCGCTGATCGAAGCCACCGGCGTCGACTTCCGCATCGGCGGCAACCGGGCTTTCTATGTCCCGGCGCATGACTATGTGCAGGTGCCGCCGCCGCAGGCCTATTTCGAACCGATCAACTGGCATCGCACGGCGCTGCACGAGCTCGGTCACGCCAGCGGCGCGCCCCACCGGCTCAACCGTGATCTCTCCGGATCGTTCGGATCGAAGAAATACGCCTTCGAGGAACTCGTCGCCGAGATCAACGCCGCCTTCTGCTGCGCCTCGCTCGGCATCGAGCCTACGGTCCGGCATGCCGACTACATCGGGTCCTGGCTGGAGATGCTGCGCGAGGACAATCGCGCCATCGTCCGCGCCGCCAGCCAGGCAAGCAAGGCCGCCGACTGGCTTCTGGCCTTCCTGCCTGAAGACGAGCAGCGGCGGCGCGATGAGGAAGATCTCTCTTTCGATAGGAGGGTGGCATGATCCTGCTGACCGACGACCAGCGCGATCTCCTGCTCGCCAATGGTCGGCAGCGCGATGTCGACCACCTGCCGGTGGTCAAGTTCTTCAACCCGCTGGGCGAAGGCGTCTGGCTCGCGACCGAGCTCGACGCGGACGGCGATACACTCTTCGGCCTCGCCGATACCGGCTATCCCGAGCTGGGCTGTTTCTCGCTCGAGGAACTGACCTCGATCCGTCTGCCGTTCGGCATGCGGATCGAGCGCGACATCCTCTTCACCGGCGATTTCCCGATCTCGGTCTGGATCGAAGCGGCCCGCGACGCCGGGAGCATCCGCGCAGCCGAACGCATCCTCTATCGCGCGGCGCAGCCTTCTCGTGATGGCGGATGACGCCCTTTCTTCCTGAAATCCGCAAA
Organism: Cucumibacter marinus DSM 18995; assembly: GCF_000429865.1. Taxonomy (GTDB): domain Bacteria; phylum Pseudomonadota; class Alphaproteobacteria; order Rhizobiales; family Devosiaceae; genus Cucumibacter; species Cucumibacter marinus. Next base: position 187,065 of record NZ_AUCR01000010.1, read on the forward strand.
GCCGGAGATGCGCGTGTCCGCGTCTCCGGCTCTGCGCGTCCCCGGATCGCCGGCAGGCGGCGCCGTAAGAGGGCGGTGCTTCGCTTCGTGACGGGTTGGAGGTCGAGAGAGAGGCTCTCGGCGCCCGTCGCGGAGTAAATCCCCATGGCTACTGCTGCAAAGAAGATCGCCCTGTCGTCCTCGCGCGACATCCCCTTCAACAAGCTCGTGCTCAGCCAGTCGAACGTCCGGCGCGTCAAGGCCGGCGTCTCGATCGAGGAACTGGCGGCGGATATTGCCCGGCGCGGGCTGCTGCAAGGGCTGAGCGTGCGGGCCGTTGTCGACGAAGGGGGCGCCGAGACCGGCATGTTCGAGATCCCCGCCGGCGGCCGACGCTATCGCGCCCTCGAACTCTTGGTAAAACAGAAGCGGCTCGCCAAGACGGCGCCGGTGCCCTGCGTGATCCGTGAAGGCGGCATCGCCGAGGAGGACTCGCTGGCCGAGAACGTCCAGCGCGCGCGCCGCTGCATCCGCTCGACCAGTTCCGCGCCTTCCTCGCGCTTCGAGAGAAGGGCCAGTCCGAGGAGGAGATCGCCGCCGCGTTCTTCGTCTCGGTCAACGTGGTCAAGCAGCGGCTGAAGCTCGCCTCAGTCTCGCCGGCGCTGCTCGACATCTACGCCGAGGACGGCATGACGCTCGACCAACTCATGGCCTTCACCGTTTCGGGCGACCACGAGCGCCAGGAACAGGTGTTCGAGCGGCTGAAGGCGTCTTACGACAAGCAGCCTTACGTCATCCGCCGCATGCTGACAGAGGGCGCGGTGCGCGCGTCCGACAAGCGCGCCGAGTTCATCGGCGTCGATGCCTACATCGAGGCCGGCGGCACCATGCTTCGTGACCTGTTCCAGGGCGACGACGGCGGATGGCTTCAGGACGTGGCGCTGGTCGACGAGATGGTTGCGGCCAAGCTGAAGGCGGAATCCGAGGCGGTCGCTGCGGAAGGCTGGAAGTGGATCGAGGTCGCCCCGGACTTCGCCTACGGCCATACTTTCGGCCTTCGTCAGCTACGCGGCGAGCCCGTGCCGCTCACGGCCGAGGAGCAATCCACGCGCGACGCGCTTCAGACCGAATACGATCGCCTGGTCGCCGAGCACGAAGACGCCGACGAACTGCCGGACGATGTCGATGAACGGCTCGGCGAGCTGGAAACGGCGCTCGAGGCCTTCGCGGAGCGGCCACTGTCGTTCGATCCCGACGAGATCGGCCGGGCCGGCGCGTTCGTCAGCATTGCGCCCGATGGGAGGTTGCGCGTCGAGCGCGGCTATGTTCGCCCGGAGGACGAACGGCCGGTCGGGAAGGATCCCGAGGAGGACGATCGTGGCCAAGGCTCTGGGGCCGAATCCCGCAATGACGGCGAGGAGGATCCTGAGACCGAGGCCGATGCCTCCGCGCCGGAGCCCGAGGACGAGGACGAGAGGTTGTCGCCAATCTCCGACCGGCTGATGACGGAACTTACCGCTCATCGCACGCTCGGCTTGCGGCACGCGCTCGGCGAGCAGCCGCAGATCGCCTTCCACGCGGCCCTGCACGCTCTGACGCTCAAGGTCTTCTACCACTACGGCTCGGACAGTTGCCTGGAGCTGGACCTGAAGAGCGTCAGCTTTGGGACGCAGGCACCGGGGCTGAACGACAGCGCCTCGGCCGTGGCGATCCGGGTCCGGCACGAGACCTGGGCGAAGGCTCTGCCGAAAGACTCCGCCGACCTCTGGGACGCGCTCCAGGAGTGGGATGGCGACAGCCAGGCGATGCTCTTTGCCCATGTCGTCAGCCTGTCGGTCAACGCCGTGCACGAGGCCTGGCACCGGCGGCCGCGCGCGCTCGCTCACGCCGACCAACTGGTGCAAGCTGTCGGGCTCGACATGGCTGCGGCGGGGTGGCGGCCGACGGTCGATACGTTCCTTGGCCGCGTGACCAAGGCCCGCATTCTCCAGGCTGTCGCCGAGGCCAAAGGCCAGCGCGACGCCGACCGGATCGAGCACTTGAAGAAGGTTGAGATGGCCGAGCAGGCCGAGGCGCTACTGGCCGAAACCGGTTGGCTCCCGGAGCCGCTGCGCACGCCGGGCCGCGATGTGCCGGAGGCCGTCGAACCCGACGCCACAGATCTCGTCGAAGCGGGCACCGATACGACGGTCGAAGAAACGGCGGCGGACGGCGGCGAAACGGCCATGGTCGAAGACGAGGACATGGCCGAGGATGACTCGGTCGCGCTCGAACGCCTCGCGACCGCGGCCGAATAACCAAGGAGCCAACCGCACTGTCAGGAGCCGCCAGCGATGGCGGCTCCTTTTTCGTTTCGGAGGACACGATGCCGGAGAACGCATCCGATCTGGCGCAGCGTCTCGCCCGACAGGCCGAGGCGGTGTGTCGCGAATACTTGTCTGCCGGACGGCGCGAAGGCCGTTACTGGATGGTGGGCGATGTGCGCAACGCGCCGGGCCGATCGATGTTCGTGCGCCTTAAGGGATCAGAGCGCGGCAAGGGAGTGGCGGGCAAATGGACCGACGCCGCGACGGGAGAGCATGGCGATCTCCTCGATGTCATCCGCGAGAGCTGCGGCCTGATCGATTTCAAGGACGTTGCCGACGAGGCAAGGCGCTTCCTCGCCCTACCGCATCCCGAACCGGAACCGGCATCAGCATATCGACGGAAGGCGCCCGCACCGACGGGTTCGCCACTCGCGGCGAAGCGGCTGTTTTCGCTGGCTCTGCCGATCACGGGCACGCTCGCGGAAGCTTATTTCCGTAGGCGCGGCATTACGGCTTTGCACGGAACCGGATCGCTGCGGTTTCATCCACGCTGCTATTACCGCCCCGACGAGCACAGCGCGACCGAGACCTGGCCAGCGCTGATCGCCTCGGTCACCGATCTCGACGGTCACCAGACCGGCGCGCATCGCACCTGGCTCGATCCGAACGGGTTCAGCGAGGCGGCGCTCGGCAAGGCGCCGATCGAGACGCCGCGACGGGCAATGGGCGACCTGCTCGGCCATGCGGTGCGCTTTGGCGTGACCGGCGAGGTCATGGCGGCCGGCGAAGGCATCGAGACCATGCTGTCGCTGCGATGCGTATTGCCCGAGATGCCGATGGCCGCCGCACTCTCCGCAGCCCATCTCGCCGCCATCCTGTTCCCTGACACGCTGCGCCGGCTCTATATCGTGCGCGATGACGACCCGGCGGGCGACGGTGCACGGGATACGCTCGTCGAACGGGCAGACGCGCTCGGCATCGAAGCGCTGCCACTCTCGCCGATGCTGGGCGATCTCAACGAGGATCTGCGCCTGCGTAGCATCCATGCATTCCGGGCCTCGATCCGGGTCCAACTCGCCCCGCAGGATGTCGCCAGGTTCATGGAGTCCGTTCTGTCCGCCTGAACGGGGCAGCGGTGCGGGCTATGGCGGTGATGTCGCAGCCTTCCTCAACGGCTCCCAGTGAATGTCGGAGAGGGCCGCGCCCCGGCCTTCTTCAGAGGGCGACCGGACAGCAGGCGGCCCGGTCCGGCAATGGCTGCGGCCAACGATTTTCCCTCGGCCCTTCGGGCCTTTCCATCGCGAAACAAAATCGCCGGCCTTCGCCATCCTCCGCTGACGCTCCGGTCCTTCCGCAGCCGCTCCAGGATGCAGGCCCGGCCCGCCTGCCGTCTTTCGGCGCCATGAAGGCCGCGGCGGGCGCGGCCAACCGACAAAGGGAGCCACCCAATGACACCCGACGACGACACCTTCGAACCCCATCACGAATCCTCGCCAACCGAGCACGCACTGAGCGAACTGGAACTCCACGGCTACCGCCACGACGGGCACGGCCCGGATCCCCGCCTCGTCCCGGAGGACAACGTTATCGCGGGTGCCGTCTCCGACATCTTCGACGCCCTGATCGCCACCATGGCGGATACCGCCCTCGATGGCGAACTCGACGATCTCCTCTGGTCGACGGTCAACATGTTCCATCGCGCCGCCGACCGGCTCGAACGCAAGCTAGACGACAACGAGCAGGCTCAGAAGCGCGGGCAGCGCGAGCAGGACGGCTCCGAAATCAAGGCGGTCGAGCTCGAACGCCTCATCGAGACCGGACAAGACCTCATCGAACGCCGCGACAGCCTTGAGGTCTTCCGCGACAGCGCCGCCGAACACTATCTGCGCACCACCGGCTCACCCTGGTCCCCGCGCACCGGCTCGCAGGTGAACCACCGCGCCCTGACATCGGCGATGATCGACAGCCGGGATTTCATCGCCGAGCGCAAACGCGCCAACCGCGAAGTGCTGTTGCCCGCAGGTCCGAAGGTCGCCGTCTCCGGTGGAGCAGACTTCAACGATCACAAGCTGATCTGGGACAAGCTCGACCAGGTGCAGGCCAAGCACCCTGATATGGTGCTGATGCACGGCAAGTCGCCGAAGGGCGCCGAGAAGATCGCCGCCCGCTGGGCCGATCACCGCGACGTCACCCAAATCGGTTTCGCGCCCGACTGGACGAAGCACGGCCGCGCCGCGCCCTTCAAGCGCAATGACCAGATGCTCGATATCCTGCCGATCGGGGTCATGGTGTTCCCCGGCACGGGGATTCAGGAAAACCTCGCCGATAAGGCTCGGAAACTCGGCATTCCAGTCTGGCGGTTCCAGTAAGGCGCAGCCAATGGGCACTTTGGGAGACGAAGGTATCGCACATTCCCGATTCATCAGTGCTGCCTCAGCGAGCGCCGATACCACAACCGAAGGCGCCCGTATCCGCAATCGCGAGGCATCAATCTCTGACGGCTATGCTCCTCATACATCATCTTGCCGCCCTTTTAGACGGTCCAAGTGAAGCAATGATGCAGTCGGCGAATGTTGCCCCTGATACTTACCCGTATAGGGGCGAAATTCTCCGCTTGTTGTAAACCAAAATATTTGACCAAACGGCATCAGCGGATAGACAATAGTCGGCTTGGCCACCGTGATCTCCAAGGTTACTCGGCCGAAAAAGCCTTGGTCGATGAGGCCGGCACAGACATGATTGGTTATGAACTTGCGGCCCACAGAGCTCCTTCCGGTTATTAGAGAAGCGTAGACCTCAGACCCAAAGCGTTCTGCCGTCGTTCCCAAGTAGCATTCGCTTGGCTCCAGTCTCATGCCGCTCTCCGGGATTGTCAGTTCCTCAAAACTGTCTTCGAGCGCGCAGTCGATGACCTCATTGGTCATGCGCCGGAGTTCGGGCGCTAGTCTATAGTTGTAAGAATTGGAGTTGAGTCGCCCTTCGAAATACTCATCGATCAGGATTCGGTCCCGTTTCACCTCCCGCTCAATTTCATTTCCCGTCAGCCAACCCATATTGTCTTAATCCAACTCTAGCTCTGAAATCATGTCTTCACATTGCGCTATTGTTGTTTCAAACGAACCGTTGTTGTCGATAACGAACTGGCAAATTTCTCGATTTATTCCGCGCTCAACGGGATGATTGGGATCGATCGGCACGTGGTCGGTACGCGCGCGCTCATGCCTATTTTTCTCACTTGTACGCACATGGACAAAGACAGTCCCCACATGGCGCAATGCGTCGTAACAGTTGGGGCGGCAGTCGTCGTTCACGACAATTTCTCTGTCGACCGAATGAAGCTGTTTCAGGAACTGATCGCAGAGCCAGCCCGGCTGCTCGCGTTCAATTTTTCCGCCGAGGAACTGTAGCAACTCCCCGTCTTGGCCGCTGATGTTCTTGTCTATCGTCGCGTAAAAGTGGCGTTGAAGCTCATAAAGCGGCGCAGCGATTTTCAGCAACCGGCCGTTCAGCCTTGTCACAAGATGGTTGGCTATCGTTGATTTACCCGAGCCGGTTGGCCCGATCAGCGACAAGCAGTGAGGTCTTTGTCTCATTCGGTTCACCGCCGATTTGGAATTCATCGCTTATGAGTCTGCACTCCACTGGCATACCCAACCGTTCGAAAATATCATGCGCTTCGCGCGCGAGCTTCTGGCACCCCGGCTCCTCCGAGATCTTTCTAATTTGCGCCAAGCGCCACTTTGTTGTTGCCAAGCCTTCTTGATTGCCGACGCGCTGGAAGTACTCATAGCTCGCGTCGCATGCCCTTACGGCGCGATCAGCGTCTCCCATCATTGTCGCCACACCGGCAATGTTGCATTGGATACCGGCCTCTATGGCGTTGCTCTCGCCCCCCAACTCCTCCAGCGCCTCGTCAAAGCGCTTCAGAGAAGCAGTTAGATCGCTTCGATCCCGTTCAAGCTTGCCCATCTCATTGAGCGTAAGAGCGACATGCTGTGCAATGCCAGTTGCACGGGAAAGCTCTAGGCTGCGTTCATAAGCGTCGTCCGCCAAATCGAACTGCCGATTCTTTCGAAATGCACGGCCAGCGTTTCGGTGCGCCACAGCCAGTCCCTCCCGATCGCCGCATTCTTCATACAAAACCACCGCCTTTTTAAATGCCGCGATAGCTTTCCCGAACTCGTGTCGATTCGAGTACAGATGACCGATCATGTGGGTCGTGATCCAGGCTTCAAGTCGCTGGTCAGAGGCCATCTGCGCTGCAAGAGCAGCCCGCTCTCCATATTCCAGGCAGGTCCCCCAATAACCTTTCATATACAGGTACTCTGCAATTGATTTTGCCAGCACGGCAAATTGTTCAAACTGCTGCTCTTCCCAACACCAGTCGAGCAGAAACAGGATGTTCGCCCGTTCGTAGTCAACATCATCATAAACCCTGCGGCCCTCCCAATATCCCGTCTCTCTATTGCCGAGCAGGCGCAGATAGAATTGGTAGAGGTTGCGGTGAAACGAGTGGTCCGACTCGAAAAGATGCAGCCGAGCGCCTGCATATGCTAGTGTTAAGGGGTGCATAGCGTAACGCGTCACCCGCTCCGAAAGGCCGTTCGCCCGTTCTGCAAGCCGGTGAGACAGGAGTTCCTTCAAAGAAGACGATGAAAGAGATGGCGATAGGCCGCTCGTTGCCATGATCGCGTCCGAGCAGAAAGTGGACGGGAACAAGGTGGCAGCGGCGAGGGTCAATCTCGCGAAGTCGGACAGGTCGCTCCACTTGTGTGAGAATAAAAACTCAAACAGCTCCCCCTGCGCTGCACGAAGAGACGAGAGCATTTCCTCAAAACCGAGGCCGTCGCTCCGCAGAGAGGAAATCGCCATAATGATCGCAAGGGGATTACCCTTAGTGAGATCGTATAGTTCGCCGAAATGACGCTCTTCCGGCGACGAATCTCTTGAAAGGGCAAGACGGCTCAATTCGCGTCCCGCTAGTTTCCGGGCTTCTGCGGGTTCCAGTCCTTCCAACTGCTTGATGAGGAAGTGTGTGCCTAATTCTCGCTCGATGCCTGGTATCGGTCGGGATGTTACAATAGACTTGGAAGCTCCCTGAACGGTGTTCAGAAATGCGATGGTCCATTGGCGCTCCGTGGATTCGATGCTCTCGAAATTATCCACGATCAGTAAGGTCGCGTGGTCCCTCAGCAGCTTCCTGGCAGCGTCCGGTTTTTTGTCCGATTCCAGCTGCGTGTATGAAGCGTATCCGTGCGCGAGGAATATGCGGTCCAGTAAGACAGACCTGTTTATGCGTTCTTCTTTGGAGCTTACCCAGCAAATTGCGCCAAAGCTGCTCAGGTCACGCATCGCAGCGACGACACTCGTGGCCAGAGTAGACTTGCCAACGCCACCAATACCTTCAATCAGAACAGCTTGCGTGTCGCCTTGCAGTGCGTCGACGATTTCACGGATTTCAGTTGTGCGTCCAATAAGGGGCTCGGCGGGCGGCGGCACAACGCGTTCATCTGGTGCATGCAGTCTGCGCCAAACTGGCAGGGTGTCCAGGGACCGGCGAAGTCTTGAGCTGCGTGGAAGCCTTTCGGCGATTTGCCAGATACCGATAATGGCACCAGTCACAGCAGCAATTGCCGCGCATACCGCTATGATTGCTTCCAAATCCTCGGTCCCTTTCTAAAATGGGATTACTCGAGATTTTACCTTAATCTACGACATTTGCTCGGGACAACAACGCAAGACTATTACCCTATTTCTCGCTTGTACAAGGCCCCGATCGACAAGACTTGTCGGCCGATCCGGATTTTCCTGATGCGTTCGGCGCTAGCAGAAAGTCGCTCCACGCTGTCTCACCCATATCGTAGGCTGATTACGTAGAGCGGGATAAGTGCCAAGCCGACGATTTCGGTCGAGGATCGGAGCTCGTAGGCGGCATAGTCGAAGTTGCCTCGAACTCCGTGCAACCGGCAATGCACGGGACTGGCTCCGGGTTTGCGTTTAATGGTGCTGGATACGATGCCGGCTGGACTGCTCGGTAGCGGATGATCCGCGTACCTTTGCCAGGCAGGAACTTGAGCGCACGGTGTCGCCACTGTCTCCTTGAGCGATCCCTGTGAGCCGACCGCTCCAAACGGCCTCTTCAATGGGCTGATCTGGCCGAAGACCGGCTGCGCCTCGATCGCCTATGGCGCGCAATGACGCCCGCCAAGTTTCTTCCCCTGCCGGCTGCGCCGTCATTCCTCGCGAGGCAACAAACCCGCCGGATCGCCATCCTCCGCTGACGCTGCGGTCGCAAGCGATGCGCCGTCGATCGCCTCCGGCCCCTCCGATCGCCATCGAGGCCGCATGGTGCGGGCTCGAAACCAGTGATCAAGGAGAGCTACCATGGCAACCATCGGCACCTTCAAGAAGTCCGGCAACGAATTCACCGGCGAAATCGTCACCCTCAACGTGCAGGCCAAGAACGTCCGCATCGTTCCCGAAACCAACCAGACCAGCGCGAACGCCCCCAGCCACCGCGTCCTTGTCGGCCGCGCCGAAATCGGGGCAGCCTGGTCCAAGCAGTCGAACGAGGGCCGCGACTATCTCGGCCTCAAGCTCGACGACCCGAGCTTCACCGCTCCGATCTACGCCAACCTCTTCGACGACGAGGACGGCGGTTACAGCCTCATCTGGTCCCGTCCCACTCGTCGCAACGGCGAATGAGGCCCGACACGGTCCCGCCCGGCAGGTCCGGGCGGGACCTTTCTTGCCTCCATCAAGACCGATTACGCCTGATCATCTGGCTGAACGAGTTCGACGTGACTGACGCCCAAAGCCTGGGAAAGCTCGTAGAGCGTAATAACGGTCGGATTTCTGCGGCCGCGCTCCAAACTGCTGAGATATTGCTGGCTAAATCCGGAACGCGCTTCGACTTCCTCCTGGGTCAGGCCCTTCTCCCGACGCAGGCGGGCGAAGTTCCGGCCGACCAGTTTGCGCATATCCATACGCAGAAGATCGCGATTTACATACTTTAAGTTTATCAACTATGGTATGTAAATCGGCCCCCATCACGGATGGCGAGGAAGTTGCATCGCATCTAGGAATGCGGCTCAACAATTCAGTCGCATTGCGTTAACCATAGACTGCACAGCACCACGCCGAGACAAGGGAATGCAGATGGGCAAAGCTGACTTTCTGGACGAGCCCCCGGACAGTGCGCACCTGACCGACTACGACCGCGCCCATTTCGCAACCTATCTGCGCCTGTTGGACGCAGAGGCGGACGCCGCCCATTGGGCCGAAGCGGTCCGCGTCATCTTCGGCCTCGATCCCGACGAACAACCCGATCGCGCCCAGCACGTTCACGAGACGCATCTCGCCCGCGCGCGCTGGATGGCAGAGAACGGCTACCGCGATCTTCTTCGATCCGCCTATCACTGACAGGTGATGCGCAACACGCATCTCCATATGCCGGTTGCCCGGCTATCTAAGTTTCAATTTTGACGCGATCTTCCAACGACCTGCGAACCACCGCGTAGAGTCGGGGAGGAAATCGGCATGGTGGCAGAAACGAACTGGCGAGACCCGACAAACTATCGATATCTAGACGGTCTGAACCCTTCCGAACTCGCCTGGGAGTTCCTCAGGCGCAATCCCGAGTATGAAAAGGAGGTCTCGGCTTCCAATCCGGCAGACGATCACGCCTCGACCGCGCTGACGGCGCACTGGGGGTTACGCTTTCCCGATAGCGCCGAACTTGTACGCACCCAATGCCGACATCTTCTGGAGCCCTGCTGTCGACCCGAGCGTCCTGATCTTCGCCCCTCAGCAAGGGCCAAACATGACCACCGTGAACTTCAAGGTCGTTCCGGCCGATGCCCGAACATCGGATGAAGGTCTCTATATTCACTTCGTGATCGACACAGAGCACTTCGTGGCAATCTGCCTCGACGGCAGAGCGCCCGACGGACCGGTCGCGGCCGTTACGCTTATCGACCAGTTCCTGCAGGATAGAGTCGATGCGATTGTTCGGTTCCGAGATGCTGTACTCCATCACCGAATATCGCCCGACACGCGATTGACGCCGCAACGCAGGCAACGCCTCATCGAAAGCCTCCGCGCGATCGACGGTCGACGTGCAGGGGCCACCTATCAGCAAATCGCCGAGGCCGTCTTCGGCGCCGCTCCAGTCAACGCCATCACGTGGAAATCAGCACCGCTGCGCGACACCGTAATGCGCCGCGTCGCCGCCGGCCTGATGGTGCCCGCCGGTCAGGCGGTCCTGGCGTCCACCGCTGATCGACGCCAATTGGGTCGGCTCATGGGCGTCGTGGGTTTCGCAGTCGCGCTCGGACCAGCATTGGGACCGGCATTCGGTGGCATGCTGATCGATGCAGCCTCTTGGAGGTGGTTGTTCCTGATAAACGTGCCAGTAGGCTTCGCCGCTCTGATTGGTGCCGCGCGCCTCGTACCGTCCGGTGAAACGACGCCGGAGGCCCGGATCGACTTTCGCGGATTGATCCTGATCAGCTTCGGCCTTCCTCTGCTGCTCTACGGTGCCGCGGAGATCGGATCGAGCACTATCAGCATGCTCTCCATAGCCAGTGCTGGCATCGGGATTGGCTTGACGGCGCTCTTTGTTTTCCACGCAGTCCAAAGTCCCGATCCCCTGATCGATGTCGCCCTTCTATTGCGGTCAGGTTTTTCTGCCCCAGTCGTGACCGCCGGATTGACCGGCGCCGCCATGTACGGCGGATTGCTCCTTCTGCCGTTATTTTTACAACGCAGCCTGGGACAAACGCCAACCGAAGCCGGCCTTATGCTCATGGCTATGGGGCTTGGCTCCGCCTTTATTCTGCCAGTAGCGGGAGCGTTGACGGATCGATATGGACCGAGAAGGATATCTCTCGGCGGAGGAGGATTGCTGATTTTGACAACAATCCCTTTCGTCTCCCCAGTGCCACTCGCCTTTGCGGCGGTCGTCATTCTTCTCGTTACACGCGGAGCGGCGCTGGCCTTGGCGCAGATGCCCGCGATTACAGCCGCCTATAATGCAGTTGACGAGGCTGAAACCGGTGACGCCGCGACTTTGATCAATATCGGTCAGCGCTTGGGAGGCGCATTGGGCGCAATTGCCATGGTCGCTGTCATTGAACAGTTCGGCGACTCCGCGTCGGTGAAGGCCTATCAGATCGCGTTCGGAGCTCTGGCTGTCATTTCAGTCGGTGCAATGCTGGTCGCAACCCGCGTTGCTGTGCGCCGCTAGAACAACGTGGGCTGATAAGCTATCTGCACAAGACGGGGCTACGCTCGCAACACTCTTCTCACCGCCCCATATGGTTGCGCAGCGCCGTTCCGTAACCCTTCAAACTGACTTCGGCTTTCGCAGACGTGCCGACTTGGTTGACTGCGGCGCTCTAGTGGCGCGCAAAGCGCACAAGCAGCGCCGGGCTCTGGTCGACGCCCACGGCCGCGCGTTCCTAGCCGTGGTTTGCATCACAACTTCGCGGCAGTCGATATTATGATTGTTTACGGGAGTTCCGGGCATCCGCTCAGCCGAAAGACTATTCATTAATCCGGCACGGGCATCTGAGCCAGAAGCAGATCCGACGTCTCCTGATCCGCCGGCACGAAGGTCTCGATCGTGAGTTCCGACAATAAAACTTCTCCGGCGCTGCCGAATATCGTGGTCGTGGAGAAGAAAGATAGTGTCCTGTCTCCAACGCGCAACCGCAACGGTAGAATGAGTTCAGGCCCAGAGGCGGAGGCGTGCGCGTTTTTCGCGCCAAGACTCCGAGCGCGCCGGATCATCTCTGCGATTTTTGGATCCAGGGTACGCTGCATCTGAACGTCGAGGCGCCTTAGCAGGTGGCCCGACCATTCCGCGAAGTTCACGATTCTCGGCGCCAAGCCGTCTGGCGACAAGCTCAGCTCGACGATGTTGATGGGAGACTTCATTATTTCCTTCGAGACGCCCGCAAGGAGCGGCTGAACCGGGCTGTTTGCGAACTGGATGTTCCAGTGTCTGTCGAATGCAAGAGACGGAAACGGTGCATGGCGCTCCAGAAATAGCCCGATCATGTCGCGAACGGGCCGCACCTCTCCATCGTTCCAGTCAAACTCGTCGTAGACCGGCGCAAAGCCAGCTGCCAGTAGCATTGAATTTCGGTCGCGCAGAGGCAGTTGCAGGTGCTCTCCCAGCCGCAGCACCATTGTTTTCGACGGGTTGGAACGTCCGCTTTCGAGAAAGCTCAGGTGGCGCTGCGCAATTTCCGCATCCGCCGCAAGGTTCAATTGACTGAGGTTCCTGGCTTTGCGCCAAAACCGGACGAGTTCTCCAAAGGATCGGGTCTCCTGCATGTCGCAAAACTACACCGGCTGCTCCAGCAAAACTATTACTTCGAAGGTAATCGCATTGCGACGGCGTCCTCGCCATCCTTCGTCCATCGTGAAAAGGAGACGATGAAGATGGATACAGAGACAATCGCCAACACCTATATCGACCTCTGGAACGAAACCGACGAAGCGCAACGTCAAGCGATGCTCCGCCGATCATGGAGTGCGGAGGTCGCGTATCGTGATCCCCTAATGCATGCGAAGGGCCGGACCGAACTCTCGGGGCTTGTTGCAGGAATTCAGGCTCAGTTCCCCGAATTTCGGTTTAGACGTGCTGGGGCGAGCGACAGTTCCGGCGATTGCGTCCGGTTTTCTTGGGAAATGGGCCCGGAAGGAGGCGAAGCGCCGATCGCGGGAACTGATGTCATTGAACTGGATCATTCCGGCGCGATAGCCCGCGTGATCGGTTTCTTGGATCGACTTCCGGAAGGAGAACAGGCATGACCTTTTCTCTTCGCAGCGTGCTTTATTTGGATGCCGCATGCTGCGTTCTGATAGGAGCAGTGCTCTTCGGCTGGGCGGCGCCGCTTGAAAGCATTCTCGGCCTGCCGGCCCCCTTGATCTTCTGGGCCGGGCTGCTTCTTTTTCCATCCGCCGCAATGATGCTGATTGCGGCGAGGTCTGAGAGACCTCACCCGGCACTCGTGCTCCTCATCGTGTTCGGAAATGTCGCCTGGGTTGTTGCCAGCGTCATTCTAGCCGCCGGCGTACCCTTCGCTCTGACGCCATTGGGACGAACTTTCCTTCTTGTCCAGGCCGCAGCGGTCGCGGTCTTGGCATGGCAGGAGTGGGCGCTTCGTTCGACACGCGGTTTGGCGTGAGAACGAGGCTTGAAAAGTAGAGTCATCCTTCGTCTTTGATCTGTGGGTGATTTTGTCCTTTGACTGCCGGACAAACCGTAAGATGCGTCACGGTGACTGGATGCTGCCCGGCTTCCAATAAACACCGGGCGGACAAGGAGAAGACCAAGCATGCGTTTGCCGTGTCCGTCTTGTCGGGGCTTGGGTCAGGGCGTTCCGCCTTGGCCCAATCTTCTGCATGACGGTGTCAAGCAGCGGATCCGCTTCCATCGCACCTGGGTTGTTTAACCGCTTTGAGTCTTGAACTCGGGGAGGGGGAATGTTTTCGCGCTAATCGACCGGATCCAACAGAGCGCGTCCTGGGCCACGGATCGGCCTACTACGGTGAGTATGTCCCATACTAGGCCAAGGTAGCTCGGATAAGGCCGACCATCGCGGAACAATCTCATCTAGCCTGATTTCCTGCGCGGATACCGTCCATGTCGCAGCAACTGAAGCCAAGCTAAGCGGGAATACCGGATTTCTGTATCAGTTGCCGACAGTGCGGTGACGGCCCCTTTTCCGAAGGTAGCCGGTGCGCGAAGCCAAGAAGTACCGCGATGTCGGCGGCTGGTTAGCGCCAATCCCGATCCCAACGTCGCCCTGATAGCTTCGGGCTCGTCGCCCGCTGATGCATCAGCCGGCTGCGGCGCAAGTCACTGGTTTAATTTATATAATGGCGCACCCGATAGGATTCGAACCTATGACCTCTGCCTTCGGAGGGCAGCGCTCTATCCAGCTGAGCTACGGGTGCCCGAAGCGCGGTGGATCGCCCGATGGCGATCGCGCGAAGCGAGGCGGAACCTAACCGAATTGGCCCGGGCTGGCAACGCGCAATGCACCTCGGGGCCGTGATGGCAGCGCATCCGCGCTCCGATCGGTTGGAGCAGAACCTAACCTGCGGAAAGTACTGACGAAAATCCGGTTGCCCCTGGCTGGGAACGATGGTGAGATGGCGCCGCGCCGCGGGGGTCCGGTCATGTGATCTCCATTTGCCGATGACCTGTGCCATCGCGCCGAATGCGCCAGCTTATGCGAAATACCTGGAGGCCCGTGCCATGTTCGATCCGCTCAACGCCTCTGCCAGCGACTTCGAAGGCCTTGGCGACAAGAGCTTCACGGTTACCTCGGTTGAGCCCGAAGTGCCGCTCGAACTCATCGAGGTCAAGGCGATGGGATCCGGCATGCGTGAAGGCGGCGCGTTCTCATTGCTTTGGCGCGGGCCCAATGAGCCGGCGCTCCCCCAGGCCACCTATCGCGTAACCCAGGCTGAGCTGGGCGAGATCGACCTGTTCCTGGTGCCGGTCGCCCAATTCGAGGATGGTTTTCGCTACGAGGCGGTCTTCGCCTGAGCGTGCTCAGGCCGTAGTGTTCGCAGCGCCGACCGGACGGCGCAACAGGTCATACACCCCCTTGTCTTCGACCACCGCGAATCCCAGGCGCCGGTACAGCGACATCGCCGGATTGGTCTTTTCCACGTGAATGCTGACGGGCTTGCCCACTGCTTCGGCCTCCTCGATCAGATCGGCAAGAATCGCACCGCCAAAGCCATGCCCTCGCGCCGCCGGTATCAGCGCGATGTCGATGATCCGGTGTTCATCGGACCAGCGCTCGAGATAGAGCCGGCCGATCGCCTCGCACCCGCGCTCGATGATGAGCCAGAGCGCATCTGGATAATGGGCACGGTAATGGGTGTGCTGGGCACGAAACTGCATGGCGACAAAGGCCTGCTTTTCGGCCTCGTCCCACGGCGTTTGCGCCAATTCGCTTTCCCGTGTCGAACGGTAGAGCGCGATCAGAATATCCTGGTCGGCCTCAGTCTCAACCCGGTAGCCCAACCCAAGTCTACGGCTCCGATTGTTCGGCGGCCAACTCCTGGTGTCGTGGGGTGCCCGGTCAGCCACGCCGCCCGTCAGCCGGCGTTTGGCGTGATATCGGTCGTCACGGCAAAGCTGGCAATGCCTGATCCCAGCACGGTCCAGTTTGCGTCCCAATGATCGGGCAGCACCTGCCCGATGCAACGCAGGTCATGGGAATCCACATCAAGCGCAAACAGCACCAATTGCCGATTGGCCTGCGGGTGCAAGTCAAGCGTGTGGGCGCCGGTGAGGTGAGCGATGATGGTCGGCGCCCCCCAGATCGCAGGGTCGCTCTGGGTCTGCCGCATGCCGTAGATCGGCGCATCGGTCCCCGTGCCGACCTGCGCGGCCACATAGAGCCCACTATTCGCACCAAGCCCCACGGCGAATTCGCTCACCGTGTCTGCAAATGAAGCCAGCAGCACCCAGCCGGTAAACACGTCGGCCCCGGTTCGGGTCTGCGCCATCATGTAGATTTTCGAGCCGATGCTGGCAAAGATATAGACGAAGTCATTGCCGTCGAAGGCGATTGTGATCTTGTTGAAACCGCTCAGCCCGCCCGAGATGTCGGTCCAGCCTTTCCATTGTTCGGGGTCGAATGGATCCTTGCCGGACTGAAAATTCATATAGGGCACCTTGTCGGCATTGAGCCCGACCAGGACCAATCGGCCATCGGCATTGTTGGTCGATGAAACTGTCTCGAGATTGCCCGGGATCTGTACCCAGTCGGACCACGCCTCGGTCGGCGGCTGGGGTACATTCGCGGTCACCGAAATCGGGGTGTCGGTGCCCGGGGGGATGACCTCCATGGTTTCGGTGCCGACCGTGTAGGTGTTCTGGTAGCGCCACCAGATCGACTGGTCATTGTCCGAGACGCCGAACACATTCGGCAACCCGTCGAGCCCGCGGGCCGCTGCTGCGGCCTGGAATGCGGAAACCGGTGCCGGCATGCCGAGATTGACCGGATCGGCGAACCGCGTTTCGCCTCCGCTCGGGCTTTCGGCGTAATAAAGAATGTCCTGGGTGTCGTTCTGCTGTGCGATCACCGAGACATAGCCGTCCATGGTCGTCGATGCAGCCAGCGGCCCGAGATCGAAATTGGTCGCCAGCGTGGTGAAATCGGCGGCAAACGGCCCGTTCTCGCTGGCTTGATCCTTGTAGGCGAGATCGCCTTTGGTATCGATCGTCGCCACGAACAGCCGGAAATAGGATGTTTTCAGCGTGTCGAGAAACGATGTCTCAGGCATGGTTTCTTCGACGGCTTCGGGATTGGTGTCATCAACGGACATGTCTGTCGTCCTCTCCTGGACAGCGCCGAACCACCGGTGGGTCAGGCCGCTTGCGATGGTCATTGCGGTGGCGGCGCCAAACTGGCCCTGAAGGCGAGGCGCCAGCCCATTCCGAGGTCAACCGCGCGACGGGTAGAGCCCCACCAGCGCGATGATGAAATTCAGCGTCAAATAGGGCTGCATATTGCTATGGGACTGCCCGCCACCCGTCTCCGAAAGCGTCTCGAAGGCCATGTCGACCAGGTTGGTTGTGGTATCGGTGTGATAAAGCCTGTCGAAACTGGTGCTGGCCATCGATCCGGTGTTCGTCGGCCCCTCGACATCGCCCGAATTGGTCGTTGCCCGCGCGGTATGATTGTGGCTTGGCATCTGCGCTTCAACGAGCGTCACCGTTTCAACTCCGACCTTTTCCCCCAATCGGCGAGAGGTGAGGCCCGGCCCTCTTCCTGGATGCATCGGCGCCCTGCCTTGCAGATTGGGTAGGGCCGTTGTCGTGCGCCCATCGCCGCCATAAGTGGTCCCGATCAGGGAGAACAGGGCCGTATTGTTGGAAATCGGCAGAAGCTGACCATCGCAAAAAGCCCAGCCGCGCGGGGCGAAATTGCCGGCGAAAATACGGATTTCCGCAACAAAGGGTTCTGACATTTTCGCCTCCTAGTGCCGGCTCGGATAGATGCCGAACAGGGCGATGATGAAGTTCACGCAAAGCGTCGGCATCAAATTGGTGTGCGGCTGCGATCCGCCCGTATTGGCGATCATGTTGGACGCCATGCTGCTGTTTTGCGTTTCGGCGCGATATGGCCGGATATTGACGCCCTCCGCCAAGATACGGCCCTGCGGCCCGAGTTCGGACGCCGGCTGTGTATTGGTGTTGAAATCATGGCTGTGGCTGGCGAGCTGATTGGTGGTCAGCGTTACATGTTCGCTGCCGCCCTTGCTGCCCAGTCGACGCGGGCTGAGGCCCGGCCCGGTCCCCTGCTGCAGGGGAATGCGGCCTCGCATGTCGGGCAGGCCGAAGGTCGTGCGCCCATCGCCGCCATAGATCGTACCGAGCAGCGAAAACAAGGCATCGTTTTGCGAGACCGCAAGAAGCTGGCCATCGCAAAACGCCCAGCCGCGTGGCGCGAAATTGCCCGCGAACATCCTGATCTCGCCCACAAAGGGTTCGGACATCTCGATACTCCTTAGTTGCGCGAGGGGAAAAGCCCCTGCAAGGCGATGCAGAAGCTCACGGTCAAATAGGGTTGCATATTGTTGTGTGCCTGCCCGCCACCGGCATTGGTCACGGTTCCGCTGCGCAAGGCCGTTTGATTGGCAACAGCGTAATCACGGTAGACCAGGTCCGGAGCAATCTCGCTTGCCAGCAGATGATCGGTCGGGCTGGCTTGATCGCCATCCTGGCCGGACGCTTTGACTGTATGGGTATGGTTTGGGATTTCCGCTGTGGTCAGTGTGATCGTTTCGGCGCCGCTCTTTTGCCCGAGCTGATAGCCGTCACCGTTGTGGATCGGGGTGCGGCTGCGCAGATCGGGCAGGGCGAAACTGGTGCGTCCGTCCCCGCCATAGGTCGTGCCCAACAGCGAATAGAGCGATTGGTTCTGGTTGATGGGCAGGATCTGCCCGTCCGTGAAGGCCCAGCCGCGCGGTGCAAAATTGAAACCCACCATGCGGATCTCAGCGAGAAATGGCTCTGACATGTCCCCTCCGGTCGACATCGGTGAAGTCGACAGTAAGCAATATATACGGGTTTATACTTATTACCGGGCTTGTTGATTCTGTTTTGTAATTAAAAAACTTCGATTGTTACAGAATTGCGACAATTGGAAAGTCAGCCTTACACGGGCCATTGGAGTCGGCAACGCGATCACAAGCTTGTGATCGATTGAATCAAATCATTGAAGAAAAAAGAAAAAATGCTTGCACCTGAATTTCTGTCATGAAAACTTGCGTCGGCGACTAAGTCATTTTCCGTGAATTTGTACTGTAAAAATACTTAGTTGTGTCGATTGTGGGACAGTACTACAAGCCGGGAAAACCTCCTTTAACAATGCGTTAAGGGTCATCGGTTTAACGATGCGTTAAGGACGTTTGGATTCGCGACGCGGCAGCTGTCCGGCATCGGCGCGGGGCCAATTCATAAATGGGCTGGGCCAACCCGACACGGAGCGGGGCGGGCACTGCCAGTGTCCGAGAGGGTGGGCGTATGGGTATGGGCAAACACAATGGAGGAACAACAGGTCCATCGCGACGATCTGTTGGGCTCGTCCTTTGGTTGCTCCTGAGCACGATACTCTGGGTGCTCGGTGCCACGGCTCCTGTCCAGGCCGCCTTCACCGATTGCCCCAGCCCTGTGTTGGGTACCCCGATTTACCTCGATCTCACAGACGATGTCTGCACCCTGGAGACGGGCGCCGATATCAACAACGACCTCATACAGATCGAAATACGCGGATCCAGCGATATTCGCCCAACTGGTGATGGTGCCACGAATTTCGGGGTCTTCGATCATGTAAGTGACCCCAGAGCTCTGGTGTTCTCAATCGTAGACCGCAACGGTGATCCACAGGGAACGCTGTCGAACGGTGGTGACGTTGTGATTGGGGACGTCGACTGCTCCGCACCAGGCTGTACGATTTCGGGCACTCATGGCGGAACGCCATTTCCGAGCTTCACCTATGTCGGCTCAGGAACCACCTCGGGGTCGGTCTCCACCGGCGACACCACCCCGCCGACCGTCACCTCGATCGCGCGCCAGACACCCGCCACATCGCCAACCAACGCCGACTCACTGGTGTTCCGCGTGACCTTTAGCGAAAGCGTGGTCAATGTCGACGCGACGGACTTCACCGCCAGTGGCACCACAGGCACGCCTACAGGCGTCTCGGGCAGCGGCGATACCTATGACGTCACCGTCTCCGGTGGTGATCTCGCGGGCTTCGACGGCACGGTCGGACTGGGCTTTGTGGGCGGGCAGAACATTCAGGACGCCCTTGCCAACGCTTTGAGCAACACCACGCCGACCGGCGCCAATGAGAGCTACACCGTCGATAATGCCGCGCCGACCGTCACCTCGATCGTGCGCCAGACACCCGCCACATCGCCAACCAACGCCGACTCACTGGTGTTCCGCGTGACCTTTAGCGAAAGCGTGGTCAATGTCGGCACGGTCGACTTCGCTGTCAGCGGCACAACGGCAACGGTGACAGGTGTATCGGGTACCGGCGACACTTATGACGTCACCGTCTCGGGCGGCAATCTGGCTGGCCTGGATGGTACTGTCAGTCTCGGCTTCGCCGTGGTCCAGAACATTGCCGATTCCGCTGGCAATGCCTTGAGCAACACCACGCCGACCGGTGCCGATGAGAGCTTCACCATCGAAAACACCGCCCCGACCGTGACCTCGATCGCGCGCCAGAACCCGTCGAGTTCCCCAACTGGTGCCGACTCACTGGTGTTTCGGGTGACCTTCAGTGAAAGCGTGGCCAATGTCGGCACCGCAGATTTCACGGCGAGCGGTACCACGGGCGCGCCGACAGGTGTGACCGGCAGCGCCAACACCTATGACGTCACCGTCTCGGGCGGCGATCTCGCCAGCTACAATGGCATCGTCGGCCTCGGTCTCTCGGGCGGGCAGGATATCGCTGATCTGGCGGGCAACGCACTGACCGACACAGTGATACCGTCGAACCAGTCATACACGGTCGACAACGCCGGCCCAGTCCTGGCCGAAAAGACAGCTGTGCCAGACCCGACTGACGACGGAACACCGGACTACACTTTCTCGACCAGTGAGACCGGCACACTCTCTGTGGGCAGCGGCTGTGGCACCAGCTCGTCGACGACCATCACGTCGACCGGCGACCAGACCATCACGCTGACCAAACCGGACAACACTTCGGCGCTCGACCCCGGCACCTATAACTGTACGCTTCAGGTCACCGACGGTCTGGGCAACATTTCAACCCCGCTCGGCATTTCGCAATTCGAGGTCGTTGCGACAACGCCACCGCTGTTCTCCAAGGCCT
The DNA here is from genome assembly GCF_000429865.1 of Cucumibacter marinus DSM 18995. Lineage (GTDB taxonomy): Bacteria > Pseudomonadota > Alphaproteobacteria > Rhizobiales > Devosiaceae > Cucumibacter > Cucumibacter marinus. The sequence continues at coordinate 207,739 of NZ_AUCR01000010.1, forward strand.
TCTCGCCCGATACCATCACCGAGTCCGGCACCTCGACCCTGACCTTCACCATCGACAACACCGCCAACGCGGTCGCCGCAACGAGCCTTGATTTCACAGACAACCTGCCCGCCGGTCTGATCGTCGGGTCGCCGGCCAATGCGAGCACCACCTGCACGGGCGGAACATTGACCGCCACGGCGGGTTCGGGAACCGTGTCGTACACCGGAGGCACAGTCGGCGACGGGGCGACCTGCACGGTTCAGCTCGACGTCGAGCCCACGACCACCGGAGCGCTGGTGAATACAAGTGGCGATTTGACATCGAGCATGGGCAATTCAGGCAGTGCGACCGATACCTTGACCGTGACCGCACCCGAGATTTCCGTGTCTTCCGACGGTGGTGCTGTTGCCGACGGTGGTACCGACAATATATCCGGCGCCCCCGCGGCCGGTGTGCCGACGTCTGTGATCTACACCATCACCAATACCGGCGCTGCGCCGCTGAATGTGACGACGCCCACCGTGGGCGCCAACGTCACCGGCACCACCAATGCTTCGGTCGATTCGTTCAGTCTGTCCTCGACCTCGATCGCAGCCGGCGGCGGAACGCAAACCCTGACCGTCAACTATACCCCGACCGCCAGCGGCGCCTTCAGCTTCGATTTCAATTTCGCCAACACCGATGCGGATGAGAACCCGTTCAACATCACGGTATTGGGCTCGACCATCGGCCTGCCGACCGGCGTTGCCATCGATTCTGGAGATGGGCAATCGACCGAAGTTTCGACCGCTTTTGGCAGTCCCTTTGCGGTCAAGGTCACCGACACGAACGGCACTGGCGTACCCGGAGAGTTGGTGACGTTCACCGCGCCGGCCAGCGGAGCCTCGCTGACCTTCGCCTTGACCGGCACAAATACCGAGACTGTGCTGACCGACGCCGGTGGGGTAGCCACCAGCTCGGCCCTCACGGCCAATGCCAGCGCTTCGCCCTTCGCTGGCGGCAGCTATACCCCCTATGACGTGACTGCCAGCATTGCCGGGCCGTTCACGGCCACCTTCTCGATGACCAACACCAGGGAGGCGGCGGCGGACATCGCCCAGACCCAGGATGTCATCGCGGCCTTTGTCACCAACCGGGCTGACCGGATCGTCTCGAGCCAGCCGAACCTGGTCAACCGCCTGAGCGGCGGCCCGTTCGGTCAGCGCAACGGTGCCAATATCTCGCTCGATCCCACGAGCCAGTCGATCGACTTGCGGTTGAGCCTCAGAGCTTATGCAGAACAGCGCCGGCTTGAGGCCGCGGCGCCGCCGGCAACAGTGGCCGGGGAGGATCCTTTCGCCGCCTTTGACCTCTTCGATAGTGGCGAGGCGACCCACGCGCTGGGTTACGCGGCCAATGATCCCGCCAAGTCGACAGGGGCTGATCCTGTGGCTGGCGCCCAGGAGCTCTCCGGTTTCGATCTCTGGATTGAAGGGTCGTTCGCAGCCGTCGAAAATCGCGACAATGACAGTCTGACCGGGATTGTCTTTGGCGGTGTCGACTATCGCTTCGGCGATCAGGCCCTGATCGGGGTGATGGGCGAGATCGATATCGCTGCCGAATCCAACGCGACAACCAATAGCTCGGCCAGCGGCACTGGCTGGATGGCGGGCCCCTATGCGGTGGTCCGGCTCGGCGACAATCTTTATCTCGATGGCCGGGCGACCTTTGGACGGTCATACAACCAGGTCGATCCCCTCGGGTTGTTCACTGACGAGTTCACCACCGAGCGCATGCTGGTGCAGGCCGGGCTGACCGGCGATTTCGACATCGGGAATTTCGTCTTTGCACCCTTCGTGAAGGGCACCTACTACTGGGAGCGCCAGAACGCCTATGTCGACTCCCTGTCGAACACGATCCCGAGCCAGGAATTCGATCTCGGCCGCATCGAGTTCGGACCGCATTTGTCGACAGTCATCCCGATGCAACACTTTGATATGGCGCTCGGGGTCGGACTGACCGGCATTTACGATTTCGACAAGCTGGTCGACGCCCCGGCCTCAAATCCGGGCCTTGCCTCATCGGACCAGGATCTGCGCGGCAAACTCAGCGTCGATACCGAGATCCGGCTGCCCAATTCCAATGCACAGATCAAGGGCGAGGGGTTCTATGATGGTATCGGCACCGGTGACTACCTTGCCTATGGCGGCAATCTGAGCGTGCTGGTGCCTTTCTGATCGGGCATCGACGTCCCTGGCGGGCGTCCGGGAGATGCGCCCCGAAACCGCGTCGGCTGCTCCTGGTGTTTTCAGGTCGGCCGGAGCCGGAGGCTCTCGATATCCAAGTCGGCACTCAACATCGAAATTGATGCGCCGGACCATATCCGGCCCGCGCAATTTTCGACGAATTTCGAACGGATATCGAGCCGCCGCAACAGGGCAACGAGAGGCGGGGAATCCGTCCGATCGAAAAAGCGGCCAATTGTCGCTCCTGGGTTTGTCGCCGGACGTAGAAAAGTTTTGCTGATACTTCATACACTTAGTCAGTACCACTGACCTTTGATGCGGCAAAACGCCCGCTGAGCAGGGCTTTCGCCGCAACCGAGCGCGCGGACCATCAATCAATACTTAAGCAGCGCCCCCTAATGATCTGGTCAAAACCGGCACGGATTTCACCGTCGCCGCATCAGCAAGATCAAGGACTTTGGGGACCACCAGATGGCGTCGCTCCTTTTCGGCAAAAAGCCGCTCATGTCGAGGCTTTCGCTTCGCACCATGTTGTTCATGCTCGCGCTGGTCCCGCTCGCCGCGCTGACGGCGTTCGGGATCAATCAGGCAAGCACCCACTACCGGCACTTTACCGAGCTGCAGCAGGCCATCGCCGTGCAGCGCGTCGCCAATGCCGGCTCCATGCTGGCGATCGCCCTGCCAGGCGAAGACATGGCGCCCGAGGCGGAATGGCCCGATCAGCGCGCCAACACCGATGCACGCTTCGCCGAACTCTTCGACGCCTATGACGCGCTGGTCGCCATGGGCATGGGCGATTCCACCATGACCGCGGCGGTCGACACCATCCGCGCGGGACACGACAAGATCCCGCCTTACCGGGCCAAGAAGGACAATGGAACGGCGAACCCGGATGAATCCCTGTTTATCCTGCAGCCGATTTCCGCGGCCGGGCTGAGCCTCACCCGCCGCGCCGGCGCCATGATCGACGATCTTGAGCTGGCACGTTTCATCGATGGCTTCCACGCCCTCATGCAGGTCAATGATGCCGGCCTGATCGAATTCAATCTCGGCTCCAAGCTGATCGCCACCGGCCCGCTGGGCTCTGCCGAATTCGCCTATGTCCAGCACGCCAAGGATTTGCGGGATCTCTACGGTCCGCCCATGCGCGAATACCTGCCCGGCGAGATCACCAAGCCAATCACCGATTTCCCCGACACTCAGCCCGGCCGAATTCTCGGAGAGGTCCATCAGGCCATGTTCGCCAATGTGAACGATGGCGATATCGGGTACTCGGTCGCCGATTGGGAAGCGGCCGCCGGGGTCAAGATCGGGCTGGTCGGCGAAGCCATTGCCAAGACGAGCACCGCCCTCGATCAGCTCGCCGCCAGCAAGCTTGCCGAAGCGCGCACCGCCCTTTGGCAGAACATCGCCTTTTCCGTGGGCTCGATTATCCTGATCGGCGCGCTCTGCCTTGCCGTGATCCGCGCCCTGTCGCGCGCCATGCGCGGACTGTCTGCCCGCATGATTGCGTTGACCGAAGGGGATTCGCAATCCGCCATCCCGCATGAAGAGCGCAAGGACGAGATCGGCGAGATGGCCCGCGCCCTGCAGGTCTTCCGCGAAAACGCCATCGAGATCGAATCGATGAACGCGGTCAAGGAAGACGAGCGCCAGCGCGACCGTGCCGCCCGGCAGATGAGCGATGACATGCAGGCCGAGGTGGCCCGTGTTGTCCGCGCGGCCGCCAATGGCGACTTCTCGGCCCGCATCACCCGCGAATTCGAGGACGACAATCTCAATGCGGTTGCCCATAGCCTGAACGATCTCATGGCTTCGGTTCAAAGCGGACTCGCCGAATCCGGCGACGTGCTGGCCGCCCTGGCCCAGACGGATCTGACCCACCGCGTGGAAGGCGACTTCAAGGGCGCCTTCCTCAAACTGAAAAACGATACGAACGCCGTTGCGGACCGGTTGACCGATGTGGTCGCCCAGCTCCGCGACACCTCACGTGCGTTGAAGACGGCGACGGGAGAGATCCTGAGCGGGGCGAACGATCTATCCGAACGCACCACCAAGCAGGCGGCAACGATCGAAGAGACCTCGGCAGCCATGGAGAACATCGCCGCAACCGTGCTCGAGAACGTCAAGGAAGCCCAGGACGCCTCCGAAGGGGCAGAGAATGTCCGGGTAACCGCAGAGACCGGCGGCCAGGTCATGCAGCAGGCGACCGAAGCCATGGAGCGGATCACCAACTCCTCGGCCAAGATCTCCAACATCATCGGCATGATCGACGACATCGCCTTCCAGACCAATCTGCTGGCCCTCAACGCGTCGGTCGAAGCGGCA
>NZ_AUCR01000011.1 GCF_000429865.1 Cucumibacter marinus DSM 18995
AGTAGTGCACCGTGCGCTCCCTCTCCCCGCCGGGGAGAGGGTTGGGGTGAGGGGCTCTGTTCTGCCTCAGCCAAGGCCCCCTCACCCGATCCTTCGGATCGACCTCTCCCCCAAGGGAGAGGTGAAACCCGTGCCTGCCTGATTGAGGTCCGGGACAGGGCGAAGATTGTAGCTGTTCAACCCTTCGAGCGGCCTTTCGAGCATAGCTCTCAAGGCGTTCTTTCGCTTCCAAAGGTCCACCGGACCTTTGGATCAGGCGTTGCCCGACCGCTCCTCACTCCCTCACGCCGGCGGGCTGGCTTCACGCGATGCGGGCGAGGACGGGGACGTGGTCGGAAGGCTTTTCGGTCCAGCCGCGGGCCTCGCGGATGACTTCGACCTGAGAACAGTGAGGCGCGATGGCCGGGCTCGACCAGATATGGTCGAGGCGCCGGCCGCGGTCGGAGGCCTCCCAATCTCGGGCGCGGTAGCTCCACCAGGAATAGACCCGTTCCTCCAGCGGGATGTGCTGACGCACCAGATCCACCCAGTTGCGGCGATCGCGCAAGGCATCAAGGGTCTCGGTCTCGATCGGGGTGTGGCTGACGACTTTGAGGAGCTGCTTGTGGCTCCAGACATCGTTTTCATGCGGGGCGATGTTGAAATCGCCCACAAGGATATGCCCGGCGTCGAATTCGGGGGTGTCGAACCAGTCCTTGAGTTCGGCGAGGAAGTCGAGCTTGTGGCGGAACTTGGGATTGATCTCCGGGTTGGGTTCGTCACCGCCGGCGGGGATATAGAAATTATGCAGACGCGCCGGACCCGCGGCGGTGTCGATCAGGGCCGAGACATGACGCGAATCGCCCATGGCACAGAATTCGCGGCGGTCGATGTCGCCAAGCGGCTGTTTCGATACGATGGCGACGCCGTGATAGCCCTTTTGCCCGTTGACCGCCTGATGGGTGTAGCCGGCCTCGGCGAAGGCCTTTTGCGGGAACTGGTCGTTCTGGCACTTGATCTCCTGCAGGCACAGGATGTCGGGCTGCTTGTCGGCGAGAAAGTCCAGCACCATGGGCAAGCGCAGGCGGACGGAATTGATGTTCCAGGTGGCAAGAAGCGGCAAGGACGATCTCCGGGCGCGATCAGAAAAGAAACAACCGGCGCCCGATAAGGCCGCCGGTTGATCATGTTGCGCATCCGGGCGGCGCGCTGCAAGCGCCGCTCGCCACAATTCACATCAGGTCAGTTGTTGTTGGAGACGAAATCCGGATTGATCGAGAAATAATTGCGCGGAATTTCGACATTGGTCCGGGTGTCGAAGATCGAAAAGGTCAGCTCGCCGCCATTGGGCTCGATCAGGCTCCACTGGATAAGGTCCTTGGAGACGGTCTCAAAGATCAGCGTGACTTCGACCACCCCGATTGGCGTGTCATCGGCCAGCGAGACGGCGATCAACTCACGGGTGACGGGCTCGGGCACTTCCTCGGTCGGCTCGGGGGTGTCGTCGAAGATGATGACGTCGGTCAGATTGGCCGACAGCAGATCAATGCGGTCGGAGAGGAACTGGCGCAGCGGCACCTTGTCCTGCGGATAGGCGGTCGAAGTCTTCTCGCGCCTGTCGACCACGTAGAAGCCCTGGCCCGCAGTGATGATCTCGGTGAAAGAGGGCGGGCCATAGCGGAAGCGGATCTTGTTGGGTCGGGCCAGCCAGAACACGCCTTCGAGCCGGTCGCCATTGGCATTCACCTGCAGGAAGCGGCCGACCATGGTGCGGATGTCGGTGTGGTGCTGGGAGATCTCGTTGATCAGCGTGATCTCGCGCTCGGTCAACTGGCGGTCGAGAGCCCGGGCCGGGGTCTGGGCGAACAGCAGGACCGCAAAGGCGATCAGAACCGCCTGGGCGAAAAGACTGCGGAAGACAAATCGGGTCATCTTGGCTTTCCGGAATGCTGGCATGGCAGGACGCTTCCAAAGGGACGCTGGTTGGAGACACCTAGAAGGCGATCATTGAAACAGAATTTGCTTCTCTCCGCCTAGGGGGCAAATGCGGCAAGAGCGCGTCGCCCCCCTGAAGGGCGGGTCGGACCGGCTCGAAAATGACCCGCTGGTTCCTTGTCCCGCGTCCGGCTCAGTAAGCGGTCTCTGAGTCGCCCACCAGCACTTCGCGCTTGCCCGCATGGTTGGCCGGGGAAATGACCCCCTCCTGCTCCATGCGCTCGATGAGGGTCGCAGCGCGATTATAACCGATCGAGAGGCGGCGCTGGATATAGCTCGTCGAGGCCTTGCGGTCATTGAGAACGATGTTGACGGCTTTGTCGTAAAGCTCGTCACCCGACGAAGCGAGGTTCGAGCCGGGCACGCCATCTTCGCCCTCATCATCGTCTTCGGTGATGTTGTCGAGATATTCGGGCGTGCCCTGGGCCTTCAGGTGAGAGACCACGTCCTCGACTTCTCCATCCGAGACGAAGGGGCCATGCAGGCGCTTTATGCGGCTGCCGCCAGCCATATAGAGCATGTCGCCCATGCCCAGAAGCTGTTCGGCGCCCTGCTCGCCCAGAATGGTGCGGCTGTCGATCTTGGAGGTGACCTGGAAGGAAATCCGGGTCGGGAAGTTGGCCTTGATGGTGCCGGTGATGACATCGACCGAAGGACGCTGGGTGGCCATGATCAGGTGGATGCCGGCGGCACGGGCCATCTGGGCCAGGCGCTGGATGGCGCCTTCGATGTCCTTGCCCGCGACCATCATCAGGTCGGCCATCTCGTCGACGATGACGACGATATAGGGGAGCGGTTCGAGATCGAATTCCTCGCTCTCGAAGATCGGCTCGCCGGTTTCGCGATTGAACCCGGTCTGCACGGTACGGGTGAGGATCTCGCCCTTTTTCTGGGCTTCGCCGACACGGGCATTGAAGCCGTCGATATTGCGGACCCCGATCTTCGACATCTTCTTGTAGCGGTCCTCCATCTCGCGGACCGCCCATTTGAGACCGGTCACGGCCTTGGCCGGATCGGTGATCACAGGGGTCAGCAGATGGGGGATGCCATCATAGATCGAAAGTTCGAGCATTTTCGGATCGATCATGATCAGCCGGCATTCCTCCGGGCGGAACCGGTAGAGGAGCGACAGAATCATGGTGTTGACCGCGACCGACTTGCCCGAGCCGGTGGTGCCCGCGATCAGCAAGTGGGGCATGCGGGCGAGATCGGCGATGATCGGTTCGCCGCCAATGGTCTTGCCAAGGCAGAGCGGCAGCTTGCCCTTCATCTTCTCGAAGTCGGCGGAGCCAAGGATCTCGCGCAGATAGACGGTTTCGCGGGTCTGGTTGGGCAGTTCGATGCCGATGGCATTGCGTCCGGGCACCACGGCCACACGCGCGGAGACCGCACTCATCGAGCGGGCGATATCGTCGGCAAGACCGATGACGCGCGAAGACTTGATGCCGGGGGCCGGCTCGAGTTCGTAAAGGGTGACGACGGGGCCGGGACGGACATTGATGATGTCGCCCTTGACGCCGAAATCCTCGAGGACCCCTTCAAGCTGGCGGGCGTTGTTTTCGAGGGCTTCGGGGGTGAGTTCGGCCGAACGCTGGCCGCCCCGCGCCTCGGCGAGGAAGCTGAGCTCGGGCAGTTCGAATTCACCCGAATCGAGCAGTGAGGCCTGGGCTTCGAGCACCTGGCGCTTGCCCGGCACGATGCGCGGCACGGCAGCGCGCACGCGCGGCTTTGCAGGGGGCGCCGGTTCGGCGCCGGGGACGTCTGTCAGTTCGCCGTCGCGCAGCAGGCGGGCAATGCCGTCTTCCTCGGAATATTCGAACTCGGCAGCGTCGAAATCATAGCGTTCTTCGTAGCCGCCCTGGCTCGAATGATCGTCACGGCGGTCACGGCGGGACGAATCATAGTCATCGATCGCCAGTTCGTCGCCGAACGGAGCTTCACGTGAATCATCGCCATAGTCGGCGTTCTCGTCATCGTAACCGAGCCAGGGTTCGGTGCGATTGCCACCCCTTTCGAGGGAGGGCTCGACTGCGGCTTCGCGCCAGCTGACATCGGCCTCTTCCTTCTTTTCTGCTTTGCGGGTGCGCCACCAGGCCCGCAGCTTCATATTGGCGCGATAGGCGGCGTGGGTTGCAGCGCCCATGCCGACCGAGCCCATGGCGCCCAAAATGGCGAAGATGCGCCGGCCGGCAGTTTCGGCCTCGATGTCGCGCGCTTCGGGCTCGACTTCGGGAACATCGTCGGGCTCGACCGGCTGCAGCGTGCCGCGGCGGCTGACCGAAAAATAGAGCGGCACCAGCGCCAGCGGCGCGAGAATCAGTGCGTAGATGGCGGCAGCCAGGCCCGAAGGCGGCGCGCCGGTGACAAGGGCAGCCAATGCCGAAAAGCCGTGGCCGATCACCCCGCCAAGTCCAATGGGCAGCACCCAGGTCTCAGGCGCGGGGACGCAGGCGAAAATGCCGGCGGCGATGATCGAGGCAACGAGCCAGAACAGGACCCTCAGCCCCCAGCGTTTGGGCGGGCGATTGCGGATCAGTGAGGCGCTCCACAGAAGCGGCGGCGTCATGACAATCAGCGCGCCGAGCCCGAAGAACTGGATCAACAGATCGGCGATGACCGCGCCAGGCGCACCCATCCAGTTGGCGGGCGCCGCGTCAACGGCGTTGGACAGGCTCGGATCGCCGGCAGACCAGCTGGCGAGGGACGCCAGGGCGAACAGGCAAAAGGCAAATCCGGCGACGCCGATGGCGCGCAGCGGAATGCGGATGGCGATAGCGTTAGGGGCGGGGCGATGGTCGAGCGCTTGGGAAGACGGCATGCCGACAAATGGTCCGATACTCAATGAACACGAAACGGATGGGGCGAGCCTAGCAGGGCATGGTTAACCCGGTTTTAAGGGTGGTCGACAATGTGGGCCAAGGTGTTGAACTTGGTCGGCCGAGGTGTTGAGAGGGTTCGAAGAGCCCGAAAATCATGGGGTCCGCGAGTACAAAAAGAACCGGCCCCGGGTCGCCCCGGGGCCGGTTCCGCGATGCGGGCTTCCGGATTGGCTAGAACTCCGGATAAGCCTCCAGCCCGACCTCGGTCTTGTCGAGGCCCAGCCGCTCCTCCTCCTCGGAGACGCGAATGCCCATGGTCGCCTTCAGGGCCAGCCAGACGATGCCGCTGGTGACGGTGACGAAGACGCCCACGATGACGATGGATGCGACCTGGCCGAACAGGCTCGCATCGGGGTTGGTGATGACGACAGCGAGCGTGCCCCAGATGCCTGCGAACAGGTGCACCGGGATGGCGCCGACCACATCGTCGATCTTGAGACGGTCGAGCATCGGGACGGCGAAGACCACGATCACGCCACCAACGCCACCAATCAGGGCCGCCATGCCCAGACCCGGGGTCAACGGCTCGGCGGTGATCGAGACCAGACCGGCAAGGGCGCCGTTGAGCACCATGGTCAGATCGACCTTCTTGTAGATGAGCTGGGTCAGCAAGAGGGCGGCGACGGCACCGCCGGCGGCACCCATATTGGTGTTGGCGAAGATGCGCGAGACATCAGCGGCATCACCAACCGAACCCAGCGCGAGCTGCGAACCGCCATTGAAGCCGAACCAGCCGAGCCACAGGATGAAGGTCCCCAGCGTTGCCAGAGGCATGGAAGAGCCGGGCATGGCGGTGGAGGTGCCATCCTTGTTGTAGCGGCCGGTGCGGGCCCCGAGGATGATCGCGCCGACAAGCGCGGCCCAGCCACCAACAGAGTGGACGACGGTCGAGCCGGCGAAATCGAGGAAGCCGAGCTGGGTGTCGAGGAAGCCACCGCCCCATTTCCAGGCCGCCTGCACCGGGTAGATGAGACCGGTCAGGACAACGATGAAGATGAGGAAGGGCCAGAGCTTGATGCGTTCGGCAAGGGTGCCAGAGACGATCGAGGCGGTGGTGGCGCAGAACATCAGCTGGAAAAAGAAGTCCGAGCCGGTCGTGGCGTAGGAGAGGTCGTCTGCCGCTTCCGGCGCAACCCCCACCGCCTCGAGCACCGCGGTGCCGATGGCACCGAGATACCCCACGATATAGGGCCCGTCTTCGCCCTGGGCTTCATAGCCAATCATCCAGCTATCGCCCGGATACATCAGCTTGTAGCCGATGAGGTAATAGGCAAGGCCGGCAATGGCGAAGAGGGAAATGTTCTTCAAAAGCTGCATGGCGACGTTCTTGCGCCGCACCAGCCCGGCTTCAAGCATGGCGAAGCCGGCGGCCATCCACATGACGAGGAAGCCGGAAATAAGGAACAAAAGGGTGTTGAGAATGAAGACCGTCTGCTCGGCGGGCGCACCGGAGGATGCTGCCTCGGCGACGGCGGTGGCGGGTTCGACCGCCTCCTGTGCGAAGCCCGAACCGGTGAAGGCGATGATCGCCAGGGCCGGCAGGGTTTTCAGGGCGAGCGCTTTTGCGTTCATTGTTCTCTCCTGAGTGAAAATGCCTACAGCGCGTCGGCGCCGGTCTCACCGGTGCGCACGCGAATGACGTCGTTGAGATCGAGGGTGAAGATCTTGCCGTCTCCGACCCGGCCGGTGCGGGCGGTTTCGGCGATGAGCTGGGTCACTTCGGCGGCGCGGTCGGCCGGCACCGCGATCTCAAGCTTGAGCTTGGGAATGAAGTGAACCGTGTATTCGGCCCCACGATAGATTTCGGAGTGACCTTTCTGGCGGCCGTAACCCTTGACCTCGGTCACGGTCATGCCGGTGACGTCATGGGCCGCCAGCGCTTCGCGGACAGGTTCGAGCCGCGATGGCTTGATGATGGCGATAATCAGTTTCATTTCGTCCTCCAGGGCGAGGTGATGGACATCGCCCTTTCAGACTCAAGCCGCGTGCCAGAATCGGCATGCCGTCGTAACACTATGAAATTATGAGAGTTTTGCGGAAGCCATCAAATCAGGCGGTTTCCTGTTTCGTTAATTGTGCACAATTTGTGTGCAGGATTTCGCCGTTGATGACAAAATATGCAGCGATGAGCGCGACGGTTTGCCCTGATGCATCGCCCTTGCAGGGGAATGCTGCCGGGTCCAATTAGAAGTGTTGGCAAAGCGAGGGGTGCGCCCGCCTCGCAACAGGGAGACCGGCCATGACGCAATCCCAGACCCGAGCCGAAACCCGCGCGGATAGCGGCGCCAGGACCGTCGGCTGCGATATCGCGATCATCGGCGGCGGGCCGGTGGGGCTGACGCTGGCGATCGCGCTCAAACGCTTCGCGCCGGGCATGGAGATCGTGCTTGTCGATGCCCGCCCGTTGGCGGTGCCCAAGGATGAACGCTCAACCGCGATCTCGGCCGGGGTCAGTTCGGTCTTCGATGCGATCGGGGTGTGGGCGCCGATGGCGAAGGGCGCCGAACCGATCCGGTCGATGAAAATCACCGATAGCGGCAAGGGCGATCTTTACCGGCCGCTTTTTCTCGGCTTCGAAGGTCATGTGGGATCGGGCCAGCCCTTTGCGCATATGGTTCCGAACCGGATCACGGCCGAAGCGCTGATCGGGGCGATCACCGATTGCGGGGTCGAGGTCATCGCGCCAGACAAGGTGGTGGACCGCGATATCTCCAACCCGGTCAAGGCCAGGCTGACGCTGGAAAGCGGAACCACGATTGAAGCAGCGTTGGTGATCGGTGCGGATGGCGGGCGTTCGGCCCTGCGCGCCATGGCCGGGATCGATGTGATCCGGCACGATTATGACCAGATGGGACTGGTGGCAACGATCGGACATGAATTCGATCATGACGGCGTGGCCTATGAGCATTTCCTGCCCGCGGGACCGTTTGCCAGCCTGCCGCTGCCGGATCGGCAATCCTCGCTGGTGTGGACCGAGCGGACAAAAGATGCACAGGCCCTGATGGCGCTCGATGAAGACGCGATTGCCCGCGAGATCGAACAGCGTATGGGCTCGACACTGGGCAAGGTGACGCTCAAATCTCCGGTCCAGGGATTCCCGCTGGCGATGGTGCTGGCGCGCTCGATGGTGGCCGAACGGCTGGCGCTTGTCGGGGATGCCGCCCATGTGGTGCACCCGATTGCCGGGCAGGGGCTTAATCTGGGGCTCAAGGATGTGGCGGCGCTTGCCGAAGTGATCATCGAGGCGGCGCGGATCGGGGAAGACATTGGCGCCCCGGATGTGCTCGAGCGTTACCAGCGCTGGCGGCGGTTCGACACCGCGCTGATGGCGATGGTAACCGACGGGATGAACCGGCTGTTCTCCAACGATATTGCCCCGGTGCGAATCGCCCGCGATATCGGGCTTGGCGTGGTCGACCGGATCGGGCCGCTCAAGAAGGCGATGATCGGCCACGCGGCCGGGATATCCGGGTCAGACGGGCCAAAGCTGCTGCGCGGAATCGGGATTTAGCGTTCGAGCCGGTCGACTTCTTCTTCCGAGATCGGACGGGCTTCCTCGAGCACCATCTCCGGAATGCCGTCCCGGATCGGAAAGGCGAGCCGGGCGGCAAGGGAAATCAGCTCGGACTTGTCTTCACTCAGGATCAGCCGCGTCTTGGTGAGCGGACAGACCAGCATGTCGAGAACATGCCGGTCCGGTCCCTGCTGGCCAGCGATCGGGGCACCGGATCTTCGATGATCGGTGGTGCCGGTCACTGGAGGTTCCGCCCCGGCGCACTGCGCGACATCTCGACTTCGGCGAGGGCGGTCAGCATTTCGGCGCGCTCGCGAAGGGTGGAGGTTTCAAGCAGGGCCTGACGCTCACGCGGGCCATAGGGCGAGGCCATGACGCAGGAATTAACGAGATCCTCAACCGACATGGCGGTGACATCGTCCCAGTCGATTTCAAATTCGGCAAAGTCGGCATAGTCGCGCAAGGCCGCCAGAAAGGCGTGGCGGTCGACATCCTCTTCGCCATGGCCTTCCTCGAAATCGGATTCGAAGGGTGCGCATTCGACCTCTGCCTTGCGGAACGGAGCAAAGCTTTCAACCTCGCTGGCAAGGTTGAAGCGGATGATGCCCATCAGGCCGATCAGATAGCGATTGTCGGGCCGTTCCTCGAAATGGGTGATGCGGCCAATGGTGCCGATACCGGACAAGGGCGGGCTGTCGCCTTCAGCGGTGGCGCCACCCGGCTCGATGGCCGGTTGAATGACACCGATCAGCCGGTCGCCAGCCAGGGCATGATCGACCATGGCCAGATAACGCGGCTCGAAGATGTTGAGCGGCAGCACCATGCGCGGCAGCAAAAGCGCCCCGGCCAGGGGAAAGATCGGCACCTGGTCCGGGATATCGGCGAGGGATCGGATCACCCTTTTCATGCGGTTTTCCTTCCTGTCCCGCTTACGGGGTTCAAGCTCTTGTATTATCGCGTTTCCAAACGGTGAAGCGGTATCAACTTCACCTGGAAATGCTCTAGCTGAACAGGAGCGAGGAGAGCTGGCGGCGGCCTTTGGCCGTTGCCGGGTCGGCAGGACCCCAGGCGTCGAACAGTTCGAGCAGTTTCTTGCGGGCCTTTTGTTCTTCCCATTCGCGGTCGCGGCGGATGATCTCGATCAGCTCGGCGGCAGCGGCCATCCGGTCGGTGCGCGCATTGAGCGCCAGGGCGAGATCGAACCGGGCCTGATGATCATCGGGGTTGGCAGCGAGGGTTTCAAGCAGCGCTGCGGGATCATCGAGCCCGGCAGCTTCTTCGGCCAGGGCCAGGGCGGATTTGACGGCCTCATAGCCCTCAGTCTCCTGATCGTCTTCGGCGACACGATCCAAGAGCTCCTTGGCGGCATCGGCATTGCCGGCCTGAAGTTGCAAGCGCGCGAGACCGATCAGTGACGGTGCGTTGGTCGGCGCCACGCCAAGGATCTGGCTGTAGATCTGCCCGGCAACCTGGGGCTGGCCTGCGTTTTCGGCTTCGCTGGCCTGTTCGAGGGCGATCTTGATCTGCTCCTCGGGATCATTGCCGGCGGGCTGGCCGCCATTGCCGCCGCCGCCAGCGGCTGGCAGGCGCTCGATGAAGCGCTTGACCTCGGATTCGGGCAAGGCGCCGAGAAAACCGTCAACCGGGCGACCATCGACAAAGGCGAAGACGGCTGGAATCGACTGGATGCCCATCTGGCCGGCCAGCGCCTGGTTCTCGTCGATATTGATCTTGACGAGACGGATCTTGCCGCCGGCTTCGCGGGTCACCTTTTCAAGAGTCGGGGTGAGCTGGCGGCATGGCCCGCACCACGGCGCCCAGAAATCGACAAGCACCGGCGTATTCGCGGACGCGTCCAGCACATCGGCCTGAAAGCCCGATGTATCCGAATCGCTGATCAGATCCGGCCCTGCACCATTTTGCTGCGGCTGCATGATTTCCATGGTTAACACCTTTTGATGACCGGCCGGGCCTAAAGCCGCGTACCGGAACCGCTCGTTCTTGCCCGTCGAGCGGAGTTTTGCTTTGGGTTCTTTGTGGGTCAGACGGGGGCGAAATACAAGGGTGTGCGGCGAATCGCGCCTGGTTCGGCTTAGCGTTTCACCAAATCACCAAGTGGGTTTAACCTCGGGCAATATGACGTTGCCGAACGTCGGGCCGGCATCCGTTTGAGCATGAAACCCCTGTGGCGAAACAGGGTGCGAAATTGCGGTTGCAATCCGGTTCGCGATTGGGCATATAGGCGCCCACGCCAGTCAGCCGGTTCCGCCGGGGGCTGGATCAGGATGCGGGCGTAGCTCAGGGGTAGAGCACAACCTTGCCAAGGTTGGGGTCGTGAGTTCGAATCTCATCGCCCGCTCCAAACAGACTTCAGAAGAAGGCTCGGATCTCCGGGCCTTTTGTCTTTTCCGGGTCTTGTGTCTTTTCCAGGTCTTGTGTCGTTTGGGCTTGCCCGGCGGTCAGGCCGTTGCGGCCTCGGCGCTGATCAGCGCTTCGGTTTCCGAAATCATCCAGCCATCAACCAGTACGATCCGTCCGGCGGCGAAATCAGCGCGGCATTCCTCCTGGACCATGGTCATTCGGGTCTGGGGGCAGTCGGTGCCAATGGCCCTTTCGATGCCGGCCTTTGCGGTCAACAGCCGGGTTGCCGCGCCGGGGCGGGCCAGGCCGGGGTGATCGCGGAGGACGCTCTGGCCGATGGTGCGCAAGGCGTCATGATCCATGCCGGGGAGCGAGGCGAAGAAGTCGGGCGTGTGGCGCGGCACCATGCGGCAGGCCAGCAGACCTCCGCCATAGGCCACACCGGTAATGGCCAACAGGCCACCGGCACCGATCAGACCGCGTCTTGTCCATTTGCCCATGAAGGGACCTCCGTTCACGCCGCCTGCAGGGTGTCGGCGAGATGATCGCCGAGCCTGAGGGCCAGTGCCACAATGGTGAGGGTCGGGTTGGCGGCGCCGCAAGTCGTAAAGACCGAGCTGCCGGCCACATAAAGATTGTCGACCGAGTGCACCCGGCAATCGGCATCGACCACACCCTGACGCGGGTTGGCATGCATGCGGGTGGTGCCGATATGGTGATAGCCGGTAAAGGCCTGGGTGACATCGGCGGGATCGGATATGCCGAGATTGAGCCGGCCGAGCCCGGCCTTGCCCAGCTCCGCGCCCAGGATCATGTGGGTGCGGCGCAGGCTGTCCATATCGCCCGGTGCGACCTGCCAGTCGAGAATGACCCGGCGCATCCCCAAGGGATCGATATCCTCGCCCAGCATCACGCGGCTGTCGGGATTGGGGCTTTGTTCGGCGTCCTGCTTGAGATCGATTGCCTTGATAACGCCGCCGCCGGTGAAGCGGCGGGCGATGTTGCGATAGATGCCGGTTACGACAGGGCCGGGCTGTTCGATGACATTGCAGGCGTTTTCGGCCAGCCGGTCGGGCACCTGACCGCGGGCGAAGGCCTTGGCCATCGAAGAAAATGACAGCCAGGCGTGGTCGCGGAAATCGTCATTGTGATCCGGGTTCTCCCAAACCACCTGCAGGAAGGCGGCATTGTTGAGCAGCCCCTCGCGCTCGATCACCGGGTCGGTGAGGCGCAGGGCCATGCCCAGTTGAGCCTCGGTCGTCGCCTGGGAATAGAAACCCAGATCGGTCTGATTGTCGGCAAGGACAATCGAGCTGGCGACGATGTTGAGGTGGTCCATATAGTAGCGGCCAACAAGATCATTCTCATTGCCGAGACCGGCCGGCCGGTCGGTGTTGAAATTCAACAGAAGCCGGGCGTTTTCAATCCCTCCGCAGGCGAGTACGAATTTGCGGGCGCTCACTGTCGCCTTTTTGCCGTCGAGGGTGGAGATGGTCAGGCTCTCCAGGCGGTCGGTGCCCGAGGCCAGTTTCATGTGAATCACGTTGGCGTGCAGGAGGCAGCGCAGGTTCTCTTCACCTTCGACATCGCCCTGATAGGTTTCTGCGAACCGGGTCGGGGGGCTGTATTGATAGACAGCCGAGGTGACCGTCTCGGGATCGAGGGGCAGCGGTGTGCCCGAGAGCTCATTGCCCCAGCTTTCGGTTGAATAGCGATAGGGCCCGAGCTGCAGATAAGGCTGGGCGCGTTCGTAGAACGGATCGAGGATCTTTCGGTTAATCGGCCAGCCCGAATGGGGCACGGCGGTGCGCTGTTTGAAATCGAGCGGGTCGAGAGGCGCGCATTGTCCTGTCCAGTGACCGGTGGTTCCGCCGAACTGCCGCAGCCGCGAATAGCTCAGATCGGTGTTTTCGAGCCCGGCCAGTTCGCCCTCGTAAAGCGCCTGGATGTCTTCTTCGAGCCCGATGCCGCCGCTTTCGAGCAGGATGACCGAGATTCCCCGGCGCGCCAGTTCGAGCGCCATGGGAATGCCGGCGGCGCCGGCGCCGCAAATACAGATATCGGCCGAAAAGGTCTCGCCGCCCGGCAGGGACCGGAAATCTTCAAGCATGATATGCGCCCTTTGTCTGGCCCGGCGGTTTTAGCCCAACCCAGGCTCCAGACCGTAGGCAGATTTGCCTTCATATTTAATGAATGGCGACAGGCGGGAATGTGTACGGGGGACCAGACCGGTTCAGCCGGTGGTCTGGTTGGGCGAAAAGCGGGCGACAAGCTTGTGCTCATTGGCGGGATAGACCAGCCGGGCATAGGTGACCGGGTCTTCAGCGCGCCAGGTGCGGCGTTCGACAACCAGACAAGCGGCCTGATTCTTGAGGTCGAGCGCCTTGGCCATGTCCGGGCTCGCTTCGGCAGCGGAAATCGTGTGTTCGGCCGCGGTCCAGGGTACGCGAGCCATGATCCAGCCGGTCGGGGTTTCATTGTCAAAGAACTGGCGGGCACCTTCGGGGACGATTTGGAGGTTGATCAGCCGATACTCCTGGCAGAAGGGCATGCGGTTGGCGAAATGCATGCACTCGACCTCAAGGATCGGGGTGCCCGGCTCAACGCCGATTTGCTCGGCATCGTCCTCGGTGGCCGGCCGCTCGATGCGCGATGTGATGGCATAGGTCGCCTCCATATCGAGCGCTTCGATTTCCGAGCGGATATCATGGATCTGAAGTACGGCGGCCTGGGATTTCTGAAAGGCGACGAAGCTGCCGGCGCGGCGGCGACGCTCGACGATGCGGGCGGCGGAAAGGAGAGTCAGGACCTTGTTCACGGTCATGCGCGAGCAGCCATATTGCTCGGCCAGTTCATGCTCGGACGGCAGACGGTGCCCCGGCGGCCAGGTGCCCGAGACGATCTTGTCCTGGATGTCCGCCAGGATGCGATCGTGCAGCGAATGCGGTTTTTCGGGCTTCTTGTGGCGCGCCGTGCCGGCCATGTCGTGCATGTCCTTGAAGGTCCTTTTGCGCAGACTAGGGTGCCGCGCGGTGTGTGTACACGATCCGGACCGGCAACTCACCGGTTTTGATGGGCAACAGGCGATCGCAACGCCGGGAGCGTGTCCCGGCGTTGCGCCTTGCGGAAGTCGCGGTCAGTGCCGCCGGCGCAAAAACGCTTCGGCACGCGCAGTGGCGGGGTGATCGAGGACACGTTCCGCCGGACCACAATCGATGATCTCGCCATCGGCCATGATCGCCACCCGGTCGGCAACGTCACGGGCAAAGCCGACCTCATGGGTGACAATGACCATGGTGATGCCGGTTTTTGCGAGATCGCGCATGGCACCGAGTACCTCGCCGACCCATTCGGGATCGAGCGCGCTGGTGGGCTCATCGAACAGCAGGATGCGCGGATCACAGGCCAGCGCCCTGGCGATGGCGACGCGCTGCTGCTGACCGCCCGACAGATGCGCGGGGTATTTGTGCGCGTGATCTGCAAGGCCGACCGAGGCGAGCAGGTCGAGCGCCTGTTGGCGGGCTTCCGCCCGGGGGCGATGGAGAACATGGACCGGCGCTTCCATCACATTGCCGAGGGCTGTGAGATGCGGGAACAGATTGAACCCCTGGAATACCATGCCCGTCTTGCGGCGCTGCGCGGCGCGCTCGGCCTCGGTCGCCAGCCACACCCCGCCTTGATGATCGCGTGTGAAGCCGGCGGGTTCGCCTTCGACCAGGATATAGCCGGCATCGATGGTCTCGAGCTGGTTGATGCAGCGCAGCATGGTGGTCTTCCCGCTGCCTGACGGACCGAGCACGCAAAGGACTTCGCCCGGCGAAACGGAGAGGGAGACATCATGCAGTACCTCAACGGCGCCGAAGGATTTTTTCAGCTTATGAATGTCGATGATCGCGTTCATGGTCACACCTCGGCGCTGGCACGGATCGCGGGACCGCCCTGCACAGTGGCAGCGCGGGTGGAGCGGCTCATGCGCTTTTCAAGGAAATACTGTCCGGTCGATGTGATCGAGATAATCGCCATGTACCAGATCGAGGCGACGATCAGCAGGGCGATCACCTCGTAGTTGAGCGAATAGATGTTCTGCGCCTTGGTCAGCAGATCGCCGCCGCCGATGATCGAAACCAGAGCGCTGGCTTTCAGCAGCATGATGAACTGATTGCCGACGGGCGGGATGATCACGCGAATCGCCTGGGGCAGGACAATGCGGCGCAGGGCCTTGCCGGGCGTCATGCCGATCGAAAGGGCGGCCTCGGTCTGTCCGTCGGGGACCGACAATATGCCGCCGCGCACAATCTCGGCCATATAGGCGGCTTCGTGCAGGGCAAGGCCCAAAAGAGCGGCGACAAAAGGGGTGATCAGGGCGTTGGTGTCCCAGCCGACAAAGAGCGGTGTGCCGGGGATACCGAGGCCGAGAACGGGGAACAGCAGCGCCAGGTTGAACCACAGGATCAGTTGGACCACCAGCGGCAGGGCGCGGAAGAACCAGACATAGAAACCGGCCATGATGCGCAGCAGCGGGCTTTTCGACTGCTGCATGGCGGCGAGCAGAACGCCGAGGCAGAAGGCGAAAGCGACACTGGCAATCGAGAGCTGGAGGGTGACCACCACCCCGATCAGGATCTGGGGGTGGAACAGATAGGTGCCGACAATATCCCAATGCAGGTTTTCATTGGTGCCGATCGAGACAGCCAATGCAGCGGAAATCGCGAGCACGGCGAGGGTCGCGATCAAGCGCGGCCAGTTCACGGGGCGCCGGGCGGTCACGACGCCGCGGGCATCGAGCGGGATGCCCGGGCTGGGCGAAGGGGTGGGGCCGGCCAGGCCGGTCGCATCAGTCAAAATTTCCTCCCAAAAACAGTGGCCAGATCCCCGGTGCGGACGGGGCTGACCATGAACTTACGCAAGCCCGTTTTTATTGTCTATACAAAATAAGAGGTTTGAAGCGGACCGTTTTGCGCGGATTTTTGCGCCTGTTGGCCCTGGAATGCGCTACCTGCCACGATTTTCGCTTGCCCGGACCAATCTCATTTGCTTATTTGTATACACAAATGGAGAATATGCTGATCGTGATAACCCCATGGTGGGGTGAAAACATCAGATTAATCAATCTCTTCATTTGTCTGCATTATGCGTGAGGAGGAATATCAATGACCTTAGTGAAATCGACAGTCGGGCTGGCCGGCCTGACGCTGGTGGCGGGGCTTTCCCTGTCGGGCGTGGCCGTGGCGCAAAGCGCTGCAGACATGC
This sequence comes from Cucumibacter marinus DSM 18995, assembly GCF_000429865.1. Taxonomy (GTDB): domain Bacteria; phylum Pseudomonadota; class Alphaproteobacteria; order Rhizobiales; family Devosiaceae; genus Cucumibacter; species Cucumibacter marinus. The sequence goes on from NZ_AUCR01000011.1 coordinate 15,979, forward strand.
TGCCGCAAAAATACAGGGATGCCGGGGTCCTCAATGTGGGGATGGTGCTCGATTATCCGCCCTATTCCTGGATCGATGCGGATAGCGGCAATCCGACCGGACTCGAGGTCGATGTCGGGCTCGCCATCGGCGAGAAACTCGACATTGAATGGAACATCATGAGCGTGAAGTGGGAAGGGTTGATCACCGGGGTCGGTTCGGAGCGCTTCGATGTCGGTGCCGGGGGCACCAGCGATCTCGAAGAGCGCGAGAAGGTGGTGACCTTCATCGATTATGCCGCAACCTCGGAAGCAGTGATCGTGCTGGCAAAGAATGCCGAGATATATCCCGATATGGACGCACTTTGCGGCAAGTCGATCGGTGCTCTCAAGGGCACCACGACAGCGACAGTTGCCGAAGACCTCGCGAAGGAATGTGCCGACAAGGGCCTCGATACGCTTCACGTGAATCTTTACACCTCGGTGCCCGATGCCGATCTGGCGCTGCAATCGGGCCGTGATGCGGCACAGGTGGGGTCGACCGAACAGGCGTCCTTCATCATGATGACCGGCGGTCAGGACTGGCATATCGTCAGGGCCGGAATTGGTGCGACGCCGATGGGACCGTTTGTTTCGGTCAAGCGTCCGGATCTCGCCGAGGCGATCCTTGCCGCGCTCAAGGAATTGCGGGCCGAAGGCAAACTCACCGAAATCGCCGCCAAATACGGGCTCGACGGGTCCATCGTCGATCCGATGATCAACATGACCACGGCGCAATAGCGCCCAAGGCATGACATAGCCTGCCGGACCTCCCAAATTCTCGGCAGGACGGCGCAGCTCCCGGCTGCGCGGAGCCGGTCCTTCTGGGCCGGCTCTTTGTTTGTCGGGAGTTTTCGGGCGGTTCGTTGTCAGCGCAGATTGTACATGATCACGACCGAGATCAGGTAGACGAGCAGTACCAGCACGGAATCATAGCCGAAGCGGCCCAACCGGCGGGCTGGCCGCATCAAGAGACCGATCACATAGGCGAGGGTGACGATCAGGCCCCCGGCAAGCCCGATCAGCGCGATCGGTCCGGCCTCGGCCAGGATCGGACCGCCGCGATAGATGAGATCGGCCGGCCAGATCAACGCCAGCATGACAAGGTTCGAACCGAAGATATTGGAGATGGCCAGGGTATAGGACCGGCGGCGCGCCGCGGCGATAGTGGCGCCGAGTTCGGGGAGCGAGGTGGTGACAGCCAGGAGCGTGGCGCCGATGAAGCTGGCGCCCAGCCCCGACTGGACGGCGATGGCATCGGCAGCTTCGACCGTCAGGACACCGCACATCAGAATGATGAGGCAGAAGCCGGCGAAACGCACCAGGACCGAGCGGGTTCCAAGAGCGGGAAAGCTCGAAACAAACAGCCCCTCACCATCTCCGCCGCCGGCCTCGGGTACCTCGACGGGAACCCAGACCTCGGATTTGTCATAGCTGCGCATCAGCACGATGGCCAAGCCATAGCCGACAAAGATCGCGGTGCTGCCAAGTCCGATGGCAAAGGCAGACAGCGGTTCGGCCATCACGACGATGGCGATGGTGAGCCCGATCAGCAGTGCCAGGAGGGCGCCTTCAATGGCCGTGGTCAATTTGCGGGGGAAGCGCGACAGGGCCGCGCCGATCACCAGACCGTCGGCGACCACCAGCATGGCGGTCTGAAGGGTGATACCGCCAATGAGATTGTTGAGCGCCAGATCCGCATCCCCACCTCCGGCGGCCACGACAGTGGTGACGATTTCCGGCAGCGAGGTCGCCGTGGCCAGAAAAATGAGACCGGTGAGCGCGCGACCGAGCTTCAGCCGGTCGGAGATCTCGTCGGCATAGGCCACAAGCTGCATGCCGGCGAACCAGATGCCGGCGGCGCCAACGGCAATAAGAAGAAGATTGGCAGGCAGGCCGAGCGCCAGCAGCATGACGATGTCTCCGGATCAGAACGCGTGAGCTTTGGCGCGAAAACGAAAATTCTGCAACCGGTTCAGGGCACGAGCACCGCAGCGCCCTGGAAGCGGCCATGGCGCAGATCGTCGAGCGCCTGATTGGCGTCTTCAAGGGCGTAGGGAATGGTGTGGGTCGCAATCGGCGTTTCGGCGGCACGGGCGAAAAGCCCTCGCCATCGGCCCGTGTGAGATTGGCGACCGAGACCACGCGGCGCTCCTCCCAAAGGATCGAATAGGGGAATGCGGGAATGTCGCTCATATGGATGCCTGCGCAAACGACGGTCGCGCCCTTTCTGGTGGCGCGCAGGGCAGCAGGCACGAGCGCCCCGACAGGGGCAAAGATGATGGCCGCATCGAGCGGTTCGGGGGCCGGGGCATCGGAGGGGCCGGACCAGACCGCGCCCAGGTCCCTGGCGAACTGTTGCGATGCCGTGTCACCCGGACGGGTGAAAGCGTAGAGCGCATGCCCGTCGGCAATGGCGAGCTGAGCGAGGATATGGGCAGCGGCGCCGAAGCCATAGAGCCCCAGCCGGGCCGGCCGGGATTCGGGCAGGTTCGTCATGCGGTAGGCGCGATAGCCGATCAACCCGGCACAAAGCAGTGGCGCAGCGGCGACATCGTCATAGCGATCGGGGATCGGGAAACAGTATTGCGCGTTGGCAATGGTCATTTCTGCGTAACCGCCATTGCGGGTATAGCCGGTGAAGGCCGGCGCGTCGCACAGGTTTTCGCGGTGGTCGAGGCAATAAGGGCAATGCCCGCAGGTCTCCCCCAACCATGGTACACCGACGCGTTCGCCAACCGTGAAACCGGTGACGTCGGCCCCGAGCCGTTCGATCCGGCCGACGATCTCATGACCGGGCACCAGGGGCAGAGCGGGATCGGCAAGTTCGCCGTCGACCACGTGCAAATCTGTGCGGCACACCCCGCAGGCGGTCACACGGATCAGGATTTCATCTTGCGCCGGCTCGGGCACAGGCAAGTCGGTCAATTCGAGCGGCGAGCCAATTTCTGTGAGGACCATGGCGCGCATGGCGAGATTTCCCGTGGGTTGACGACCATGTCAGTCTAGCCTGCAGACAGGCCGGCTTGTTGACAAGGATCAAGGGCTTAGGCGCCAAAACTGCTAGCCTGTTCAAATCAACCCCGCCCTCGAGCCCGAATCCGCCAGACCGCTCATGTCCGAAACGTCCAGAATGCCCGAGCTTGCCACCTTGCCTCCAGAGCCGGGCCTTAATCGCAGCCTCACCCTTATGGCGGTGGTGCTTTACGGGCTGGGGGTGACGATCGGTGCGGGCATTTATGTGCTGATCGGGGCGACCGCGGCCAGGGCCGGGCTCTATGCGCCGACTGCGTTTTTGATTTCGGCTTTCGTGATGGCCTTTTCGGCCGCTTCCTATGCGGCGATGGCGGTTCGCTATCCGGTGAGTGGCGGGGAGGCAGTGTTCGTCGATCAGGGTTTCGGGCGACCGGTGCTGGGGCTGATCGTCGGTCTCTTGATCATGACGTCGGGCCTCGTCTCGGCTGCTACCATCAGTCTCGGCGCGGCAGGCTATATCGGTCAATTCGTTCCCATGTCGCCCAAAGTGCTGGCGGGGATCGTTGTGATTGGCATGGGGATCGTGGCCGCTCTCAGCGTCAATCTGTCTGTCGGGATTGCGGGCGCATTGACGGTCGTGGAGGTCGGTGGATTGCTGATCGTGATCACTGCCGGGTTCGGGGGCGAACCCGAAACCATCACCCGGCTGCCCGAATTGGTGCCGCATTCCTTAGACGGGGCGGTGTGGGGCGGCATCTTTGCCGCCGGTTTGCTGGCCTTCTTCGCCTTTATCGGCTTCGAAGATATGGTCAATATCGCCGAAGAGGTGGAGCGGCCTGAACGCAACCTGCCGCTGGCGATCTTCGTCACACTTGGATTGGCAACGCTGATCTATTTTCTCGTGGCTGCGGTGGCCGTGCTCCGGGTGGGGCCGGCGGCTCTTGAAGGCGAAGCCGCGCCGCTGGCGCTGATCTTTTCGCGGGTCACGCCGTTTCCGATCTGGGTGATGACGGTGATCGCGATCATCGCGACGCTCAACGGGGTGATCATCCAGATCATCATGGCGGCGCGGGTGGCCTTCGGGTTGGCGTCACGCGGGCGATTGCCCCGCCTTCTTGCGAAGGTTCACCCCAGGACACGGACCCCTGTCACCGCTACCGTCATCATGACGGCTCTGGTGCTTGGACTGGCGGTGAGTTTTGATCTCACCGGACTGGCCGAAATGACCTCGCGGGTGACGCTTCTGGTCTTCGTGCTGGTCAATCTGGCGCTGGTGCGCATCAAGCTAAAAGGCATCGGGTCCGAAAATCGTGAAGGAGAGGCTGCCGGCGGGTTCGACGTACCGATCTGGGTGCCGGCGATCGGTGCGGTGCTGAGCATTTTCCTGATGATTGGCGGGACCTAGAATTCAGCCGAAAACCAATTCGTTACCGGGTGCCCGGGCCGGACAGGGCCAGCTGTCCGAAAGTTGCGGCCTGCCCAGATAAAAGCCCTGTGCCATCGGTATCTCGCATGCGCGGGCAAAATCGAGCTCGAGTTCGGTCTCGATGCCTTCGGCCACGATCCGAATACCGCTTTCCGCGAACCGGTCGATCACGGCACGGGCCTTTTGCTCGAGAGCCGGGTCGCCGAGATGGGCCTTGAACCATGTCCGGTCGAGCTTGACGATGTCGGGACGGATGGCGGCGATCCGGCGATCATCGGACCACTGGGCACCGAAATCATCCACCGCGATGGTGACGCCAGCCTCCTGAAAGCAACGCGCCAGCCGCCACAGCACATGATTGGAGGCAGCGCGGCTTTCCACGATCTCGCACACCATATCGGCAGGGGTAAGCCCAACCGTTGCCATGCGCTCGATCATGATCGAAACCTCACGGATCGAGCGGGCCAGGTCGATATAGGAGCCGGGATCGAGATTGATGAAGACCTGCTGGCCGGGGCGGCGAAACAGGTTGAAATTGCGCAGATGCAGTGCCCGACACAGCCACTCGATGAAGAACCGGTCTTCCTCGTCGATGGCGGGAAAGAAGACTGCCGGTGAGACGATGGCGCCATCGAGATGCGGGCGGATGAGCCCCTCATAGCCAATAATTTTCCGGCTTGTGCCCGAGATATCCAAAATGGGCTGAAACGCGGATTTAAGCAGGAACGGACCGTAGTGCCCGACCAGACTTTCATCCGGTGACTGTTCTATAGCGTCGCTGACGAATTCGGGGCGGATCATGGGGGGAGGCTTGTCAATGAGCGGCGCGGTGCGGCGTTGCGCCGTCGGTCAGGTTGGCGCAACCATAGCCGGGGGGCTTAACCAAGCCGTTAACATCGAAACAAATCAATCCGAAGGTTCTTGCGTTGAAGGGGTTGAGCGGACTGCCTATCTTGGCTGCTTCGGCGAAAGGACGCAGCACGCCATGACCACTTCAGATCAAGCTGTTGAAACCCATGGTCTTCGAAAGCTCTATGGCGGCAAACCCGCCGTTGACGGCATCGACCTGATGATCCCCAAGGGCAGTATTTTCGGGCTGTTGGGGCCCAATGGCGCCGGCAAGACCACGACGGTGCGGATGCTGGCGACCCTGGCGCGTCCCGATGGCGGAGAGGCCCGGGTGCTGGGGCACGACCTTGTGCGCGAGGCGGCGGCGCTGCGGCGCCGGATCGCCCTGACCGGACAGTTCGCCTCGGTCGATGAAGATTTGTCGGGCCAGGAAAACCTGGTGCTGATCGGGCGGCTGCTCGGCTTTTCCCGCAAGGGAGCCCGGGCCCGGGCGGAGGAACTGCTCGAAGCGTTTGGCATTGCGGATGCGGCCAACAAGCAGGCCAAGTCCTATTCGGGTGGCATGCGGCGGCGGCTCGATATCGCTTCGAGCCTGGTGACAACGCCGGAGCTGCTGTTTCTCGATGAGCCGACAACCGGGCTTGATCCGAGAAGCCGCAACCAGGTCTGGGACATTATCCGGCGCCTGACAGCGGCAGGCACCACCGTGCTCCTGACCACCCAATATCTCGAGGAGGCCGACCAGCTGGCCGACCGGATCGCAGTGATCGATCATGGCCGGATGATTGCGGAAGGCACCAGCACCGAACTCAAGGCGTCCGTCGGCGCCGGGGCGTTGCATGTGCGGCTGGCCGAACCGGGGCGGCGCGAGGCCGCTCAGACGATCCTCGAAAAAGCCCTCGGCGTGACGGTTGAATTCGACAGCGAACCGCGGCGCCTCAATGCCATGGTGCCGGACGATGCAAGCGCCGGGCACGCGCTGGCGGCGCTGGCCGATGCCGGGATTGCGGTCAGCGATTTCTCGCTTGGCCAGCCAAGCCTTGATGAAGTGTTCTTTGCCCTGACCGGACACCACACGGAAACAGAAACACCGGTGGCAGCGGAAGCCGTCAGCAAGGAGGCGGCCCAATGAGCACTATCGAGGGTGAAAAGCGGATCGCGGGCGCGGCGATCGAGAAAGTGCTCGATACGTCGGTGCGGCCCGATCCGCCGGGTCCGCTTGCCAATGTGCTGACCTTTGCCTGGCGCGGTCTCCTCAAGATCAAGCACATGCCCGAGCAGATGTTCGATGCGGTGATCACCCCGGTGATGTTCACGGTGATGTTCACCTATCTGTTCGGCGGAGCGCTGGCGGGATCGACCGAGGCCTATTTGCAGTTCCTGTTGCCAGGCATCCTGGTGCAGACGGTAATGTTCGCCACCATCTATACCGGGTTCACGCTCAATACCGATCTCGGCAAGGGCGTCTATGACCGGTTCCGGTCGCTGCCGGTGTGGCGATTGTCCCCGATAATGGGTGCGATGGTGGCCGATCTGCAGCGCCACACCATCTCGGCGATCATCGTGTTCCTGATCGGGCTGATCATGGGGTTCCGCCCCGAGACCGGGCTGTTGGGCATGATCCTCGTGATCCTGCTGCTCGATGTGTTCGCGCTCGGCTTCACCTGGATCTTCGTCACGGTCGGGCTGGTGGTGCGCAGCTCGAGCTCGGTGATGACCATGTCCTGGTTCTTTTTGATGCCGATCACCTTCGGATCGAATATTTTCGTCGATACCGCGACCATGCCTCAATGGCTGCAAACGGCGATTGCGTTCAACCCGGTGGCGCATCTGACAACGGCAGCACGCGGCATTCTCGACGGCACGGTGGATGCCAGCCAGATCGGGCTCGCGCTGATTGCTCCGGCAGTGCTGACGGTGATCTTCGCGCCGCTGTCGCTCTATCTCTATTCGCGCAAAGGGTGACCAGGCGTCTTCGCCTCTAGCCGAGCCCGGCGCCGATGAAGCGGGCGCTGACCCAGCCATTGCCCGCTTCGCTCTCGATCCGGTACCAGACCCCCTGATGATCGGTGGTGATGCGGCAATCGGTGAGGGCGACACTGGTATAGATGGGCAGTTCGGCGATGACGGTGCCTTCAAGGTCGGGTTCGGCGCGCATATTGACGGCGCGCTTGGCAACGAAATGCTTGATCGAGCGCATGTTCTCGTAAAGCCCTTCGGGCGAGCAGCCCAGGGAATCGGCGAGAAGGCCGACGGTCAGCAGATGGGCCGGGCCCGGCCGGGAGGCGCATAGACGGACATCCCAGTCTTCCCGTTCGACGCCGGGACATTCCTGCGGCCCGCGGAATACCGCGACCCCCACTGTGTTGTCGTCATTGACCTGGAACCGGCACGTGAAGCCGGTGCCCGCACCATATTCATAGGCCTTGATATCGAGCTGCTCGATGGCCTCGCTGACGGTGGCGGTGACCCCGTCAGCGGACTGGAAATAGTCGGTGTACTGGATATCGGCATCGCCCTTGAGGATGCGCGAATTCTCGAAAAGGAAAGTGCACACCCGCGCTCCGGCCTCGAAATCGAGCGCGACGGTCGTGGCCGGCCGGGCGGTAATGGTCGAGGAAACCGGCGAGAAGCCGTAGATCCAGGTGTCACCATCGCCGTTGAGGGTTAGGAAACTGTCTGCGGTGCGGTGCTTGAGGATCTCGTCCATCATGTGGGGCGGGTTGGCGCCCCCCATCAGAAGCCGATTGAAGGCACCGGTAATGTCATAGGCGAGGTTGAGCAGGTCGCCGACCGTGCCGGTCTGCCCGGCCTTGTCCTCCGGCAGGTAGGGCATGTGGAAACCGAGCTTTGCGCCCTGTTCGACAAAGCGGCGATCGTTGATGCCGCGGATGGCGAGATTGACCGCCATCGAAAAAGCGACAGCACAGGCGGACATGCAACGATTGCCGTTGAGGACGTAGACCGCCTCAAGCGCCGGGTCCTGGCTGCCGAGATCGGCTTGCAGCGCCTCGCCGATGCGGAAGCCCTCGGTGAAGGAGCCGCCCGGACTGTCGAAGGCGACCACGACCGGGGCATTGGCCCGCATCATGGGTTCGAGCCGTTCGGCATCGCCCGGTTCAATGACCCCCGACACCAGGAGCACATTGGCCGACCGGCCCTCATAGGAAAATTCGGCATTGGGATCGAAGCCTTCGGGGGGTTCCTCCCCGAGGACCGAGCCGGCGCCCTGTCGCGGAAACACCCGCCTGAGGCTCGCGACGCGGTCGACGAGATCGGGGCGCAGGGTGATCTCTGCCGCAGTCGCACTGGTTGAAACGGTGAGTGGCATGCTCAGCGAGGCGGTGAATAGAGCAATGCCGAGCGCCGATAGACCCTTTTTCATCATCATGATGCTCCGAGGAAATCGCGGCCGCCAACAAAGCGGGCGCTGATCCAGCCTCCCTGGCCGGGGGTTTGAATCTCGTACCAGACGTCCTGGCTGTCAGCGGTGACGCGACAGCCGGTGATCTCGAACTCCATGCCGGGTTGGGCCTGGCCAAGGACTTCATCTTCGGTCGAAGGACCGGCGCGCATGTTCACTTCACGCTCGATGCGCGGGGTCATGAAGGAACTTGCCGATGTGTAGGTGCCGTCGGCACAACCTAAAGCCTCGGCGACAAAACCGGCGGTGACGGTCGATGTCCGGTTGAGGGTGACCGGGCACCAGGAGTAGTCGGCATCGAACGGATCGCGGGCCGGGGTGCAGCCCTGAGCGCCGTACCAGACGGCAATGCCGTAAGTGCCATCGTCATTGAGGGTAAAGCCACAGGAATGGCCGGTCTCCGAACCGATGGCGAAACTCGTTGCGCCGGTCTCATCGACCATCTCACTGACCAGCGGAATCTCTTCGGGCAGGGCCCAGGCGAACTGGGTGAACTCCATATCCGAGCCGGCCTTGACCATGCGGCCATGCACGAAGCTGAACTGGCACAGGGTCGTGACGGTCTCCAGATCGAGCGCCACCTGCCCGCTGGGGCGCACCGCGCCGCCATCAGCCACAGGGGTGAAACCCATGCTCCAGGTGTCGCGGCCGCCGCGCAGGACATAGAATTCGTCCGCCGTGCGGTATTTGAGGATTTCGCGCATCAGGGTGGGCGGGTTGGCGCCGCCGATCAGCAGCTCGTTGAAAAGTCCGGTAATGTCGTAACTCAGGTCGAGCAGTTCGCCGGCCCTGCCGGTTTGCTCTGCCAGGTCTTCGGGCAGAAAAGGCATGTGAAAGCCCAGCTGGCCGCCGCGTTCGACATAGCGGATGTCGGCGGCGCTGGCATGGTCAAGATCGGCAACCCGGGCGAAGGCGACGGCGCAGGCGGACATGCAACGCTGGCCTTCAAGCACATAGACCCCCAGCAGGGCGGGGGCGTCATTGCCGCCCAGCATGTCGACGAGTTCACCGCCCAGCGCAAAGCCCTCGGTGAAGGACCCGCCGGGGCTGTCGAAGATGACGACGACATTGTAGGTGTCCGCCACCAATGCCCTGAAGGCTTCGGCGTCGCCGGGTTCGATGACCCCCGAGATCATCACCGGATTGAGCGTCAGGCCCCGGTCCTGGGCGTCGATCAGCCAGTCGACAAGAAACGGATCGCGCGGCCCCTTGACCGAGATCGGCCCTTCTCGGGGAAAGACAGGCTTGAGCGCCTCAACACGGTCGGCCAGATCGGGCCGCCATTCAATCGTGGCCGAATAAGCCGGTGCGATGACTATCGGCACGACAAGACCGGCAAGCGCCGTCAGCAACACTGCGGCGCAGGAAATCAGCAAGCGGGTCATGCGGCGGCTACTGCTTGACCGGGATGGCAACGAGCTGAACGCGGCGATTGATGGCGCCGAAGGGATCGGCCGGCGCCTTGAGCTGGTCCGCGCCCAGACCGCGCGCGACAAGCCGGCCAGAGGCGATCCCGCCGTAATCGGCGATATAGGCAATAACCGCGGCGGCGCGGCGATAGGACAGATCGCGGTTATAGGCCGGATCGCCCTTGGCGTCGGTATGCCCGATTATCCCGAAGCGATAGCCGGCAAAGGCCGGGTCGTTCATCAGCCCGATCAGCTCGTTGAGCTTGGCACCCTGGTCAGCGCGCAAGGTGTCGCTGTCATAGTCGAACAGGATCTCGACATCGAGGGTCGGCAGGGTCGGGGAGGCGGTGTTGCCCGGCGACTGGTTGAGGCCGGCAGCGTTCTCGTCGATGTCTTCATGATCGACGATCTGCAGATTGACCACATCATCGATGGAGAGCTGGGTCGCACCCTTATATTCGGCATTGTCGCAATTGGCCTGATCGAGGAGGCACTGGGCCATCTCGCCTTGAGGCTGAGGTGCCAGCGTCGCCCCGTCGTCTTCGACGTCGAGTCCGAAGGAATCAAGAGTAATGGTCGCTTGCGCCTGGGCGGCGGCACTGCCCAAAAGCAAGAAAAGCGCGGCAAAGAGCCAGGATCTCATGTCGGCGTCCCCATTTGACAGTCATTCCCCGCTCCCCGGTTGTGCCATAGCAGCGGTAATTCGGCAATCGGAAGCGATCAGGGCAGGTCGGCGAGCCGTGTGCGCGGATCGAGATAGTCGGCGATGGACATGCGATGGGGATCGGAGGAAAAGCCGATATCATTGATGGTGTTCATCCAGACCGTCCCGTGAGAGATGGTTTCATCGGCGCTCGGAATGGAAAATTCGCAGCCCTCGAGATACATGCCGAAGAACTCGATCCGGTATCGCGCCACACTTTCCTCCCCCGCATCCAGCCGGGTGAGCGAGAAATCGCTGTCGAGCTCGGTGCTGCGCGGCCCGTAGTCGGGGATGATGGCGGAATCATCGTTCTGCCACGCAAGCAGATTGGCGCAGCCGCGGGCAACGACCGCCGGGTCGAGGGGCAATCGGGCTGCGGACGGCAGGATCGAGATCGCCCAGCGGCCCGCCTTGTCGATCGTGTCGACATAGGTCATGTCGGCGGGCGGGGTGTCGAGCATGACGCCCAGAAGGCTCACCGCCATGCGCCCGTCCATCATCAATTCGTTCATGGTTGCCGAGACCGATTGCAGGGCCACCGCATAAGCCTGGGTGACCTCGGCGTCAGTATAGGTCCCGGCCGGCAGTTCGAGCGCCGGGGCGTGAAAGCCCAGCCTTGCGGTGTTGTGGATGTAGCGCTGGGGGATGACATTGCCTTCCTCGGCATAGCCTCCGCCCAGAAACGCGATGGAGCAGGCAGATTCGCAGCGGGCGCCGGGTCCGACATAGGTTGAGATGCCCTGGCGATTGATCGCGCGGGCAAGCTTTACGGCCTCGGCCAGTGATCCGCCCGGGCTGTCGAGACAGACAAAGGGATTGGCGGTTTCATAGTCGATCCCCTCGGCGACCGCGAGGAAGCGGTCGGCATCGCCCCGCAGGATGACACCGCTCAAGGTGAAATTGCAGGTGATCGAGCCGCCCGGCGAGATCTGGTTGGATTGCCGGGTCTGAAGAGCGATGTCCGCGGCGGCGGCCGGCAGGACGGCGGTGGTGAGAACAAGCGCGAGAGCCGCCACGCCCGGTCCGATGAGGTCGAATGAAGCGGGCATGGCGTTCTCCGTGCCGGTGGCGCTACTGAATTGTGTAGCTGCCGAAATGATAGGGGATGGGCGTGCCGGCCATCTCGATTTCACCGCGTGGTGCGCCTTCCCCAATCCGGGCGTGAATCTGGTTGAGCAGGTCGACAATCTGGGCCTTTTCAAGCGATTGATCGGGCGAACAGTAAAACCCGATATCGTGTTCTCCCTTCTCGTCCTCCTCGGTTACCCGCAAGCCGTAGCGCGAGCCCGGTGAGATCTCGTAGCGCAATTGCCCGCCGCCCAGTTCAACCGTGCGGAAGAACTGGAGCGGGATCGGGGTGACCTGGCGGCTTGGCGAGAGGTTGAAGAAGGTGGGCACGCAGGCACGGCCCAGATCGGCGAGCACGGCGACTTCCTCGCCCGGAACCACGGTCGATGGGTAGGCGGTGAAGCTGGTGCGGATCTCATCGCGCACGATTTCGTCGCTGTCGGTTTCGGCGAAGTAAAACTCGCGCTGCATCTGGGAGAGCTGCTGGGGCCGCTGTTCGCCGCTTGTCTCCTGCATCACATCGCGGGTGACGCGTTTCATGATAACCGACACTTCGGTATCGGGGGTTCGCATATGGCGCGACAGGGAGCGGGCGAAGGGAGAATTGCCCTCGGTCCCGTCCGAGGCGACGGCGTTGGGCAGGGTCGCATAAGTGATCAGCATGTCGCCGGTGGCGCGCACCACGGCCAGGCCGCGGCTGACGGCAACCGAACGGCCCTCGGAGACGCGCTGATCGGCGAGCGGGTTGTTGCGGCAGGCATCGAGAAAGATCAGCGAGATCGGCATCTGCTCGAAGACTGACAAAAAGCTGTTGAGCGAGATGGTCTCGCGTTCGATCGCAGTCTCGCTTTCGAGCCGGGCATCGATGGGGATGAGATAGTTTTCGCCGTCGGCCTGGATGCCGTGACCGGCATAATAAAGCGCGCCGACATCGATCTCGGGCGCGCGGCGGGCCAGATCGTCCAGCGCTTCGCCCATGGCGTCTTCGGTCAGATCGGTGAGCTTGCGCACCTCGAAACCCATAGCCTCGAGCGACGCCGCGATGAGATCGGCGTCGCCGGTTGCGTTGGGCAATCGCCCCACGGATTCATAAGCGGAGTTGCCAATCACCAGCGCGAACCGGTTTTCGGCGCTGGCCGCAGACAGGCCCGCGGCCCAGAAGCCGGCGGCAATGATGACAAGTGCCCAAAGCCGGAAAGCCATTCCCAAGCGTTCCATCCCTTAATCCCTTCTCGCCCCGTCTTTTTCATGCCCGAGCTTGGGCGCGGGCGCAAGTCGGGAGGGCACAGGAAGGATTGCGGCCGGAGCGGGCACGCACCCCGGCCGCACCCTGATTCCAGAGCGCCCTAGAGCGCGGGCATCAGCCGGGTATTGGCCGAAAAGCGCTGCCAATCCTTGGCGGCGCTTTGGGTCCAGCCGGCCTCGGCAATGGCCGAAAGCCGGGGGAAGACCGTGCGGTTGAAGCGGTCGCGGCTGCGGATGCTTTCGGACCAGATGCAGGCCTGCACGCCCTTGAGCTTGCCGATCAGCTCGGGGCCGAAATCGGCGGCGGCCTCGAAATGATAAGTCGTGTGGGGCGGCACGGTACCGGCCCAGCTCGCGCCCGATTCCTGCCAATCATCGGCCTGGGCCATGTCGAGATAATAGGCTTCGCCCGGGGTCATGATGACATCATAGCCCATCCCGGCGAGGGCCGGTCCGACCTCGCCTTTTTGCCAGGCCATCATCAGCGCGCCTTCGGGATTGACCCCGCCGCCATGGCTCATCTCGTCCCAGCCGGCCAAGGCGCGGCCATGCTTTTTGAGGATTTCCTGGGCCCGGTTGAGCAGATAGGCCTGCAGTTCCGGGGTGCCGGGCAGACCTTCGCGCTGCATCAAACCGCGGGCGCGCGGCGATTGCAGCCATGCCCCTTCGGCAACTTCGTCGCCGCCAAGGTGAATGTAGTGGGAGGGGAACAGGTCGACGACTTCAGCGAGCACCTTTTCGAGGAACTCATAGGTCTCTTCCATGCCCGGATTGAGGGCATTGTTGGGGTAACCCTGAACCGGCAGATAGGCTTCCGAGGTGTCCTCTTCCGGGTCGCGCAGATGCGGGAGTGAATAGAGCACCGCATTGCAGTGGCCCGGGATATCGATCTCGGGCACCACATCGACATGGATCGCGGCGGCATGGGCCACAAGGGCGCGGACCTGGTCCTGGGTGTAATGGCCCTCATAGGTGGTGGCGGGACTGCCCTGCTGGGGCACCATCTTTTCATGGGCGCCGCGTTTCGAGCCGGTCTCGATCAATTCCGGATAGGCCTTGATCTCGAGCCGCCACGCCTCGTCGTCGGTCAGGTGCCAGTGGAAGATGTTCATCTTGTGCCAGGCGAGCAGATCGACAAAGCGGGTCACGGATTCGATCGAGTAGAATTGCCGCGAGACATCGAGATGGCTGCCGCGCCATTCATAGCGCGGAGCATCGACGATGGTACCGGTCTCGGGCCAGACAAAGCCGTCATCATCGTCGCGGGCGCCATGCAGGAGCTGGGCGAGGGTGACGAGCCCGTAATGCCGGCCCTGTGCATCGCCATAGGCCAGGGTGACCTTGTCCTTTTCGATGGCGATCCGGTAGCCGACCGCGGCAAGGCCGCTGTCCGCCTCAAGATGAAGCGGCAGACCGCTTGGCGCCCGCACCAGCGCAAAGGGCTGGGTGTCGAGCGGGAAGACGCGTTTGGCGAGCGAGGTCACTGCCGAGATCGCGGCCATATCTTCGCGGGTGGCGCCATTGGCGGCAAAAAGCGCGACAGGCGTCTTGGCCTTGCCTTCGAGCGCGATCTCGTTCGGCCAGGGCACGAGCGCCGCGCCCATTTGCGGGGTGCCTTGAGGCAAGAGCGGCTCGGCGCGGGTGCTGAGCCCGCCCGACAATATGAGATCGGCGCATTCGACCTCGGCTGAGCTGCCGTCGTCGAACAACAGATGCGCGCCGCCGGGCCCGTCATTGACGTGCTGGGCGTGGCGGGTGAGCCCGGTAATGCGCAAATTCCAGCTTTCGCCGGGCACAAGGGTCAGGCCCTCAGGCGGGGCGAACTCGTGATAGTTGGCAAGCTTTTTGGTCTGTTCGCCATTCTCGACACGATGGCCGGGAACGGTGCGGGTCAGCGCCGAATAGGCGAGCCGGAAGCCGGAGATCGGCTTGTCGGACAGATTGAACAATGTGAGATCGAACCCATAGTCGTCGGTCGCTTCGAACCAGACCGACTCGAGTCGGTAGGGGGCAGTCGGCATGAAATGTTACTCGGTTGCGGAGGGGTAGTCGTTGGATTGGGTGAAGGTGTGGGCCAGAGCCGGCAGGCCGGCGGTCAGACCGCAATCGACCGGCAGGCAGACCCCGGTGATCGCGGCAGCCTCACCGCTGGCCAGAAAGGCAACCGCATTGGCAACATCGCCGGGCTCGGCGATGCGCTGCAGCGGATACCAGCGGCGGGCATCCTCGAACACATTGGGATTGATGGCGGCACGGTCCTGCCAGGCCTGGGTCTTGACGGTGCCCGGCGCGACGGCGTTGACGCGCACACCATAGCGGCCGAATTCGGCGGCCAGCATGTGCACCAGATGAATGAGCCCGGCCTTGGCAGCGCTATAAGCCGGATGGCCGTAAAAACCGATGCCGTTGACCGAAGCGATGGCGATATGGCTGCCCTTGTTCTCGATCAGCGCCTTCTGGGCCGATTTGAAGCCGACCATATGCGCGGTCAGGTTGAGATCGATATCGCGCTGCCACATGGCGTCGGTCATCGACTGGCTCGAAAGATCGCCCGCCGCGCCCGCATTGGTTACCAGCAGGGACACCGGGCCTTTGGTAGCCGCTTCCTCGACCATCGCGTCGCTTGAGGCACGGTTGGTCACATCGGCGATAACGGTGAAAGCGTTTTCGCCGGAGGGGTCGACGATCTCGCGGGCCGCCTCGGCGGCCTCGGGGTCGATATCGGCGAGGGCGGTGCGGTAGCCGTTCCGGATCAGCCGGACCGCGATGGCGCGGCCGATATCGCCGGCGGCGCCGGTCACGATCGCGATGGGTCTGGTCTGGGTCATCTCATTTCCTCAAGAAGGTTGGGGCGGCCTGCCGGTGAACCGGCATATGGCCCGAACTGAACGTCCTGTTCAGTCGCCCATGGGTTCGCGGTCGTGCTTGTCGCGATGGGTGACAAGCTGGTGCTTGATACGCCGCAGGGTTTCAACGGCACCGCCCTCGATGCGCATGGCGACGAGAAGGGCGAGAATGTCGATGGCGGCGAGAAAGGCGAAGCGGGTCGATGTGGGGCGCAGGATATTGACCCCCTCGGGCAGATCGATGGGCAAGACGCTGTCGGCAGCGGCGGCCACCGGCGAGCCCGGCCGGGTGATGGCGACGGTGTGGGCCTTGTAGCCATTGGCCGCCTCAAGCGCTTTCACCAGCGCATCGTCATTGCCGGTGATCGAAGAGCCGATCACCACATCGGACGGCTTGACGGTCGCGGCCATCATCAATTGCAGGCCATGGTCGTCGCTGGCGGTCACCCGCAGGCCGAGCCGGAAAAGGCGGTTCTGCAATTCATTGGCGATCATCGCTGAATTGCCGCCCGAACCGAAAGCATAAACCATGGTCGACCGCGCGATGCGGCCCGAGACCATTTCATAGAGCTCGGCATCGAGATTGGCGTGCAGCTGGTAAAGCGCGGACTGGGCCTTGGTGATGACGTTCTCAGCGGCGTCGGCGGCGGAGAACACCTTGGATTCAGGACGCAGATAGCGCGTGCCGACAAAGGCGGACTGGGCCAGGCGCACCTTGAAGTCGGAAAAGGAATTGCAGCCGATCCGGCGGCAGAAACGGGTGACGGTGGGCGGGGAGACCTCCGCCCGGGCCGCCAGTTCGGTGATCGAGGCATTGGTGGCGAAGCCGAGATCCGAAAACAGGATCTCGGCAATGCGCTGCTCGGATTTCGGCAGTTTGTCCATTTCCGATTGCAGGGCCGCCAGAATGTCCATCACACTGTCCTTGTTGGGTGAATCCGGACGGCAGATTAGCCGGTCGGCGCCTTGTAGGCGATGCAGTCGATCTCCACCTTGCAGTCGACCATCAGGGAAGCCTGCACGCAGGCGCGGGCCGGCGGGTGTTCGCCGAAATAGCTCTTATAGACGCCGTTGAAGGACCAGAAATCGCGCGGATCGTCGAGCCAGACGCCACAGCGCACGACATGTTCGAGCCCGTAGCCGGCTTCTTCGAGGATGGCGATCACGTTCTTTATCGTCTGGTGGGTTTGCTCTATGATCCCGGTGCCGACGATTTCGCCGTCCAGCATGGCGACCTGGCCGGAGACGTGGAGCCAGCCATCGGCTTCAACAGCGCGCGCAAAGGGAAGATTCTGGCCGCCGGCGCCTGATTTTTCAGCTCCGTAGCGTTTGATGCTCATGGGTGACACCTCGTGTGATTCATGCAAATCATTTTCGTATTCGATTGACATTTTGCCAGATTGAGGGGATTTTGGGGAGGAAAATCCACTCGGAATGCAAATTTTTTACAATGTCTGACTCTTTTCGCAACCCCTTTCCGGCGTCCGACCCCGATCGGCATGCCATCTGGGAGATGCTCGTTTCCCGCGATATCGAAGCCTTCGTGAACGCCGACTGGTCGCTCGTTCAGGACGACTTCGTGCCCGAGACTTTTTTGGGCATTAATGGGAACGGTACCGACAATCCCGATCACTGGTCTCCGCTGTTCGCGGATCTCGAGACATACCGCGACGAATGGCTGCGCCAGGCGGAAGAATCGGCAAAGACCGAATATGC
The DNA here is from genome assembly GCF_000429865.1 of Cucumibacter marinus DSM 18995. Classification (GTDB taxonomy): domain Bacteria; phylum Pseudomonadota; class Alphaproteobacteria; order Rhizobiales; family Devosiaceae; genus Cucumibacter; species Cucumibacter marinus. Next base: position 33,658 of record NZ_AUCR01000011.1, read on the forward strand.
CGAGGACCGGCAAGCGGCGATCCACCGCAATACCGTGCTGCGCGATATCGACATCGTGGGTGCGGTGGCGCTGGTCCACAAAAAATTCGAAGGCACGATCGCGCGCGCCGATGGCGGCAAGGACGTCATGAACTGGCAGACGCTCTATTATTGCCGGAAGGTCGATGGCCACTGGAAGATCACCGGGTTCACCGGCTATCTGCCCAATCCCATGGGGTCGCGGAAGGGCTGACCGGTTCCGGGTCAGCCTTTCTCAACACAAGGCAGCATGTTGCGCATCTTCACTGCGGTTCTCGCCACCGAGACCAATACCTTTTCACCCATCTGTATCGATCGCCGGGCGTTCGAGGCCTCGCTTTATGCGCGGCCGGGGGAGCATCCGGATAGCCCAACCCTGTGCTCGGCGCCGCTGACCGTAGGGCGCCGCTACGCCCACGAGCGCGGCTTCACCCTGATCGAGGGAACCGCGGCCTGGGCCGATCCGGCGGGGCTGGTGAATCGTCAGGCCTATGAAGGGCTGCGGGACGAAATCCTCGATCAGCTGCGGGCCGCCATGCCGGTCGATGCGGTGGTGATGGGCCTGCACGGGGCGATGGTCGCGAATGGCTATGACGATGTGGAAGGGGATCTGTTGTCCCGCATCCGCGAGATCGTGGGCCCCGATGTGCTGATCGGGGCGGAATTCGACCCGCACAGCCATCTGACCAGGAAACGGGTCGCCGCCGCCGATGTGCTGGTGGGGTTCAAGGAGTTTCCGCATACCGATTTTGTCGAACGGGCCGAGGATTTGTGGCGGATCGTGCTCGATGCGCTCGACGGCGAGGTCAAGCCGGTGATGAGCGTCTACGATCCCCGGATGATCGACGTCTATCCGACATCGAAACAACCCATGCGCGGCTTCGTCGACCGGCTGTATGCGCTGGAAAAAGACGATCCGGAAGTTCTCTCGGTGACCGTGGTTCATGGCTTCATGGCCGGCGATGTGCCTGAAATGGGCACCAAGCTGCTCGTGATCACCAATGACAACAAGCAGAAGGGCGACGCCCTGGCCAAATCGCTCGGGCGCGAACTGTTCGACAAGCGTGGGCAGTTCATCATGGCCCAGGACGATGTGAACGCCGCCCTCGACAAGGCTGCCGCCGCGCCGAAGGGACCTGTGGTCATCGCCGATGTCTGGGACAATCCCGGCGGCGGCACCGCAGGGGATTCGACGGTTTTGCTGGAGGCCGCGCTCGAGCGGGACATGACCGATATCGCTTTCGGAACGATCTGGGACCCGATCGCGGTGCAGATCTGCATGGCAGCGGGTGAAGGAGCAGAAATTCCCTTGCGGTTCGGGGCCAAGTCGGCGCCAGGCACGGGTCAGCCCATTGATGGTCTCGTCAAGGTGGTGAAGGTCGTGCCACAGGCGGAACAGGCCTTTGGCGCGTCATTTGTACCCATCGGGGATTCGGCGCATATCCGGATCAAGGGGATCGATGTGATTCTCAATTCGACCCGCGCGCAAAGCTTCGATCCGAGCGTCTTCTCGGCGCTGGGCATCGCGCCGACATCGCGCAAGATCCTGGTCATCAAGTCGACCAACCATTTCCACGCTGCCTTTGCGCGGATCGCGGCGGAAATCATCTATTGTTCGGCGGGCTCACCCTATCCGAACGATCCGGCGACCAATGCCTATCGCAAGGCGCCCAAAGATATCTGGCCCATGGTCGCCGATCCCCAAGGCGCGCTGGTTCAGGATGAACCGGTATGACCCGGTTTCCCGATATCGCACCGGGCCAGCGCATCGAGACCTTGCCCACACCGATCCCGGTAATCGATGAAGCGGTGATGCAAGCCAATATCGAGCGCGTGCAGGCCTATATGCGTCAGCACGGCATCGCGTTTCGGCCCCATATCAAGACCCACAAGCTCGCGAGCGTGGCACGTCGGCAGCTTGAGGCGGGGGCAGTGGGAATCAACTGCCAGAAGATCTCCGAAGCGCGCGTCTTCGCCGATGCGGGCTTCGCCGATATCCTGATCACCTACAACATTGTCGGCGAAGGCAAGCTCGATGCCCTCAAGGCGCTGCATGCGGATGTGCCGCGGCTGTCGGTAACCGCAGACAGCGCAGCAACCATAGAGGGCCTCGCCAACACCTTTTCCGCAGAGCGACCGCTGACCGTGCTGGTCGAATGCGATACCGGCGGCGGACGATGCGGGGTCCAGAGCCCCGAAGACGCGGTGGCGCTGGCCAAGACCATCTTTCAGGCACCGGGGCTCGCTTTCGGCGGGTTGATGACCTACCCGGCCCCCCGTAGCGAAGAGCGGACAGAGGCCTTTTTCGCCGCCGCCAAGGGTGCGCTCGATGGTGCCGGCATTCCGTGTCCCGTCATCACCAATGGTGGCACGCCCTCGCTGTTTTCAGCGCATCTGGTACCGACGGCCACTGAACATCGCGCCGGGACTTACGTTTACAACGACCGGGCGATGATGCGCGCCGGGCATTGCACGCTCGAAGACTGCGCGATGCGAATCCTTGCGACCGTGGTCTCGCGGCCGACGCCCGAGCGGGCCGTTATCGATGCCGGTTCCAAGGCGTTGACCTCCGATCTTCTGGGCTTTGAAGACCATGGCTTGCTGCCTGATCTGCCCGAGGCAAGGATCACCGGCCTTTCCGAGGAGCACGGGGTGATCGATCTCGGACCGCATGCGGGCGACCGTCCGGCGGTTGGCGACCGAGTATCGATTGTGCCGAACCACACCTGTGTCGTAACCAACCTGTTCGACTTCATGGTGTTTCACCGCGACGGTGTGGTGACACGGGTCGAACCGATCCTGGCACGGGGCCAGGTCTGGTAGATGCATCCACGTTTCAGGGATAGTGACAATTCGTGGGGGCGGCTTCGGGGCCGCCCTTTTCGTGTGCGGATCCTGTTCCGCAGATCTGACATTCGGGACCGACCGGATACGACCGACAACGGGTGCGGTGGCACAAGAAAAAACCGCCCCCGGTAGGGGGCGGCAACAGGTCGGGAGGACGTCTGACAGTGCTTTATCAAGACCGGGCGATGCCCGGCCCGTTCAGCCTGCCTTTGCTTGCTTTGCGAGAAGCTCGGGATCGATTTCGGTCAGTTCGACCTGGCGCTCGAGAGCCTTGCCGTCCGAGGTGAACAGGTGGCAGTCAGAGGCGTTGAAGCCGATGGTGATCGTGTCGTCGACCCGGGCCGGAGCATTGCCCGGCAAAAGGGCGCAGAATGTGCCGTCGACCCCTTCGGGCTGAGAATAGGCGACGGTGTGGATACCGAGACGCTCAATGACCGAGGGCGAGATATCAAAACGGATATCGCCTTCATTGAGCAGAATGTGTTCGGGGCGCACCCCGAGCGTCAGCTCCTGACCGGCAACGTCCCTGTTGTCCGTCTTGACCGGGATCTCGGCCTTGGTGCCCGAGGGAAGCTCGATGGTGACACCATTGTCGGACTGGCCGACACATTTGACGGCGAGGAAGTTCATCTTCGGGTTGCCGATGAACCCGGCCACGAAGGTATTCGCCGGCTTGTGATAGAGCTCGAGCGGCGAGCCCACCTGGGCAATTTCGCCGTCGCGCAGCACCACGATGCGATCGGCCATGGTCATGGCTTCGACCTGATCGTGGGTCACGTAAATCATGGTCGCGTCGAGATCGCCATGCAGCTTGGCCAGTTCGACACGCATTTCCGCGCGCAGGGCCGCGTCGAGGTTCGAGAGCGGCTCGTCGAACAGAAAGACACTGGGTTCGCGCACGATGGCGCGGCCGATGGCGACGCGCTGGCGCTGACCGCCGGAAAGTTCACCCGGGCGATGGTGCAGCCTTTCGTGCAGCTGAAGGATGTCGGCGGCGCGATGCACCCGCTTTTCGACCTCATCCTGCGGGCGCTTTTCGACGCGCAGGGGGAAAGCGATGTTCTCATAAACCGACATATGCGGATAAAGCGCATAGGACTGGAAGACCATCGAGATGCCGCGCTTGACCGGCGGCAGGTCGTTGACGCGCTTGCCTGAGATGTTCACATCGCCCGATGTGATCTCCTCAAGGCCAGCGATCATGCGCAACAGCGTGGACTTGCCACAGCCCGAAGGGCCGACAAACACCACGAATTCGCCGTCTTCGACTTCGAGCGAGACGCCTTTGATGACCTCGAGCTTGCCGAAGCGCTTCTTGACATTATTGAGTGCGAGTTGTCCCACGCCCTGCCTCCTGTGCCATCCCGGGGGGATGTGGCTGGGGGACCCGGCCGGCGAACCGGCCGGGTCCCGGATTGCTTACTTGTAGTCTTCGAGCTGAGCAGCAGCGTCGGCGACAGCGGTTTCCGCGTCAACTTCGCCGAGCACAACGCCCTGGATCGCTTCGTTGATCGTGTCCTGCAGACCGATGTAGTCGGTCACGAAGGGCTCCGGGCCACCATCGGGGATGATGTCGAGGAACGGACCCCAGGTCGGATCTTCCGAGATCAGGTTGGCGGTGGCGTCGCCCGAATAGATCGGGGTGTTGCCAGCGGCAATATCGAAAGCCATCTGGTTTTCTTCGTTGGTCAGCCACTTGGCGAGCGAACGCGCGGCTTCTTCAACGCCCGAGCCCTTGAAGACGGCGAGGGAGTCGGTGATCAGCAGCGTGCCGTGCTTGCCCATCGGGCCGGCAGGGACCGGAGCAACGCCCCAGTTCACGTCACCGACCAGGCCGCGTTCCCACGGACCGGAGATGAACATGCCGATTTTGCCTTCAACGAACAGCGGACGCAGCTTGGCGCGGTCATAGGCGAGCGGGCCGGGCTGGGAGACTTCGGCCAACTTGCCGTAGAACTCGAGAGCCTGAACGTTGTTCGGCGAGTTGAAGACGATTTCGCCATCGTCGTTGATGACCTGACCACCGTTCGAATACACGTAGTTCAGGAACTGGTGCATGGTGTTATCGAAGGAGGCAGCGGCCAGACCGAAGCCGTCGGCGTCGGTGTTGTCCGAGATGGCCTTGGCGGCGTCATACAGCTCGTCCCAGGTCTCGGGAGCCTTTTCGGGGTCGAGGCCAGCGGCTTCGAACAGGTCCTTGTTCCAGTAAAGGGCCTTGGTGGAGAACGCCACCGGAGCACCCCAGGCCTGACCATTGTAGCTCACGGTGCCCAGAATCGGCGGCGCATAGGCGGCCACTTCTTCGTCAGACAGCTCCATGGGAACGATCAGATCGTTCTGGGCAAGCTGCTTGAGGGTACGCGAGCCCATATAGGCAAGAGCGGGCGGGTTGCCGGCGCTGGCCAGGGTGGTCGACTTTTCCTGGCACTGGCCCCAGGCCACATATTCCAGGTTGACCTTGTAGTCAGGATTGGCGGCTTCCCATTCGGCAATCAGTTCGGCGTGCTTGGCCGGACCGCCGCCGGTGACCCCGTCGCCGCAGTTGATCATATAGATCTCGGTCTGGGCATGGGCCGCCGTCAGCGACCCGAGGAGCAGTGCGCCCCCCGCCAGAATAGATAGAGCCTTCATGTCATTCTCCCTTAGTAGTTTTGTTGCCGAAGTTGATTGACATCATTCCTTCACTGCGCCGGCGGTGAGGCCAGCCACGATAAAGCGTTGCAGGAAGATGTAGATGATCAGCACTGGCAAGATGCCGACCAAACTGGCAGCCATCAGTTCGTTCCAAACGACGGTCTGACGGCCAAAGAACTGGAACAGGCCCACGGGCAGCGGGTTGAGCTCATTGGTCGAGTTGAAGGTCAACGCGAACAGGAACTGCTGCGCATAGGCAGTGATGAAGGTGGCGACCGCGACCACGACGATGCCGGGAATGGCGATCGGAATGATCACACGGCGCAAGGTGTACAACCGGCTGGCGCCATCGACCCAGGCGGCTTCCTCGAGCTCGCGCGGAATGCGCAAGAGATAGGAGCGCAGGAGCCAGATGCCCGTGGGAATGGTGAAGGCCGCGCCGGGGATGATCATCGCCCAATAGGTGTTCAGCAGCCCGAGCGACAGCATCAGCTTGTAAAGCGGGATGATCAGCACCGCGCCACCGACCATGTTGATGGCCAGAAAGGCGCCGAGCAGGGCGTTCGACCCGCGGAACTTGAAGCGGGCAAAGGCATAGGCCGCCGGGATGATCGCGATCAGCGCGACAATGGTCACCACGGTGGAGATGAAGAGCGAGTTGAGCATGTAGCGCCACAACAGCGGAACCGAGGTCCACATGTTGAAGTAGGTGTCGAAGCTCATATTCTCGGTGAAGATGCGGTAGGGCGCGGAAAAGATCCGGTCCAGCGGGCGCAGCGACACCAGGAAGGCCTCGAGGAAAGGCGCGAGAATGAAGCTGAGGAAGGCGGCGATGCCGAGATAGATCCCGACGACCTCGTACCAGCGATACTTATTGATCATTGTCAGCGCCTCCCCTGGCGAAGCGGGAAATCAGGTAGAAATAGAAGCCGGCGAATGCGGACAGGAACAGCACGATAAGTACGGCCCGGGCCGCGCCTTCCCCGTAGCGGAAGCGCGAGATCGCGGTCTTGTAGGTGTCGATGATCATCGTGGTGGTGCCACCGCGCGGTCCGCCCTCGGTGAGGATCCAGATGATGTCGAAGGAATTGAAGGTCCAGATCGAGGACAGAAGCGACATGGTCGCGACCGCCGGCAGGATCAGGGGCAGGGTGATGCGCCGGAAGCGATAGGCCCGGCTGGCACCGTCGACCCAGGCCGCCTCATGCAGATCGTTCGGAATCGACTGCATGGCGGCCAGCAGATAGATGGTCACCAGCGGGGTGCCGATCCACACATCGGTGACGATGGTGGCGATGAAGGCGGTGTCGCGGTAGGCGAGGAACTCGAAGGGCCCATCGACCAGCCCGATGATCTGGGCCACGCCGGAAATCATCCCCCACTGGCCGTTATACATCCAGCCCCAGATGAACACGCCGATCGCGATCGGCACGACCCAGGGCGGCATGACCAGCACGCGGAACAGGCCGCGGCCGGGCACGGCGGCGTTGAGCAGGACGGCGCCCAGCGTGCCCACGATCATCTTGAGACCGACCGACCAGAACATCCACACAAAGGTGCGCCCGATCACCTCGGGGAACCGGCCGGAGAAGATCTTTTCATAATTCTCGAAGCCGACGAAGTTCTCGTCGGGCTTCAGCGCTGCGTCCGTGAAGGACAACCGGAAGGTCTCAACCAGCGGCCAGGCCACGATGACGATGGTAATGACCAGCGCCGGGACCAGCAGGAGATAAGGGAAGTAGTTGAACCGTCCGGTGGTATGCATCAGGCAACCCTCTGATCGCGCTTGAGGGCGGCATCAAATCGCGCCCAGATCTCGCTCATGTCGACAAGCTTGTTGTGAAGACGCGCCTCGTCCATGGCCATGGCCAGCAACCCGGCCTCGAGCGCGTTGACGGCGGTCACCGGCTGCGGTGTGCCGTGATAGACATTGTCGATGACATCTTTCGCCATCTGTTCGTCGGCCCCGTAATGCTGGGACAGGCCGGAATTGGTGTAGGTCTTGTCAACCAGACGGTCCGTGGTGCGGGCGTCGGTGACCTTGAGGAAGCCGCGGATGAAATCGCCTTCGGCCATGCCGCGCGCGCCGATCACCGCGAAGCGCCGGAACTCGTCAGGCACGTTGAGATTGGTGTGGAAGCACAGCGAGGCACCGTTTTCGTACTGAACGATCGCGGTCTGGAAATCGACGAGGTCGCCATCGCTGTCGAACACCTTGTCCGAGCCCATCCAGCCCGAAGGCTTGCGATGATAGATTTCCATGTCGTTGGCGCCGGCCTTGTCGGGGGCGTTTTGGGGGGTGAAGGAGCGGCGGCCACCAAAGCTGGCAACCCGGGCCGGGCGCGACTGTATAACCCCGTTATAGAGATCGAGGTCGTGGCAGCATTTTTCCAGCATGAAGCCGCCGGCATACTGTCCGTAGCGGCGCCAGTCGCGCATGAAAAAGGCGCCGTGATAAGGCGCGATGTGCTCGGAGGCCTCGATGGAGGCGATGTCGCCCAACTCGCCCTTGTCGCGGGCCTCGATGAGGTCGCGGTACAGGGGAGCATAACGCAGCACCAGACCGACCAGCAGGCGATCTTCGCCATGCCTGGCCAGCAGTTCGGCGAGCGCGTAGCTCTGTTCGATCGAGGCGACGATCGGCTTTTCGGAGAAGATCTTGAGGCCGGCTTCGAGCCCGAGCTGGATATGCTCGAGATGCATGTGGTTGGGCGAGCCGATCATCAGCAGATCGAGATTTTCGTTGGCGATCAGGTCGGCGGGCGACTGATAGGCCTGACCGGCAGAAATGCCGTGCTCCTGCATATAGGGCAGGCCGGCGGGCGACGGATCCACGTAACCGGCGACTTCGAAATTGTCGCCGACTTCAGTGAATACGTGGGCCAGATAACCCAACCGGAAGCCGAGGCCGATAATGCCAACTTTCATGCCGTACTGTCTCCTGCCGTTGCCGCTTTGGCGAGAATAATTTTCACTATTTAGGGAAAATCCATGCCCGAGGTCAATCGGGAATCGCGGTTCACGGGGTAATTCGTGAAAAGGATTTTCACAATTGAGCAAAGCAAGCCGCCGACTCCCATTTTCTCGGGCCGGACGGTACCGCTCTACTTACATATCGTTCAGCGCTGCCCGCGTGGCCGATATCCGGGCCGCCGAAGTCCGCTTGACGCGCTCCGGCGCGAACCCGAAACGGGCGAGCGCAGGGTCTGTGTTCGTGACTGTCTCTCCTCCACTGGTATGGATCTCGCTGGCGCCGGTCGCTTTTGCGATCTCGGCCGCGTTGTCCGGCGTGACGCCGGCGCCCGGCATGATCACGAGCCGGGAATTTGCTGCCCGGACCAGATCCGCGATCCGGGGCAGGCCATCCATGACGGATGGCGTTTGTCCTGAGGTGAGGATCCGGGGGATCCCGATTTCGATGGCCGTTTCGAGCGCTGCCTCGGCGTCCGGCACCAGGTCGAAGGCGCGGTGCAAGGTGACATCGAGGTCACCCGCGGCATCGCGCAAAAAGGCAAGCGTATCGCGGTCGAGCCGGCCGTCGGCCAGTGACGCACCAAAAACCACACCGGCAAGGCCGGCATCGCGCGCCGCTTCGATATCCTTGAGCATGACGCCGCGCTCTTCGGCACTAACGGCGAAACCGCCCTCGCGCGGGCGGATCATGGCCATGACGGGCACGCCGGTTTCCGCGGCCTCGATCATCAGCCCGAAGGTCGGGGTCAGTCCGCCGATCGAAAGGGCTGCGCACAGTTCAATGCGGTCGGCCCCGCCTTCAATCGCGGCGGCGAGCCCGACGGGATCGTCAACGCAGACTTCGAGAAGGATGGGGGTTCCGCTCATCTCAGGCCGCCAGTCTTTGTGCGTCTTCGCCTTCGCCGGCGATCCAGGTGCGGCGCACCTCGAGGCTTTCGGGATCGATCAGCACCATGTCGGCATCGAAGCCGGGACGAATGCGACCAATCCGATCGTCGAGCCTCAGGAAGGCGGCGGGATAAAGCGAGGCCATGCGCAGCGCTTCCTCGAGCGGGATGCCGAGGCGGCGATGGGTGTTGCGCACCGCGCCCATCATGTCGAGATCGGAGCCGGCGAGCGTGCCATCGGGCAGCGCGCAGCGGCCATCAATCGCGCGGATCTCGTGGCCGTAGAGGGAAAAGCGCTTGTCTCGGGCGCCGACCGTTGCCATGGCGTCGGTGACGAGCATCATCTTGCCGCGCGGTTTGGAATGGATTGCCGCCAGCGCGGTGGCATCATGCAGGTGGTAACCGTCGATGATAATGCCGCACCAGGTATTGGTATCATTGAGGGCGGCGCCGACAACACCGGGCTCGCGCCCGGTCATCGGGGTCATGGCATTGTAGATATGGGTGAAGCCGCGCAAGCCGGCGGCGAGCGCCGCCTCGATATCTTCATAGGAGCCGCCGGTATGGCCGGCGCTGACATTGACGCCGGCTTCGGCCAGTTCGGCGAGGCGGGCGGTGTCGACCTGTTCGGGGGCGAGCGTGACGATCACCGCGCCAAGACCGGCGCCGGTGTAAATTTTCATCAGATCGTCGTCGAGCGGACGGAACAGGTCCGGACGGTGCACGCCCTTGCGCAGCGGATTGAAGCAGGGGCCCTCGAAATGAATGCCGCGCAGGCCCGGCAGGCCGGCCTGCAGACCGGCGCGGACGGCGTCGGCGGCAGCGCGCATCACATCGAGCGTATCGGTGACCATGGTCGCGATCAGGGTGGTGGTGCCATAACGCCGGTGGCCGGCGACCATGGCGGAAAGCCCGTCAACGCTTTGTTCGGAGTTGAGCATCACACCGCCGCCGCCATTGACCTGGGTGTCGATGAAGCCCGGAGCGAGCAGAAGGCCGCCCAGATCCTCGACGATATCGGCTTGGGGCAGATCCTGATCGGCGGCGAAGATGCCGGCGATGCGGCCATCCTCGATCAGCACCGAGCGGCGCCCGAGAGTGGCGGTGCCGTCAAACAGGGTGGCATTACGCAAAAGGCGGTTCATCTGGCGGCGGCTCCCGGGTTGGGGGTGCCGGTCCGCGTGTCGCCAACAGTGTGGCTGAATACCGTCGTGGCGGGCTGACCCGTCATGGTGTGTTGAAGCTCCCTGTCCGTGCGGTCTTGAGACCGTTCTTGGGAGCTATAATACCAATCACATACCAAAATGCAATCCAATAGAATCATGTTGGGTGTAATTGGAGGCCAATTGCCCGCACGAAAACGTCCCTTCCGCATTGATCCATGCGGAGGAACTGTCATTATTTCAATGTGTTATGATGTTAACCGGTCGCTGGAACCGGATTGAAAGGATCGTTGTCGCGTGTCGTCAACCGGTAGGCATGGCCGGGATGAAGCAGCCGAACCCGGGTGATGGTATCGGTATTGAGCCAGGTCAGCCGTTCGATGACGAACACAGGTTCACCGGGCCGCAGCTTGAGCAATTCGGCCTCTTCGGGGTCGGGAATGCCGGCGGAAAAAACGTGCTCGGCGCTTGAAAAAGGCACGGCCCCGACCAGCCATTCATTGGGATTGACCATGGCGAAGTCCTGGTCGCGGGCTTCGGGCACGGCCTCCAGATTGATCCAGCGATCCTCGAGCTGATACGGCACGCTGTTTGCAAAATGCAGGCAGCGCAAATGCAGGGCGCTTTGTCCGGCATTGAGAGAAAAGGCCATGCGGATGGCTGCCGGCGCCGGGGCCCGCTCGCAGTCGATCAGCAGGTAATCATAGCGCTGGCCGCGATTTTCAATTTCACGCCGGATCAGGGGAATGGTGAGTGTGGCGCCACGATGCTCACGGCGCACCACCCGCGTGCCGGCCTTGCGGCGGCGCTCGATCAGGCCGGCATCGGCGATTTCCTGCATGGCACGGTTGACGGTGGCGCGGGTGCAGCCGAACTCCTCGGCCAGCATCTGTTCGGCGGGTATAAGATCGCCGGGCTCCCATTGCTGAGAGGTGATGCGGGCGACAATGGCGTCGCGGACTTCTCGATAGCCGGCCATGCGTGTCCTTTCCGGCTAGATTCTCGCCACCAGGGATTCGATCGCCGCACGATAGCGCGCGGTGATCGCCGCGTGATCCTTGTGCTGGCCGTTTTCCACGCAATGGCGTCCTGCCGCCCAGACATCGGTGACCAAGCGGTCGTCACCGGCGAAGACCCAGCCATCGATGAACTGGGAGGGAGTCAGGGCTGCAAGGGCAATGGCATCGCCATCGATGGCCACGAGATCGGCCAGCCGACCGGCTTCGATGGCGCCAGCCTTGCGGTCCAGCGCGCGGGCGCTGCCGGCAAGCGCGGACAGATAAAGCCGCTGGCCGGTTGCACCTTCCGCCGGGCCCTTCGGGTCACCCGCCAGCACATTGCGGGCGCGGTCGCGCAAGCGTTGCGAGTATTCAAGGGTGCGCAGCTCTTCTGACAGGGCAATGCGGATATTGGAATCCGAGCCGATGCCGATTTGCCCCCCGGCATCGAGATAGGCCTCGGCGTTGAAGATGCCGTCTCCGAGATTGGATTCGGTGATCGGGCAAAGCCCGGCCACCGCTCCTGACCCGGCAAGGGTCAAGGTTTCGGCTTCGGTCATATGGGTCGAGTGGATCAGGCACCAGCGCTCATCAAGCGGCAGGTTGGATGCGATCCAGTCGATCGGCCTTGCCCCGAGCCAGGCCTCGACCTCCTCGATCTCAAGGGTCTGCTCGGCGGCATGCATATGCACCGGACCGGCCGAATGGGCCGCCACGATTGCCTTGAGCGCCTCCGGTTCGGTGGCGCGCAGGGAATGGGGTGCGATGCCGATGCGTGCATCGGCGGGCAGGCTGCGTTCAAGGGTTTTGCGGGCCGCCTCAAACAGCTTTTCGAAGCGCTCGGGATCGCAGCCGAAGCGCAATTGTCCGCCCTTCAAATCCTGCTTGCCGGCACCGCCATAGCTATAGAGCACCGGCAGATGGGTTAGCCCGATGCCGGTGGCGCCAGCCGCAGCCATCATCCGTTCGGAGGTCTCGGCAAGGGCGTCGTAGGGTGTGCCGCCGGGCTGATGATGGACATAGTGAAACTCGCCAACGGCGGCATAGCCGGCCTCGAGCATTTCCATGAAGGTGAAGGCGGCGATGGCCTCGAGCTGATCGGGCGTCAAGACATCAAGAAAGCGATACATGAGCTCGCGCCAGGTCCAGAAGCTGTCGCGCCCGGCGGCGCGGCGTTCGGTCATGCCGGCCATGGCGCGCTGGAAACTGTGCGAATGCAGATTGCCCGGCGCGGGCAGAACGATACGGGCAGCATCCGAGCGGCGCAGGCTCTGGCCTGTTGCGACACCAGCGATGGTGCCGTCTTCACCGACATCGATGCGGACATTTTCAGCCCAGCCATCGGGCAACAGGGCGTGGCGGGCGAAGATCGACCGGGTTTCCGTTGCCGGATCCGCAGGCATGGCAAGCTCCTTCGGGCGCAGCGTCCATGGTGATTATTATGTATGGACATAAGCGTTAATACCCTTTACTTATGGACCCGTTCGGCGGATTAAGCAAGGGAGGTCACCATGGCGGAAACCGGTTTCGTGCTTGAAAATGCACGGCTTGCCACGCTGGCCGATGGGTTTGGCGCCTATGGCCTTGTCGATGAAGGCGCTATTGCCGTTTCGGCGGGTCATATCGCCTGGTCGGGCGCGCGCGATGCGCTGCCACACGCTTATGCCGACTGGTCTCGCTTCGATCTTGGTGGCCGGCTGATCACGCCGGGCCTCATCGACTGCCATACCCATCTTGTTTTCGGCGGTGACCGCGCCCGCGAGTTCGAAATGCGGCTCAACGGCGCCTCTTATGAAGAGATTGCGCGGGCCGGCGGCGGCATCATGTCGAGCGTCACCGCGACACGGGCAGCGAGCGAGGACGAGCTTTTTGCCTCGGGGCTGCGCTATGCGGATGCGCTGATCGGTGAAGGGGTGACAACCCTCGAGATCAAATCGGGCTATGGGCTCGACAAACAAAGTGAAATGAAAATGCTGCGCGCCGCGCGCCGGATCGGCGATGCGCGCGATATCACGGTCAAAACGAGCTTTCTCGGCGCGCATGCGCTGCCGCCCGAATTCAAGGATCGGGCCGACGCCTATATCGAGCATCTGATCGAAGAGGTGTTGCCGGCGGTTCAGATGGAAGGGCTCGCGGACGCGGTCGACGGGTTCTGCGAAGGCATTGCGTTTACTCCCGGGCAGATCGGCAGGCTGTTCGACAAGGCGAAATCGCTCGGCCTGCCGGTCAAGCTCCATGCCGAGCAGCTTTCCAATCTCGGCGGGGCGGCGCTGGCGGCATCCTATGGTGCGCTGAGCGCGGATCATCTCGAATATCTCGATGCGGACGGGATCGCCGCCATGGCCAAATCGGGCACGGTGGCGGTGCTGCTGCCCGGCGCCTTTTATCATCTGCGCGAGACCAAGCTGCCGCCGGTCGCCGAGTTGCGCGAGGCCGGTGTGCCGATCGCGATCGCGACGGATGCCAATCCGGGCTCTTCGCCGACTTTCTCCTTGCTGGCGATCTTCAATATGGCCGCAACCCTGTTCCGCATGACGCCGGAGGAAGCCTTGCGGGGGGCGACCGCCCATGCGGCGCGGGCTCTCGGTCTTGAGGATCGGGGCGTGATCGCCCCAGGCAAGCGTGCCGATCTGGCGGTGTGGGATATCGAGACCCCCGCCGAATTTAGCTACCGGCTCGGGTTCAACCCGCTGGCCGGGCGACTCTATGAAGGAAAATGGGATGCAAACTCTGAGCTTGGTGCCCGGTTCGGTTAGCCTTGGCGATCTTGAAGCGGTCTATCGTGGCGAGGCGATTGCCGGCCTATCTCCGGATTGCCGGGCGGGCGTCGAGAGCGCGGCGGCCCGCGTGGCAGCGGCTGCGGCGGGCGAGGCGGCGGTCTATGGCGTCAATACCGGCTTCGGCAAGCTGGCAAGCGTCAAGATCTCCGCGGAAAAGACCGCGGAACTGCAGCGCAATCTGGTCCTTTCCCATTCCGCCGGTGTCGGCGATCCGCTGCCCGCGCCGGTGGTTCGGTTGGTGCTGGCGCTCAAGCTGATCTCGCTCGGGCGGGGCGCGTCGGGTGTGCGCTGGGACCTCATCCATCTCATCGAGCAGATGCTTGAAAAGGATGTGCTGCCGGTCATTCCCGGGCAGGGTTCGGTCGGCGCGTCGGGTGATCTGGCGCCGCTGGCGCATATGGCCTCGGTGATGATCGGGGAAGGGGAAGCGGAATTCAACGGCAAGGTCACGAGCGGTGGCGAGGCGTTGCGCGCCGCCGGGCTCGAACCGGTCGCGCTGATCGCCAAGGAAGGGCTGGCGCTCATCAACGGCACCCAGGTCTCGACGGCGATGGCGCTCGCGGGGCTCTTCGATGCGCATCGGCTCTATCGCACGGCGCTGGTGACCGGCGCGCTTTCGACCGATGCGGCGATGGGGTCTTCGGCCCCGTTTGTCGAGCAGATCCACACGCTGCGCGGACATCAAGGCCAGATCGATGCGGCGGCGAGCCTTCGGCAGTTGATGGAGGGTTCGGCGATCCGCCAGTCGCATCTTGAAGGCGATGAGCGGGTGCAGGACCCCTATTGCCTCAGATGCCAGCCCCAGGTGATGGGCGCGTGCCTCGATCTGCTGCGCCAGGCAGGGCACACGCTTCGCATCGAGGCCAATGCGGTGACCGACAACCCGCTGATCCTTGACGAAGGGATCGTTTCGGGCGGCAATTTCCACGCCGAACCCGTTGCCTTTGCCGCCGATATCGTGGCGCTGGCGATTGCCGAAATCGGCTCGATCGCCGAGCGCCGCATCGCCATGCTGGTCGACCCGGCGCTTAGTTTCGGTCTGCCGCCTTTCCTAACCCCGGAGCCGGGCGTCAATTCGGGTTTCATGGCAGTCGAGGTCACCGCGGCAGCGCTCTATTCGGAGAACAAGCAGCGCGCCAACCCCGCCAGCATCGATTCAACCCCGACCAGCGCCAACCAGGAAGACCATGTGTCGATGGCCGCTCACGGGGCGCGGCGGCTGGCGGATATGAACCGCAATCTCACCCATATCATCGGCATCGAACTGATGCTGGCGGCCCAGGGCGTGCATTTGCGCGCGCCGCTGACGACAAGCCCGGTGCTGGGTCAGGTGGTAAAGGGGTTGCGTTCGGAAATCCCGGCGCTTGGCGGTGACCGCTACATGTCGCGGGACATGCGTCGGGTTGGTGAACTGATTGCCGGCGGCAGTTTGTTGCCCGTTGCGGAGGCGGCGCTTTCGGTAGGGCTGGAGGCGGCGTAGCAGTCATGACCCCTTTCAGCGTCACCCAAGGCGACAGCCCGGTCATCCTCGCCCAGCCGCATGGCGGCACCTTCGTGCCCGATGAGATCAAGGCACGGCTCAACGAGACCGGGCGCGGGCTGGCAGATACCGACTGGCACATTACCAGGCTTTATGACGGGCTTTTGCCCGGCGCGACGGTGGTGGCGGCAAACTTCCATCGTTATGTGATCGATGCCAATCGCGACCCCGAGGGGTGTTCGCTTTATCCGGGGCAGAACACGACGACGCTGTGCCCGACAACCGATTTCGACGGCAAGCCGATCTACAAGCCGGGTGAAGAACCCGATGCCGAAGAGATCGAGGCGCGGCGCATCGCCTGGCATAAGCCCTATCACAAGGCGCTTGCCGAAGAGGTCGCGCGGGTACACGACAAGCATGGGGTGGCGATCGTTTATGATTGCCATTCGATCCGCTCGGACATCCCGTTCCTGTTCGAGGGCACGCTGCCGGTCTTCAATATCGGCACCAATCTGGGCGCGACCTGCGATCCGCGGGTCGAAGCGGCAGTGGCGGATGCCTGCGCGTCGGCACCCGATACCGACATGGTGATCAATGGCCGCTTCAAGGGCGGCTGGACGACCCGGCATTATGGCTGCCGGCCGCGCAATATCCACGCCATCCAGATGGAGCTCGCCCAGCGGGCCTATATGGAGGAATCACCCGACTGGGCCTATCGCCCGGACCGGGCCGACCAGGTGCGCCCGGTGCTGGCCAAGGCGCTTCAGGCGCTCGAAGAACTGGCGCTTTCAGGACAACTCACAGGGCATAAGAGCTAAGAGGAAGGACGGGACATGACCGACCGGCTGAAAAACACGCGCGAAGTCCGCTCGCCGACCGGCACGGAACTTTCCGCCAAGCATTGGACCACCGAAGCCCCGCTTCGCATGTTGATGAACAATCTCGACCCGGATGTGGCCGAGAACCCGGGTGAACTCGTGGTTTATGGCGGCATTGGCCGCGCGGCGCGGAACTGGGATGCGTTCGACCGCATCGTGTCTTCGCTGCAATCGCTTGAAGAGAACGAGACGTTGCTGGTGCAATCGGGCAAGCCGGTGGGGGTGTTCCGCACCCATAAGGATGCGCCGCGCGTGCTGATCGCGAATTCGAACCTCGTCCCGCACTGGGCCAACTGGCATCACTTTTCCAAGCTCGATAAGGCCGGGCTGATGATGTATGGCCAGATGACCGCCGGGTCGTGGATCTATATCGGCTCGCAGGGCATTGTGCAGGGCACGTTCGAGACCTTTGCCGAGGCGGGGCGCCAGCATTATGGCGGTGACCTCAAGGGCAAATGGATCCTGACCGCCGGGCTCGGGGGCATGGGCGGCGCCCAGCCGCTCGCCGCGGTCATGGCCGGGGCGTCATGCCTTGCGGTCGAGTGCAATCCCGAAAGCATCGATTTCCGCTTGCGCACCCGCTATCTCGACGAGAAGGCCGAAACCCTCGATGAGGCGCTTGAGTTGATCGAGCGCTGGACCAAGGCAGGAGAAGCCAAGTCGGTGGGGCTGTTGGGTAATGCCGCCGATATCTATCCCGAACTCGTCAAGCGCGGGGTGCGGCCCGATATCGTGACCGACCAGACCTCGGCGCACGATCCGGTCAATGGCTATCTGCCGCAAGGCTGGAGTATGGCCGAGTGGCGGCAAAAGCGGGAAAGCGATCCCGATGCGGTCGAGAAGGCGGCGCGCGCCTCGATGCGGGTGCATGTGCAGGCGATGCTCGACTTCCATGAGCGCGGCATCCCGACCGTCGATTATGGCAATAATATCCGCCAGGTGGCCCTCGATGAAGGGCTCGAAAATGCCTTCGATTTCCCCGGTTTCGTACCGGCCTATATCCGGCCCCTGTTCTGCCGGGGCATCGGCCCGTTCCGCTGGGCGGCGCTGTCGGGGGATCCCGAAGACATCTACAAGACCGACCAGAAGGTCAAAGAGCTGATCCCCGATGATGCGCATCTGCACCAATGGCTCGACATGGCGCGCGAACGCATTGCGTTCCAGGGCCTGCCGGCACGGATCTGCTGGGTCGGGCTCGGGCAGCGGCACCGGCTGGGACTGGCGTTCAATGAGATGGTCCGGAACGGCGAGTTGAAAGCTCCGGTCGTCATTGGCCGCGATCACCTCGATTCAGGCTCGGTGGCCTCACCCAACCGCGAAACCGAAGCGATGAAGGACGGCTCGGACGCCGTTTCCGACTGGCCGCTTCTCAATGCGCTGTTGAACACTGCCTCGGGCGCGACCTGGGTCAGCCTGCATCACGGCGGCGGGGTTGGCATGGGCTTCTCCCAGCATGCGGGCGTGGTCATCTGTGCGGACGGTACGGATGATGCGGCGGCGCGGCTCGAGCGGGTGCTCTGGAACGACCCGGCGACCGGTGTCATGCGCCATGCCGATGCCGGCTACGATATCGCGATTGATTGCGCCCGGGAGAACGGGCTCAACCTGCCCGGCATCACGGATTAGGATCAGATCCCTTGCGTCTCCGGCACCGCCCGACAAGGTGCCGGAGGGTGCGGCACTGGCCCGGCTTCTGCCGGGCCATTTTCGTAGCTGGCTGTTGAATCCGGGAGCCGAAACAGCGTTCCAGCAGCCGTCAGGCAAGACTTCGGTGCGCCGGGACAGCGTGGAAAACCGGAATCGCGTCAAGTCCTTTTCGATAAATCATTTATTTTCAAATGATTATGAAGGAAATGGGCCCTGATGGTCATCCAACGAGATGTGGACAAGGCTGTGGAAAATCTCAGTATGTTCCGGGTGCGAATCGGTGGAAAACCGCTGAATGTTCCCGGGAGTTGGCTGGGGACGATACGCAAAAATACTGATGTACAGGCTCAGTCGCTCAGGCAATCGACATAGCGGGCGACGGAGCGGGCGAGGTTGGCCTTGGCACGGGCCGGCATGACCGAGCCCCACCAGCCGCCATAGATCGCGTCGAATTCAAAGGGGGCGACGGCATCGGCGATGGCCCGCACCTTATGGGCGGGAAGCGGCAGGTAGTTCGGAAAGGAATACATGAAGCTCGCCCAGTCGGTGTCCGCAGCGACGGCGATCACGTCGGCGGTCAACAGCGCGCCTTTGCCATCAGCACCCTGCGGCCAGTGCGCGACCGCCGCGCCAGGAAAATGTCCGCCGCAGCGAATGAGGGTCATGCCGTTATCGAGGGGTTCGGTGTCCCCTTCCCAGAGGCGAATATTGGGGTGAGGGCGCATCACCCAGTCCGCGTCAGCGGCGTGAACATAGACAGGGGCATTCCCAAGCGCGACCGACCAGTCGATCATGGCACCCTGGAAATGCGGATGGGAGATGGCGATCGCCATGGCCCCGCCCCGCGCCTCGACCGCGGCGACACCTTCCGTGGTGATCAGCCCCACACTGTCCCACATCAGATTGCCTTTGGGCGTTTCGGCCAAAAGGGCGCGCTGATGGATGCCGATCCCCGGGGTGACTCCGATCCCGGTGAGGCCCGGCGCCACCTCCCGGATGTCGACCTGCCGGTCCCGGGCCGTGTCTTCCACTGTTGTCCAGGCCTGACCCGTTTTCGGCACGAATTGCCGCTCATCCTCGCAGATCGGGCAACGCTGAGGCGGCTGCGCCGTCGGGGCGAACTGGACGCGGCAGGTGACACAGACCGGGACGTTGACTGGGGCAGACATGGATACACTCCGGCGATCGTCGATGAAGGTCGCAAATAAGTCCTTTTGGTACAATCGCCGGTGTGCAGTCCAAGAGCCAGGTCAGCCGAGATCGACGTCCGACCGCGCAATATCCTCGGCTGCCTTGTTGAGGATGGCAGCCAGACGCTTCTGGGTGTCTTCGCCGCCTTCGATCGCGCCAAGGATCGCCTTTTTGAGGGCGCGCCGCGCTTCGTTCACTTCCGGAATCACACCGGGCAGATCGCGGTCGCGGCGGGCGCGGAACATTTCCTTTTGATGTTCGGCGTGCTCGCCGAATTTCTTGAGGCCATCAATGGCCGCCTCGGCATCCCCGGCGTGCTCGGCGAGGAAGCTGCGGCCCGCCTCGGTGAGGGAATAGACCTTTTTGGCAGCATCCCTTTCGGCGAGGGTGTAATCCGCCTCCTCGAGAAAGGTGAGGGCCGGATAAACGATGCCCGGGCTCGGGCTGTAATGGCCTTGTGTCAGTTCCTCGAACGCCTTGATCAGGTCGTAGCCGTGGCGTGGCCCGTCTTCGAGCAGCTTGAGGATGAGAAGGCGCAGCGTTTCGCCATTGACGAGCCGTCGTCCACGGAACCGTGAGAACCCGGCGCCGTCTCCATCGCTCCAACCGCCTTGATGGCCGGCATGGCCACCGCGATAGCCCCGGCGGGCAGCGTGGTGAAGCGCGTCATGCTCTCCGCCCGCAAGGTGATGGTGAGCGTGGTGATGGTGAGCGTGGTGGTGATGGGCGTGATGCCCGCATTGGGCCTGGTGGTGACCATGGTGATGTGAATGGTGGTGGCAGTGCATAAAAGCGATCTCCAGATATATCTTGAGAAAAGGAAATAGGGATCACGGGTCGCGAAGTCAAGATATATCTTAAGATGGATTTTGGGCGGAGTGGCGAATAGGGAGTAGCGAGTAGGGAATAGGTGCTAGCGAGTAGCAATTAGGGGGCAGCGCGTGGCGAGGTGAGAACAGGGCGAGGCAGGCCGCCGACCACAAAAAAGCCCGGCGCAATGGCCGGGCTCTTTCGAATTCTGTTTGTGCAGAAAGCCTATTGAAGACGAACGCTTATTATTTGGCTTCGCCTTCTTCAGCAGCGGCGGCCTCTTCGGCGGCCTTGGCCTCGGCTTCAGCAGCCTTGGCGGCTTCCTCGGCGGCCTTGGCCTCGGCAGCACGGGCTTCAGCGGCGGCCAGCTTATCGGCTTCGCGCTTGGCGCGGGCTTCAGCGGCGGCGGCGCGCTCTTCGTCCTGGATGCGCTTGGTGCGCGCATTGGTCGATTCGGCGATACGGGCCGACTTGCCGCGACGATCGCGGAGATAATAGAGCTTGGCACGGCGGACCTTGCCGCGGCGCACCACTTCGATGCGGTCGATCATCGGCGAAAAGATCGGGAACACACGCTCCACGCCTTCGCCATAAGAGATCTTGCGCACGGTGAAGTTTTCATTCAGGCCCGAACCGGCCCGGGCGATCACGACGCCCTCATAGGCCTGCAGGCGTTCTTTTTCGCCTTCGCGGACCTTGACCCACACCTTCACGGTGTCGCCATGGGTGAATTCGGGGGTTTCGCGCTTGGCCGCAAGGGCTTCGCGCTGCTCGCTTTCGAGCTGCTCGATGATATTCATTCTCGGTTCCGTTCTATCTTTTCGCTGGAGCGGCTAGACCGCCCGGTCTTGGTTGCAACGGGTATTTCAGCGCGGCGCTATACATGATGCGGAGGCGTGAGTCTACGCCAAAACGCCCGGAACCGGGGCGAAACCGCGCTATTCGGCCGACAGAGCCAAAGTGCGCGAGAGCTCGGGGCGGTTCGCGGTGACATCGGCGAGGGTGTAGTCGTTCAGTATCGCGACAAACCCGTTGAGCGCCTGATCGAGCACGCCGCGCAAATCGCAACAACCCGCAATCAGGCACCCGCCAGGCCCGCCCTGCATGCAGGCAACAAGGGCAAAGTCCGGTTCCATGCCGCGCACCACTTCGCCGATCCGGATTTCGTCGGCCGGCAGGGCGAGGCGCAGACCGCCATTGCGGCCCCTGACGGTTTCGATGAAACCGAGATCGCTCAAGCGTTGGGCGATCTTGGTCAAATGATTGCGCGAGATGGCGAAGCGGTCGGCGATCTGGGCGATCGTGACCAGCCGTTCCGGGGTCAGGGCGAGCCGGATGAGAATGCGAAGGGCGAAGTCGGTCTGGACATTCAGTCGCATGGGCGTGAAAACCGGTATTTGAGATACTTGATTATATAGCGGATCGTTCCTGATTTGGCGATCACCTGAATGCGCCATGCGAACCCGGAGGCGTCACAATGTTGTCAGACCGCCATCATCCGGCGCTTGATGAAGCCCTTATCGACCGACTGGTACGGCGCTTTTATGCCCGGGTGCGCGAAGACGCGGATCTGGGGCCTATCTTTGCCCGCGCGATCGGCGATGACTGGGAGCCGCATCTTTTGACCATGGTCGATTTCTGGTCCTCGATTACCCTGTCGACGGGGCGATACAAGGGCCGGCCCATGCCCGCGCATTTCAAGCATCGCGACGTGATCCGGCCAGAACATTTCGCCATTTGGCTCAGACTTTTCGAAACCACAGCGCATGAGGTCTGTCCGCCGGATGTGGCCGAGGGGTTTGTCGAGAAGGCGCAACGCATTGCCCGCAGCCTGATGGCGGGGCTGTTCTATGATCCGGCACAGGACCGCGCCGAAGCGGCGGGGATCACCCCGGCTATGCGGCGGGTGACGCGACCAGGACGTTAGGCACCGGAGGCGGATGCATCGCGGGCGGCGATGCGCCAGGCAAGGCCGGCGCTGGCGAGGATGAGCGCGGTGGCTGCGGCGACCGTCAAATCAAAACCGAACTGGGCGTAGATTCCTCCGAGCAGCATCGGGCCGAGGAATACGGCGAGATAGGTCGCGCTGGTTTGCAGACCCATCACCGAACCACGGGCCGAAGGGTGCCGACCGGACAGAAGCTGGATCAGCAGGTTGAGCCCGGCATGATTGACCAGGCCCCAGACAAAGGCCGTCAACATGGCCAGCAGCAAATGGGCGGTGCCCGGGATCAACGTGACATAGACGATCGCGATCACGCCGAGAACGAGGGGAAAGATGCGTGTCGCGGCAAAGCGGTCGAACAGGCCCATGACATAGCCGGTCAGCCCGAAGCCGGCGCCATAGCCGAGCACGACGAGCCCCGCCTCGGCGGACCCGACGGCAAGGGTCTGGCGCACATGGTCGCCGAGATAGGCATAGATGCCGTAAAATGCGGTCATATAGCCAAGGCAGATCGCGATCAGGGGCAATATGCCCGGTAGCCCGAGCGCCCGGGCGGGGGAAATGGTGGCCTGTTTCCGTGCGGCCGGATCAAGCTTCGGCAGGCGATGGAAGCCGAAAAGGGTCAGCAAAGCGGCGAAAGCAATCAGGACATAAATGGTCCGCCAGCCCGCCCATTCGGCGATGAAAGCCGAGGCGGGCACGCTCAGGACGAGCGAAATGCCCCAGCCGCGCAGAATACGGCCGAGCACCCGCGCGCCCTGGCCGGGCGGTGCGCTGGCTGTCGCGCTGGCATAAACGGCGGGCAACATGACCCCCACCGCAGCGCCCACCGCGATCTGGCTCAGCGCGAGCATGATCCAATTGGCACTCAGAGCGCTGCCAACAAGTCCGGCAATCTGAAGGAGCGCACCGGTTTGCAGGACCCGTCGGATACCCAGGCGGTCGATCCAGCCGGCCAGAAAGAATGAAGACAAGGCCGTTGCCGCCCCGAAGGCCGCGATGACCCGGGCGATGACGACGGGTGTGGTGGCGAAGTCGCGGGCAACGTCGGTGAGGACCGGGCTCAGGACGAAGGAATTCGACCCCATGACCACCACGGCGGTGGTGAGGGTGGTGATCAGTGCGGTGTTGTTGTCGGGCGCGGTCAAGGATGTGGCGTTCGCGGATGGTGTTCGAGGGCCTCATCCTATGTGCCGGGGAGACCGGTCGGAAGCCGTTGGACCCACCAAAAAAGGCTGCCCTGACGGACAGCCTTTCTCGATCGGATCAGAAAACCCGGGCGATTCACCATGTGCGGGTCATCAGGCAAGCCCGGCGGCGAGGCCAAGGCCCACAAGCGCTGTAACACCGGCACCGATCCGGGCTAGCGTGCGACCCATCCGGCTGGCCGCAGCCGAACCGGCGAATCCGAGGCCGAGACCGGCGGCATGCAGCAGTGCCGTGGCAGCAGCAAAGCCGAGCCCATAAGTCAAACCGGATGTGGCGACGGGCATTTCCGCGCCGTGGGCCACGCCATGGAACAGGGCGAAGGCACCGACCGTCGCCATGGCGGCGCCAAGCGGGATGGGGCGTCCCAGTGCGCCGAGTGTGCCGATGACGATCACCGAAGCCAGAATGCCGAATTCAAGGAAGGGCATTTCAAAACCGACAAGGCCGAGGCCGAAACCGGCAACCATCATGCCGACAAAGCTCAGCGGCACGAGATAAAGCGCGCGGCCACCCATGACATAGGCCAGGAAACCGACGCCGAGCATGGCGAGGATGTGGTCAAGACCGCCAATGGGGTGGGCGAAGCCGTGCCAGAAACCATCGGCCGGGGTGTGACCGCCGGCATGGGCGAAAGCGGCAGCCGGCAGCAGGACAGCCGCAGCAGTGGCGGCGGTGAGGATCAGTTTGCGCATGGTTCTCCTTTCCGGGACCCACCGTCCCGATCTTTGCGCGTTTCAATGGGACGGCCGGTCTCCTGGCTCGGGCCAACTCCTCCGCCTTCCCGGCTTGCGCCAGTGGCATTTCGGAGGGGCGTGATGCCCTTACAGTCGCGGGGGCGGCACCGGTCTTTCACCGGCTTCCCGTTTCACGCGCGTTTTGCACCGCGCGCACCGTCCCGACCCTTGTGGCAGGGGCAAGGGCGATAGGCAAGCGAGGAAGGAAGGAAAGCTCAGTCGTTTCCGCGATCAGGAGGCAGCAGATCCGGCCGGCGGGCGCGGGTGAGAGCCTCGGCCTGTTCCTTGCGCCATTTCACGACCTTGCCGTGATCGCCCGAAGTCAGCACTTCGGGGATGGTTCGGCCTTCGAATTCGGCTGGGCGGGTATATTGCGGATATTCCAACAGCCCGGATTCAAAGCTTTCTTCCGCATGGCTGTCGGTGCCGCCCATCACGCCCGGCAGCAGCCGGACCGCGGCTTCGAGCAGTGCCATCGCCGCAACCTCACCGCCAGAGAGCACATAGTCGCCAACAGAGACTTCGATCAACTCGCGCGCCTCGATGACGCGCTGGTCGATGCCCTCGAACCGCCCGCAAACTATAACCAGCCCGGGACCAGCGGCGAAATCGCGAACCATTTTCTGGGATAGCGGCGTGCCGCGGGGCGACATCACAAGGCGCGGGCGGGGATCGGTATCGGGGCTCACATCATCGATGGCACGGGCGAGAACATCGGGCCGCAAGACCATGCCCGGGCCGCCGCCGGCCGGGGTGTCGTCGACCGAGCGGTGCCTGTCGGTGGCGTAGTCGCGCAATTGATGCGCCTTGAGGGACCAAAGCCCGTCTTCAAGCGCGCGGCCATGAATGGAGGCGCCCAGAGGACCGGGGAACAGGTCTGGAAACAGGGTGATGATTTCGGCGTCAAAGCTCATGACGCCGGATCCTCGTCCCTTGCGTCACCCGGCTCGTCGTCTGCGTCTTCGAATGTGCCAAGCGGCGGATCGATGATCAGATAGCCGTCTTTCAGCCGGATGGTGGGCACGACCTGGCGAGTGAAGGGCACAAGGACGCTCGGGGCGCCTTCGGGCTTCACTTCCAGGATGTCGTTGGGGCCGTGATTGAAGATCGCTGTGACGGTGCCCAGCGTCTCGCCCGCGTCGGTGCGGGCCGTCAGGCCGATGAGGTCGGCGTGATAGAACTCGTCCTCATCCTCGGTCTCGGGCAGGCTGTCGCGCGGCACATAGAGCCCGACGCCATTCAGCGCTTCGGCGGCATTGCGGTCGGTCACGCCCTTGATCGTTGCGATGACCATGGCCTTGTTGAGCCGGGCCCTGCCGATTTCGATGGTGAGGCCGGGCCGGTCGGTGACAAGCGGCCCATAGGCACCGAGGGCCATGGGGTCCTCGGTGAAACTCTTGATGCGCACTTCGCCCTTGATGCCGTGGGCCGCACCGATGCGGCCCAGAAGCACGTGGCCGGAAGGCGCGCGACGGGCGGGACCCTTTTGGTGGTGTGAGCGAGGGTTCGCCATCCCGTCAGCCTTTCAGCGCGGACCTTACTCCGCCTTTTCTTCGGCAGCTTCCTCGGCGGGCGCTTCTTCAGCCGGAGCTTCTTCGACAGGAGCCTCTTCGGCCGGAGCGGCAGCTGCCTCGGCCTCAGCGGCCTTCTTGGCTTCTTCGGCTTCGCGCTTTTCCTCGATGCGGTCGAGCGCCTTCTGGCCCGGCTTGGCCTTGTTCGGGTTGTTGCGCGGCTCGCGCTTCAACAGGCCGGCAGCGTCGAGGAAGCGGTGCACGCGGTCGGTCGGCTGGGCGCCAACGGACAGCCAATGTTCCACACGGGCGCTATCGAGCTTGACGCGTTCATCGGAATCCTTGGGCATCATCGGATTATAGGCACCGATGCGCTCGATGAAGCGGCCATCGCGCGGCGAACGGGAGTCGGCAACAACAATGTGGTAGTAAGGGCGCTTCTTGGCGCCGCCGCGGGAAAGGCGGATCTTGAGGGACATTGGGTTCTCCGTAAAAAAGTTTGTCCGGTTACTTCTTTTTCCCTGAGCCCTTGCCGAGGCCGAGACCAGGCAGGCCGGGGAATTTCGGGTTGCCGCCAAGCCCGGGCATCGAGCCGGAACTCTTGAGCAATTCATTGACGTTCTTGGGCAGCGCCTTCATGTCGCCATCGCCCGCAGCCGGCTGATCGCCGCCGCCGAACTGTTTCTGCATTTCGGCCAGCGCCTTGGGGTCGAGCTGGGAGGGATCCATGCCGGCGGGCAGGCCACCCGGCATACCCCCTGGCATACCTCCGCCCATGCCGCCCATCAGGCCGGCGAGGCCGCCACGACCGCCCTTGCCGAGCTTTTTCATCATGTCCGCCATCTGGCGGTGCATCTTGATCAGCTTGTTGATCTCGGAGACCTCGGTGCCTGCGCCCGAAGCAATGCGCTTGCGGCGCGAGGCGTTGAGCACCGCCGGATTGGCGCGCTCCTTCTTGGTCATCGACTGGATAATGGCGATCTGGCGGTCGAATACCTTCTCATCGACATTGGCGCCGGCCATGGCCTTTTTCATCTTGCCCATGCCGGGCATCAGGCCCATCAGTGCGCCCATGCCGCCCATCTTCTTCATCTGCTCGAGCTGGCCCTTGAGGTCCTCGAGGTCGAAAGAGCCCTTTTTGAGCTTCTTCGCCATCCTTTCCGCCTCTTCGGCGGAAACGGTTTCGGCGGCCTTTTCGACGAGCGAAACGATGTCGCCCATGCCCAGAATGCGGTCGGCGATGCGGCCGGGGTGGAAATCCTCGAGCCCGTCGAGCTTTTCACCAACACCGATGGCCTTGATCGGCTTGCCAGTGACCGCGCGCATCGAGAGCGCGGCGCCGCCACGGCCATCGCCGTCAACACGGGTCAGCACCATGCCAGTGACCGCGAAACGGTCATTGAAGGATCGCGCGACATTGACTGCGTCCTGACCGGTCAGCGCATCGGCGACGAGCAGGATTTCATGCGGCTCGGCAATGTTGCGGACGGCCTCGGCCTCGGCCATCAGCTCTTCGTCGATATGGGTACGGCCGGCCGTGTCGAGCATGACAACGTCATAGCCGCCGAGCCGGGCTTCCTTGAGTGCGCGGGCGGTGATCGCCTCGGGGTCCTGGCCGGGCACGATGGCGAGGGTCTCGACCCCGATCTGGGTGCCAAGGGTTGCGAGCTGCTCCATCGCGGCGGGGCGGCGCGTATCGAGCGAGGCCATCAGGACCTTCTTGTTCTCGCGCTCCTTGAGCCGCTTGGCGATCTTTGCGGTCGAGGTGGTCTTGCCCGAGCCCTGCAGGCCGACCATCATGATGGCAACCGGGGCGGGGGCATTGAGATCGATCGGTTCGGCATCGGCGCCAAGCACAGCGACGAGCTCGTCGTGAACGATCTTGATGACCTGCTGGCCGGGGGTGACCGATTTGGTCACTTCGGCACCAATGGCGCGTTCGCGCACCTGTTCGACAAAGGCGCGCACGACCTCGAGCGAGACATCGGCCTCGATCAGCGCGCGGCGGACTTCGCGCAGCGCCGCGGAAACGTCGGCTTCGGAAAGCGCGCCGCGCCGGGTCAGGCCTTCAAAGATCTTGCCGAGACGATCGCTCAGACTGTCGAACATCACTCATTCCTTTCCTGCCGGGTCACAAGAACCGCTTCTCGAACCCTATCTTGCGGCCAATGTGGTCCCCCCGGTGCCGCGGCGCAAACCCGCAAAGCAAAACGGCATCCGCGGGCGCAACGCGCTGGCGGATGAGGACCGCCTGCCTCCCGGGCAGGCTAGTGGCTCGCTCGATAGTTATCGGCAGAGTGCGCGCTTCATAAGCCGCGGGGGCGCGGGAGTCAATCGCGGCGGGCGATCAGGCGTCCCAGGGCCCTGACAGGCGCGGTCAGGCGCCAGCTGGTCGAAGACAGAAAGGCATCGCGTTCTCCGCGCAGGCGGACGCATTCTGCCTCGAGGGTGGCACTGGCCTGTTTGAGCGATCCGAGTTCGCTTTCAAGCGCCTCAAATCGCCAATCGGACACGGGCGCAGGCTGTGCATCCAGTAGATGCAGCACCATGCGCCGGATCACGAGATCGCAGGCAGCGCGGATGTCGCGGGCAAAGCCGTCGGGATCGGCAAACCGATGTCGCGCATAAGCCGATTGGGGGGTCGCGTCCGGAGCGACCGGCCGCCGCAAGGCGAGAGGCCACCAATCGGCGTTGTCGGCAAGGTCGAGGAAGGCGGCCAGCCGGGAAAAGTGGGAGTCCCGGCGGGTTTTGCGCGAGGCCTTGAAATGCATCATCGTCATCAAGGGCAGATGCCGGCAGGCAGCGGGGGAATGCGCGCCAATGATCCGCTGCCACAAGCGCCAATCGCCGGAGGCGCTGACATCTTCGGGCCAGGCGCCGCGCTGGGGCAAGGCGTCGGCGCGATACATGACAGTACCGGCAGCAAGGGTGTTCCCGGCTTCGAGAAATACCGTCATTTCGGCAGGGATTTCGAGATTGGTGAGATCGGGAGCGGCAACGCTGTCCGCTGACACCCAGACCGCAAGGCTGTGCGCGAACACGACCTCCGGGTCGGTGAAGGTTGCCGCCAGCCGCTCGAGGTGATCGGGAAACATCAGATCGTCATCGGCGGCAAAAGCAATCAGGCGGCCCCGCGATTGCGCCAGGGCGACGTTGCGGTTGGCGTAACCGAAATGAGGTGCCTTGGGCAGATCGAACCAACGGATGCGCGGATCGGTATAGCGGGTGACCACCTCGCGCGTTGCGTCGGCGACGCCGTCGCCCACCAGCAGCAATTCGAAATCGTCAAGGCTCTGGTCGAGCACCGAGTCGATCGCCAGACCCAGCACGTCGGGCCGGGCATGGGTCGGCATCAACACTGAAACCTGGGGTGCGCTCACCAGCCCGTCGCGGCGCCGAAGTCGAAGGGGATGAGGTCCGTATCGAGCGGCAGGCGGTATTTGTCGGGGTTCTCGTGATTGTACTGAATGGTGGGGAAGTTGACGACGCGGCATGTGCCTTCGCCGATATTGTGGTCCGCATGCCAGACGAATTTGGGCACGTTCATCAGCCGGGGGGTCGCTGCCGACAGGACGACCCGGCAGATGTGACCGCAGGTGGAGGATTCGGGCCGGGGGTCAAACATGACCACTTCCATTTCCCCGTCGATGACCAGATAGCGGTCCTCATGCAGCTTGTGCAGCCCCCAGCCCTTCACCAAGCCGGGCCTGATGCTGAAATGGTAGCAGAAGACCAGCGGATCGGGATGCCAGTCCCAGCGCGGATCGAAAAATTCCGTGACACTGCCCCGGTCATCACGATGGGTGACCAGATCGCGGAAAACCAGCCCGTCAATCATCGGGGCAATCGGGGCGCCGTCCTTTACGGTTTCGACATCCTGCTTGGCTGCCTGAAGGGTCCGTTCGAGAATATTCTCGCCGGGACCGACGTTCGAAACCTTGCTTCTGTGCATGGGGAGCCTCCAACCCGGCCATACCCGGCAGCGCCACCGTTTGTGTTCCGGCGGGCGGCGGCTATTTGCGGGAAACTGGCGCCTCTTCAGTCACGTTCTGCCCGGACTTACGGGGCATGGTCAAGCGAAGCCGCGTCGAAGACCGGGGCGACGTCGAGGTCGGCAGCGCCGAGCATATCCGAGATGCGTTCGAGGGAAGCGATCAGCATGGCCTGTTCCCAGTCCTCGAGCTCGGCGAAGCGCTGCTGGAACTTGTCATGCACCGCATCGGGCGCGCGGGCGAGGATCTGCTGACCGGCATCGGACAGGGACAGCCAGACCTGGCGGCGGTCGGTCTCGCCCTTGCGCCGGGTGATAAGCCCCCGATTCTCCAGTTTCTGGATCAGGGCGGTGGTGGTGGCCTGGGTGATGCCCATTCGGGTCGCCAGCTCGCCGGCGGTCAATTCGCCGCCGTCATCGAGAATCTGCAACAGGACGAGTTGCGAAGCACTCAGCCCGGTCTCGCGCAGCAAGGCCTTGGAGTTCGATTCGGTCACACGAAGGATGCGGCGCATGGCGCGCAACACCGCCCTGGTTCTGTTGTCCACTGTCTCGCCCTTCTATCGAGGTGTTGATGTCAGCTTATCGCCCGGATGGCGGGACCGGAAGTCCCTGTGGCGCGGAAATTTAGTTCGTTAAACCAAATGCTCTGCCGCATTTTTGGCCCAATCACTGATTTACGTCTAATTAGTTAATTCGAGATGCCAAAATAAAAATATTGAGAAATATCAGATTTTTAGCGGAACCAGGCTCGGAGTCGTGCGTTCATGCTGTTGACATATCTTTCGTATGTACTAACTAAACGACCGACGCCAATCAGATGTATCCCATGAGAGGGCAAAGTTCGATGACATCTCCTGCTACCGTTTCCGATCTCACTTCAGCCGGCCAGCCGGCGAAGGCTGAAGCGGAGCTCAAGATTCGCGTTCCCGAGGATCAGGATGGCACGGCCATCTGGGATTTGATCCAGCGGTCGGGCACGCTCGATGAGAATTCGATCTACTGTAATCTGCTGCAGTGCACGCATTTTGCCGAGACCTGCGCGGTCGCCGAACTCGATGGCGAGACCGTGGGCTGGGTGTCGGGCTATATCCCGCCCAGCGAGCCGGATGTGCTTTTCATCTGGCAGGTCTGTGTCGACGAAAAGGCGCGCGGGCGCGGGTTGGCGAAGAAGCTCATCCACTCTGTGCTGCGCCGCAAGGCCTGCCAGAAGGTGAAGCGCCTGCATTCGACCATCACAGAGGACAATGAGGCCTCCTGGGCCCTGTTCTCCTCGATTGCCGACGGGCTCGACACCGAGCTGTCGCGGACTCCGCATTTCGAGGACGAGGATCATTTCGATGGCCGCAAGCCGACCGAGTTCCTCGCGGATATCGGACCGTTCGAACGGCACGTGATTTCCATCCGGTCCGCCGCCTGAGCGGACGACCGGATTCGCCCGCCCGGGGGTATCCGGGCATTCCAACAACCGAAATGGTGACCCATGTCTACGGACACAACCGCTGTGACAGCGGACAAACAGGTATTCGAACGCGTCGAGAGCCAGGTGCGCAGCTATTGCCGCGCCTTTCCCGTCGTGTTCACGGCTGCGCGCGGCGCAACGTTGAGCGGCGCCGACGGACACAGCTACACGGATTTTCTGGCCGGGTGTTCCTCGCTCAATTACGGGCATAACGATCCGGACATGAAGGCGGCGCTTGTCGATTACATCACCGCCGACGGGATCACCCATGGCCTCGACATGTTTACCGACGCCAAGGCGCAGTTCCTTGCCGCTTTCGAAAAGCTGATCCTTCAGCCGCGCGGTCTCGATTATCGCCTGCAGTTTACCGGCCCGACCGGCGCCAATGCCGTGGAAGCCGCGATCAAGCTGGCGCGCAAGGTGACCGGTCGGCACAAGATCGTCGCCTTCACCAACGGGTTCCACGGTGTGACCATGGGCGCGCTCGCCGCGACCGGTAACCAGGGCCATCGCAATGGTGCCTCGGCGCCGCTCAACGGCGTCGATCGGGCGGCCTATGACGGCTATTTCGGCGACGGCGTCGATACCGCCGACCAGCTCGATACGCTGTTGAGCGACGGCTCCTCGGGTTATGACGCCCCGGCCGCGTTCATCGTCGAGCCGGTACAAGGCGAAGGCGGGCTCAATGCGGCCAGTGCCGAATGGATGCGCAAGATCGAGAAGATCGCGCGCAAGCATGGCGCCCTGCTGATCGTTGACGACATCCAGGCCGGCTGCGGGCGCACGGGCACGTTCTTCTCCTGGGAAGAGTTCGGCATCTCGCCGGATATCGTGACCATGGCCAAATCGCTGTCGGGCATGGGGCTGCCTTTTGCCATGACGCTTTTGAAGCCGGAACACGACATCTGGGGCCCGGCGGAACATAACGGCACGTTCCGCGGCAACAACCATGCCTTCGTGACCGCCCGCGTGGCGCTCGAGAAGTTCTGGGCCGACAAGGCGTTCGAGACCGAGGTCAAGCGCAAGGGTGAACACCTCAAATCGCGCCTTGAAGCGATTGCTGAACGGCACGGGCTGACCCTGAGAGGCCGTGGCATGATGCGCGGCATCAACACGGGGAACGGCGAAACCGCCTCGGCGATCTGCAAGCGCTGCTTTGACGATGGCCTGATCATCGAGACCTCGGGTGCCGATGATGAAATCGTCAAGGTGCTGGCGCCGCTGACCATCGATCTGGATCAGTTCAACGCCGGACTCGACATCATGGAAGACGCGTTCGAAGCGGTGCTCGGCCAGGAGCGCCCGCGCAACGCGGCTGAATAAGATAACAGGATCAACAAGATGATTGTACGCGACCTCAATCTGCTGCGGCAGACGGACAAGCTGGTTTCGACGAAAGGCTGGGATTCGACCCGGATGCTGCTGGCGGGCGACGAGATGGGTTTCTCGTTCCACATCACGCGCATCTTCGCGGGTACCGAGCACCAGTTCCATTACAAGCACCATCTTGAATCGGTCTATTGCGTCGATGGCACCGGCGAGATCGAGGACCTGGCGACCGGCGAGGTCCATCCGATCAGGCCCGGCGTCATGTATGCGCTCGACAAGCACGACAAGCATCGGCTCAAGGCCGACACGGAACTGGTGATGGCGTGCTGCTTCAATCCGCCCGTGACCGGGCAGGAAGTGCACCGGGAAGACGGTTCCTATGCACCGGCGCCGGAGAAAACGGCAGCCGAGTAGCAACGGTTCGGGCAAAGGGACGTTGACCGTGTCGGGTGGCCCCGAATGGTCGGGGTCCCTTTGCCCATTCATCCTGGAGCCCGGCGCCTTCAAAAGGCGCCGCACCGGGCCCAGACAATGGGCGGATCTTCAACGCTAAGGAGGCGAACAAATGGCGGACCAAGCCAACCGATCGCACGCAGTCGATGCGTATCCCACCAGAATGCCGGCCATGGAACACTGGCTCGAGCGCAAGGACCCTGTCGTTTGGGCCCATGAGGAACCGAAAGCGCCTTTGACCGAGGAAATGGTTGCGGATTTCGACCGTGACGGCTTTCTGATTCTCAGGGACCTGTTTTCCGAGGACGAGGTCAATGCGCTGCAGGAAGAGTCCCGGGCCCTGCGTGCAGGCGAGAGGGCACTCGATCCCGAAAGCCTGATCACCGAGCCCGAAAGCGAGGCCGTACGCACGGTCTTCCAGCTCGAGTTGCAGAGCCCGGTCTTTGCCCGGCTGGCCGCCGATAAGCGCATTGCCGGCGCGATCTCGCACCTGCTCGACGATCAGGTCTACGTCCATCAGTCGCGGCTCAACTACAAGCCGGGCTTCACCGGCAAGGAATTCTACTGGCATTCGGATTTCGAGACCTGGCACGCCGAAGACGGTATGCCGCGGATGCGCGCGATCTCGGCCTCGGTGCTGCTGACCGACAATGATGCGCTCAACGGGCCGCTGATGCTTATTCCCGGTTCGCACAAGACTTTCGTGGCCTGTGCCGGGGAGACGCCGGATCAGAACTACAAATCCTCGCTGAAAAAGCAGGAGATCGGCGTGCCGAGCCACGACACGCTGGCGGACATGGCCGATCAGCACGGCATTGAATATGCCTCGGGCAAGGCCGGGACGGTGATCCTGTTCGATTGCAACACGCTGCATGGCTCGAACGGGAACATCACCCCGTTCCCGCGTTCGAATGCCTTTTTTGTTTACAACGCCTGGGCCAACCGGCCGAAGGCGCCTTTCGCGGCGGCGCATTACCGCCCCGAATTTCTCGGGGTGCGCGAACCGCACGAACCCCTTTCGATTGTCTCCGGGCCGATCCGCTCGGGACAGAATCAGTAGAGTGAAGGTGCAGCGAAAAGCTGTGCCCTGGAGGCAAAATGACCTCGCATAGCGTCGAAAAGATCGGCGGAACGTCCATGTCCCGGACCCAGGAATTGCTGGATACGGTTCTTCTGGGCAACAGGACAAAAGACGAGATCTACAACCGCATCTTTGTCGTTTCCGCCTATGGCGGCATGACGGACGCGCTTCTCGAGCACAAGAAGTCGGGCGAAGCAGGGGTTTATGCCCTGTTCGCCTCGGCCCATTCGGACTGGGCCTGGGGCGATGCGCTGACCGGCGTGCTTGCCAGGATGCAGGAAAAGAACGCCGAGATCTTTTCCGATGCGGCAACGCTGGCCGATGCCAACGCCTTCATCAAGGAGCGGGTCGAGGGCGTGCGCAGCTGCCTCATCGATCTGAACCGGCTGTGCTCCTACGGGCATTTCAAGCTCGAGCATCACCTTTTGACCGTCAGGGAAATGCTGGCGGCGATCGGTGAAGCGCACTCGGCACATAACACGGCGCTGCTTCTGCGCCAGCATGGCGTCAATGCACGGTTCGTCGATCTGTCGGGTTGGCGCGAAGACGATCAGCACGGGCTCGATGAGCATATCCGGCATGCCTTTGCCGATATCGATCTGAGCAACGAACTGCCGATCGTGACCGGCTATGCCCAGTGCCGCGAGGCCCTGATGCAGACCTATGACCGCGGCTATACGGAAGTGACGCTGTCGCGGCTCGCGGTTGTCACCGGCGCCGGCGAAGCGGTCATTCACAAGGAGTTCCATCTGTCCTCCGCCGATCCGCGGATCGTGGGCGAAGACAAGGTGCAGGTGATCGGCGAGACCAATTACAATGTCGCCGACCAGCTCTCGAATATGGGTATGGAAGCCATTCACCCGCGCGCGGCCAAGGG
The DNA here is from genome assembly GCF_000429865.1 of Cucumibacter marinus DSM 18995. Taxonomy (GTDB): domain Bacteria; phylum Pseudomonadota; class Alphaproteobacteria; order Rhizobiales; family Devosiaceae; genus Cucumibacter; species Cucumibacter marinus. The sequence continues at coordinate 68,556 of NZ_AUCR01000011.1, forward strand.
GCTGCGCCAGGCCGGCATTCCGCTGCGCGTCAAGAATGCGTTCGAGCCGGATCACGCCGGGACGCTGATCAAGGGCGAACTGGAAGCCGGCGAGCCGGGGGTCGAAATGGTGACCGGCCTCAAGGGTGTCTATGCGTTCTCCGTGTTCGAGCAGGACATGGTCGGGGTCAAAGGTTATGACGCGGCGATCCTCGATGTGCTCAAGCGGCACAAGGCGCGGATCGTCACCAAGACCTCGAACGCGAACACGATCACCCACTTCCTCGATGGCACGCCCAAGGCGGTCAAGCGCTGCGAGGCGGATCTTGCCGGGCTTTACCCGCAGGCCGAGATCACCTCGCGCAAGGTGGCGATCGTCTCGGCGATCGGGCGCGACCTCAACTCGCCCTCGATCCTGACCTCGGCGATTGCGGCGCTGGCGGAAGCGGGCATTACCCCGCTCGGCCTGCATGACCTGATGGGCAAGGTCGATCTGCAGATCGTGATCGATGAAGCGGATTTCGAGACCGCCATTGCTGCACTGCACAAGGCGCTTGTCGAAGACGAGTGCCGGAGCGCCGAAAAGATCGAGAAGCTGCGCGCTGCCTGATCGGGCGGTGCCGGCCCATCCGTCGTCCTTCGACGAGCTCAGGATGAGGATGGTTGAAGTCACATACGGACGTGAAAAAGCCGGGCAATGCGCCCGGCTTTTTTTGTTCTGGTTCCGATGATGTTCGGCCGGGTTAGACTTTAAACCCGATGCGGAAGCCGCCCCAATGCCGGCCGCGCACATAGATCGGGGCCGAGCAGTCCTTCATCAGGACGAAATTCCCGCCGCCCATATCGCGCCGATAGGTCTGGAGCAGGAAGGGCTTTTCGCTCTTGCCCGCCGAAAGGCCGGTACGATCGTCGAAGATGCGGCGATTGCGGCAATTGGCGGCGTTCCAGACCGGGTCGTTGGTCTGGGCTTTCGAATAGACGAGATTGTGGGTCGGCAGGTAGCCGTTGATGTCGACCGCCGCGCAAAAGGTGATGCGCGGGTCCATATCGACAACCGGTTCCTGGATTGCGGGCAGGGTCTTGTCGGTGAAGCCCAGGAAACGGGTGGTCACCTGTTGGGGGTTGGTGCCCGGGATGGGCCGGTAATTCTGGTCGAACAGGGCATCCATGGTCAGTTCGCCGCGTTCGAGGGCAGCCTCGAACAATCCGGCGATCTCGGCGGCCTTGTCCTGGGCGATCTTGATGATCGGGGTGTCGGCGGTCTCGATGCCCGACTGGGCGATGAAGAGCATGAAATCCTCGGAAATGCCGAGGATCGAATTGGCGCGCTGTTCGGCTGTGCCGAGCCTTTCGCGGGACTGCTTGACGGTGGAGACCAGTTCGCCAAGCCCTTCGCGCACGGCCTCGAAGCCATCGATATTCTGCTGTACCGGCTGGGACATGGCACCGATATCGGAGACCAGCTCGTCGACCGAACCGACAAGATCCTTCAGCTTGTCGGACACTTCGGCGGCAGCGGCGGAATCATTGGCGGCGTCTTCGGCGGTCTGGGCATTGTCGACCGCGGTCTGCTGCAGTTCGGTCAGCACCGTGCCAAGGGTCTCGAGGTGCTCGCGGGTCTGGCCGGAAAAATCCTCGATCTGGTCGGCCAGGGATTTGACCGCATTGGCAATGATGGCGAAGCCACGCCCGGCATCGCCTGCACGGGCAGCCTCGACGCTGGCATTGAGGGCCAGAAGCTTGGTTTCGCGGGCGATCTGGGCGATGGCCGACGATGCGGTCTGCACATCGCGCAAGGTGCCATCGACGCTTTCGAGCGTGGTGCGCATCGACACTGCGCCCTTTGACAGGGTGTGCATGGTCGTGGTGGCACGGGCGACCACGGTTTCGACGGTCGTGGCGCTTTCGGTCAAGACGGATCGGGTGGCGCTGGCCGCCTCGCGGGTCGATTCCATCGAGCGCGACAGGCTCGCCGTTGTCTCGTTCATGTCGCGGGCAGCGGCCATGACCTGGCGGGCGCTGTCGGCCTGCTTGATGCCGATGGCGGACAGATCGGTGATGATGCCAACGACATCGGCGATCTCGACGCCTAGGCGCCCGGCGCGTTCCCCGATATCGCCGAGTTGGGCCGCCTTGCGTCCATGGGCCGGGCTGTCTGTGCCGGCCTGAGGCGGTTTTGCGCTTGAGGACGCAGCGGCATGAGCATTGGGATCGATAGCATTGGGATCGATCCCACTCTCCTCGGCTTCAGCGTCCTCGATGATGTGTGCAAGATTACTAGCTGACATGGTCTCCCTCCGCGCAGCAGACCCAATCTATTTGCAAATGGAAAACCAATCATTAACTACGCTGGCGGCCAGACCGGTTTTTCGTGCAATCCTGCCCCGCGCGCGCCGGTCTTTATGTTCAGGGCATTTTGCGCCATAAGGAGCGGGTTTGCGGGCGTCTCCAACTGTGCCCGCGCCAGGAATTCACGTCATGAGCGCCAGCGTCGCCTATAAAAAGATGAACGGACTTGGGAATGATTTTGTCGTGTTCGATGCGCGGCAGAAGCCGGTCAAGCTGAGCGCCGACCAGATTCGCCGTGTGGCCGACCGTGAAAAGGGAATCGGCTGCGACCAGGTGATCGTGATCTCTCCGCCGCGTTCGGACGGGGTCGATGCGATGATGCTGATCTATAATGCGGAAGGTGGCGAGGTCGATGCCTGTGGCAATGCCACGCGCTGCATCGCCGCGCAGCTGAGCGACGAAACCGGCCGTGCCGATACGGTCATCGAGACCAATGCCGGGGTCTTGCGCGCGCATCGCGACGGTGATCTCGTCAGCGTCGATATGGGCACGCCCAAGCTCGACTGGGAACAGATCCCCCTGGCCGAAGAGTTCCGCGACACCCGCGGGATCGAATTGCAGATCGGGCCGATCGATGCGCCGGTGCTGCATACGCCTTCGGTGGTCAATGTCGGCAATCCGCATGCGATCTTCTGGGTCAAGGACCTCGATGCCTATGATCTGGGGCGGTTGGGGCCGCTGCTCGAAAACCACCCGATCTTTCCCGAGCGGGCCAATATTTCGCTGGCGCGGATCGACAGCCCGACCGAAATCACCATCCGGGTCTGGGAACGCGGGGCGGGGCTGACCCGGGCCTGCGGTACCGCTGCCTGTGCGGTGGGGGTTGCGGCGGTGCGCAAGCAGTTCACCGAGCGCAAGGTGACCGTCAACCTGCCCGGCGGTCCGCTGGTCATCGAATGGCGGGACGAGGACGGTCACGTGATCATGTCCGGCCCGTTCTCGTTTGACGGCGAGGGTGAACTGGCGCCCGATTTCTTTGCGGAGAGCGCGGCATGAGTGTGCGCACGCTCACCTTTGGCTGCCGGCTCAACTTCTTTGAGTCAGAGGTTATCAAGGACCAGGCGGAAAAGGCCGGGCTGGACGATGTAATCGTGGTCAATTCCTGTGCCGTGACCGCAGAAGCGGTGCGTCAGACCCGCCAGGCGATCCGCAAGGCGCGGCGCGACAATCCGGAAACCCGGATCGTCGTCACCGGCTGTGCGGCGCAGACCGAGGCTGCGACCTTCGCCGAAATGGCCGAGGTCGATGCGGTGATCGGCAATGCCGAGAAGATGACCGAGACCGCCTATAAGGGCCTCGACTTCTCGCTCGAGGGCGAAGCCAAGATCCTCGTCAATGACATCATGGCTGTGCGCGAGACTGCCGAACACATGATTGACGGGTTCGACGGGCGGGCCCGGGCGTTTGTTCAGGTGCAGAACGGGTGCGATCATCGCTGCACCTTCTGCATTATCCCTTATGGGCGCGGGCCATCGCGGTCGGTGCCGATGGGGGCGGTGGTCGACCAGATCAAGCGGCTTGTCGCCAATGGCATCGGCGAGGTGGTGCTGACCGGGGTCGACATCACCTCTTATGGCGGCGATCTTCCGGGCACGCCAAGCCTTGGCAAATTGACCCAGTCCATCCTCAGGCATGTGCCGGATCTTCAGCGGCTGCGCATCTCCTCGATCGATTCCATCGAGGCGGACGAGGCCCTGTTCGAGGTGATCTCCGGGGAGCGACGGCTGATGCCGCATCTGCATCTCTCGCTGCAGTCGGGCGACGACATGATCCTCAAGCGCATGAAGCGCCGGCATCTGCGCGGGGATACGCTCGACTTTGTGCACAAGGCGCGCGAATTGCGGCCCGACATGGTGTTCGGTGCCGATATCATTGCCGGTTTCCCGACCGAAACCGAGGAGATGTTCGAAAACTCGATGAAGATCGTCTCGGAGGCCGGGCTCACCTATCTGCATGTCTTTCCCTATTCGAAGCGCCAGGGGACGCCGGCCGCGCGTATTCCGAACCAGGTTTCCAAGGCCGTTGCCAAGCAACGCGCGGCGCGATTGCGTGCGCTCGGCGAACAGCAGTTCGAGGCGCTTTGCATGAGCCGAATCGGACAGAGCGAAAATGTTCTCATCGAGCGCGAAGGGCTGGGGCGCACCGAGCAGTTCGTGCCGGTGAAGCTTTCGGCCGGGCAGCCGGGCGATATCGTCGCGGTCGATATCGTGGGCACCGAGGCCGGCGGCCTGATCGGCGAAATCCGGAAAAAGGCGGCCTGACGGCCCGATCCATCCGCTACGGGGTAGTATGAGCGATAGTCCAAAGCGCGGCCTTTTCGGGCGGCTGTTCGGCAAGTCCAGGGCACCTGAAGACAAGGATCCTAAAAAGACGGATCCCGAAAAACAGGAAACGCCCCAGAAACCGGAAACGCCTGCACCGGAAACCGCGTCAGATCAGGATGACGCACCGGTTGTTGCGCCGGCTGAGGGCGGTGAGGACCGGGCAGAAAGCGTTCAGGCTGACATGGTGGTGCCGCCTGCGGCACCGGGCGATGTCGAGACCGTCGATCCCGCCAGGCTCGAGCCTGCCGAGCCCGAGCACGCTGAGCCCGAACCCGCCAGCCTTGACGTGAGCGAAGCGCGCGACAGCATTCCTGAGCCTGAGCCTGAGCCTGAGCCTGAGCCTGAGCCTGAGCCTGAGCCTGAGCCTGAGCCTGAGCCTGAGCCTGAGCCTGAGCCTGAGCCTGAGCCTGAGCCTGAGAAAAAGCGCGGCTGGTTCGCGCGGCTGACTGGCGGGCTCAAGAAGACCTCCGACCAGCTGACCGGCAACATCGCGGCGGTCTTCACCAAGCGCAAGCTCGACGATGCGACGCTTGAAGAGCTCGAGGACGTGCTGATCCAGGCCGATCTCGGGGTTGAGACGGCGATGGCGATCACCGAAGCGCTGGCAAAAGACCGCTATGACAAGGACATCTCGGAAGAGGACATCCGCACCGTGCTGGCCGCGGAGGTCGAGGCAGCGCTGACCCCGGTCGCGCAGCCGCTGACCATCGATGCGGGTCATGCCCCGCATGTCATCCTGATGGTCGGGGTCAATGGTTCGGGCAAAACGACGACCATCGGCAAGCTGGCTTCCAAATACAAGGCGGAGGGCAAGTCGGTGATGCTGGCGGCGGGCGACACGTTCCGCGCCGCAGCGGTCGAGCAGCTCCAGATCTGGGGCGAGCGTTCCGGCGTGCCGGTGATCGCCAAGGAGACCGGCGCTGATGCCGCGGGTCTCGCCTTCGACGCGGTGACCGAAGCCAAACAAAACGGCACCGATGTCCTGATCATCGACACGGCCGGCCGGCTGCAGAACCGGGCCGAACTGATGGCCGAGCTCGAAAAGGTCGTTCGCGTGATCAAGAAGGTGATGCCAGAGGCGCCGCATTCGGTGCTTCTGACGCTCGATGCGACGACGGGACAGAACGCCCTCAACCAGGTCGAGATCTTCGGCAAGACCGCCGGGGTCACCGGGCTGGTGATGACCAAGCTCGACGGGACGGCGCGCGGGGGTATTCTGGTGGCGATCGCCAAGCGGTTCGGTCTGCCGGTGCACTATATCGGGGTCGGCGAGGGGATCGACGATCTCGAGCCGTTTGCGGCAAGGGATTTCGCTCTAGCGATTGCGGGGGATGCAACATGATCGACAGAAATCTGATGAATGACTGCCAGCACTTTTTGAGCGGGCATGGCGTTCAATCGATGAAAGACCGCCTGACGGCGCTGGCCAACAGCCCGCACGCCGAAGGCGGCGAGGATTTCTACGGGGAAAGCGCGGCGGTGAAAGCCTTGACCGACCGGGTCACGGGACTGACAGGCCAGCAAAAAACGATCTTTGTGCCCAAAGGCATGATCGCCCAGATGGCTGCGCTTCGGGTGCACACCGCGCGGACCGGGCGGCCAAGCGTCGCGATCCACCGGCTCAGCCATTTCGATTTCGACGAGATGGGGGCGCTCGAGCGATTGCACGGGCTCACCATCCTGCGCACCGGCTCGCCGCAGAACCCGTTCACCGTCGCCGATCTCGACGCGCTGGGGGAAAAGCCGGGTGTCGTCTCGGTCGAACTGCCCTTGCGGCGCGCCGGCTACCGGCTGACCCCGCTCGATGATCTGCGCGCGATTGCGGCCTGGTGCCGGGCCTGGGATGTGCCGCTGCATATCGATGGCGCGCGCGGCTGGGGCGCCGCGGTTGCCTATGATCTCGAACTCAGCGAAATCGCAGGGCTCGCGGATTCCCTTTATCTGAGCTTTTACAAGGAACTCGGCGGGATGGGCGGGTGCACGCTTGGGGGTGAGCGCGCCTTTATCGAAGAGGCCAGGCCCTGGATCGAACGCCATGGCGGGCTGATTTTCCGCGCCTTTCCCTATGCCATTGCGGCACAGGAGGGAATGGACGCGCATCTGGGCCGGCTGGGTGAGTACCAGGCGATGGCGCGCAAGATCGCCCAGTCGATCAATGTGACCGAAGACATGCATACCGAGCCGATGGTGCCGCATACTGGCGGATTCCAGATCGTTCTCGATGTGCCGCCGGCCGCCGCCGAAGCAGCTCTCGAAGAATTGACGCGTGAAAGCGGGGTCTGGCTGACCGCCGGTTTCTATGAGCGCCGTAACGAGAATGAATGCGCCTTCGACGTTGAAATCGGTGCCGCCGCGGCCGCGATGACCCATGGGCAATGGGTAGCCCATCTGGCGACGCTGGTGGCCAAGGCCAAGGAAAAGGCCGCCTCTACCGCATAGGCTGCGCTCTTGACCCGACCACTTGACCCGGCTCTGGGGGGCGTCCATATCGGGGGCAACCGCCGAAGGGACCGTTCATGAGCGACACCGAGACCAAGAGCAAAGCCGATGAAGAGGTCAACTGGGAGACCCTCAAGCCCCAATTGACCAAGCTGGCGCTCGAACTTGGGCCGCTCATCCTGTTCTTTCTCGCCAATGCGCGCGGTGAGAGCCTGATCGATGCCTTCCCCTCGCTCAAGAGCGTGTTCCCCGAGCCGATCTTTCTTGCCACCGGCGTATTCATGGTGGCCATGGTCGTCTCGCTGGTCCTGTCGAAGCTTTTGCTCAAGCGCATCGCGGTGATGCCGCTCGTGACAGGTGTCGTTGTGCTGGTGTTTGGCGGGCTGACGCTGTGGCTGCAGGACGACACCTTCATCAAGATGAAGCCGACCATCGTCAACATCCTGTTCGGCGGCACATTGCTGGCCGGCCTGCCCTTCGGGCTGGTGCTGCTGCGCTATGTGTTCGGGGACGTCTACAAGCTCACCGAACAGGGCTGGCTGATCCTGACCTGGCGCTGGGGCGTGTTCTTCCTGGTGCTGGCGGTGCTCAACGAAATCGTGTGGCGCAATTTCTCGACCGATTTCTGGGTCGCCTTCAAGGTTTGGGGGATCGCCCCGATCACGCTTGTTTTCTCGCTGGCCCAACTCGGCGTCTTGAGCCGGCACGCGGTTGAAAGCGACAAACCCGAGGCGCAGACCGACTCGTCGGTCTGAGCGCCAATCCCGCCCTCACCAAGTGATTGATCGTCTAGCTGCCGGCTGATGCCGATGCCGTTTTCGCGTCTTCAATCGCGGGGATGAGGCTGTTGGCATAACTTTCTTCAGATATCGGGCCGGTGTGCTTATAGGTGATGACCCCTTCGTTATTGACGACGAAGGTCTCCGGCACGCCATAGACCCCCCAGTCGATCGAGGCGCGGCGGTCCCGGTCAGAACCCACGGCATCAAAAGGATTGCCGAGTTCGTCGAGAAAGCGTTTGGCGTTTTCCGGCGGGTCGTTCTGGTTGATGCCGTAAAGGGTGATGTCATCGCGGGTAGCGAGACGCATCAGCATCGGGTGCTCGATTCGGCAGGGACCACACCATGATCCCCAGACATTGACGACAGAGACGCCATTGCCCCTGAGATCGGCGGTTGCAAAGCCGGGCTGCGGCAGGGTTTCGACCCTGGCGAGGTCGAATTCGGGCACCGGCTTGTTGATCAGCGCCGAGGGCACGAAATTCGGATCGCGGCCGATCTGACTGGCGAATACGGCAAACAGGGCGGCGACAACCACCAGCGGAATCAGAACGAGGACGTAGCGCATCAGGGGGTTCCGGTCTCCGGTCCGGCCTGCGTTTCGGCACGGGCCGAGCGGCGGCGGATACCGCGGGCCTCGAGGGCCGCAAGCTTGAGGCGCTGACGCCGGGCGTCGAACGCGACCCAGACGATCACCGCCAGGATAAGACCCAGGCTCATGGCATAGGCGGTGGCCACGTAGTCCCAATGCATGCCGGCTTCGATCATCGGGCGGGCTCCGGGCTGGGGGCAGCGCCCCGGTTCATCGCCGCCTGGCGCTGCATGGCGGCGACGCGCCGGCGCATGATCTCGGTGCGCATGGACACGACCTGAAGCGTCGCGAACAGGAAGGAAAAGGCGAACAGGTTGACGAAAAGCGGGGTCAGCAATTCGAGCGGCATTTTCGGCCCTTCGGCAGTGAAGACGCTGGCCGGCTGATGCAGGGTCGACCACCATTCGACCGAATAATGGATCACCACCAGATTGACGACACCGATGAGGGTGAAGACCGCAATGATACGGCCGGCGCGATGCTGATCCTCAAAGGTGAACCACATGGCGATAATGCCGAGATAGATGAGGAAATGCAGCAGCATGGAGGTCAGCCGCCCGTCCCAGACCCAGCCCGTGCCCCAGGTGGGAATGCCCCAGACGATGCCGGTCAAAAGCGCAATTGCGGTGAAGATGGCGCCGAGCGGGGCGGCGGATTTGGCTGCGACATCGGCGAGCGGATGGCGCCAGACAAGCGTTCCGAAAGCAGCGACAGCCATGACTCCGTAGCACATCATCGACAGCCAGGCGTTGGGCACATGCATATACATGATGCGAACGGTCTCACCCATCTGGTAGTCGGCGGGCGAGGCGACGAGCGCGAGGTAAAGCCCGATGGCGAACAGGATCACGGTCAGTCCCGCCAGCGGCCAGACCAGATAGCGCGACCAGACGAGAAACTGGCCGGGATGGGCCAGTCTCGAAAAGAAGCCGGGGCTTTTCGTCTCACTCGTCATGATGGGCCCAAATTCTCCTATTCGCTCCCGAGCCGCAATGTATAGGCGGCGATAAAGGGCGTGAAGGCGGTTGCCAGAAGCGCAATGCCGGCCAGGAACCAGAAGGCAGCATCCGCCGAACCCGGCGCGGTATCGTCAAGCGCGCCGACAGCGAAAATAAGGGTGGGCAGGCAAAGCGGCAAGACAAGGATGGGGGCCAGCAGCCCGCCGCGTCGTAACGTCACCGTGACCGCCGCGCCGATGGCGCCGAACGAGATGAGTGCCGGCGTGCCGAGCAAAAGGACGATCAGGGTGCGCCCCAGAAGCGCCGGCGGCAGGTTGAGCATGAAGCCCATCAGCGGGGTTGCCAGCAAAAGCGGCAGGGCGGTGGTCAGCCATTGGGCGATCATCTTGGCAAACACAACGGCCTCGAGCGGCAGATGGCCGAAGCGCATGGCCGCCAGCGTGCCGTCTTCATGGTCGGCCCGGAACAGCCGGTCGATGGCCAGGAGCAGCGCCAGCAGGATTGCGGTCATGATGATGGCCGGGGCGAGCCGGGTCAGAAGCGGGCGGTCCGGGCCGATGGCGAAAGGCAGGACAATGCCGATCAGGGCAAAGAACAGGACGACGGTGAGCACATCCCCGCCGACCCGGGCGGCGAGAGTCAGATCGCGGCGGATAAGGGCGACAAAACCGCTCACTGGAGTTGCCTCCCGGCGAGGGTCAGCGTGGTGACCGTCGTCGTCTCGGGCAGAGCGATGGGCAGATGAGTGGCGGCGATGACCAGCCCGCCCATCTCGATCTGGCGGGCGATCAGCCCTGCGACCCATGCTTCGCCGGCGGCATCGAGCCCGGCGGTCGGCTCGTCGAGCAGCCAGACGGGGCGGGCAGCGACCAAAAGCCGCGCCAGGCCGAGGCGTCGTGTTTGACCCTGGGAGAGGACGCCTGCCTCGATATCCTCGAGGCCGTCGAGTCCGGCGGCGAAGGCGGCTTCATCGGGATCGCCTGTGCCGCCATAGAGCGTTCTCCAGAAACCGAGATTTTCGCTGACCGTCAGGCTGGGCTTCACCGCGGAAAGGTGCCCGAGCATGTGCAGGTAATGGGTGAGGGGGATTTCGGGATCGCAATCGAGCCATTCGATCTGCCCGGAAAACGGGCGGAAAAGCCCGGCCAGGGCCCCCAGAAGCGTCGACTTACCGGCGCCGTTCGGACCGCGCAGCAGGATCGCCTCGCCGGGGCCGGCGTTCAGATCGAGGCCGGTGAAAACCGCGAAATCACCGCGATGGCATTCGAGGCTGCGCACCGCCAGCCGCGGACAGCCGAGCGCGAAAGCGGGCGGAAACGCGCTCGAACCGGGGGCCATTTCGGGCTGATCCGGGCCGTTTGCGCCCGGAATGGCGGTCTTTGTCATGGCGCCGAGTGTTACGGGACAACGTTAAGCACTGGCAAGCGCATTCTAATTTCACTATAAGGCGCCCAAGTTGGCTGCCGCCCGGGCGGGGCAGGTCAGTTGTGGGCCCAGATCCGCTCGCGCCATGCCTCTCGGTCCACGCTAACCGGATAGGCCACACCGTGACTCAATCTTCCGCAAACAGCTTCAATGCCCGCCAGACCCTGACTGTCGGGGACAAGACCTACACTTATTACTCGCTGCCCGAGGCCGAGAAGAACGGGCTCGACGGCATTTCCAAGCTGCCGAAATCCCTGAAGGTCGTGCTCGAGAACCTGCTGCGCTTCGAAGACGGGCGCACGGTGACCGCCGAGGACATCAAGGCCGTGGCCAAATGGCTGACCGACAAGGGCACTGCCGGGCACGAGATCGCCTATCGCCCCGCCCGCGTCTTGATGCAGGATTTCACCGGCGTGCCGGCCGTGGTCGATCTGGCCGCGATGCGCGATGCCACCGCCAAGCTCGGCGCCAGCCCCAAGAAGATCAACCCGCAGGTGCCCGTCGATCTCGTCATCGACCACTCGGTGATGGTCGATTATTTCGGCACCCCGCTGGCCTTCAACCAGAACGTGACCCGCGAGTATGAGCGCAATGGCGAGCGCTACGAATTCCTCAAATGGGGTCAGCTGGCCTTCGACAATTTCCGTGTCGTGCCGCCGGGCACCGGCATCTGCCACCAGGTCAATCTCGAATATCTCGGGCAGACCGTTTGGACCAAGACCGAGGACGGGGAAACCGTCGCCTATCCGGATACGCTGGTGGGTACCGACAGCCACACGACCATGATCAACGCGCTGGCGGTGCTGGGCTGGGGCGTCGGCGGTATCGAGGCCGAGGCCGCCATGCTCGGCCAGCCGATCACCATGTTGATCCCCGAGGTCATCGGCTTCAAGCTGACCGGCAAGCTCAATGACGGGGTGACCGCCACCGACCTTGTGCTGACGGTTGTCGAAATGCTCCGCAAGAAGGGCGTGGTCGGCAAGTTCGTCGAATTCTACGGCCCCGGCCTTGACGATCTCAGCCTCGAAGACGAAGCCACGATCGCCAATATGGCGCCTGAATATGGCGCAACCTGTGGCTTCTTCCCGGTCGATGAAGATACGCTCGATTATCTCAACAAGTCCGGGCGTGACGAAGACCGTGTGGCGCTGGTCGAGGCCTATGCCAAGGCCCAGGACATGTACCGCTATTCGGACAGCGACGATCCGGTGTTCACCGATTCGCTGCATCTCGATCTCGGCTCGGTCGTGCCTTCGATCGCCGGGCCGAAGCGCCCGCAGGACCGCATTGCCCTGTCGGATGCCGCAACCGGTTTTGCGAAGTCGATGGAAACCCTCTCCAATGGCCGCAAGGCCCCGCAGCCGGGCAGTGGCGACGCGAAATATGTCGCCGAGGGCGCCGGTCAGGCCCAGGACAAGCCGCATGGCCACATGGTCGACGGACAGGATTTCGTGCTCGCCGATGGCGATGTGGTGATCGCGGCGATCACTTCATGCACTAACACCTCGAACCCTTCGGTGCTGATCGGGGCAGGTCTGGTTGCCCGCAAGGCCCGCGAACTCGGCCTCAAGGTCAAGCCCTGGGTCAAGACTTCGCTGGCGCCAGGCAGCCAGGTGGTGACCGACTACCTCACCGCTTCGGGCCTGCAGGAAGATCTCGATGCGATGGGCTTCAACCTGGTCGGTTATGGCTGCACGACCTGTATCGGGAACTCCGGGCCGCTGGCCGAGGAGATTTCGGCCTGCATCAATGCCAATGATCTCGTCGCGGCTTCGGTGCTTTCGGGGAACCGGAACTTCGAGGGCCGGGTCAATCCGGATGTGAAGGCGAACTATCTCGCCTCGCCGCCGCTGGTTGTTGCCTATGCGCTGGCCGGGTCGATGCATGTCGATCTGACCGAAGATCCGCTCGGAACCGACAAGGACGGGAATCCGGTTTATCTCAAGGACATCTGGCCGAGCTCGGCGGAGATCGCGGAACTGGTGCGCACCAGCGTTACCCCGCAGCTGTTCACCGAACGGTATTCGGACGTCTTCAAGGGCGACGAAGCCTGGCAGGGCATCGAGGTCGAAGGCGGGGAGACCTACAAGTGGAACTCCTCCTCGACCTATGTACAGAACCCGCCTTATTTCGAAGGCCTGTCGACCGAGGTGAAGCCGGTCGAGGACGTCAAGGATGCCCGCATCCTGTCGCTGTTCCTCGATTCGATCACCACCGACCACATTTCGCCGGCCGGCTCGTTCAAGGCCGATACCCCGGCGGGCAAATATCTGGTCGAACGTCAGGTGGCGCCCAAGGATTTCAACTCCTATGGCGCACGGCGCGGCAATCACGAGGTGATGATGCGCGGCACCTTCGCCAATATCCGTATCAAGAACCAGATGGTGCCGGGGGTCGAAGGCGGCTTCACCAAGGGACCCGACGGACAGCAGGCAGCGATGTATGACGCGGCCATGTCCTATGCCAAGTCGGACACTCCGCTGGTGGTGTTTGCCGGCAAGGAATACGGCACCGGTTCGTCGCGCGACTGGGCGGCCAAGGGCACAAGGCTGTTGGGCGTGCGCGCGGTGATCGCAGAGAGCTTCGAGCGTATCCACCGCTCGAACCTGATCGGCATGGGCGTGTTGCCGCTGCAGTTCAAGGATGGTGACAGCTGGGAAAAGCTGGGTCTGACCGGGGACGAAAGCGTCACCATTGAAGGGTTGACCGAGCTGACCCCGCGCGCCGATGTGACGGTCAAGATCACCGGCGCCGACGGGCAGAGCCGTGAGGTTGTCGTGACCTGCCGCATCGATACGCTCGATGAGCTCGATTACTACAAGAATGGCGGCATCCTGCACTACGTCTTGCGCAAGCTCGTCGCCTGACCTGGACCCGATTTGCGGGGATGAAAGGGCGCGTTCCTATGGGACGTGCCCTTTTTGTGTTCGGATGCCAGTCGGCACGGCGGAGATTTCACTGTTAAGCAACGGGCTTAACCCTCAACCCGATTTTTCACCCTAAAGTGACTGGCAGGTGAAGCGTGATGCCCCTAAATCAAAGCCCATGACACGATCCACAAGCCCAGTTGCCGTCCTCGCCGCCGCCATGCTTGCGGGGCTCGTGACGGCATTTTCGGCCCTGCCTGTGCAGGCAGAGGCCATCAAGGCGCAGCCGCGTGCGGTGGCGGAACTGTTCACCTCCCAGGGGTGCTCCTCCTGTCCGCCGGCGGATGCGGTTCTGAAGACCATTGGCGGGCGCGAGGACGTGTTGGCGCTCGCCTATCACGTCGATTACTGGGACTATATCGGCTGGGCCGATACGTTCGGGTCCGAACGCTATTCCGACCTGCAGCGCGGCTATGCCCGCAGCTTCGAAGAACACCGGATTTACACCCCGCAGCTGGTGGTGAACGGCCAGGACCATGTTATCGGGTCGCGCGGCGCGGAAGTGAATGCCCAGATCCGGGGCGCTTCGCTCGACGTGCCGGTGGGGCTGAGCGTTCATGAGGGCATCCTCGATATTTCCGTGCCCGGAGATGCGGGGCATGCGGATGAGCGCGAAGTGATGGTCTGGCTCATTCCCTACCGGCAGCAGGCGGAGGTGGCGGTGGAGCGCGGTGAAAACCGCGGCAAGACCCTGACCTATACCCATATCGTGACCGGGCGGACCCCGCTCGGCATGTGGGATGCGGACAAGGGTGCGACCATGCGCCTTCCGCTCGCCGATATCCTGATGGATGAGGCTGACGGGGTCGCGGTACTGGTGCAGTGCGAAAAGGGCGGATTGCCCGGTGAAGTGATCGGCGCGGCAGCGATCGAATTCTGAACTCGCCGCATCGCTGAATGATCTGCGCCGCTCCTTTGGGGCGGCGTTTTCATGTTTGCCGGCGCTCGGATTCGTTCAACATCAGACGCAATCGCCAAGCGGACCCACCTTGTTGTTTTGTCGCGTTTCCGAACGGTGAACCGGTATCCATCCCGGTTCGAGCCGGGTGACATGCTTCACCTTGATACGCGCACAAAAAAAGCGCTCCCGAGAGACCCGGGAGCGCTTGAAATCGACGTGAAGGGTGCCGACCCGCCGGACGCATTCAAGTTGGGGGCTCATATCGTCCGGGGGCCGGCCACTGGAGGCAGACTATTGGATAGCCGGGATTTCAGGCGCCCGAAGGGTCTATTTGTGGCGACAAAGGGGCAATTTCGCGGCGCGTTTAAACGCGCTGTCGGGGCTCTCTCACGGCCTGTGTGACGGGCTCGTGACACCGGTCTTGCATGCGCGCCGATTTGCTCCCATCATAATCTCGGATTCGATCTTTCCGAAGGGGTTTCAGCGCATTGGCCGATTCGCGTTCGCCCGGTTCAATCACACCGCTTCACGAGGCCCGTTCCGGACCGTCCAGCAAGGCCAAGTCCAGACACTCGCCCACACCCCTGCCGGTTACCTTTGACCGCAGGGAACTTTCGCTGATCCTCACCCTTTATGGCCGAAAGGTCGCGCAAGGCGAGTGGCGTGATTACGCCATGGATTTCCTCAAGGACAAGGCGCTGTTTTCGATTCACAAGCGGACCAGCGAGATGCCGCTCTATGTGATCGAAAAGAACCCTGCGCTGCAGCGCAAGCAGGGTCAGTATCTCATTACCAATATGACCGGGCGGGTGCTCAAGCGCGGGCATGATCTCGCCCAGGTGCTCAAGGTGCTCGACCATGACCTCGTCGTGGTGAAATAGGCAAGGCTGCTGTCTGGGCGGGCTCTAGAGCCCTCGCTGCATATGCACAATGCCGAGCCAGCGCTCAAACTTGAAGCCGAGCTCGGGAAAGGTCCCAAGGGTCTCGAATCCGAATTTCTCATGCAGGCGAATCGAGGCCGTCGTGCCCTCGGTGATGATGCCGATCATCTGATGGAATCCGGCCTTGCGGCTGCGCTCGATCAGTTCTGCAAGCATGGCGGTGCCGGCGCCTCTGCCGGTTTCCTCAGGGTCGAGATAGATCGAATCCTCGCAGGCAAAGCGATAGGCCGGGCGCGGCCGGTAGGTCGAGGCATAGGCATAGCCGATAATGCGGCCGTCACGCTCGCCAACGAAATAGGGGTGACCCTTTTCGCGCATGGCGTCGATCCGCGCGGCCATCTCGGCCTCGTCAGGGGGTTCCAGCTCGAAGGTGATGACGGTGTGCTCGACATAGTGCCGGTAGATCGCGGTGATGGCAGGCACGTCGTGAGGGGTGGGGTCGCGCAGGATGAGGTCGCCGGACAAGGCATGCTCCGAATGAAAAGGCCGCGGAGAAGATCCGCGGCCTGATCTTTGATGATTTCGCAGGAACAGCGCAAGCGGTGGTTCCGCTTCGACCCTTGGAGCCACCCTTCGAGCGCAGCTCTCAGGGTGTTCGCGCCTAGAAAGGCTCCACTGGAGCCTTTCTGCCTATCGGGCCGACCTTTCGAGCATAGCTCTCAAGGTGTTCGTCACTCGATTTGATCCACCGGACCAAATCGTGCAGGCCTTGTGGCCGGCACCGTTCCTCACTACTCGCGATTGCCGAACAGGCGCAGCAGCATCAGGAACAGGTTGATGAAGTCGAGGTAAAGCGCCAGCGCGCCCATGATCGCCTTCTTGCCTGCAGTCTCGGCGCCGTCGCCTTCGAAATACATTTCCTTGATCTTCTGGGTGTCATAGGCGGTGAGACCGGTGAAGATCAGCACGCCGAGCACCGAGATCGCGAATTCGAGCATGCTCGATCCGAGGAATATATTGACGATCGACGCCACGATCAGCCCGATCAGGCCCATGAACAGGAACGAGCCCATGGCCGTGAGGTCGCGTTTGGTGGTGTAGCCCCAAAGGCTCATCGCGCCGAACATGGCGGCGGTGATGAAGAACACCTTGGCGATCGAGGCGTCCGTGTACACGAGGAAGATCGAGGACAGGGACAGGCCCATCACGGCGGCAAAGCCCCAGAAAACCATCTGGGCAGTGGCCGCGCTCATGCGGTTGATGCCGAAGCTCAGTGCGAACACGAAGGCCAGCGGCGACAGCATGATCACGAAGGCCAGCGGCGATCCGTAGATCGTCTGGGCAAAGGCGGGGCTGGTTTCAGCGAAACGGGCGACAAAAAAGGCAATAACGCCGGTGATGCCGAGACCCAGGCCCATATAGTTGTAGACGCGCAGCATGTGGTTGCGCAGGCCCTCGTCAATGGCGGCCGTTGTGCCTACCCGCGAGGACACGGTTTGACGCTCATATTGTGCCATCGAGGCTTCCCTTCTATTGGCGATAACTGGTTCGACCCGTCACAAGGGCCGATTGATGGGCAATATGGAGATGGAACAGGGAAAAAACAAGGCATGGCGGGCGCTAAGCCCGTTCGACGGGGGCTTGCGGCGATCACATTCGCGACAGGGCGATGTTAGTTTTCTGTCACTCGAATCGTGCTAGGCTCACTTTGTTGGGTCCCGTGGGTGACCAACCGCCTCAAGCGAATAGAGGAGGATGTCATGCCCCGTCTGTTCACCGGCCTCGAAATTCCGGCCGATGCGGGCTTTGCCCTTTCGCTCAAACGGGGTGGCATTTCCGGCGCCCGTTGGATCGATCCCGAAAACTACCACATCACGCTGCGCTATATCGGCGATGTCGACCATATCGTCGCCGACGAGATTTCGGTCGCCCTCAACCGGTATGTCGACGGCCAGTCGTTTTCGCTGACGGTCTCGCATCTGGGTGTTTTCGGGGGCGCCAAGCCGCGCACGCTCTATGCCGGGCTCGAACCCTGCGAGTCGCTCAACCGGCTCCATGCGTCGCAGGACCGGCTGCTGCAAAGGCTGGGGCTGCGACCGGATCCGCGCAAGTTCACCCCGCACATTACCCTGGCGCGGCTGCGCAACACCTCGGTCGAGGATCTGGCGCGCTATCTCGATCAGGCCGGCCCCTTCTTCCCCTTGCGGTTTGAGGTCGGGCGGTTCGTCTTGTTTTCCTCGCGCGATTCGGTGGGGGGCGGGCCTTATTTGATCGAACAGGCCTATCCGCTGGCTGCCTAGAGCGTTTCCAGGTGAAGCATGTCCCCGGCCTGAAAGGGGATGGATACCGGTTCACCGTCGGGAAACGCGACAATGCACAACCCGGCTTAAACCCCTCTGATCTCTGCGATCAGACCGTCGGCTGCGGCCTCGATCAGATCGAACATGTGAGCGAAGCCGTCCTTGCCGCCGACGCGGTCACCGAAATAGGGGTCGGGCACCTCCAGACCTTCATGCCCCCGGGCAAAATCGAGGAACAGGCGCGGCGCCGGCAGGGGCTCTCCGCCCGCTGCGCCATGCAGGGCGGTGAGGTTGCGGTGATTGCTGCGATCCATGGCGAGCACAAGGTCGAAGCGTTCGAAATCGGCGGCGACGGCCTGCCGTGCCCGCAGGCTTGTGAGGTCGTAACCGCGCCTCCTGCCCTCGGCGATAGCGCGCGGATCGGGCGGGTTTCCGACATGCCAGTCGCCGGTGCCGGCGCTGTCGAGGCGGACATGTTTGAGCCCTGCGGCATCGAACCGCGCCCGGCAGACCGCTTCGGCGCTGGGGGAACGGCAGATATTGCCAAGACAGACGAACAGGATGGAAGAGGCCATGATCCCTCGAATTTCCCGGGGGGACGGGGCTTTGCCGGCCCGGTGCGAAGGGGTCCGGTGTTAACGCTTCATTCACCGCGATCGCGCATTGACGCGGGCAACGGCACGATGGCGCCCAATTGAAGCCAAATTCGGCGCGCATTTGACGGCGGGCGGGGCCGGATTTGAATCAAATGCTTCCCGATCTTTGCGGCTTGGTAACCATATCGGGCCACAATGGGCGCAGCGAGCGGGTAGCGGAGTTTGAAACAGGTAAAATGAGGAATGGCAAGCGGATGACCAAGCAGCTTTCCATTGCAATTCTCGCCGGCGCGCTTTCGATCGGCGTCTTTGCCCCGGCGATGGCAGCCGAGAATCTCGGCAAATTCAGTCAGTGGGTGGCCTGGAAGGATCAGGATTCGACCGGCAAGATCTGCTATATTTCGAGCCAGCCGCAATCGACCCAGCCGACGGATGTGATCCGGAGCGCGATCCATTTTATCGTCACCCATCGCATGGGGACGGGCAAGCGCAACGAGGTCGCAACCAATATCGGCTATCCCTTTGACACCTCGAAGACCGCGACCGCGTCGATTGACGGGCGCGAGTATGCGATGGTGACTGCCGATGAAAGCGCATGGCTGGCGGCAACCGCCGACGAGCCGGGCTTTGTGGCCGCGATGAAGGCGGGATCGACCATGGTGGTCAAGGGCACCTCGACGCGCGGCACCAACACCACCGACACCTATTCATTGTCGGGTGTGACCGCGGCGATGGGCGTGATCGACAAGGAATGCGCGCAATAGCGTGATGACTTGCGTCTTTGCGAGCCAAGAATCGGGGGCGTTCCATTTGGGGCGCCCTTTTTCGCTCTGGGTTCCGGTTTCGCTCTGGGGTCTGGCCATGCCGGCGTGCTAAGTGCATCTCATCAGGGCAGGCCACTCGCCGGCCCCGGAAGATGAACGCAGTGCCCGGTTTGACCTTCGCCATCTCAGCGGCGTATTTGTTTGCGAGCCCTGCATCGCGCCCGGCGGGTGATGAACCCTTCGCGGCCTGACCCGTTTGTGTGAGACAACCCAGCGCCCTTCATGACCGTCACGATCCTGTCCCGCTTGCCCCGCCTTTCCGTTCTTCCGAAAACCGTTCGCATCGCCCTTGCCGGGTTTGCGGCGCTGATCGCCGTTGCCGCGTTCCAGGCGCCGGCCCAGGCCCAATCGGTGCGGCTGATCGGGGATTTCCGCGATTGGTCGGCCTATACCACGGCGAACAGCGCCGACCGGCTGTGTTTCGTCAACTCCCAGCCGGTGGCGGTCGAGCCGCAGCTCGAAGGGCTTTCCCAGGCCTATGTCTATGTCACGCACCGGCCGTCGGAAGGGATACGCTACGAGATCAACCTGGTGGCAGGCTATGAATTCGCGCCCGATACCCTCGCTGAGGCGCAGATCGGGGGACAGCGGTTCTCGATGTTCACCGAAGGGGATGCGGCATGGCTCGAGGATGCGAGCCAGAGCGCCAATATGGCTGCGGCCATGCGCGCCGGGTCCTCGCTGGTGATCGAAGGCACCTCGGTGCGCGGGGTCAAGGTACGCGAGACCTTCTCGCTGTCGGGGGCCACGGCGTCGATGCGCGCCATTGACGGCGAGTGCTAGGCGTCCGGAACGCCGGGCGTTCGCCGCGCTAGGCGAATTTGCGGTTTTGTGTTAGAGCGGCGCCCGCACGCTCCATTGCATTGTTGAAAGACGGTTTGAGCCATGTCCGTTGCGCTCGACATCTCCCATGATCGGCATCCCGCGCCGGCGCCCAAGCGCCAGGCGCTATTGGGGCTGGATCGCGCGGAAATCGGATCGGCGCTGACCGAGATCGGTCTGCCCGAAAAACAGATCCGCATGCGCACCGCGCAGATCTGGAACTGGCTTTATGTGAATGGCGTCAGCGATTTTGAGGCGATGACCAATATCGCCAAGGATGTGCGGGCCAGGTTGGCCGAGCGCTTCGTCATCCAGCGCCCGGAGATCGTGACCGAGCAGGTCTCGACCGATGGCACCCGCAAATGGCTGTTCCGCTTCACCGATCCGGAAAATCCCAACCAGCCGCCGGTCGATGTCGAGACCGTCTATATCCCCGAATCCGACCGCGGCACGCTGTGTGTCTCGTCCCAGGTCGGGTGCACGCTGACCTGCACCTTCTGCCATACGGGTACACAGAAACTGGTGCGCAATCTCACCGCCGGCGAGATCGTCGGGCAGGTGTTGATGGCGCGCGAGCGGCTGGGCGATTTCCCGGGTGGCGAACGTCCCAAGGACGGGATCACGCCCAAGGGTGGCACCCGCGCGGTCACCAATGTCGTCATGATGGGCATGGGCGAACCGCTCTACAATTACGAGAACGTCAAGCGCGCCCTGCTGCTGATGGCAGATGGGGAAGGCATTTCCCTGTCGCGCCGCCGGATCACGCTGTCAACTTCCGGCGTGGTGCCGTTCATCGACAAGATCGGGGAAGAAACCGGGGTCATGCTGGCGATCTCGCTGCATGCGGTGCGCGACGAATTGCGCAACGAGCTGGTGCCGATCAACAAGAAATGGCCGATCGCCGAGCTGCTTGAGGCGTGCCGGAACTATCCGGGCCTGTCGAACGCCAAGCGCATCACCTTCGAATATGTGATGCTCAAGGGCGTCAATGATTCAGTCGCGGACGCCCGCGAACTGGTGCGGATGCTTGATGGGATTCCGGCCAAGATCAATCTCATCCCGTTCAACCCCTGGCCGGGGTCAGAGCATGAATGCTCGGACTGGGAACAGATCGAAAAGTTCGCCGATGTGGTCAACCTGGCCGGCTATGCCTCGCCGGTCCGGACCCCGCGCGGGCGCGATATCTTTGCCGCCTGCGGCCAGCTCAAATCCGAGAGCGAGCGGCTGAGCAAGAAAGAGCGCGACGCGCTGGCGGGCTAGGGTCTGGACTCTGGAGCGCTTTTCTCAGCACTCCATCACCACTTCATCGAGCCCCAGCCATTCGGCGAGATCGGCGAGTTCGGCGTCGAGCTCTTCTACCGTCTCCGCCGGGGCCTTCGGCTCGAAGTGCCGGGACCGGACAAGAAGCCGGGACCCGGCTCGGTCGGCCTTGACGTCGACCCTTGCCACCAGGTGCCCGTTCAACAGGAAGGGCAGGACATAATAGCCATATTGGCGCTTGTCCTCGGGCACATAGATCTCGATGCGATAGCGGAAGCCGAAGATGCGTTCGGCGCGATCACGCTCCCAGACCAGCGGATCGAAGGGTGCCAGAAGCGCCCGTGTGCGCGGCCGGGCCGGGCAGGTGGCGTCGCGATGCAAATAGGCCTCGGGCCAATTCTTCACTGAACCCGGGATCAGCGTGCCGGCTTCAACCAGCTCCGCGATTGCTGCTTTCGATTCGGCGGGGCCGAGGCGGAAATAATCGCGCAATTCGCCTGGCGTGGCGATGCCCAATGCCCGGGCCGAGATCTCGATCAAGGCCCGGTGGGCTTCAGCCTCGCTGGGGACCGGGGCGTCGTAATACTCGGCGGGAATAACGCGTTCAGTCAGGTCATAGACCCGCTCGAAATTTTCGAGCCTTGTCGCGGTGGTGACGTGACCGGCATAGAAGAGCCATTCGAGATAGTGCTTTGATTGGCTCCATTCCCACCAGCCGGTATTGCCGCTTTCAAAGGCAGAGGCGGGCAGGGGACCTTCGTTTCGGATGCGCTCGAGAATAGCCATCGCCTCGTGGCGCTCTTCAGTGGCGATGCGGCGCAGGGCCCTGTAGCCCTCTTCGCCCCGGTCGGCGCGGGCCATGCGCCAGCGCATCAGCGGGAAATATTCAAGCGGGATCAGGGACGCGGCATGGCCCCAATATTCGAACAGGCGGCGGCGCGAATTGCGCGCCCAGGCCATCTGGTCGAGCATTGACCGGTCATAGGCGCCGAGCCGTGAGAAGGCGGGCAGATAGTGGGCGCGGGAGACCACATTGACGCTGTCGATCTGGTAGACGCCGAGCCGGCCGGTGTTCTTTGTCAGGTGATGCCGGCGCACCGTTTCGGGTCGTTTCCGGCCAAACCCCTGTGCCCCCAGTGCGATGCGGCGGGCTTCGCCCGGCGTGATGCGTTCAGTCATATGCCCGGCCTCTGCGTCGCTGGAACAAGACGGGAACACTGACAGATTCGGTATAGAGCGCCAAGCAATGAGGTTGGACCGGCTTGGCGCTCTCGTCCTTGTTTTGTCGCGTTTCCGAACGGTGAACCGGCGTCCACTTCACCTGGAAACGCTCTAGAAATACACCCCGATCCGCCGCCCTTCGATGTCGTGGACCGCGACGTCGACCTCATAAATGTCCTTGAGGGTCTCGGGCCGGATGATGGCGCGGGGGCTGCCCTGATGCAGCACGGCGCCATCGCGCATGGCCACGATATTGTCGGCGTAGCAGGAGGCGAAGTTGATATCGTGCAGCACCAGGACGATGGTCTTGCCCCACTCGTCGGCCGTGCGGCGCAGCAGCTTCATCATGCCGACCGAATGCTTCATGTCGAGATTGTTGAGCGGCTCGTCGAGCAGCACATAATCGGTGTCCTGGCACAGCACCATGGCGACGAAGGCGCGCTGTCGCTGACCGCCGGAGAGCTCGTCGAGGAAGCGCGCCGCGAAAGGCTCGAGTTCGAGAAAAGCCAGCGCCCGCTCGATATGGTCGTTGTCTTTTGTGGTGAGGCGGCCCTTTGAATAGGGATAGCGACCGAATGAGACGAGGTCCCTGACCGTCAGCCGGGCGGTGACGTGATTGTCCTGCCTCAGGATCGACAGGCGCCGCGCGAGGCGGTCGGATGCAGTTTCTACGACATCCATCCCATCGACTGTGATCTGGCCGTGATCCATGGGCAAGAGCCTGGCGATCATCGACAGGAGTGTCGATTTGCCGGCGCCATTGGGGCCGATCAGCGCGGTCACCCCGCGTGGCGGCAGGGCAAGAGAGACATTGTCGACGACCGGGGTGTCGCCATAGCGCTTGGTGACATTGTTGATGACGATCATCGGGCCGCTCCGCGAACCAGCATGAGAATGAAAACGATGCCGCCGATGAACTCGATGATGACGGCGAGGTTGGCCCCGAAATCGAGCCCGATCATGAGGCTCATGACGTGGTCGAGCAGGAGCTGCCCGCCAACAAGACAGATCATGGCGAGGAGCGCTGCGACCGGCAGGATGACGGCGTGGCGGTAGGTCGGGGCGATGAGATAGGCCATGTTGGCAACCAGCAGGCCAAAGAAGGTCACCGGTCCGACAAGCGCGGTCGAGACCGAGACGAGGAGCGTGACCAGCGCCAGTACGAGGGTCACCGCCCGTTTGTGGTCGAGACCGAGATTGAGCGCGGCTTCACGCCCGAGGCTCAACACATCGAAGACGTGCAGGAAGCGCCAGGCAATGGCGGATACCGCGATCAGAATAAGAGCGGTGATCGCCAGCAGATCGGTTTCGACCGTGTTGAAGCTGGCGAAATAGCGGTCCTGAAGAAAGGCGAATTCATTGGGGTCGATCATGCGCTGCATCAGATTGGTCAGCGATTGGAAAAAGACCCCGAGGACAATGCCGATCAGCACGACGAGATGCAGCGAACGGACCGCGCCGGTGAAGATGAAGCGGAACAGCAGGCCGCCAAACAGCATCATCACGGCCGTTTCGAACAGGAACATCACCTGTGGGCTTTGCGCGGCGAGCCCGGTCGAGCCGATGAAGAAGACCATCAGGGTCTGGATCAGCATATAGAGCCGGTCAAAGCCCATAATGGCCGGGGTGAGGATGCGGTTGCCGGTGACGGTCTGGAACAGGACCGTCGAAATGGCGATGGCAAAGCCGATGAGGATGAGGGCGGCAAGCTTTTTGCCGCGATAGGCGAGGACAAAGCTCCAGTCGCCTTTTGCGCCCACGGTCATGAACAGGACCGACAGGATGATGACGGCGAGCGTGAGCCCGGCGAGCAACCTCCAGTGCCGGGCGATGGCGCCGATGCGGGGCGTGGCAATGGTCGGTTGGGCGTCGGTCTCAGCCATGGGCCCGCCCCCGGTTGATGAGAAGCACGAGGAACAAGGCGCTGCCGACGACCCCGACAACGGTGCCGATGGGGATCTCATAAGGGTAACGGATCAAGCGCCCGGCAATGTCGCAGGCCAGCACAAAGCCCGAGCCGGTCAGTGCGATCCAAGGCAGGGCGCGGCGCATATTATCCCCGATGAAGAGCGAGACGACATTGGGCACGATCAGCCCGAGGAACGGGATCATGCCCACGGTGACGACCACCGTGGCGGTGACGAGCGAGACGATCACGAGCCCAAGCGCCATCACGCGGCGATAGGCAAGGCCGAGATTGGTGGTCAGTGCTTCCCCGAGCCCGGCAACCGTGAACCGGTCGGCGGCCAGATAGGCGAGCGCGGTCAGTCCCGCGGAAATCCAGAGGAGCTCATACCGCCCCTGCAGGACACCGGAGAAATCGCCGGTGGTCCAGGCGGAGAGCGATTGAAGCAGTTCGAATCGCAAAGCGAAGAAAGTGGTGATGGCGTAGAAAACGCCGCCGAGCATGAGCCCGACCAGCGGCACAATCAGCACAGATCGATACTGGATGCGATTGAGGATGGTGATGAACAGGGTAGTGCCGGCGAGCGCGAAAAGGGCGGCGGAGAGCATTTTGACAAAGACCGGGGCGCCAGGTGCAACGATGGTGACGAGCAGGAGCCCGAGCGAGGCGGATTCGAAGGTGCCGGCGGTCGAGGGTTCGACGAATTTGTTGCGCGCCAGCATCTGCATGATGGTGCCGGCCACCGCCAGCGCGGCACCGGCAAGGATCAGGGCCAGGGTGCGCGGGATGCGCGAGATCAGGAGAATCTGGGTCGCGCGTCCGCCTGGATCGCCAGCCAGTAGCTTGGCGATCGAGACATCTGAAATGCCCACGAACAGGCTGGTGATCGCGAGCAGGACGACAGCGATGGGGGCGAGGGCGCGGATCATGGTGATGGGCCAGCACAAAGCGGAGCGCGCCGGACGGGCAGGTCCGGCACGCTCCGAGGCGGGATAGCCGCCGATTATTCGGCGGTCAGGGCCGCATCGAGATTGCCGGCGATGGCGTTGAGGTTGGCGAGGCCGCCATTGACGATGTACCAGCGGACCGGGTCGATATAGACGATCCGGTCGTTCTTCCAGGCGTTGGTTTCGTGCACCAGCGCATTGTCGAGGGTCTGCCTTGCCGACGCGCCATCGGTGGAACCCACGCCGGCGTCACGGTCGATGGCGATGATCCAGTCCGGACTGGTCTCAAGAATGAACTCGAAGGAGATCGCTTCGCCATGGGTGGCGGCGTCGACGTCCTCGATGGCCGGGGTCAGGCCAAGCGTGTCGTGCACGAAGCCGAAGCGCGAGCCGGGGCCATAGGCCGTCACCTTGCCGCCCGAGGTCAGGACGATGAAGACGGAGCCGAGATCGGCGGCCTTGGCCTGAACCGAGGCGATCTTTGCATCGAGTTCGGCTTCAAGGGCCGCGACTTCGTCCTGCTTAGAGAAGATCTCGCCAATGATCTCGCTATTCGCCTTGATGGAGGGAACGAAATTGTCCCACGCGTTCGACAGATCGATGGTCGGGGCGATTTTCGAGAGCTCTTCATAGGCCGTGGAGGAGCGCGCCGCGACGATGATCAGGTCGGGCTGGGCGGCGTTGACGGCTTCATAATCAGGCTCGAACAGCGACCCGATTTTCTCGTAGTCGTCGCCGGCATATTTGCTCAGATGCTCGGGATAGACCGCGGCAGGCACGCCATCGACTTCGATGCCGAGCGCATCGAGGGTATCGAGCGCGGCGAGGTCATAGGTGAACACCTTTTGCGGGTTCACCGGCACTTCGGTCGTGCCCTGGGCATGGGTGATGGTAATGGTCGATTTGCTGGCGTCGCTCTGAGCGTATGCCGGCAGGGTGACGAGGGCGCCGGCAATAAGGGTGGCGGCAAGCGTCAGGCCGAAGGGCTTGAAAGTCATTGGTCTCTCCTTCCGGGGTCAAGGTCCGGTGGTTAGCGAACCCCGTCGAGCATGGAGAAACGAAGGCCGATCTGCCCCTGTGGCACAGAATGACGGGCCTGCTGCCCGGCAAGCGCCGGGTGGCGAAAACGCTCTCCGATCAACGGGATTCAAGGTCCCGCCATCGCGATGGCACGCCAGTCCTAGCCGGGCTCAAAATCAATTTCAACTTATTTTTCAATAACTTAGAAGCATTCCAAACTGGAAATGGAAAACCAAGTGAAATCAGTTTGTTAACGGATGAAGTGAATTGGCGCTGCCCTGCGGCCTTCAGGAGGCACTGGTTTGATGCCGGTATCGGCTCGGCGCGGCGCCGTAGCGGTTCTGCCAATGCCGGCGCATCTGCCGGGTCGAGCCGAAGCCCGACCGCCTTGCGATCTCCTCCATATCGAGCCGCGACCCGGTGACCAGCTCATGGGCGCGCGCAAGCCGGATCGCGGCGACGTAGTCGGAGACCGAGAGACCGGTTTCGGCGTTGAACAGGCGGGAGAGGTGGCGCGGGCTGGCATGGACCAGCCTTGCGATCGAGGTGACCGACCAGGGGTGGGCCGGATCGGCGGTGATCGCATCCTGGGCCTTGTGAATGGCGGGATGGATGTGATTGCGGCCGACGAGGAACGGAGAGAGCTGCGGGTCGCCGCCCGAGCGTCTGAGATAGACAACCAGATCGCGGGCGATGGACGCGGCAATCGCCGGGCCGCAATCCTTCTCAGCCAGATGCAGGGCAAGGTCGATCCCCGCGGTAATGCCGGCACTGGTGAGAATCTGGCCGTCCTCGACAAACAACCGGTCGTCATGCACCCGCGCGTTCGGCGCGGCCTCGCGCAGCGCGTCGAGGGCATCGAAATGCGTGGTGCAGTCGCGCCCGTCCAGCAGCCCTGCTTCGGCGGCAAACAGTGCGCCGGTACAGATCGAGACGATCCGGTGACCGGGCCGGTGCACCTGGCGCAACCAGGCGGAGATTTCCCGCCGGGCTTTGAGCGTCTCGGTGGCGTCATGCGTTGCAATGGCCGGTCTGGCCGCCATCGGCACCCGAGCCGTGCCCGACAGGATGATGGTAACGCGCTCGGGCAGGGTTTCCGGCAAGGGCAGGAGCGGGCCGAGCGCCAGCCCGGCCGAACTCCCGATCGTCTCCCGCGGCCCGAGAAATGTGACCTCATAAACGGTCCGGCCCGCCTCGGTATTGGCGACGCGAAACACTTCGAGCGGCCCGGCAATATCGAGCAGCAGGGTTTGCGGCGGCAGCACGAAAAAGACCGGCCAGGGTGCCTCGGATGTGGGATGGTCGATCCTCATTTCGGGCTTCGCTGGCCTCATCTCAGGCGGCGCTGGCCTCGGCCAGTCCCAGGGCTTGCTCGACCGTTGCGATACGGGCGAAGCGGCCCTTCAAGACCATCTCGGTGTGCGCCTTGATGGTTTCGGGCGACGCTGTCTCGCCATTGGGCAAGGTCATGGGGAAGGTCAGGGTTGCCTCGGTCACATAGTCGACCGCATAGCCGAGATCGGAGCCGTTGCGGGCGGTGGTCTCGCAGCATTGCTCGGTGCGGATGCCGCAGATGATGAGCTTTGTGATACCGCGCTGGCGCAATTCCAGTTCCAGCGGCGTGCCGACAAAGGCGCTGTGGCGGGTCTTGTTGATCAGCGCGTCCGGGGTGATGTCGATGCCGTCAAGCGTCGCCACCAGCCCGCTTGCGGGATCGAACGGGCCGCCATCGACCTGATTGTGAAAGATCTGGATGACCGGCATTCCACCGGCGCAGGCGCCGGCAATCAGGGCGTTCACGCGCTCGGCAAAACCGGGCAGGTCGTCGTCACGCCAATAGGGAGCCTTGAGAAAAGATTTCTGCACATCGATGACGAGAAGGGCGGTATCGGACATTTTCGGTCTCCGGTTTGAAGTCTATGCTGTGAGCATAGACCCCGCAACCGGGGAGAAAATCACCGAAGTGGCCCAATCTCGGACATTTCGCGCCAAAGCCAGGGGCGAGGTGTCAGGTGGCCGCGCGGCTGTGCGTGGTCAGGATCAGCGCCGCAAAGGCCGCAAAGACCCCGGCAAAGCTCCAATTGACGATGCGGCGGGTCCAGACCGAACGGGCGAACAGGTTGGCTACAGCGCCTGCGGCCAGAACGATGGCAAAGGCGGGGGGCAGCGAAACGATGATGAACTCGGCGCCCAGAAACAGCAGCTTGCCGGTTGCGGCCGGGTCGTCGCGTGAAACGAACTGGGGCAGGAAGGTCACGAAGAACAGAACGATCTTGGGATTGAGAAGGTTGATCCCGACGCCGGTCCAGAAGCTGGCCCACAGGCTCGGCGCCGGGGCGGAACCGCGGGCCGTATCGAGCGACAGCCCGCCTTTCGAGCGGATTGCCTGAAAAG
Source organism: Cucumibacter marinus DSM 18995 (assembly GCF_000429865.1). Classification (GTDB taxonomy): domain Bacteria; phylum Pseudomonadota; class Alphaproteobacteria; order Rhizobiales; family Devosiaceae; genus Cucumibacter; species Cucumibacter marinus. The sequence continues at coordinate 97,401 of NZ_AUCR01000011.1, forward strand.
CGAGCCAGAGCAGATAGACCGCGCCGGCGGTTTTGAGCACCAGAAAGGCAGTGGGCGCGGTGGCGATGAGGATCGAGATACCGAAGGCAACCAGCGCCGTGTGCACCATCACCCCGCTCAGCGCGCCGCTCATCGAGGCGAGGCCATGGGCGCGCCCGTGCTGAATGGCCTTGGAGAGCGACAGCGCCATATCCGGCCCCGGCGTGATGCACAGCACGAAGGAGGCCACGGCGAAGGACAGGATGATCGGCAGGTCGGGCACGAAATCGGGCATGGATTGAGCCTTGGGAATGGCGATATCGGATCGGGTGGCAGCATTGATGGTTCGGCCCGGTTTGTCGAGACCGGAACGGATTTGCCTTATCCGTTGCGGTTTGACGGGGGTTTGACTAGGTTGCGCGCCAAAATCGCCCCAAATCCGCGGAAGTATCCATGTCCAAAGACGTCAACAAGGTCGTGCTTGCCTATTCGGGCGGGCTCGACACCTCGATTATCCTCAAATGGCTGCAGGCCGAATATCAGTGCGAGGTGGTGACTTTCACCGCCGATCTCGGCCAGGGCGAGGAACTCGAGCCGGCCCGCAAGAAGGCCGAGATAATGGGCATCAAGGAGATCTATATCGAGGATCTGCGCGAAGAATTCGTGCGCGACTTCGTGTTTCCGATGTTCCGGGCCAATGCGCTTTATGAAGGGGTCTATCTGCTCGGGACCTCGATCGCCCGGCCGCTGATTTCCAAGCGGCTGGTTGAGATCGCCCATGAGACAGGCGCCGACGCCATCTCGCATGGGGCGACCGGCAAGGGGAACGACCAGGTGCGGTTCGAACTCTCCGCCGCTGCCCTTGATCCCGGCATCCGCGTCATCGCGCCGTGGCGCGAATGGGATCTGCAAAGCCGGACCCGGCTGATCGAATATGCCGAACAGCACCAGATCCCGGTGCCCAAGGACAAGCGCGGCGAAGCCCCGTTCTCGGTCGATGCCAATCTGTTGCACACCTCGTCCGAGGGCAAGGTGCTGGAAGATCCGGCGGAGGCGGCGCCGGATTATGTCTATCAGCGCACTGTCGATCCCGAGGCGGCGCCCGACGCGCCAGAGTTCGTCACCATCGGCTTCGAGAAGGGCGACGCGGTCTCGATTAATGGCGAAACGCTATCGCCAGCCATGGTGCTGACCAGGCTCAACGAACTCGGCGGCAAGCATGGTGTGGGGCGGCTCGACCTGGTTGAGAACAGGTTTGTCGGCATGAAATCGCGCGGGGTCTATGAGACGCCGGGCGGGACCGTGTTGCTGACCGCCCATCGCGGCATCGAATCGCTCACGCTCGACCGCGGGGCAGCGCATCTCAAGGACGAGATCATGCCGCGCTATGCCGAGCTGATCTATAACGGTTTCTGGTTCTCGCCCGAACGCGAAATGCTGCAGGCGCTGATCGATACCAGCCAGGAGCTGGTGGCCGGCGAAGTGGTGGTCAAGCTTTACAAGGGGTCAGTGTCGCTGGTCTCGCGGACGTCACCGAATTCGCTTTATTCGGAAGATCTGGTGACCTTCGAGGAAGGCGGCACCTATGATCATCACGATGCCGAAGGCTTCATCCGGCTCAATGCGCTTCGGTTGCGCACCTATGCGGCGCGGCGCCAGAAGGGCTGATCGTTTTTCGATATCCGACACGACAAGGGGAGCGCCTGGCGCTCCCCTTTTTTTATGGTCCGTGTCGGCGACCGGTCAGGCCGCGGCAGCCTCGGTCCAGGAAATCTCGATCTCTTCGCGGAACGCGAAATTGGGCAGGTGGCGGTCGATCACGTCGCGACCGCGCGCCAGGCCTTCCTCATCCTCGGCGGTCACATTGATCGTGAGGGTCTTGCCCTCAGCCGCCATGGTGCAGGGACCGGCAGGGAAATGCACGGTGCCGGTCTCGGTATCCCATTCGGCCTCGACCTTATGCTGGAAGTGCTTGCACATCTGCTGGAGGTATTTGGAGGCGTGGTCGGTGGTGATGGTGGCAGTGCTCTTGAGCATTGAAGTCTCCAATCCGCGGGGGTCAAAATCCCCGTAATCGTTATTAGCGGTGCAAGGGCTAGACTGCGCCGATTGAAAAATCAACCAGATCGCGGGTGGGGTTACTTCGCTTGAGCATTTGGTCTTGCCCTGGTGGCTGATTGACCTGCAGACCTGCGGCGCGGTTCCGCATTTTTGGTGTGGGACTGCAAGTCCTCTGCCGGATGGGCCGTGCGGTCGGACAAATTGCCGACAGTCGTTGGTAAGCAAAATGTCCCGAATTCGGACAGGATCGCGAATCGCGTTCTTGCCTGCGGAGAATACGGATATCCAACGCATTACCAATTGCGCGTATTGGTTGCTTGGTGGTTGCCGTATTTCTACTTAATTTACAGAAGACCTAATTAAATAAGCAGTGAATACTTCATAAGTTAAAGATCGTAGGGTTATGTAACTAAACAAAAATCTACCGCTTAATGGCCTGTTAACCATGGAAGAACAGGCTATTCGAGGAAGAGCGGAAAACGTCCTGCTCTCTCACTCACCAGCGGAGATTTAAGATGCGTAACACCCTGTTTGGCGCAGGGGGCCTCATGGCTATTGCCTCGATTTGCGGCCTAGCACCCGCCCACGCCGAAGATGTGATCTTTTCCGCCAACCTGACGGGAAGCTGCACCCTGGCTCTGACAACGCCGGGTGTGTTGACCCTGTCGGGAGATGGGCAGACCCTTGGCAGTGAGGAAACGCTTGGTGTCCCCGCCACGCTGACCATCTTGTCCATAGGCAGCAATACCGTGACAGTCGGCGCGCCGTCTCGGACAAGCGCGCCGCCGGCGGGGTATTCGAGCGGAACCGAAACGGTCGAGGTGACCTATCAGGGGACCGGGCTGCTGTCATCGGTCTCCCAGGGTTACACGGAGAGCGAGACCAACTTTGGCGTCGGCACTATTGCCTTGACCGCGGTGACCTTCAACAGCCGCATCCTCAACAGCAGCGGGTTCGCCGCGGGCTCCTACACCGTGGAATCGGTCGTGACATGCAGCTAGCCCGATATCTTGCCCCGCTGGGCCTGGTGGCGCTGACGGCCTTCGGCTCGATCTCCGCCGCACACGGGCAATCGCTTTCACCCATGCGCAAAGACGGCCTGACCTTGTCCGACATGAAGGGTTTCAGGGTCGCGGTTTCCAATCCCTATCAAAAGCGGATGGCCTTTGTGCTCGAGGTGATGGATCCCGAGTTCGAAACCCCGGTCGGCGATGCGGTGGTGCAGCCTGCCCGTCTTGTGCTGGCGCCCGGATACGGGCGTCACGTCATCCTCGCGTTCAAAATCCCGCCTAACCAGAAGGAGCGGACCATTGGCCTTTGCGTTCGACCTGAAGAAATCTCTGGCTCGATCCTGCCTCGCGTGTGCGGCACTTTTGTCGGCCGCCGCGCCCATGCCGCCAGCGCTGGCGGCTGACGGGCTGTTTCTTCCGGCGGCACCGACCGGGCCGGGAGGCGAGGATTCGATCACGACCTCGACCGGCATTCGCTGTTCGCAGTCGATCAACTCGAACGGTGCCTATCTCGACATGGGCGTGGTGGGCGGCGGGCTCAACGCCTATCTGGGCGAAGGTTCGGGCATCGAGAGTTCGGCCATCGGTTATGCGCGGGTGGTGGTGCCGCTCGGGCGGCGGCCTGAGCGGCTCGACTGCAACGAAATCTACGCCCTCGAAGTGCAGCGGCTGAAAGAAGAAATCAGGCTTTTGAAGATCGGACTCGAGTAGCGGCGGACCGGTCTGCCTGCGCCCCGGGGTCGTTTTGTCCGACCGGCCCCGGGGCATTTGGGGTTGAAGGTGTCACAAAGGCACTGTAAGGCCTTGCGCGCCGGGCCGATTGCGGTCTGAAGCGCCGATCCCAAAAGCTCCGAGACCTCCATGCCCTTGCGCAATATCGCGATCATCGCCCATGTCGACCATGGCAAGACCAGCCTTATCGACGTGCTTCTCCGCCAGTCAGGCACTTTCCGTGACAATCAGAAAGTGGCCGAGCGGGCCATGGACTCGAATGATCTGGAGCGCGAGCGCGGGATCACGATCCTGGCCAAGGTGACAGCGCTCGACTGGAAAGGCACCCGGATCAATATCGTCGATACGCCGGGCCACGCCGACTTTGGCGGCGAGGTCGAGCGCATCCTGAATATGGTCGATGGTGCCATCATCCTGGTCGATGCCGCCGAAGGCCCTATGCCGCAGACCAAGTTCGTGCTCTCGAAAGCCCTGCGCATGGGGCTCCGGCCGATCGTCGCGATCAACAAGATCGACAAGCCCGACGAACGCCATTCCGAGGTGCTCGACGAGATCTTCGATCTGTTCGTGGCGCTCGAGGCTGATGAAAACCAACTCGACTTTCCGGTGCTTTACGGTTCGGCCAAGCAGGGCTGGATGGCGATGTCGCCCGAAGGCCCCAAAGAAGATTCCGGGCCGCTGCTCGATCTGGTGCTCGAACATTTCTCCGAGCCGACTGTTGTCGACGGGCCGTTCCGGATGCTGGCGACAACCGTCGACCGCGATCCGTTCCTCGGGCGCGTGCTGACCGGCCGGGTCTATTCGGGTACCGCACTGGCCGGCGCGCCGATCCATGCGATCAGCCGCGACGGCAAGATTATCGAAAAGGGCCGGATCTCGAAGGTTCTGGGTTTCCGTGGGCTGGCGCGCGAGCCGGTGGAAAGCGGGGAGGCCGGCGACATCGTCGTGATTTCAGGGCTCGAGACCGCGACCGTCGCGGATACGCTGGCGGCCCCCGAGGTCACCGAACCGCTCGACGCGCAACCGATCGATCCCCCGACCCTGTCGATGACGTTCCGCATCAATGACGGCCCGCTGGCCGGTCGCGAAGGCGACAAGGTGCAATCCCGAGTTATCCGCGACCGGTTGATGCGCGAGGCGGAAGGCAATGTGGCGCTCAAGGTCACCGATGGCGATGACCGCGACAGTTTCGAGGTTGCCGGCCGTGGCGAATTGCAGCTTTCAGTGCTGATCGAAACCATGCGGCGCGAAGGGTTCGAGCTCAATGTCGGCCGTCCCAAGGTGCTGATGCAAGAACAGGACGGGGTGACCGTCGAGCCGATCGAGGAAGTCACGATCGACGTCGACGATGAGTTCACCGGCCCGATCGTGCAAAAGCTTTCCGAGCGGCGCGGCGAATTGACGGACATGCGGCCTTCGGGCACCGGGCGCACCCGGCTCAAGCTCAATGTCCCGACACGCGGGCTGATCGGCTATCAGCCGGAACTGCTTTCGGATACCCGCGGCACCGCGGTCTTCAACCGGGTGTTTTCCGCTTATGAGCCGCATAAGGGCGCGCTGCCGGGCCGGCGCACCGGGGTCCTGATCTCCAACGCCCAGGGCGATGCTGTTGCCTATGCCTTGTTCAATCTCGAGGATCGCGGCGCGATCATGATCGAACCGGGCGAAGCGGTTTATGAAGGCATGATCGTGGGCGAGCACAGCCGCGAAAACGATCTCGAGGTCAATGTTCTCAAAGGCAAGCAGCTCACCAATGTGCGTGCTGCGGGCAAGGACGATGCGGTCAAGCTGACCACACCGAAAAAACTCAGCCTCGAACAGGCGCTGAGCTATATCGCGGAAGACGAATATGTCGAGGTGACGCCGAAATCGATCCGGCTGCGCAAGATCCATCTCGATCCGCATGACCGCAAGCGGGCCATGCGCGCCGCCGCCAAGGCGAGCTAGCCGGCGGTCCTGCGGTCCAGCCAGTCGGCAACGATGGCGATCACCTCGGGATCGATGGGTTCCTCGATGAGCCCGGGATAGGAAAAGAAGGTGTGCTCGCCCGGATCGCTGCGCAAAATATGCGTGAGGTCGGGCAGCACATGGCTGGTCGCAGCCTCGCCAAGAATATTCTTAAGTACGGGAATATCGGCAGGATCGCATTGCAGGTCCTTGGCCCCGGCCAGCAAAAGGACCGGGACCGAGACCTTCTCATAGACCCCGGTGACCGAAACGCTCATCATTTCGCGTAGCGCCTTGGCGGGAATGCGGTTGCGTCCCTTTCCGACAGTGTCGGTGGTGCCGGCCTTCAGCGTGGCGATGATCTTGTCCTGGGCCTTTTCCGGCCCGCCGGTGAAGAAGGTGATGATCCGATAGGTCCAGCCGCGCGGGCCCTTGAGGGCGCGCATGTTCTCGGCGCCCTTGCGGGCCTGTTCGCGCAGGATCGGTTCGAGGTCCTGGGCAAAAGGCGCGAGCAACAGCAGTCCGCTGACCTCACGCTCAAGGCTGGCTTCGGCGCCGATCAGCGTGCCTTCTGAATGTCCCAGCAGATAGATCTCGGTGAAGCCTTCGACGTTCCGGGCATAGTCGATCAGCGCGATGACGTCATTGACCAGATCGAAATGGCCGGCGCTGACGTAATCGCCGGTCGATTGTCCGCAACCGCGTTTGTCAAAACGCAGTCCGGCGATGCCATGTTGGGCCAGCGCCTTCGAAATGGTGTTGAACACATTGAGCGCCATGCCGGGCATGTTTTCGTCGCGGTCGAGCGGTCCCGTGCCGTGGATATAGATCACCAGCGGACAGGGGCCGTCCGTCTCCGGGCGGGTCAGGCTGGCAGCCAGATCGGCACCGTCGGCTTTGATGGTAATTTCGGTTTCGATCATGGCTGCGGCTCCTTTTGGGGTCGCGGCTAGATGTTGGCGTCGCCCAGCGATGCTTCAAGCGTGTCGACCGCGCCGGCGAGCTTTTCATCGATCACGTGGAGATATTGGGTCCAATCGTCGATGTGATGCAGGTCGCCGGCCCCATCTGAAATCCCGCGCAGGGCGATGAGCGGGACCTGGTAACGCTGGCAGGCGCGCAGGATGGCAAAGGTTTCCATGTCCACCATGTCGGCCTCGATGGCGTCATAAGCCTTGCCCGAGACGATATTGGCGCCGGTCGACAGGCTCGCCTGGTCAAGGCCCCTAATGGCGTGGCCGAGATCGATGGTGACCGGCAGTCCGGCAAAGGGCGTTTCCCCTTTTTCAAAACCCAGCGGGCTGGCATCCATGTCGCGATAGGCGACGCTTGAGGCCTGATAGACGGCAGTCTGTTCGAGCCGTGCGGAGCCGGCGGAACCGAGCGAGATCACGAGGTCCGGCAAGGCATTTTCGGCCTCGAGCGTACACAGCGCAGCTGTGATCGCGACCGCCGCCTCGACCGGGCCGACCCCGGTCATCAGCGGGGTGAAACGGGATTTGAGGTGCGGGCCGTATTCGTGATCGAGCGCCATCACGTATAGCAGGCGCTTGCCGTCGACAGTCTTTGTGGAAATCGTCATCCTCCCTGTTTCCTTTTTGCTGCGCGCGCGGACGGAAAACCGGCGTCCACTTTTCCTGCGCGCGCAGTATCAAGCGCCATCACGTATAGCAGGCGTTTGTTGCCGACAGTCTTGATGAAATCCTGCATCGCCTAGTAGCCGGACCACTCACCGAGCGTTTCGGGCCCGTCCTCGCAATCGAAGTCGGGGGCTCTGTCGGCCGCATCGCGCGCCATCTGATTGGCGTCGACATTGGCCAGCGCGTCGATATAGGCGGTGTGGCACACTTCCTCTTCGCCGAGCTTGGTCACCACCAGGATCTCGCCTTCGGTGTAATTGCCTTCGCCATCGGTCTTTTCGGTGATGAAGCGCAGAATGGTGGCGAAAGGCAGCCAGTCGCCGCTCGCATTGGTCACCCGCCACTCGATTTTCTGGCCCATGCGGTTGAAGGGGGGCAGGGTCTGGCGGGCGGCTTTCTTGTCGGGGGCGTAAAACCCATAGGAGACAAAGAAGCGCAGATCGCCCTCGGCGACATAGACCGGCATGCCGCGATAGCCCGGGCAGGCCCAGGAGGCGCCGAAATCGTCAGCCTGAAGGATGGTGCAGTCGGCCAGATCGACATCGGTATAGGTGCTGTCGACATCGGTGGCGAGGGCGGGGAGTGTCAGGCCGGCGGAGACGGCGAGGGCGATGACTAGAGTGCGCAAGGGGAAAATACCTCGTCGAATGGGCGGTTTCGGGCCGGATTATGGCTTGCAATCCTGGCGATGCCTAGGCCATTAACGGGCACGATTTCCAGCACGCGCTTCAAGGAGCATCCCGGCATGAATATCGATGCAATCCCGGTCGGCAAGAATCCGCCTGACGATATCAATGTGATCATCGAGGTGCCGATCGGCGGCGAGCCGATCAAATACGAGATGGACAAGGATTCCGGGGCGCTGTTCGTCGACCGCTTCCTTTATACGCCGATGCGTTATCCGGGGAATTACGGGTTCGTACCGCATACGCTTTGCGGCGACGGCGACCCGCTCGATGTTGTCGTGATGAATTCGCGTCCGGTGGTGCCGGGCGGGGTCATCCGCTGCCGCCCGATCGGGGTGTTGATGATGGAAGACGATGGCGGCAAGGACGAGAAGCTGATTGCCCTGCCGGTGCAAAAGCTCACCCGCGCCTATGATGGCATCAAGGATATTACCGATATGCCGGAGATCGAGGTCGAGAAGGTCAAGCACTTCTTCACCCACTACAAGGATCTCGAGCCGGGTAAATGGGCCAAGATCGAAGGCATTGAAGGCATCGAGAAGGCCCGCCAGGTGGTGCTCGATTCGATCGAGATGGCCAACAAGGGCTGAGGCGTTTCCTCAATCCGAAGTGTTTTGAAAGGCGCTGGCGAGGAGACTTGCCAGCGCTTTTTTGTCGCCCGCAATCGCGATGGATTTCTGCCGAGCGGTTTCGCCGGCGACAATCGAGAAATCGGATTTGCGCAGGCCCAGAGACTTGGCCAATAGCGCAATCACGGCCTTGTTGGCGCGGCCCTTGTCGGGCGGTGCGGTGACGCTGACGCGCAGCACCGCCTCGCCATTGTCGCGCGCTTCAATCCCTGCCACGTGGTTGCGGGCTGCCCCCGGCGCCACGCGCACCGTCAGGACGAGACCGGTGCCGGTCTCGCGCCAGGGCAGGGGATGGCCGGTGGCCATGCCCTAGAAGGTGTAGGGATAGATATAGTCGGTGATGATCCGCTGGACGACATAGATGCCGATGAACAGCACGAGCGGGGAAATATCGATCCCCGACAGGTTCGGCATGATGCGCCGAATGGGCCGCAGGACCGGTTCGGTCAGCCCGTTGACGATGCGCCAGATGGTGGCAACGAACTGGTTGGCGCCATTGATCACGTTGAAGGCAAACAGCCAGCTCATGATGATCATGATGATCACGACCCACCAATAGAGGTTGAGCAGCATCAGGATGACATCAAGCAAAATCCGCATTGCGGGCCTCCGAAAGGGAATATGTCGGGATATGTAGCGGTTAGACCCGTGGCCGACAAGAGCGGCAGGCTGCCGCGTGGTCCCCGCCGGTCACCCGCGATGACAAAGGCCCGTCTCCGATACGCGGAGAACGGGCCTTTTTGAAGGTCGGTTCCGGGTACGCAATACATTTTCCCGGTCGCTGAACTCTTTGCATGCGCCGTGCCAGTTTTGAGAAAGGGTAGCGAAGCCCGGAAACCGGGCCGGGCGGGAGCCGGGGCGCGGGACTGTTGGGAGTCGGCGTTGCAAAATGCAATTGCATGGCGCAATCGCGCTTGCATTCTGCAAGCGTGGTGCGTCAGCCGGCGCTGCTGTCATCATCCTCGTCGCTCATTTCCGCCTCGGTCTCGCGGCGGATCTGGTTGCGTAAAATGGTGCGTTCGCGCGCCGAGATGCCGATCAGCTCGGCGACGCGCCAGACCATATTGTCTTCAAGCTCGTGATTTTCGGCATCGACATAGACCAGGCGCCACATCATGCGGATGATGTCGATCTTCTCTTCCGGTGTCAGCCGGGCGATCTCGGCGGTGAAGCGGTAATAGTCGACCGCGTCATGGTCCTTCTTGATCGCGAGACGGATCAGCGCGCGCACATCGCTTTCCGAGAGCTCGTAATGCTCCATCATCAGCTGGCGCAGGGTCTGCTTCTCGTCCTCGGTGACCACGCCGTCGACGGCTGTGAGGTGCACGAGGAGGGCCGCCACCGACAGCTTCGGGTCGGCCACTTCGACCTCGGGGGTCTCGCGGGAAAACAGTCGGGACAGGGCGTCGAACATCGGCATTTTCCAGCTCCAGCGTCCGGAGGGTCCGGCCGCGTCATGTGAGCTTTCTAGAGGTAAAGCGGGTGCCGGGGGTGCGCAAGCGTTGCGCCCCGGCTTTGTCATCACAAGGCGTCGATCTTGTGCGCGAGGTCGAAATCGCGCTGGCTCAATCCGCCGGCGTCATGGGTGGTGAGCCGGATGTCGACCGTGTTGTAGACATTGCTCCATTCGGGATGGTGATTGGCCTTTTCGGCCAGGATCGCGACCTTTGTCATGAAGCCGAAGGCGGAGACGAAATTGTCAAAGCGAAATGAACGGGTGATGGCGCCGCCACCTTCGGCGAGGGCCCAGTCGGGGCAATCCTTGAGTGCGGTGTGCACTGCGCCTTCGTCCAGTTTATCGACCATTGCATCCTCCTTTGCCGGTTCGACGTTCTCTCTAACAGAATGAAACGGAGGGCGCATTGTTCCTGCGGCGGGCGGATATGGGCGTTTCAACGTCCATCCGGTTAACCGGGGTAATCTGATTGGCCGCGCTGACACGGTTGTATTGCACAATTTCAGCGCGAACTTGTTTCATGGTTAAGTAATAGTAGCGCGATTTCGCCTCAAGGGTCAGCGGATTGCGGGGTATCGCGGGCGCAGCGCGCGGGTGCGGTTTACGTTTGATTAAGCCTAGCCCCAAACTCGCATAACCCAATTGGGCCGGAATGTGTCTGCGAAACCCTGCCTTAACCCCGCTCCGTGCAAGAATGACCGGGCAATACGGGATAGGCGATGTTTCAATCTGCACGCAAAGCGCTTCCGCCCCTGGATTATGTGTCGATCGTCCGGTCGCTTTATGACGATAAGCGGACCATGGCGATGGGCACACTCGTGTCCGTGGTGGGATCGCTCTCATCGGCATACAAGACCGGCTCGATCGCCCTTCTGGCGGTCGCGGTCACCTTTGTGCTGATCGGGATCGGGCGCTGGATCGACATGACCGATTTCGAGCGCCATTACCTGGCCCCGGACGATGTCGACACGGCCGCGCATTGGGAGCTGCGCTCGACCATCGGTGCGTGCTTCATCGCCGCGCTCTACGGCATCTGGTGTTTCATCGCGATCGCCATTCTCGATGACAGCTATTCCGAACTGGTGGCTCTCTCGGTGACCATGGCCTCGATGGTGGGCGTTGCCGCCCGCAATTTCGGGGTCGACCGGCTGGTGACCCTGCAATCGGCCCTGACGGGGTTCCCCTTGACCTTCTCGCTGTTTCTGGTCGGCGACATCTATCACAGCGTGCTGGCCCTGCTGTTCGGGCCGTTCTTCCTGTCGCTGCGCAAGATCGCGGCGACCGTGCGCTCCATCCTGTTGACGGCGCTGCACCGACGGATCGAGGCAACCCGGCTGGCCCAGGAGCTCGATACGGCGCTCGATACCATGCAGCACGGGCTTTGCATGCTCGACGAGAACGGGCTGGTGGCCGTGGTCAATGACCGCGCCAAGCAGATCTTCGCCCATTTCGCCCCGGGCAGCTGGACCGGGATGAGCTTCGCCCAGCTCGTCAATGATGCAGCCAACCGCACCAATGCGATGCTGCCGCGCCATGCCGCGCGCTCGCTTGTGGAAGCGATCGAGAAGGGCGGCACCCGCAAGCTCTTGCTGCACATCTCCGACAGCTATCAGTGCGAAGTGACGATTTCATCGCGTCACGGCCGCACCGTGCTGCTGTTCGAAGACATCACCGAACGGGTGAAGGCGCAGGAGCGGATCAATTACATGGCCCGGTTCGACGCGCTGACCGGCCTGCCCAACCGCACCTTCTTCAAGGAACAGGTCGAGGCCGATCTGGCCAACCCGTTCTATGCAGAGGACCCCGGGGTTTCCGCGCTGTTGATGGTCATCGACCTCGACGACTTCAAGCACGTCAATGATTCCTTGGGCCATGTGGCCGGCGATGCGCTGTTGTCGGGCACCTCGGACCGGCTGCGCAAGGTCATCGATGCCGACTGCGTGCTGTCGCGTTTCGGGGGTGACGAGTTTGCCCTGTTCGCGATCGGCGAGTTCACCGAGGCCCGGGCCCGGGAACTGGCCGACAAGGTGCTGGCCGTGTTCGCCGAGCCGTTCACCCATGACCGCCAGACCATCGCCGGCGGGGCGTGCCTTGGCTATGTGCTGTCCGTGGCCCAGGACGAAGATTTTGATGGTCTTCTCACCAAGGCCGATCTGGCGCTTTACCAGGCCAAGGCCGAAGGCCGCGGCGCGGTGCAGGCCTTCGTCGAGGAGATGGATACCGAGTACCGCTATCGTCAGCGGCTCAAGGCCGATCTGCGCGCTGCGGTGGATGCCCATGACCTGACGCTTGTCTATCAGCCGATCGTCGATCATCGCACCCAGAAAGTCGCCGGCTGCGAAGCGCTGGCGCGCTGGACCCATCCCGAGCTCGGCTCGATCTCGCCAATGATCTTCATCCCGCTCGCCGAAGAGATGGGTCTGATCTCGCGCATCACGCAATGGGTCCTTGAGGCCGCCACGCGCGATTGCCTCGACTGGCCGGATCACATCTATGTCTCGGTGAATATCTCGACCAATGACTTCCGCCATGGCGACGTGCCGCGCATGGTGCAGAACGCGCTCGACCGGTCGGGTCTCAGCCCGGAACGGCTCGAGATCGAGATTACGGAGAACGTGTTCCTCGAGGAAAAGGGCACTGCGCTCAACGTGCTCAACGAGCTGACCGCCAAGGGTATCGGTATCGCGCTTGACGATTTCGGGACCGGCTATTCCTCGCTCAGCTATCTGCACGACCTGCCCTTCACCAAGCTGAAGATCGACCGCGCCTTTGTTGTCGATGTCGCCAGTTCGGACCGCTCGCTGAAGCTGTTGTCGAACATTGCGCGGCTCAGCAAGGATCTCGAAATGACGGTGACGGTCGAAGGGGTGGAGACCGAAGAACAGCTCGCCCTGATCGCCAGCCATGCCGAGATCGACCATATCCAGGGCTTCCTGTTCGGCATGCCGCTGCCGCGTGCGGAGATCGGCGCGCTGATCGACCGGCTGGCCCGGCGCTCGCGCAAGATGCCGGCGGTCCGCAGAACCGCCTGACCGCACGCCTGTTCGGCATTACCACCGAAAATCAGATTGTTAGCTGACCCGCCTCCCGGAAACGGGGGCGGGTTTTGCGTTTATTTGCCGCGCCTCGGATAAATGCGGACGCGCGTCACACAGGCTTCATGTAATAATGGATTAACCATAAGCAGAAGTAGTGAGCCAGATAGGACATTTGCCGGTTCTGTTTTGGTTAATAGTTGATTACCATAGTATGTAGAGTTGCGGAGTAGCGGCGAATGGTAACAGGTATGGCCGGTGGGCCCCAGGCAGCAACATCTCGATTTGCCCGCGGGCTGATGGATCTTCTGGACAGGGTTGAGTATCGCCCCGCCCGTTTCACAGAGGACTTCGAAGCGGTCTATCGGCTTCGTTATCACGCGTATCGGCGCGAAGGTTTCATTCCCGAAAACGCGGAGCGGATCTGCAAGGACGATCTCGACGATCAGCCCAATTGCCGGATCGTGGGGGTCTATCTCGACGGCCAGCTGGTCTCGTCCCTGCGCGTTCATCACGTGACGACCGAGCACCGGCAATCGGCGAGCATGACGGTCTATTCGGATCTGCTCGATCCGATGGTCGACCGGGGTGTCGAATTCGTCGATCCGAGCCGGTTCACCGCGGACTACGACGCTTCGCTTGAATATCCGGCGCTGCCATTTCTGACGCTGCGCATCGCGGCCATGGCCTCGGTCTATTACGATGCCGATTACTGCCTCGCGATTGTGCGGCCCGAACACGCGGCCTTTTACAAGCGGGTTTTCCTGTCCCAGGAATGGGCCGAACAGCGCAGCTATGACGGGCTGGCCTTTCCGGTCTGTCTTTATGCTGCCGAGGTGCCGGTCATTCGTGACCAGGTCTATTCGCGGTTCCCCTTCTTCATGTCGACCCAGACCGAACAACGCATGATGTTCGGCCTCGGCGATCGGCACGAGGCGGCGATGACTGTCAGGCCGACGGCCCGTTTCGCCTATGCCGAAGGGGTCCGGCGGGCCGCAATCGCCTGATCCAACCGCACTACAGCCATAGGTAGAACTACGGATGCCGGGAACCGGGTGACTATTCGTCACCGCGATTCTACTTTCCGTTTGCCACAAAAGACCGGCTTTCCAACCGAAAATCTGGCAATTCAAGCTCCAATATTTGACTTGCTTGGCAGCAGAGCCAGCTTTGTTACACTTCGTGCCGATTCGCTCTGAGGTTGATCGCCGGCATCGGGCCGGCCCATCGGGCGCCATCGGTTGGGTGAGGGCGCATGACATTCGCTGCGCGGGTAATGCTGGCGATGATCGCCGTGGCCATGGCCACCAGTGTGCTGCTCGAGCTGGTCGTGCTGCGCGGGCTTGAGGACGTGATGCTCGCCCAGGAAAGCGAACGCCTGACCCTCGATCTCAGGCAGCGCGGCGAGATCTTCATTGACGATGTCGAGATGCTGAGTGAGCAGGTCCAGGGCCTTGCCACCCTGCCGCTCGCGCGCCGTGCGGTGAGTGAGCCGGGGGTGCGCGATGATCTGGCCGAGCGGTTCGTTGCCGATGCGGCCAGCAATCGCTCCATCCTGCAGGTCCGGCTGATCGGCAACCGCGAAGGCGGGCCGGAGCTGGTCCGGGTCAACGGATTGCCCCTGGGCGAGATCGAAGTGGTGCCGGCCCGGGCTCTGCAGGACAAGGGCGACCGCTATTATTTCGGGCCGGCAATGTCTGTGCCGCAGGGCGAGGTCTATATCTCGGCGCTCGATCTCAACCGGGAGCAGGGCCAGATCGAAAGCCCTGTCCGGCCCGTGCTCAGGCTGGCGGCGAGTGTTTATGGGGTCACCGGCCGGTCCGTCATCGGTGCGGTGATCATCAATCTCGATATGGCGCAGATCTTCACGCGCATGACCGCAGGGCTCGAGCCTGACGACCGCTTCTATCTCGCCAATGCGGACGGAGAAGTGTTGCTGGCGCCTGGCGGGGTCACGACATTTGCGTTTGAAGAGGGCGGCTCCAACCGGCTGACGGATCTGTGGCCTCAGCTCGACGCCGAAAACGATGCCCCCGCTTCCCGGCAGATGCCGGACGCTGGGGGGGAGGCCTTTGTCACCGCCGCGGTGCCCCTGGCTTTGCCGGGCGGGCCGTCCTTCACCATGCTGATGGCGCGCGAGCGCGGTGCGGTTCTTGAACCGGTGAACCCGGTCCGGCTGACCATGGGGCTGGCCACGGTGGGGGCGTTGGCGCTGGCGATCGGGCTCGGCTATTATTTCGCCCATTCCATGTCCAACCGGGTACGGCAACTGACCGGGGCGATCCGCCGGATCGATGAAGGCGACCGGGAAGTCGATATCCCGCGCATGAACGATGAAATGGGACCGCTGGGTGAGGTGCTGTCGCGATTCGTCCGGCGCGAAACGCTGCAGCGGGCGCTGATCGAGAACGCCTCGGATGCGATCATCACCGAAGATACCAAGGGACGGATCACCGAGTGGAATGCCGCGGCAACCGCGCTGTTCGGCTATGACCGCGAGGAGGCAATCGGGCAATCCGGTGACATGCTCGTGCCCGAAGGGCAGCACGAAGAAAGACGCGGCCTGATCGCCAAGGCGCTGGCCGGGGGGCGGCCAGGCGTTGTCGAAACCGAAAGGCTGACGCGGGACGGGCGCGTGCTCACGGTTTCGCTCAGCATCTCACCGCTGATCGATCCGGCGGGGCAGGTGTTCGGCGTTGCCTCGCTCAAGCGCGATATCACCGAGACCAAACAGGCAGAAGAACGGTTCCGCAAGGTGTTCGATGCCTGCCCGACCGGGCTGATCATTGTGGGGGAAGATGGCCGGGTCATTCTGGCCAATGACGAGGCGACGCGCCAGTTCGGCATGACTGCGGAGGCCTTCAAGACAAGGACGGTGGACACGCTATTGCCCCACAACATCGCCGAGCGCCATGCGGATCTGCGGGCCCAGTATATGGCCGATCCCAGCCAACGCATGATGGGGATCGGGCGCGATTTGCAGGCCCGGCGCGAAGACGGTTCGCTGTTTCCGGTGGAAGTGGGGCTGACCCCGATGCGGCTGGCGGGTGAACCGGCAGTACTGGCGGCAGTGGTCGACATCACCCAGCGCCGCGAGGCGGAGAACGAGATTACCCAATACACTAGGGAGCTCGAGCGCTCGAATGCGGACCTTGAACAATTCGCCTATGTCGCATCGCACGATCTGCAGGAGCCATTGCGCATGGTGTCGAGTTTTTGCGCGCTGCTGGATGAACGCTATGCGGACAAGCTCGACGATGACGGGCGCGAATTCATCGGCTTCGCTGTCGATGGGGCACGGCGGATGCAGGGGCTGATCGGGGATCTGCTGACCTATTCACGGATTTCGGGCGCTGCGGCGAAGCACGAAATCGTCGACATGAATGTTGTGGCCCATCGCGCCCTCGATGCGCTGGGGAGCGCGGTGGCGGAATCCGGCGCCAAAGTGCAGATCGGCGAGTTGCCGGCCGCCCGGGGTGAATCCTCGCAGCTGACCCAGGTTTTCCAGAACCTTTTGAGCAATGCGATCAAGTTCCGGGGCGAGGAAACCCCGGCGGTTTCGATCGAGGGCCGGCGGGTCGGCGGCATGGTGCGGTACACCGTTTCCGACAATGGCATCGGCATCGAACCGCACCATCACAAGCGGGTTTTCGGCATTTTCCAGCGGCTGCATCCGGCCCATGCCTATGAGGGCACGGGCATCGGGCTCGCCCTGTGCCAGAAGATCGTGCAAAGGCTCGGGGGGGAAATCGGAATCGAATCCGAAACTGGTCAAGGCACGACGGTTTGGTTTACGCTCCGGACTTGAAGGAAGGTGATATGATTCCCCGCTCATCGAACCGTTCCCTCGACATTTTGCTGGTGGAAGACAGTCCGGGTGATGTGCGTCTGACGCGCGAAGCCCTGTCCTCGACCCGCGTCGAGAATACGTTGCATGCCGTTGGCGACGGCGAGGCCGCCATTGCGTTTTTGCGCCAGGAGGCCGGCTATGGCGAGGCGCCGCGACCCGATCTCATCCTGCTCGATCTCAACCTGCCACGCAAAAGCGGGCACGAGGTGCTCTCCGAGATCAAGGCCGAGGACGCTCTCAAATCGATACCGGTCATCATCCTGACGACGTCGGACCAGCAGGGCGATATCGACAAGTCCTATGCCAATCACGCCAATTCCTACATCACCAAGCCCATGGATATGGGCTCGTTCCGCGAAGTGGTGTCCCGAATCGACGAGTTCTGGTTCGAGACCGGACGCCTGCCGACCAAAAGGACGGATTCCTGAACGATGGCGGTGAATGTCCTGCTGATCGAGGACAATCCGGGCGATGTGCGCCTGCTCGAGGCCATGCTCGAATCCCGGCCCGGGGGCTATGTGCTGACCAGCGTGCCGCGCATGCAGGACGCCTCCGAGATGATCGAGAAGATCCAGTTCGATGTGGTCCTGCTCGATCTCGGTCTGCCCGATTCCTACGGCGTCGAGACAGTCGATACCGCACGGCAGAAACTGGTGGGCTCGAATGTGCCGATCATCGTCATCACCGGCGCAATGGATGAGCGGCGCGGGCTCGAGGTGCTGCGGCACGGGGCCCAGGACTTTCTGATCAAGAACGATCTCAAGCCTGAACCGCTGATCCGCGCGATCGACCTGGTGGTCCGGAGGCGCGAGGAGACCGATGCCGATCCGGCGAACCGGATCCGCATGCCGCATCGCGGCTCGAGTGGTCAGGACTGAGCCCCCGGGGAGCCCGGATTTCCGGTTTTTATCCGGATTCAACTCAGGCGAGCGCTTTGCTAAGCTCTGATTCGCGCTGCGACTTGCATGCTGCAGACGTCGGAGCCGCGCCGGTTCGATTGCCGGGCGAGGCAGCCAATGACGGTAAAACAGGGCCAGACGACCGGATTGCCGGAGGGTAACGCGCCGCAAAACGCGATGCGCGTTACAGTTGCGTTTGTCGGGGCCGACCGGCGGATGACGGCCGCGCGACCCTATCTCGATATGCTTGATCGGTCGCCCCGGATCGAACGCACCGGCGCTGTCAGCCGGCATGCGGAGGCCTCGGTTGTTGTCGTTTGGCTGCGGGCCGGACAGAGCATCGAGCAGGCCCGGACGCTTGCGAACGAACGTGTATCGCCTGAACGCTATTTCATCGCCCTGGCCGAAGGGCCGATCAGCGCGCAGGCCGGGGATGCGCTGCGCGAGGCCGGCTTTGCGAGCGTGGTCGCGGCTGATGAGCTTTCACCCGTCGCGCTGCGTGAAGTGGTGCTGGCGCGGGCCGACATGCTGGTCCGTACCGGGGCGCTCGAGACCGAGATGGCCGGCCTTCGCGCGGCGCATAGCCGGCTCGAACGGCTGATTTCAGATACAGCCGATGCCATTGTCGTCATCGACGATGAAGCGCGGATCCGCTTCGTCAATCCGGCGGCGGAAACACTGCTGGGCGAAGATCTGGTGGTGCTGGCCGGCCAGCAATTCTCCCTGCCGGCGGGTGATGGCGGCCTGCTGGAAATGGAAATCGGGTCCGGCGACGCCTCGGGCAAGCGCACCATCGAGTGCCGGGTTTGCGAAACCCGCTGGGAGGGCGAGCCGGGACGGGTGATCACCCTGCGCGATGTCACGCGGCGCAAGCGCCAGGAACGCGAATTGCTGATCGCCAAGCAGACAGCGGAACAATCCAACGCGCTCAAGACCCAGTTTCTGGCCAATATGAGCCATGAGTTGCGGACGCCGCTCAATTCTATCATCGGGTTTTCGGACCTGATGCTGGCCGAGGCTTTCGGCCCCATCCGCCCGGCGCGCTATCATACCTATCTCTCCGACATCCAGAGCGGCGGCAAACGATTGTTGTCGCTGATCAATGACCTGCTCGACCTCTCCAAGGCGGAAAGCGGGGTGCTGGATGTGCGCGAGGACCGGTTCGATCTCGGCGAGACCGCGCAGCGGGCGGTGTCGCTGATGACGCCTGAAGCGGTGGCGCACGAAGTGCAGCTGGTAGCGGTGATCGAAGGCGAGGCGCCCCAGATTCGGGCCGACCGGGGCAAGATCGAACAGATCATGCTCAATCTGATTTCCAACGCGATAAAGTTCACCAATCCGCATGGCGAGGTGATCGTCAAGGTGGATTGCCGGCGGGACGGCGCGCCGCGTTTCGCGGTGATCGATACCGGCATCGGCATGCAGCCGCATGAGATCCCGCGGGCCTTCGCCGCTTTCGTGCAGGTCGAGAATGCGATGACCCGCGAGACGGCAGTGGGCTCCGGGCTCGGGCTGGCGCTATGCAAGCGGTTCGCCGAGTTGCATGAGGGCATGATCAAGCTGTCGAGCCAACCGGGAGAAGGGACAAGAGCCGTCGTCACATTGCCCGTCAGCCGGCGGATCGAGAGCGGTGAGACCCGGTCCCGGCGCAGCGCATCCGGAGGCGGCTGACAGGCCAAATCGGATTTCCGCCCGGCACGGCGAGTGCTATAGGGTGCCCACCGCTTGGTTTTGGGGGCAGGGACATCATGACAAAGGGACGCTGGGGCTTTCTGGTCCTTTTCGCGGTGGCGATGGGGGTCTATGCGACCATGCTGATCTGGTCGCTGCCACATCTCACCGCGCTTGCCGGCGGGCTGACGCCTTTCGATCTCCGGCTTGGCGGCTATGACGCCGAAACCGCCCGCGCCCTGTTGGCCGGGTTGGGTGAAGAGGGCCGGGATTTCTATCTCAATGTCCAGCACCGGCTCGATTTCGCTTATCCGCCGCTCATCGCAGCGGTGCTCTATTTCGCCATAGCGGCATTGCTGCCCCGCCGCTGGGGATTCTGGCGCTATATCGTGGCGTTGGTCGCGGTGCCCGTTTTTGCCTTCGACGCGCTCGAAAATGCCGCCGTCGCCGACATGCTGGCCGCTGGCCCGGACGGGGTGTCCGACGCCATGATCGCAAGCGCCAGCGGCTGGACCTTCGCCAAGGCGTCCTGGTCGAGTGCGGTGATGACGCTCGTGCTGATCCTTCTGGTCTGGCGCGGCATTGCCTGGTTCATGGGCCGTCGCCGCGCCGCCTGATCGATCGCCCGGTCCTAGAACAGGCCCTGGATCTGCCCTTCGCCATCGAGCCGGATGCCTTCGGCGGCCGGTGTGCGCGGCAGGCCGGGCATGGTCATGATGTCACCGGCGATAGCGACCACGAAGCCGGCGCCCGCCGATAGCCGCACCTCGCGGATATTGACCACGTGACCTTCGGGCGCGCCGCGCAGGCTCGGATCGGTCGAGAAGGAATACTGGGTCTTGGCCATGCAGACCGGCAGGCTGCCGAACCCTTCGTCCTCCCAGGCCTTGAGCTGATTGCGCACCTTGGCATCGGCGGTCACTTCCGAGGCGCGGTAAATCTCCCCGGCAATGGTCTCGATCTTCTTGAACAGCGGCAGCGCATCGTCATAGAGCGGGGCAAAACGACTCTCCTGCTCGGTGAGCGCGACCACCTTCCGGGCCAGTTCGGCGCAGCCCGGGCCGCCCTGCGCCCAGTGGTCCGCCTCAACCATTTCGACGCCGGTCGGGGCCAGCGCGTCGCGGATCGCGGCGATCTCTTCTGCCGTGTCGGCGGTGAACTTGTTGACCGCGACAATGGCCGGCACACCATACTTGCCGATATTTTCGACATGGCGCAGCAGATTGGCCGCGCCACGCTTCACCGCATCCGCGTCGGGCTCGCCCAGTGCATCCTTGGCCTTGCCGCCATGCATCTTGAGCGCGCGCACCGTGGCGACGATCACGACGGCATTGGGGTTCAGCCCGGCCTTGCGGCATTTTATGTCGAAGAATTTCTCGGCGCCGAGATCAGCGCCAAATCCGGCTTCGGTCACCACATAGTCGGCCAGCTTGAGCGCGGTGCGGGTGGCCGACACCGAATTGCAGCCATGGGCAATATTGGCGAAGGGCCCGCCATGGATGAAGGCAGGGTTGTTTTCGAGCGTCTGCACCAGATTGGGGCGCAACGCATCCTTCAACAACACCGCCATGGCGTCGTGGGCCTTGAGCTGGCTGGCGCGCACCGGGGTGCGGTCCCGGGTATAGCCGATAATGATCTCGCCGATGCGGCGGGTGAGATCGTCCAGCCCTTCGGCGAGGCAGAAGATGGCCATGATCTCGGAGGCAACCGTGATGTCGAACCCGTCCTCGCGCGGGAAGCCATTGGTCACCCCGCCCAGCGAATTGGTGATCTGTCTGAGCGCGCGGTCGTTCATGTCCATCACGCGCCGCCATGTGACGCGGCGGCTGTCGATGCCCAGCGCATTGCCCCAATAGATGTGATTGTCGATCATCGCCGACAGGAGATTGTGCGCCACCCCGATGGCGTGAAAATCGCCGGTGAAATGGAGGTTGATGTCCTCCATGGGCACGACCTGGGCATAGCCGCCGCCCGCCGCGCCGCCCTTCATGCCGAAACAGGGGCCAAGCGAGGGTTCGCGGATACAGATCGCGGCGCGCTTGCCGATGTGGTTGAGCCCGTCGCCGAGCCCGACCGTGGTCGTCGTCTTGCCTTCACCCGCCGGTGTCGGCGAGATGGCGGTGACCAGGATCAGCTTGCCTTCGGGGCGTTCCGCCAGTCCCTCGATGGCCGAAGTGTCGATCTTGGCCTTGTGCGGGCCATAGTGCAGCAGCGCCTCGGCCGGTATGTCGAGCTTTGCCCCAATCTCCGCGATCGGGCGCATTTCGGCCCGGCGCGCAATGTCGATATCGGTATCCGCCATTTCATTCTCCCTGTTGGAGGGGAGTGAAACGATTTTTTGTCGATCTGTAAAGATCAGGAAGCGATTTGCGCGAAATGCGTATCGTTTCCCCCTCAGGCGGAAATGCCTCTCATCGGGTAGAATGATATTGCGCGGGTTGTGCGGGGCAGGGGGCAGGGCAGGACGCTCAGGCGCCGATCTCGATATGGATGTGATCGTCGTGCCGGGCGGCGCGGCAACCCTGAAAGCGGATGAGGGGTGAGCTGACCTCAAGCCGACGCGCGAGGTGGGGCTCGATAAACAGCTTCTTCAAGCCATAGGCGGGGCCTTCTGCCACCAGCCACTCAATTGCAGCGCGGTTGCGGCCCAGCTCAAGCGACAGGCCACGGGTCTGAATCGGCCATTCCCATTGTGGGGGCAGTCTCATACCTGGCCAGGGAGCGCTCCCGCCACAAGCATCCTGTTCGCTACCGCGTGGCGCCGCATAGGCGCCATAGCCGAGAGATGAACGCGTCCGGCCCGGTTGATAGGCGCCACTTCCGTTCTCGTAGAAAAGGGCAAGATCGAGCTTGTGTCCGTCTTTGTGGGAAAGATGCGGGAACATGGGAAAGCCGTCGAGAAAGGGGAATCCCGCATCCAGGGTCATGGTTTGAGTGCCGGGAAACCGATTGTCGAGATGCCGGGAAAGACCGGTGGCAAGGCGGCTGAGTTCCGGATGCACATAGTGCCGGTTGAGGATGCAATAGATCGGTGACTGGCTTACAAGGGGTGATTCGGGTTGAACCATGCAGGGCAGCGGTACACGCCCGGTCAGAGGCGCCAATTGCGCTGCACCGAACCAGAGTGCCGAATAGCAAACGAGAAATACGGCGATGCCGAGCGTTGCGCGGTACCAAGCTGATTGCGCTTTGCGGCCCGCCCACAAGGCGGGCAAGAGCGCCAGCCCACCGATCTGGGTGGCGATGGTCAAAAGGCCGAACAGCAGGAGAAACAGGATGCGGGAGAGGATCGGGCGTCTCCCATGCTGAGCTTTGACGGGAAATCTGGTGCCGCATGCCGGACTCGAACCAGCGACCCCCTCATTACGAATGAGATGCTCTACCAACTGAGCTAATGCGGCACTCTAGGGCCGGGCGGTGTGCCGCCCGGTGCGTCGGTATCGATCTACGCGAGCTTTCAGCCGCGATCAACCGCTTTTGCGTCCTTGCCGGTTTGCGCAGCCGCGTCCACCGGCTTGTCTGTGCCCTCGACCGTCGTTGCAGGGGCGGCCCCGTCGGCTGTGTTGGCGGGCGGCAGCGACGGGGTGGCCGCCGGGTGCGGTGCCGCGCCGGGGGTGCCGTTGTGGTTGCGTCCGGCAAGGGCGGCGACCGGCACTTTCCAGGCGAAGGCGTCGAGCCTGCCGGTGATCGGGGAGGTCGGCTCCCACTCGTCCGAGGTGATGCCGTCGGCGGTCCAGACCGGATCGCGCGGGGCCTTCACCGCGCGGCTCAGCCAGGCGCGGGCCTTGCCCTGATCGCCGGTTTCCCCTTCCTCGATCTCGGCCATCAGCAGACATAGCCGCTGGGTGGGTTCGGTCTCGATGAAGCCGGTCAGCGCCTTGCGGGCCTCGGCCCATTCATGAGCGTCGATGGCGCCGCGGGCATAGGCTGCAGCGGCCTCGGGCCCGGCAGCGGGATCCTCGATCAGCGAGCGGGTGCGCTTGAAACGTTCAACCGCGGAGGCGCCGGGCTGGGCGTGGGCGAAAAGCTCGGCGATTTGCGGGTGGGCGGTATCGCGCCAGACCCGGCGGAGAAGGCCGGCGGCCTTCCGGGTCTCACCCTGGTTGACATAAAGCCGGGCCGCGATCAGCGCGGCGGGCACAAAGTCGGGCTCGAGCTTGAGCGCGGCGCGGGCGTTTTCCATGGCCGAGGCAGTGTCGGTGTCTTCCGCATCGCGGGCGATGGCTGTCATCAAGACGGCCTGCCGGCGGCGGGATGCGCTGCGTTCCTCGCGATTGGGGGTGGGGCGGCCACGCTCCATTTCAAGCGCCTCGCTCCAGTTCCCGGCCTTGGTGAGTTGCGCAAATACCGCGTCCGAGGCCCAGCCGAGGCCGGGATCGATGGCGACGGCTTTTTTGGCGAAGACCAGGGCTGCCTTTTCCCGCCCCTGCAGCCGGGCCTGTTCGTGAAGCCCGGACAGAGCTGCAACGGCGGTGGCGGGATTGTCGATCAGGTCGCGATAGCGCTCGCGGGCTTCGGAGAGCGCGCCCATCTCGACCAGCGCCCGCGCCTCGAGCAATTCGGCGCCGGGCACGTCGTCGAGCCTTGAGCGGGCATCGCGGGCCAGCGCCCGGGCGCGGGCCGGATCGCCGGCATGAAAGGCGATGATGGCGTCGGAGAGCGCCTCGAGCCCCTTGCGGTTGCGCTGGCGCTGGGCCGCGCGCGAGAACAACGCCGGAATGCCGAATATGCGGCGGATCACGGCCCAGATCAGGATCGAGGCGATGATCGTCAGCGCCAGCAGGAACAGCACAAGCCCGAGCCCCGGCCGCATGCGATAGCCGAAGGCGGAGATGTCCACCGTGCCGGGCAGGGTGATGAGCCAGGTCGCGGCCAGCGCGACCACAAGCGAGATGACAATGGCCCAAAGAAGGCGAATCACGTGGTCTGATCCTTTGCGTCTGGCGTCATGATGCTCATGGCGCTCCTTGTGCTCTTGCTGTGTTCTTCACCGGCTTCCGGGCCAGTGGCTGCGCGGGCCGGCTCAGCGGCCCTGGCTGTCCGATGTCGCGCGGTTGATGCGGTTGAGATAGCTCGACAGCGCCACATGCTGGTCGATACCGATGCCGATCTCGATGGCCTCGGCCTGCATGGGGGCGGGGAGGGCCTGGAACTCCTCCTGCGCGCGGAAAATGCTCCCGTCGCGAAGCGCGGATTCGAGCCGCGCCATCACCGAGAGCGGATCATCGCCTTCGGGCTCGCCTTCCGGCCGCAGGGCAATCGAGGCTGCAAGCTGGTCGGTCAGCCGCGTCATCAGGTCGGGATCGTCACGCGAAGTCGCCAGTGCCTGCAGCATGGCCGGTGCGGCATCGGCCAGCCTCGCGCTCAGCGTCGGCAGCGGGGTCAGGCCGGTCTCGGCAATGGCGGTCACGGTTTCAGGCAGTTCGACCGCGGGCACAGCATCGGCGACGATGGTGAGCTCGGGCGCGAAGGATGACCCGGATTTGACGCGGGTGTCGAGCTCGCCAAGCGCCGCGGCCAATGCCGCCTTTTGTTCGGCCTCGACTTCCAGGGCACGGGCCGCTTCGCGCGCTTGACTGGCGTTTTGCTGAATGGTGTCGAGATCCGTGCGCAGGCTGGCGATATCCTGTTCGGCGGCGGCGATGCGTTCCGCCTGGGCGGTCAGCTCGAAGCGCATGGTTTCCGCCTCGGCAAGGCCACGCGACAGGGTGGTCAATTTCGCATCGAGCGTGTCGATGCGCCCCGCCTCGGCAGAGAGCGAGCCTGAATTGGCGGCGACATCGGCGGTCAGCGTTTCGCGCAAGCCGGCGATTTCGCTGTCGAGCCCGGTGAGGCGCGTCTCGAGCGCCGTCATGCCTTCACCCAGCGATGCCGTCATCTGGCCGAGCTGATCGAGGCTCGTGCCCATGGCTTCAACATCCGCGCTTGAAGCGGCGGGTGTCTCCAGCGCCCGGGCGCTCTGGGTTTTGAGGCCATTGCGTAGCTCCTCGATCTCGCCATCAAGGGCCGAGAGCCGGGTATCGAGCGCGGTCATGCCTTCGCCAAGCGAGGCAGTGACCTGACCGAGTTGGTCAAGGCTGGTGCCGATCGCCGCGACTTCGGCATTCGAGGCTGCAGGCGCTGTTTCAAGGTCGCGTGCGCCTTCCGCCTCGCGCGCGGCTTCGAGGGCATCGATCCGGGTATTCAGCGCCCCGAGCTGATCGTTGAGGGCGGTCAGATCGCGGCTGCCGCCGGTGTCAGCAGTGTCCGTATCCTCGGTGCCGGCTGGCGCGCTTTCAGCGGGCAGGGCCAGGGCGGCAAGGCCTTCGCCCAGTGCGCCGGTGGTTTCATTGAGGCGGGTGACATCGCCTTGGAGGGTGTCGAGCCGGGCCTGCAGCTCGGCAAGGTCTTCGCTGTTTGTGCCGGTTCCCTCCGCCGGGGCGGGCGTTTCGGCGCGCGCCTCGAGCGCCTCAATGCGGGCTTCAAGATCGCTGTCGAGGGCGCGCGCGCCGTCATCTGCGGTGTCGTTGCTGGCGGGCTGCGGAACGGGCGCGGCTTCGAGGGCGGCGATCCGCTGTTCAAGGGTATCAAAGCCCGATTGCAGTTCGGCGAGGCCGGATTCGAGATTGGCGCCGGGGCGCGGGGCGTTGGCCATGGCTTCAACCGCAGCACCGATGGTGGCGAGATCGGCTTCGGTCACGAGCGCCGCATCGCCGTCGGGCAGGCGCGCGGAAAGGGCATCGAGCTGGTCGCCAAGCGCTGTCAATTCGGCCCGGCTGGCCGCGTTGGCCTGAGCTTCCGCCATGGTGGCGAGGGATGTGCGCAGAGTGTCGAGATCGGCCTGTTTCACATAGGCGGAGAGATTGGGGCCGGCGGGGGCCGGGGCGTTTTCAAGCGCGTTGACCCGCCGGATCAGATTGCCAAGGTCGGGGTTGGGCGCAACCTCGTCCTGCGGCCAGAAGCCAAGCGTCGCTGCGCCATAGGCAAGGCCAAGGCCCAGAATGCCGCCCAGCACCGTGCCGGTCACGGCACCGCCCATACCGCCGCCACTGCCGCCGCCACTGCCGCCGCTATTGCCGCCGCCACTGGCACCGGTGTTGCTGCGGCCAGCGCCGCCGCCATTGTTGCCGCCGCCAATCCGCGTCGAGGCTGTGCTGCCGGTCGAGCTGGATGTGGCCGGGCTCTGGCGCTCAGCGGCCTTGCGCTTGGCGCCGGCCATGGTGTTGGAGCGGCCCGGCTCCCCGGTCTTGGGGGCGTCGGCGGGCTTGTCGCTCGATTTGGCGGTCATATCCAGGGTCGGCGGTTTGACGGCACCGGATTTGCCCGCTTGTTGAGCTTTGCCGGTCTGCTTGTCGTCAGGCTGCTTGTTGTCGGCCATGCTGATGTCCTCTTTCTGCCGCCGCCCGCAAAGCGTGTGTCCACCGCCAGACCCGGAAGCGTGATCAGGCAGGGCGCATCACCCTGACCGCCATCATGACCCGATTTGCTGGTTTTCCAAAGCGTTGACGAGGGCCAGCATGCCGGTTTCGTTCGGGGCCGTGCTGGCATAACACCGTTTTTGCCCGCGTGCCGTCAATGCCTCGGCGGTCACGGCGGAGATACACAGGCAGGTGAGGTCCCGTACCCGCAGATCGGCCAGCGCGTCGCCCAGCGCCTCTGCCGTGCGACGAGAATAAACCAGCGCGGCATCGATCGAGCCGGCCCCGAGCGCGATTTCGGCATTGGGGGTGAGCCGGTTCATCCGGCGCATTTCGTAGACCGGCAGAGCGGTGACCTTGTGCCCGGCGGGTGCCAGCAGCCCGGCAATGTCGGCGGCCGGTTCGGCGGCGCAGGGGTAAAACAGGCGCCGGCCCGGCGTCTTGCGCAACATGGCGGCGAGCGCATCGGCATCGCCGCCGGCACTGTCGACACGGGTGGCGCCGAGGGCAATGGCCGTGTCGGCGGTGGCGTCCCCCACCGCATGCAGGGGCAGGTTGCGCCATTCCTCCCAGACCGGATCAAGGGCGAAAGCGCGCAGCGCGTTGGCACTTGTCACCACCAGGCCGTCAAAGCTCTCGGGGGCAGGCAGTACGGGCTCCAGCGGCACATAGCGCAGCATGGGCGAGACGATCGCCTTGTGGCCCATGGCCTCAAGCCGGGCGGCGGTCTTCTCGGCGCCGGGGCTTGGCCGTGTGATCAGAAGCCTCAGCTTCATGGTTCATCCCCGCAGATCGAGGGCGTCGAAAAAGGCCTGGCCCGCCAGTTTGCGCAATTGCCGGGCGACGTCGGCGCCGATCCCGGCAGCATCTTCGGCGGGGCCGCTTGTCAGCGCACGGAACCGCTCGGCCCCGTCAAGGCTCAGGATCTCGCCGATTAGGGTCAGTTCGCCCCCCTCACGCTTGGTCAGCGCGCCGATCGGGGTCCGGCAGGAGCCGTCGAGCCCGGCGAGAAACGCGCGTTCGGCGGTCACTGCCTGATGCGTCTGGTGATCGTTGAGCGGGCCGATCAGATCGGCAAGCCGGGTGTCACCTTCGCGGATTTCTAGGCCGATGGCGCCTTGGGCCGGAGCCGGCAGAAAGCGTTCGGGATCAAGGATCTCGGTGGCGCTGCGCTCCATGCCCAAGCGCTTGAGTCCGGCCAGCGCCAACAGGGTCGCATCGGCGACCCCGTCATCGAGCTTTTTCATGCGGGTGGCGACATTGCCGCGAAATTCGATGCGATTGAGGTCGGGCCGTTCGCGCAGCAATTGTGCGGCGCGGCGGATCGAGGAGGTGCCGAGCACCGCGCCCTCGCGCAAATCGTCGAAACGGATACCGCCCCGGCTCATCAACGCATCGCGGATGTCCTCGCGCGGCAAAAAAACATCCATCTTGAGCCCTTGAGGCAGGGATGTGGCCATGTCCTTTGTCGAATGCACACCGAGATCGATCTCGCCGGAAATCAGCCGATCCTCGATTTCCTTGGAAAACTGGCCTTTGCCGCCAATCTCGGAGAGCGGGGCGTTGCTCGATTGGGAGCGGTCGCCACCGGTCGAGATCACCTTGATGGCGATCTCATCGGGCTCCATGCCGTGGGCTTGTGCAATCAGATCGCGGGTCATCTCCGCTTGCCGGAGCGCCAGGGGCGAACCGCGTGTGCCGATGGTGAGAACTGGGGGAGGCGAAGCTGGCATAGGGCGAATTTGTGCTATAGGGGCATGGTTTGTCAGTGTCGAGGCCATAGACCCTATCGCATGAGCGAGCAAGCGCAGAGCCGGAACGAGAGCTTGATTCTCGGGCTTGAAACCAGTTGCGACGAAACCGCCGCGGCGCTTGTCCTGAGGGACAGTGCCGGGCGCGGGCAAATCGTCTCCAATGTCGTGCGCTCGCAATTCGACGAGCACGCGGAATTCGGCGGCGTGGTGCCCGAGATCGCGGCGCGCGCCCATGTGCAATGGCTCGACCGGATCATCGCCCGCGCGATGCGCGAAGGGGATGCAAGGCTTTCCGATATCGATGCCATCGCGGCAACAGCCGGGCCCGGGCTGATCGGGGGCGTACTGGTGGGACTGACAAGCGCCAAGGCGATGGCGGCAGCGCTCGATAAGCCGCTGATCGCTATCAATCATCTCGAAGCCCACGCGCTGACCCCGCGGCTGACCGACGGGGTCGACTTTCCCTATCTGTTGCTGCTGGTTTCGGGCGGTCACAGCCAGCTCGTCCTGGTGCGCGGGGTGGGCGACTATGAGCGCTGGGGCACCACGATCGATGATGCGCTGGGGGAAGCCTTCGACAAGACCGCCAAGCTGCTTGACCTGGGTTATCCGGGCGGACCAAAGGTTGAGGAGGCGGCCAGGACCGGCGATGCCAAACGGTTCGCCTTTCCGCGGCCTCTCCTTAAACAGGATCGGCTCGATTTCTCCTTTTCCGGGCTCAAGACCGCGGTCCGGCTGGCCGCCGAAGAGCTGGCGCCGGTCAGCGACACCGACATCGCCGATATCTGCGCCGGGTTTCAGGCGGCAGTTTCCGAGATCGTGGCAGCCCGGTCGTCCGATGCTCTTGACCGGTTTGCCGCGCTTTATCCCGGCATAGCGCCCGTATTGGTGGTCGCCGGGGGCGTGGCGGCCAACAAGGCGATTGCCTCGGCCCTCGAACGGGCTGTTGCCCGGCACGGGGCCAAACTGGTCGTGCCGCCGCCGGCGCTGTGTACTGATAATGGCGTCATGGTCGCCTGGGCCGGGGCGGAACGTTTCGCGCTCGGGGCACGGGACGGTTCCGACTTCGTGGCGCAGGCGCGCTGGCCGCTCGATACGCTGGGACCGGTCGGAGATCAGAATGGCGAGGGGGCGAAGCCGTGACCGCAAAGGCAAAGGTTTATGTTGTGGGCGCGGGCGCCTGGGGCACGGCACTGGCGCAGGCGGCTGCCCTTGGCGGGTGCGATGTCACTCTGTGCGGGCGCAACCCGGCGGTGATTTCCGCGGTCAATGACGAGCGCCGCAATCCATTCTACATTTCCGATGCACCGATCGCTGAAGGCGTGTCTGCGCAGATCGGCACCGGGGGGCTCGGCGCTGCCGATTTCGTTCTGCTGGTTGTGCCGGCGCAGGAAAGCCGCAACGCGCTCGGCGAAATCTCGCCCCAGGCGCTGGCGGGCATGCCGGTGGTACTGTGCGCCAAGGGCCTCGAAAAAGGCACCATGTTGCGACCGTCCCAGGTCCTGCAGGCCGCTGCGCCCCAGGCCAACCCGCTGGTCCTGTCCGGCCCGAGTTTTGCCTCCGAGGTCGCGCGCGGCAAGCCCACCGCCGTCACCATTGCCGGGGAAGACGAAGCGCTGACCGAGCTGATTGCCCATCACCTTGCCGGGCCGACCTTCCGGCTCTATGCGGCGGGCGACATGACCGGGGTCGAACTGGCCGGGGCCCTCAAGAATGTCTATGCGATCGCTTGCGGGGCGGTGCAGGGCGCCGATCTGGGCCTTTCCGCGCGCTCCTCGGTGCTGGCGCGAGCCTTTGCCGAGATGAGCCGGCTGGTCGCCGAAGTCGGGGGCAAACCGCAGACCCTGACCGGGCTTGCGGGGCTCGGCGACCTGACGCTGAGCTGCACCTCCCGGGAATCGCGCAATTTCGATTTCGGCTGGCGGCTCGGGGCGGGGCAGACCCTTGCCGAGTTGACCGGGGAAGGCGCCAAGCTTGCCGAGGGGCGGCATTCGGCGCCGGTGGCCAAGGCACTGGCGAACGAGGCGGGTGTCGACGTGCCCATTATCGATGCGGTCAACGCGCTGATCGAGGGACATAGCGATATTGCCGGGCTTGTTGAAATGCTGATGACGCGGCCCTTGAAACGCGATGTGGAAATCTGAGCCGCCGAGGCGGCCAAACAAACCAAGAAGGGAAGAGCATGGCCTATTGGCTGTTCAAGACCGAGCCGGGCACCTGGGGCTGGGACGATCAGATCAACAAGGGGGCGCCCGAGGAATGGGACGGGGTGCGCAATTACGGGGCCCGGCTGCATATGCGGCAGATGAAGGTGGGTGACCTCGGCTTCTTCTATCACTCGGTGAATGAAAAGCGGATCGTGGGGATCGTCCGGGTCGCGGCCGAGGCACATCCGGATTCGACCACCGATGACCCGCGCTGGGAATGCGTTGATGTCGAGGCGGTGAAGCCGTTCGAACGGCCGGTGACGCTTGATGAAATCAAGGCCAATCCCAAGCTCAAGGACATGGTGCTGGTCAATAATTCGCGGCTTTCGGTGCAGCCGGTGACCGACGAGGAATGGAAGATCATCTGCGAGATGGGTGGCACGAAGGTCTAGAGACCACGCCGCTGTGAAAATCCGGTCCGGGGCGATGTGCCGGGGACCGGTTATCAGGGGAGGACTATCAATGGACCATTTGAGCGTGAACTGGCTGGCGGTGCTGATCGCCACGGTTGCGAGCATGGCGCTCGGGGCGATCTGGTACATGGCGCTGGGCAAGCATTGGATGGCTGCAATCGGCAAGACCCGCGAGCAGATCGCCGAGGGCGGGCAAGCGACGCCCTTCATCTTTGCCGGGGTGTGCCAGCTCATCATGGCCTACTTCATTGCGCTGGTAACCCCGGCGCTGATGAATGGTGAAGTGACCGCCTATACCGGCTTCCTGGTCGGGGTACATATGTGGTTCGGCTTCATCCTGATGGCGATGATCATCAATCACCGCTACCAGGGCGCCCGCTGGTCATTGACCGTGATCGATGGCGGCTACCTGCTTGGTGTCACCGTCGTGCAGGGCATCATCATCGGGCTGTTCGGGCCAATGGCTGCTGCGGCAGGCGCCTGAGTCCAGCGTTTTTAGACGTGGGCGCTGCCGCGCCACTTTGTTTGGCGTGGATGCTGCCGCACCACTTTGTTTGGCGTGGGCGCTTTGGCGCCACTTGATGTCCGGGAGCCGGTGTTCAACTGGCTTCCGGTTAATACTTCTCAGAAGTCGCTGGCAATGCCGTCCTTTTCCCAATCGCCGAAGCGGATGGGTTCAGGGCCTTTGCGGCCATTGATCTCCCTGGGCAAGGCCGGCGCCGTATCGTCGTTCTTTCGACGCGCCTCGGCCTCGGCCTTGGCGCGGGCCGCAATTTCAGGATCGGGGCGTTTTTCGCCGGCGCGATAGGTGCGGCGGGCCTGCGCCCCGGTCATTTCTGTCATCTTGTCGTCGGTCATCGAACCCATCGCAGGTTGAGGCATTCAGTTTCGGCAGCGCCGCCGCGATGCCGGCTTCACCTTGCCGTGTGCGGCGGCGGGCGCTCTTGCCGGGTGAGCGGGGAAACCCCATCTTTACCGCGCACGCAATCGTAGACCAGTTCGGCGTCCGACGGAATCGCTGAACGAATCTGACTTCTGACTTGATCGCGTTTCCGGACGGTGAACCGGCATCCACTTCACCTGGAAACGCTCAATAGGCCGAAAGGAGCCCGGGACAACCACCATGGTCAATGCAATGCGCACCACCTTTCTTCTGGCTGCCCTGACGGGGCTGTTCATGGCCATTGGATTTGCGGTGGCGGGCACCGGCGGTATGCTGCTGGCGCTCGCGATAGCGCTCGTCATGAATCTGTTCGCCTACTGGAATTCGGACAAGCTGGTCTTGCGCATGCAGCATGCCATGCCGATCCCGCGCGAACGGGCGCCCGAACTTTATGACATGGTGGCCGATCTTTCAGACCGGGCCGGCATTCCGATGCCACGGGTCTATGTGATCAACTCCAAACAACCCAATGCCTTCGCCACCGGGCGAAACCCGGACAATGCCGCGGTCGCGGTCTCTTCGGGGCTTTTGCAGCATCTCAGCTATGAGGAAGTGGCGGCAGTCGTTGCCCATGAGCTCGCCCATATCCGCAGTCGCGACACACTCACCATGACGATCACGGCAACGCTGGCCGGCGCGATCTCGATGCTGGCCCAGTTCGGGCTGTTTTTCGGCGCGCGCAACTCGAACTCGCCCTTCGGACCGCTGGGCGGGTTGTTGATGATCATTATTGCGCCGATCGCAGCGATCATGGTGCAAATGGCCGTCAGCCGGACGCGCGAATACGAAGCCGACAAGGATGGCGCCGAGATCTGCGGCGATCCGATGGCGCTCGCCTCGGCGCTTCACAAGATCTCGCAACTGGCGAAAAACTTCGAAAACCCCTGGGCGCGCCGCCAGCCTGCCATGGCGCATTTGTTCATCATCAATCCGCTGGCCGGGCGACGCATGGACAACCTGTTCTCCACCCACCCGGATGTGCGCAACCGGATCGAGGCCCTCAAGGAGTTGGCGCGGCAAACGGGCCGCCAGCCGATCCAGCGCGCCGCGCAGCGTGACATTCCGGTCAGGGCTGCCCCCCGGCGCGTCGGCCGCGGGTCCGCCTGGCGCATTCCCGATGCCGATCCGCATGGTTCGGCCGCGCGTCGCGCACCGCCCCGGAATGCCGGGCCGTGGGGCTAGAGGTTCTTGGTGCTAGAGGTTCTTGGGGTTGGAGGTTCCTGGGGGTAGAGATTCCTGGGGCTGAGTAAAGCGGAGGCCGGTTGCCCTTTGGCGCCCGATCGCCCATACCCGGCAACTGAACCATCAACGGACGGGCCTTCGTGCCGGACAAATCCCAGAAAAACCAGCCGGACGGACAGCGTGACCTGAAGGGTTTTGCGATTCGCCACGCCGCGGCGCAGCGCCTCAATGCTGTATTGGCCGGTGATGCTTTCGAGCCGTTCGGACCCGGCGATTTCGTCGAAGGCCGCGACAGGGCCCTTGCCAACCGGCTCGTGACCCTTGCGCTTCGCCACCATGGCCAGCTCGATGCGCTGTTTGCCGAGCGGCTCCAGAAGGGCTGGCCGAAAAGGTCCGGCCTGTTCGAGGCGGCGCTGCGCATCGGGGCGGCGCAATTGCTGTTTCTGCCTGGGCAGGGGGATCATAGCGCCGTTCATCTCAGCGTCGAGATCGTCAAGGCGGACAAGCGGGCACGGCCTTTTGCCAAGCTTGCCAATGCCGTCCTTCGGGGCATTGGACGTGAGCGGCCTGCCGTTCCCGAGACACCGGAAGCACTTTTGCCCCCGGTGCTTCTCAAGCGCTGGCGCAAGGCCTATGGCGTTGAAGTGCTCAATGGCATTGCGCAGGCGCTTGTCGATGGTCCGGCACTCGATCTGACCCTCAGGCAAGATGATCCCGACCTGATCGAAGCGCTTGGTGCTGCGCGGGTTCTCGGCGACACGGTGCGAATCACGCATCGTGATCGTGCGGTATCGGACCTGCCCGGCTATGAAGAAGGCGCGTTCTGGGTGCAGGACATGGCCGCCGCGCTACCGGCCCGCCTGCTGGGCGCGGGGCCGGGCGATCACGCGATTGATCTCTGCGCCGCGCCGGGTGGCAAGACCGCACAGCTGGCCAAGGCCGGGGCCAGGGTGACCGCGCTCGATCTCGATGAAGCCCGGCTCGAACGGCTGGCCGGCAATCTCGCCCGTCTGCGCTGTGAGGCGGAACTGGCGACCGGGGATGCGCGCTCTTTCGGCGAAGACGGGGCCTATTCGCATGTGCTGCTTGATGCACCCTGCAGTGCCACGGGCACCTTGCGCCGTCATCCGGAAGTGATCTGGCATCGTGAGGCTGCCGATTTCCGCGAAAGGGCGCGCCTGCAGGCGGCCATGCTCGACAATGCCGCGCGGATAACCGCGCCTGGCGGCACGCTGGTCTATTGCACCTGTTCGCTCGAGCCGGAAGAAGGCGAAGACCAGGCCAAGGCTTTTCTCGCCCGCCACGCGGGGTTCCGCCTCAAGCCGGTCGAAGCGGACGAAATGGCGGGATGGACAGCGCCGATAACACAATTGGGCCATGTGCGGACCGTACCCGGCATGCCGGTACCAACACCCGATTCGCTGACCGGCGTTTCGGGCACCATGGACGGGTTTTTCATTGCACGGTTCACCCGCGACCTTTAAGCGGCGGTGGATGGCCGGGCGGCGGCGATTCCTTTTTTGCCGATAGGGTGCAAGACTGACCGTTCGGGGCTCAGGAAAGGGCGGACTGCGTTTTGTCTTCACTTCTCCGGTTTCTGTTACGCAAGGCTGTCCTGTCGGTTGCCGACAGGGCCGTGACGAGCCCTGTCTATCGCTGGACATGGCGGCCGCTTGCCGACGAAACCTTCATCCAGGCCCTGCCCGAGATCTGTCCGGCGGATGCCATCTCGGCATCCGACATGGTCTCAGGGCAATATAATCTCGGCGGCCGGCTGATCGAGACGGGCGGAATTTCGCCCTTTGCGCTCGAAGATGCCGACCCCGACTGGCTTGATGATCTGCATTCCTTTGCCTGGCTGAGGCATTTCAACGAGGCGACCGATCGCTCGGAGCGCGATTTTGCGCGCACGCTGGTACTCGACTGGATCGGGCGCTACGGCCATTTCAATCGCCAGTTCTGGTCGAACTCCCTGATCGCGCGCCGCACCCAAAACTGGCTGCGTCATTACGAGCTGATCACCGCGACTGCCTCGGACAAGCAGAAATCGACCATTGCCCGCACCCTCAGCGTTCAGATCCAGGCGCTCAAGCAGCGCTCCAGTTTCGAGGCGGATCCATTTTCGCGGCTCGAGGCCTCGATCGCGCTGCTGGGCGTGTCGCTGTGTCATCGCGATGTCGATGTGGCTTCGCTTCAATCGCGCACCGACGGGGTGATCCGGCAGATCAACAAGCAGCTCGACAAGGACGGGATGCACAAATCCCGTTCACCGAAAAACCAGTTCCAGTTGCTGCAATACCTGGTGCCGATCCGGTTGGCGCTGGTGTCGAAATCGCCCGAGGCCGGCAAGCGCCTGGCCGAGGCGATCGATCCCATGCACGGGGCGCTGGCCGAACTGACCATGACGACGGGAGAACCTGCCTATTTCAACGGCACCGGGCAACTCCCGCTCGAACTGCTTCTCTCCGTGCAGTTCCATGCGGTGAGGCGCAACGCCGCCCCGGCGCGGGTGACGGCGGGCTATGGCGTGGCACAACTGGGGCAAGGCAAGCTGGTATGCGATAGCGGGCAAATGCCCGATCCGGAGTTCGCCGCGCAGATGCATGCGGGCGGGCTCGCTTTCGAGTTCAGCCATGGCAATGCGCTGATCGTGGGCAATTGCGGGCCGGCCCCGGGCAAGTTGCGCGATGCCGCCGCGTTCCGCCAGGCG
This sequence comes from Cucumibacter marinus DSM 18995, assembly GCF_000429865.1. Lineage (GTDB taxonomy): Bacteria > Pseudomonadota > Alphaproteobacteria > Rhizobiales > Devosiaceae > Cucumibacter > Cucumibacter marinus. Next base: position 133,602 of record NZ_AUCR01000011.1, read on the forward strand.
GCGGCACATTCGACACTTTCGGTCGATGACAGATCGCCGGCCAGATTCGGTGTCGGACCGTTCATGCCCCAGCGGGTGTTTCCGCTGGGGGCACCGCCGGCCATCGGGGTTGATCCCAACAAGGTCTCGATCGCCATGGTCGGGCACGGGTTCGAACCGAAATACGGTCTGACCCATCACCGCATGCTGTCCCTGATCGATGAAGGCCGCACGCTGGTGGGGCAGGACGTGCTCAAGCTCGGTGGCTCTTCGAAGACGTCACGCTATTTCACCTTGCGTTTCCATCTCGGACCGGGGGTTTATGCGGGCGATATCGAGGAGCAGTCCTCGATCCGCCTCGAGACGCGGGCCGGCGAGGTGTGGATGTTCCTTTGGGAAGGCGGGGTCGCCGATATCGAGGAGAGCGTGCGCCAGTCGGTGCATTTCGGCCTGACCCGGACCGATCAGATCGTGATCACCGGCGATGTGACCGGCCGCAGTGAAATCGCCTGGAGCTTCACGCGTCAGCCGGGCTAGCGGCGGCGGTCCAGGCCTTGATTGGGAAAACCGGGTCTATTCCTGTTCCCTTGGCGCCAAAGCCGTGCTAGCCAGCGCGCCTTAACCGGGAATGCCCTGCGCCGGAGATTACAGCATGACCTCGTCGAGCCCGTCGCGCGTCAAACGCGCCCTTTTGTCGGTTTCGGACAAGCAGGGGATCGTCGCCCTTGCCAAGACCCTGACCTCTCTCGGAATCGAGATCGTTTCCACCGGCGGCACGCGCAAGGCGCTCGATGCCGAAGGCGTGCAGACCATCGATATTTCGGAGCTCACGGGCTTTCCCGAGATCATGGACGGGCGGGTCAAGACGCTTCATCCCAAGGTCCATGGCGGCCTTCTGGGCGTACGCGACAACCCCGCCCACAAATCGGCGATGAAGATCAATTCGATCCCGCGCATCGATTTGCTGGTGGTCAATCTCTACCCGTTCGAGGAAACGGTGAAGGGCGGCGCGGACTATGCGACGGCCATCGAGAACATCGATATCGGCGGGCCGGCCATGATCCGCGCCGCGGCCAAGAACCATGCCGGGGTGACCGTTGTCGTCGATCCCGAAGACTATGAAATGGTCACCGCGCATCTGAAGGCGGAAGGCGAAGTGCCTCTCACAGAGCGTCAGCGGCTGGCTGCCAAGGCCTTTGCGCGCACGGCGAATTACGATGCGGCGATCTCGCGCTGGTTCGCCGACACGCTTGATTATGACGAGGTGCCCTACCGCTCCTTCTCGGGCAAGCTGCGCGAAGTGATGCGTTATGGCGAAAACCCGCATCAATGGGCCGGCTTTTATCAGGACGGGTCCGAGCGGCCTGGTGTTGCCACTGCCGAACAGGTGCAGGGCAAGGCGCTGAGCTACAATAATATCAACGATACGGACGCGGCTTTCGAGCTGGTGAGCGAGTTCGATCCGGCGGAAAACGCCGCCGTTGCCATCATCAAGCATGCCAATCCGTGTGGCGTGGCGGTCGCCGATGACACGCTTTCCGCATACAAGGCCGCGCTGAAATGCGATCCGGTCTCGGCCTATGGCGGCATTGTCGCGGTCAACCGCGAAATCGATGCGGATCTCGCCAAAGCCATCATCGAAGTCTTCACCGAAGTCATCATCGCGCCGTCGGCCACCCCGGCGGCTCTGGCCGTTTTCGAAGGCAAAAAGAACCTTCGGCTGCTGCTCACCGGCGGGCTGGCCGATGCCAAGGCCGAAGGGCTGATGGTCAAATCGGTCGCCGGCGGGCTGCTGGTGCAGGCACGCGATGCCCGCAATGTCGATGATTGCGAGATCGAGGTGGTCACCAAGCGCGCGCCGTCGGACCAGGAAATGGCTGATTTGAAGCTTGCTGCCAAGGTTGCCAAACACGTCAAGTCCAACACCATCGTCTATGTAAAGAACGGCGCGACGGTGGGGATCGGCGCCGGGCAGATGAGCCGGGTGGATTCGGCCCGGATCGCCGCGATCAAGGCGCAGGACGCCGCTGAAGCCGCAGGCGAAACGGAGAGCCTCGCCAAGGGGTCCGTCGTTGCCTCGGATGCCTTTTTCCCCTTCGCCGACGGGCTGATGGCCGCGGTCGAGGCCGGGGCCACGGCGGTCATCCAGCCGGGCGGGTCGATCCGCGACGATGTGGTGATCGAGGCGGCCGACAAGGCGGATATCGCCATGATCTTCACCGGCATGCGGCACTTCCGTCACTGAGCGCCGTGCCGCGAGGCAAGATCTCTCCGGTGGAGAGATTTTAGGCGCGAAGACCCTGAGAGCTATGCTCGAAGGGTAAACTCCAAGGGGGTGGCTACCCTTCAAAGGTCGCGCGGCGGCGCTCCCACCTTAGGATGAGGGCGTGTCTGGCCTCAAACCTTCGCCTGTTTGACCAGAACCAGGCCGAGCGCCCCGGCCGCCAGCAACACGATCACAGGAATGATCCCGAGGCGCTGGGACAGCGTCAGGCTGGTGACGATACCGATCGCATAAGGCCCGAGAAACGCGGTCGCGCGGCCCGACAGCGCATAAAGCCCGAAGGCTTCGGTCGCCTGTTCGGGCGGTACCTGATCGATAAGAAGCGTGCGCGAGGCCGCCTGCAAGGCGCCGCCTGCGGCGCCGATCAGGGCGCCGGCGAGATAGAACAGGACGAGCGGCGCGTTGCTTTCGGCTCCGACCGGTATAGCGAACAGAATGCTTGTTTCAGTCGATGAGATCACCGCAAGACAGGCGATCACCAGAAGGATGCAGCAGGTCATGACCACGGGCTTGGGGCCGATTCGGGCATCGAGTCGCCCGCCCGCAAAGGCCCCGATTGCGCCGGCAACGGCCGCGAGAATGCCGAACAGACCGACCTCGATGATCGAGAGCCCGAGTACGCCCACCGCATAGATGCCGCCAAAGGCGTGAAGGGCGTTGAGCCCGTCGCGATAGAGCATCGAGGAAATGAGGAATGCAAAGTAGCTGCGGTTCTGCGGCAGCGAGCGAACGGTCGCGAAGAGCCGGGCGATCCCATCCCTGACGGCCTTGCCACCACCCGACCGGCGTGGCGCATCGGGCACGAACAGGAACAGCGGAATGGCAAAGACAAGAAACCAGATCGCTGTGAGCGGCCCCGCGGCGCGGTCGCCTTCATGGGTTGCGGGATCAAGCCCGAGGATCGGGGTCAGGCCCAACAGGGTCCTGCCGGTCTCGGGGTTGGCCGACATCAAGCCTAGCATGATGGTCAAAGCGACAATGCCGCCAACATAACCGAGCGCCCAGCCCGAGCCGGAGAGCTTGCCGAGTTCGGATCGCGGCACGAGGTCGGGCATCATCGCATTAACGAAGGTGCCGGCGAATTCCGAGCTGAACAGGGCGATGGCGAGGAATATGAGCGTCAGCGTGATGATGCCCGGGCCGGCGCCGGGCGCGGCGATCCACAGGCCGACGGCGCCGATGATCGCCAACAAGGCGAATACGGCGATGAATGGCTTGCGCGGGCCGGAAGCGTCGGCCACCGCGCCCAGTATGGGTGCCAGTAGCGCAATCACCAGCCCGCCGGTGCCCGCGGCCCAGCCCCACATGGCCTGGCCCTCTGCCGGGCTGGGGGCGACATGGGCGGCAAAATAGGGCGCGAAGATGAAGGTCAGGATAAGGGTGTGAAAGGGCTGGGCGGCCCAGTCGAAGAACATCCAGGACAGGCGCGCCCGGCGGTCGGCCGGCGGGCGGCCCGAAACGGTGAGCTCGGTTGTGGTCACGGATCGGGGGTCCTCGTCCTGCCTGCTCAACCTCGTGCAAGGTCTGACAGAAGGCCCGCCGCCACCGACAGTCGTGAGACCGTGATCGTGCCCTCGGTGATCGAGGCGACCATGTCGCGGGTGCGGGTGATCTCGTCGGACCGCCCGTCCTGCCAGGTTTTGAGCGCGGCTTCGACGCTGTCGGCGCCGGTTGCCAGCACATCGAGGGTCAAATCGCGCTGCGCCCGCATCATGTTGGCGGTGGCGCGGCCAAGCGCCATGCGGTCGTAATAGTCGGAGACCGCGACGGTATCACCGAGCTCTGTGATGCGGCCGAGATTGAAGATGTCAAAGACCGCGAAATAGGCCCGGGCCGCATCGGCGACGGGCATGTCGGCACGCTGGGCGATGGCGATGATGTCCGAGGCGAGCGTCAGCGCCGAGAGATGGGCCAGCCGGCCAGCGAGATCGGCAGGGGTGCCGCCAGCCTCGAACTGTTGTGCCTGGCGCGCCAGGGCGTCGGCGACAAAGCGCGGCACCAATTCGTCGAGCAGGCCGGCGACGACGTCCACGCCCTCGCGATAGCGTTCGACGAGATCGGAGACCCCGCCTTCAAGGCTTTCATTGCGCAGGAACCAGACGGTCTGGGCCAGCAAGAGGCTGCGCACTTCGTCATAAAGGGCCAGCTGGGTGTCGCCTTCGACCTTGTTGTCGAGTTCATCGATTTCGGCATTGAGATCGGTCAGCCCGAAAGCGTCGCGCGCCACCGCATAGGCGGAAGCGATCTGGGCCGGCTTGGCGCCCGTCGAGGAGACCAGCTGATGGATGAAGGACGGCCCGCCGCGATTGATCATGGCGTTGCACAACACGGTTGCGATCACCTCGCGCCGCAGGCGGTGGGTCTCGATGGTTTCGGGATATTTCTCGGCCAGCGTGTCCGGGAAATAGCGGAACAGTTCCTTGCCGAGATAGGGGTCGTCAGGCACTTCGGAATTGAGAAGGTCGGCATAAAGCGTGTTCTTGGCATAGGCCAGCAACACAGCGATCTCGGGCCGGGTCAGGCCTTCGCCCGATTCCTCGCGCGTGGCGAGGGTCGCATCGTCGGGCAGGAACTCGACGGCGCGGTTGAGTTCGCCTTCGGCTTCGAGCGAGCGGATCAGTGCCGCGTGAAAGGGAGTGTCCGCCGCACCGTGGCGTTCGGCGAGCGAAATGGCGAGGGTCTGCAGGTAGTTGTTCCTCAGGCACAGTTCGGCGACCTCGTCGGTCATGCTGGCGAGGAAGGTGTTGCGCTGTTCGATGGTCATCTGGCCGGCGCGCACCAGTGTGCCCAGCGCGATCTTGATATTGACCTCAAGGTCGGAGGAATTGACGCCGGCCGAATTGTCGATGGCGTCGGAATTGACCCGTCCGCCTTCGCCGTTGCAGCCGAGCCGGGCATATTCGATGCGCCCGAGCTGGGTGACACCGAGATTGGCGCCTTCGCCGATCACCTTGGCGCGGACCTGGTGGCCGCGGATGCGGATCGCGTCGTTCGCCCGGTCGCCGACCTCGGCGTCGGATTCGCCCTTGGCCGCGATATAGGTGCCGATGCCGCCAAACCAGAGCAGATCGACATCGGCGCGCAGGATCGCAACCATCACATCGGTCGGGGTCAGCTTGCCGTCGCTGAGCCCCAGCAGGGCGCGGCCTTCCGGCGACAGGTCGATCGATTTGGCGTTGCGCGGGTGGATGCCGCCACCCTTGGAGAGCTTTGAGGTGTCGTAGTCCTGCCAGCTCGAGCGGCCCATTTCGAACAGGCGTTTGCGCTCGGCATAGGACACATCGGTATCCGGGTCGGGATCGATGAAGATGTCGCGATGGTCGAAGGCCGCCACGAGCCGGGTCTTGGTCGACAGCAGCATGCCATTGCCGAACACGTCCCCGGACATGTCCCCGACCCCCGCCGCGGTGAAGGGTGTGGTCTGGATATCGCGGTCCATTTCGCGGAAATGGCGCTTGACCGCTTCCCAGCCGCCGCGGGCGGTGATGCCCATCTTCTTGTGGTCATAGCCCGCCGATCCGCCCGAGGCGAAAGCGTCGGAAAGCCAGAAGCCGCGTTCGTCCGAGATCGCATTGGCGGTGTCGGAGAAGGTCGCGGTGCCTTTGTCGGCGGCGACCACGAGATAGGGATCGTCGCCATCGAGCCGGACCACCGATTTGGGCGGGATCACGGTATCGCCGTCGAGATTGTCGGTAATGTCGAGCAGCGAGCCGATGAAGATCTTGTAGCAGGCCGTGCCCTCGGCGATGAAATCCTCGCGGCTCGGACTGGCCGGCATCTGCTTGGGATAGAAGCCACCCTTGGCGCCCACCGGCACGATGACCGCGTTCTTGACCATCTGCGCCTTGACGAGGCCCAGGATCTCGGTGCGGAAATCTTCCGGCCTGTCCGACCAGCGCAACCCGCCGCGGGCAATGGCGCCGCCGCGCAGATGGATGCCCTCGACCCGGGGCGAATAGACGAAGATCTCGCGATAGGGGCGCGGCTCGGGCATGGCCTCGACACGCGGCGCGTCGAACTTGATGGCCAGCGCCGGACGGCGCCCGCCCTCTGGCCGCTGGAAGAAATTGGTTCTCAGCGCGCAATCGACGAGGTTGAGGAAGCGCCGCACGATCCGGTCATCATCGATCGAGGTGATGGCGTCGAGCGCATTGGCAATGACGTCGCGGGCGGCGATCTCGGCGGCGCGGCGCTCATCCTCGAAACCGGGGTCGAGGCGGGCATAGAACAAGTCGATCAGCGCCTTGCCGATTTCCGGATGGGTGGCGAGCGAGGTCCACAAATAGCGTTGGGAATAGGCGATGCCGACCTGTTTGAGGTAGCGCCCCAGCGCCCTCACGATCGAGACATCGTCCCAGGCCAGCCCGGCCTTGAGGGTCAGTTGGTTGAAACCGTCATTTTCCGCATCGCCATGCCAGACCGCGTTGAGTGCGGTCTCGATGGTGCCGGCCAGCGCCTCGAGATTGTCGATGCGCCCGTCGGCGGGTTCGACGGTCATATCGTGCAGAATGCGCTCAATCCCGTCGACCGGTCGAATGCCATAGGAGCGTTCATTGATCACGCGGAAGCCGAAATTCTCGAGCATCGGCACCCGGGCGCTCAGAGGAATGGGCGATTTGAGGTGATAGATCTTGAGCGACAGCGCATCGGGATCGGAGCGGTGGCGGTGCAGCTTCAGGCCGATATCGCCGGCGTCCTTGAGCTTGTCGAAGGCGGCGATATCACCCAGTGCGTCGTGATGGGTGAAGGCTTCCTGATAGGCTTCGGAAAAGGCTTCCCGGTAGGGGGCGATGGCCGCGCGGTTTTCTGCTGCCGACATCATCCGGTCGCCGAACGAGCGCGTCAGGTCCGCGACCGCGTCCTCGAGTTCGTCGCGTTCGGGGCGCGGCGTGACCCCGCCATTGCGCCCGATGATGAAATGCACGCGCACCAGATCGCCTTCAGGGAAGCTGGGGTAGAAAGCCGAGACGCGGCCGTCATAGGCCTCGGCGAGATAGGTGCCGATGCGCGAACGAAGGTTCGAATCGAAGCGGTCGCGCGGCAGGAACACCAGGATCGAGACGAAATTGTCGAACGGGTCGATACGCGGGAAAACGCGAACGCGGGGGCGGTCGACAAGTGAGGCGATGGCGGTGGCGAATTCGAACAGATCGTCGGTCGAAATCTGGAACAGTTCGTCGCGCGGGTAATGGTCGAGGGCGTTCATCAGCCCCTTGCCCGAATGGCTGCCCGGCTCATAGCCCGAGCGGCGCATGACCTCGGCCACCTTGCGCCGGACAAGCGGCACTTCCGTATGCGGGGTCGACAGCGACATGGAGGTAAACAGGCCCAGAACGCGCAATTCGCCATTGGGCTTGCCCGCCTCGTCATAGAGCTTGATGCCGACATAGTCGTAATGCACGCGCCGGTGCACCTTGGAGCGGATATTGGCCTTGGTGACCAGCAGCGCGTCGGGGGATTTGAGATAGGCCAGGTGCTGGTCCGTCATCTCGACATATTCGTCGCCCTGACGCAGATATTTGAAATCCGGGTCCTCAAGCACGCCGAGCCCGCTGTCGGGCACCGGCTCCAGGGTCTGGTTCTCGCCGGTTCCGGCAAGCCGGTATTCGCGCATGCCGATAAAGGTGAAGTTGTGGTCCCCGAGCCAGCCGAGAAAGCCGATCGCTTCCTCGATCGAGGTCGGATCGATGGGCGGTGGATTGTCGCGATAGGAGCGGATCACCTCGGCGAGGCGTTCCAGCATGCCGCGCCAGCCGCGCACGGTGGCGCGCACCTGGGCCATGACCTCCTCGAGTTCCTCGCGCAGGGCCTCGGTCGAGGCCGGGTCGGGGAAGGCATCGATATGCATGTGAAGATGGGAGAGCTTTTCGCAATCCGGGGTCTTCTCGGTGAGGACCTCCAGACCGTCCTTTGTCGCCTTGATCGGCAGGATGGGGTGGCCGACCAATCGGACGGTGCCGCCCAGCCCGCGCACAGCGCCAAGGGTCGAATCGACAAGAAAGGGCATGTCGTCATTGAAGACGTCGATGACCTCGATCTCGGGTCTGGGTTCGGCCGGGTGGATATGGACCGATGGACTGCCCGGCTTGTCCTTGATCAGGAGCCCGTATGAGTTGCGGCAGACCGTGACGAAGTCTTCCGCCTTCCAGCCCTCGAGATCATCGACATCGAGAGAGTTGGTCATGCGGGTCAGAAAGGCGGCAAATCCGAGATCGTTCCCGCGCGCCTCGTCCGCAATATTGAGAATGGATTTTCTGGTTGAACTGGCCGTGCCGGTCATCTCGTTGCCCTGTCCCCGATGACGACTTACCCTCACACACTGTGCGCCCGAAGGGCAAATGTCGAGGATGATCTGTTTATAGATTGATCCTTATTCGGAATGAATGACAGGGGGTTGGCGGTTTTCAGGCGGTTCGTTTTGCCATTGGCGGCAGGCGCGCGGCACCGCATACTGGGCCAACCCAACCAAGGAGAGCGGCGATGGTCGACCCGAGCATGATTGTGGGCGCAGCGGAATACACCATCCGGCCGGCCCGGCCCGAGGATGCCGATCCGATCGCCCAGATTCATGTCGCGACCTGGAAGCAGACCTACAGGGACCTGATCCCGCCTCAGGCGATGGTGGCGGCCAATCTGGCCCACAGGCTCGAGATGTGGCGCGGGCTCTTGACCATTGAATCGCTGGACAAGGGCTATTGCGCCTTCGTCGCCGAATCCCACGCCCATGCGCTGTCCGGCTTTGTGCTGGTCGGGCCCCAGCGCAGCGAGCGGGCGGCGTTCGCCGACTATCCGGGCGAGATCATGGCGCTTTATGTGATGAAAGACGCGCAGGGGCGCGGACTTGGGCGGCGTCTCCTGTCGGCGGGCGCCAATGAACTGCTCGCCATGGGGCTTGATCGCGCCAGCGCCTGGGTGTTGTCGGCCAATGCCAATGCCCGCGGGTTTTATGAGCGTATGGGCGGGCGCGAAATCGCCACCCAGACCGAAACCCGGCATGGCGGTGTGCCGCTCGAAGAGGTCGCCTATGGGATCGATGATCTCGGCGCGATTGTTGCCAGCACCCGCGGCTGAGCGGCGCAAGCGCTTGCCCCGAGCATGCCCGGCGCTTGACCGGGCGCAGCCTCAAGGCATAGAAACGCGCCGCTAGGTTTCCTATTTCAGTTCAAACCAACGAATGAGCGCCCTTATGAGCACGCCGCGCACGCTTTACGACAAGATCTGGGACGACCATCTGGTCGCCGACAATGGTGACGGCACTTCGCTCATTTATATTGACCGCCACCTTGTCCACGAAGTCACCAGCCCGCAGGCTTTTGAAGGACTGCGTCTTGCCCATCGGCAGGTCCGCGCGCCCCAGCGCACGCTGGCGGTTGTCGACCACAATGTGCCGACCACCGACCGCAGCCACGGCATCGACGATCCGGACAGCCGGCTCCAGGTCGAAACGCTGGCGCAGAACGCGGCCGATTTCGGCGTCGAGTATTTCAACGAACTGGACCCGCGTCAGGGCATCGTCCACATCGTCGGGCCGGAACAGGGCTTCACCCTGCCCGGCATGACGATCGTTTGCGGCGACAGCCACACCTCGACGCATGGGGCGTTCGGGGCTTTGGCGCATGGCATCGGCACTTCGGAAGTCGAGCATGTGCTCGCCACCCAGACGCTGATCCAGTCCAAGGCAAAGAACATGCGGGTCAATGTCGAGGGCGATCTGCCCGAGGGCGTGACCGCCAAGGACATCATCCTGGCCATTATCGGCGAGATCGGCACCGCCGGGGGCACCGGGCATGTGCTCGAATATGCCGGCTCGGCGATCCGCGCGCTGTCGATGGAAGGCCGGATGACGGTCTGCAACATGTCGATCGAAGGCGGCGCCCGCGCCGGCCTGATCGCGCCCGATGAAAAGACCTTCGCCTATATCAAGGATCGCCCCCGCGCCCCCAAGGGCGACGCTTTCGAGATGGCCCGGCGCTATTGGGAAACGCTCGTTTCGGATGACGGCGCGCATTTCGACCGCGAGATCACGCTCGATGCGGCCAACCTGCCGCCGATCGTCACCTGGGGCTCGAGCCCTGAAGACGTCGTTTCGGTCGAAGGCGTGGTGCCCGATCCCGCCGAGATCGAAGACGCCAATCGCCGCGCCTCGAAAGAGCGGGCGCTCAAATATATGGGGCTGACCCCGGGCACGAAGATCAAGGACATCGAACTTGATCGCGTGTTCCTCGGCTCGTGCACCAATGGCCGGATCGAGGATCTGCGCGCCGCCGCTGCGGTCGTCAAGGGTCACAAGGTCGCCGAACGCGTCGATGCGATGGTCGTGCCGGGTTCGGGGCTGGTCAAGGAACAGGCCGAGGCCGAAGGGCTCGACAAGATCTTCATCGAGGCCGGGTTCGACTGGCGCGAGCCGGGCTGCTCCATGTGCCTTGCGATGAATGCCGACAAGCTGAAGCCCGAAGAGCGCTGCGCCTCGACCTCGAACCGCAATTTCGAGGGTCGTCAGGGCTTCAAGGGCCGGACCCACCTCGTCTCTCCGGCCATGGCCGCCGCTGCCGCGATTGCCGGGCGCTTCGTCGATATCCGCGAGTGGCCGAAGGGGTAGTTGGGGTTCGTTGTCTCGCACATGGGGACAGGTTCACCGCGCTGGCAAGTTGGCTATCGGGTGCGCGGTTGCTTCTTGCTCCATCTCCCCCCGGATGCGGGGGAGATGCAATGTCCTGGGCTTGGCCATGCCAAGTCCTTGGACATTGCTAGAGGGGGGATCACCCCACCCTATCCCTCCCCGTCAAGGGGAGGGGACTGCGTCGTGCCGTGGGGGAAGCTTGAATGACTGACTCGCCCCAAGACACCCCCCAAGACACCCCCGAAGACTGGGCCGGGCGCATGGCGCCCGGGCTCGACGCGTTCGAGGTGCTTGCCCGCAAGGCTTTCGACACGCTGCCGGACGTGTTCCGCGACCGGATCGACGGCGTGCCCTTCGTCGTTGCCGACTTCCCGGATGACGAAATGCTCGCCGATCTCGGGCTTGAAAGCCCGTTCGATCTTCTGGGCCTGTTTCACGGGGTCGGGGCGACCGCGCTGGGGGACGGGCCGTTGACGGGGGAGTTGCCCAACCGCATCTGGCTGTTCCGCCGGCCCATTCTCGATTATTGGGCCGAGCATGAGGAAACCCTTGGCGCCGTCATCACCCATGTGTTGATCCATGAGATCGGGCATCATTTCGGCTTTTCCGATGCCGATATGGACGCCATCGAGGCTGAAGCGGCGGGAGAGTGAAATCGGGGCCGAAAAAGCCCTCACCCTGAGGTGTGGAGCGAAGCGCAGCCTCTAAGGGCGAGGGCGGTGGTGATGACGTGCGCCGGCAGTTTCCTCTTTCCCTCCCCCTTGCGGGGAGGGAGGTCGAGCAGGGTTTGGCACGCCAAATCCGTCGCGAGACAGGGTGGGGGTAACAACCGGCCGCTCTCCGCGGGACCTAACCGGGCATTCTTCAAGGATCCCCACCCGGTTCGCTGCGCTCACTGGTCGAGTGCCGTGCCGTTTTCACTCCCGCCTCAAGACGAGGTCCCAGAATCAGCCAAATGTGCGAAGATGAGGACAATGCGCCGCTCCGCTCTCTACGCCGTCCCGGGCCGATCCGGGATCCAATGGTGGTTGCTCCACGGCACGAGGCAAGCGAATTGACCCGCGACCTGCGCCAATGGACCCCGGTTTTCACCGGGGTGACGTCGGAGGGTGAAGGGCGTCCATCGACCACGCCCGTTATGCTGAGCTTGCGGAATCACGAGATGATCGAAACCCGACCATTTTCGCCCCCGCCTCTGGTCGCAAGATCGGACCGACCGGTCGGCATGTCAAATATGGACTGAGCGCTGTTTGCCCCAACCCCTCGAGCGTAGCTTTCGGGTGCTCCGCTTTGCACTCCAACCCTTCGAGCACAGCTTTCGGGTGCTCGGTGGAGCTAACCCAACCCAACCCCTCAAGCACAGCTTTCGGGGTGCTCGTCAGGAGCGCCCTACCCTTCGAGCATAGCTCTCAGGGTGCTCGGCGCTGAAATCGCTCCACCGGAGCGATTTCGCCTTTCGGCACGCGCCTCGCTAATCAAAAAATGCAATCAGCCGGCCGCACAGGAGTACGGCGAGCCAGAGAAAGATCGAGGTGAGGGCCATAAATTTGGTCAGCCAGCTTTCCGGTGTCCTGTGCCGGGCAAGCAGGGTGAACAGCCCGGCATTGAAGAGTGCGGCGGCGAGAAGCGTCATCTTGGTGAGAAAAATCGGATTGGCGAAATAGATCGCCGGGCGCACGGTGAACAGCGCCGCTCCCGTCGACACCGCCACGATCAGCGCGAACATTGCGACCACCCGTAGATGCGCCACCACGTCGGGCAGGGCCAGCCTGGTGCCGGAACCCAATACCCGGAGGTCCATCAGGATGGCGCTCGTCACCAGCATGCCCAGCGCCAGGATATGGGTCGCGCTGACCAACGGGTAGAGCCAGACCGAACGGCGTAACTCGTCCCCCAGCCAGAAGGCTTCAAGAGCTTCAATCATCGAAAGTGCCCGGTCCGGCGCTGTTCATCGGTGCGCTAGCGGTTGTCATAGCCGGCGGCTCGGGCCGGATAGACGTCGTAATTGATACCGCCATGGATCACCCGCACGGCTTTCATATGCGTCTCGCCGGGATCGATGGAGCGATGGCCGATTACGGTCACCGGATCGCCCGGCGCGGCGATATCCTGCTCGAACCCGGCATTGAGGGTGCGGAACAAGGGCGCCAGGTCGACATCCCAAAGCGTGCCGTCCTCGGCTTCGATGGTGAGTGTCGCGTGGGGGTTGCCGACATAGATTTCCGTCAGCGTGCCGCTCAATTCGAACCAGGCGTCCTCGGTCCAGCCCCAGCCGTGATGGGCGAGGGCAGGCCCTGAAAATACGGCGACAGACAGCGACAAGGCCAACAGCGGCGCAGCAAGGCGCCGTGCGAGGCCGGCCAGAATATGTTCGGGCATGGCACATCCTCCCCGAGGTGTCGTCCCCTGCCTCAGAGCGAAGTCTAGCAAATCGGGCGGGTTTGCGCAGCCCAATCGAATCCCGGTCAGCCGGTGAGCACCCGGATCACCTTTTCCACCCGCTTGCGCTTGGCGGGGGTCGGCATGTCACCGAGCCGCGCCGCGAGAGTCTCTGCAAGGGCCGCGCCGTCCGGTCCGCCAACCGGCACTGCCTGTTCGGCGTACATGGGCAATTGATTGGGTGCGGCGGTTTCGAGCCGCGCCAGCACCAGCGGCCATGCGGCTTTGCGGTGGGCAGATGTTTCGGCCAAGGCAAGCAGGATGGTCATCGCCTTGTCCTTGGCGATCACCGAGCCATTGTCCGCGGCGGCCAGGATGGCCTCGAGATACGGAACGATGGCCTCTGGATCGTGCGGGGCAATGGCAGCGAGCGCCGTCAACGTGCCCCAGAGCATGCGATTGTCACGGGTTGTGAGCAGGCCGACAAAGGCGTCAAGATGCGGCGCAATCAGCGCCGGGTTCCGCCCGCCTGTCTCGTAGAGCACCTTGATGGCGTCATGGCGCGCCGGCCTGCTTCCACCAGTGAGCAGGCCGATCAACTCTGTCACCGCTTTGGTATCGCTGTTTGCAGCAATCTCTTCGGCCAGCGCGATATTGGGTGCCTCGTCGCGCCGGTCGAGGGCGCTCGCCAGCCTGTCGGCGATGCTCATCGGTTCCGCCAGCGTTCGAGACGCGGGATCGAGCGGGTGAAGATCCAGCCCATGAATTTGGGCAGCCCCTTGTTCGAAAGCTGCTCGATACAGAAGTCCTGCATTTCTTCCACGGTGAAATCGGGCTGGGTGAAGGCACCGTCCTTGTAGCACAGCGAGCAGTATTTCCCGGAGCGGGTGCCGTCCGCCTCGGTGCCGCCGCCTTCGGCATCCTTGTCCATGGGCATGGAACAGCTCTGGCAGATGCGGGTCATTCCGCCCTCCTCTTGCATGGTCTGTGGCCTGCATGCTTGCTGTGCACAGAGCAGCAAAACCATGGACCTTTGTCAACGGTTTTGCCAGAATCAAACGATGCGCATCGGTGAACTCGTCAAACGAACCGGCCTCAGCCGGGATACGATCCGGTTTTATGAGCGGCACGGGTTGATCCGGTCCGAGCCGGGTCCCGAGCCGTCCAATTCGTATCGCGACTACCCTGAGGATCTCATTGAACGGCTCGCCATGATCGGACAGGCGCAGGATGCCGGTTTCACGATCGCCGACCTGTCGCTCCTGATTTCGGTGTTCGAAGGCGGGGCGGACCCGGATTTCGACACCGATGGATTTCTCGACGCCAAGATCGAAGCGGTGGAAGCCGTGATCGCGCGGGCCGAGCGCTTCCTTGCAGTGCTGAAGGCCACCCGGTCGGCGCTTGAGGGACCGCACTAAGCGCCGGGCAGGTTTCACGAAATCGCCGCAAGGCGCCCCTAGCGTGATCCGACGCATTTCCAAGGGAGGACGCCATGCGCCTGATCACCGCTGTGCTGACAGTATTTGCGTTTTGTGCGCCGGGCCTCGCCGACAGTCCGCAGGTCGCCGGCCAGCCCTGTGTGGTGACCGAAGAGATGGGCCTCTCGCCCCGCGATGAGGCGCGGATCAACATGATTGCGGCCAGCCGCACCCGCGGTCTGGCCGCTGCGCTGATCAGCCAGAGCGCCGCCGACCGCCAGGTCGTTTCGGAGATTTTCGCCGGCGGGCTCTCCCCGCTTCAGACCATCGTGCCGGGCCGCTACCAGTGCCGCACCATCAAGATGGGCGGGATCTCGGAGCTTGTTGTCTACACCTGGTTCGCCTGCGAGGTCGGACAGGAGGACGCCACCCTCACCCTGCGCAAGACATCGGGTTCGCAGCGCACTTTCGGTACGCTGACAAAGTCCGGGGATGGCCTTCTCTATCGCGGCGCGCTGCACTATTCGGACGAAGACCCGGTCATGTATGACGGGGCCAGCGAGCGCGACCAGGTCGGGTGCATGCTCAAGGATTATGAAGACGGCAATCGCTTCGTTCTCGAACTCCCGCAGCCGGCCTTTGAATCCTTCCACGATGTTCTGGAGTTGCGTCCCGCCCGCTAGCGGCGCGAAGATGGCGGTGGCGGGAAAGGTCGACCGCCGATTTTCGATCAGCGCCCTTTTCAAGGCGCCGCATTTGCTTGAAAAATTTGAGAGTGAACGCGTTTCAGCGCGTCATCGGGAGAAACGTCATGGCAGGCGATATCGGCGCTCAATTTCGCGCCCTGCACCGCAAAGGCACCCCCTTCATCATTCCCAATCCCTGGGATGTGGGCACCGCAAAACTGTTCGAGGCCCAGGGCTTCAAGGCGGTGGCAACCACCAGTTCGGGGTTGGCCATGTCAATGGGCAAGGGGGACGGAGAGCTCGATTTCGACACCGTCTTCGCTCATTGCCGGGCGTTGTGCGAGGCAATCGACATTCCGGTTGCTGCCGACCTCGAGAACGGGCTTGGCCATTCGCCTGAAGATTCTGCAAGGACCATTCGCGAAGCTGCCGATACCGGGCTCGCCGGCGCCTCGATCGAGGATTTCACCGGGGATGAGGCCGATCCGATCTATGATTTCAAGAAGGCGGTGGAGCGGGTTGCGGCTGCGGCGGAGGCCGCGCGTGGGCTCGACCGCGATTTCGTTTTCACCGCCCGCTGCGAAAACTATCTGCATGGCCGGTCCGATCTCGATGATACCATCAAGCGGCTTGTTGCCTATGCAGAGGCGGGTGCCGATGTGCTGTATGCGCCGGGCCTGCCCGATGTCGCCGCGATCCGAAAGGTGGTTGAGGCGGTCGGCAAGCCGGTCAACGTGCTGACCGGCATTCGCGGGCTCACCTTCCCGGTGCTCGATCTCGCCGAAGCCGGCGTGGCGCGAATTTCGCTCGGCTCCGCGATGGCGCGGGTCGCGTTCGAGGCGCTGGCCAGGGCGGGAGCGGAAATGCTGGCCACGGGCCGGTTCGGCTTCGTCAACGACACCGACCATATCGCCCCGCTCGAAGCGGCAATCACGGGCAAGAAGTGATATCGGGCCGGGCTGGCGTCAGCCCGTCAGTTCGGTCGCCAGCTTGAGGTCGGTGAGCTCATCCGGGGTGAAATAATAGAGCTTGTCCGGCGGGGTCTCGAGCGCATGCACCCACAGCGCCGGATCGACTTCCATCTCGGTCAGATGCCGCTGAATGCGGGCGGTGGTGGCCTGGGCGTCGGACATGGCCTGTGCGGCGCCGGGCAAATCGCCGCCACCGGCAAAGATCTGGTGCACCCCAATCACCGCGCCGCGGTCCGCCAGTCTTGTTGAACCTGCGGCAAAAACAAGCGGGCAGGAGGAGGCGCAAAGCGCACCGGCTTTGACTTCGGTCGCATAGCCTTTTTCCCGGATCAGGGTGGCGATGGCGAGCGCATCATCGACCGAGCCGCCGGGCGAATTGAGCGAGACGATGCCGATATATTCGCCGCGCACATCGATCTCCTCGGCAAAGCGCTGGGCGCTGCCCGGGGTGATGGTGCCTTCAAGCCGCATGATGCCGCCCGGGGTGAGGGCCATGGTCATTGGCGCAGCCAGCACGTCATGGCCCGTGGTCACTTGTTCGCGTGGGGCGAATTGCGGGGCGGACGGGTCGATCTCGGGCCGGTCGATGGCCGGCAGCACCGGGGAGGCTTCGAGTCCGGGCAAGGCGATGTCATTGCCCGTCAGGTCCTTGAAATCGGTCCAGAGAATCGTCGCGGCGCCGGCCAGCAGCGCGTAGAAGACGAGCTGCATCAGCTTGGCATCGTCGAACCAGCGCCAGAAGCGCTGGTTGAAGCTGAGGCCTTTCTTGCGGGTCGCGGTCGCCATTGTCTTATGAGCCCGGCCGGCTGCGGTCGCCCCGCTTGATCTCCAGCGGGGTGACATTGGGGTCGGTGTCAGCCGGTTTGTCCTCGGCAGCCGTGTCGTCCGAAGCCTTGTTCTCTGCGGCCCTGTTTGGAGCGGCCTTGTTCCGGGCGGCCGGAGCCTGGTCGTCGGCAGTGTCGTCCGCCTCGATGTCCTCATCCTCGACATCCTCGCCGCGGTGGCGGCGGCCATCGAGATTCATCTCGCGGTAAAGGGCAACCGAGCGCATCATCTCCGCGGCGGTGATCTTGTCGGCCATATCGAGGGCCGCGGCCTCGCGCCGGGCGGCGGAATAAACAACCGAAAGCACCAGCACCAAGACGACCGGCAACAGATCGATGGAGATTGCGCCGGCCCATGAGGGTATGAAATCGCCGGCATAGATCAGCACCGCCTCGGCGGTCGAGAGCGGCACATAGCGGCGCGGCGGGGTCTTGCCTTGCGCCAGGATCGCGTCGGCGGCATCGCTCAGGGCGGTCGATTGCGCCTCGACCGAGGTGAAAACGGTCCGCATCACCCGGTCCTGCCGGGCGGCGAGATCGGCGGTCGAGCCATCGGCGACAGGCGCGATGAAGCCGAGCGACAGATCTTCGGCGGCGCGCTTGACCGAAGGGGCGACGGAGGTCGCCTCGAGCGCGGCGATGACGCCGGTGAGCGCCACGGCCTCGGCGGCGAACTGGTCGGCGCGGGGCTGCACGTCGCCGGGGGCGGAAACGAGCTCGCGCATGGTGGCCAGATGGGCCGACCCTTCCTCGAACAGGGTTGCCGCCTCGTCGCGTGAATCAACGATGGAATCGCTCAACTCATTGAGCTGGGCCGACATCTGGGTCAGGAGCTGCACCACCGATCCCGCGCCGGAGGTGCCGGTCAAGGCGCCGGATTCCCGTTCGTCCTGGGCCAGGCGATTAAAGCGCTCGGAAGCGCGTTGCACATCGGGCAGGAGCGACTGGGCCGACAGGGCATTCTGGTGCGACTGGTCGAGATCGGCGGCATAGCCCTCAAGGGTGACGGCGAGATGCTGTTCGAGCGCAGCCGAGCCGGCGAGCGCTGCCGCGTTGAGCCAGGACGACATGGCCACTATCATCAGCGAGCCGATCACCATCACCCCGGCCAGCGCCCAGCGCCGCGCCGCGTCCCGCATCAGCGGCAGGAACTTCATCAGATAGGTCCAGAAGGCATAAATGCCGACCGAGACCGCTGCCGAATAGGTAATGGCAGCGAAGAAAACCAGATTGGCGGAGCCGTCCAACAGGCTGCGCACGCCGAGATAGGTATAGACGCCACTCGCCAGCGCCAGAACGGCGAGGGCGAAGCGGGTCATGGTCTCAAGGCTCTTGACGCCTTCCCTCAGGCGCGCGGCGTTGTTGTCGTCAAGCATGGCGATCTTTCGTGACTGTTTGCGGCCCACCGCGATCGCAATCGTGATGCGCGAAGCGGGCCAAAAAAGGGCGTGAAATCCCGCGCCGGCGTCAGCCGGTCACGGCCAGGGTCAGGCACATATCCGCAAGGTCATTGAGGGTTGTGGCGCGGGCGTCGGCATCGATTTCCTCGCCGGTGATCAGGCTGTCGGAGACCCCGCAGACCCCGATGGCGCGCACCCCGTGCCGGGCGGCGAGGGTATAGAGCGTTGCGGCCTCCATCTCGACCGCCAGCACGCCGTGATCGATCATCGGCTTGAAGGCGTCGAGGCCCTCGGGGCGATAGAACACATCGGAGGAGAGGATCGGGCCGGCATGCCAGGGCAAACGCCGGTCTTCAGCAATCTCGGCGGCACGGCGGGCAAGGCCGAAATCGCCGGTCGGCGCATAGTGGAATGGCGCCATGCCCTGGGTCGGGATCGAACTGTCGGTCGAGGCTGCGGTGGCGATGACGATGTCGCGGACATTGATCTTCGCATTGAGCGCACCGCAGGTGCCGACGCGAATGAGGGTCTTGACCCCATAGGCGGTGATCAGCTCATGGGTGTAGATGCCGAGGGAAGGCTGGCCCATGCCGGTCGCCTGCACGCTCACCTGCTGGCCCTTGTAAGTGCCGGTGAACCCCAGGCAATTGCGCACCGAATTGACTTGAATGGCATCGGTCAGAAAGGTCTCGGCGATCCATTTGGCGCGCAACGGGTCGCCCGGCAGCAGGACCGCTTCGGCATAGGCGCCGGCTTCGGCATTGAGATGGGGCGTCATGGGCGTCCTTCCAGTATGTGCTTTCGTGCAATCCGCCCAGCCTGCCCGCCCCGCGCAGGGCTGGCAAGCGGGTTCGTATCGCAGCCGGCATTCCCGCGTGGGCGGCCCCTGCGCTTGATTTTCGGCGCGCCTTGGTCCATCACATCGCCGCGGCGGTGTCCTTGTCGGGCGCCGCCACCAGTTTGCCCGGCTCCGCCGGGTCTTGAAGGGGATTGATCTGATGGAAAAGTTCACGACGCTGACCGGGGTCGCCGCACCGTTGCCGATCATCAATATCGACACCGACATGATCATCCCCAAGCAGTATCTCAAGACGATCAAGCGCACCGGTCTCGGCACCGCGTTGTTCGCCGAGATGCGCTATGACGAGAGCGGCAACGAGAACCCGGATTTCGTTCTCAACAAGCCGGCCTATCGCGAAGCCTCGATCATCGTTGCCGGGGACAATTTCGGCTGCGGGTCGAGCCGCGAGCACGCCCCCTGGGCGCTCAAGGATTTCGGCGTGCGCTGCGTGATCTCCACCAGCTTTGCCGACATCTTTTACAATAACTGCTTCAAGAACGGCATTTTGCCGATCGCGGTGAGCGAAGAACAGCTCAACGCGCTGATGGACGATGCAGAGCGCGGGGCCAATGCGACGCTGACCGTCGATCTCGAAGCCCAGACCATCAAGGGCCCGGATGGCGGCGAGATCCATTTCGATATCGATCCCTCGCGCAAGCAGGCGCTGCTTGAAGGGCTCGATGATATCGGGCTGACGCTCGAGAAGGCCGACACCATCTCGACCTTCGAGACCCGGCTCGACGCCGACCGTCCCTGGGTCTGAGGCAATCAAAGCTTAGTCACGAGGCAAGCGGAGAATGGTCAAGCGGATCTCATCGGGGTCGCCCTTCGAGAAGCGCGTGGGATATTCGCGGGCCATCATCGATGGCGACATGATCTATGTGGCCGGGACCACCGGCTATGATTACGAGACCATGACCATGCCGTTCGAGGTTGCCGACCAGGCGCGCAATGCGCTGCGCACCATCGCCAAGACACTGGCCGAGGCGGGCTCGAACCTGCATGACGTGTTGCGGGTGCGTTATTACATCACCGAGCCGGATCACTATGAGGCGATCGCGGATGTGCTGGGCGAGGCCTTTGGCGATATCCGCCCGGCAGCAACGATGATCGTCACCCGCCTTATCCGGCCCGAAATGAAGATCGAGATCGAGGTCACCGCCCGCAAGGGCGCCCGGCGCCCAGTCGGCACGGTATGAGTATCACGATCGATTTCAATGCTCCCGACGACCTGCGCGCGGTCATCGATGAGCGGCTCAACGCCTATACACGGGATCTGAGCCCGACCAAGGGCAAGCTCCAGCTGGTCACCTTCGCGCTGATCGACGATGAAACCGGTGGATGCCGCGGTGGTCTGAATGCCGTGGTCTATGGCCACTGGATGTTCGTTGAGGGCCTTTTCATCGACGAAGACCTGCGCGGCCAGCAGTTTGGGACGCACCTGCTCAGCCAGGCCGAAGACAAGGCCCGGGCCATGGATCTTGTCGGGATCTGGCTCGATACATTTGATTTCCAGGCCCCCGACTTCTACGAAAAGGCTGGCTTTGAGCGCTTCGGAACGCTTAAGGACTATCCGCGCGGCCATGAGCGCTGCTTCTACCAGAAAATCCTGTGACCCAGACACGACGCAAAAACGAGTTTTGATTCCATGTCCCAGACACTTTTCCTCCTGCCCGGCGACGGCATCGGCACCGAAATCATGGCGGAAGTCGAAAAGCTCATCGCTTTTCTCAATGCCGAGGGTCTCACCGATTTCGAAACCGATGCCGGGCTTGTCGGCGGTTCGGCCTATGATGCCCACGGTGCGGCGATTTCCGATGCCGATATGGAAAAGGCGCTCGCTGCCGATGCGGTGATCTTCGGCGCGGTCGGCGGACCGAAATGGGATGGCGTGCCTTATGACGTACGCCCCGAGGCGGGGCTGTTGCGCCTGCGCAAGGACCTGGCGCTGTTCGCCAATCTTCGCCCCGCGATCTGCTATCCGGCGCTCGCCGATGCCTCCTCGCTCAAGCGCGAGATCGTCGAAGGGCTCGACCTTCTGGTTGTGCGGGAATTGACCGGCGGGGTCTATTTCGGCGAGCCCAAGGAGATCACCGATCTCGGCAATGGCCAGAAGCGCGCCGTCGATACCCAGGTCTATGAGAGCTATGAGATCGACCGCATCTGCCGGGTCGCGTTCGACCTGGCGGGCACGCGCGGCAAGAAGGTGCATTCGGCGGACAAGAAGAACGTCATGAAGTCGGGCGTCCTATGGGACGAGATCGCCCATCAGGTCGCCAAGGATTATCCGGGCATCGCCTTCGAACACATCCTTGCCGACAATGCCGCGATGCAGCTTGTGCGCAATCCCAAGCAGTTCGACGTCATCGTCACCGACAATCTGTTCGGCGACGTGCTCAGCGATGCTGCGGCGATGCTGACCGGTTCACTCGGCATGCTGCCTTCGGCCTCGCTCGGCGCACCCGATCCCGAAACCGGCAAGCGCAAGGCGCTTTACGAGCCGGTGCATGGTTCGGCGCCCGATATCGCGGGGCAGGGCAAGGCCAATCCGATCGCCATGATCGCCAGCTTTGCGATGGCGCTGCGCTATTCCTTCGAGATGGTCGAACTGGCCGATCGGGTCGAAAAAGCAATCGCCGACGTGCTCGAGGACGGGCTGCGCACGCCCGACATCATGCAGGATGGCGCCAAGGCCGTCGGCACCACCGAGATGGGCGATGCGATCATCGCCAAGCTCAAGGGCTGAAACACCCTTCATTGCAGGAATTCGAGGGCGTCCCTTTCGGGGCGCCTTCTTTTTTGCGAGCATTCTTTTTGCCCGGACTGAAACTTTCCCGCGCGGGGTCCCGTAGCTCGCCTTGAATGCCGGATGAACCGGCGACAAGGGAGAGAAACCATGATTTCTTTGAAGACTATTGCAGTGTCCGCCGGCCTGGCCTTTGCCATGCTGACCGCGGCAGCCGCACCCAGTTTCGCGCAGGAAGATACCGTCCGCGTCGGCGGCGCGCCGATGTTCCCCTCCAAGAACATCATTGAGAACGCCGTCAATTCGCGCGACCACACCACGCTCGTCGCTGCCGTCAAGGCTGCCGGTCTTGTCGATGCGCTGCAGGGCCCGGGCCCGTTCACCGTGTTCGCGCCGACCAATGCCGCCTTCGCCGATCTGCCGGCGGGTACGGTCGACACGCTGTTGCAGCCCGAGAACAAGGATCAGCTCACCAAGGTGCTGACCGCGCATGTGGTTGCCGGCAAGATCCCGGCTGCCGAGTTCATCGAAAAGGCCTCGGGTAACAAGGGCCTGCGTATGACCACCCTGTCGGGCGACACGCTGACCGCTGCGGTGCGTGGCGGCCAGGTCTATATCGTTGACGAGAACGGCGGTGTGGCGCGCGTCACCATTGCCGACGTCAACCAGTCGAATGGCGTCATCCATGTCGTCAACGCCGTGCTGGTGCCGCAATAAGCACTGGCGGGCGGACCTGAGATACGGATCCGTTACGGACCGAGGACGCACAGAAAGGCCGGGCAAATGCCCGGCCTTTCTTTTTGTGCTGAGGAGTGCGGCTATTTCCAGGTGGTGTAGCCGATCTTCATGGTGGTGCCGCTGAACCCGTTGACGCGGAATTCGGAGATCCGGCCTTCGCTGGTTTTCACGCAGACATAGGTGCCGACGGGGATCTCGACGAGCGCTGCGGGGACATCGGTATAGTGCGCGGTAGAGCAACCGGCCTTGCCGCGATTGCTTGGACCCGAGATCGAGATGCGGGCGCCGTTGCGCGGCTGGATGTATTTCTGGCTCGCATTCACCGCGCGGTACCAGATGTCGGCGCCGAACTGGGTGACTTCACCACTGTCGAGATCGGCGAGATAGGTCTGGGGCAGATCGATCGGGCCGGTGGAATGGGTCACCGGGCCGGCCGGCAGCGGGGTGACGATCAGGCCCTGACAGCGGAAGCCATTGGGCCGTGCCTGGCAGATCTGGCCGACCGGTGCCTTGCGCTGCACGGTGCCGGCGGCGCCATATTTACAAACGAGCGCGGGCTCGCCGCCGATCTGCATCACCTCGGTGCCCGAGAGATTGGCAATCAGCGGGGTCTGCCACCAGCCAGAGGGCAAAGGCGAGACGATTTCCTTGCGCATCTGGGAGGCCGGACACTGAATGTCGGTGGCCGCGGCAGCGGGCAGGGTGGTCATGGCGATACCGGCAAGGCCGGCGGCGGCGAGAATGAGTTTTCTGAGCATGGTCTCCTCCAGTGGGGTGCGTTGGTGTGTTCGCATCCGATGGGGAGAGATTGGCCGGAAGGGGTTGAACGAACCGTGAGACCTTCGTTCGGCTCCCGTTCATCCGAGTTAACAGATCAGTAACCATGATCGTTAACGGGGCGGTAACCATAATTTCGGCCACCGCCCCGGCGCGTGGTTGCTACTCGGCCATGATGATGCCGGGGAAGCTGAGATCGCCCGAGGCGATGTCATTCACAGTGGTGACGCACAGAAGCGGCGTGCCGCCGGTCTCATGCACATTCAGCCTCGCGGTCACCGCGTCGAACGCTGTGTCGGCACCCCCTTCGATATCGGCGGTGATGCGGGCGGCAGACCCCTCGAGCACCGGGCGGATATCGGGGCTGTCGAGGGCGATGGGCAGGCCCGGCGCGGTTGCCGGCAACACATCCTGCCCCGGGGAAACATCGAGCACTTTGAGCCCGGCACCGCAGGCCTCGTCCTCGCCCAGCACCACCCAATGGGCGTGCCAGGTCTTGCCGTCATTGGCCGGGTCGCCATCGCCATTCTCGTCATAAGCGGGCGTGTCGTCGAAATCGGGATGGGCCGTGATGGCCAGCGCCAGCAATCCCATTTCGGGCGCGAAGCCGGCCCGGGCGCTGTCGAGTTTTGTCACCCAGACATAGGCATCGACCGGGGCGCCCTCGAGCTGGCCGACAGGAACGGGCGTGGTGCCGCCGGCCATGCCGGCCAGTTCCATGGCGAATGAGATGGTGCGGTCGGTCGCGGTGGCATGGGCAGACGTGATGTCGAAATCCGGCGCGATTTCGGCATTGGTCGGGCTGGTGATGTCGTGGGCAATCGCATGAGGGGCAGTCGTCAGCAGCAGGGCTGTGGCGAGGGGGACAAGGCGGTTCATCTGAATTCTCCATATGGTATCGAGTCGAAACCATATAGGTGTTAGCACCAACGACCTGCCTCTTGCAAGAGTGATAGCGAGTCGATACTTATTGGCTATGAAAGACAGCGACCGCCAGACCCACCGTTCATCGGACCAACTTGCCGCACTGATCGAGCGCATCGGCCGGCTCGTCACCAGTGGCGGGTTTACCGAGGGGCTCAACCCGGCCCAATGGGCAGCGCTCGACTATCTCAGCCGGGCCAACCGGTTCTCGCGCAATCCCAAATCGGTGGCCGCCTATCTCGAGGCGACCAAAGGCACGGTTTCCCAGACCGTGATGGCGCTCGAGCGCAAAGGGCTGGTCGAGAAGCGCCAAAGCGAAGGCGACCGCCGCGGCGTGGCGCTCGAGGTGACCGATGCGGGGCGCAGCCGGGTCGCTTCCCGGCGTCAACGCCAACTCGCTCTTGTGCTCGACGATCTCGGCCCGGAGGCCCGGCAGGGGCTCGAGGCGGGGTTGGCGGCGCTGCTCGAGGGGTTGATCGTGGCGCGGGACGGGCTGCCTTTCGGGCAATGCGCCGGGTGCCGGTATTTCCGGCGGCATATGGCTGGTGAAGGGACAAGTGAAGGGGCGCCGCATTTTTGCGGTTTGTTGCGCGAACCGCTCAGCGAAACCGATGCGACCCTGATCTGCGCGGAGTTTGCGCCACCCGTGCAACCCTAGCCGGGCTGGCGCATTGACTATGCGTCGTTTTCGGTTACAAACAGGCGACTTTCAAGAACCCGAGCCCAAGGCCCCATGCGCGGACCCATCGCTTCGATGATGACCATGCCGAACGGCGCCCCGTCCTTTGACGGTGTGGCGCGCGGCGCTGCCATGGGAAGCATGACCTCCGTTGTCATGACCGGCCTTATGGGCATGGGCAAACCGACAACCACCACCAAAACCGCTTAAGCCGTCTCCCCGGGCCGTTCTCCCGTCGGGGAGAGGGTCTAAACGGTCAGGCCGCGGCCACAAGGGTCCGCGCGGGGGATCGGGACAAGGAAAACTTTTTATGGGCTATCGGATCGCGATTGCGGGCGCCACGGGCAATGTGGGCCGCGAACTTCTCAACATTCTCGACGAACGGGGCTTTCCCGCCGACGAGGTCATTCCTCTCGCCTCCTCGCGCTCGATCGGGCGCGAAGTGTCCTATGGCGACAAGACTCTCAAGTGCCGGGACCTCGACACCTTCGATTTCACCGGGGTCGATTTCTGCCTGATGTCGGCTGGTGGCGATGTGTCCAAGAAGCACGCCGAAAAGATCGGCGCCTCGGGCTGCATCCTGATCGATAATTCCTCGGCCTGGCGCTATCACTCCAAGGTGCCACTGATCATCCCGGAAGTGAATGCGCATGTGCTCGACGACTATATGGCGCAGAACGATCGGCTGAACATCATCGCCAATCCGAACTGCTCGACCGCCCAGCTCCTGGTGGCGCTCAAGCCCCTGCACGATGCGGCGGTGATCAAGCGGATCGTCGTTTCGACCTATCAATCGGTTTCCGGCGGCGGCAAGGAAGCGATGGACGAATTGTGGGACCAGACCAAGGGCATCTTCGTCACCGACGAACCGACCCCCCACAAGTTCACCAAGCAGATCGCTTTCAACGTCATTCCGCACATCGATGTGTTCATGGAAGACGGCTCGACCAAGGAAGAATGGAAGGTCGTTGCCGAGACCAAGAAGATTCTCGATCCCAAGATCAAGGTAACGGCAACCGCGGTACGCGTGCCGGTGTTTGTGGGCCATTCCGAAGCGGTCAATATCGAATTCCAGAACGAGATCACTGCCGATGAGGCTCGCGAAATCCTGCGCAACGCGCCGGGCGTGATGGTAATCGACAAGCGTGAGGACGGGGGCTACATCACCCCGGTCGAATGCGTGGGCGACAACGCCACTTTCGTCAGCCGGATCCGCGAGGATTCGACCGTCGAGAACGGGCTCAATATCTGGGTCGTGTCCGACAATCTGCGCAAGGGCGCGGCGCTCAACACCATCCAGATCGCCGAAACGCTCATCGAGCGCGGCCTCGTGCAGAAGGCAGCATAGACATGATCTTCATCGCCCGCATTTCGGATAATGACGGGGTGGCTGAGCAGCGCGCCGCCCTTCGCGACGAACACCTCGCCTTTCTGCGGGCGAATGAAGAGGCGATCAGGCTGGCCGGTTCGGTGCATGACGGCACCACCGAAGATCCGGCCCTTGGCGGCATGTGGATCATCGCCGCCGACAGCCGGGACGCCGCGATCGCGGTCATCGAAAGCGATCCGTTCTTCAAGGCGGGCATCCGATCGGGCTACACGCTTCAGGCCTGGAAGCTTGCACCGCACCTGGCCGACAGGGTCTGATCAGACCACCGCGTCCGGCCACAACATCATAAGGGCGCCTTCGGGCGCCCTTGTCGTTTCGCGTCCAGTTCGATTCGAGGCAGGATCTCAGTGAGCGAATATTCATCACCCGCCGACTTGCCGGTCCTTGAAAGCGTGCGCCTGACTCTCCGGCCCCGCACGCTCGACGATCTCGAGGACTGTCTCGAGATGGACCGCGACCCCGAGGTGGTGAAATTTATTCCCGGGCCCTGGCATGAGGATGATCCGCGCGATCATCGCGCCTTCATCATCGAGCGGATGACAACCGACTACCCCAAAGGCATGGGCTACTGGACCATCCGCGAGCGGGAGGGCGATGTGTTTGTCGGCTGGGTGATCCTGCTGCCGACCAATGCCCGCGGCATTGGTGAGATCGGCTGGCGGCTCAGACGGGCGGCCTGGGGGCGCGGCATCGCCACCGAGGCGGCACGGCTTGTCCTGCTGCATGCCTTCGGCACGCTCGGCCTCGATGCGGTGGTCGCCGATATCGATCCTTACAACACAGCTTCGGCCCGGGTGGCCGAGAAATCCGGCATGACGCTTCTGGGCGAAGAAAGCGTCGATGGCGACATTGTCTTCGCCTACCGGCTCGACAATCCCCTCAAGCGGTAGGGGGCGCCTGTTGTTTGGCTGAGACTTAGCTTTCCACCTTCGTCATTCTCGGGCTTGACCCGAGAATCCATGATGAGGTTCTAGTCGGGAACCCGTAGTGACTAGTCAGTACCGCCGAACCACATGGGATGCCTCATGGACCCTCGGGTCTTACTCGCCTCGCGCCGGCGGGCTGCCCGAGGGTGACGAGGGAGTTGAAGCAACCCCAAGCCTCACCCTGAGGTGCGAAGCGAAGCTGAGCCTCGAAGGGCGGGGGTGTGAGTAGAACATGTTGCCCATCCTTCGAGGGTCGCGCCAGTGGCGCTCCCGCCTCAGGATGAGGAATGAGGTTGGGGTGGCGCTCCGCCAGCCTCGTCCGTCGTTACCCGGCTTGACCGGGGACCTCAACGCGCCGGGCACGGACCCCACCTCTCCCTCGGGGGAGAGGTCGATCCGAAGGATCGGGTGAGGGGGCCTTGGCTAAGGTAGAACAGAGCCCCTCACTCCAACCCTCTCCCCAGCGGGGAGAGGGAGTGCCCGGTGCGCAACCTTCCCTCACCCTGAGCCCTCATGGTGAGCTTGTCGAACCACGAAGGGCGAGGGTGGCGCGAGTGGCCCACCCTTCGACAAGCTCAGGATGAGGACAGTGTGTGTTGCAGCGCCGTACAAACACACCGCGCCGTCCTGGATTTGACCCAGGACCTCCTTCCGCGATCACTAGGCCCCGGCTCGGAGGCCGGGGCGACACGGGAATGGGCTCACCATCCCGCACCACCAAGTATGAGCGTGACAAGAATGCCTGCTCACACCCCCTCGGCTTCGAAGCCCTCACGCTTGTGGCTACTGTCGCAGAAGGGCTTGTTGGCGGAGTGCCCGCACCGGCACAGCCATACTTCGTTGGCCAGTTTCACCCGGCGGCCGGAGCCGGCGATCAGCTCCATATTGCCGGAGACCTTGAGCGGGCCGTTCTTTTGCGGGGTGACGGTCAGCGGACCATCGCGCGCCTCGATCACCGCGTCCTCGCGCTGTTCGGGTTGGCCGGTGGCGGCGAATCCGGAGGCAATGTGGGCATTGTCGCAAAACGGTTTGCGCTTCGAGGCGCCGCATCGGCACAGCACGGCGCGGGTGCGCGGCGGCTCGCCGTCGAGCTCGATCTGAGCATGCACCATATAGGGTCCGTTTTCGGTGATGCGGATGGTGTTGACCCGGGGCGGGGCTTCGCCGGTGCCATCGGGCAAGGTGTAGGTGATGGCGCCCGAAGGGCAGTTATGGGCAACCTCGATCACCGCATCCGCGTTTGCCGCATCGGGTACGATCCAGCCCTTGCCGCCATCGGCGGTGAAAACCTCGGGCTGGCCGAGAACGCAGCGGCGTGCATGGATGCAGCGCCGTCCGTCGAAATGAATGGTGATGTCCCGGCCTTCATAGCTCGATGGCATAACGCCCTCCCGCGATTTGCTGGCGGGATCGTGGCTGCCGGGCCGCGGGCGGTCAAGACAATCAGCGGTGAAGGCGAACTATTCGCCGAGGTCAGGCCGCTTGAAGTCGCCGGACTGCTTGTCCATCACCCAGAGCTCGCCGGTGCCGATATCGAACCAGGCGCCGTGCACGGCAAGGGTGCCTTCCGCCTCGCCCTCGCGGACATAGGGGAAAGTCCTGAGATTGTTGAGCGAATTGCGGATCGAGATGCGTTCGAGCGCGGTCTGGCGTTCGCTGTCGGTCAGGAGCTCCTGATCGGCAACCTGGGCAGCGACGGGCTTGAGAAGGCTCATCCATTTGCCGATGAAATCGCCTTCGGGCGGCTGGTCGTCGGCCTTGGAGAGCGAGGCCGCGATGCCGCCGCAGCGGCCATGGCCCATGACGACGATGTTCTCGATGCCGAGCCCGGTGACCGCGAATTCGATCGCGGCCGAGGTGCCGTGCTGGCCGCCATCGGGTTCGAAGGGGGGCACCAGATTGGCCACGTTGCGCAGAACGAAGAGTTCGCCAGGGCCGCAATCGAAAATGGTTTCGGGCGCGGCACGGCTGTCGCAACAGGCGATGATCATGGTGGTGGGGCGCTGGCCGTGTTCGGCCAGGTGCCGGTAGCGTTCGCGTTCGCGGGCGTGACGCCCGGCCATGAAAGACTTGTATCCGTCGAGAAGACGTTTCGGGAAATCCTGCATGCCCATGCGTTTAAGCGGCACGAGGCGATTAGGCAAGAGGGTGATGCAATGCCGAGGCGAAGACAAACCGGCCCGCCCCGGGGGAAGGGCGGGCCGGCAGGGCGCTTCAGTGTGAAGTGCCCGCAGGGAACCGGATTATTCGGTCGTCATCATGGTGCCGGCATCGATATAGGCGGTGAACTCGTCCTGGCTCACCATGCCGTCTTCATTGGTGTCGATCTCGGCGAAGCTTTCCTCGGTGGCATCGCTCACAATCGTGGCGATCTCATCGAAGGTGATGCCGCCGCTTGCATCGGCATCAAGGGTTGCGAAGTCATAGACCGCGAGCTCGGAAGCGAGGTCGGTTCCGGCCTCCTGGGCAAAGGCCGGACCGGTGAGTGCCGCCGCGATGGCCAATGCAGGAATCATGATGTTTCGCATGGGATTATCCTTTGGTTGGTGGGGGTCGGCAGAGCCTCTTCTCTCCGCCGGCGAACTGCCCCTCGGGCCGAACGCGAAACCGAATCTGGTCCCCGAGATTGGCCGCGCGCTGGCGGACAAATGACGTTTTGAAGGAAAGATTCGGGCCGGGCCGGGGCAGGCCATTGGCGGCGTGGCAAAGCGCGGCAAATCGGCTAGGAAGGAACCAAGGGAAATCCGATTAGGGCGGTTTGAGAAATGGATATCTACCGGTTTTTGAGCGCGGACGATGATTCGAGTTTCTGTCACAAGGTGACCAAGGCGCTGACCGAGGGCTGGGTGCTCTATGGCCCGCCGCATTACGTCTTCGATGCGGCGGCCGGGAAGATGCGCTGCGGCCAGGCAGTGATCAAACAGGTCGAGGAACAGGCCTACGACCCGGACAAGAAGCTGACCGAATACGAATAGGGCCGGCCCAGGATTCAGCCGCTTGGTCCGTCATAAGGCATCTTCATATAGGCATCGCCTGCCTCAAGCTCGTCGAGCATCTGGGCGATGCGCTTTTCCCGGGTTGCCTCGCGTTTGGCCCGGGCGATCCAGCCGAGATAATCATTGCGCTGATAGGGTGGGCGGGCCGCATAGGCTGCCGAAAGCCCGCGCGCCGTCAGCCGCGCCGCGATGTCCTCGGGCATGGATTGAAGGGGGCGTTTGAGCCGGCTTTTCGCTTCGCTGGTCATTGGCTCAGTTTCACGCCGATTTGGGTTTGCATCAACAGATTGAATTGGCGATTGCCGCGATTGGGCGGTACATCCCCGTTCGCCTCCCAACCGGATTGATGTGCCATGTTCATTTACGAGCCGCAGCACTGGCTTGCCTTTTTCGCCGCCGCGATGGTGCTCAACCTGTCTCCCGGCCCTGATGCCGCGTTTATCCTCGGGCAAACCGCCCGGGGCGGCAAACGCGCAGGGCTCGCCGCGATGCTGGGGATCTGGACGGGTGCGCTCGGTCATGTGGCGCTGGCGGCGGTCGGTCTTTCGGCGCTTCTTGCCGCCTCGGCGACCGCTTTCTCCATCGTCAAATGGGTCGGCGCCGCCTATCTGATCTGGCTCGGCATTGCCGCCATTCGTTCGGCGGGCAGCGGGTTCGCGGCCGATGGCCGGCCGGCGCTGGGGCTTGGCGCAGTGTTCCGTCAGGGCATGCTGGTCAACATCATGAACCCCAAGGTGGCGATCTTCTTTCTTGCCTTCCTGCCGCAATTCGTGGTGCCGGGCGCCGGGCCGGTGCCGGCCCAGCTCGCCTTGCACGGCATTCTGGTGATCGCCTGTGCGGGGCTTGTCGAACCGCCGCTGATCTTTGCGGGGGCCGCCATCGCCAATCGCATCCGGCGTTCGAAACGCTTTGCCGCCTGGCTCGACCGGGCGATGGGCGGCATCTTCATCGCGCTGGGGGCCAGGCTTGCCAGCTCCGGCGGCTGAGGCCCGGCACCATGTCGGTGTGGACGGTGCCTGCCTGCAACCCGATCGGTCCCAGCCCGTCTTCGGACATTGATTTTCTCAAGCACGGCCTCGCCGGGTGAGTGAGGGCCGGGTAATCGATTACCAAGGCGCGCTTTTTTTTGACGTGAGAGCCCCGCGCCGCTAAACCCTTGCCTGCGGCTGCGATTCCATGCAAACCGGAAGCGCAAGGCCGCGCCTTCCGCCATTCCCTTGATCGGGGAGCCGGGGGAAGCCGCCTTTCGCAGTTCCGGTCCATGACCCGGTGCCCGACCTGTTCGGAACTGCTCCCAAGGGCACCGCGCAGGAAAAGGCTGATGGCCCGACCCACATCTCCGCATATCTGGATCTACAAGCCCACCATCACGATGATGATGTCGATCGTGCATCGCATCACCGGGGTGGGCCTTTTTGTTGGCACCGCACTTCTGGTGTGGTGGCTCGGCGCCGCCGCTGCCGGGGATGGCGCCTATGCCGTTGCCTCGGACTTTTTCGACCACTGGTTCGGCCGGCTGATCCTGTTCGGCTACACTTGGGCGCTGATCCACCACGCGCTTGGCGGGATCCGGCATTTCATCTGGGATTTCGGGGCCGGCTATGGTGAAGCGCGCCATATGATGGCCTGGGCGACGCTGATCGGTTCGGTGGCGCTGACCGTGATCCTGTGGCTGATCATTCTTTTGTAGGCGGGAGACCGATATGAGCATGCGCACTCCGTTCGCCCGGGTCACCGGGCTCGGCTCCGCCAAGGAAGGGGCCCATCATTTCTGGCAGCAGCGGGTCACCGCAGCGGCCAATCTTCTGCTCGCGATCTTTTTCGCCTGGCTGGTAATCGCCCATATCGGGGCGAGCCGGGCCGAGCTTGTCGCCAGTTTCCAGAACCCGGTGATCGCGGCGCTGACCGTGTTGATGCTGGTTTCGGTCGCCATTCACATGCGGCTCGGCATCCAGGTGGTGATCGAGGATTACATCCATAAGGAAAGCACCAAGATCATCCTTTTCGTGCTGACCCGCTTTTTTGCCTATGGCATGGCCGCGATCGGGGTCGTGTCCGTTCTGATGATGAGTTTCGGGGGTTAACCGATGGCCGCGGGTTCCGCATACAAGACCGTCACCCACCAGTTCGACGTGGTGGTCGTTGGCGCCGGCGGCGCCGGGCTTCGGGCGACGCTCGGCATGGCCGAGCAAGGGCTCAAGACCGCCTGCATCACCAAGGTGTTTCCCACCCGCTCGCACACCGTTGCGGCCCAGGGCGGCATCGCCGCCTCGCTCGGCAATATGGGTGCGGATAGCTGGCAATGGCATATGTACGACACCGTCAAGGGGTCGGACTGGCTGGGCGACAATGACGCCATGGAATATCTCGCCCGCGAGGCCCCGGCGGCGGTCTATGAGCTCGAGCATTACGGTGTGCCCTTCTCGCGCACCGAAGAAGGTAAGATCTATCAGCGCCCGTTTGGCGGGCACATGCAGAATTACGGGGAAGGCCCCCCGGTGCAGCGCACCTGCGCGGCGGCGGACCGGACCGGCCACGCCATTTTGCACACGCTCTACGGCCAGTCGCTGAGGAACAATGCGCAGTTCTTCATCGAGTATTTCGCGCTCGATCTGTTGATGAGCGAGGATGGCGCCTGTGAAGGGGTGATCGCCTGGAACCTCGATGACGGCACCATTCACCGCTTCCGCGCCAAGACCGTGGTGCTGGCGACGGGCGGTTATGGCCGCGCCTATTTCTCGGCCACCTCGGCCCATACCTGCACCGGGGACGGTAATGGCATGGTGGCCCGTGCCGGGCTGCCGCTGCAGGACATGGAATTCGTCCAGTTCCACCCCACGGGCATTTACGGCGCCGGCGTGCTGATCACCGAGGGCGCGCGCGGGGAAGGCGGCTATCTCACCAATTCAGAGGGCGAGCGGTTCATGGAGCGCTATGCGCCCAACGCCAAGGATCTGGCGAGCCGCGACGTGGTTTCGCGCTGCATGACCATGGAGATCCGCGAAGGGCGCGGCGTGGGTCCGAACAAGGACCACATCTATCTGCATCTCGACCATCTCGATCCGGATGTGCTGGCCGAGCGCCTGCCGGGGATCACCGAATCGGCGAAAATCTTCGCCGGCGTCGATCTGAGGGCCGAGCCGATCCCGGTCATCCCGACGGTGCATTACAATATGGGCGGGGTGCCGACCAATTACTGGGGCGAAGTGCTCAACCCCACAGCCGAGAACCCGGACCAGATCGTGCCCGGCCTGATGGCGGTGGGCGAGGCGGGTTGCGCCTCGGTGCATGGCGCCAACCGGCTGGGCTCGAACTCGCTGATCGACCTTGTTGTGTTCGGTCGCGCTGCCGCGATCCGCGCCGGCCAGGTCATCGACCGCGAGGCCAAGATCCCGGAAGTCAACGAGCAGAGCTATGACAAGGCGATCGCCCGGCTCGACAAGCTGCGCCACGCCGATGGCGGCTCGCCGACCGCCGAGTTGCGCGACAAGATGCAGCGCACCATGCAGGAAGACGCTGCGGTGTTCCGCACCGAGGAAACGCTCAAATCGGGTTGCGAGCGGATCACCGCGATCTGGGGCGAACTCGAGGATATCAAGGTCACCGATCGCTCGATGATCTGGAATTCGGATCTCGTTGAAACCCTCGAGCTTGAAAACCTGATGGCAAACGCGATCACCACGGTTCATTCGGCCGAAGCGCGGACGGAAAGCCGGGGCGCGCATGCGCGCGAGGATTATCCCGACCGGGACGACAAGAACTGGCGGCACCATACGCTGTCGCGCCTGTCCGAGGACGGCAAGGTCGATCTCACCTACCGGCCGGTGCATGTCGAACCGTTGACCGACGGGATCGACCTTAAAAAGATCGCGCCGAAAGCGCGGGTTTACTAAGCTAGGGTCCGGATGACCGGATTGCAGAGCGGAGCAGCGTAGAAGCGATGATCAAAGCGTTTGTTTTGGGTGGTATGCTGGCCGTGGCCGGCATGGCGGCGCCGGCCATGGCGCAAAACCGTGGGCTTGAACGGGCGATTGCCGAGGCCTGTGTGGGCCAGCTTTATGAAAGCCGGTCGACCTGTTCATGCTTTGCGGACAATGCCATGGGCCGATTCAACGAGACCCAGCTGCGCTGGCTGGCTCTGACGACCGACCAGCCGCGGACCGCGCTCGAACTGGCCAAGCAGATGAGCTATTCCGAGGCTCAGGCGGTGGGCAGCTACATGGTTGACGGTGTTCATGCTTGCCGGGGCGACAGCTAAAGCGCCTTTCAGAGCGACTTGCGAAAACGGGAAGGCCGCTTTTTCGCAAGACGATGCGCCCGAGCGGAAACAGAGCGTTGCGCAGTCGCGCGGCGCTCCGGTCGGCAGACAGGACTGCGGTGTATTTTCGGATAGGGGCCATTCACGAGGGGAGACGTGAGATGAGACTTCACCATCTGGCTTTGACGGTTTTGGTGCTGACAGGAGGACTGTCCGGCACGGCGCTGGCGCAGACCGCAAGCCATGAAGAGATCGTGGATGCCTGCCTTGCCGCCTCGAACATGCCCGAACCGATCTGCACCTGCGTGGCCGACAAGCTGATGGAAGAAGAAATCAGCGATACCCAGCGGCTGTGGTACTACACCTCGCTGACCGATCAGGAGGCCGCCGAGGCGCTGGTGAGCGAGATGTCGCCTGTCGAGGCCGCCCAGATCGGGATGTTTTCGGCCACGGCTCCCGCCCAATGCGCTGCCGGCGGTTGAGGCTTGGCTGAGACGGCCGGCTATTCCGGCACGCCGCTGGCGAAAAAACTGGGGCTGAAGGACGGGCAACGGGTCTTGTTCGTCGGTCTGCCCGAGACGCTGGGCTGGCTGGCCGGAGAGCGGGATTTTGGCGAGGTGGTCCATCGGCCGGACTGGGCGGGGATCGGGCCGGCCGACAATGGGTTCGATGTGGTGCATGCGTTCACCCTGCACCACGAAGAAATCAAATCCGGGCTGCTGCGTTTGCAGGATATTATCCAGCCCGATGGTATGATCTGGGTGAGCTGGCCTAAAAAGGCCGCAAAAATGGATACGGATGTCACAGAGGACGTTGTACGGGCGGAGGCCCTTCAGCTAGACCTCGTCGATGTGAAAGTCTGTGCTGTCGACGCGGTCTGGTCGGGTCTCAAGCTCGTCATTCGCAAACATTTGCGGGGGGCCGCAAGGAGAGTGTGATGACTGCCAGTTTCAAGAAGATCGCCATTGTGGCCGGGCTTTCGCTCGCCACGGGCCTGGTTTCCGGTCCTGCAATCGCGCAGCAGGATACGGTGCGGGCCGATATCGTGGCGTCCTGCATGGCCGAACTGTCGATGCCCGAAGCCGGATGCGGCTGCATCGCGGACAAGGCCAATGAAGAACTCGGGCCGGAATTGTCGGCCTATCTTGCCAAAGTGCTTTCCGACCCTGCCGGAGCCGCAGCCGACGCGCAGTCGGGCGTGGTTTCCGCCGATCAGGTCAAGCAGTTGGGTGAATTCATGACCAGCGCGCCGCAAGCCTGTTCGGCGGCGCAATAAACACGATAAGGGCCGCCCCCGGGCGGCTTGAACGAGGGAACCGATATGGTCGAGCTGACTTTGCCGAAGAATTCAAAGATCAGGGAGGGCGTCACCTGGTCGAAGCCCGAAGGGGCGACCAATCTGCGGCAATTCCGGGTCTATCGCTATGATCCGGATACGGGCGACAACCCGCGGCTCGACACCTATTTCGTCGATCTCGACGATTGCGGTCCGATGGTTCTCGATGCGCTGCTTTACATCAAGAACAAGATCGACCCCACGCTGACCCTTCGCCGCTCCTGCCGCGAGGGGATCTGCGGGTCATGCGCGATGAATATCGACGGGCTCAACACCCTCGCCTGTACCAAGGGCATGGACGAGATCAAGGGCTCGATCACCATCTATCCCTTGCCGCATCTGCCGGTGGTCAAGGATCTGGTACCGGATCTGTCGACCTTCTATGCCCAGCACCGTTCGATCGAGCCCTGGCTCAAGACGACGACGCCAGAGCCGGGCACCGAATGGCTGCAGGCGCGTGAGGACCGCGAAAAGCTCGACGGGCTTTATGAGTGCATTCTTTGTGCCTGCTGCTCGACCTCGTGTCCGAGCTATTGGTGGAATGGCGAGCGCTATCTCGGCCCGGCCGCGCTGTTGCAAGCCTATCGCTGGCTCATTGACAGCCGCGACGAGGCGACCGGCGAACGGCTCGACAATCTCGAGGATCCGTTCCGGCTCTATCGCTGCCATACGATCATGAACTGCGCCAATACCTGCCCCAAAGGCCTCAATCCGGCCAAGGCGATCGGCGAAATCAAGAAAATGATGGTCGAGCGCCGGGTCTGACCGGCCCGCATATGCGTTTGATCAGGGCGGGGGGCAAACCGCCAAACCGCTTCGCGTCGAGGAGCGGGCAAAGGAGATCCCTATGAAAAAACTGTCGACCGCCTTGCTGACCGCATTGATGCTGGGTGTCAGCGCACCGGCTGCGATCGCGCCTGTGCTGGCCCAGGACGAGGCGAGCGAAGCCCAGGCCGACCCGCGCGTGGCGCTGGCCGAAGAGCTGATCGCCCTCACGGTCACCGACACCATGGTCGAACAGATGGTCGATGCGGTGTGGCCGACGCTCGAAGAGCAGCTCGTTGCGCTCAACCCGGAGATCTCCGAGGATGCGCTCGCTGACCTCAAGGCCAAGATGGTCGAACTCGAGCGCGGGCTGGTCGCGGATATGACCGGCACGATCGTGACCTTCTACACCGAGACTTTCACCGAACAGGAACTGACCGAGCTGAATGCGTTCTACGCCTCGGATCTGGGGCAGAAGCTGCTTGATTCACAGCCGGCACTGATGAGCCAGGTCATGCCCGACATGATCCGGCAGGTGCAGACCTCGGTGCCGCTCCTGATGGAGGATTTCCTCTCCTATGCCGAGGAGCAGGGCTTCGAGACCGGTGAGGACGCCTGACGGCGCGTAAGGAACAGCAATGAGCTTTGAAACCGTCCTCAGCCTGAGGGATTCCAACAAGGCACGGGTGATCATCGTGGCGCTCAAGGCGCATGGCTTTCACCCGCTCGAGGGCGGAGAGGACGGTCTGCCCGGCATGCCGGGGATCACCGGACGCGGCGGTATCGCCATTCGCGTGCCGGCGGAGGAGGCGGAGGACGCCAAGGTCCTCGCTGAAGCATTGCTGGCCGACATGAATGCGGAAGGCGACGACTGAGCGCTGCCTTCCACTAGGTCTTGCCCCTGATTTTCACCCCGTCCGCGCAAGGGCGGTTCGGGCCTCCTCGATCCGTCCGGCAAACCCGGATTTCATGGCATTGCGGTCCGGCAGGGCCTCGATATTTTTCAAGAGCGCGGCCAGCCAGCCGTCGATGGCGGCGAGATGCGGCTTGTGCGCGGTCGCTTCCCCCAGCGCTGTCAGCAGCCGGATCAACCGGTCTGTGACCTGCGGGTCGCCCTCGGCGGCGGGCAGCAGCGGGATCATCACGATCTCAAGGTAATAGTCGAGGCACAGGCTCGGGCGGCTGAGGCGGGGCGTGCCGTCTTCATCGTTCAGTATGTCCGGCACCGTGCCGCGCCGCGCCAGATCGCAAAGGCCGGTGGCGAGGAAGTTGAGCGCGATCACCGCCGTGTTGGGGTCGCGCACTCCGGGTGACAGCGCCCGCAAGGCAATCTCGACCAGCGCGCGGGCCTCATAGCTTGCCTCCTGCAAGGGCGACATGCGCGTCCCCAGTTGCATGGTGTCGCACAGGCTGTCCGGGTCCTCGGGCTGTTTCGAGGCGAAGAGCACCGGGAAACCTTCGAGCACATGTTCGCCGGGCCTGACTTTGAGTTCGAGCGTCATGCTCTCGGTGCGGGCGGCCTCGATCAGCGCGTCATAGTCGATGATCTGTACATATCCCGATTTTGTGGCGTTGACGGGAACGCGCGCTCCTTTCGCAATCGGTTTGGCGGCATGGCGGTCCTCCGGCGAGAGGACTTCAATGTCGGCGATCGCGGCGATGAAGCGCTTGCCCGAGCGTGCCACCACGACATCGGCCTGGATCGACTGGGCCATGTGGTGGACGAAATAGATGACGACGAAAAAGGCGATGACGGTCATCGGCCCGGCCATCAGCGTGGCCAGCATCGGGGCGGCGACACTGTCGTCGGCGGGGAAGGCGATCAGCACCTGCACCGCATACAGAAACACGCCGAGGAACACGCCCATGGTCGATTGCGTTATGCGGTCGTGCATGACCATGGTCACCAGCCGCGGACCCAGTTGCTGCGAGACCAGGGTCAGCCCGACAAAGGTAAGCGAGAAGACCATGGTCGCCACGCTCACCATCGCCCCGGCGATGGTGGTCAGAAGGTTCTGGGCGGCACTCTTGGCCATCGGTTCGATGCCGATGGCAGAAAGCGGTCCGCGCCAGTCGAACCAGGTATCGAGCGCGACCATGAAATGGGCAAAAAGCACGCTTACAATGCCAATGAGAGCGGGCATAAACCAGAAGCCGCCCAGAATGGCAGAACGCAGGATCTTAAGGCTTGCCCACATCAACGGTCTCCATGGCTGTTGCCTGTGTGTAACGCATAAAGCGCCTCTTGGGTCGCAAACTGGCCACATTCTTGCCTTTTAGGGCGTGCGCCCACGGTAAATCGAGTGATAAGGGTGCCCTGCAACAGTCAGGTTTGGCCCGATCGGGAGAATCGAGTTGATGATCAATGCGGGGAACAGGCGCCTCGCGATCGGCGTGGTAATGATCGCGGCGGTGGCGCTGACCGGATGTACCTCCACGCGAGGCAGCCGAACCACACTGGCAAGCACAGCTCCGGAGCAGCTGACCCCGGTTGAAACCGGTGCGGTCCAGCAGGGCGCCTTGCCGCCGGTCGGCAGCCAGCAGCAGACCCAGGCCAATAACGGCGTCTATCCGGACGGATATCCGCAGCAAGTGCAAGTGCCCGGCCAGCAGCAGGGCCAGCCAGTCTACGCGGCCGACGGCTCGGGCCGGGTTGTCTATTCCAATGGCGCCGAAGGCAATGTGCTGGGCACCATTCCGCAAAGCCAGGCCAATTCGATCGACGGGCAATATGGCGTTGCCAGCGCAGAACAGCTGACGCCGGGGGATGATTCCTTCGTCTCGCTCGATGATGTCAATCGCAACCCCAATGTGGTGGGCCGCGATCTGACCGGCGAACTCTCGGTCGAGAAGCTCTTGGGCGGCTGGACGCTGCAAGGCGCTTCAACATCCTGCCGGCTCAATCTCACTTATACCGCCAAGGCCGATACCGGCCGCTACCGCGCATCCGCGCCGGGCTGCGAAGTGCCAGGCATGATAGCGGTTTCCTCCTGGCAGTTGTCCGGCCGCCAGGTGCTGCTGTACGACAATGGCGGCAAGGTCATGGCCACGCTGCTGCTTTCGGGCGACCGGTTCGTGGGCACCAGCATTTCCGGCCAGGGCATTTCCATGGTCAGCTAACCCGTCTGTCAGCGGGTATTCCGGGAGTACGGTCTGATGGGGGCTCATCCCGGCAGCGGCGCCGTCGTTGCTGCCTATCGCGATCATGTCGAAACCGGCAAGCTGACCAGCGATCCGGCCCAGCTCGAAGCGGCCGAGGCGCTCGATGCGCTCGCCGCTGCCCTCAAGGCCGAGGAAAAGCCGGGCGGTCTGTCGCGGCTGTTCGGGCGCAAGCCCGACAAGGCGCCGCGCGGACTTTACATTCACGGCGCGGTGGGGCGCGGCAAGACTTTTTTGATGGATCTGTTCTTCAACGCGGTCGAAGAGCCGCGCAAAAGACGGAAGCATTTCCACGAATTCATGGACGAGGTGCATACGGGCATCGCTGCGTTTCGCCGCGAGAGCGGGGACAAGGCCGGGCGCCGCGATCCGATTCCCGCGGTCGCCGGACCGATCGCGGAAGATACTCGACTGTTGTGCCTCGATGAATTCCACGTCTCCGACATCACCGATGCGATGTTGCTGCAGCGCCTGTTCTCGGTGCTGTTCGAGGCGGGCGTCATCCTCGTCGCGACGTCCAACCTGGCGCCCGACCGGCTTTATGAGAACGGGCTCAACCGCCAGCTCTTCCTGCCCTTTATCGAGCTCCTCAAGGACCGGTGCCGGGTGATCGAGCTCGATGCGGCCAAGGATTACCGCCGCGACAAGCTCGAACGTCAGCCGGTCTATTTCTTCGGCCCGCGCGCCGAGACGCATGACGAGCTCGATGCGGCCTGGCGCGTGATTGCGGGACCGGATGGCGGCGAACCGGAGACGCTGCGCATCAATGGCCGCGATATCAAGGTGCCGGCCCAGGGGCTGGGTGCGGCGCGATTCAGCTTTGCGGAGTTGTGCGAGGCCCCGCTTGGGGCGCGCGACTATCTGCGGCTGAGCCAGCACTTTCATACGCTGGTCGTCGAAGGCGTGCCGCATCTCGACCGCACCCGCTCGGACGCAGCCAAGCGATTCAT
This sequence comes from Cucumibacter marinus DSM 18995, assembly GCF_000429865.1. GTDB lineage: Bacteria > Pseudomonadota > Alphaproteobacteria > Rhizobiales > Devosiaceae > Cucumibacter > Cucumibacter marinus. The sequence continues at coordinate 174,648 of NZ_AUCR01000011.1, forward strand.
CCTGCTGATCGATACGCTTTATGACCGCGGCATCAAGCTGGTGGCGAGCTTCGAGGCGCCGCTCGATGAACTGGGGGCCGACAGCCGCACTAGTTTCGAATTCCAGCGTACCGTGTCCCGGCTCACCGAAATGCAGTCAGGTGCCTATCTTTCGGGCCACCGCGCCGATGCAATTGCCGGTTGAGCGCATCGCCGGTCCGGCCATGCGGCCCCGAAGCGATGATCCGGCAAACGTTTACACCCTGTTTCTCGGTCTCAACCCCCCGGTCCGGCTTGCACGGGCAGAGCCTAGGCGCTATGGGAGGGGCCTAATTCCAGCACACGACCATCGGAGATAGATCTCACTATGGCACGCACGAAGATTGCCCTTATCGGCGCGGGGCAGATCGGCGGCACGCTCGCCCATCTGGCCGCGCTCAAGGAACTCGGCGACATCGTTCTTTTCGACATTGTGGACGGTGTTCCGCAGGGCAAGGCGCTCGATCTGGCGCAATCCGCCCCGGTCGAAGGGTTTGATGCCGACCTCAAAGGCACGTCCGAATACAAGGATATTGCCGGCGCCAATGTGGTGATCGTCACCGCCGGCGTGCCACGCAAGCCGGGCATGAGCCGCGACGATCTTCTCGAGATCAATCTCAAGGTCATGGAACAGGTCGGCGCCGGCATCGCCAAATATGCCCCCGATGCCTTCGTGATCTGCATCACCAACCCGCTCGATGCCATGGTCTGGGCGCTGCAGCGCTTCTCGGGCCTGCCGGCCAACAAGGTCGTGGGCATGGCGGGTGTGCTCGATTCCTCGCGTTTCCGCCACTTCATCGCCGACGAACTCAATGTGTCGGTCGAAGACGTCTCGGCTTTCGTTCTGGGCGGGCATGGCGACACCATGGTGCCGCTGGCGCGCTATTCGACGGTGGCCGGCGTGCCGCTGACCGATCTGGTGAAGATGGGCTGGATCGAAAAAGGCAAGCTCGACGAGATCATCCAGCGCACCCGTGATGGCGGTGCCGAGATCGTCGGCCTGTTGAAGACCGGTTCGGCCTTCTATGCGCCCGCCACCTCGGCGATCGCGATGGCCGAGAGCTATCTCAAGGACAAGAAGCGGGTTTTGCCCTGCGCGGCCTATCTCAAGGGCGAATTCGGGGTCAAAGGGCTTTATGTCGGTGTGCCGGCCGTGATCGGCTCGGACGGGGTCGAGCGGATCGTCGAGATCACGCTCAACCGCACCGAACAGAGCGGCTTCGACAAGTCGGTCGGGTCCGTCGAGGGACTGGTTGCGGACTGCAAGAAGATCGCACCCAAGCTCGCCTAATTCCGACCGTCTGTCCGGGCCCGAGCGGCGGGGCAGGAACACGCTGGAGGAGCGGTCATGAATATCCATGAATACCAGGCCAAGGCCCTGTTGAAGGATTACGGCCTGCCGGTCGCCAAGGGCGTGCCGATCTTTGAGGCCGGCGAAGCGCGCAAGGCCGCCGAACAGCTCGGCGGTCCCCTTTGGGTGGTCAAGAGCCAGATCCATGCCGGCGGGCGTGGCAAGGGCAAGTTCAAGGAACTCGGCCCGGACGCCAAGGGCGGTGTCCGGCTGGCGTTCTCGATGGACGAGGTCGACGCCAATGTTGCCGAGATGCTCGGCAACACGCTGGTCACCAAGCAGACCGGGCCCGATGGCAAGCAGGTCAACCGGCTCTATCTCGAAGACGGCGCCGATATCGACCGCGAGCTCTATCTCTCGATCCTGGTCGACCGCAGCACCGGCAAGGTGGCTTTTGTCGCCTCGACCGAGGGCGGCATGGATATCGAAACGGTGGCCGAAGAGACCCCGGAGAAGATCCTGACCCTGCCGATCGACCCCGAAGCCGGGGTGACCGAGGCGGATGCGGCCAAGCTGTGCGACGGGCTCAAGCTCGGCGGTGCGGCGCGCGAAGACGGCATGACGATCTTCCCCACGCTCTACAAGGCGTTCGTTGAGAAGGACATGAGCCTTCTGGAAATCAATCCGCTGATCGTCATGAAGGACGGTCATTTGCGGGTGCTCGATGCCAAGGTGTCGTTCGACAACAATGCCATGTTCCGCCATCCCGATCTCGCCGAGTTGCGGGATCTGTTGGAAGAGGACGAAAAGGAAATCGAGGCGTCGAAATACGACCTCGCCTATGTCGCGCTCGACGGCAATATCGGCTGCATGGTCAATGGCGCGGGCCTGGCGATGTCGACCATGGACATCATCAAGCTTTATGGCGCCGAGCCGGCCAACTTCCTCGATGTCGGGGGCGGGGCGAATGCCGAAAAGGTCACCGCCGCGTTCAAGATCATCACCGCGGACCCCAATGTGAAGGGGATCCTGGTCAACATCTTCGGCGGCATCATGCGCTGCGATGTGATTGCCGAAGGGGTGTTGCGGGCGGTCAAGGAAGTGGGGCTTTCGGTGCCCCTCGTCGTCCGGCTCGAAGGCACCAAGGTCGCCGAAGGCAAGAAGATGATCGATGAGAGTGATCTCGACGTCATTTCCGCGGACGATCTCGACGATGCCGCGCAGAAGATCGTCAAGGCTGTCGGGGGAGCGGCGGCTTGATCATCGAGCTCGTCACGCTCGGCGCCGGTATCGTTCTGGCACCCCTTCTGCTGTTCGTGTTCGCCAAGGGGCTGTGCAGCCACCGGCGGCGCGGTTTCTTCATCGGCCTCGGGCTGGGGCTGGGGGTCATTGCCTGCCTCGCCGGTGCGGGGCTGGTGCTCAGCCTGATGCTGGCCGCCGATAATGAGGCGGCGTGTCTTGGACAGGGGTTCGCGTTCAATTGCGACGATGCCTATCTGATCACGACGCTGCCGCTGACGGCGGCGATCATGGCGGGCCTGTTGTTTACGGGCGGGGCCATGGCGTTGCGGTATTTCAAGGTGCATCAACACGCGGAAAGCCATCACCGATGACCGCGTTTCACAGGGCAGCCACCATTACAGGACTATCCCTGACCCTGACGGGGACGCTCTCGGGTGCGGCGCTGGCCGGGCCGGTGACGGACCTATTCGCCTCGGTGTGCCTCACCGATGCCCGATTCGATTTTTCGGATCTGATGGCCAAGGCGGATGAAGAGGGCTTCATCGAGGATGCCGTCAATGTCGACCCGGAGCTCGAAAGCCTGATCGCCGTGATACGGGACCAGGCCGAAGACCCGGAATTCGAGGGCTATTCGACCGAGATCGCGATCTACAAAAAAACGGTCGAAGACCGGCTCTACCATCTCATTGTCGACAGGGTGTCGGACAATGCGACCGACTATGAGCCGTTCACGCTGATCGGCTGCTATGTCTATGATTTCGATGCCACCGAGATCGCCGACCCCGCGGAGGTGACGGCGCTGCTCGAGCATCCGGTTTCGCACAACACGCTCGACGAAGGCGACTTCAAGGCCGACCCGGCGCGGCTCGTCAGCTATGTGTGGGGGCCGCCGCCCAAATTCCCCCGGCAATTCGACACCTATCTCACCTTCATTCCCGAAGGCAGCGATGTCGTCGAGACAACCGGCTTTTCCGGGCTTGTTCTCAAGACCGTCACCTCGGAGCCGAGCGAGGCAGAGCAATGATGGTGCGAATGCGCCCGCCGGGCTTTCATCTGCAGACACAAAGTTCCACACTGACCATCACGGCCTTCGGCGCGGTGACTGGCGGCGCGACGAAAGAGGATTAAGGAAACCGACATGTCCATTCTGGTTGACAAGAATACCAAGGTTCTCGTTCAGGGGCTGACCGGCAAGACAGGCACGTTTCACACCGAGCAGGCGCTGAGCTATTTCGGCACCAAGATGGTCGGGGGGGTTCACCCCAAAAAGGGTGGCGAGACCTGGACCGGTCATCTCGAAGACGGCTCCAGCGCCGACCTGCCGGTATTCGCCACGGTCGCCGAAGGCAAGGAAGCGACAGGGGCCAACGCGTCTGTGGTCTATGTGCCGCCCGCAGGGGCCGCTGCCGCGATCATCGAGGCGATCGATGCGGAAATTCCGCTTATCGTGTGCATCACCGAGGGTGTGCCGGTTCTCGACATGGTCAAGGTCAAGGCGCGGCTTGAGAAGTCGAATTCGCGGCTGATCGGCCCGAACTGCCCGGGCGTTCTGACGCCGGAGGAATGCAAGATCGGCATCATGCCGGGCAATATCTTCAAGAAGGGCTCGGTCGGCATCGTGTCGCGCTCGGGGACGCTGACCTATGAGGCGGTGTTCCAGACCACCAATGCCGGGCTCGGCCAGTCGACAGCCGTCGGCATTGGCGGTGATCCGGTCAAGGGGACCGAGTTCATCGACGTTTTGGAGATGTACCTTGCCGATCCGGAAACCGAATCCATGATCATGATCGGGGAAATCGGGGGCACCGCTGAAGAAGACGCGGCCCAGTTCCTGATCGATGAAGCCAAGAAGGGCCGCAAGAAGCCGACCGCCGGGTTCATCGCCGGGCTGACCGCTCCTCCGGGCCGCACCATGGGCCACGCCGGCGCCGTGATTTCGGGCGGCAAGGGCGGTGCCGAAGACAAGATAGCGGCCATGGAAGCGGCCGGGATCGCGGTTTCGCGCTCGCCGGCGCGCATCGGTGACGCTTTGGTGAACAAACTCAAGGGTTGATCGGGACTTCAACCGGTCTCATGTTAACGCCATGGTGAAGACGATGGCGTCAATTTGAACTCTCCGCCGCGCGCCCGGGTTCGGGCGCGCCAGTCAATGCCCGAGCTAGGGAAGACGGGGCCAAACCTCGCCGCTTTATGATGACCAGACAGGAACAGAACGAAGCGTTCCTCAATACCTCCTTCCTTTACGGCGGAAATGCCGCCTATATCGAAGAGCTCTATGCCCGCTACAAAGATGATCCCGCCAGCGTTGACGAGACGTGGCGGTCTTTTTTTGAGCGACTGGCCGACGATCCGGCCAATGTCAAAAAGAGCGCCGAGGGCGCCTCGTGGAAGCGACGGGACTGGCCGCGGGTTGCCGGGGACCTGATTTCGGCGCTCGACGGGGATTGGGGCGATCTGCCCGAAAAGGCCGAGAAGGCGGTCACCGCCAAGGCCGAGGCCCGGGGCGAGGTCGTCACCGACGAGGCGGTGCAGCAGGCCACCCAGGATTCGATCCATGCGATCATGATGATCCGCGCCTATCGGATGCGCGGGCATCTGCATGCCGATCTCGATCCGCTGCATCTGCGCGAAGTCGAAGATGCGCCCGAGCTTGACCCGGCGAATTACGGGTTCACCGAGGCCGATTTCGACCGCAAGATCTTCATCGACAACTATCTCGGGCTCGAATTCGCCACCATCCCCGAGATGCTCGATATTCTCAAGCGCACCTATTGCTCGACCATGGGTGTCGAGTTCATGCATATCTCCGACCCCGAGGCCAAGGGCTGGCTGCAGGAGCGCATCGAGGGGCCGGACAAGGCCATCGAGTTCACGCCCGAAGGCAAGAAGGCGATTCTCAACAAGCTCGTCGAGGCCGACGGGTTCGAGAAATTCCTCGATGTCAAATATACCGGCACCAAGCGCTTCGGGCTCGATGGCGGCGAGGCGGTCATCGCCGCGCTCGAACAGATCATCAAGCGCGGCGGGGCGCTAGGGCTCAAGGATATCGTGCTGGGCATGGCCCATCGCGGCCGGCTCAACGTCCTCACCCAGGTCATGGGCAAGCCGCATCGCGCGCTGTTTCACGAATTCAAGGGTGGCGCCTTCTACCCCGACGATGTCGAGGGTTCGGGCGACGTCAAATACCATCTCGGCGCGTCCTCGGACCGCGAGTTCGACGGCAATACCGTCCATCTGTCGCTGACCGCCAATCCCAGCCATCTCGAGATCGTCGATCCGGTGGTGCTGGGCAAGGCCCGCGCCAAGCAGGACCAGCACAATGCGGTCAATGGGAAGTTCGTGCCGCCGGTCAAGGTCGACCGGCTGCCGGTGCTGCCGCTGATCCTGCACGGGGATGCGGCTTTCGCCGGTCAGGGCGTGGTCGCCGAATGTTTCGGGCTTTCGGGCCTCAAGGGTCACCGCACCGGCGGGTCGATCCATGTGGTGATCAACAACCAGATCGGGTTCACCACCTCGCCGATCAATTCGCGCTCTTCCCCCTATCCCACCGATGTCGCCAAGATGATCGAGGCGCCCGTGTTCCACGTGAACGGGGACGATCCCGAAGCGGTGGTCTATGCCGCCAAGGTGGCGATCGAGTTCCGCCAGAAGTTCAAGCGCCCGGTGGTGATCGACATGATTTGCTATCGCCGGCACGGGCACAATGAAGGCGATGAGCCCAGCTTCACCCAGCCGCTGATGTACAAGTCGATCCGCCAGCACAAATCGACGCTGGAGATCTATGCGCAAAAGCTCGTGGATGAAGGCACGATGACCGAAGCCGACGTCCAGAAAATGAAGGACGACTGGCGCGCGCATCTCGATGGCGAGTTCGAATCCTCGGAGAGCTACAAGCCCAACAAGGCGGACTGGCTCGACGGCGCTTGGAAGAACATGAAGCTCGCCGAGATCGACGGGCCGCGCCGCGGCAATACCGGTGTCGAGAAGGACATGCTGGTCAAGATCGGCACCTCGCTCAACACCCCGCCAGACGATCTCAATGTGCACAAGACGGTGCGGCGTTTCCTCAATAATCGCCTCAAGATGTTCGAGACCGGTGAGGGGATCGACTGGGCGATGGCGGAATCGCTGGCCTTCGGGTCGATGGTGATGGAAGGCAATCCGGTCCGGCTGTCGGGTCAGGATGTCGAACGCGGCACTTTCTCGCAGCGCCATACCGTTCTGCACGACCAGGAGACCGGGGAGACTTACACGCCGCTCAATAATCTCGATCCCGACCAGGCGCGCTACGAGGTCATCAATTCGATGCTCTCGGAAGAGGCGGTGCTCGGTTTCGAATATGGCTATTCGCTCGCCGAGCCGAATGCGCTGACCCTGTGGGAAGCCCAGTTCGGTGATTTCACCAACGGGGCGCAGGTGGTCATCGACCAGTTCATCTCCTCGGGTGAGCGCAAATGGCTCAGAATGTCCGGCCTCGTCCTGTTGCTGCCGCATGGCTATGAGGGTCAGGGTCCCGAGCACTCCTCGGCCCGGCTCGAGCGGTTCCTGCAGCTTTGCGCCGAAGACAATATGCAGGTGGCGAACTGCTCCACCCCGGCGAACTATTTCCACATCCTTCGCCGCCAGCTCAAACGCGACTTCCGCAAGCCGCTGGTGCTGATGACGCCGAAATCGCTTCTGCGCCACAAGCGCTGCGTTTCGACGCTTGACGAGTTCGGCGCCGATTCCACCTTCCACCGGCTGTTGTGGGACGATGCGGAAACCCCGGGCAAGACCACCTCGATCAAGCTGCAGGAAGACGACAAGATCCGCCGCGTCATCCTGTGCACAGGCAAGGTCTATTACGATCTGCTCGAGGACCGCGAGAAGCGGGGCGTTGACGATGTCTATCTGATGCGGCTTGAACAGCTCTATCCGTTCCCGGCAAAGGCACTGCATGACGAGTTGACCCGCTTTCCGAATGCGGAAGTGGTATGGTGCCAGGAAGAGCCCAAGAATATGGGGTCCTGGGCCTTCATTCAGCCCTATGTGGAATGGGTGCTCGACCAGATGGGGCGGAGCGGCGAACGTCCGCGCTATGTCGGCCGGGCTGCGGCCGCCTCGCCTGCTACCGGCCTGATGCGCACGCATCTGGCCCAGCTCGAGGCGTTTCTCGAAGAAGCTTTCGCGAGTTAGCGGACAACCAGAATTCGGAAATCAAGGAAGTACTTCATGTCTACCGACATCAAGGTCCCCGCGCTGGGTGAAAGCGTCACCGAGGCCACGATCGGACAATGGTTCAAGAAGGTCGGCGATTCGATCGATGCCGACGAACCGGTGGTGGAACTCGAGACCGACAAGGTCACGATCGAAGTCCCGGCGCCTGCCGCCGGCACGCTCGAAGCCATCTCCGCCAATGAAGGCGAAACCGTCGAGGTCGGCGCGCTGATCGGCGCCATCGCCGAAGGGGCAGGCAGTGGTTCATCGGCCCCTGCCGCCGCCAATGAGGACAAGGCCGAGGAAAAGACCGAGGAAAAGGCAGAAGCCAAGCCCGCCGCGTCTTCGAACGGCTCGGGCGAGATGCCGCCTTCGCCGGCCGCCGGCAAGCTGATGGAAGAAAAAGGTCTCTCCAAGGACGATTTGTCCGGTTCGGGCAAGCGTGGACAGATCCTCAAGGAAGACGTTCAGGCCGCCGAAGCCAAACCCGCTTCGTCCAAGCCGGCCGCCGCGAAATCGTCGCCGGCGCCTCAACCCGCATCGGCCCCGCGCGCGCCGGTCGCCCAGGAAGACGAGGTCCGCGAAGAGCGGGTCAAGATGACCCGGCTGCGCCAGACCATCGCCCGGCGTTTGAAGGATGCGCAGAACACCGCTGCCATGCTGACGACTTTCAACGAGGTCGACATGAAGCCGGTCATGGATCTCAGGAAGCAGTACAAGGACCTGTTCGAGAAAAAGCACGGCATCAAGCTGGGGTTCATGGGCTTCTTCTCGAAGGCCGTGACCCATGCGCTCAAGGAGATCCCGGCCGTCAATGCCGAGATCGATGGCGATGAGCTGATCTACAAGAACTACGCCCATATCGGGGTGGCCGTGGGGACCGACAAGGGCCTCGTGGTGCCGGTGGTGCGCGATGCGGATCAGATGACGATCGCCGAGATCGAAGCGGAGATCGGCCGGCTGGGCCGCGCTGCACGCGACGGGCAGTTGGGCATGGCCGACATGCAGGGCGGCACCTTCACCATCTCGAATGGTGGCGTTTATGGCTCCTTGATGTCGACCCCGATCCTCAATGCCCCGCAATCGGGCATTCTGGGCATGCACAAGATCCAGGAGCGTCCGGTCGTGGTGAACGGCCAGATCGAGATCCGCCCGATGATGTATCTGGCGCTCTCCTATGACCACCGGATCGTCGACGGCAAGGAAGCGGTGACCTTCCTTGTGCGCGTCAAGGAAAGCCTCGAAGATCCGCAGCGCCTGATCCTCGATCTCTAGCGGATCGCCGCCAGGGCAAGGGTGTGACCATGTGGTCTCGGCATGCACTCGTGACAATCGGGTTGGCGGGTCTTTTGAACCTGCCAACCACGTCTTTGGCTGCGGACTGCGCCCTCATGCATGCCCGCTACACCGAGCCGACCAGTGGCATGGTGCTGCAATTCATTCCTTACGAGTTCCGCAAGGCGCACACGCCAAGCACGTCGAGCCTTTTTACCCTCACTCTGCCGGGTGAGGACGAACCGGTCTTTGCTGGCGAAGTCAGCTGGAATATGGGCTGGTCGCGGCCCAATGGCATGCTGACCCCGCCCGGGTGCCTCGATGAGGAGCCGGCGGAGACCGAAGAGGAGGCGATGGGGCCCGATTTCGAGGGCTGCACGATCTGGGAAGGGGTGGTCTATGCGCTGGGGGATGAGGGCATCACGCCATTGCCGGCAGAAGAATCCGATCCGGCACCGCGCCAGGTCCTGCTGACCGATCTCGGCCGTACGCTGCGCTACGGGGTCTGGGACTATGACCGCTTCCAGGGTGACATCCTCGCCGACGACGTCTTCACGCTCGATGGGTGCGCAAGCTGATGTCGGTAGAACTGACCTGCCTGTTCTGGAGCACCTTGCTGGCGCTGATTTATCTCAGTACGCAGACCTTTTACCGAAAGGCCGAACTCGGCGTATTGCAGGATGTCGGGCCGCGCGACAATGAACAACAGGTCCGTGGCAAGGTGGCCGGGCGGGCCGACCGGGCATGGCGGAATTTCCAGGAGACCTGGCCGGCTTTCATCGCGCTTGTGGTGGTGATCGAGTTTTCGGGGGCGAGTGATGTCTTCACCCAGTGGGGTGCGATGGTTTACCTCGCCTTCCGCGTGGTCTATCTGCCGCTCTATCTGATCGGGGTGCGCTGGCTTCGTACCTTTGCCTGGAACATCGCCACCGCCGGTATCGCGGCCATGTTTGTGGGGGTGCTGATATGACCGGGTTCAACTGGGCCGAATACCTCGCGCTGATGGCGGTGTTCGGGATCGGGGCGGTCTCGCCCGGGCCGGATTTTGCCATGGTACTGCGCCAGTCGATTGCCCATGGCCGTGCGCCCGCGATCGCGACCAGCGCCGGCATCGCTTCCGCGATCTTCGTGCATGGCGCCTATACCATTCTGGGGCTCGGGCTTGTCATCGCGCAATCGTTATGGCTGTTCACGGCGCTCAAGTTTATCGGCGCCGCCTATCTGTTGTGGCTGGGCATTTCCGCGCTTCGCGCCCCCGCGCCGACTCCGCCTCAGGATATCGACGCCCCGGCCCGCCGCACCATGCCGCTGGGGACAGCCTATCGTATCGGCTTCCTGACCAATCTCTTGAACCCCAAGGCTGTCCTGTTCTTCCTGTCGCTGTTCACCACCCTTGTCAGCGCCAAGACTTTGGTCGTCGCGCAGGGATTCTATGTCGGCTCGATGGCGGTGATGCTGTTCGTCTGGTTCGCGCTGGTCTCGGTGTTCTTCACCACGCCCGCTGTCAGGGGGGTGTTCTATCGGCTCGGGCAGTGGTTCAATCGGTTGACGGGGCTGGCGCTGATCGCGCTTGCATTGCGTGTAGCCCTGACACAGCGACACTGATCCCAACCGGGACGGAGAGGGCCATGAGCAACACACCGGCTTCGGGCGCGACAACGCCGATCCAGACCTATCTGACTGTCAATGATGCAAGAGCCGCCATCGATTTCTATCAGCGCGCTTTCGACGCGGTCGAGATCATGCATCAGGACCACGAGGCAAGCGGCAAGGTCATGCATTCAACCCTCGCCCTGTTTGGCGGGCATATCATGCTCTCGGATCAATTCGAGGGGCATGACGAACCGGTCAGGGGGCCGAAACATCTTGGCGGCACCAGCGTGACGCTGCATATCAATCTCGACAGCCCAGACCGGGTGGATGCGGTGATGGAGAAGGCTGCGCGGGAAGGCGCGACCATCACCAGACCCGCTGAAGCCATGTTCTGGGGCGCCTATTACGGACGACTGATTGACCCGGCCGGGCATTCATGGTCATTCGCCGCCGAGGGCGGTGATGACGCCGGCTGAGCACAAATGAAAAGACGGCAAGGAGAGTAGCGCGATGGCGGAACAGTTCGATTTGACGGTGATCGGCACGGGCCCGGGCGGGTATGTCTGCGCCATTCGCGCCGCCCAGCTCGGTATGAAGGTGGCGGTTATCGAAAAGCGCGATGCGCCCGGCGGCACCTGCCTCAATGTGGGCTGCATTCCGTCCAAGGCCCTGTTGCACACCACCGAGCTCTACGAAGAGGCAAGCAGCCATTTCGAGACCTTCGGCATCGATATCGGCAAGCCGCGGATTAATCTGCCGGCGATGATGCGGCACAAGGCCGACACGGTGGATGCCAACACGTCGGGTGTCGAGTTCCTGTTCAAGAAGAACAAGATCACCCATTTCCACGGGACCGGCTCCATCGAGGGGCCGGGCAAGGTCGTGATCAATGACGAAAAGGGCGACCGCCAGACCATCGAGACCAAGAACATCGTGATCGCCACGGGGTCGGAATCGATGCCGTTGCCGGGCGTCGAGACCGATGAAAAGCGGATCGTGACCTCGACCGGCGCCCTCGAACTCGAAAAGGTGCCGGGCAAATTGCTGATCGTCGGTGCCGGTGTGATCGGGCTCGAACTCGGCTCGGTCTGGGCGCGGCTCGGGGCGGAAGTCACCGTCGTCGAATTCCTTGACCGGATCTTGCCGGGTATGGATGGCGAGGTCGGCAAGCAGTTCCAGCGCCTGCTGCAGCGTCAGGGCTTCACTTTCAAGCTCGGTACCAAGGTCACTGGCGTCGATGCCGACGGGGATACGCTCAAGGTCTTCACAGAGCCGGCCCAGGGCGGGGACACCGAACAGATCGATGCGGATATCGTGCTGGTGGCCATCGGGCGCCGGCCTTTCACTGAAGGGTTGGGTCTGGAAGAAGCCGGGGTCGAGCGCGACGAGCGCGGCCGGGTCAAGACCGACGAGCATTTCAAGACCAATGTCGATGGCATCTATGCGATCGGTGATGTGATCACCGGCCCGATGCTGGCGCATAAGGCCGAGGATGAAGGCGTTGCCGTTGCCGAGATCCTTGCCGGGCAGGCCGGGCATGTGAATTACGGGGTGATCCCCTCGGTGGTCTACACCAGTCCCGAGATTGCCGCGGTCGGCAAGACCGAGGAAGAGCTGAAGGCCGACGGGGTCGAATACAAGGTCGCCAAGTTCCCCTTCACCGCCAATGGCCGCGCCAAGGCGATGCTGGCCAAGAACGGGTTCGTCAAGATCCTCGCCGACAAGAAGACCGACCGCGTGCTCGGCGCGCATATTGTCGGGCGTTCTGCCGGCGAGCTCATTCACGAGCTTTGCGTCTTGATGGAGTTCGGCGGATCGGCGGAAGACCTCGCACGGACCTGCCACGCGCATCCGACTCTGTCAGAAGCTGTCCGCGAAGCGGCGATGGCAGCAAATGACGGGCCGATCCATATGTGATTGGCCGCGGCCGTCTCGAGTTGACGAGAGCCGTAAATGAGGGCCGGGGATTCCGCCCTCGTTTACGGCTCCATTTTTTTTCGGGATCAGCGCGGAATCGGGATCGGGGTCACGGTGTAACCGCGCTCCCGGAAATGGCGGACGAGCCCGGTTTCGCCGGGCAGGTGCAGCGCGCCGACGGCGATGAAGGCATTGCCCTTGTCGATCAAAGGCGCTGCGCTCTCGGCCATGCCTTCATTGCGCACGGTGATCAGCTTCTCCTCGAATTCGGCCATTTCGCCGTCAATTGCCGCGCTTTCTGCGGAAAATGCGACAGTTAGGGGCAAAACCACACCGATATCGCCCGAGAGATAAAGCGCGGTGATGGTGTCCTGCAGCGCATCGAGATCGCCTTGGGCGGAGAGCTCGGCGAGGTCGGCGAGAGACGCCACGAAGAATTCCTCCGAGATGCCGGTAATGGCTTCGAGCTGGTCCTGCATGGTCTCGAGCCCGATCACCGTCTTTCCGGTGTTCAGGGCACGTTTTTCGAGCACACCGTCAAGGGGCGTGGCCCCGCCTGCCTGAAGGGCGAATTCGCAGGCCGAGGTGGCCAGCATCGTGGTCACGATCCAGGGCTGCAGCGGTTCGATCGAGGCCAACGGCACCCCGCGCGCGGCCAGTGCGTTCTCGAGGGCCGCCGCCTCGTTCGCTTCCAGCCGCGAGGTAATCGTGGTGCCGTCAAGCGCGACCAGCAGGCCTGGATTCGAGGCCATCAACTGCCCCAGAAGCTGGGGGTCGTCGGCGTTGACGACCTCAACCGCGAGCGTGTCGATGGTCTCGAATGCGTTCTCGACCGGGGCCGGCAGATCGAGCACGCGCTCGTCGGCGACATGCAGGGTCCCGAACAGATAGGAGGGGGCGACGCCTTCCGCCTCGATGCGCCAGAACAGGCTTTCGGTATTGGGTGTAGCGGCGGCCTCGGCGGCGATTTCAGCGTATAATGCAGGGTCTTCGGTCTTTAGCCGGTCATAGACATTTTCGCTGACGCAGCTCTGGGCGAAGGCCGTGCCGGGCATGGCGATGGCGAGAGCGGATGCGGCCAGGCCGGCTAGCCGGGTGAGACTGGAAAGGCTGTCGCGCATGAGGACTCCTTGTTGTCGCGCCCCGCTCACAGCGACGGCGGCCTGGGGGTGCGGGGGCGGCGCTCCGCCCGGCTGAACCAGATGGCACCGGCGATCACCAGGGCGGTACCGACGGCATGGTAGACCGTAAAGGCTTCGCCCAGAATCGTCACGGCCAGGAAAATGGTGGCGACGGTTCCGAAATTGCCCATGGTCGCCGTGGCGCGGGCGCCAATCCGCGATATCGCATTGTTCAAGAAGAATGATGGCAACACCGTGCCCACCACGCCTAACGCCAGCCCGTAGAGATAGGCGTTGGCCGTCAGGCCCGTGAGATCGTCGAGACTGCCGCGCACACCCGAATAGGCAATGGCGACGGCACCGGCCGAGGTCATGGCGATGCAGGTGAACATCAGCGTGCCAAGGTGGGTCATCGCCCGTTTGGCGAGGTGCTGGTAGAGCGCAAAGACCAGCCCGGCAGCCAAGACCAGCAGCGTGCCTTCGATCAGCCCGTCCGGATTGACCGCGAGGTTCCAGCCGAACAGGGTCACGATGCCCATATAGGACAGAGCCATGGCGGGGATGACGCCCCAGCGCATCTTGTCGCCAAAGAACCAGACTCCCAGCGCCAGCGTGAAAAAGGGATAGGTCAGCAAGACCAGCCGCTCATATTGGGCGGTCACGAATTCGAGGCCCAGGAAATCGAGATAGCTGGCGAGGAAGTAGCCCAGCGCCCCAATGCCGCAGGCGGCCACGATGGTGCGCGGGGTGAGGGTGAGCCCGGTGGTGCGGCCGCGCGCAAGGGCGGTTGCGGCAATGGCCAGGTAGATCGGCACGGCCACGATCATACGCAGCGCGACCACCTGATCGGCGGTGGCGCCTTCGGCATAGGCCAGCTTGATGAACACGCCCTTGGTCGAAAAAAGAACCGAACCGAGAATGGCGATGCCGAAGCCGATCCAGTCGAGACGCTCGAGGGCGGGGGCCTGACCCCGGGGCTGAGAGGGGTTTTGCGGCGGGGTGACGGTTCTGTCGGCCATGGGGTCTCTTTCAGGGCCCGGCACACCGCGCCCGAAACCGAACCGGACGACCGGCCCCAGGCGCATCGCGCTCGGGCCGGTTGGGATTGTCGTCAGATGTGAAAATCCGCCCCGGCCATGGAAATGCCGAGGAGCCAAATTGCGCCGGTGATCGGAGCGGGGCGGTTGTTCATGGATGAAGCGGTACCAGCCCCATGCGACACTGGCAAGACGCCAGTGCCGTCATGAGGCAGTCTACGGTCACTGCTCGCCTGCGCGCAGGGTGATGGTGCCTGCACGGTAGGCGGCGGCGCAATCGCTGGCGTCGCGCTTTCGGTCCTCTTCGAGCAGTGGTGTGGTGGTCATGCCGGATCCCTCGAAGCGCGGGTCGTCGCACTCGCCGTCATTGGACCAGGTGCCGGAATCATCTCCGAAGTCGATCCCGTCAACCGTTTCTCCGGTGCTCACTTTTTCGCGCCAGGTCAGATCGCCCTTTTCGAACGCCGTGCGGCAATCGGTGGCGTCATGGCCGACATCGCTGTCGAGCAGGGGGGTGTCGGTCATGCCCGGGCCGACAAAGCGCATGTCGTCGCATTCGCCGTCATTGGAGAAGATGCTGGCATCATCGCCGAAATCGCCAATGGCAATGTCGTCGGGACCCGAACTGGTCGTCGGGCCGGCGGAGCCCTCTGTCTTTTGTGCCGGCCCATCCGGGCGCAGCGTCAATTCACCGGCATTGAAGGCCGTACGGCAATCGGTGGCGTCATGGCCGATATCGCTGTCGAGCAGGCGGGTGGTGGTCATGCCGGGCCCTTCAAACCGGCCATCGTCGCACTCTCCGTCATTGGAAAAGAGGCTGGCATCATCGCCGAAGTCGATATCCGGTTCGCCGGCATTGCCGGGCTCGGCACCGGTCGGAACGGTTTCGGCGCTGTCGTCTTCCTCGGGCGCGGTCGGAGCGGCAGGCATGCCGCCCCCCGTCCCGGCCTCAGAGGGAGCGTCGCCGGCCAGCGTCACCCGGCCATCCTCGAAGGCCTTGCGGCAATCATCGGCGTCGTGGCCCCGATCGGCGTCGATGGCGCCGGAAGATGCCGCACCCGGGCCGGTGAAACGGGGGTCATCGCATTCCCCGTCATGGGCCCAGATACTTTCATTGTCACCAAAATCGATGGCGGGGTCCTGCGCGAAACCTGGATGGGCCAGCGCCAGCGCGAGGCCAGTGGCAAGGAGCACAGGACGCAGCGTGGTCAGGGACAAACAAAAGGGCATGGGCAATCTCCGCTCGGTCGAACAAAGACTAGCCCTGCGCGGTAACCGGTTGCAATTGTCCGGGCCCTTTTTGTGTCAGGCCCTTACAAGCCGGAATGCGGCTACTGGCGGGGATGGGCCTTGAGATAGGCTTCTGTCAGTCGGGCCGCATCGATCCTGGTGTAGATCTGGGTGGT
The DNA here is from genome assembly GCF_000429865.1 of Cucumibacter marinus DSM 18995. Classification (GTDB taxonomy): domain Bacteria; phylum Pseudomonadota; class Alphaproteobacteria; order Rhizobiales; family Devosiaceae; genus Cucumibacter; species Cucumibacter marinus. The sequence continues at coordinate 190,744 of NZ_AUCR01000011.1, forward strand.
CGAAAGCGAGGCGTGGCCCAAGAGTTCCTGGATCGCGCGCAGGTCGCCGCCATGGGCCAGAAGGTGGGTGGCAAAGGAATGCCGGAGCGCGTGCGGAGTGGCGGAAGCCGGCAGGCCGAAGGCGGACCGCAGCCATTCGGTCTTTTTCTGGATGATGCGGGGTGACAGGGGGCCGCCGCGGACGCCGCGGAAAACCGGCTCGTCGGCGGAAGGCGCGAAGGGACAAAGACGGCGATACTCGGCAATGGCATCGCGGATCGCCGGCAGCACGGGGACAAGGCGGATCTTGCCGCCCTTGCCGGTGACACGGATGGCGCCGGTATCGCCCAGGTCCGCCGGGGTCAGCGCCAGGGCTTCGGCGATGCGTAAGCCGGCTCCATAAAGCAGGGACAGGACTGCCATATCCCGCGCCTCGACCCAGGGGGCGGCGCCCGAATCGGCCAACTTGCTTGTCAGGGTGAGGGCTTCGGTCTCGGTCAGGGCCTTGGGCAGGCTGGGGGACTTCTTCGGCGCGCGGATTGCGGCCACGGCATCCCCCGTTGCAAGCCCACGGCGCTCGAGAAAGGCAAAAAAGGATTTGATACCCGACAAGCCTCTCGCCAGTGAACGCGAGCCTGCGCCCTGTTGCCGGCGCGTGGCCATGAAGGCGCGGATATCGGCGGGGCGCAGGGATTTGAGCGTTTCGAGCGAAACCGGACCGCCGGTGTGCCCGGCGAGGAAGGTGAGGAACTGGGTCAGGTCTCGATGGTAGGCGACAAGCGTGTTGTCGGCGACGCGGCGCAGCCGGGTCAGTTCGTTTTGCCAGGCCTTGATGAGGTCGGTGACTTCAGCGTTGGCGGGGACAAGAATCTCGTTCATGGTTCCGCTCTTATCAAACAGGGGTGAATCATTGCCAAATGGCGCTCCTTGTTCAACCGCCTCAATTCTGGAGCCTGGCGCCGGTTCTATGGAAATCGCCCCGCAAATCGTTGCCGTGATGGTGTCGGTGGCTGTTGACGGCCCCTATTCCTATCGCGTGCCCGAGGGCATGGAGGTCACCCGCGGGTCGGTCGTGGCGGTGCCGCTGGGACCCCGCCATGTGATCGGGGTGGTCTGGGGCGAGCCGAAAGACAAGATCGCGCATAACCGGCTGCGCGATGTTGCCGAAGCGTTCGACCTGCCGCCCCTGCCCGAAGACCTGCTGCAGCTCGTCGATTGGGTGTCGCGCTATACGCTGGCACAGCCAGGCATGGTTGTGCGTTCGATCATCCGGTCGCGCGAGGCGCTCGATCCCGAACGCATGGTCACCGCCTATCGGCTCGACGGGCCACCGCCCGAGCGGATGACCGAGGCGCGGCGCAGGGTTCTCGAATTGATGGAAGACACCCCCGGCCAGGCCTGGGCCAAATCTGCGCTTGTCGGGGCAAGCGGGGTCAGCCCCTCGGTCATCGAAGGGCTGGCCAAGGCCGGTACGCTTGAAATGGTCGAGACCCGTCCGCCTCCCGTGGTGCGGGCGCCGGAACCCGATTTCGCGCCGTCCAAACTCAGCGCCGAACAGGCGGCGGGGCTTGCCGCGATGCCGCCGGCGGACGTTCGCGAATTTGGTGCGGTGCTGCTCGAAGGGGTCACCGGTTCAGGCAAGACCGAAGTCTTCTTCGAGGCCGTGGCGGATACGCTCAGGGCCGGGCGCGAGGCGCTGATCCTGTTGCCGGAAATCGCGCTGACCCCGATGTTTCTCGACAGGTTCGAGGCGCGGTTCGGACACCGGCCGGGCGAATGGCATTCGGACATGACGCCGGTGCAACGGGCGCGGATGTGGCGGGCGGTGGCGCGTGGCGAGGTCAAGGCGCTGATCGGCGCGCGTTCGGCGCTGTTTCTACCCTTTCCCGATCTGGGGCTGATCGTGATCGACGAAGAACACGACAGCGCCTTCAAACAGGCGGACCGGGTCAATTATCACGCGCGGGACATGGCGGTTGTGCGCGCCTCGCTCAACAAAGCGCGGATCATTCTGAGTTCGGCCACCCCTTCAGTCGAATCGCGCAACAATGCCGAGCACGGGCGCTACACCCATGTGCGCCTCAAGAGCCGGCACGCGGAAGCGGCGATGCCAGACATTGCCGCAATCGACATGCGGTCGGAGGGGCCAGAGCGCGGGCACTGGATTGCACCCAAACTCGCCGAAGCGATCGAGAAGGCGCGGGAGCGTGAAGAACAGGTCCTGCTGTTTCTCAACAGGCGGGGTTACGCGCCGCTGACCTTGTGCCGGGCATGCGGCTATCAATATCAGTGCCCGGATTGTTCGGCCTGGCTTGTCGAGCACCGGTTCCGGGGCGTTCTCGCCTGTCATCACTGCGGGCACGAAATCCGGCGGCCCGAGACCTGCGGGCAGTGCGGGGCGGAGGATTCACTGGTTGCCGTCGGGCCGGGGATCGAGCGGATCGCCGAGGAGGTGGCCGAACGGTTCCCCGATGCACGGCGGGTGATCCTGTCCTCGGATATGGGCGCGATCGGGCAGGTGCGCGAACGGCTCGCCGAGATCGCACGGGGCGACTATGACGTCATCATCGGCACCCAGCTCGTTGCCAAGGGACACCATTTCGAGCGGCTCAATCTTGTCGGGGTGATCGATGCGGATCTGGGGCTGGCGCATGGCGATCCGCGCGCGGCGGAAAAGACCTGGCAGATCCTGACCCAGGTCACCGGCCGGGCGGGGCGCGCCGGGCAACATGGCCGGGCACTCCTGCAGACCTATGTGCCCGAGCATCCGGTGATGCAGGCGCTGGTGGCTGGCGACACGGAAGCCTTTTACCGGCATGAATTGACGAGCCGGGAGGCGGCGGGGCTGCCACCTTTCGGGCGGCTCGCGGCCCTGATCGTATCGGGGAACGATCATGACGAAGCTTTCGGGCTGGCGCGGGCGCTGATGCAGGCGGCGCCGGCGGCAGAAGGGGTGCGCCTGTTCGGTCCCGCCGATGCGCCGGTCGCCATGGTCAGGGGGCGGCACCGGATCCGGCTTCTGGCGCAAAGCCCCAAGGCCTTCGATCTTTCCGCCTATGTGCGGTTCTGGCTCGAGAACGCGCCGCAGGCGAGCGGCAATCTCAGGATACAGGTCGATATCGATCCGATGAGCTTTTACTGACCAGGGCAAATACCGCCAGGCCCGTTGCGGCAGCCACCATCAGCGCGGCGAGCCCGAACGTGGTCTGGAATGCTGCGCGCACCGTATCCTGCGTTGCCGCCGGGCCGCGCGCCGCAACAAAGACGAAGGTCATCAGCGCGGTGCCGGTCAGAAGCCCGAGATTGCGCGAGAGATTGAGAAGTCCCGAGATCAGGCCGCGTTCGGATGGCGCGGCATGGTTCATCACCCGGGCGTTGTTGGCGGCCAGAAAGGCCTGGTAGCCCGGTGGCATCAGGGTGGCGGCGACGACATAGCCGGGCAGGCCGAAATGCGCAGGCAGGACGACGAGGCCGAGCGCGCCGAGCAGCATCTGGGCAAGCCCAACAACGGTCATGATGTTCGCGCCGAAGCGGTCGGTCAGCTTTCCGGCGGGAATTCCGGTCAGCACCGAAACGATCGGCCCTGTCGACATGACGATGCCCATGGCCGCCGCGCCGAGGCCGAGGCCATCGATGAGAAAGAAGGGGCCGACCACCAGGGTTGCCATCATGACGATGGCGACAAGGAAATTCATCAAAAAGGACCGGATGAGCGTCGCGTCGCCTAGCGCTGTGACCGGGATCAGCGACGAGGGGCTGCGGCGCTCGATGGCCAGAAAAAGAAACGCAGCCAAGAGGGCGACGGCCATGAGGCCGAAAGCCTGCGGGCCGCCGTTGGTCATGGCCAGGCTAAAGGCCGCGAGGGTAGCGGCCAGAACGAGCGTGCCCAGCCAATCATATTGCAGGACACGGGAAGATTGCGCGGACGCGGCGGCTTGTTCACGCGGCAGGCCTTTATGCAGGAGCAGCGCAGTCAGTACGCCGAGCGGGATCATTACGATGAAAATGGCCTGCCAGCCGAAGCCGGCGATCAACAGGCCGCCTGCGGAAGGTCCAAGCGCTGTGCCGATGGCCGAACTGGCGCCCAATAGCCCCATCGCCAAGCCGGTGCGTTGCTCAGGGATCGCCTCACGGGCGACGGCCATTGTAAGGGCCACGAGAAAGGCGGCGCCGGTGCCCTGGATCGCGCGTGCAGCGATCAGCACGCCGATCGAGGGTGCAAGGGCGCTCAGCGTTGCGCCGAGGGTGAAGACACAGACGCCAGCGATCAACAGATGACGGCGGCCGAGCATGTCACCGAGCCGGCCCGCCCCTACGATCGCTACGGTCATGACCAGCATATAGGCCAGCAGCGCCCATTGGACGGTGGACACCGGTTCATCGAAACGCTCGGTCAGAGCCGGCAAGGCGACGGTGACGATGCTCATGCCCAGGGAGGCCGTGATCATGGCAAGGACCAGCCCGGACAGGGCGGGCCATGAAGTTTGAGAGCGAGAATGCGGTGAGCTCAGGCGAGTCATCACAACCATCCTTGTATTCGGATTCCGGTTTCGGATAGGCTACGAACTCAAGTGCACTTGAGGTCAAGCGCGAAATGGCAGCATTGAATTTGATCGATATCGGAGAAGTGACCCGTCGCTCCGGGCTGGCCGCCTCGGCTCTGCGTTATTATGAGGAGCTGGGGCTCATCCGATCGGTGAGGCGGCGGGGGCTGCGGCGGCAATATGAGCCGGATGTACTCTTGCAGCTCGATCTGATCGGGCTCGCGCGGGAGGCAGGGTTTTCCCTTGCCGACATCGCCAGCATGCGCGATGCTAAGGGGCGCACCGAGTTTCCCCGTGACGAATTGCGGCGTCGCGCCGCCAAAATCGAAAGTAAGATCAGGGATCTGGAAGCGCTCAAAGACATGCTGTTGCACATGGCGGACTGTCCTGCGCCGTCTCATCTGGACTGCCCCAGTTTCCGCAAACTGCTTGAGGGTTCGGGGCGGTAACGGTTTCCGGTTGACCGGAATCGACCCGATTGTGCGCGCCGAACTTGGCAGGCTCAGGCTCGGTCTATCTTCAACGGGAGATCGGTCTGCGACAAAGCGGCCCCCAAATGCGCTGCCGGGCTCTATTGCGCGGGTCATGGCGCTATGTTAGAGGGTCCCGGACATTTTGAGGGGCTCCCCATTTGACGGGGAGCGATGGCTTCAATTCACGACCGAATTCAACCCTTGAAACCGCCCGGAAACCGGGCCGGATCGGTCGAAAGAGAAACGGGGATCTGAGGCGTTGAGCTCGAAAAATTCCGCGCTTGCCCATATTGCGCGCCCCTATGCCACGGCGCTGTTCGACCTGGCGAACGAATCCGGCTCGCTCGATGCGGTCGAAGGCGATCTCGTGGCCCTGACCGATCTGATCAACGAAAGCGATGATTTCAGCCGCTTCCTGCGCAGCCCCGTTATCGACGGTGGCGACAAGCGCGCGGTGATCGATCAACTCATTAACAAGGGCGATATCGGCGGTGTGTCCGCCAATTTCCTCAAGCTCGTGGCGCGTAACGGCCGCCTGTTCGCGCTTGGCGCCATTATCTCCGAGTTCCGCGAGATGGCAGCCGATGCGCGTGGCGAGCTGACCGCCTCGGTGACCTCGGCCTCGCCGCTCACCGATGAGCAGGAAAAGGCCCTGGCCGAGGCCCTCAAGGCCAAGCTCGGCAAAACTGTTTCGCTCGACAAACAGGTCGATGCGTCCCTGATTGGCGGGCTGATCGTTCAGGTCGGCTCCCAGATGATCGATTCTTCGATAAGAACAAAACTGACAGCCATGAAGATCGCGATGAAAGAGGTCGGCTAATGGATATCAAAGCGGCGGAAATCTCCGCCATCCTGAAAGAGCAGATCAAGGATTTCGGCAAGGAGGCCCAGGTCTCCGAAGTCGGCCAGGTGCTCTCTGTGGGTGACGGCATTGCCCGTGTGTATGGCCTCGACAAGGTGCAGGCCGGCGAGCTCGTCGAATTCCCTGGCGGCATCAAGGGCATGGCGCTGAACCTTGAAAGCGACAATGTCGGCGTCGTGATCTTCGGTTCCGACCGTGACATCAAGGAAGGCGACACCGTCAAGCGGACCGGCGCCATCGTTGACGTGCCGGTGGGCAAGGGTCTTCTCGGTCGCGTGGTCGATGCGCTTGGCAATCCGATCGATGGCAAGGGCCCGATCGAGTCGGACCATCGCTCGCTTGTCGACGTGAAGGCGCCGGGCATTCTGCCGCGCAAGTCGGTGCATGAGCCGATGTCGACCGGCCTCAAGGCCATCGATGCGATGATACCGATCGGCCGCGGCCAGCGCGAGCTGGTGATTGGCGACCGTCAGACCGGCAAGACCGCGATCCTGCTCGACACGATCCTCAACCAGAAGCCCGCACATGACGAGGGCCGGACCGACGATCAGCTGTTCTGCATCTATGTGGCCGTTGGCCAGAAGCGTTCGACGGTTGCCCAGTTCGTGAAGATCCTCGAAGACCGTGGCGCGCTCGATTATTCGATCGTCGTCGCCGCGACCGCTTCGGATCCGGCACCGATGCAGTTCCTGGCCCCGTTCGCCGGCTGCGCCATCGCCGAATATTTCCGCGACAATGGCATGCATGCCGTGATCGGCTATGACGATCTGTCCAAGCAGGCCGTCGCTTACCGCCAGATGTCCCTGCTGCTTCGCCGTCCGCCGGGACGTGAGGCGTTCCCGGGCGATGTGTTCTATCTGCACTCGCGCCTTCTCGAACGCGCTGCGAAGCTGAACGAAGACCATGGTGCCGGTTCGCTGACCGCGCTGCCGGTCATCGAAACCCAGGCGAACGACTTGTCCGCCTACATCCCGACCAATGTGATCTCGATCACCGACGGCCAGATCTTCCTTGAGACCGATCTGTTCTTCCAGGGCATCCGCCCGGCGGTGAATGTGGGTCTGTCGGTGTCGCGCGTGGGCTCCTCGGCCCAGATCAAGGCGATGAAGCAGGTTGCCGGTTCGATCAAGGGCGAGCTCGCCCAGTATCGTGAAATGGCCGCCTTCGCCCAGTTCGGCTCGGACCTCGATGCCGCAACCCAGCGTCTGCTCAATCGCGGTGAGCATCTCGTCGAACTCTTGAAGCAGCGTCAGTTCTCGCCGCTCAAGACCGAAGAGCAGGTCGCGGTGATCTATGCCGGCGTGAATGGCTATATCGACGATCTGCCGATCAAGGATGTGCTGCCCTTCGAGAAGGCTCTTTTGAGCACGCTTCATTCGAAGCATCAGGACATTCTCGATGCGATCGCCACCGAGAAGACCATTACCGACGAGATCAAGGAAAAGCTGACCGGCGTCCTTGATGCATTCAAGAAGACCTTCACCGCCTAAGGGCAAGGGAGCTGTGGCAACATGCCCTCATTGAAGGAACTCAAGAACCGGATCTCCTCGGTCAAGTCGACCCAGAAGATCACCCGCGCCATGCAGATGGTGGCGGCTGCCAAACTGCGGCGTGCTGAAGAAGCCGCCGCGGCCGGCCGTCCCTATGCGGAACGGATGAATGAGGTTCTGACCGGTCTCGGCGCGGCCTATCAGGGGCGCGCCGATGCGCCCAAGCTGTTGGGTGGCACCGGCTCGGACGACACGCATCTGGTGGTCGTGGCCACTGCCGACCGCGGGCTTTGCGGGGGCTTCAACTCCTCCATCGCCAAGTTGGCGCGCGACCATATCCGCGACCTCAAGAAGACCGGCAAGACCGTCAAGATCCTGTGCGTCGGCAAGAAGGGCTATGATATCCTTCGCCGGCTGTATAAGGCGGACATCGTCGAGATGATCTCGCTGCGCGACGTCAAGACGTTGCGCTATTCGAACGCCCAGGAGATCGGCGAGAAGGTGCTCGCCATGTTCGAGGCCGGCGAGTTCGATGTGGCGACGCTGTTCTATTCGAAATTCAAGTCGGTGATCTCGCAGGTCCCGACGGCCCAGCAGCTCATTCCGGCGCAGTTCGACGCCGATGACGCTGACGGCGATACGCTCGAATATGACTACGAGCCCGATGAGGAAGCGATCCTGCGCGATCTGCTGCCGCGCAACGTATCCGTCCAGATCTACTCGGCGCTGTTGGAAAACGGTGCTGGCGAGATGGGCGCCAAGATGACGGCCATGGACAATGCGACCCGGAATGCGGGCGACATGATCGACAAGCTGACGCTCAGCTACAACCGCCAGCGTCAGGCGCAGATCACCAAGGAACTCATCGAAATCATTTCGGGCGCCGAGGCGCTCTAAAGGCATCACGAGGTTAGAAACATGGCAAATGACAAGAAGGTCGGGCGCATTGCCCAGGTGATCGGCGCCGTGGTGGACGTCACCTTCGACGACGGCCACCTGCCGGCCATTCTCAACGCGCTCGAAACCGACAACAATGGCAACCGGCTGGTTCTCGAGGTTGCTCAGCACCTCGGTGAAAACACTGTCCGCACCATCGCCATGGACACCAGTGAAGGCCTGGTGCGCGGCGCTGAAGTGGTGGATACCGGCGACTCGATCCGGATCCCGGTGGGCGACGGCACGCTTGGCCGCATCATGAACGTGATCGGCCAGCCGATCGATGAGGCCGGTGAGATCCCGTCCGAATCCCGGCGTCCGATCCACGCGGAGGCACCCGAATTCGTCGAGCAGTCCCCGGAAGCCGAAATTCTCGTGACCGGCATCAAGGTCGTCGACCTGCTGGCGCCTTACGCCAAGGGCGGCAAGATCGGCCTGTTCGGCGGCGCCGGCGTGGGCAAGACCGTGCTGATCCAGGAGCTGATCAACAACGTGGCCAAGGCCCATGGTGGCTACTCGGTGTTTGCCGGGGTTGGCGAGCGGACCCGTGAAGGGAATGACCTTTACTGGGAAATGATCGAATCCGGCGTGAACAAGGACCCCAAGGAGAACAATGGTTCGACCGAAGGCTCCAAGTGCTCGCTGGTGTTCGGCCAGATGAACGAACCCCCGGGGGCCCGTGCCCGTGTGGCGCTGACCGGCCTGACCATTGCGGAAGAGTTCCGCGACAAGGGCCAGGACGTGCTGTTCTTCGTCGACAACATCTTCCGCTTCACCCAGGCCGGTTCGGAAGTGTCCGCGCTGCTCGGTCGTATTCCTTCGGCGGTGGGCTATCAGCCGACCCTGGCGACCGACATGGGCGCGATGCAGGAACGCATCACCACCACCACCAAGGGTTCGATCACCTCGATCCAGGCCGTGTACGTGCCGGCGGACGATTTGACCGACCCGGCGCCTGCGACGACCTTTGCTCACCTTGACGCGACGACCACGCTGAGCCGTGCGATCTCGGAAAAGGGCATCTATCCGGCGGTTGACCCGCTCGATTCTTCCTCGCGTATGCTGGACCCGGCGGTTGTCGGCGACGAGCACTACCAGGTTGCCCGTTCGGTGCAGGAAGTGCTGCAGCGCTACAAGTCGCTCCAGGACATCATTGCGATCCTGGGCATGGACGAACTGTCGGAAGAAGACAAGCTGGTCGTGGCCCGCGCCCGCAAGATCGAACGCTTCATGTCGCAGCCCTTCCATGTGGCGGAAACCTTCACCGGCAAGCCGGGCGTCTTCGTTGAACTCAAGGACACCATTGCGGCGTTCAAGGGTCTGGTCGCCGGCGAATACGATCATCTGCCGGAAGCAGCGTTCTACATGGTCGGCACGATCGACGATGCAGTGAAGCTCGCCCAGCAGCTTGCTGCCGAAGCTGCCTAACCGACGAACAGAACGAGGGCTTCAATGGCCGACGGGATCAAAATCGAAATCGTCTCTCCCGAACAGCTTGTGCTGTCGGAGACCGTCAAGTCGGTCACCGTTCCGGGCACGGAAGGCTATTTCACGGTGATGGGCGATCACGCTCCCACCATGACGACGCTGAAGCCGGGGTTCGTGACGGTCGATGGCGATGGCGGCGAGCGCTGGTACTATGTCCGTGGCGGTTTCGCCGAAGTGTCGAGCGGTACGCTGACGGTGCTGGCGGAACAGGCCAAGACCGGCAATGACTTCGAGCGTTCGGAAATCGAAGCCGAAATCACCAAGGCCCAGGAAGCACTGAGTGCTGCACAGAGCCTTGAGGACAAGGATGCTGCCCAGTACCTGCTCGACGGCTGGTCGAACCTGATGATGGAAGCACAGCATTTCGATATTGGTGCTGCGCACTAACAAAGCGTTTGACCAATTCGAACAATCTTTGAACGCCCCGGCCTCCGGGGCGTTTTTTTGTGCGCGAAAGGGATTTGGTGCAAACTTTCACCAATAGTAACCCCGATCATAAGCGGAATAACGCAATTTTAAGCACCGTGAGCGTTACATGGCGGTAAGGACCATCTGGTCCGGGAAGGCGGTGCCGGCTGTGTGGAAGCCGGGACGCCGGTTGGGGGATCTCAGGGACCGTATTTGAGGGTGGTCCAGTTCTCTGCCTGCGCATACGTGCGTGCCCGTCCCGGCCAGCCAACGACCAGGGACTTTGACCATGCAAGTGTTGAATCGATTCAAGCTCGCCCACATTCTGCCGGCCATTCTCGTCGGCATGGCATTGATTGTGGGGGTGGGGATCGGCGTAGCGAGTTACCAGATCAGCTCGGGCACCGTAACCAAGCTGACTGAAACCAAACTCGAAACCATCGCGCAGGCGCGCTCCAAGCAGATCGAGGAGTACCTGGCCGATCTGAAGCTCGACATCCTCGGCTTTGCCAACAATCCGGCAACCACAGATGCGCTTCGAGATTTCAAGACTGCCTGGTCACGCATTGATGGCGATCACGCCCAGCAGCTTCAGGACGCCTATATCGCCAACAATCCCAACCCGGCCGGGCAGAAGCAATTGCTCGACAAGTCCGATGCCGGGCTGTGGTATGACGTCATGCATGAGCGTAACCACCCCTATTTCCGCAAGCTTGCGGACGAGCGGGGCTATTACGACGTGTTCATCTTCGACGCAGAAGGCAATCTGATCTATTCGGTCCACAAGGAATCCGACTACGCCACCAATTTCGCAGAGGGCGGTGGCAAGTGGGCGGACACCGACCTGGGCAAGGCCTATCGCCGCGCCCTCAATCTCGGACCGGCCGAAGTCGCCTTCTATGACCTGAGTGCCTATGCGCCCAGCGATGGCATACCGGCCAGCTTCATCTCCGCGCCGATCTACGACAAGAACGGTCTGGTCGAGGGCGTGTTTGCGGTCCAGATTCCCGTCGATCGCATCAACGACATCCTCAACGAACGCTCCGGCCTCGGCGAAACCGGCGAAACCATCATGGTCGGCGAAGACTCGCTGATGCGTAATGAATCGACCTTCACCGAGGAAACAGACGCGCTCAAGACCGAGATCAACGACGAAATCGTCACTCAGGCCCTGATCGGTGAGATCGGCCACGAGGTGATCAACCTGCATCGCGGGCAACCCATGTTCGCCGCCGCGGTACCGGCCGTTTTCGAGGCCAGTGGCTGGGCAATTGTGTCGATGCAGTCCCAGGAAGAGGCCTTTGCTCCCCTGACCGACATGCGTAACGCGCTGATCGCCATGGGCGGCATCCTGCTGGCCATCGCAGCGGCGCTATCCTTGCTGATCGCCCGTCTTATCAGCCGTCCGATCACCAAACTGACCGGCACGATGCAAGAAATCGCCGAAGGCAATTTCGAAGTCGAAGTCGCCGGGGCGAACGGCAAGGACGAAATCGGTGCCATGGCCCGCGCGGTCGAAGTGTTCCGTGAGAACGGCATCAAGGTCGCCCAGATGACCGAGGAAGAAGCCGAGCGGCTCGAACGAAACAGGATCGAGCGCGCCCGGATGATGACCGAATTGCAGAATGCATTCGGCGAGGTCGTTGACGCGGCGGTCGCCGGGGACTTCACCAAGCGGGTCACCGCAGAGTTCCCCGATGCCGAACTCAATCAGCTCGCGGGCTCGGTCAACAATCTGGTCGAGACCGTCGATCGCGGCCTTGGCGAGACCGGCCAGGTCCTCGCGGCCCTGGCGCAGACCGATCTCAACCAGCGGGTCGAGGGTCACTATCAGGGCTCGTTCCTCAAGCTCAAGGACGACACCAATGCGGTTGCCGACAAGCTCGTCGAAATCGTTGGTCAGCTCCGCGACACCTC
>NZ_KE386980.1:0-733 GCF_000429865.1 Cucumibacter marinus DSM 18995
CCGGTGGATGTGCTGTTCAACTGCGCCGGCTTTGTCGGCAGCGGCTCGATCCTTGATTGCGACGAGGAGCAATGGGCCTTCACATTCGATCTCAATGTGACGGCGATGTACCGGATCATCCGGGCCTATCTGCCGGGGATGATCGGGAATGGCGGGGCCTCGATCATCAACATGTCCTCGGTGGCGTCTTCTGTGATCGCGGCGCCGAACCGGTTCTCCTATGGGGCCAGCAAGGCGGCGGTGATCGGGCTGACCAAGTCGGTGGCGGCGGACTTCATCAAGCAGGGGATCCGCTGCAATGCGGTGTGCCCGGGGACGGTGGAATCCCCCTCGCTCGAACAGCGCATGCGCGACCAGGGGGATTACGAGACCGCACGGGCGGCCTTCATCGCCCGCCAGCCCATGGGGCGGATCGGGACGGCCGAGGAGATCGCCGCGCTTGTGGTTCACCTCGCCTCGGATGAGAGCGCCTATACCACGGGCGTCGCGCATGTGATCGATGGCGGCTGGGCCAATAGCTAGGGAGCGTTTCCAGGTGAAGTGGATGCCGGTTCACCGTTCGGAAACGCGACAACATAAAACCTTCGGCCAGGTCAGTGGTTCGGTGAGAAGCTGAACCGGTTCAAAAGCCAGGCACACGAGAAGCCAGGCACACGAGAAGAAAGACGAGAGCGAGATGAAGTTTTTGCGCTTTGGCCCGAAGGGCCAGGAGAAGCCCGGGGTTCTGGACCAG
>NZ_KE386980.1:1078-182889 GCF_000429865.1 Cucumibacter marinus DSM 18995
TCCGCGATCTGCGGGCCGAACGATCCGGTCTATATCCCCAAGGGGTCGCAAAAGACCGACTGGGAGGTCGAGCTTGCGGTGATCATCGGGGAGCGCGCCAAATATATCACCGAAGACGAGGCGATGGACTATGTCGCCGGCTATTGCGTGACCAATGATGTGTCGGAACGCGCTTTCCAGATCGAGCGGGCCGGGCAGTGGACCAAGGGCAAGTCGGCGGATCACTTCGGGCCGATCGGGCCCTGGCTGGTGACCAAGGACGAGATCGCCGATCCGCAGGACCTCAAGATGTGGCTGACAGTGAATGGCGAGACCCGGCAGGACGGCTCGACCAAAACCATGGTCTACGGCGTCAAACACCTCGTCTCCTATCTCAGCCGGTTCATGGCGCTCGAGCCGGGCGACGTGATCTCGACCGGCACCCCGCCCGGCGTCGGCATGGGCATGACCCCGCCGACCTATCTCAAGCCCGGCGACACAATCGAACTGGGCATCGAGGGCCTCGGCACCCAGAAACAGACCGTCGAAAACGATCCGGATCAATGAGGAGAACGCAGATGACTGACCTTCTCGATACCCATCAGCACCTGATCTACCGCGACAAACTCGGTTATGAGTGGACCGAAGGCATTCCAGACCTGGCGGAAGGCGATTTCACCACGGCGGACTATCAGGCCGCGGCCGCCAGCAGCCCCGTCATCGGAACCCTGTTCATGGAAACGGCGGTCGATGAGGCGGACTACAAACGCGAAGCAAGGATGATGACCGAGCTGGCCCGCGATCCGAAAAACGGCATCCGGGGTGTCATTGCCTCGTGCCGCCCGGAAGTCGATGAGGGTTTCGATGCCTGGCTCGATGAATGCGGTCAGATGCGGGTCAAGGCCTTTCGCCGGGTCCTGCATGTTGTCGAGGACGAGCGGTCCCGGTCAGCGACTTTCCGCAAAAACCTCAGAAAGATCGGTGCGCGGGGCCTCGCCTTCGACATGTGCTTCCTTGCACGACAACTGCCCATCGCCGCCGAGTTGGCCCGCGCCTGCGATGAACAATGGCTGGTGCTCAATCATTGTGGGGTCCCCGACATCGCCGGGAATGATTTCGACACCTGGAAAGGCGATATCGATACCCTTGCCGGCCTGCCGCATGTGGCCTGCAAGCTTTCCGGCATTCTCGCCTATTGCGCGCCGGGCACCGCGACCCTCAAGACCATCCGGCCCTATGTCGATCACGTTCTCGAGGCTTTCGGGCCGGACAGGATTGTGTGGGGCAGCGATTGGCCGGTCATCAATCTGGCCACCGGGCTCGAGAACTGGCTCGAGGTCACAGCCGAGATCCTTTCGGCCCTGCCGGCGGATGATGCCGATGCCATTGGCCACCGCACCGCGGCCCGCATCTATCAGGTTGAACTGGGCTGATCCGTTTGGGGCCTATGACCGGGATCCCGCGCCATCCGACTGGCTGGTGGCGAAGTGGCCTTCGGGAATGTCGTCGAAGGACGAGAAGTTGAGCGTGTAGAGCGAGGCGTAAAGCCCTTCGGCCCGCATCAGCTCCTCGTGATTGCCGCTTTCGATCAACTCGCCTTCGCGCAGCACCATGATCCGGTCGGCGCCGCGAATGGTCGCCAACCGGTGGGCGATCACCAGCCCCGTCCGGCCTTCGAGCACGGTCGCGAGCGCCTTCTGGATCTGGCGCTCGGTATAGCTGTCGATGCTCGCGGTCGCCTCGTCGAGCACCAGGATTTTCGCATCCGCCACCAGGGCCCGGGCAAAGCTGAGCAATTGCCGCTGCCCGAGCGAAAGTGACCCCCCGCGTTCGCCAAGTTCCGTGTCATAGCCCTGGGGCAGTGCCATGATGAAATCATGCGCCCCCACGGCCCGCGCCGCTTCCTCGATGGCGTCGTCGGTGGCGTCGGCCTTGTTGTAGCGGATGTTCTCGCGCACGGTGCCCGTGAACAGGAACGGCTCCTGCAGCACCATGGCAATCTCTTCGCCAAGCGATTGCTGGGTCAGATCGCGCACATCATGTCCACCCACCAGCACCGCCCCGTCCTGCACATCGTAGAACCGGTGGACGAGCGCCATGGCCGATGACTTGCCGGAGCCGGTCGGCCCGACAACCGCAACCGTCTCGCCCGGCCTCACTGTAAAGCTGACATTCTTGAGTACCGGGTGTTTCGGATCATAGCCAAAGGTGACATTGCGGAACTCGACGCTGCCATCCATATCGGCGGGCAGGGTCAGGGCGTCGGGCTTGTCCTTGACCGCGACCTCGACATCGAGCACCGCGATCAGCCGCTGCCCCGACGCCATGGCCCGCTGCATCACCGAATACTGCATGGTCAGCGAGCGGATCGGGTCGAAAAAGCGCTGGATATAGAACAGGAACGCGACCATCACCCCGACATCGAGCCCGCCGCCCAGCACCATCGACCCGCCAACCACCACGACGATGGCCATGGCAATGCCGGTCAGCGTATCGACGATCGGCACCATGACCTGCGCGTATTTCGCTGCGGTGAGATGCGCGCGCAGATTGGCCGAGGCCTTGTCGTCGAACAGGGCGAAATTGACGTCCTGCCGGTCCATGCTCTGCACGGCCCGGACACCGTGAATGGCTTCGGCCAGCGCGCCATTGGCCACCGAATTGGATTCATGCGCGGCCATGAAGGCGGCGCGGGCGCGCGGCAGCCAGACGATGCGAACGAGAAACAGCACCGGCAAGACGGCCAGCGTCAACAACCCGAGCCGCACATCGAGATAGAGCATCGCCGCCACGATGCCGAACAACAGTACGACATCCCCGACCGAGATCACCGAGGTCTCCAGGAATTCCTGCATGGAATTGACATCCCCCTGCAGGCGCGACATCAGCCGGCCAACCTCGGTCTTGTCCATGAAGGAGAGCGAAACCCGTTGCAGGTGCGAGAACATGGCTCGGCGAATGTCGAACAAGACATTCTCGGCCACGCGGCCGACCACGGTCTCCTGGACGAGGCTGGCCGCGAAGTTGAACAGGATCGCGATCGCAAAGGCGATCACGGCAAGGGTCAGCGGCCCCTGATCGGCCACCCCGCCGGCCATGCCATTATCGATCGCGTAGCGGATGATCAGCGGGATGACGAGCTGGGTGGCCGTGAACAGCAGCACCGCGGCAACGGCCAGGGCCAGTTTGGCCCGGTATGGCGCGACGAACACCCGGATGCGCCGGATGACCTTGCCATCGAACGCCCGGCCGAACATCTCTTCTTCGATCCGGTGCGAGCCCACCACGGCGCGGGGCGGCCGGCGGCCGTCTTCGCGCACATCATGGCGTTCGGCTTCAAGCTCTTCGGCCATCAGGCAGCGCCTCCGTCATTCTGGTCTTCATCGCGGAACTGCAGGTCGTAGAGCGCCTTGTAGCGCCCGCCGCTCTCGATCAATTCCGTATGGGTGCCGCGCTCGACCACTTCGCCATTTTCAAGGAACAGGATCTCGTCCGCATGCATGAGAGAGGACAGCCGATGCGCGATGATGATCGTCACCCGGTCCTTGGCGAACTCGGTCATGGCACTACGGATGCGCTGCTCGGTTCCCGCATCGATGGCGGCGGTTGAATCGTCGAACACCATCACGGCGGGCTTGAGCATCAGCGTGCGGGCGATTGACATGCGCTGGCGCTGCCCGCCGGAAAGCGAGACGCCTCGCTCGCCCACCACCGTGCCATAGCCCTGCGGCAGGCCAAGCACGTAATTGTGCAGCTGCGCGAACTCGCTGGCCCGTTCGATCCGCGGATTGTGCGCCCAGGGGTCGCCATAGGCGATATTGTTCTCGATCGAGGTCGTGAACAGGAAGCTGTCCTGCTGCACAACCGCCACGGCCCGGCGCAGCGATTGCAGCGACACGTCACGGACGTCCTGCCCGTCGAGCGTGATCCGGCCCCCGGTTACGTCATAGAAGCGCGGGATGAGATGGGCGATCGTCGACTTGCCGCTACCCGGCGGGCCGACAATGCCGATGGTCTGGCCGCGCCGCGCCTCAAAGTTGACATTGCGGATCACGCCGAGCTCGGGATTGGCGGGATAGGCAAACGAAACATCGTCGAACCGCAATGTACCATCGCCGACCGCGAGTTCCTTTGCATCGGGGCCATCCTTCACCGCCGGGTCGATATCCAGGAGGGTGAAGATCCGGGTGCCGCAGGTCGAGGCGCGGGCGAAGGCGTTGACCAGCATGCCGAGCTGGCGCACCGGCATCTGCAGAATGGTCATGAAAGTGAGAAAGGAGGCGAGAGTGCCCACCGTGATCTCGTCCGCCAGCACCTTGCCGCCACCGATCCACAGCACCAGCCCCATCGAGATGAAGAAGGACAGGGTCATCGCGCTCGTGTTGCGCACGCGGATGCCGACCCGGTCATGGGCCAGCGCCAGCGCGGCCCTGGAAGCCTTGTCGAACTTGGTCATCTCGAAGGCCTGGGCCGCGAAAGCGCGCACGACGCGGATACCACCGAGATTTTCTTCCATCACCTTGGTGAGAATGCCGAGCTTTTCCTGCAGGTCGAGCCAGGTCGCGCGCAGGCGCAAATGGGTCAACGGTGAGCGCCAGGCGACGAAAGGCACGAAGCTGAGAGCGGTCAGGCCCAGCACCATGTCGGTCGACAACAGCAGATAGGCGCCGATCCCGATCAGCATGGTCAACAACACCAGCCGCACCAGCCCGGTCGAAAAGAACATCCGCACCCCTTCTAGATCGAGCATGACGACGGTAATCAGATCGCCCGAATGCACCGCATCGTGGAAGGAGAAGCTCAGCCGCTGGATTTTCTCATAGCAGGCGAGGCGCAGTTCATAACCGGTATGGTGCCCCACCGCCTCGGCGAAATAGTTCTGCGTCATGGTGAACAGCCCGCGCCCGATGCTCACCGCCAGCAGGATAAGCGCCGTGGTCAGGAGCGCGGCTTCAGCCACGCCGGCGGCATTGTCGGCGGCCAGAATAGTTTGGGTCTGATCGACGGCCATGCCCAGCAGTTGCGGGATCGAGAGTTGCAGGATCGCGGCCACCACGGTCGAGCCCAAGGCAATGCCGACCTTGAAGGGATGGCGCAGCGCAAGCCGCGTGATCCGCCAGATCGTGCTGGCGCCGGCCCCGAGGCCCGCCGCCTTAACATGGGCGCGCGATCGGGAAAGGGCAGCGGCACTGGCGGCATAATTGGTCGTCACGTCATCGGTCCCGGGATTGAGCGCAACGCAAAATCTGTGCTGCGCGCGGAAATCGTCGGCTGTTCAGAACCACCGGCCTCTTGGTCCCGCATTATACCGGGCAAGCCAGGAGGAAACTGGATGTGAGCGCTGCTCCAAGACAATCGCCGCAAAGGGTGCGTCGGGAGCCAGCCTGCTCAAAAGGTGGGTCGGCGCGCCAGCCGACTCATCGGCTGACCTGCCCATTTTTGCAGGGCCGGGGTGGCGAGGCCAGCCCGGATTGCAGCCAAACTACACAAACAACGGAAGTTTTTCGGGGGAGGGGCGGGAACCGGATCAGAGAATGTGGAGGTCGGGCTCGTCCACAGTCCAGCTCACATGCTTGAGAGCCGCGGTCTCCTCCATTGCCGGCTCCTGCTCGACGATGGCCGCCTTGCCGGAAAGACTGGCATGCAGCGCGGTCGGCGGCACCAGAAACACGACAAGAAACAGCCAGAGCGGTCGGCGCAATCGAGGTCTCCCGATGGTTCCCGGCGCACAATGCGCCAATACCTTCGAGAGAAGCCTAGCGCCCCTGCATCAAGGCCGGGTTTTGGCTTTTGCTAAAATTTTATCGAGAACCAATCCGCGGAATCCGATTCCGGCTGAGCGGTTGCAAACGCGATGAAGCAGGGGGGTGCCGGTTCAGCCGTCCTGTTTGACGCTGAACCGGTCCAAATCGGAAGCGGCGTCGCGCCGGTCCGCCTTGTCATGGGCGATCGAAAGCAGGGACTCGAGCGTCAGATAGGACCTGAGTTGGCGGAACACGATGTATTCGGGTATCCCGATCAGCGCCCATGCGCGGCCATTGGCGAGGGCGGCAAAGGCGGCCATGATTGCCGGCGCGCCAAGGATGACCGCCAGCACGGCCTGAACCGTCAATGTCCCGGGCTCCCCGTTCAGCAGCGCTAGATTGATCGCGCCGAATATCACCAGCGGCACCGTCATGGCGCGGCGGCCCGAATTGAGCAGCATGAAGGGCAGGATGATCTTGCCGCGCGCCGACACCATGGGGCCGTCCAGATAATCGCGGTTGCGCGCACACACGTGGTAGATCGAGCGGAACCAGCGCATGCGTTGCTCGCGCAGATGCCGCAGGGTTTTCGGCACCTCCGAAACATAAACGGCCGAAGGATCCCCGACGATCCTGTAACCGGCTTCACCGATCCGAAGCGAAGCATCGGTATCTTCGCCATTCATCCCGGACACGAAGCCGCCGACCGCACGGACGGCCCGGGTTCTATACGCCGCGAACATGCCCGGCACTCCGACAATCCCGTCAACCGCGCCATAGGCCACCTGGTAGTAGCCATGCTTGAGCAGGGTTTCGAGATTGCGCGCCCTGTCGAACAGGCCGCCGCCGGGAGCCAGCGGCAAGCCGCCAACCACGCCCACATGGGGGTCGGCGAAATGCTGCATGGCCCGCCGGATCGAATGTTTGCCGATCTGGGTGTCGGCATCGATGCGGATCACGAAATCCGTGTCGGTTTCGACGATTCCCCGGTTGAGGGCATGCGCCTTGCCGGGCTCGGGAACATCGATCACCCGGCCCGCGAGGGCGGGATATCGCGCCAGTTCGGTCGCCGCCGTTTCTCCGGTGCCATCGGTCGAACAATTGTTGAGAATGAGAACCTTCACTTCGCCGCGATAGGCCTGAGCCGCTTCGGCGATGGCGGCCATCGTGCGCGGCAGCACATGGGATTCATTGTGCGCCGGCACGATGACGGTGACAGGATCGATACCGCCGCGTCCGCGCCGCCAGATCAGTTGCGCGGTGCCAAGAACATAGAGGATCAGGAACAGCGCCGGCAGGAAAAGGAACACCCCGGGACCCGTTCCGCCCAGCAGGGCGATCTGGCGCAGGTCGCGCACAACCAGCATATCGAGGCTGTCGATCCACAGCGAAACGCCCATGGCCAAAAGCGTGGCCACCGCGATCCGAGCGGTCGATGAGAGTTTGTATCGGTTGCCCAGTGGTGTTGCGGCCCGTCGGGGCATCGATCCGTGATCGAGCAGCTTGGTCGAGAAGATGAAGAAGCCGAACAGACCCGACAGGATCTCGACGATGTGCAACGAATAGACAAAGCCGAACCAGCGGTCCGCGGCAACATTGATGAGGTCAAAGAAGCCGCAGACCAGGACGTAATAGATCACCAGTTCCAGCAACAGCCGGAGGCGGGCGAGGGGCGTAGCGCCCACGATCGCGCAGAATGCGGCGTAAAAGGCCAGAATGAACAGCCGCAACGGGATCGAATGCGTGCCCAGATACGGCGAAAACACGATATCGCGCGCCGGAAACACGGCCGCCAGCACCTCGATCCGGGTTATGGCGAGCAGCAGCCCGGAACTGAAAACGGTGAACAGGCCCAGAACGGCCGGCGCCGCCCATAACGGCAGCGGCTGGGTCAGCTGCTTCGGCGCGCTGTCGACAGACCAGTAATCGTGTTCAGCCGTCACGGACATGGCTTATTGCGAGACCTCGATCACCACTGCTCCCGGCAACACGTCCGCAAGCATGGGGTCATCGGCCTCAACCAGGGACAGCCGGTCCGCCGCCTGCGTGGTGCCGTTGGAGACGATGTATCGCCCTTGTGGCGCTTGAGGCGCGCCGGTGGAAACCTTCAAACGGACCGGGGCGGCCTCTGCCGCATCTGAAAAGACCACGGGCGCGTCTTGCGGCACAACCTGCGCCAGCATGGCCGAAACCTGCACGGCTCGTGCCGGCGTCAGGGCTGCATCCAGCACTAGACCGATGGCATCGGCGTTGCCGAGGTCACGGATCAGTGCACTCCAGCCATCGGCGGGGAGCTGCGGGCCGGCGAGCGTCGAACCCGGCAGAAGCTGCGCCTGCGCTTGCGGCCCGGCGCGGCAGATCGATTCATTCGGGCTGGTATCGACAAGCTCGATAACGAGCTCATTGTTGAGCCGCTGCAGGTCGGCCGGCAGCGCAATGCTGACATCGATCCACTCGCTCTTTCCGGAAAAGCGCTGGGTGTCGATGAGGTTGTCGTTGAGTGCGACCCGAAGCACCCACTCGAAATCCTCTTCGAGTTCCGACGTCTTCATCCGCAAATCGAGGGCCTGCGGCAGCCCCCCATCGGGCAGGTTGACCAGATCGTAGTCGATGTTCCACTTCCGGCTTCCCCGGAAATCGCGGAGCCCTGTGGCGTCTGTCAGTTGGCCGATCATGACCGGCCAGCGGGCATCCGCGGCCGCCGGCCGGGAGGCGGAGCGCAGCGCCACCAGCCGGTCGACGCCATCGCTTGCCGAAAGACGGACTGTGCCCGTCGTCTCGATCGTTGCGGCCTCGTCCGAGGTGGTTGAAACGGCAATATCTGCCGCATCCGCGCTGAGCGAATAGGTCGCCTCGATCCTCTCGGCGGTCAGCCGTCGCATGGCCCAGATCGCCGCTGCCTGGTCGGCCAGATCGGCACTCAGGCGCAGGGTCACCGGGCGTTGAAGCCGGATCAGGCGTTCGTCCACCGCGTCAAGCGGTGCGTCGGCGTAAAGCATCAGCGCGCTTTGCGGCAACAGCCGGATGGCCGAGCCGGAATTGGCGGCGTCTGCCGGGCAGATCTGCCCCGAATTGGTCGTTCCTTGTCCCGCCAGCGCCAATGACACGGAACCGCCCAGAAGGTCGGATGGTGTCAGTTCGATCTCGGCGTGGTGCCGCTCGCGGCCCGTATTGAGCACGATTTCGCCACGCCGCACGCCGTTGACCGCAATGGTCAGCCGGCCATCACCCTGGTCGGCCAGTTGCGCGTCGAATTCGAGATCGAGCCGTCCGCCCAGATAACTTCCGGCGCCGGGGATGGGAAAGACGAACTCGGCGCTGTCGGGAAAGCCAGCCAGCCCCACCCATTCGGTGCGCGAGAAAGGCGGTACCGTCAGGCCGTAAGGGGAGAGCGGTTCGCGCGGCGCTGAAAGGTCGGTGGGCGGGGTGCTCGACGCGGGTGTATCGGCGGCCGGGCCCGATACGGCGCCGGAGATCAGCGAATAAAGGCCGGAATCGCGTGAATACAGGATCGCGCCGCCGACGATAACGAGACTGAGCCCGCCCACGAGCAGCAGCCGGTAGATGTCTCTCACGACACCGCCCTCCGCCTTTCGCGCGGACCGGGCACGCGCTTGGGAATCCCGGGTCGGTTGCCCGACGTCCAAAGGGCGGTTGCCGGAATCCGGTCGGGATCGTGGCGATCGAGATATTTGTCGGCGGTCTCAAGCGTCTCATCGAGCAGCGCGTCGCGCAGCAGGATCGGGTCGAGCCCGAGCGCCCGGAAGGTGGCGTTCGAAACCGCCAGATCGTTCTCGGCGGCTTCGCGGCGCGGATTGTCGACGAACTCCACTTCGGCGCCGGTCACCTCGGCCACCAGTTGCGCCAGGTCGCGCACGCGATGCACTTCCGCCACCTGGTTGATGATCTTTACCCGTTCGCCACCCTTCGGCGGATTGTCGATGGCGAGCGCCACGCAGTGCACCGTGTCCTGGATATTGATGAAGGCGCGGGTCTGCCCGCCGGTCCCATGCACGGTCAACGGGTGACCGGCAACCGCCTGCATCAGGAACCGGTTGAGCACGGTCCCGTAATCGCCGTCATAATCGAACCGGTTGATGAGGGCCGGGTGCAGCCGGGTCTGCTCGGTCTGAGTGCCCCACACGATCCCCTGGTGGAGGTCAGTGATCTTCAGTCCGTCATTTTGTGCATAGAACTGGAACAGCAGCTGATCGATGGATTTGGTCAGGTGATAGACGCTGCCCGGACGGGTCGGATACAGCACCGACCGGTCGAACTGACGCCCGTCGCGGTCTTTCACCGTGACATCGAGATAGCCTTCGGGAATTTCGAGCCCATCACCGTCATAGCCATAGACCCCCATCGTGCCCAGATGCACCAGATGGGTCTCGAGTTCGAGCGCGGCGAGCGTTGCCAGCAGATTGTGGGTACCGCTGACATTATTATCGACGGTATAGCGCTTGTGATCGGCAGACCGCATGGAATAGGGCGCGGCGCGCTGCTCGGCAAAATGCACGATCACATCGGGCCGAGCCACATCGAGCAACCCCATGAGCCGGTCGGGTTCGCGGGCGATATCGAGCCTTACCATTTTGAGGCGCCGTCCTGATACTTCTTCCCAGGCGGCGATCCGGTCGTCCGGCTCGGCGATCGGGGTCAGGCTCTGAATGCCGAGTTCGGCATCGATGTCACGCCGCGAGAAATTGTCAAGAATGGTGACGTCGTCACCCCTGGCGGAAAGGTGCAGAGCCGTGGGCCAGCCACAGAAGCCGTCTCCACCAAGGATCATGATCTTACGCATTTGCTTTACCGGGTATAAGGCGGCCGCGCAGCACGCAGGCTCGCTTCGGCGCCAACTCATTGCGCCGGTGTGTTCAGGTTTCGGCGTTCCCTCGAACGCCCGTTGATGGTGAGGTTTTGCCGGTTGGTTCACCGGTCGAACGGCTAGGGACTCGCTGGCATGGCTCCATCTCCGGATACGGCGCCGTATCGAGACGGTGCCTGAGCCCTCTGCCGTGAAGGTTCTGTGCGAGCGGAAGCCCGGCGCATCGCGACGCATCGCAACGCGGGCCAGAATCCGCAAGACCGGTCATGTGTGTCGACGTTACGGGTCGAACTCGGGTTCATGGCGTCATTCCTGCCACTCGCGGACGCCTCGCCTGTCCGCCAGTCAGAAGTGCCGGACGGCGATCGGCCGCCTTGCGCACGTCCAGTCAAATTGCGTTC
Source organism: Cucumibacter marinus DSM 18995 (assembly GCF_000429865.1). Classification (GTDB taxonomy): domain Bacteria; phylum Pseudomonadota; class Alphaproteobacteria; order Rhizobiales; family Devosiaceae; genus Cucumibacter; species Cucumibacter marinus. The sequence continues at coordinate 12,028 of NZ_KE386980.1, forward strand.
CTCAATTCCGGCGCACGCTTTCCCGCTTGAACGTGTTCCGGTGCGCGTGAGAGGCCTTCACAATTGGTCGGACCCCGGCGCGCGCGGTTAACAGATAATTAAGTTGGAATTGAAAGGCAACACGCAATCGCCGTGTCAATTTCCTTGCCATTGAAGACAGTTAACTCCTAATTCTTAGGCAATTAGCGAAAAAGCAGCCTATTTTCTTGCTGTAGGCAGAAAATTATTCTAATGCGCCGCAGCAGAATTCACATGCGCTGTGTCCGTTTCTTGAACCGATTTGTTAAGTAACACGACAGCTGGCCGTACTCGCTTTCTGCGCGGAGTATGGTTCGTCCAGGTGCCGGCACCTTGCGTGCCGCATCCTTGAACGCGCCGATATTGCGTGGGCCAGGGCCCCAGGGCCGGGATCAAGGGCAAGGGCCAGTTCCACAATTCTGCGGCTGATCGATCTGTTGTGCACAACCGCGGCCTCCGCGACCGCCAGCGCTTTTTGGACCGTCGCATGGTGCAAATCCCGGTGACCACCGGCGTTCTCTTTGGCGGATAGGGGCTATCGGATGGATTTGGGCAGGATGGCGTTGACCATGCGCTCTTCGGTGCGCTGCGTGTTTTCTGCATTGCGGGCGGCGATGGCGCTATAGAGCGCGTCGACAAGCGTCAATTGGGCCACCTGCGCGGCCATCGGTTCGCTGCCCGGCTCATGTGAAACGCTGATCAAGACGGTGTCCGCGAGCTTCGCCAGCGGCGAGCGCTGATTGCCCGTAATGCAAAGGGTCGCCGCTCCCTGCCGCCGCGCTTCTTCGAGCAGCAGAATCGGGTCGCTGGTGATCCCTGAATAGGAGATGGCGACCACCAGGTCGCCTGGCTCCAGCAGTGAGGCGTGCATCAACTGGAGTTGGTTGTCGATCGGTGCGTCGCACCGCATGCCCAGGCGATAGCAACGCTGATAGAGCGCCTGCGCGACGATCCCCGAGCCGCCAATGCCGCCCACAAGAATGTGCTTGGCCGAGGTCAGCATATCGATGGCGCTGGTAAAGCCGGCTTCATCGAGCGCCGCAGCCGTGTCGTTCAGCGCTTCATAATGGCCGCGAAAGACCCGCCGCGCCCGCTCGATATCGCCATCCGGGGCGCCATCCGCCGCTGTGGCCGCAGCACCTGCTTCCGGGTCGGCGGCCAGCGCCAGTTTCAGGTCCGTAAAGCCGTTAAAGCCGGCTGTCCGGCACATGCGCAGCACCGTGGTATCGCTGACATTGTTGGTCCGGGCAATGGCGGACATCGACTGCCTGAGCACGTCAGGCACATTCTCCAGCACCCAAAGTGCAACCCGCTTCTCTGAATCGGAAAGCGAGGGCAGGCGTCCCCGCAACTGCCGTGTGGCGCTACGAAAGCCGCCGGCCGCTGTGCGTTGTCCGCTTTCGTTCATCCAGCTTTTCCCGTTCGACCTGGGAAACCCGATATCACAGAGACGATGTGGTGTCACTGTGAGCGTGACGGTTGAGTTGTGGAGTTACTGCATCTGGCGTTCAACGAGCATGTTCCTCAGGGAGGCAACCATGAAGCTTGGTGGATTGATCACGGCCGGCATTGCCGCCTTGCGGGCTTGATCGGCAATTAGCCCAGCGTCAGTTTGGGGTGCCGGTTGACGTCCTTGTAAAGCAGATATCGGAACTGGCCCGGCCCGCCCGCATAGCAGGCCTGGGGGCAAAACGCCCTGAGCCACATGAAGTCGCCGGCCTCGACCTCCACCCAGTCCTGGTTGAGGTGATAAACCGCCTTGCCGGTCAGAACGAACAGCCCGTGTTCCATCACATGGGTTTCGGCGAAAGGGATCGTGCCGCCTGGCTCGAGCGTTACGATGTTCACATGCATGTCGTGGCGCATGTCACCCGGCTCGACAAACCGCGTGGTCGCCCAGCGGCCCTCGGTGTCGGGCATGGCAATCGGGGCAATGTCTTGCTCGCGGGTCACGAAGGCCTCGGGCAGATCGATTCCTTCGACCGCCTCATAGCGTTTGCGAATCCAGTGGAACAGCGCCGGCGTATCGGCCTCGTTTTCGAGCGTCCACTTCATCCCGGGCGGCAGATAGGCATAGCCGCCGGGTTCGAGATTGTGCGTGGCTTCGCCAAGCCTCAGCGACACGGCGCCTTTGACAACGAACAACACGCCTTCGGCGCCTTCGTCCGGTTCGGGATAGGCGCTGCCGCCCCCTGGGGCGACTTCCATCAGATACTGGCTGAAGGTCTCGGCAAAGCCGGTCATCGGGCGGGCAATGATCCACGCGCGGGTGTCGTGCCAGTGCGGCAGGTTGCTGGTCACGATATCGCGCAGCACACCCTTGGGAATCACGGCATAGGCGGTGGTGAAATGCGCCCGGTCCGTCAGCAGCCGGGTCTGAGGCGGCAGCCCGCCGAAATCGCTCGCATATTCGCTCAAACCTGTCCCCTTTCAGCCGCATGGTGAGGCGTGGGCAAGGGCCGCAACGCCTTGTTTTTGCACCATAGGCCGAGAAAGGGCGCCGCCGCCAGTGGTGAGGACGCTCAGCCGCGCCCGGCCCCTGCTTCCTGCGGATAGACAAGGCCGATGCGAGCCCGCACATCATCCATCAGCGCCATGATCGCCACCGATTCCTCGGGCGGCATGATCGGGGAGGCGATCTCGCCGAGTTCGATCAGCGATTCCATTTCGAGCGCCTGGAATTGCCGGCCCCGGCCTTCAACCGGATACTCCCGGGTTTCGATGAATTCACCCTGGCGGTCATAAAGGTGCAGCCGTGAGGGTGCGTACCAGACACCGTCCATTTCCATCCGGCCTTCCGACCCGGTGATGGTGGCGCGGTTGGCGCCCTTGATGTCGCTGGCGCTGGTATGGGTGGCGACCGCATCGCCGGCATGCCGGGTGACGATTGTCACTTCCTTGTCGACCCCTGTCGGTCCCATCCTGGCCGAAGCCTGCATCGCGACCGGCTGGCCGAGCAGATACCAGGACAGCGAAATCGGATAGACGCCAAGGTCAAGCAGCGCCCCGCCGCCTAGCTCCGGTGCGTTGAGCCGGTGCGCCGGATCTTCCGGTAAGGCCTGCACGTGTTCTGCATGGAACCGCCGTACTGTGCCAAGCCCGCCCTGGGCAATCAGTTCGCGGGCCGCCCGCATATGCGGCAGAAACCGAGACCACATCGCCTCCATGATGAGGAGGTTTTTCTCCCGTGCGAGGTCAACGATTTCCCGCGCTTCACCCGCATTCAGTGTGAAGGCCTTTTCGACCAGCACATGCTTGCCGGCTTCAAGCGCAAGCCTGGCATTGTCCGCATGCATGGGGTGCGGGGTTGCCACGTAGACGATATCGACATCCGGGTCGGCCACCAGCGCCTCGTATGCGCCATGCGCCTTTGGCACACCGAACTCGCGGGCGAACGCCTTGGCATTTCCTACGTTGCGAGACCCGACCGCCGCGATCCGGCAACCGGCAAGCTTCAGATCGCCGGCAACGGAGTGGGCAATCCCGCCCGTTGCCAGAATGCCCCAGCCGAGTGCGCCTGCCATCGTCTACTCCATTTCCATGAGGTCTGGGTCGAGCAGCGCTGTCGGCATGTTCTGGTAGCTGACCGGGCGCAGGAAGCGGCGGATGGCCATGGTGCCGACGGAGGTGGCGCCAAAGTTGGTCGAGGCGGGGTAGGGGCCGCCATGCACCATCGCGTCACACACTTCGACGCCGGTGGGGAAACCGTTCGCCAGCAGCCGCCCGGCCTTGCGCTCGATGACCGGCATCAGCGTGCGGGCGAGATCGGTGTCGCCATCATCCATATGCAGGCTGCAGGTGAGCTGGCCTTCGAGCGAGTGTGCAATGGCCAGCATCTCGTCGGCATCCGCAGCTTTGACGATCAGGCCGAGCGGCCCGAACACCTCTTCACCCAGAGCCGCATTGGCAAGCCAGTCCTTGCCACTGACCTCGAACAGATAGGGCGTGGCCTCCCGCGCCTGGCAGGAGGTGGTGAGCAGCGAGCGCACACCGGCGCTGCCTTCGACCCGGCGGATGCCGGACTGATAGGCCTCGGCGATACCGCCGGTCAGCATGGTCTGCGCCCCGACTTCGCCCAGCGCCTCGGTGGCGGCGCTGGCAAAGGCATCCGCCTCGGCACCCTCGATGATCACGGCAATGCCGGGATTGGTGCAGAACTGGCCTGCGCCCATGGTCAGCGACGCCGCCCAGCCCTTGCCGATCTCGGCGCCGCGCGCGGCAACGGCCTCGGGCAGAAGGAACATCGGATTGACCGAACCCAACTCGCCGAAAAAGGGGATCGGTTCGGGCCGGCTTGCACACAGATCGAACAGCGCCCGCCCGCCGCCCAGGCTGCCGGTGAACCCGACGGCCCTGATCAGCTTGTGCTGGACCAATGCCTGGCCCGCGGCCCGGTTGCCGCCCTGCACCAGCGAGAAGACGCCGGGATGCAGATCATGGGTCCTGATCGCCGCATCGATGGCCTGCGCCACCAGTTCCCCGGTGCCCGGATGGGCGGAATGGCCTTTCACGACCACGGGGCAGCCCGCGGCCAGGGCCGAGGCGGTATCCCCGCCCGCGACCGAAAACGCCAGCGGGAAGTTCGAGGCGCCGAACACCGCGACCGGACCGATCGGGCGCTGCATCAGCCGGATATCGGGGCGCGGCAGCGGCTGACGGTCGGGGAGGGCCTCGTCATGCCGGCGGTCGAGATAGTCGCCTTTCTCGATATGCCGGGCAAAAAGGCGAAGCTGACCGGTGGTGCGGCCGCGCTCCCCTTCGAGCCGCGCGGCGGGCAAACCGGTCTCGGCGCTGCCGATCTCGGTAATCTCGGCCCCGCGCGCTTCGATCTCGTCGGCAATGCTGTCAAGGAACGCCGCGCGCTCGGCCCGGCTCGAATAGCCGAACGTCCAGAACGCCTCTTCGGCGGCCTTCGCTGCCGCGTCCACCAGTTCGGGCGTGGCGGCCGCGAAGGTGTTCGGTTCCCCGCTGGCCGGTTCGGAGGCGAAGGTTTCGGACGAGCCGGTCCATTCACCGGCGATCAGATGTTTGCCTTTGAGCATGGTCGAGCTCCTTCAGATCAGGTCGCGGCTGGCGAGATTGCGCATCAGCGCCGTGGCACCAAAGCTCCACGGCGCGCACTCGGTGCTCAGCCGCACGGTGTTGGTGAGTGCGCCCATGCCGGGCGCGGAAATCGTGACTTTGTCACCCCGTTTGTGCGTAAACCCTTCGCCGGGCACATCCCGGTCCTGGGTCGGGGCGAACAGCGTGCCGAGAAACAGCATCAACCCGTCGGGATATTGATGGTGGCGGCCAATGGTCTGGCGCACAAGGTCTTCCGGGTCGCGGCTGATCTGGCTCATCGAGGACCGTCCGTCCAGCACGAACCCGTCTTCGCCTTCGACCCTGAGATGCAGTTCCGCCTGTCGCACATCGTCGAGCGAATAGCTGGCGTCGAACAGCCGGATCATAGGCCCGATCGCGCAGGAGGCGTTGTTGTCCTTGGCCTTGGAGAGCAGCAGCGCCGAGCGTCCCTCGACATCGCGCAGATTGACGTCATTGCCCAGCGTTGCGCCCACGATTTCACCTTGCGAGGTCACGGCCAGCACCACTTCGGGTTCGGGATTGTTCCAGGTCGAGACCGGGTGCAGCCCGATCTCCGCGCCCCAGCCCACCGAGGACAGGACCTGGGCTTTCGAGAACACTTCCGCGTCAGGGCCGATGCCGACTTCGAGATACTGGCTCCATAGCCCCTCTGCGATCAGCGCGGCCTTGACCTCTGCCGCGGCCTCCGACCCCGGCACGATGTCGCGCAGGCTCGCACCGATTGCGGTCCCGATCCGCTGGCGGATCGCATCGGCTTCGGCCGCAGAACCCGCTGCCCGTTCCTCGATGACGCGTTCGACCATCGAGCCGGCAAAGGTCACCCCGCAGGCCTTGATCGCCTGGAAATCGCACGGCGCCAGCCAGTGCGGGGCGCTGCCATTGAGCGTGTTGGCGTTGATCTCTTCGAGCGAGCCGAGGTCTTCTCCTTCTCGCTGCGCGAGATAGGCGAGCCGGTCTTCACGCTCCAGCAAATCGCGCATGGTCGGCGCATCGCGGCTGGTGATGTCGATCACCCGCCCGTCGCGCAACGCCACGAGGCTTGGCCCGATCCCGGGCCGCTCGACGCGGCCGACATAGGTTCCATCCGGTGCCAGATCAGTCATGCCGGCCTCCATTCTCGAGTTTGTAGACGCGGCGCGCATTGCCGCCCAGCACCGCCGCGCGTTCTGCTGCGTGAAGGCCTGCAATCAGCACGTCGGTTGCCGTCACCCAGTCCTCATAAGCTGCCGCGAGCGTCATGACCGGCCAGTCGCTGCCCCATATCACCCGCTCAGGCCCGAAAACCGAAAGAATATGCGCCACATAGGGCGCGAGCTGTTCGACATTCCAGTCCTCGCCCGCCTCGGTGACGAACCCCGAGAGCTTGCAGTGGCAATTCTCATGTGCGGCCAGCCGCACCATGTCCGTGGCCCAGACATCGAGGCGTCCGGTCGCGATTTCGGGCTTTGCGCCGTGGTCGATCACCACCGTCATCTGAGGGTGGCGTTTGATCAGCGTGTCGAGATGGGTGAGGTGGCGGGGGAGGACCAGCGCATCAAACACCAGCCCGAGTTCGGCGATCGCCTCGAACACCGGCGCGAAAGCGGGGTTGAGCATCCAGTCTTCGGCCGGAATGTCCTGGATCATCGGGCGGACACCCACGAATTTCGGATGCCGGGCGAGGTCGCGGAGGCGCTCGACGGCATCCTCGGCTTCGAAGTCGACCCAGCCCACGACACCGCGCACCATGTCGTTCCCGTCGGCAATACCGAGCAGATAGTCGGTTTCCGCGTCAGTCGGCGCCGCCTGCACCAGCACCGTCCCGGCTATCCCGTGCTGCTTGAGCAGTGGCGCCAGGTCGTCGGGCCCGAAATCGCGGTAGATCGGACCGAATTCCGGCGTCAGCCAGCCATAATCGCCTCGCTCGAGGCGCCAGAAATGCTGGTGAGCGTCGATCCGTTCGGCGGTCTCAGCCATCGGCCACCGGCGAGATCACGCCCTTTTTGACGATCAGATTGCCATAGACCCGGGTTTCGCCGGTCTGGATGACGGCAAAGGCCTGCTTGGCACGCTCGTAAAAGGCGAAGCGCTCGAGCGAAACGATGGGAGCGGGATTGTCTGCAATGCCATCGACAATTTGCTGGAACCCGGCAACAACCGGCGGCAGCGCCTCGGGATCGCCGACAACTTGCATCGAAACCGCGCGGTCCTCGACAAAGCTGTCGAGCGGCATGACGCTCAGAACAGCCTTCGCAACGCGTGGTGCATCGATCCCGTCGAGGCGGATCAATTCGCGCGCCATCGCCTCGCCGGGGAAATTGGCGTCTGCGATCACGATCTCGTCGCCATGTCCCATGGCGCGCAACACGCGTAGCAATTCCGGTGAGAGCAGGGGGTCGATGTTGCGCAGCATCAGGCGTCTCCCGGTGTCGGCGCGTCCTCGCGCAGCAACCCTTGGGATTTCAGATCCGCCCACAGCGCTGCAGGCACCGGCTTGTCCATCAGCGCGATATTGGCCTCGACCTCGCCCGCATTCGCGGCGCCCGGAATCACCGTCTTGACCGCCGAGTGGCCGAGCACGAATTGCAGCGCCGCCTCGATCAGCCTGACCTCATGGGCGGTACACACGGCTTCGATCTGCCGGACACGCGCAAGGATCGGTTCGGGTGCAGGCTCATAATTGTACCGCGCGCCTTCAACGGCGCCCGTCGCCAAAATCCCCGAATTGTAGGGCCCGCCAAGAATGATCCCGACATCGCGCTTTTCGCAAAGCGGCAAGAAGCTGTTGAGCGCCTCCTGTTCCAGAAGCGTGTAGCGCCCGGCCAGCAGGAACCCGTCAAAGTCCCCGAGCCCCAGCAGCTTTTCGCACACTTCCCATTCATTGACCCCGGCACCGATCGCCTTGACCGTGCCCGCTGCCCGCAATTCATCGAGCGCGCGGAATCCGCCGAGATCGAACAATTCCCGAACCCGCTGGTCGCTGGCCTCGCGGCTGCCATGGGTGAAGGCATCGACATCATGCACGAGCAGGATATCGACGCTGTCGACCCCGAGGCGGTGCAGGCTGGCTTCGTGGCTGCGCATCACCCCGTCATAGCTGTAGTCATAAACGATCCGCTTTTGCGGAACGTCGACAAAGCCGGTCTTTGAAACCTCCGCGGGACTGCAGTCTTCCAGAAGGCGCCCGACCTTGGTCGACAGCGTGATCTTCTCCCTGCCGAACCGGGAAATCGCCTTGCCGAACCGCATTTCCGAGAGCCCAAGCCCATATTGCGGGGCAGTATCGAAATACCTGACCCCACCTGCATAGGCGGCGTCGAGCGCAGCCTGCGCATCGGCCTCTTCGATCCGGCGATAGAGATTGCCGAGCGGCGCGCCGCCAAACCCCATACGGGTCAGCGCAACGGCGCCGCGCCCCTTTGATCTCAAGGTGACGGGATCGGATGCCTTCACGCGTTCTCTCCATTTGTGAGTTCGAACTGGTCCAGCTTGGTGATCAGGTGCCGGATATGGACCCGCGCAGCCTCTCCGGCGGCCTTTGGGTCTCCGGCTTCGAGCGCGGCAATAATCGCCCGGTGCTCTTCCAGCGTGTCGCTGGCTCGGCCCGGTGTGGGCAGCAACCGCCGGCGCGCACGCTCGATCAGATGGGTCGCGGATTCCGCCATACTGACAAGGCGGGGGAAGCCCACAAACCCGAGCATCTGCCGGTGCATATCGGCATCGGCCTTGTAGAAGCCGTCGAAATCGCCGTCGTCCGCCAAAAGCTTTTGCAGCGCCAGGCTGCGCTTGAGGGCCCTAAGCTGATCCGGTGTAATGGTCGTGGCCAGCCGTTCGATTGCCGGCACCTCCAGCGCCTCGCGCAGGAAAACGCCTTCGCGGATTTCGTCGCGCGAGAATTTGGAAACGAAGCTGCCGGCTTGCGGCACGATATCCACCAACCCGTCGAAGGAGAGCCGCGCCAGCGCCTCGGAAACCGGTGCGCGCGATACGCCGAGCTGATCGCAAAGGGCCGGCTTCGAGATCGGCGTCCCCGGCAAGAGCCTGAGCCGCAGGATCGCGTCCTTGAGACACAGATAGACCTTGTTGGTCAGCGAACCCTCGAACGTGGAGAGCGGTTCCAGCGGCAGGACGGCCGTTATCTCACCCACAAGCGCCGGGTCGCTTCCAGCGACCCCGTCTTCCGATGCGTCTTTCACCTGGCTCGCCATGCGGTCTTGCCTTGCGGTTCCAATCGCTCTATTCATACTAACATGTTAGTCATTCCAGATAGGGCGTCAAGCCGTATCTCGACGCGTTTCCAAGAGGAATCATGTCAAACGCTTCAAACCGGACCATCCGCCTTCACCCTGACGATACCGTCATCATCGCCCTGGCCGATCTGAAAGAAGGCGAGATCGTCGACGGCCTTGAAGGGCCGCTGATCAAACCCGTCAAATCCGGGCATAAGATCGCCGTCGTGCCCCATGCTGTTGGTGACCGCGTCATTCGTTATGGCCAGATCATCGGCGAGGCGACCGAAGCGATTTCCGTTGGTGATCACATCCATTCGCACAATCTCGGCATGGGCGAACACGACCGCGACTATGCGTTTGCGACGGATCTGCGCCCGGCGGAAGCACCCGCCGAAATTCCGCAGTTCATGGGTTATCGCCGCCCTGACGGGCGCGTGGGCACGCGCAATTATCTCGGCATCCTCACCTCGGTGAATTGTTCGGGCAGCGTTGCCCGTTTCATCGCCGATGCTGCCATCAAATCCGGCCTGCTTGAGCGTTTTCCCGGTATCGACGGCATCGTGCCCATTGTTCACAGCACCGGTTGCGGCATGTCCGGCAAGGATGAGGGTTACGACACCCTGTTCCGCACGCTCGCCGGTTACGCCCGTCACCCCAATTTCGCCGGCATCCTGATGGTCGGCCTCGGCTGCGAGGTCATGCAGATCCCCGACCTGATGGGCCGCGGGCGTCTCAAGGACAGCGATACCTTCCGCTACATGACCATCCAGCAGTCCGGCGGTACCCGCAAGACCATCGATAAGGGCCTTGCCGTGCTCGAGGAGATGGCGGAGATCGCCGCAAAGGCCGAGCGCACGCCGTGCCCGGCCTCCGAAATCATCCTGGGCATGCAGTGCGGCGGGTCGGACGGCTATTCCGGCATCACCGCCAATCCCGCTCTTGGCCGCGCCTCCGACCTGCTGGTCGGTATGGGCGCGACCACCATCCTTTCCGAAACACCCGAGATCTATGGTGCCGAACACCTCCTGACCCGTCGCGCGGTCAATGAGGAAGTCGGTCGCAAGCTCATCGAACGGGTCACCTGGTGGGAGGACTACACCGCCCGCAATGGCGGCGAGATGGACAACAACCCGTCCCCCGGTAACAAGCGCGGCGGGCTGACCACCATTCTCGAAAAATCCCTCGGCGCCGTCGCCAAGGGCGGTTCCGCGCCGCTATCGGGCGTCTACAAGTTCGCCGAACCCATCGATACCCATGGCTTCGTCTATATGGACAGCCCCGGCTACGACCCCTGTTCGGTCACCGGCCAGGTCGCTTCGGGTGCCAATCTCATCGCCTTTACCACGGGTCGTGGCTCGGTGTCGGGCTATCAGCCAACCCCCGGCATCAAGCTTGCGACAAATTCCGACATGTATCAGCGGATGAGCGAGGACATGGACATCAATTGCGGGGACATCGTCACCGATGGTGTCACCCAGGACGACAAGGCCCGCGAGATCGTCGACCTGATCCTGCGCGTGGCCTCGGGCGAACGCACCAAGAGCGAACAGCTCGGCTTTGGCGGCGTCGAGTTCGTGCCCTGGCAGATCGGCGCGGTGATGTAGCCGTGAGTGCAAACCGCGCCAGCCTTCTGGGCATCGACATTGGCGGCACCAAGACCGCCTTCATCGTCGGCACCGAATCCGGCGAGGTCATCGCGCGTGCCGAGATCGGGTCTGATTCAGGTCACGGCCGGGATAAGATGCTCGATGATATTCGGCTGGGCGCGCTCGATATGCTGGGCCGCTATCCTGATATTCAGGGCTGTGGCGTCTCGGTTGGCGGCCCTGTCGATGCGCAAAAAGGCCTGGTGCTGGGGCCGCCCCATCTGCCCGGTTGGGACCGGGTCGATCTGCCTGCCGAATTGTCGGCGCTGGGCCGTCCCGTCGCGGTCGAACACGACGCCAAGGCGGGCGCCCTGGCCGAATGGAAATTCGGTGCAGGGCAGGGGGCGGACAATCTCGTTTTCCTGACCCTGGGCACCGGCATCGGCGCCGGCATCATCGCCGATGGTCGCCTGTTGCGCGGCCACGTCAATGCCGCCGGCGAGATCGGCCATTGGCGCATTGCCGAGACCGGTCCCGAACTCTACGGCAAGCCCGGTTCGCTTGAAGGTTACGCCAGCGGGGCTGGCCTCGCCGCCCTTGCCCGCCACGATCACCCGGATGATCTTGGATCGGTATCCTCGGCAAAAGAGCTTGCCGAACGGGCCCGCGCCGGCGAGGTGCTGGCGATCCGGTCCATTGCCCGGTCTGGCGAGGCACTGGGCCGCGCGATTGCCCAACTGATCGATCTATTGGCGCCTGAGCGCGTCATTCTCGGCGGCCTTGCAGAACGGATCGGTGAACCGCTTCTCGCCCCGATGCGCGCCGCTATCGCTCGTGAAGCGCTGCCCGCCTTGGCTCAGCGCTGCAATGTCGTTCTGAGCCAGTTCGGGCCGGCCATTGGCGATGTCGCCGCGCTGGCCGTTGCCGCAAACGCCACTCGATGAAACCGCCTCAGGGAGATCTATGAAAACGCAACTTGAAGCCGTCCGCGAAACCTTTGACGCTGTGGCCCGTCTCGAGCCAACGCTTGAGGCGGCCGGTCAGGCCATGGTCGAAACGCTCAAATCCGGCGGGCGCATTCTCGTCTGCGGCAATGGCGGCAGCGCCGCTGAGGGGCAGCATTTCGTCACCGAGCTGGTCGGACGCTACAAATTCAACCGCGCACCCTTGCCCGCCATCTGGCTGGGCGGTGACACCGGCCAGATGACCTGCATCGCCAATGATTTCGATTGGCTCGACGTCTTCGCCCGGCCTTTCGAGGCGCTGGCTCAACCCGGCGACCTGCTGCTGGCGCTCTCGACAAGCGGTACATCGGCCAATGTTGTGCGCACCGTGCAAATGGCACGTGAGAAGGGCGTCCCCACCGTCGCCCTGCTTGGCAAGCCTGGCGGTATCGCCGAACTCGCTACCCATGCGCTGGTCGTCGGGGATTTCGGCACCGCCCGCGTGCAGGAAGCGCACCTGTTCTTCATCCACTGCCTGTGCGACGCGATTGAAGAGGCATTCCCGGTCGGCTGATCCCTTCCGTCAGCAACCGGACAAAGGAAAGGGACCGTGGCGCATGCCGCGGTCCCTTTCTCATTGCGCGACGGGCAGGTCGCGCGGGGGCTTCTGGGTCAGCCGATCAACCCGGCCGCGCGGGGCAGCCACAGGCTGAGTTCAGGCACGAAGGTGATCACCATCAACAGCGCCACCAACACCCCGACGAACAGCCAGATCTCGCGGATCATCTCCCCGAGCGGTATCCCGTTAAGCGCCTTGATGATGAACAGTAATATCCCGTAGGGCGGCGTGATCAGCCCGATCATCATGTTGAACACGACCATGATGCCGAAATGGTGCAGATCGATGCCGAGCGCCGCGGCGGTCGGGATGAACAGCGGTGTGATCACCAGCATGATCGTGGAGACGTCGAGGAAACATCCAAGGATCAGATAGAGCAGGTTGATCAGCAGCAGGAAGGCAATGACGCTCAGATCGAGCTGGTCGAAGAAGTTGAACACTGCCAGCGGGACCCGCTCGACCGTCACCACATAATTGAAGATGAAGGCGCCGCACAGAACCAGCGTTACAACGGCGGTCGTCTTGACCGAGGAAAGCGTGACCTCGTAGAGCTTGCGGGCACCGAGCGCACGATATCCGAACACGGCCAGCAACAGCGCATAAAAGGCTGAAGCGGCAGCCGCCTCGGTAGGTGTGAACACACCCGAATAGATGCCCCCGAGCAGCAGGACCGGCATGAACAGCGGCGGCAGCGCCCTGAGGATGATCAGCGGGAAGGCGCGCAGCGGGATAGCATCCTCGATCGGGAAGCCGCGCACCTTGGCCGCGATAATCACGACGATCGAAAGAACCGTGACGATCAGGATCGCCGGGATCACACCCCCAAGAAACAGCGCTCCGACCGAGGTCGATGAGATGAGGGCATAGAACACCATCGGGATCGAGGGCGGAAAGATCGGTCCCACCACCGAGGACGTCGCCGTGATTGCCCCGGCGAAGCCGCGCGGATAGCGGCCATCCTTGGTCATCATGTTGGTGAGCACCTTGCCCACCCCGGCCACGTCGGAGACCGCGCTGCCGCTCATGCCCGAGAAAATGAGGCTCGTCAGAATATTCACCTGCGCCAGCCCGCCCGGCATCCGCCCGACCATGGCCAGGGCGAACTTGAGGAGGCGGTCCGAGATCTGACCGGCATTCATGATATTGGCGGCGAAGATGAACAGTGGCACCGCGAGCGCGACAAAATTGCCGAACACGCCATTGAGCACCTGCTCGGAGGCAAGGCCGACATCGCGGCCCGCCATCACAAGATAGAAGATGCTGGAGACGATCATCGCGATGCCCATCGGCAGACCGGCAATGGTTGTGCCGATAAGGATGGCGATCATGATCGGCAGGGCGAAGGCTTCAAGCATGAAATGACCCCTAGATCTGGTCGCGCCATCCCGGGCGCATCAATTCGAGCGCGCGCCATCCGGCCTGGATGCAGAACGCGATCAGGAAAATGAAATAGCAGCCATAGACCCAGGTCATCTGGTAGCGCAGCACGGGAGATTTCTTGCGCATCAGGAACTGCATGTAATCGAGCGTGGCCGGGATCAGCAGCAGGAAGGCGATCACCAGCAGCACCATCGAGATCAGCGCGAAGATGCGCCGGGTTCGTGGCGAAACGAGTTCATAAACGACATCGAAGGTCACGTGTTCGCGGATCGGCACCATGAAGGCCGCCGCCCAGAACACGGCCCAGATATAGGCGATCATCGTCGCTTCTTCGGTCCAGGCCAGCGGCTGGTTGAGCGCGTAGCGGAAGAAGACCTGGACGATGAAGCCCGAAAAGGTCGCAAGGAAGAACAGGACGCCGACCATGTCGGCGCCCCGCTTGAGCCAAACCAGCCCTTTGAGGGCGGTCTTGGAAATGACTGTTGCCATTTCGGTAGACTGACTTAGTTGGCGAGTGCGTTGATCCGCTCGACCCAGCCTTCCGGCCAGAGCTCGGCGCGCTCGGAGCTGAGATAGAAGTCCTGCACATGAGCGCGGAACGCGTCAACGTCCGGCACGGTCACGGTCAGGCCTTCGGATTCGAAGAACTCGACCAGGCGGTCTTCTTCGGCAATCCGGCGCTCATTGTTCCAGTCGCAGGCTGCGACCGCGGCAGCGGTGATATTGGCCTTTTCCTCGTCGTCGAGCTGGTCCCAGGTCTGGTTGTTGAGCGCGATCGGCAGTCCGTCGACCAGGTGGTCGGTCAGAACGATCTGCTCGGTCACTTCATAGAACTTGGCGGCCTCGACCGTCGGCAGGGGGTTGTCCTGCGCATCGATCGTGCCCGACTGCAGGCCCAGATAGACATCCGAGAACGGCAGCGGGGTGGGGTTGGCGCCCAGCGCCTGGCCGAGGAACAGCCATGCGTCCGAGCCCGGCATGCGCAGCTTCACGCCTTCGAGGTCGGCCGGGGTCTGCACGTCGCGGACCTTGCGCAGGTTCAGTTCGCGGGTGCCGAGATAGCACACGTCGAGAAGCTGGATGCCCATGTCGTCGGACACCTTGGCCTTGAACTCGCCGCCCAGTTCGCTCTGCATCACATTGCGGTAATGCTCGGGGCTCTGGAACAGGTAGCCGGCGGTGAACAGGCCGAATTCCGGGATCGCGTCGGCGATAAGCTGGAACGACACATAGGCCATTTCGGCATTGCCGCGCTGCAGCGCATCGAGGTCACCGCTCTGGTTGAACAGCGAACCGGAATCGTAAAGCTGGATGTCGAAGCGGCCCGGCTCGAGTTCTTCAAGCTTGTCCTTGAAGACCTTCATGGCCTGGGTGTGCAAATCGGTGGGAACCGACACGGTGGTGAACTTCAGTTCGATCTGTTCCTGAGCCACGGCCGCGCCGGAAAGCGCGACGCTGAGGGCTGCAGCGGAAACGGCGAGAACTGCGCTGTGCCTGATGTTTTTCATATTCCTCCCTCTCGGTGGGGTTTGTGCACCGCCTTGGTGCGCCATCCGGTTTGCGGGCCTAGCCAACCCGTTGTGCCGGACATGAAGCGCACATGGCAGTGCCGTTCGACGGAATGGACCTTGCATCATCGGACGAGTGATGTAAATACTGATTTGACAATTGATAACCTAACTGATTGTATCAGTCTTATATCCTGTTGAATTTGCGGAGAAAAAATGTCGAATGCCGATCTAAAAGGGGTGATTACAGCCTCGCTGACTCCGGTCACAGCGCAGTTCGACGTGGATGGCGGGCGCCTCGCCGCTCATTGCCGCAGGCTGCTCGATGAGGGCTGCAGCTTTATCTCCGCATTCGGCACAACAGGGGAGGGGTCATCCCTTTCCACAGGCCAGAAAATCGACGGGCTTGTGGCCTATCGCGAGGCGGGTGGACCACTCGACAAGCTCATTCCCGCGATCATGACATCCAAACTCGACGAGGCAGCGCGCTTGGTCGCCGCGAGCGCCGAAATGGGGTGCCGGGCCGTGCTCGTCCTGCCGCCCTATTACTACAACACCCCCACTGACGATGGCATCCTCGCCTTCTTCGACGCCATGCTCGAGCGCGCCGGCAATCCGGGCATCGACATGCTGCTCTATTCGATCCCGGTATTCTCCGGTGTGCCCTTCACCCCGTCACTGATCGACAGGCTGATCGCACGCTTCGGCGAGCGGATCGTCGGGGTCAAGGATTCGACCGGCAGCCGCGAAAACGCCCTGATGCTCGCCGAGCGCTACCCCTCGCTCTCGATCTTCACCGGCGACGACCGGGTGATGCCGGAACTGGTGACAAAGGGCGGCGCCGGCATGATCGGCGGCATGCCGAATGTCTTCGCCGCCGATGCCTGTGCGGTCTACAGTGACCCGGCGTCGGAAGCGACCGCGCTGAAGCGCAAGCGGGCGGGGCAACGCATTGAAATCGTGGACTCCAATGGGTCTCTGGTTGTTCTCAAGGCCGCGATTGCTGCACAATATGGTGACCCGGACTGGGCCCGCGTGGTGCCACCGCTGGTCGGCCTGGATCCGATTGCCCGCGCCGATGTCTTTGCAGCGCTCGCCGGCACGGGCTACGACCCGCAAGCGACGGACTGAGCGAATGGCCCTATCCGGGGCAGGGAGGACAGCAAATGGCTGAGGTGCGCGGCATGCGCCGACACGACAGCGGCGACGGCGCCCGGCACGTGAAGATCACGGCTTATGAGCGGTTTCAGCAGGCCCTTTTGCAGGGGTTGCTGCGCCCCGGGCAGGTTGTCTCCCAAAAGGAACTCGTCTCCATGCTCGGCCTCTCCATCGGGGCACTGCGCGAGATCCTGCCACGGCTCGATGCCGAGGGCCTGCTGACCGTCATGCCCCAGCGCGGCATCCAGATCACCGTGATCGATCTGCCCATGATCCGCGATGCCTTCCAGATGCGCATGGCCTTCGAGCGTGAAGCGACACTGACCGCCGTTGCCCGGCTGAGCGACGAGATCATCGCCGAACAGGAGGCACTGCATCGCGGCATTCTCGACCGTCTCGGCGATCATCCGACCCCCGAACTGCTCGATGAAGGCCAGAAGATCGACACCGGATTTCATGACGTGCTTGTCGGCTGCACCGGCAATGAATTGCTGATCCAAGCCTATAATCTCAACTCGATCCGCATCCGGCTGATCAAGCTCGAGCACATTACCTTAAGCCCGACAACACTGCCATCCGCCTTTGCCGATCATCTGGCGGTCATCGAGGCGCTCAAGGTGCGGGACCGGCAGGGATCGGTCGAGGCTATTGAGGCCCATATCCGCAATGCCCGTGACCGGGCGATCGCTTTCTAGGCTCATGACCACGCTCAAACCGCACAGACTGCGCTGCGACCGGCTCGCCGCGCCGCAGGGCCTTGCCACGCGCATTCCCCGCTTTGGCTGGGCGCTGACAGGCGGCAATGAGGGCGCGGCCCAGACCGCATACGAGATTGCCGTCTCGGCCGATCCCGCTTCCCTCATGGATGGAAGAGCCAGCCATTGGGTTTCGGGAAAGCTGGCCTCGGATCAGACGCAATTCGTGCCCTATGCCGGCCAGCCGCTCGCCTCGGACGAAATCGTCCACTGGACGGTGCGGGTCTGGGACGAAAACGATCAGGTCTCGGATTGGGCCACCCCGCAATCCATCATGACCGGCCTTTTCGATCCCGATGACTGGCAAGCGGAATGGATCGCCCGCTATTTCGTCTTGCCTGCCGGGCGCGAAATCCCCGCCGACAATCTTTACGACAACCGCTGGCAGGCCCGGCCGGCCGACCATCTGCGCCGCGATTTCCAGACCCGCGAGCGTCCTGTCCGCGCCACTGCCTATGTCACCGCTCTCGGACTTTACGAGCTCTATATCAATGGCTTGCGGATCGGTGACGAGGTCATGGCCCCAGGCTGGACCGACTACCACCAGCGCGCCATCTATCAGAGCTTCGATGTCACTGAAGAAATCCGCGATGGCGCCAACGCCATCGGCGCGCTGATCGGCGAGGGCTGGTATTCCGGTCGCGTTGGTCACAATCAGCGCCGCGCCGGAAACCACTATGGTGGCCGCCCGGCCTTTTTGTGCCAGCTTCACCTGCATTACGCCGACGGCACCATCGAACGCATCATCACCGATGGCGAGTGGAAGACCCGCCAGGGACCGGTCTGCTACAGCGATTTCCTGATGGGTGAGCATTATGACGCCCGCCTCGAGATCGAGAGCTGGTCGGAGCCCGGCCATGATGATTCCGGCTGGCAACCGGTCGAGGTCTTCACCCCGGAACCGCGCCCACCGCTGCTCACCCCGCCCAAATCGCCGCCGGTTCGCGAAGTCTATGAACTCCCCGGCCGGATCACCGGTCAGGCCCCGTCAGGCGAATGGATCGTCGATTTCCGGCAGAACTTCGCGGGCTATTGCCGCCTCGACATTTCGGGTGCCAAACCGGGTGACCGGTTCACGCTGCGCCATGGCGAAACCCTCGACGAAGACGGCAATCTCTACACCGCCAATCTGCGCCACGCGGTGGCGACGGATCATTACACCGCCAAAGGCGACGCGCATGGCGAGAGCTTTAAGCCCCGTTTCACTTTTCACGGCTTCCGCTATGTCGCGCTGACCCTGCCCGAGGGAATGGACCCCGAAACGCTCAGGCTCACCGGTATTGCGCTTTTCTCGGATCTTGAAGAGACCGGCCACATCGAGACCGGCAGCGAACTGGTCAATCGGCTCGTCTCCAATATCGAGTGGAGCCAGCGGGGCAATTTCCTTTCCGTACCCACCGATTGTCCGCAACGCGACGAGAGGCTGGGCTGGAGCGCGGACGCGCAGGTCTTCTGGCGCACCGCCGGCTACAACATGGATGTGTCAGGCTTTTTCGCCAAATGGCTCGACGATATCATCGATGCCCAGCTCGCCGATGGCGCTTTCACTGACATCGCGCCCTCGCGCCCGCTCAATCCTTATCGTCAGACCGCCCAGCCCGGGGCGCCGGGCTGGGGTGATGGACCGGTCATCATGGTCTGGCAGCAGTATCTGCGCTACGGCGATCGTGGCCTTCTCGAAAGCGCCTATCCCGCCCTCAAGCGCTGGATGGCCCATATCGCAGGGGCCAATCCCGACCATCTGCGCGTCAATGCGGTCTACAACAACTATGGCGACTGGCTGAGTGTTGGCCCGGCCTCCGACCGCACCATGGTCGGCACCGCCTATTGGGTTTTCGTCGCCGACCTGATGGTGAAGATTGCCAAAGTGCTGGGGGAGGACGAGGACGCGACCCTTTATGCCGGCCAGGCGACAGACGTGCGCGCCGCCCTCATCGACGCCTTCGTCGCTGAAGACACCCGCATCACCGGCGACACCCAGACCGCCTACCTGTTGGCGCTCGATTTCGATATCTTGCCAGCGGACCGGCGCGCCGCGGCCCGCGCCTATCTCATCGAAAAACTCGACGAGGCGGACGGCCATCTGCAGACAGGGTTCCTTGGGGTCAAACACCTGCTCCCGGTGCTTTCGGATATTGGCGAACCGGGCCGTGCCTACGACCTGCTGCTCAAGGATACCTATCCGAGCTGGGGCTTCTCGATCCGGCACGGTGCCACAACGATCTGGGAGCGATGGGATGGCTGGACGCCGGAACACGGGTTCCAGAGCGCCAACATGAACTCCTTCAACCACTACGCCTATGGCAGCGTCGGCGAATGGCTTTATGCGCGCATGGCCGGCATCGATTGGGACGAGGCCGATCCGGGGTTCCGTACCATCCGCATGCGGCCGCTCTTCGATCCCCGCATTGGCTGGGTGAAGGCGCAATACGATGCGCCGGTCGGGCGCATTGAAAGCGCCTGGCAGCATACCGGCCACTCGGTGGAATGGTCGATCGCCATCCCGCCGGGCTGCAAGGCTGACATCGAACTGCCCTGTGCCGAAAGCGCCATCACCTTTGATGGCCGGCCTCTCACCGGTTGTGAGACTGCTGAAGGCACGACCCGCTTCACCGCCAATGCCGGCCCGCATCGGGTCGTGATCAGGACCGATAAGGATATCCCCGCGTGACCGACACTTCCGCCTCAGGCGATTTCACCCTGCACCTGATCGGCAATGCTCATCTCGACCCCGTCTGGCTCTGGCGCTGGCAAGAAGGTTGCGCCGAGGCGATCGGCACCTGCTGGGCCGCAATCGATCGGTTGGAAGAGGGCGAAGGCTTTATCTTCACCAAGGGCGAAGCCCACATCTATGACTGGATCGAACGGCTCGATCCCGACCTGTTCGCTCGTATCCGCCACTATGTCGGCGAAGGGCGCTGGAAGATCGTCAATGGCTGGTGGATCCAGCCCGACTGCAACGTCCCTTCAGGTGAATCGGTCATTCGCCAGGCGCTCTACGGCAAGCGCTACTTCAAAGAGAAGTTCGGGCTCGACGTGCCTGCCGGCTACAATGTCGACAGCTTCGGGCATCCGGGCACTTTCCCCATGTTGCTGCGGCACACGGGGTCAGACAGCTACACCTTCATGCGGCCCGGTCCCCACGAAATGGAATTGCCCGCCGAGCTGTTCGACTGGGCCTCGCGCGACGGCTCGAGTGTTACCGCTTTCCGCATTCAGGGCGCCTACAACACGTCGAAGCGCGAGACGCCGCTGCCGGTCAAGATCGACCAGCACTACGAAATGGCATCCGGGGCTGGCCATCCCTTCATGTGCTTTTACGGGGTCGGCAATCACGGCGGCGCGCCGACCATCGAAAACATCGAAGAGATCGAGCGCCGGCTTGCGGCGGGTGAAAACCTCGCCTTTTCCGATCCCGACCGCTTTTATGACGAGGTCCGGCCACTCGACAAACCCCGCGTTGAAGGCGAGCTCCAGTTCCATGCCATTGGCTGCTACGCCGTCGCCAGCGATCTCAAGTCGCTCAACCGACGCGCTGAATCCCTGCTCGAACAGTCCGAGGCTGCGGCAACCCTGGCGCATCGTGAAACAGGCGCTGCCTATCCCCGTGCCGAGTTCGAGGCGCTGTGGCGGCGGCTCCTGTTCAACCAGTTCCACGACACGCTTGGCGGCACGAGCCTTGAAAGCGCCTGCGAGGATTCGGTCCACGAACTCGGCGCTGTCATCACCGGCGCGGAAGACCTGCTCAACACCGCCGTCCGCCAACTCGGCCAGACCATCAAAAAGTCTGCCCATCCCACCGAAGCGACCTTCCTCGTGATGAATTTCTCCGGGTCCGATTTCGACGCCATGGTTGAGGCCGAACCCTGGGTCGACAAGGACAATGTCTCCCGCCGGATCCTGATGGATGAGGATGGGCAGTCGATCCCGTTCCAATATGCCGACCCTCACGGCAAGACGACCGGTCTGCAGCGCATCACCTTTCCGCTCAGCGTGCCCGCCTTCGGCTATCGCACCTTGTGCTTCGCCGTCGATGAGGCCCACGGCGCTTCTGCGCCCGGCGTTTCGTTCGGCACACCCGCTGAGCCCGAATATCGCTATGAAACAGAGGCTTATCGCCTCGCGTTGAATCCCGATACCGGGGCGATTTCGCGCCTCGAAAACAAGGCCGATGGCACGGTCCTCATCGAAGGCGAAGGCCACCTCGCCACCATCGTGGAAGACCAGACCGACACCTGGAGCCATGGCGCCGACCGCTTCGGCACCACCGGCGAAACCATGCGACTGGTTTCCGTTCTCGAACTCGAAAACGGTCCTGTTCGCAAGGTGTTGGAGGTAACGGTTGCCGCCTCGGATTCACGCATGCACACGCGCATCGTGCTGCCGGAGGACCCGACGCTGCCGGTCGAACTGCGGGTCCGGCTGCACTGGCGCGAACAGCGCAAATTGCTGCGTCTCTCCTATCCGGTCGGGGCAAACCGTTTCGAATATGAAGTGCCTGCAGGCTGGGAGGCCCGGCCGGCCAATGGCAGCGAAGTGCCGGGCCAGCGCTGGGTGCGCGCGGTCGGCGAGGGCGGTACGGTCGCCATTGCCAACACCGCGAAATACTCCTACGCGGCGCAGGACGGCACCCTCTACATCACCGCGATCCGCTCGCCGGTCTATGCTCATCACGATCCCATTCCCGTCGAGCCCGGCGCCAGCTACGCCTATATGGATCAGGGCGAGCATCGGTTCACGATTGCGCTGCTCGGCGCCCGTGAAATTTCACGAAAGTCCTGCCACAAGCTCGCGGAAAATCTCAACAAACCGCCGGTGACCACCCCTCATGTCGCCCGCAATGGCACCGCGCCGCATGCCGGGCAATGGCTTACTGCGGATGCCGGGCAGGGCGCCGTGACCGCGCTCAAACTGGCCGAAGGTCTCGATGGCGCCATCATCCGCGCGGTCAATCTCGGGGATCGGCCTGCGGCGCTGACCCTTGCAGGCACAACGCTGCCCATCCGTCCCCGCGGCCTAGTCTCCGCTCGGCTTGATGATGCCGGCCTGACCGAGGTGGACGGTCTCGAGCGATCCCTGTAGACCGATTGGCGCAACGCAGCGTGCTGTTCGATCTGCGGCTAATCCTGGCAACCCTGTCTGGCCGCGGGCAGGGCGATCGCATCGATTCCGGCAGCACCGGCCGCTGATCAAAGCGGCGGCAGGGTGATCACCGCCTCGAATCCGTCTGTCCGCCCGGCCGCGGGCGAATGCAGCGTCAGCCGCCCGCCGCTCTGCTCCATGATGCTGCGCACAATGGCGAGGCCGAGACCGGTGCCGCTCGCCGCCGTCTCACCGCGTACAAACGGCTCCCCCAGCATCGCAAGCTGATCGGCCGGCACAACCGGGCCGTCATTGACGACGCTGATGGTTTCCGTGTCCGCCGTCACCGCGACAACGCTTCCCGCCGCGCCATGCTTGAGCGCGTTCTCGATCAGGTTCCGCAAGGCAATGGCAAAGGCATCTGCATCCATTCTGGCGGTCAACCGCGCATCGGGCGTGACCGTTAGCGCAACTCGCTTTGGGTGGTCGGGCAGGCGTCCAAGATCGCCGATGACGATATCGAGCGCCGGCCTCAGGTCGACCGGCTTGTCGCTGCGCGCAAATCCGGCCTCGAGCCGCGAGAGCTGCAGGAGTTTCTCCGACAGGTCCGAGAGATGCCTGAGCGCCTTCTCGATGTCCTCGATCCGGCCCTTCGCAGGATGATCGCCGATCTCGACCGCCAGTCGCTGGGTTTGGGCCAGCGCGCCGGCGATCGGGGTGCGCAATTCATGGGCGCTGCTGGCCGCAAAGGCCCGCTCGGCGTCGAGCGCTGCCCGCAGCCGGTCGAGCAGCCCCGCCACGGCCTCCGCAATCGGCGCCAGCTCGGCCGGGTGACCGTCGGTGCTCGGCGGCGACAGGTCCCGTCCGTCGCGTTTCTCGATATCGGTCTTGAGCCGCTCCACCGGCCGCATCGCCAGTCGCACCGCAAACCAGATCCCCGCAAGGATCAGCGGGATGAGCCCCGCCAGCGGCCAGGTGAGGGTGATAACGCTGTCTCTGAGCGCTTCCGAGCGGTGGTTGGTGCGCTCCACCATGATGATCGAATAACCGGACCGCCGATCCGTCAGGGTGAAGGCGCGCTTGCCCTCGATATCCGCAAACCCCTCGCGTGCGGTGAGCTGGCTGAGGCCGTCCGGCGCGTCCTCTGCGGCCACCACGATCCGTCCCGACCTGTCGCGTACGGCATAGGTGAAGAACGCCTCATCGTCTTCAAGCCGTGAGACCCGGTATTCATCGCGCTCCTCGCGATCTTCGGGCTCCCTGAGATCGTGCACCGCCAGCGGCAGCAGCCGGAACGCGCTCTGCTTGAGGCTTTCATCGAACGCCTCATTGAGTTCGCCCTGCAGCACATAGGCGGCAATTGCCGCCGCCCCGACCCATAACAGGGCCGTGCCGAGCGCCAGCCCGACCGCCAGCCGGATGGCGATCGAGGGCCGTCTCTGACGCGCGCGGTCAGCCATCCCGGCTCTCCACCGCATAGCCGAGCCCGCGCGCCGTGGTGATGAATTCACGCCCGAGCTTCTTTCTCAGCCGGCTCACATAGACCTCCACCGCATTGCTCTCGATCTCCGCCCCGAAGGCGTAGAGCGAATCTTCGATCTGGTCCTTGCCGACCACCGCGCCCCGGTTGCGCACCAGCTTCTCGACAACCGCCCATTCCCGTGCCGTCAGGGTCACCGGCTTGCCCTGACGCGTCACTGTCTTGCGCCCGAAATCGACCGTCACGTCGCCAATGGCGATGCCGGGCAGGGGCGTGTTGCCATAGCGCCGGGCGACCGCTGCCAGCCTGGCGCTCATCTCGGAGAGGTCGAAGGGTTTGACAAGATAATCGTCCGCCCCCGAATTCAGCCCCTCGATCCGCACTGCCACCTGGTCCTGCGCGGTCAGGATGATCACCGGCATATCCTTGCCTTCATCGCGCAGCGCCTTGAGCAGATCGAGCCCGCGCCCATCCGGCAGGTTGAGGTCGAGCAGGACGAGTTCATATCCGACGCTGTCTATGGCCGCCCGCGCCTCGTCGAGCCGCATCAGCCAGTCGACTCCGTGCCCGTCTGCCGCGACATGATCGCGAATGGCCGCGCCGAGCACGGCATCGTCTTCAATCAGCAGAATGCGCAAGAGCCCCTCCTGGCGCGTTTGACCGCCGAAATTCGCATCCGAAGCTGACAGCAAGCTGAAGGGATTTTTGCTTCCGCTTCAGGGTGGCGTCAGCTTCCCGTGTTCGGATGAGACCATCGAAACAACACCTTACAGGTCCATCCCATGTTGTCACCTACCGTCAAGACCCTTGGTGCCGCGCTCATTGGCACCACCGCGCTCGTCGCGCCGGCCCTGGCGCAGGCGCGCGAAGTCACCCTCAACGTCCAGATGGAACAATATCGCGGTCCAGCCGCCTATTTCGCCATATACCTCACCGATCCCGCCGGCAACTACGCCTCCACCCTCTGGCTCGCCGGCACCAAATCCAAATACCAGCGCCACCTGCGGGGCTGGGCCCGCGCCATTTCCTCGGCCGGTGGCCGCGTCGACGGCATCTCCGGCGCCAGCGTCGGCTCGGGCCGCCAGCTCTCGGTGTCCCTCAACATCTCCGATGCATTGATCGACGCCGGCTACACCATCCATGTCGACACCGCCGTCGAGGATCATCGGGATGCCCGAGACGCGATCGTCGCCCCGCTGTCGAGCGCCATCGCCGGCCAGCCCCAGACAGGCAACGGCCATATGCGCGCGCTCACCGTCAACATGTAACCCCCCTTTTCGAGTTCGTCCCGGAGGTGATCCGCCATGCTGCGCCGCCTGCACTCTCTGCCCGGCCTTGCCGCCGCCCTCTTCGTGATCCTGATGTCGGTCACAGGAGCCGTTCTGTCTCTTGACCCCCTGATCGCCCAAATCGGTACGCCCCCGTCCGATGCGGCGATCACGACAGGCGATCTGGCGGCGGATGTCGTCCGCAACCTGCCGGGCGTCGAGCGCATCACGCGCAGTGCCTCCGGGGCGATCACCGCCTATGCCGAAACCGATACTGGCGACGTCGCCGGCTACGCCATTGACCCGGCAACGGGCACCGTCATCGGCGAGGCCACGGCCTCGCCTGTCATGGAGTTCTTCAAACAGCTGCACCGGTCGATGTTCCTGGGCACCGGTGGGCGCGCCCTGGCCGGCATCGCGGCGGCGGCCATGGTGATCCTCGCCCTTTCCGGGGTCTATTTGCTGGTCCGCCGCCTCGGCGGCTGGCGGAAAGTCTTCGCTCCCGCTCAAGGCACGCTCAGCCAGCGACTGCATGTCGAAGGCGCGCGCATCGCCGTCGCCGGTCTGCTGCTGTCGGCAATGACCGGCTTCTATATGGCGCTTGTCACATTCGGCCTTGTGCCCGACGGCTCGGACACCTGGCTGGCCTTCCCCGACACTGTTGATGGTGGCCAGCCCGCGGCCATCGACAGCCTCACCGCCCTCCAGTCGGTGCCGCTCAGCCAGATGCGCGAGCTCGTATTCCCCTTTGCAGGCGACACGGAGGACGTCTTCACCCTGATCACGGCAAACGGGCAGGGCTTTGTCGACCAGGCGACCGGGCAGTGGCTGGTGTTCGAGCCCAATTCCCTCGCCCAGTCGTTCTATCAGGCCATCTATACGCTTCACACCGGACAGGGCATGGCCTGGCTCGGCCTCGTCCTGGGCCTGCTGGCGCTGGTCACCCCGCTTCTGGCGGTCACTGGCACGCTGATCTGGTATCGGCGCCAACGCGCCACCCCGCGCATCAAGGCCAACACCCCGCCAGCTCGCGCCGACATGGTCATCCTTGTCGGGTCGGAAGGAAACTCGACCTGGGGGTTCGCTGCCGAACTGCACGCCCGACTTACGGCAACCGGCATCAAGGTCCACACCGCATCCATGAACGCGGTGCGCCAGCACTATCCCAATGCCCGCCTGATGTTCGCGCTCACGTCGACCTATGGCGACGGCGCCGCACCGCACAGCGCCAACCGTTTCCTCGCAAGACTGGCTGACATGGAGAAATCACCTGTCCCCGCCTTCTGCGTGCTCGGTTTCGGGGACCAGAGTTTCCCGCGCTATTGCGCCTTCGCAGAAGCCATCGATCAGGCGCTTGCGCAAAAGGGCAGTGTGCGGTTCCAGCCCCTGGGGCGTATCGATCGCCAGTCGGCACAGGCTTTCGCCGATTGGGGCCGCCAGCTTGGCGACCGGCTGCGCCTGCCTCTGACCCTTGATCATGTGCCGCCCCGGCCTCGTAGCCGTAGGCTGGTCCTTGCCGAACGGCTTGACTATGGCCATGAGGTTCAGGCGCCGACCACCGTCCTGCGCTTCGCCTCCTCCAGGGGCCGTCTGCCCCGTGCCATGCCCGGTGATCTGCTGGCCATCCTGCCGCCGGGCAGCGTCGTGCCGCGTTACTATTCGGTCGCTTCGAGCTCCAGGCGCGAAGGGGTTATCGAAATCTGCGTCCGCAAGCAGCGCGGCGGGCTGTGCTCCGAATTCCTGCATGCGTTGGAACCGGGCGAGACCGTCGAGGCCTTCGTCAAACCCAATCCGGCCTTCCGTCCGGCAAAGGGCAAGAAGCCGATCATCCTTGTTGGCGCCGGGGCCGGCATTGCTCCGCTCATGGGCTTTGTCCGGGGCAACCCCGTTGGCCGCGCTGCACATCTTTATTGGGGTGGCCGCGATCCCCAATCCGATTTCCTCTATCGCGATGAGCTGGCGCAAAGCCTTGAAGAAGGCCGCCTGACCCGGCTGGGCGCCGCATTTTCCCGCGTGGTCGGCGGCGGCTATGTCCAGGACGAACTGCGCCGCGATGCCGACCGGCTCCGCCGTCTGATCGCCGATGGTGCCCAGATTCTTGTCTGCGGCGGGCGCGACATGGGCGAGGGCGTCCGTGCCGCGTTTGATGAAGTGCTCGAGCCTCTTGCGCTCAGCACCTCGGCCTTGCGCGCAGAAGGAAGGTATCTCGAAGATGTCTATTGAGCTCGCCACCCACCCCACCGACACGATGCGCTTTGTCTTGAGCGGCCCGACCATGGGCACGCGATGGTCGGCTGTCTTCCACGCAGCAGCCACCATCGATGCAAGAAGGATAGAGGCCGCGCTTCAGGCCACGGTGGGACAGGTCGATGACGAGATGTCGACCTACAAGTCGAACTCGGCCATCTCCCGCTTCAACACCGCCCCCGTCGGTGAATGGGTCGAAATGCCCGACCTGACGATGCGGGTGATCACCGCAGGGCTCGAGATCGGCCGCCTTTCCGGCGGCATGTTCGACATCGGGCTGGGCAGGGCGGTTGCGCATTGGGGCTTTGGTGCCGATGCCGACGCGGTTGGCGACGAGGGAGCGGCTCCCGGATCGAGCGCTGCCGAAGCGCTTCACCTCCACTCGGACGGGTCGCAAATCATGCGCAGCGCGGATATCCGTCTCGACCTGTCGGCCATCGCCAAGGGCTTCGGCGTCGACTGCCTCGCAGATTTGCTCGAATCCTTCGGCGTCACCCGCTATCTCGTCGGGATCGACGGCGAAATGCGGGCCGGGCAGGAAAAGCCGGACGGGTCCGGCTGGCTCGTCGGCATCGAGGCCCCGGACGTTGAGACCCGCGGCCTCGCCCGGACCATTGAACTGTGTGATGCCGCTATCGCGACCTCGGGCGACTATCGCCATCGTCGCCAGGTCGGCGCACGAACCATTTCCCACACCCTCGATCCGCGGTCGGGCGCGCCGCTGGCCAACGCGCCGGCCTCCGTTACGGTGATCGCGCCCGATGCCATGCAGGCCGATGCCTGGGCCACAGCGCTTGGCGTCATGGGAACAGGCAAAGGATTGAAATTCGCCGAGGCCCATGCCCTCAGCGCCTTGTTCATGTTCCGCCACGACAGCGGCCTGTCTGCCGTTGGTACCGGCCTGTTTGCCCTGGATTTCAGGGGCTGCGAAGGGGTGCCGGGAACCTGAACGCTTTGTGAATGCCGGTCTCAGATTGCGTTCAATGCTCCTGGGCCAATCTCTCCTCATCGAATGAGACCCGAGGAGAGGGAAACATGCATACCGAAGTCCAGAACGTCCGCAAAGTGGTGCTGGGTCTGATGGCCGGGCTCCTCATCACCGTTACCGCAGCCGCCTTCACGGTGCAGCCCGCCCACGCCACCAATTATGGCTATGGCCACAACAATCAAGGTGGCTATCAGCAGGGTGGCTACAACAATCAAGGCGGTTACCAGCGCCATGGCTATCAGGTCGAGCGCTATGCCCGCGTCAACGTCGCCTATTACGACCACCTGAATGTCCGCCGCTGGCCTGCCCATTACTCGCAGAAGATCGGCAAACTGCGCCCGCATACCCGGGTCTGGGTCGAACGCTGCGTCACCGTCCCGAACTCGTCAGACTGGTGCAAGATCAGCGCCCGCCACGTCTCGGGCTGGGTGAACTCCAGATATCTGCGCTTGTATTAAGCGCTCGTACGAAAGGCCTCCTATCCTGTACGACCTCACTGTCCCGGCTGCTCGCAGCCGGGCTTTTTTCTTGCCGAGGATCGGGGGAGGAAGGCGGGATCGATGTCTGTGCCCAGGCTGGCCCTATGCACCACCGTCATGCCGGCAGGGACATCACCTCTCCCCTCGGGGGAGAGGTCGATCCGAAGGATCGGGTGAGGGGGCCTTGAGCCAACTCGGGACCGCGGCCTTCGCCGGGGCGACGCCTGTTGTTTGGTCGGCGCGCTGCCTCGCCCACCGCCGACATCACCCGGTTTAGTCGGGTGTTCCATGGGAGGCAGCCAGATGGACCACCCGAACATGTCGGGTGATGACGGGGTGAGGATGCAATGTCAGCAGGTGACTGACATCACCCCGCGCTTTCCCGGTCTTGAACCGGGACCTCGATCATGCCGGCAGGGACATCACCCCTCCCCTTGGGAGAGAGGTCGATCCGAAGGATCGGGTGAGGGGGCCTTGAGCCAGCTCGGGACCCCGGCCTTCGCCGGGGCGACGCCCGTTGTTTGGCCGACGCGCGACCTCGCCCACCGCCGTCATTCCGGCGGACGCCGAAACCAAGCAAACCCAGACAACGTATAGTGAATAAACAAACGAACGTTCGTTCGTTGCATGGTCTGATTGACTACTGGATCCTGCCATCGATTGGTCTTTGTACAGCGTCAATGGCTACTGGACCCCGGCTTTCGCCGCGGCGACGGTGGTGGGTTGAGACAAGCCGTGCCACTCCCTCCGCCGTCATCCCGAACAAGCCTGCCGGCGCGAGGCAAAGAACTGGCCGGGACTGCGAGACGTCCCGCCAATCGGTCCGGTGGATCGATTGGAGGTGAGCAGGCCATGCGAGCTACGCTCGAATGGCAGAATGCCCAATTGCAACGAGGCCCCGGATCAGCCTGCCGGCGCGAGGCGAAAGGAGGCCGGGGCAGCCCGGGAGGATGCGGTCGCCAACAGCCCTCATTCTGAGGCGGGAGCGCCATTGGCGCGACCCTCGAAGGACGAGGTCGGGCTGTGAAGTCAGCGCCGTCACCCCCTGAATTCGAGAGCTTTTCGTCCCCACCGGTAGACGCAATTTGTCTCAAAAACTCCCGTCCGCCGGGGCGTTGACCGCCATCATCGGCTATGGTCCAAATACCGGCTCAACACAGGGACATGTTATGGCGGCGAATCCGGTTCTGGCAGAAGTCTGGCGCGGCAATGCGCTTGAAAACATCCACCGGGGCGCCTGGTGTGTTGCGCGGGCTGACGGGTCCGTTGTCAGAAGCATCGGTGACATCGACCGGGCCATATTCCCGCGCTCCGCCATCAAGGCCATCCAGGCGCTCGCCATGTTCCGCTCGGGTGCTGCCGAACGCTATGAGATCACCGATGAAGCCATCGCCATGGCCTGCGCTTCCCACCATGGCGAACCGCGCCATGTCGAAGCGGTGGCGCGGGCGCTGACCGCGCTCGGGCTGAGCGTGACCCAGCTCGAATGTGGCGCGCACCCGCCGACCAACAAGCAGGCCCGCAAGGCATTGGCCGAGACCGGCGGCAACCCGAGCGCGCTGCACAATAATTGCTCGGGCAAGCATGCTGGCATGTTGGGCGTCGCGCTGGCGCTCGGCGTTGATCCTTCCGGTTATGTCGGGCGCAATCATCCGGTCCAGAAACTGGTTCGCGAGATGATCGAAACGGTTATCGACACCGGTCTGTCGGAGGATCGTTGCGGCACCGATGGCTGCTCGATCCCGACCTATGCAGCCCCGCTTTCAGCTTTCGCCAGGGGCTTTGCCCGCATGGCGACAGGCGAAGGATTGCCTGAAGATCTCCAACAGGCTTCGACCCGCATTTTCGATGCCATCGTCGCCGATCCGTTCCTCATCGCCGGTACTGGCGCCTTCGATACCGGCGCCATGACCGCGTTCGGGGGACGGTTGGTGGTCAAGATCGGTGCAGAGGGCGTGTTTTGCGGCGCCTTGCGGGACAAGGGCATCGGCTTCGCGCTCAAATGTGATGACGGGAACATGGTCGCCGCTGAGGCGATGGTTGCCGCCCTTCTCAATCAAGTGGCCGAGCCTAACGAGGCCGAAGTCGCCTTCCTGCAATCGCGCATGAATAAGACCGGCTACAATTGGCGCAAGATCGAGGTCAACCAGACCCGGGCCGTCCTGCCTGACTAGCTGAACTGGTTCGCCACAACCGTGAGCTGCGGATAGCGGTCGCTCGCCGCCTGCAGGTCGCGTTCGGCCATCTCGGTCCAGCGCATACCGGCAATTGCGGTGTCAGCGACCTCTGCGATCACATTGCCGCTGACCAGCGCCGTGCCGGCATTCTCGGCAACGGATACCCCGATCCCGACATTGACCGCGCGGATCATGTTGCCGGTGACCGCGACATTTCTCAGGAACGGTCCCCACCCGACGACCATGCCAAAACCGGGCACCGTGTCGATGGTATTGCCGGTGACCGCGATATCGGCCTCGACACCGATCCCGACCGGGTGGGTGTCGGGATTGACCGGGCTGCCGCTCTTTATGTTACGCACGACATTGCCAGAACAGGTCGCGAGCCGACCGCCGCTGTCGAAATTGGTGATCGAGATGCCGATGGCGGCATCGTCGACGATATTGTCAGCGATCACCGAGCCGTCGAACCCGAACTCGGAGAAGATCGCAACCTCGCCCAGCCCGCGCGCCAGATTGCCGGTGATCAGGCAATCGCTTGTCGAGTTCAGCCGCACCGCAGAGAAGGCGCAGTCGGTCATTACATTGTCCGAGATGATCACGCCGCCGGCGCGGAAGACATTGATGCCATTGCCGTTCTGGCCATTGCCGCCGCCCAGCCAGTCGATGCCGGAGATGCGGTTGCCGGTGACGATGGTGCCGTCATAGCCTTTTTCATTTCGCCAGACGAGAATGCCGCCATTGGAACAGTCTGCAACCCGGTTGCCGGTGATGCGAAGCCCGGTGCTGTCATTGGCGAAGATGCCGGATTGGGCGGTGCTCTCGATTTCGCAGTCCGAGATCACGCCGCCCGAACGCCACAGCCCGATGCCGTGGCCCGCGCCGCCGGCCACCCGCACACGGTCGAGAGACAGATCGCGCGCATTGCCGATCGCAATCAGCCCTTCGCGCGGCGCGCCGGCGCTGCTCAACCCCTCGATGGCGAGATTGTTGAGCGCCAATCTATCCCCGCCCTTGAAAACCATGCCAGGGGCATCGCCACTCACGAGAAATCGAGTCGTCCCGCCGCTCGATCCGGTCATGAAGGTGCCATCCGGCAAATCAAGGGAAGCGATCCGATAAGTGCCCGGCGAGATATAAACGCCACGCCCTGCATTTGCGGCTTCGTTTACAGCTCGCTGCAGCGCCGCTGTCTGGTCGTCGTTGCTGTCCGGCACGAGCCCCAGATCGGCCGCATCAACGGCATTGCCTTGCGCCCAGGCCGGCAGCGCCGTGCCCAGAAGCGGCAGCGAAATCAGACTCTTGAGAAAGTGGCGGCGATGCGTCATGGCGGCTTTTCTGCGGGGGTTCTGCGGTCCTCGGTCACCCGCCATTATGCCGCCCTGGCACCGGTTTGTGCCCGGCGAACTGATGAACCGGTTAATGGCCCGATTCTAGACCTTTCGAAGTCGGACCGCCGTGCCCGAGCAGGTCACCATCAGCATGGCCCCGCGGCTGCCCACGGTCTCGTAATCCATTGAAACGCCTACGATTGCGTCGGCACCGAGCACCTGTGCCCGGTCGCGCATTTCCTCGATCGACACGTCCCGCGCCTGACCGAGCGATTCTTCATAGGCCGCCGCACGCCCCCCGACATAGTCGGTCACCGTGCCCATGACGTCCCTGAGGATGTTGGCGCCCATGATTGTCTCGCCCGTCACAAGGCCGAGATAATCAGTGATTTCAAAGCCTTGCAGTGTGTCTGTGGTGCTTAGCAGCATGGCGTTCCCCTCGATGCATAGCCAACCAGAT
The DNA here is from genome assembly GCF_000429865.1 of Cucumibacter marinus DSM 18995. Taxonomy (GTDB): domain Bacteria; phylum Pseudomonadota; class Alphaproteobacteria; order Rhizobiales; family Devosiaceae; genus Cucumibacter; species Cucumibacter marinus. The sequence continues at coordinate 44,804 of NZ_KE386980.1, forward strand.
AAGGTCTCGACGCCCGGTCTCCAAGCCCCCGTGGGCAGGCAGACCAGTATATCTCGTCTGCCACCGACCGGGGGCAAGCGCTGATTGCCTGTTGTGGACCTGCGCGCCCGCTGGCTATAACCGCCGGACGGAAAAAGGAAAGCGGCGCATGCTCACCGATGACGCAGTCTATCTCGGCACCAGCACGAAGCCGGAATACCTGCTTCTCAAGCTGGCCAACCGGCATGGCCTGATCACCGGCGCCACCGGCACCGGCAAAACCGTCACGCTCCAGATCATGGCCGAAGGCTTCTCGCGCGCCGGTGTGCCGGTCTTTTGCGCCGACGTCAAAGGCGATCTGGCCGGCATTTCCCAGGCCGGAGACGCCAAGGACTTCATCGCCGAACGTCTTGAAACCATTGGCTTTGATGATTTCGAATATGGGCCGACCCCGACAGTCTTCTGGGATCTTTTCGGCAAACAGGGCCACCCTGTCCGCGCCACGATTTCGGACATGGGGCCGTTGCTCCTTTCGCGGCTTCTCGACCTTAACGACACCCAGGAGGGCGTGCTCAACGTTGCCTTCAAGCTGGCGGACGACGAAGGCCTTCTGATCCTCGACCTGAAGGACCTCCGCTCGCTGCTCATCTCGATGGATGAACGCGCCAAGGAAATCTCGCGCGTCTATGGCCGGGTGTCGTCGGCTTCCATCGGCGCCATCCAGCGCTCGCTCCTGGTGCTTGAACAGCAGGGCGGCGAACACTTTTTCGGCGAACGGGCGCTGGCGATCGAGGACCTGATGCGAACCGACAACTCCGGTCGCGGACTCGTCAATGTGCTGGCCGCCGACGAATTGATGGCCGCGCCGCGCCTCTATGCCACTTTCTTGTTGTGGCTCTTGTCCGAGCTGTTCGAGGAACTGCCCGAGGTCGGCAATCCCGAAAAACCGAGGCTCGTATTCTTCTTCGACGAGGCTCATCTGCTGTTCGACGAAGCGCCAAAGGCGCTGCTCGACAAGATCGAGCAGGTCGTCAAGCTCGTGCGCTCGAAGGGTGTCGGCGTCTTTTTCGTCACCCAGAACCCGCTCGATATTCCCGATCCGGTGCTGGCCCAGCTGGGCAATCGTGTGCAGCATGCGCTGCGGGCCTATACCCCGCGCGAGGCCAAGGCCGTGCGTACCGCCGCCGAGACATTCCGGCCCAATCCCGAGTTCTCGACAGAAGAGGCCATCACCCAGCTGGGCGTTGGCGAGGCTCTGGTTTCGACTCTCGAAAAGAAGGGCGTGCCCTCGATCGTCGGGCGCACGCTGATCCGGCCGCCATCGTCTCGCATGGGGCCGATCAGCGAGCAAGAGCGCCAGGCCGTGATCGGCAAGAGCCCGGTTGGCGGGCTCTACGACACTCCGCTCGACCGGGAATCCGCCTTCGAGATCTTGGAAAAACGGGCCCGTGACAAGGCCGAAGAGGAACGCCGCCAGCGCGAACGCGAAGACCGCGAGCGCGAGGAGGCTGGCCGCATGCGCCGCTCGCGAACTGGGTATCGCGACACGACGCGTGACGACAGGCCGACCAGCCGCTCGCGCCGCAGCACCCGGTCCCGCCGGTCCGACACGACGCTTGAAGCGGCCACGAAATCTCTGGCGCGCTCCATGGCCCGTCAACTCGGCAATGCGCTGGTCCGCGGCATACTCGGCAGTCTCAAACGCGGTCGTTGACTTCACGCAAGGCCACCAAACAGGCGGTATCCCATGACAGACAAACCTGACCTGACACTTGCGATCCTTGCGCCCTCGGGGCGTGCCGGACGTGCCGCGGAGGTCAGTTTTGCCCACGATACGGCGCAGTTTCTTGCCCGAAAGGGCGTAAAGCTTGTCACCGATGGCGCGCCGGGCGAGACCGGGGACGCCATGATCCGGGGTGCGCTGAAGGCCGGTGGCAAGGTGACGGTGGTCGTTGACGCCGAACAGGCGGCACCCGACCTTCCCAAGGGCGTTGAGATAGTGGCGACCGAAGGCGAGCAGACCGTCGAGCAGACCATTGGCATGGAGGCCCAGGGAATGTGGGTCTTTCCGCCGCGCGTGCCCGACCTCGAGCGCTATTACACGGCTTGGCAGGCACTCAACGAAACCGTTCTGGTCTGCCTGTCCCGCGGTGACGAATTCCGCCTGCTCGACGGGATCGTTACAGATGTTCTGTCCGTCAGTCGCCCGATGGATGCGGCCCGTGTAGTCTTCTCCAACACCGCCCAGGATGGCTGGGAGCGCATGCGCGAGGTGTTACACGCCAAGGCCTGAGCGCTCGCACGCCCAGGCCTTGATCGGATACAAGCGTGAGATGCGGCTATTTTTTCGCCGCTTTGCCCGCATTCTTCTTGAGATGAGTCAGATTGTAGGTGATGGCTGCGCGCACTAGTTGGCGCAGTCCCTCGACATTGACCGCATCGGCTTCGAGCAGGTCGATCGAGCGGCGGGTCGCACCTTTGTCATCACCGTTGAAAACCCCCTCGGGATCCTCGATCTTCGCGCCGTAGGCAAAGGTTACTTTCACCTTCTGCTTGTGCGCGTTGCCGACAGCGATCAGCCCGTCCCGCGACCATGCCGGACTGCCCATCCACTTCCAGTCCTCGACGATTTCCTGGTCGGCAGAGAGGATTGTTTCCCGGACTTTGGCGAGCGTGGCGCCCCGCCAGTCATCCGTATCGGCGATATACTGATCAATGCGTTCGGACGGGTTCTCAACGCTGGGTTTCGTCTTGGCCATGGGGAGCTCACTCAGGCAGTCGTGCGGGCGCTGCCGCGCAGTTTGTTCGCGTAATGTAGCACGAACATGTAAAGGCCCGTAGCCAGAAGCAAGAACAGTGGCGGCAGTGGCAGGTAGTAGAGCATGCTCGACTGGTCCATTCCGGTGGCGGCCGCATAGGTGCCGCCGATCACGGTGAGCACGAAGACGGCGGACGTCCAACGATGGATGACGTGGATAAGCCTTTTGAATTTCATGGTGTTTTCTCTTTCTGTGCGGTGAGCGCCTGCTCAGTCGAGCGTACCGAGAACGCGTTCGAGATTGCCGAGGAATTGCTTCCAGCCAGCATGGGCGCCGCCATAGGCCTGCTTCTGATCCGGACGGAAGCCTGACTGATCTACGCGCAGCCGTGTTCCTTCGGCGGTTTCTGTCAGGGTGAAGGTGACAACGCTCTTAAGGGAGAAGGCGGGATCGTCGTTGGGAAAGTCCCAAGTGTAGGACAGCGAGGTGTAGGGCTCGACCTCGAGCACCTTGCATTTCAACGTGCCGCCCCATTCCCCGATGAGCTCGAACTCATGTCCGATCTCGGGCTTGAAATCATTCTTCATGAGCCATTCCTCGACGAGGTGCGGCTGGGTTAGCGCGCGCCAGAGTTTCTCGGGGGTATGAGGGAAGTCGCGTTCCACCGTGACGGTGCGCAATTCAGTCGTCATGAGTCTACTGGTCCATTCTCTTGAGGAGGTCTTCGAGGGCATCGAACCGGCTCTGCCAGAACCCGGCCATTTCACTGGTCCAGTCGATCAGCGGAGTCAGCGCGCCGATCTGGGCGCTGTATTGTGTCTGGCGCCCGTCCTGACGATCCCGCACGAGGCCGGCCTGCTTGAGCAACTTGAGGTGCTTGGAAACCGCGGGCTGGGAAATGCCCGCCTGTCTGGTCAGCGCGCCAACGGACTGGTCGCCTTCGCGGCAAAGCCTTTCGAAGATCGCCCGGCGGGTTGGATCGGCAAGCATCCTGAATATTTCGTCGTGGGATTGAGGCATGGTTCTGATAACCCTCTGGCTATGAGTGAACGTATAACCGTAGAGCTATGTGATGTCAACTTGAGAAGCCAAGAAGCAAAAAAATGGCGGACAACACAGTGTTGTCCGCCAAGTTAACCAATACCCTGTTGGCTATATGATGGAAGGCCGATTGAGGCGAGTGTGGCTTGATCTATCGCGTTAGTCGGCGAAATTGAGATCAATGAAGCCCTCGGTCCAGTTCTGGATGTTGGTCTTGCCCGCTTCGTTTGTGAATTCGGGCTTGGCTGTGTCGGCGCGTGTGACGGTGAAGCACAACTCGCCCCAGCCTTCCGGGCTCCAGTCTTCGCAGTAATGGCCGACACCATCCTTTTCGACGGCCCGCCACTCGAGCGTGCGGATCTTGTCACCCTTCACGTTGATGATGAAGGTGCCGTCGGTGTGGTTGTTCTGTCGGTACTCGGTGACCCCGTCGGGATAAAAGCCCGCGATCGAGTTTCCCGCCATCATTGCTTCAATCTCGGCGGCGGATAGGTTGGCTTCCGCAGCGCTGGCGGGAAGCAGGGCGACGGCTAGACCCGCGAGGCTGAGTGCCAGCAAAGGCGCAGCTTTTACTTTCATGGTTTCTCCCTTAAATCTGGACGGCCCTGAGGCGCGCCACGTACCCGGTTCGACCGGTGATGGACCATGCCACTGAGCCGCAGCGGGGGCTGTGAATATCCACGCCAGTTCGGGGAGGGGCGGCGTATGGAGACAGGTACAAGACCGGCCGGCTCCGGCGGGAGCGTCAATGGTGGGCTGGGAGAGGCCTATGCTACCTATTGGGACGGCTGGCTGCGCCATTGTGCCCGGCAGGCGCTGGCGCTCTATCCGGATCTTGAGCCGCACGACTCCGGTCGTGAATTCGACCCGTTGGCTCTGTTTTATCGGCTCTACGGGAGGCACGGCACCGGCCCGGTCTTTTCGATCGCCCGGCGCAATGCGCGTCTACCCGGTTTCGATATTGCCCATTTCCTGTTGCAGGAAGCATCAAGCGCCGCCGATCTGGCCCGGCGCTGGCACGCGATGATGCATCAGCAGGCAAAGATTCGCGCCAGGGGCGGCGAGGCGGCTGGCAGTTTCATCGAAACGGGAGATACGCTGGAATTCGCCTTGTCTCCATTTCTGGTGCAGCCCGCCAATCGGGCGCCGTTCGGTCCCGCCATGATGGGCGGCTTGGCCGTCGGGGCATTCGAGCAGATGGCGGACAGGCCCGTTGAGGTCTTCGAGCAGCGCAACAATGGCCTGACGCGAGCCCTGAATCTCTCAGCGCCGGGGCAATCCACCGAAATTGCTTTCGACAGCCGCATCGTCATCCGTGTCCCGATCGATGCCCGCCCGCGGCCGGTGAACCTGGCCAGCGCCCGCATGGCCAGGTTGTCGCTGACCCATCTGACAGGCGCACAGCACGCGTCGCTTGTGAGCAGGTTGGCCTCGGTGATGCGAGGCGGAGAGGGGCGTCATATCGACCTCGACGAAGCTGCGTTCCGCCTTGGCATGTCGGCTCGAAATCTGTCGAGGCGCCTGAGTTCGGCCGGGCTGGGCTATGCGCGGCTTTCGCGTTTCATGCGCCTGCGCACTGCCTGCCTTCACCTGGCGACCGGAGAACTCGGCCTCGACGATATCGCCTTCCATGCCGATTATGCCGACCGTCATCACATGGCGCGGGACTTCCGCCGCATGGCCGAGATCAGCCCATCGGCGCTCCGCGATATCATGAGAGGATAGGGACTAGCGGGGCAGGCGGTCTTCCGCACGCCGCTTTGCATATCGGGCGAAATCGATCACCTCGCCGGATACCGGCTCGATATCGGGCGCATGGTCACGCAGCCTGCGGCGGTCGGGTCCGACATATCCGGTCGGCGCACTGACATAGGAAACACCGGCTCCGATCCGTGCCAGTACCCGCTCGCGAACATGGGCGGGAGAGGCGGGCTTGACCAGCACTTCGTCAATGCCAGAGCGCACCACGCGGCCCTGCATCTTGCGGTCGACGGACCCGGCCAGCATGATCACCTGAAAACGGCGGTTCTCGATCAATTCGTCGGAGCGCAACCGGGCAACCAGCCAATCGGCGCGTTCGACCTTGAGATCGAAATCGCAGATCAACAGCTCGACCGCGGCGATCCGCATGTAACGCGAGAGCGATTCCGCATCGGCGAAACACCGCACCCTGAGACCGCGCTCTTCCCGCAGCATCATCGACAGAATCGATGAAAGAGCCGCGTTTGCGGTCAGAATGGCAACGGTTTTCAGCGGATACACACCTGACTCCCTTGGTTAATCGGACGTTAACACGTCGAACCGGAGTCGCAACAACCTCATTCGGGGCGTCCAAAGAAAAACCCCGGCGTGACCGCCGGGGCTCGAAATTCAAAACACCTGGAAGGGCTTAGCTTGCCGCTTCGAAAAGCTCGGCCGCATATTCCCAGTTCACCAGGCTGTCGAAGAAAGCCTCGAGATATTTCGGGCGCGCATTGCGGTAATCGATGTAATAGGAGTGCTCCCACACATCGACACCCAGGATCGGCGCCGCGCCATGAATGAGCGGGTTCTCGCCATTCGGGGTCTTCATGACCTCGAGCTTGCCGTTCTTGAGAGCCAGCCAGGCCCAACCTGAACCAAACTGGGTCGCGCCGGCATTGAGGAAGTCCTCGCGGAACTTCTCGACCGAACCCAGATCTTCCTTGATCTTGGCTTCGAGATTGCCCGGGATCGAGCCGCCGCCATTCGGCTTCATCCACTTCCAGAAGTGAATATGGTTGTAGTGCTGGGCCGCATTGTTGAACAGGCCGGCATTCTTGCCATGGCTCTCGCGTACGACGTCCTCCAGCGACTTGCCTTCAAGCCCTGAGCCTTCGAGCAGCTTGGAGCCATTGGTCACATAGGCCTGGTGGTGCTTGTCGTGGTGGTATTCGAGCGTCTCCGCGCTCATCACCGGGGCCAGCGCATCGTGGGGGTAGGGGAGATCGGGGAGTTCAAAAGCCATTTGGGCCTCCTGTCACTAAAGTATGTCTCGGTTGTCGAGCCGGATTATACCGTTTGGCTCCGGCCGGTTATAGGGGCAGCATCGGGTGCCCTCAATGGTTCAGCTCAGTTTTTCGGTGCCTGTGGCGGCCACGGCAAAGGCATAGGCGCGTGCCGTTTCCTTGATCGCGTCAAACCGGCCCGAGGCACCCGCATGCCCCGCGCCCATATTGGTTTTGAGGTATAACGGGTTGGTGTCGGTCTTGGTTGCGCGCAGTTTCGCCACCCATTTCGCCGGTTCCCAATAGGTCACCCGCGGGTCGGTCAGACCCGCCTCCACCAGCATCGCCGGGTAATCCTGGGCACTGACATTGTCATAGGGCGAGTAGGCCGCAATGGTAGCATAGTCGACCTCCGAGGTGATCGGATTGCCCCATTCCGGCCATTCCGGCGGGGTCAGCGGCAAGGTCTCGTCGAGCATGGTGTTGAGCACGTCGACGAACGGCACCTGGGCGATTATCCCGGCGAACAGGTCGGGGCGCTGATTGGCGATGGCGCCCATCAACATGCCCCCGGCCGAACCGCCTTGGGCGACAATCCGGCCCTTACCGGTCAAACCCTTGGCGACCAGCATCTCCGCCGCCGCGATGAAATCGGTGAAGGTATTGGTCTTTTTGTCCTTCTTGCCGTCGCGATACCAGCGGAATCCCTTGTCCTTGCCACCCCGGATATGGGCGATGGCATAGACAAATCCGCGATCGACCAGCGACAGTTGGGAAATGCCGAAGCCGGCCGGGATGGAATGGCCGTAGGCGCCATAGCCGTAGAGCAGGCAGGGTGTGTCGGCACCAGGGGTGAGATCGGCGCGGTGCAGAATGGTCACCGGAACGTCCTCGCCATCGGGGGCCTTGGCCATCAGCCGATGGGTCACATAGTCCTGAGGGTTGTGGCCGGAGGGCACCTCACGGCGCTTGAGGAAGGTCCGCTCTCCCGTGGCCGCATCATAGTCGTAGGTCTCACTCGGCGTGGTCGGCGAAGAGTATGTGAAGCGGAAGGTCGCCGTGTCGAACTCGTAGCCGGTCGACATACCCAACGCGTATGCCTCTTCGTCGAAGGAAACTTCCTTCTCATCGCCGGTATTGAGGTCTCGAATGACGATGCGCGGCAAACCGGCTACGCGCTCGAGCCGGATCATGTGGTCGGCAAGCAGGGCAAAATCGAGCACCAGCACGCCTTCGCGGTGCGGAACGAGATCGGTCCAGTTCTCCTCACCGGGATTATCCGCGGGCGCCGTCACGATCTTGAAATCCTCGGCGTCGCCGGCATTGGTCAGGATGTAGAGAAGCCCGCCACGCTCATTGATCGCATACTCTCGGCCCGTCTGCCGGGCGGAAACCAGCTGTGGCGCGCTTTCTGGCGCATCGGCATCGATCAGGTACCACTCGCTGGTCTCGTGATCATGGGCGTTGACCACGATGAAGCGATGCGAGAGCGTTTTTCCCGCGCCGATGAAGAACCCCGAATCCTTTTCCTCATAGACCAGCGCATCCTCGCTGACCGGCGTACCGAGCCGATGGCGCATGATGCGGTAGGGGCGGTGATTGTCATCGACAAGGGTATAGAAGATCACTTCACCCTTGTTGTCCCAGACCGCACCGCCCGACGTGCCTTCGATCACATCTTCAAGTTCTCTGCCGGTCGACAGGTCGCGGATGCGGATTGTGTAATACTCAGAGCCGTTGCGGTCCGCCGACCAGGCGAGATAGCGATGGGTCGGGTCGTGGGCGGCTCCGCCGAGCCCGAAATAGCCGTCACCGGCCTCCGCATTGCAGTCGAGCAGCACCGTCTCATCGCCGCCTTCGCGCGGGGTACGCACCAGCAGCGGATATTGCTGGTCCTTCAGCATGCGCGAATTGTAGGCATAGGGCCCATGCGGGGAGGGGATGCCGCTGTCATCCTCTTTGATGCGGCCCCGGATCTCGGTGTAGATGGCCTCCTGAAGCGCGGCGCTCGGCTTGCCGAACTGCTCCTCGAAATAGGCGTTTTCGGCCTCGAGATAGTCGCGGATCTCGGTGTCGAGCACCTCAGGATCGCGCATGACAGCTTGCCAGTTCTCGGCCCTCAGCCAGTGATAGGGGTCTTCGCGGGTGATGCCGTGAATGCTGGCGGAAAAGGGTTTCTGCGCCGCGATGGGAGCTTCGGGCTTGGTCATGAATGTGATCCGGAATGTATGCTGGGATAAAAAGAGCGTGAGGTCAGTCGTGGTCTCTATCGGGTGAGAAATCAAGCGCCACCCCGTTGATGCAGTAGCGCAGGCCCGTGGGGTCAGGGCCGTCCGGGAACACGTGCCCGAGATGCGCATCGCACCGCGCGCAGCGGATTTCGGTCCGTCGCGAAAACCAAGACCGGTCTTCGTGTTCGGTCACGGCGTCGGGTGAAACAGGCTCGAAAAAGCTCGGCCAGCCCGTGCCCGAATTGAACTTCGCAGCGGAGGAAAACAGCGGCGCAGCGCAACATATACAGGCATAGCTGCCGCTGCGCTTCTCCTCGTTGAGGGGGCTTGTGAAAGCCCGCTCGGTGCCGCCTTGCCGCGTGACCCGATATTGCTGCGAAGTCAGCAGCGCCCTCCATTCATCGTCAGATTTTCGAATTCTTTCGACCATGGCCATAAATCACCTCGTCTCGGGTTGAAAATAGGTTCCGAAGTATCGAATTGAAAGGCCGTGCGCGTCGGGACGGGCCGGTCTCACCGGCATGTGAACGTGTCCCACCTGCGGCGGTGCTGCGCTTGTGCGGCGAAGCAAAACCGCTAGTGTGGATTCCGGTCGAATCGTCGGGTTTTCAGGCCCGGCCAAACCGGTTGCGCCTGCGGGTATCGGGGGTTGCGGATCGACCCTGACAGTGGCGGATGAAGAGGCGAGGACAGTTTGGCGTCCGATCAAGATTTCAGCTTGTTGTTGACTGCACTGGCTCCTTTCCTTGCGGCATTCGTTGCGCCGCTGGTCGTGCGTTTCGTTGGCCGATATGCGGGCTGGGTGTTGGGCATCGTGCCCGCCGCGATCTTCATCTATCTTGCCGGTCTCACCGGCTTCGTTTCTGATGTGCGTCCTCTTGCCGCCGCCTATCCCTGGGCGGACGGGTTTGAGTTCAGTTTCTACCTCGACGGTCTGAGCCTCGTCTTCGGGCTGCTGATCTCTGGCATCGGCACATTCATCGTCATTTATTCGGGCGGCTATCTTGCCGGTCATCCCCATCTGGGCCGGTTCATGAGCTTCATCCTCATGTTCATGGGCTCTATGATGGGGCTGGTGATGTCCGACAGCGTGATCACGCTGTTTGTGTTCTGGGAACTCACCTCGATCACCTCCTTCCTGCTGATCGGCTTCGACCATGCGCGGCAAGCTTCGCGCCGCGCAGCGATGCAGGCGTTGGTGATCACTGGCGGAGGCGGGCTGGCTCTGCTCGCTGGCCTGATCCTTCTCGGCTACACCGCCGGCAGCTGGAATGTCTCGGACATGCTCAACGCGCCCGGCCTGTTTGAAGGTGATGCGGCCGGCCTTTATCTGCCGATCCTGTTGCTGGTGCTGGCCGGCGCCTTCACCAAATCGGCGCAGGTGCCGTTCCATTTCTGGCTGCCCAACGCAATGGAAGCACCGACCCCGGTATCGGCCTATCTGCATTCCGCCACCATGGTGAAGGCCGGCGTCTATCTGCTTGCGCGCCTGCATCCGGTACTGGGTGACACTGTGGAGTGGAATACCATCCTGCCGGTCTTTGGCGGCGTGACGTTGCTCACGGGCTCGATTCTGGCGCTGCGCCAGACCGACATGAAGCAGATGCTGGCCTATACCACCATGGGGTCGCTGGGCATGTTGGTCATGCTGATCGGCGTCGGCACCGAGGCGGCAATGCTCGGCGCCATCCTGTTTCTGATCGCCCACTCTTTCTACAAGGGCGGGCTGTTCATGATCGTCGGTACGCTCGACCATGAAACCGGAACCCGCGATATCACCCGGCTGTCGGGCCTGTTCTCAAAGATGCCGGTGTCCGGCGTTTCGGCTATCCTGGCGGCGGTTGCAATGGCCGGCTTCCTGTTCACCGTGGGGTTCTACGGCAAGGAAGAAATCTACAAGATCATTACCTCCGGCAACCCGATGGATGTGCTGGTCGTGCTCGTCGCGATTGTCGGCAATGCGCTGATGCTGGTTGTCGGCGTGGCCATCGCGGTCAAGCCCTTCTTTGGCCCGGCAATCGAGACGCCGCTTTCCCCCCATGAGGGACCGCCATCCCTGATCGTCGGTTCATTGATCCTCGGCATTCTTGGCATAGGCGGCGGGCTGATGGTCGTCGAGTTTGGCGACTATTTCGCCATTCCCGCAGCACAGGCAATGCTGGGCGAAACCATTGAGGGACATCTACACTCCCTGCTCGATTTCGCCTATCTCAACTGGGCGCTGCTCACGCTTTCCGCCATCACCTGGGGGCTGGGGCTTTTCGTCTTCTTCTTCCTTGATCAGACCCGCGCCCTTCTGCGTCGGGTGGCCGAGGTTTGGCGATGGGGACCAGACCAGGGCTTCGATCAGGCCATGTTCGGATTGCTGCGCGGATCGGCGCGGGTGACCCATTTCCTGCATCATGGACGGCTCGAGCTCTATCTGATCCTGATCTTCGTGCTTTTGGCGGCGGCAACCATCGGACCGCTTTACGGTCCGCCCATCCTGGCCGATCTCGCAGCCTTCTTCACTGGAACCGAAAGCCAGGCGCTCTATCCGCTGATGTGGTTTGGCCTATCCGAACTCACCTTCTATGAGTGGGCCATCATCCTGATTGCGCTGCTGGGGCTCCTGGCGGTGGTGATCGGGCGGACGCGCCTCGTGGCCATCGTGTCCCTGGGTATCCAGGGTTTTGCCGTGGCGCTCATCTTCATGCTGTTCGGTGCGCCCGACCTCAGCTTCACCCAGTTCATGGTCGAGACCTTGTCCGTCGTCATCCTCGCTCTGGTCATGACGCGCCTGCATCTGGACCAGCGCGACAGCCGCGTGCTCGAAGAAGTGGTGCGCGATGGCGGTATCGCCGTTCTCGCCGGCCTCGGCATGACCATGGCCATCCTGTCGGTCCTCTCGCATCCGCTCGATCTCAGGCTGTCGGAATTCTTCGAACAGACGAGTGTGGCGGTCGCGCACGGGCATAACATCGTCAACGTGATCCTGGTTGACTATCGTGCGCTCGACACGCTGGGCGAAATCTCAGTGGTGATGACGGCAGGCATCGCCATCCTCGCCCTTATCCGCATCCGCACCGGTGGTCCCAAGCTGGGTATTGGTGTGCCGAAAAAGGCTGGCACTGGCGGCAGTAGCCGCAAGTCGGCTTCGGCAAGGAAATCCGCCTCGACCAGATCGAAATCGCGGGCCAAATCAGGAAAGGCGACGGCATGAACACGGTGATCTTCCGCACAATCGCGCCTTATCTCGTCGCCCTGATGATGGTCTTTTCGGTCTTTGTCCTGCTGCGCGGGCACAATGAACCTGGCGGTGGCTTTATCGGTGGGCTGATCGCCGCCTCGGCGCTGGCGATGTACGGCATCGCCTCTGGCGTCTCCGCCGTTCGCAAGGCCATCGTCTTCCACCCGCTGTCCGTGGCAGGGTTCGGCGTCCTGCTGGCGTCGCTCGCCGGTTTTGCCTCATTGTTTGCCGAAGTGCCGTTTCTGATGGGGCTCTGGGCCACAATCACATTGCCCGACGGGACCGAGGTCGCGATTTCAACGCCGCTGTTTTTCGATATCGGGGTGTACCTGGTGGTGCTCGGCGTACTGGCCACGGTAGCGCTGGCGCTCGAAGAAGACGACAGGAGCCTGTGATGGAACACGCGTTGGCCGCCTTGTGTGGCGTTTTCTTCACCGTCTCGATCTACATGCTGTTGTCGCGCTCGCTCATCCGCATGTTGCTGGGCATCACCATTCTGGGCAATGGCGTCAACCTGATGATCTTCACTGTTGGCCGGCTGACCCGCGAGGTCCCGCCCATCGTGCCGGACGGGCTGGTGCAGCCCGCCACCGACATTGCCAACCCGCTTCCCCAGGCGTTGATCCTCACGGCGATCGTGATCGGCTTCGCCCTGTTCTCATTCCTGCTGGTGCTGACCTATCGCGCCTATGAGGAACTGGATGCCGACAACACGGATACGATGCGCCTTGCCGAGCCTGAAAACCCGCCCAGCCCGCCGTTGAGTTACTGACCGCCCATGGCCGAAACCGCCGGATACAATATCGACCTGCCGCCCGCCATGATCGAAGGGGCGACCGCCATTGCGGACTGGACGCTCGTGTGGCCGGTGGCGCTGCCGCTGTTCGGGGCCGCAGTGCTCTTGATGGCACGCAAGCACCCGCACGTTCAGGCGCCTCTGGCCCTGGCCGTTATCGCTGCGGTGATCGCCAGCTGTGTAACCCTGATGCTGCGCATTGCGGACACCGGCCCTGTCGCCATGACCATGGGCAACTGGCTGCCGCCCTTTGGTATCAGCTTTACCGCCGATATGCTCAGCGCCTTGTTTGCGGTGACGTCCTCGGTACTGGCCCTGGTCGTCCTGTTGTTTGCCCAGTCCGAAATCGAGCCGAGGGAGGTGCGCTATGGTTTTCACCAGTTCCTGCTCCTCCTCCTGGCGGGGATCAACGGATCGTTCCTGACCGGCGACCTTTTCAATCTCTATGTCTGGTTTGAAGTGATGCTGATTGCATCATTCGGTCTTCTGGTCATCGGCGGGCGCAGGATACAGCTCGATGGCGCGGTAAAATACGGCTTCCTCAACTTCATCGGGACCACCATTTTCTTGATGGCGGTCGGGCTACTCTATGGCACGCTCGGCACGCTCAACATGGCGGATATTGCCGTCAACGCATCACGTGCCGACCCTACGACCCTGACGGCGATCGCGGCGCTGTTCCTGCTTGGCTTCGGGATCAAGGCGGCTGCTTTCCCGGTCAATGCCTGGCTGCCGGCCTCCTATCACACGCCCGACCCGGCAGTATCTGCGCTGTTTGCGGGGCTGCTGACCAAGGTCGGTGTCTACGCACTGATCCGCGTTCTGGTCGCCCTCTTGCCTGCCATGCGGATCGAACTCGACATGGTGATCGCCATTCTGGCGATCGGTACCCTCCTTCTCGCCCCGCTTGGTGCACTGGCTGAAACCAACCTCCGCCGGGCTCTGGGCTTCATCGTCATCGGCGGTATCGGGGCGATGTTTGCGGGCATTGCGATGAGTGTGACGACTTCATCCGGCAATGCGCTTGCTGGCGAAGGTGGCGGCATCGGGGGCGCGGCTGTCTATGCGGTGCATTCCATGATGACGATGACGGCGTTCTATCTCACCGCAGGGCTGGTGGAGCGCATGACCGGGACAACCGACACCCGCTATATGGGTGGTCTTTATGGCGCCAACGCCCCGGTTTCGATCCTCTTTATCGTTCTAGCCTTTTCCGCGTCCGGCCTGCCGCCTTTCCTGGGTTTCTGGCCCAAGTTGACCCTGGTGCGGGCCGGTCTCGACGCGGCCGAATACTGGCTTGTTGCAGCGCTGCTGGTGAACGCCTTTCTGACCACGATTGCCTGCGCAAGGCTGTGGTCGCATATCTTCTGGCGTAACGGCCGCGAGGCCGACCAGACCGAACAGCCCAATGATCGGCTGAAACCGCTGTCCGCCCGCGCCCTTCGCTGGGGGCTGGCGCCGACAATTGTGCTGGTGCTCGCCATTGTCGGACTTGGACTTTGGCCTTCTGCGCTGATTGAATATGGCCGCCTCGCCGGTGTCGGGATCACGGCCCCTGACGCCTATATCGAGGCCGTTGGTCTCGCGGGAGGCGCGCAATGATCTTCTTTATCATGACGGCCACGCTGGCCCTGATCTGGACGGCGATCTCCGGCAGCTTCAGCCTGGCGAACCTGTTACTCGGCGCCATTATCGGCCTGATCGCCATGTGGGTGATCCGCGAGCGCGTTTCGCATCCGGGCTTGTCCAAGCGCTTGCTGAAGATCGTGTCGCTGGCGCTTCTGTTCCTCTACGAGCTTCTGATCAGCTCGATCAGGGTTGCGATCCTGGTGTTGTCGCCACGGCTCGACAAACGCTTGCAGCCCGGAATTATCGCCTTTCCGCTCACGGCAAAAAGCGATGAGGAGATTACTCTTCTGGCCAATCTGATCACGCTGACCCCGGGGACGCTGAGCGTCGACGTGTCCGAAGACCGCAAGTTCATCTACGTCCATGCCATTGCGGTGCCGGATCGTGAGGCCTTGATCGCAGACATTGCCAATGGTTTCGAACGCAAGATTATCGAGGTGTTCGAATGAGCCCGGAACAGTTTCTCGACTTCGCCATTGCTGTCGCTCTCGGGCTGCTATCGCTTGCGATGCTGCTGGTCACGTGGCGCATCATGCGCGGACCGTCTTTGCCGGACCGGATCCTGGCGCTCGACATGCTGGTGAATATCGGCATCGGCTATATCGTCATCGTCGCGATCAAGACAGGCTTCATGCTCTATCTCGACATCGCCATTTCCCTTGGCCTAATCGGCTTTCTGGCGACGATCGCCTTTGCACGTTTCGTGCTGCAGCGTTGGCGGATCCGCACCACCAATCACTCCCAACCCAACAATCCGGAGGGCGAAGGATGACCGCGCTGATGTCTTACATTGCAGGGGTGCTGGTTCTGATCGGTGCTGTGTTTACACTGATCGCGGCCATCGGCATTCTGCGCCTGCCTGACCTTTACACCCGCATGCATGCGGCCTCCAAAGCCGGAACCCTGGGTGCGGGCCTGCTCATGGTGTCGCTGGCCTTCTACGCATTTGACGCCTCAGTAGTCTTGCGAGCAATGGCGGGCGTATTATTTTTGCTGTTAACTGCACCGGTCTCGGCTCATTTGCTTGCCCGGGCCGCCTATACTGCCGGATACAAGCCAGCAGAAATAACGAGTATCAATGAACTGGACCCAAAAGCTAAGTCCAACGACTGATACGCAAATATCCATTGTTTCAATCCGTAAAACGAATTGGCTCACATTGTGGAGTGAGTGTGCTATTGAATTTTGGGGAATTGAAAAATAGAAGCGGAAATTGAACCTGTATTGTGCAGTTATGGCGCGAAGAAACAGGAAATATCCTAAATAGACCAAGAGTACAGCATGAGCGAAGGCAATGTGGGTGAGTCGGCCCCGTTAAAGTCCGACTTGATCGATCTTTGTACGGAGATCGTCAGCGCCTATGTCAGCAATAATGCGGTTAGTCAAAACGACCTGCCGCGCCTGATTACTGAAGTTCACGGCGCGCTGAACGGGCTCTCTGCCCTTGAAGCTGGTCCTGCTGCGGAAACCCGCAAGCCGGCCGTCTCCGTCAAGAAATCGGTGATGCCCGATTATATTATCTGCCTCGAAGACGGGAAGAAGTTTAAGTCTCTCAAGCGGCACCTGAGCACGCACTACAATCTCACACCCGAACAATATCGTGAGAAGTGGGGTCTGCCGGCCGACTATCCGATGGTCGCCCCGAACTATGCCGCCGCCCGTTCCCAGCTGGCCAAGAAAATGGGCCTCGGGCGCAAGCGCACCAAGAAGTAAGCCGACTTCTTTCGAGATCAGTGAACACCGAACCCCCGGGCGATGTCCGGGGGTTTTTTTATGTTCGGGGCAACCCCTCTCGGCCCTCCATCCGCCCGATTGGGGGGAAGTTTGGATGGGTTGAGCATCCTTGATCAACATTCTTATCCCCGCCTCGCTTTCGACCCAGTATAGGAATATTGTCTTATGTTGGTTAGGGAGTGCAGCCATGGCGGCAGATTTGGCGATTGTGTTTTCGAGTTCGGATCTGGACAAGGGGAGCCGCGACAGGACCGGTGTCTTTCCGGTGCTAAGTGTGGTGTCTTCGGCGCGAAGGGTGAGTGTCGATCAGCTCTTGCTGCCCAATAGGGCGCCGGCGTCGGTCGCCCTCGCACGTCAGATCGCTATGTATCTCACCCATGTTGCCCTGGGACGGAACTTCACCCAGGTGGCGAGGCTTTTCGGCCGCGATCGAACCACCGCGGCCCACGCTTGCCAGATTATCGAAGATCTGCGCGACGAACCCTCGTTCGACTTGCAGATGCACTGCCTCGAGGTGGCCCTGCTTGCCCAGGCCAAGGTTTGGGGGCAGGTCGGGGGGAGGGCCGTGCAATGAGTGCGTCACAGCAGCCCCGAACGCAGCGCTTCATCAAGAAGCTGATCAAGGGCGAAACCGCCGAACCCGACGAGACCGGGCGGTTCTGGATGATTCCCGGCAGTCGCATGACCCGCATTTCGCGCGCCGACGCCAAGGCGCTGGTGGAGAAGGGCGTCCTTCAGAGCAACGGGGATGGGCTTGTTTCAACACCGGGCGCACGGACCTGGCTGCGCCGGCAGCTTGCGGGCGGCAACGGCTTCGCCGACCAGCACCGGGAACTGATGCGGGGGGCCGAGGGCGAACTGATCAACCTTGCCGAAAGTCCCCTGGCCCGCCTGGCCCAACCCGGAAACGGCGAACCACCGTTTCTGGCGCCACATCACCTGACCACGGGCGAACGCATTCGCGTGATAGTCGAGCGTTCCGGCCTCACCCCCAGCGTGACCGCGCGCTATGGCGCAGAGGGCAGGGTCGACGGAACCGGGGCCGGGCCTTGCGATGGCATCGGCATGCTCGACATGCATATCGAGGCACGGCGTCAGCTCGAGGCCCTGAACGGGGCTCTGCAACCTGATTGCGCGCGCGTGGTTATCGATGTCTGCGGACACCTCAAGGGCCTACAGCAGGTCGAAGCCGAGTATCGTTGGCCGCGCCGCAGCGCCAAGATGGTACTGCGGGTGGGCCTTGATCTGGCGGCGGCGCATTTCGGCTATTCGACGGTGGCAACCGGGCGCCGGAACCGGCGGCGGAGAAACTGGCACGGCGCGGACGCCCGCCCGGCCATGTTTCCGCCGGATCAGGCGTAGGAGGTCAGGATTGCCGGGACAGGCGGGCAGCGTCGGACCGGATACGCTTCACCATGGCAACCAGACCGTTGGAGCGCTGTGTGGTCAGGTGTTCGCGCAAACCGAGTTCGTCGAAGGTGTCGAGCGCATCGGTTTCTGCGATCTCGGAAGGGCTGCGCCCCGAATAGAGCGCAATCAGGATGGCCACCAGCCCCTTGACGATCATGGCATCGGAATCGCCACGATAGGAAAGAACAGGTTTTCCGTCCTCTTCCCTGCGGTCGGTGACAAGCCAGACCTGCGACACACAGCCCTCGACCTTGTTCGCCGGGTTGCGTTCCGCGTCCTCGATCGGCTCGAGCTGCTGCCCCAGCTCGATGACATAGCGATAGCGGTCCTCCCAATCATCGAGAAAGGTGAGGTTGTCGGTGATCTCCGCGATGTCCATCTGGCCTCCGAAGCGTGGCGTCGAATCTGGACCCTATATAGGCCGAGCAGGGTGGCGGTGTCAGGGGGGAGGCGCCGGATAAAAAGGGAGCCGCAGATGCGGGACAGTGCATCTACGGCTCCAGCACAAAGGCCGCTCGTTTGGAGTAGCGTCGGGGAAGTGACGCGGCCCTTGGTCTACCCGATCCAGTCCGGCCGAGGTGGGGGCACCGGGGCCACCAGATCGGGATCGATCTCATGCTTCACTGTCGTCTGGCGCTTCGGCTGCGCCAGGTTGGAGGTCAAAACGACAGCGTGGATAGCTTTGCATTCAATTCGGTTGCAGGCGGGGTCCGCGGTCTGCTCGAGCACGATTCGCGCGCCCGCCGCCGTCGCTTCGGCAGCAAGCTGATCGGCGGTCATGGATTGGTGGTTCGCATTTGGTCCGATGACCAGATAGCCCACTCCCAACCAGAACGCTGCACGCAGAATAGCCATGAAACCCTGTCCCGAAACTGTCCCGGACCTGCCGGGATATGGGATGAGCCTATCGACGGCGCGTAAATCGCCGCTGCAGCAACATCATAAAATTTGAATCGAATTGCACGGGTTCCGGGGCCGCGGGTGGAAAAGCTTTGTTTACCCTACGGGGCGAAACAACCCGCCTCCCGATGCCTTCCAACCGCCCGCACCGGCTCACTTAATCCTGTCTTAGGGGATCGGTGGAAATGTCAGTGGAAAAGGCGTCAGCCGATCGGCTCATCCCGATCGTGCACAAACTGGATGATCATGCGAGACTGGTTCGACGAGATATCGCGGGTGCTCGGACGGCACGCGGCCAAGGCTGAGCCCACGGCCCGGTCTGCGACCGCAGGCGCGGACGCGCCGGCGAATGATCGCGGCGCGGCGCCTGCTGCTCAGTCCCCGCGGACCGAACCGGCCGAACAGACCCGCCGACAGACCCTTCGCACCAACACAGTCGCGGCTCTTGCCGCCGCCATCATGATGGCGCCGATCTGCATCTATCATCTGGCCCAGGGCAGCATCCTGCCGTCTCTGGTCGGCCTCGGCATCATGGCAAGCGCTGCCATCAGCGAATGGCTGCTGCGCCGCGACAATTTCGGTGCCGTCGTCGCCATTCACCTGTTCAACTTCTTCTATGCGGGCACGCTGTTCGGCCTTGCCAACCCGGCTCTTGTCGATTTCGGCCTTGCCACGATCCTGATCACGCCGATCTATGCGGCGCTGCTGACGCGGCCTGCGACCCAACGCAAGGTATGGGTGATCACGGCCCTGCTCGTGACGCTGCTGGTGCTGCAGCCGCTGACCTCGATCTCGTTCCCGACCGAACTCGATCCGCTGGCCATCAACCTGCTTGCGGGCGTGGCGTTCGTCATCGGTGGCCTGATCACGGGCTATACCGTGCGGCGGTTGTCGCGCGTCTTCGCCGTGATCGAGCAATCCCATGTCCGCGCCTTCCAGCACCTTGTGGAAAACGTGCAGGACGCTGTGGTGCGTTATTCGTCAACCGGGGAGATGATGTTCATTTCCGGCTCCGCCGAAAGCCTGTTCGGATGCCGCCGCTACCAGCTTTCGGGCACCGGCCTGATCGACCGTATGCATGTGCTCGACCGCCCCGCTTTCCTGTCGGCGCTCAGCCACGCCCGGCTCGACGGCCGCGCCAGTGGCGTCGAACTGCGTATGCGCCGTGACCTGATCAATGATTCGACCTATTTCTGGCTCGAGGTGACCCTGTCTCCGATCCTGGCATCAGGCGATGCGAGCCGGGGCTATGAGGTCGTCGCTGTGCTGCGCGATGTGACCACCCGCAAGGACACCGAGCAGGAACTGCGCGCCGCCCACCAGGAAGCGCAGGCTACTTCGATGGCCAAGTCCAAGTTCCTGGCCACCATCGGGCACGAACTGCGCACCCCACTGAACGCCATTGTCGGCTTCACCGACATGATGCTGAACAATATCGGCGGCGAACTCAGCGAAGACCACGAGGAATATGCCCGACTGATCCGGCAGAGCGGTCATCATTTGCTCGATACGGTGACCATGCTTCTCGACATGTCCAAGATCGAGGCCGGAAAGTTCGAGCTGCAGACCGAAACCTTTGATCCTGCCGAGATTGTTGAGCCTTGCCTCGCCATGGTAGAGGGTGCCGCGGACAAACGCGATATCCGGCTGGTGCGCAATGTCGAACGGCATTTGCCCCAGATCGTGGGCGATGAACGGGCCTGCCGCCAGATTCTGATCAATCTGGTGTCGAACGCGATCAAGTTCAGCGCGCCCAATTCTGCAGTCCGCATCGATTTCAAGGTGCGCGGTGCGTCCCTGGTGATGGCGGTCTCGGACGACGGCATTGGCATGTCCGAACAGGACGCCGCTCGCATTGGCGAACCCTTCTTCCAGGCGCAAAACGGCCTCGACAGGCGCTATGAAGGCGCCGGGCTGGGGCTTTCCATAGTGCGCGGCCTTGTCGAATTGCACGAAGGCAAGATGAAAGTCGACAGCCGTCTCGGTGAAGGCACGACCGTGTCGATTTCGCTGCCTATAAACGGTCCGTCAAGCATATCCGGCCATACTGCGGTCCTCTCTTCGATCGAGGATCACCGCGAATCGGTGGAACCCGCCGAAGAGGTGATGCCCGTTCAAGCCGCGGCCGGAGGACAGTAATGCCAGC
Source organism: Cucumibacter marinus DSM 18995 (assembly GCF_000429865.1). GTDB lineage: Bacteria > Pseudomonadota > Alphaproteobacteria > Rhizobiales > Devosiaceae > Cucumibacter > Cucumibacter marinus. The sequence goes on from NZ_KE386980.1 coordinate 65,624, forward strand.
AAGCGCAGCCCATCGCGCCCAAGATGACACAAACCTGTTTCTGGCTCTTCTCGGTGCGATATTCGGCCCCGTTTGGCAGCGCATCTCACATGCGCCCATAACCTCGGCCGCTGTCGTCATCGTTGCCGCAGGTTACCTCGTCACGGCGCTTAACGCCCTCTACTGGCAGGATCTTTCTCTCAAGCCGGTCGAGACCGCGTCCGTCAATGGATCGGCCGGCTTGACTGCGCCGCCACCGGCGCGCCCGGCCACGATTCGCGAAGAACCGCGCATCGACACAGCCTCGACCCAGAGCACCCAAGCCCCGGCTTCGAGCGAAGTTGTCCCGGCCCGGCGCAGCTCGGTGGAGATCCCGGGTCCCGTGCTCGGCGACGAAACGACCTACCGCGTCCAGACCATGCTCAAGGCGCTTGGTCTGTTCTCTGCCGAGATCGATGGCTATTACGGCCCTAACACCGCCAACGCGATTCGCGCTTTCGAGGAACGGTCCGGCCTGCCCGCCAAAGGGGCACTGGAACCGGCCATGATCGAAGCGCTGGAGCGCGCCTTCATGACCGGCCAGCTGCCGGCTGCTCAGCGCACTGTTGTCACGCCAGCGCCCGAACCGGCGATTGAGCCGGCAGTGACGGCCTCGCGAAGCGAGCCCGCATCCTCCGAATGGATTGCCGTGGAGCAACCCGCCGCTCAGACCACGCAGAGCGCTCAGACGACACAGAGCAACCCGGTGGAGACGCCGGCACCTGCTGCCGAGCCCGCCAACGATCCGCTCGCCGACATCGCGCGGACCGCCATGCAGGAAATGCCGCCCACCATCCAGGAGCAGGCCACACCGGCCACCAATCCCGAACTGGTGATGAAGATCCAGCGGGGACTGGCGTCGCTCGGCTTCCTCTATGGTGCCATTGACGGCAAACCCGGTGATGCAACGGCGCGTGCGATCCGCCAGTTCGAGATCTTCTCCAATCTTGATGTGACCGGTGAGATCAGCCCCGAACTCGTCGACCTGCTGCAGGCCGCCGGCGCCACCATCTGATCATGGCAAGGCTCCGCGCCGACATCTGGGTGTCCGCCTTTTTGCGGCGACATGCACAGCTTGGCCGCATCTGCGTTGTCTCCCGCAAGGGCGATCCAGACGCCGGCCAGATCTGGGTCGAAATCGACCATCTTAACGGCACATCGAGCTTGCTGGTTCCTGCCCATGGCGACCCGGATGCCGCAACCGACCGGCGGTTTTCGGTGTTGATCGACCGTCAGCCGAATGCGGACACGGCACAACGCATCACGCGCGAAGCGGATTTCGACCCCGATCTATGGGTTGTCACGCTCGAAGACCGCGCGGGCGACCACGGCCTCGAGGTGGTATCTGCTCAATAGCGAACCGGCGGCCTAGCCATTGCTGGCCAGGCGACGGACAGCGGCGACGGCGCGGCTGACGGCGCTTTCGCGATTGTTTTCTGCCTGAGCGGCAACGGTGCGCGACGTGGTCTGGGTGACCGGCTGGAATTCAGGTTTCGACAACTCGTTGAGGTCGACATCCCCACGCCAGACCGAGAGCATGAACACCATCGAGCGCACGCTCAGCGAGGAAAACAGGCGCGCATACTCGTTGATGATGCGGCTGCGGTTCACCTCATGCGAGGTGGCGTGCAGCAGCACCTTCATGCCGTCCTGTGCGTCGCATCCGAAGGCCCTCAGGATAACGAACAGGGCCGCCCCGGTTGTGTCGTGGGCGATCTCGCCGCATCGCACTTCATCAAGTCCGGTGATCTGGGTGAACAGCCGTGTGACCTCCGGCCGCCGGTTCTCCGAAAACAGCTTCATCAGGGCCTGTGTGAATTCACTGGTCACCACCGAGATGTGCTCGAAGGTTCGGCTCAAGGGCGTCTCGGGCAATTGCCGATCGCCAAAGGCGGCGATGACGTCGAGCCGCGAGTCCTCATCGAGCTGGAAGAAGGCCGGTGCCAAAAGGGCCTTGTCGATGTCCTTGCGGGCGGCAAGGGTTTTGGCGACCTGACCGTCCATCATCGCGGCGCGCGTGATGGCCTTGAGATAGGGGCCTCGGAACCGGATCGCCGAATTGGAGGCGAGGGCACGGTAGACCGCCCGCGAATTGATCGGGAACAGCTTTGAAAGTGTAAGGGTCGACAGATCGGTGCGTGCCGCGATTCGTGCGCACAGTTCGACATTACGCTTGTCGAGGATTTCCATGAGCACCGGCTCGGAGATCGAACGCGCAGTGCCGAGATATTCAGGCAGGCCTTCCTTGATGTTCTGAAAGACGAGCCGTTCAAGCACGGGCGAGAGATAATCCGCCTTGCCGAGCGCCTGGGCGGCGCGGTCGCGCGCAGACGGCGCGGCGGTAGGGAACAGGCGGGTCGCAAGTGCTTCAAACTGGGACAGTTCTGCCGACTGCGGGCGGGGCCGGCGGGCAAAAGCTTCGCAGGCGGCAACGAGCAAGGTGTTGGCGCGCTCGACGCCTCCTGTCTCGATCAAGAGTTGAAAGGTTTCATAAGGTTGGAACCCGATCATAGATCTTTGGCCGCTCGGAACTGGATGGAACTGGCAGGCAAATCGCCCACGTCCCCACTAATTCCACCAATTCGTTAGCGGACTGTTAACCTTGACCATTCCTTAATGGGTTGTCGGCGGATTTTTTTGCCGCTGTTAACGGTTGCGCAAGGTGAGGAGAAAAGCGCCCCAGGCAACATGTGAAGAGGCCACCATGGGCACGGTCCTGAAATTCACGTTGAAACGGACAACGGTGCGGCCGCCAAAAGGCCAGCGACGCGAAGGCGATGTCATTATTTTCCCCGGTGTCCGGTATGAACATTCAAAAAAGGCAAATCCGATCAAGGCTCGTCCGCACAGGCGGCGTGGCGAGGGCAGCTAGCCTTTCAGCCGCATTGCTGCTGGCCCTGATGGGCGGGGCATGCAACCAGTCCATGGGCGATTTCGGCCGCGCCAAGTCGAGCCCGATCCGCGACTGGACGGCGCCCGAGACGGGCGGCGACCGGGCGGTCAGAGCGACGGCCATATCCCAGTTCAACCTCGCAGACGAAGAACGCGAAATGTACGACCGCGTCTGGCGGTTCCTGATCGCGCCGCATGCGCGCGAATGGATGTTCGATCGCGGGATCGAACCGCAGCGCACCGAATTCTTCAAGCTTGTCGATCACCGTTTCAAAACGGAACGCTATTACGAATTCCTGCACCGGCAGAACTTTCAGTCCTCAACCATCCGATTCCGCAAGATCGGCCAGCACATCAACGCCGATCTCGACACGCTGCCGGCCACGTTCCGCGCCGTATGCGCCGTGGAGCGTCTCGACCGCCGGCGGCGACTGGCCTATGCCGAGCTGCATGGCGGGAACATTGAGATCGAGGAGAAGCTGGTGGCGCGCGAAGCCGAGAACGATGCCTATATCGAAGGCTTTGTGCGGGCGGTGAGCTACCGGTTCGATGCTTACCAGTTTGCCTTCGACCGCTATCTCGTGGAGACGCCGCATGAAGAGGCAACGGTGGTCAATGACGGGCTGAACCGGCTCGACGTGTTCGTGGACAAGGCAAAGCGATACGAATTCTGCTGGACCGACACCGCCGGTGCGCACTGGAATGGGGACGGGGCCATTGCCTCGCGCTATGCCACCCGGACCGAACCCGAATACCTCAAATAGGTCGGAGACTTATCGGACGACGCGGCAGGTCAGCGCGGACAGCGCCTGCTCGTAGCGCGGCGCCAAAGCGTCATATTCGAGCCAGAGCCGGACCACGGCGGCGACGTCGTTGCCAGCGGCCTCGACGATCAGCAGGCCCTCGTCAATTTCAATCTCCTGTTGGGCCAGAAGGCGGGTCTGGTCTCGATTGAAAATCCCCACATTCAGGAAATTGTCCGAGGCAGATCGTTCGGTCGTCGAGTAGATCACCGAGCCATCGGGCTCGTAAACGGCCAGCGACCAGAAACTGTCGGGCAGGACCCCTTCCAGGGCCCCGGGGCCTTCGGCGATGTTCAGCTGGCAGACCGCCTCGATGAAACTCGGATCGAGCCCAAGCGGATTGGGCGCACCGGGCACCGGACGGTCGAGCAGGGAAAAGCGTTCGTTTGCCTCAAGGGCGGCAACCCGCGTCCAGGCATCGTCCTCGGCAAGGGATGGCAAGATCAGGATTGCCACCAGATGGATGATGCCGCCAAGCAGCAGCCCGCCAATGCCCCAAAGCGTGAGCCGGATCATGCACAGCCCTCTTCGTAGATACCGGGCAAGGGTGTCGATTCGGCTGAAAGCCCTGCGAAAAGGGAGGTGTCGTAAAGCGTGAGAACGAAATTCACCGGACCCCGGCCGGGGGTCGCGAGCCAGACCGGTCCAGTGGGCGCGGGTCCGGTGCGCACCAGCATCAGACCATCATCGCCGCGAGGCAGATTGACCCCGTCAATGACGTCGCGGCGTTCATCATGCCCGATCAGAGAGCCTTTTTCGTCCTCCGCATAAAGAGTCCAAAGGCTCGCAACCGGTGTTTCGCCCTCTATCCGGTAGCGGCATTCGCGTTTAAGGGGGAAGCCGTCACTGTCGGTGGTTGCGGCGAACCGGATGCCTTCGGCACGGCCAAGCTGAAGCTGACCGGACCGTGCCAGATAGGCATGGGTATAAGGGTCGGCCTCGGCAGTGCCGGCGGCGGGCCAGGCCTTCCAGGGGCCAAGGGACAGCGTGACGAAAAGCTCGCCATTCTCAAGCGCGTACCACGCCGAACCGAAGCCGGACACCAGCGCGATGGTGATCGCAAAAACGAGGCCGAAGACGAAACGCACGGGCTACTCGCTCGCAGACGGCGTGAAATTGGCAGGCGTGAGCGACGGTTCTGCCGGCGAAGGTGCGGGGCCCTCCGCGGCCTCCAGCGGGGGGCCCTCGCCGGTGAGATCGGTCAGTGCAGCGCGGAAGACGCCGGAAAGCGCCAGCAGCTTGTCTGCCGCCTCAGGCGACAGGGTGGGCGGACGCTCGCCGCCCTCAGACCCTTCGTTTGAAGCCTCGACGACGCGGGGGAGCGGATCGAAATCCACGCCCTGGAGCGGTTGCACCTCGATATTGGTGTGGGCGTATTCCATGAATTTCTGCCATGTCTGGGCCGGCAGGCGGCCGCCGGTGAGCCGGCGGGTCGGGGTGTAATCATCATTGCCGAACCACACGGCAGCGACATAGTTGCCGGTGTAACCGCAAAACCAGGCATCGCGATAGGACTGGGTGGTGCCGGTCTTGCCGGCTGCGGGAACGCCCTCGACGATGGCGCGGCGCCCGGTACCCGATGTGACGACATTGCGCAGCATGTCGTTCATGCCGGTGACGGTTTCCTCGGACAGGATCAATTCGTTCCTGGTCGCGTCGGGCGCCTCGTAGACGAGATCGCCACGGGTCGAGTTGATCCGGGTAATGCCGAAGGCCGGCGTCTTGTGACCCCGATTGGCGAACACGGCATAGGTCGAGGCCATATCGAGCACCGAAACCGAAATCACACCGAGCGGCAGCGACCGGGTGACCGGGAACTCGTTGCGGATGCCCATGCGATGCGCCATGTCGGCGATCGGGCCGCGCCCGGTTGAGATCGACAGGGTGACGGGCACGGTGTTGATCGAACGGGTGAGCGCGGTCTTGAGCGTGACATTGCCGGCATAGGACCGGCCGTAATTTTGCGGGCACCAGCCGGAGATGCAGACTGGCTGGTCGCGGACCACCGAACTGGGGGAGAACCGGCCGGATTCAAGCGCTGTGGCATAGACGAAAGGCTTGAACGAGGAGCCGGGCTGGCGATTGGGCGTCGTGGCGCGGTTGAACTGGCTTTTGCCATAGTCGAGCCCGCCCACCATGGCGCGCACGGCGCCGTCCGTCCCCAGCACCACCATGGCCGCCTGAGAGACGTCGAAGGCGTCGCCTTCCTCGCGAATGACGGTGGAAACGGCTTCCTCGGCATAGTCCTGCAGCACGGGATCGATTGTGGTGCGCACCACGAAGCTGATGCCATCCGAGCGCTCCGCAACGATCGATTTGACCTCTTCAAAGGCCCAGTCGAGGAAATAGTTTGGCGCATCGATTTCGTCTGACCGGTCGACCGGAGCGGCCGGTTTGCGCCGCGCGCCGGTGACCTGGCCTTCGGTCATGAACCCCGCCTGTACCAGATTGGTCAGCACGTCGTTTGCCCGGCTGCGCGCGCGGGCGAGATCGATATGCGGGGCGTAATGCCCCGGCGCCTTGAACATGCCCGCCAACATCGCCGCTTCGGCGAGCGAGATGTCGCGCACCGATTTCGAGAAATAGAATTCGGCTGCCGCCGCAACTCCGTAATTCCCGCCGCCCATATAGGAGCGGTCGAGATACATCTTGAGGATCTCGTCCTTGGTGTAGTGGGTCTCAAGCCAGAGCGAGAGGAACGCTTCCTTGATCTTGCGCTCATAAGTGCGCTCGGAGGAAAGGAACAAATTCTTGGCGAGCTGTTGGGTGATCGAGGAGCCGCCCTCGACCACCGAATTGGCCTGAACGTTGGAAATGAGCGCGCGCAGCGTGCCCATCACATCGATACCGAAATGGTCATAGAAGCGCCGGTCTTCGGTCGCCAGGGTCGCCTTGATCAGATAGTCGGGCAGCTTGTCGAGGGCGACGGAATCATCGGTTCGGATGCCGCGGCGCCCGACCTCGTTGCCATAGCGGTCGAGAAAGGTGACGGCATAGTCTTCCGCCGGATTGAACTGGCCGCTGGCGGTCTCGTCGAAGGCGGGCAGTGCCAGGGTGGTCAAGACCAGCAGCCCGAGCATGCCGAAGGTCAGCCCGTCCGAGACGAGCTCCACGAAAAGCCGTTTGAAACCGGTCACATGGAACCGGCTCATGAAATCCTGGAAATGCTGGTAGCCGCGCCCCAGCCCGGTGAAGAAATCGTAGAGCGTTGAATCGAGCCACGCATCGGCCTGCAAAAGCCGGGAGCCCTTTTTCTTCCTGGTCTTGTGGTAGAACGGATCTGCCACGATAACACCTCTTGGCCGCACCCCGCGCGACTCGCGGACCGGGGCGGCACGATGATGCACCGCAACCCTTTCCACACAGTTGAATGGGGCAGTTTAGCGGCAAAAACAAGACACTTGGCGCCGTTGTGACCGGCGCAGGCGAGACGGAGCCGCATGCAGTTTTACGAAACAAAGCGCCTCGAAGAGATGACCCAGGCCGAATGGGAGGCACTGTGCGATGGCTGCGCCCGCTGTTGCCTGATCAAGCTCGAGGACGAAGACACCGGTGAAATCGTCACTTCGGACGTGCATTGCCGCCTGCTCGACGGCGACAAATGCGCCTGCACCGACTACCCCAACCGCCAGAAACTGGTGCCCGACTGCATCAAGCTGACCCCGGACAATGTCACCAAGATCCGCTGGATGCCGCCGACCTGCGCCTATCGCCGCATCGCCGAAGGACGGGGGCTGGCCTGGTGGCATCCGCTGATCTCCGGCGACCCGGAAACCGTGCACACAGCGGGCATCTCGGTGCGCGGGCGCACCGTTTCCGAGAACGATGTGCCGGCCGACGATTGGGAGAACCATGCGGTGATGTGGCCCGAAATGGACCCGGACGCCTGAGCTCTCGCACGGCCTGATCGCCCTGCTTGGATATTCGCCCACCCCCGGCTAGTGTTTCGGGAACGGAAACCGGCGGGCACGCCGACAGGCAGCGGCGGAGGGGAAGTGGCTCAAATCATTGCGGTTCTGACCGGCGATGTCGTCGGTTCGCGCGATCTCGGCGCGGATGGACTCGACAGGCTGTTTGCGGCGCTCGAGGCGGCGGTCAGCGAGATGGCCGGCTGGCCGGGACAGACGGACAAACCGCCCTTTGCCCGCTATCGGGGCGATGGCTGGCAGCTCGCGCTCAACAATCCGGCGCTTGCGCTGCGGGCGACCCTGGTGGCGCGGGGCGCGGTGAAAGCCGCGGACAAACGATTCGATACGCGGATCGGTGTGGGTATCGGGCCTGCCAGTGTTCAGGACATCAATGAAATCGGCCAGGCCAGTGGGGTGCCTTTTGAGGCCGCAGGCAAGGCTCTTGATGATCTTTCTGGTCCAATCCGTTTCGGCTACCGGTCTGATAACCGCTACCCCGAGCATGACAACCTGCTTGATGCCTGCTTGGCGCTTGCCGATGCATGCAGTGCTGATTGGACGCAGGCACAGGCAGAGGTAATGTCTCGCTTCTTGTTGGACAGCGGATTGACGCACAAGGCTATCGGGGAGTCCTTGAACCCACCTATTTCGCAACAGACGGTGTGGCGACACTTCCATGCTGCGCGGGGTCCTGCGTTGGAACTTGCCATCAATCGCGTTGAGACTAATTGGAAAACAGCGTAATTTAGCTGTTTTTGTGAAATACAGCTTAAAAGCGCTGTTTTATGGGTGACGCCCAAACAAGTGATTTCGCTGGTTTTTGGCAATTACAAGCGATTTCGCTTGTTTTTTGATTGGGCGGGCAGCGAGGCCTGAAGGCCCGCGAACAGCCAAAACCGGCTGTATTCCGGGAAAACAGCGTCATCACGCTGTGCAGGAGAGGGGACGCATCATGATCGCCAGTTTCACCGCGCTGCTGGTGGCACATCTGATCGCCGATTTCGTGCTGCAGCCCCAATGGATGGCACGGGCAAGCAGAAGACGGGGATGCTGCTTGCCCATGTCGTTGTCGTTGTCGCGACCGCGATCATCGTCACCGGATCGCTTGCACCGCTGCCCTTGCTGGCGCTGGGGGCCAGCCACGCGATCATCGATGCCATCAAGGCGCGGCGGGAGGACAGCTTTGCCGCCTTCATGCTCGATCAGGCCGCGCATGTCGCGGTACTGTTCGTGATCGCCTGGTTCGTTCCGGCCCTCTACGCGGCAGGGTGGTGGGGAAGTCCACCTGTGGCCATCGCGGACACCATGCCGTCGCCCGCAGGCGTTCTCCGTGCGCTGACGCTGATCGGCGGCCTTCTGTTGACCCTGAGGGTCGGCGCCTTCGCCATCGGCAAGTTCATGGACCGGTTCGATCCGGGACCGCTACAGGACGCCACCGGGACAACCCCGCGCGAGGATGACGGTTTGCCGGGCGGCGGGCTCTATATCGGCTATCTCGAACGCACCCTGATTTTCATCCTGGTGCTGGCCGGCGAACTGGCCGCTATTGGTTTTCTCGTCGCCGCCAAATCCGTGCTGCGCTTCGGCGAAGCGCAGAAGCGCCGCTCGAGCGAATACATCATCATCGGCACCCTCGCGAGCTTCGCCTGGGCGCTCGCGGCGGCACTGGCGACGCGATGGTTGTTGGAGCGGTTTGGGTGAGGGGACCCCGGTGCCTCCGGCATCTCCTTAGCGCTCGAGGGTTAGTTCTCTGGAACGGACTCGCCACCCTTCGAGCATAGCTCTCAGGGCGTCCGTTCATTTCAAAAGGTCGACCGGACAGGGTGAGGTGCCCAACCCTTCGAGCGTAGCTCTCAGGGTGCTCCTCACTCGATTTGCTCCACCGGAGCAAATCGCACCGCAAGCGGCCTTGGCTGGGGACCCCGGTGCCTTCGGCACCTCCCCAGCGCTCGAGACCTGCCGATGATTCACTGGATCATCGGCTCGGCGCGTTGCGCCGACCAGTCTCTTGCTAGGAAAAAAGTCCTTGACAGCGTCACGGTGATCCTGTAGGTTTTGGCTATGGTCGCAGAAATGGGACCTGAAAACTTCCTCCTCCCTTTGGGTTGTTCCCCATAACCCCGCGTGATTGAGCGTTTTTCGCCGGATCGCCGCGGGGTTTTCTTTTGGGCGCCCCCGGGAGAAGGCTTACGCAAAAATCCGGATATCATTCCTATTTTTCCGTGGTGGTGTGACTGAGTCGCGCCGCCGGCGAGAGGTGTGGACATTCAGGATTGTGCTTCGCTCAGGAGCTTTTGATGACCGAATCCGACGCAGCCGAGAACAGCGCCGACGGGGCCAATGCGGGAGGCAAGGGCGAGCTGGAAGAAATGGCAAGGCGGATTGTCCGCTATGGTCCGGGACCGACCCACACGCCGGATATCGACTGGATTGCCCTGCGTGCCGAATACGAGACGGGCGCAGAAACGGTGACTTCGCTTCTGGCCCGCTACGGGATTTCAACCACGGCGCTCTACACCCGGATCGCCCAGGAAAAATGGCGGATGCGGGCGGACGGGCCGCCGGTCACCCGGCGCTTCCTGGTCACGCGCCTGTTCAGGATGATCGAAAAGCAGATCAAGGCCATCGAAAACAAGCCGCAGGCCGAATTGGGCGAGGCCGAATCCCGGCAGCTGGGCAATCTGACGCGCACGCTCGACAAGCTGATCGAGATCGACGACGCGGATGATGCGGCGCGGCGCTCGGCCTTTCCTGGTGAGGATATGGCTGCGCTGCGCAAGAAGGTACTCGACCGCCTCGCCGAGATCGCCGGTGATTAGACAGGATGAACCAGAGGTCGAGAGCGACGACCCAAAAGGGCGCTTGGCCGGGGTGAGCGAAGATCGGGTCGCCGGGATGTCGTTTGACTGGCTCGTGTTTGCCCGGGCGGCCCAATTGCCGCCCCTCGGCAACTGGACCACCTGGCTGCTGCTGGGCGGGCGCGGCGCCGGCAAGACGCGGACCGGCGCCGAATGGATACGGGGGCTGGCGATGGGTCTGCCTTTCGCTGCGCCAAAACCGGTGAGCCCGATTGCGCTGGTCTCGGAAACCATCACCGAGGCGCGGGCGGTGATGGTCGAAGGCATGTCCGGGGTTCTCTCGATCAGCCCGCCGGCGGAACGGCCCAAGCTGATCAGCGGCAAGAACCGGCTCGAATGGCCCAATGGCGCGGTGGCGCAACTGTTCGGGGCGGGCGATCCGGAAAGCCTGCGCGGCCCGCAATTCGCTGCCGCCTGGTGCGACGAGGCGGCCAAGTGGAGCAGGGCGGAAGCCGCATTCGACATGCTGCAATTCGGGCTGCGGCTGGGTGACCACCCGCGGCAGCTGATCACGACGACACCCAGGCCCACCCCGCTGATCCGGCGGCTGGTGAGCGATCCGGCGGTGAGGCGCACCCATATGCGCAGCACCGAAAACAGGAAGAATCTCGCCCAGAGCTTCTTTTCGGCGATCACCGCGCGCTACGAGCACACCGCCCTCGGGCGGCAGGAACTCGATGGCGAGCTGATCGAAGACGATCCCAATGCGCTGTGGCAGCGCGACTTGTTCGACCGGCATCGGATGAACCGCGTGCCCGAGCTGGAGCGGATCGTGATCGCCATCGACCCGCCGGTGACAAGCCATGCCCGGTCCGACGCTTGCGGCATCATCGCCGCGGGGCGGCGCGGCGAGCGGGCGGTGGTGATCGAGGACCTGAGCCTGCGGCCCGCACCGCCGATCATCTGGGCGCGGCGGGCCGTTGAGGCGTTTCACCGCCTCAAGGCGGATGTAGTGATCGCCGAGACAAACCAGGGCGGGGAACTGGTGACCGGATTGCTGCGTCAGGTTGACCCCGATGTGCCGGTGCGGGCGGTGCACGCGAAGCGGGGCAAATGGACCCGCGCCGAGCCGGTTGCCGCGCTCTATGCCCGCGGGCTTGTGAGCCATGTCGGGCTGTTTGCCGAACTTGAAGACGAAATGTGCGCCTTCGGCCCCAACGGGCTGTCGGGTGGCGGTTCGCCCGACCGGGTCGACGCGCTCGTCTGGGCTCTCAACGAGCTGATGCTCAATTCAGCGATACCCCGCATTCGCGGGCTCTAGACAAGGGGAAACACAATGCCCAACTGGCTCGCTCGCCTGACCGGCGGCGGGGCGCCTGAGCGCGTCTCGACTCCAATACCGCCCGAAGGCAAATCGGCGGTACTCAACGCGCTGATCGGGGCCGGAGCGCAGGGCGGCAGCGTTCCGCGCAGTTACGCCGGGCTGGCCCGGGCCGGGATGATGCGCAATCCGGTGGTCTTCCGCTGTATCCGGCTGATCGCAGAAGGGCTGGGCGCCATGCCGCTAGTGGTCGAGGAAGGAGGGCAGCGCTTTACCGAACACCGAGTGCTTGGCCTCATTGAGCGGCCCAATCCCCGCCAGACGCGGCAGGAATTTCTCGAGACCATCGGCACCAATCTGATGGCGGCGGGAGACGCCTATTGCGAGGCGGTGAGCACCGGTGGCGACCTGGCCGGGCTCTATCTGTTGCGGCCCGACCGGGTCTCGGTGACGCTGGACGCCGATGGCTGGCCCCGCGCCTATCGCTACACGGCGGGCGGGCGCACCCGGCAGATCCCGGCAGGTGGGGCAGGGGGTGGCGAGCCGCTGCTGCACCTCAGCCTTGGCCATCCGCTCGATGATCATCACGGCCTGGCGCCGCTTGCTGCGGCGGCGGCTGCGCTGGAGGTGCATAACGCGGCTCAGGATTGGAACCGTTCGCTCCTCGCCAATGCGGCGCGGCCATCGGGCGCGCTGGTCTACACCGCAGGCTCAGGCAATTTGACCGGTGACCAGTTCGAACGGCTCAAAACCGAACTCGAAGCCGGCTACCAGGGCGCGCTCAATGCCGGTCGGCCGCTGGTGCTCGAAGGCGGGCTCGACTGGAAAGCGCTGGGGCTGAGCCCGCGCGACATGGATTTCATCGAAGCCAAGAACGGGGCGGCGCGCGACATCGCGCTGGCATTCGGAGTGCCGCCCATGGTGCTCGGCATTCCCGGCGACAACACCTACGCCAATTACGCGGAAGCCAACCGGGCGCTGTGGCGCCAGACCATCATTCCGCTGGCCCGCCGGATCACCGGCGATCTGAGCCGCTGGCTCGGCGGACATCTGGGCGGGGACTGGCGGCTGGCGCCGGATACCGACCGCATCGAAGCGCTTTCCGCCGAACGCGCCCAGCTCTGGGAGCAGATCGGGAAGGCGGACTTCCTGTCCGATGCCGAGAAGCGCCGCATGCTGGGGCTGGGCGAGGGCAATTCGGGGCAATGACAACTGACCAAGGAGGGGAGAACTTGAATGACCGATCTGACAAGGACAATCGCCGAACGGGGCGATCTGGCGCATCTGGCCCTGTTTCTGTGGGCGAGCGGCGCCAGCGCCATGCTGGCCTGGTGCCTCAGGGAACTGGTGGCCGCGAACCGGCGCTTCGACACCTTCATCAAGGAGATCGCCGCGCTCAACCAGCTCTTCGGCAACAGGGGTAATCCGCAATGAAACGCAAATCGCACCAACGGACGGCAAGGCGAGACAGCGCGCAGGTGTTCCGTGAATTTGCCTTCAACATAGCCGGTACGCTGATCGGCACCCACGCCACGCGGTTGGGCAAGCCGCGGCCGACGGTGCCGCAAAGACCGCCAAGCCGGGCCGGCGGCACCCGATGAAGCCCATGCTGATCGATGAGAATGGCCATTTCGCCGGCTATGCCAGCCTGTTCCACTCCGCGGACCAATCGGGAGACCGGGTGATGCCCGGCGCTTTCGCCGCGTCTCTGGCACGCCGGAACGCAAAGGGCGTGCGCATGCTGTTTCAGCATGATCCGAGGGAACCCGTGGGGGCCTGGGCCCGGCTGGCGGAAGACGACAGGGGCCTGTTCGCCGAAGGACGGCTGATCGCCGATGGCGGGCGGGCCGATACGCTGAAGCGGCTGATCGGCGGCGGCGCGCTGGACGGGCTCTCCATCGGCTTTCGCACCGTGCGGGCCGACAAGCAGGGCGCGGGAAGACGCCTGTGGGAGATCGATTTGTGGGAGGTCTCGATCGTGACCTTTCCCATGCATGCCGGCGCCCGCATCTCCGCCCGATCCCACAGTGACCCGGACCATCTGCACCTTCTGGCCGCCGGCGCCCGGCGCGCCATCGCCGCGCTCGCGGCCTGAGCCGACACACTCAACACCCCAAACCAAGGACCCATCATGACCGAACCGACCAATCCGGCCGGGGCGCAGAACTCTGCGTCTCTCGAAACCAAGGCTCTGCCGGTGGAAAACAAGGCGCTGCCGACCCCCGAACCGGGTGGCGATGCCGTGAGTGCCATGGAAGAGTTGGCCAGGGCGTTCGAGACCTTCAAGGCCGAGAACGATGCCCGGCTGGCCGATATCCAGAAAAAGGGTGCCGCTGATCCCCTGAGCGAGGACAAGCTCGACCGTCTCAACGCAGCGCTCGACCGGCACAAATCGGCGCTCGATGCCATGGCCCTGAAAGCCGCGCGCCCGGCGCTCGAAACCGGCACGCCGGCTTTCGATGATGAGTATGGGGCTGCCTTTTCTGCCTATGTGCGCCACGGCGAGGAAAAGGCGCTCTCCATCGGCTCCAACCCCGATGGCGGCTACCTGGTGCCGGACGAAACCGAGACCGAAATCCTGCGCCGGCTCTCCAGCGTCTCGCCGATCCGCTCGATTGCCGGGATCCGGCGTGTCTCCGGTCCCAATTACCGCAAACCGATCTCGGTGACCGGTCCGGCGACCGGCTGGGTGGGCGAAACCGATGCCCGGCCCGAGACCAACTCCCCGGTGCTCGATGCCATCGATTTCCCCACCGCAGAGCTCTACGCCATGCCGGCGGCGACGGCGTCCTTCCTCGACGATGCAGCGGTCGATGTCGGCCAGTGGATTGCCGAGGAGATCGACGCGGCGTTCGCAGGGCAGGAAAGCGCGGCCTTCATCAATGGTGATGGGGTCAAGAAGCCCACAGGGTTCCTCTCCGAGACCCAGGTGGCGGAGAGTGCCTGGAGCTGGGGCAATATCGGCTATGTCGCAACCGGCGTGGATGCCGATCTGCCGGCGAGCGATGAGACCGACGTACTGATCGATCTCGTCTATGCGCTCAAGGCCGGCTACCGTCAGAACGCCCATTGGGTGATGAACAGGCGCACCCAGGCCGCGTTGCGCAAGCTCAAGGATGCGGACGGCAACTATATCTGGCAGCCCGCGCTCGCGCCGAATGGCCGCGCCACCTTGCTGGGCTTCGAATTGGTCGAGGCCGAGGACATGCCCGATTTCGGCTCCGATGAGACCCCGATTGCCTTTGGCGACTTCCGCCGCGGCTATCTGATCGTCGACCGGCAGGGCGTGAATGTGATCCGCGATCCCTTCACCGCCAAACCCTACGTCCTTTTCTACACCACCAAACGCGTCGGTGGCGGCGTTGCCGACTTCGACGCCATCAAGCTTCTCAGGCTCTCGGTTTCCTGACCGGTCGAGCCCGAGGCCCCGGCCGGTCCCTCCCGCCGGCCGGGGCACCCTGCCTTTCGCTTTGAGGATACTTTCATGACATCGATATTGCTGGCGGGACCGGCGCTTGAGCCGGTGACCCTTGCCGAAGCCAAAGCATTCCTGCGCGTCGACACTGGCGATGAAGACGATCTGATCGCCACCCTGATCGCAGCGGCCCGCATCCACACAGAAGTGGTCACGCGCCGCGCCATGATCGACCAGAGCTGGCGGCTGGCGCTCGACGCCTGGCCTGAGGGCCGTGAAGTGCGCATGCCCATCGCGCCGCTGCGCGCTGTGAGCGCGATCCGGGTATTCGATGCCGAGGGCGAAGAGACCGAATTGCCGCTGGCGCAGTTCATCGCCGAAACCGGCTCGACACCGGCGCGCCTGATCCTGCCGAGCAGTATCCCCGGGCCGGACACATTGAGGCCTTTCGCAGCAATCGAGATCGACTATCTCGCTGGCTATGGCGAAGCCGCATCGGATGTGCCCGCGCCGCTCAAGCAGGCTGTCTTGAGCCTTGTCGCGCACTGGTTCGAGCACCGCGACGCCGTGATCATGGCCGGCTCCGGAGCCGTGGTGCCCGCCGGTTTCGACCGGCTGGTCGAAGGCTATCGGCAGGTGGCGTTATGAGCGACGCGAGGGTCCCTGCTCTTGGCACACTGCGCGACCGGGTGCAGCTGCTCCGGCGTGTCACGACACCCGACGGCGCCGGGGGCGAGGAAATCGCCTTTGTCCCGTTGGCAACGGTCTGGGCCCGGGTGACTGCCCGAAACCCCGCCCTGACCGCGCATGGGGCGGGACCCGCTGCACAATCCACCCACAGCGTCGTGCTGCGCTACCGCACAGATCTGACACCGGGCGATCGGCTGACCTATCGCGGGCAATCGCTCGATGTCGTCGCGGCGGACGATCTCAACGGGCGAAAGGCCTATCTCTCCCTGACCTGCATGATCGCCGATCCGCTGGGAGGTCTCAGTGCCTGACACCGACCTCAACAACGCCATGGCTGCGCTGCAAGCTGCGCTGGTGAGCGCGTTGGCTGCCGACCCGGCGGTGGCGGGTGCTATCGGCAGCGACGGAATCCTCGATGCGCCGCCCCAGGGCCGGCACCCGCCTTACCTGGCGATCACGCGACACGATGCCCTCAACCGGGACAGTGACCTAGCGCCGGGCGCCGATCACCGGCTGACCCTGACCGTCTGGGTTCCGCGGGCCAGCCGGGCAACGGCCCTGGCGATTGCTGCCGATGTTTCCCGGGTTGCACTTTTTGATCTCGGCGATCCCCCGGGGTGGCGCATCACCCACCGCCATCACGAGCGCACCGACAGCGAAATCGAGCCGCGCCGCGGCTGGACCCGCGCAACTTTGAAGCTGCGGTTCTTCACCGAACCGGCCTGAACTCAAGCAAGGCAATGGAGACAATCATGAGTGCTCAGTCCGGCAAGGACATGCTCCTCAAACTCGACGAAACTGGCGCCGGCGCGTTCATCACCGTGGCCGGGATGCGCAGCCGCGCCCTTGCCTTCAACGCTCAGGCCATCGATGTCACCGATGCAGAATCTGCGGGGCGCTGGCGCGAGCTGTTGGCTGGTGGCGGTGTCAAAACGGCGGCCGTCAACGGGTCCGGAATTTTCAAAGACCAGGCCTCGGACGCCCGCATACGGGAGGTCTTCTTTGGCGGAGTGCTGCGTAACTGGCAGATCATCCTGCCCGATTTCGGGATCATCGAAGGCGGCTTCCAGATCACGGCGCTGAGCTTCTCTGCCGACCATGCCGGCGAGGTCACCTTCGAGATCGCGCTCGAAAGCGCAGGCGAAATCACATTCGAGGCTGCCTGATGATCAATCCCCGCCGTGGAGAAATCGAAGCCGTGATCGGGGGACACAAGCGCCGCCTGTGCCTGACCCTTGGTGCACTGGCCGGACTGGAAACCCGGTTCGGCGCTGGCGATCTCGGCGAGCTTGCCGACCGGTTCGAAAAGGGGCGGATCTCCGCCCAGGACCTTGCCGCCATCATCGCCGCAGGTCTTGCGGGGGGAGGCGATCCGATGAACGAGGAGGATCTCCTCGCCACCCCGATCGAAGGCGGCATCGAAGGGGCGGCCCGTATTGCGCTGGCCCTGCTCACCGCAGCATTCGGCACCGACAGGGACCAGGCGTGACAAGCTTTCCCTGGTCTGACGCCATGGCGCTCGCCTTTGGCCATTACCGGCTTTCCCCCAGCGAGTTCTGGGCGCTGACGCCGCGCGAACTCCTCGCCCTGGCTGAGGCCGCGGGATGGGCGACCGAAACGGCGATGACCCGTCAGGTGTTTGACGACCTCATGACCCGATACCCGGACGAAATCCATGACTGAAAATTCTGCATTTCGCGAAGCGGCCAGCGAACTCGGCGATGTCGAAGCCGAACTCGACCGCATCAAGGATCTTGCCGACGCCGTCGGCGCCTCAATGAGCAATGCGTTCAGGCGCGCGCTGACCGATGGCCGGTCCTTGCGTGACCTGTTGGGCGATATCGCGAGACGCTTCGCAGATGTGGTGCTCAAGGCGGCCTTCAAGCCGGTTGGCGCTGCGATTTCCCAAGCCGTGGGATCCCTGTTTGCCGGGCTGAACCCGGCTCTCGGAGGCGTTCAACGCTTTGCGCGCGGCGGGGTCATCAATGCGCCGACGCAGTTCAACTCTGCAACCGGCCCCGGTCTGGCCGGGGAGGCTGGGCCCGAAGCGATCCTGCCCCTGACGCGCGGGCCGGACGGAAGGCTGGGCGTCAGTGCTGCCGGTGGCAGGCCCATCATGGTCACAATGAACATCTCGACGCCCGACGCGCGCAGTTTCGTCGCCGGTGAAGCGGAAATAGGGGCTGCGTTGTTGCGCGCAGTGCGCCGCGGCACGAGGGCGAGCTGATGGCCTTTCACCCGGTACGTTTTCCTGCCGACATTGCGCTCGCCGCACGTGGCGGCCCCGAACGGCTGACGGAGGTGACGACGCTCGCCAATGGTGCCGAAACCCGCAACAGCCGCTGGGCCGGCTCACGCCGCCGGTTCAACGCCGGCTATGGCGTGAAGTCCCGGGCGGACCTGGCGCAAGTCATTGCCTTCTTTGAGGAAAGGCGCGGACGGCTGCACACTTTCCTGTTCCGTGACCCGCTCGATCACGGCTCCGGCCCCCCTGGCGCCGGGATCACGCCGCTGGATCAGGAGATCGGAACCGGCGACGGCACTGAAACCGCTTTCCAACTCGTCAAGCGATATGGTGGTACCTTCGATCCTTATGACCGGCGGATCACCAAGCCTGTTGAGGGATCGGTCCGAACGGCGGTGGCCGGGGTGGAACTGTCGGCGCCCGCAGATTTCGCGGTTGATACAGAGACCGGCTTGGTGACGTTCGCTGCGCCCCCGGCGAATGGACAGCCGGTCACGGCCGGGTTCCAATTCGATTGTGAAGTGCGGTTCGACAGCGACAGGCTCGACATTGAACTTTCGAGTTTCGACGCGGCGGCAGCGCCAGATATCACACTTGTCGAGGTGGTGTGATGCGTGTGCTCGACCCGGCATTTGCCGCCCACCTTGAAAGCGGCGAGACAACCCTGTGCCTGTGTTGGCGCCTGACCCGCAGGGACGGAGCAATTCTCGGCTTTACGGACCACGACCGGCCCCTCACTTTCGACGCTACCGCGTTCGTGCCCATGAGCGGGTTTGACGCTGGCGCCGCCTCCGCCCGGTTGGGCGCGGAAGTGGATACCAGCGAAGTTGCCGGTTTGCTCGACGATGATCGGATTACCCCGCGCGATCTTGAATTGGGGCGATATGCCGGCGCGGTGATCGAGACCTATCTGGTGAACTGGCTCGATCCGGCCGAGCGCCATTTGCGCAGCCGCGACACGATCGGGGAGGTCACCGAACAGGACGGGGTATTCAGAGCCGAACTGCGGTCGCCGCACGCAGCTCTCAACCAGGCGAACGGCCGGGTCTATCAACGAAGCTGCGACGCGGATCTTGGCGATGCGAGATGCGGCGTCGATCTCAGCGGACCCGAGCGGCAGCGCGTGGCGACAGTGACGACCGTGCTCGGCGGTCACCATCTGCGCGTCACCGGACTTGAGGACCGGCCAGTGGGTTGGTCGGTGCAAGGCAGGGCAGAATGGCTGACTGGCGAGCGTGCCAGCCTCGTCGACCGGATCGCGCAACAGGACCGGGATGATGGTGGGGATACCATCGCCACGGATGCAGACCTGCTCGGATCGGTCGCACCGGGAGACACCGTGCGGATAATTGAAGGCTGCGATCGCGCTTTCGCAACCTGTCGCGACCGGTTTGGCAATGCGGTCAACTTCAGAGGTTTCCCGCATATCCCGGGCGGCGACTTCATCTTGAGATATCCCAGAGAAGGCAGCCGCTTCAACGGCGAGCCGCTGGTGCCGTGATGACCGGTGCGACTGGCGGACAGGATGTCGTGACCCTGGCGCGCGGCTGGATCGGCACACCTTACCGGCATCAGGCGAGCATCAAGGGGGTAGGCTGCGATTGCCTCGGGCTGGTGCGTGGTGTCTGGCGCGAAGCGGTCGGCCGCGAGCCGATCGCCATGCCGGCCTATTCCGCTCGCTGGCGCGATCCAGAGGCCGGCATCGACCTTTTGGAGGCAGCGCAACGTTTCTTCAGGCCGGCGGGCGCGTCAGATGCTCCGGGCACGCTGGTGCTTTTTCGCATGCTGCCCGGACACCCCCCGAAACACTGCGCCATCCTGACCGCTGCCGACCGCTTCGTTCACGCACTCGAAGGAACCGGTGTGGTCGAAGTTTCACTCAATGAGTGGTGGCGGTGTCGGATCGCAGCACACTTTCACTTCCCGGAGGAAGGCTGATGGCCACTCTCGCCCTTTCGCTGGCCGGCCAGGCTGCCGGCGGTGCGCTGTTCGGTCCGCTGGGTGCAACGCTCGGGCGGGCACTGGGGGCGCTGGCAGGCAACGCGCTCGACGACCGGCTCTTCGGTGGCAACGATCCCCAGCCTGCAGGCGAACTTCGGCTGCAATATTCGGATATCGGTGCCGGTATCCCGAGGCTTTATGGCTGGTCGCGGCTGAACGGCAATATCATCTGGGCCACTGAGCTTGAACGCCTGGCCGAAGGCGGCGGCATCAAGGGCCTGCTGGCGGAAAGTGACGATCCCGATCGGTTACTGGCCAGTTTCGCCATCGGGTTGGGTGAGGGACAAATCGCCCATATCGGCCGCATCTGGGCCGATGGCGAACCCATGGATCTGCGCAATACCGCATGGCGCTTCTATCGCGGCACCGAGGATCAGGTTCCAGACGCTTTCATAGAGGCGAAACAGGGCGCGGGTAATGCGCCTGCCTATCGTGGCACCGCTTACATTGTATTCGAGCGACTCGATCTGTCGCCCTATGGCAATCGCATTCCACAAATCAGTGTCGAACTGTGCCGGCCGGTCGGCGAGCTTGAGCCCATGATCCGGGCGGTCTGCGTGATCCCGGGGGCGAGCGAATTCGGCTACGACCCTGAGCCGCGCTACCGCATTCTTGGGCCCGGGGCGTCGCGTCCAGAAAACGTCCATCAGCGGGAGGGGCTGTCCGACTGGACAGTGTCGCTCGACGAACTGCAGGCGCTGTGCCCCTCGCTCGAGCATGTGGCGTTGGTGGTGAGCTGGTTCGGCGACGATCTGCGCTGCGGGCAATGCAGCATTCGCCCGAAAACGGTCGGTACCGATCGCGACATACGCGATGCGGATTGGGAGGTCAGCGGCATCGGGCGGAGCGGCGCAACACCCGTCACCGAAGCACTGGGTGGCCCCGCCTTTGGCGGTACCCCGAGTGATGCGTCGGTGCTCGCTGCTATCGCGGATCTCAAGGCACGCGGGCTGAAGGTGACGCTTTATCCCTTTGTGCTGATGGATATCCAGGCGGACAACGCCCTGCCTTCACCCGACGGGTCCGCCAGTCAGCCGGCCTATCCCTGGCGCGGGCGGATCACGGCCGATCCAGCTCCGGGACAAACGGGCACACCCGACAATAGCGAGGCCGTGCTGTTGCAGGTCGAAGGGTTTTTCGGCTCGGCGGCGAGTGGTGATTTTGCCCCGGACGGCAACACGGTCTCTTTTTCCGGCGGCGCGGATTGGGGCTATCGCCGGTTTATCCTGCACCATGCCCATCTGGCGGAAATGGCCGGCGGAGTTGACGCCTTCCTGATCGGCTCCGAGCTGGTCGGGCTCACGCGGCTGCGCAGCGATATGCGTGACTTTCCGGTCGTTGACGCGCTTGCGGTGCTCGCTGGCGATGTGAGGAGTGTGCTGGGAGAAGGCGCGGCGCTGACCTACGGGGCGGACTGGACCGAGTATCACGGCCTGCAGCCTGAAGATGCGCCGGGCGACAAGCTGTTTCATCTTGACGGTTTGTGGGCCGATCCCGCTATCGATGCGGTCGGCATCGACAACTACATGATGGCGAGCGACTGGCGCGATGGCGAAGACCACCTCGATCGCACCGACGCCGATTGTCCCCACGATCTCGATTATCTCGGGGCGGGGATTGCCGGCGGCGAAGGCGCCGACTGGTTTTATGCGGATGAGGCCGACAGGCAGACCCAGCAGCGCAGCCCGATAACCGACAGCGTTCATGATGAACCCTGGGTCTGGCGGTTCAAGGACATCCGGAGCTGGTGGTCCAATGCGCATTATCATCGCGTGGATGGCGTGCGCGATGCCAGCCCGACAGGCTGGTTGCCAGGCATGAAACCGGTCTGGATGACGGAGATCGGGTGCGGCGCTGTGGAATTCGGCGCCAATCAGCCCAATGTGTTTCCCGACGCCAAGAGTGCGGAGAATGCACGGCCCTATTTCTCCGACGGCACGCCGGATCCGGCGATGCAGCGGGCGCATCTGATTGCCCAGCATCGGCATTGGCAGCCCGGCGCAACGGGTTTTGACGCCGCGGATAACCCTGTTTCGGCCGTTTACGGGGCAACGATGGTCGATCCTGACCGGCTTTATGTCTGGGCCTGGGATGCGCGTCCTTTTCCTGGCTTCCCGCTGCGCGAAGACGAGTGGAGCGACGCCAGCGCTCATGCCACCGGACACTGGCTCAATGGACGGTTGGGGGCGGCCACGAGCGACGAGCTGGCGGCGGCCATTCTTGCAGACCACGGTGTTGAGGTGACGAGCCGGCAGATCGTGCTGCCGCTCATCGAGGGGGTAATTGTCGAGGGCCTGTCATCGGCGCGGAGCGCACTCGAGCCACTGACCGAAGCGACCGGGCTTCAGATCCGGTTTTCGCCGGAGGGCTGTGAGATCCGCCGGGAAACTGCGGGTCCGGCGCTGACGATCGACCCTGACCAGTTGGCCGACGAAGGGCAGGGGCTCATCACCCGCCGTCATGGCGACGCCGGTGAGAGCCCGCGCCGGTTGAGCGTCACCTTTATGGACCGCTTGGCGGATTACGCCCGGGCCAGCGCGGCCGCGTCCACCCCCTCACAGACGGGCGCGGTATTGGCCCACCACGCCGGCATGACCCTCGATCAAGAGGCAGCGCAGGCCATCGCACGACACCTGCTGGCGCGGCAGACTCAGGGCCATCGCAGCACGGCTTTCACCCTGCCGCCGGTATTCGAAGCGCTCGAACCCGGCGACAGGATCGCGCTCGGCGACAGCAAACCGATGACCGTCACAGCCTTGAGGCGCGGAACGGGCATCGAGATCGAGGCGGTTACCCGCGGGGCGGTGCCGGAAGCCGGAACGGCGGTGAGTGCGCCAAAATCAGTGCCGGCGCTGATCAAGGGCGTTTCGGACCCGGTGTATTTGTTGGCCCCGTTGCCGCCAGTAGACGCAGATGAAAGCGTCGGACGGTTGCTGGTCGGGGCCTATGCCGACCCGTGGCCCGGCCATTTGACCCTTTATCCGGGTGAGGGCGGCGATCGGCTCTGCCGCCTCGATCACCCCACCTCGATCGGCGAAACGCTGAGTGTCTTGCCCAAGGGCCGGCATGAACTGTGGCAGGAGGCCTCACTTGAGGTGTCACTGCCCGCCGGACATCCGAGCGCGGTGGAACCGCATGCCGCACTTGGCGGTACCAACCGACTGGCTCTGTGTCACCCGGACGGACACTGGGAGATTGTCGGCTTTGCGGGTGCCGAACTGATCGGTGTGGGCCAATACAGGCTGACCCGGTTCTTGCGCGGATTGGAGAAGACTGACTACGCGATTGGAGGCCCGGTGCCGGCTGGGGCGCAGATTCTTGTGCTGGGTGGCGGTGAGCAAAGCATCAGCCTGCCGCGCGAGCACATGGCTGCGGGCACCGAATTTCGCATTCATGCGGGCAGTGCCGACCCGAGCGGCCGCACGGTACCGCTCGAGGCGGACATTACACCCTTGCTGCCATTGGCACCGGTCCACCTCACGGCCAGGCGTGATCTGGCAAGCGGAGATATCGAGATCAGCTTTGTCCGACGCGGCCGGGTTGATGCCGACATCTGGAGCGGCATCGACATCCCGGCTGATCCTGCCGGCCCGATCTATGAGATCGCAATCGGGCCTGAGGAGGCGCCTGTGCGGACCATCACGGCGGCAACCGAGATAGCTCACTACGCTGCCACGGACCAGATTGCCGATTTCGGGTCATTGCCCGACAGCTTCGATTTCACCGTAGCCCAGTTCAGTCCGGTTCTGGGCGCCGGCCCGGCCGCCGCCTCCGGTTTCTCAGGCTAACGCACAAAAGGATCGAAAATGGACGAGGACACCGCCTTTCGGCGGGCGCTTGAACACGTTCTGGTGTCTGAGGGCGGCTATGTTGACCACCCTGATGACCCCGGTGGCGCAACGAATATGGGCATTACGCGCAAGACCCTGGCACGCTGGCGGCAGATCAGCCCCTGGTGGGCGCTTCCGAAGTCGGCGGTGCGCGACCTTGAGGGCAGCGAGGCGGCCCGGATCTATCGGTCGCGCTACTGGTCGGCGGCCAGTGCCGACCGGATGCCGGCGGGCATTGGATTCGCGCTGTTCGACTTCGCCGTCAATTCGGGCGTCGGCCGCGCCGCCCGCAGCTTGCAGACAATCCTCGGCGTCAAACGGGATGGGATCGTCGGACCGCTGACCCTGGCAGCGCTGCACGCTTTCGTCGACGGTCGCGGCGAGCCAGCGCTTGTCGACAGACTTTGCGATGACCGCCTTGGCTTCCTGCGCAAACTGGCCGCGTTCGCGGTGTTCGGCAGGGGCTGGCTCAACCGTGTGAAAGCCACGAGGGAGGCGGCGTTGGCTCTCTGCAAGCCCTTCACCGCACGAGAAAAATCATCCATTCCAAGGAGAAACGATATGTCTTTTCTGGCTGGTTATCGCACCTATCTGGTTGCTCTGATCATGGCGCTGACCGGGATCGCTCAGATCCTGGGCGTCGAGGTGCCGGCATTCGATCCGCATGCCGGCGGTCAACTCCTCATGGAGGCGCTGGCCATCCTGTTCCTGCGCAGGGGACTGAATACGGAGATTGGCAACGCCTGAATGCCGAAATCGGGCGGGATTATTCATGTTGCATTCAGATGACCGGCGCTAGAAAGCCTGTCATGAAAAACATGATCCCGCCCCTTCTGCGTCTTGTTGCCGGTATCGCCCTCGCGGCGGTGCTTTCCGCCAGTGCGGCCCAGGCCCAATATGGCGGCAGCGCCGACTGCCTGGGTCCGGGCGAGACGCGCAATGCCGTACTCGCCGGCCAGATCCTGCCCATCAAGGACGCCATCGCGGCGGCGGGGCTCTATGGCGATCCGCTCAAGGTCAATGTCTGCCGGGACAACGGCGCATTGGTGTATTACGTTTCGATTCTCGATGCATCGGGCTCTGCGGCGCGATACGTCTTGGATGCCCGTAACGGCACAAACTACGGTACCTACTGATACTGGGGGCGGCCACCAATGCGCATTCTCGTTGTTGAAGACGACACCGATCTCAACAAGCAGCTCAACGAGGCTTTGACCGAAGCCGGCTATGTTGTCGATTCAGCCTTTGACGGCGAGGAAGGGCATTTCCTCGGTGATACCGAACCCTATGATGCCGTGGTGCTCGATATCGGTCTGCCGCAGCTTGACGGGATATCAGTGCTCGAAAACTGGCGCCGCGACGGCAAGGCGATGCCTGTGCTTATCCTGACCGCACGCGACCGCTGGAGCGACAAGGTGCAGGGCATCGACGCCGGCGCCGACGACTATGTTGCCAAACCGTTTCACATGGAAGAAGTGCTGGCGCGGCTGCGGGCCCTGTTGCGACGCGCATCGGGCCATGCCTCCAACGAAATCGAATGCGGACCGATCCGGCTTGATGCCCGGGCGGGCAAGGTCACGGTGGATGGCGCCGCCATCAAGCTCACCTCCCATGAGTTCCGCCTCTTGTCCTACATGATGCACCACAAGGGTGAAGTCATCTCGCGCACCGAATTGACCGAGCATATGTACGATCAGGATTTCGACAGAGATTCCAATACGATCGAGGTCTTTGTTGGCAGGCTTCGCAAGAAACTGCCTGAGGACTGCATCAAGACAATCAGGGGTCTGGGCTACAAGCTCGACATGGCCTGATGGCCCGCCTTTCAATTGCCGCAAGACTGTTCTGGCTGTCCTCGATCGGCCTTGTCATCGCGCTGGTGGCGACCGGCCTGCTACTGTCTGAACTGTATTCCCGGGCGCTCGAACGCACCGTCAACGATACGCTCGATTTTCAGCTCACCACGCTTGTGGCGCGCGTCCTTGAGGCCGAAGACCTGTCGGACCCGGTGATCGCAGCGACCGATCCGCGCTTCGACCGTCCTGCGTCCGGCTGGTACTGGCAGATCGAGGCGGTGGACAGTGGTGATATCGCGGTCTCGAATTCCACCATCGGCAGTGCGCTGCCAAGGCTTGATATCCCGTTTGACGAAAACAACGCTCGAGCGGCTAATGCCCGGGACGCCAACGACATCTGGATCCGCATCCGCGAGCGCAAGATCAGCCTGCCTGAGATCGGCGATGTCATCATCTCGGTCACCTCGAACTGGGACGAAGTTGCCGGGGACGTCGCGGCCTTTCGTCAGCAAACCCTGTTGGTGCTGGTTCTGGTCGGCCTGCTTTTGGCCGGGCTTTTGGCGGTCGTCGCCCGAACGGGCCTTCATCCCTTGCGGCGATTGAGAACTGCTGTCGAATCCGTGCGCGCGGGTGAAACGCCCAGCGTGGCAGGAGAGTATCCGGTGGAAATCGCACCGCTTGCCGAAGAGGTGAACGAGCTGTTGAGGTCGAATGCGCAGATCGTGGAACGTGCACGCAGCCAGGTCGGCAATCTTGCGCACGGCCTCAAGACCCCGATTGCGGTGCTGCGCAATGATGCGCGCGAAGGGCGCTCGGAAATCGAGCGTTCGGTCCTGAACCAGACAGATCGCATGTCGGGGCTGGTTGCGACCTATCTCGACCGGGCCCAATTGTCCGCGCGCTCCGCCATCGTGGGGCAGAGGGCGGATGTCGGGCAGATCCTCGACCGGCTTTGTAATGTCATGTCGAAGCTTCACCGCGACCGCGACGTGGCGCTCACCCTGCCTCCGGACGCGGATATCTGGTTCAGGGGGGATGCGGGCGACCTTGAAGAAATGACCGGCAATCTTGTCGACAACGCTTGTAAATGGGCGAGGTCGTCTGTGATGGTTTCCGCGAGCCTGGCGGGCAAGGCCAAGGATCGCGTCCTCATAGAAATCGAGGATGACGGCGCCGGCCTGACCGAAGAGGAATGTGAAGCGGTGCTCAAACGGGGCGTCCGGCTTGACGAAAAGACGCCTGGTTCCGGCCTTGGTCTCGACATCGTCAAGGAACTCGTTGATATCTACGGCGGTTCACTTCAATTGGGCCGTGCGCAGCTCGGCGGACTTTCGATCCGCCTTGACCTGCCGGCTGCCCGCATGTCTCGCGGGTAACCAAATTTTCGCCCTATTAGGGAATGATGAACCATACGCCAGCCTGAAGGGAATGCCATGTTTCGCCAGATCGCCCCGCTTTCGCTCCTCGCCCTCGTCCTGGTGGCGGGATGTGCGCGCTTTGATTCGGGCGTTGCGACCTCGCGGCTTTCGTCCGTCGGGCCCCAGCCCCAGCCGATTTCGTCCGAGCCCGCTACTCAGCCACAAACCACGCAGACGCAGCCGACCGCTGCGCCACGCCTGGCCGATAGTTCCGGCCTCGATTTCCTGGACCCCACGGTTGCCGGCAAGCTGAGCGCTGCAGACCGCAGCGAGGCCGCGTCGGCACAGTTCTACGCCTTGCAGTTCGGACGTCCGGGTGCTCCGCGCAAATGGCAGGGCACCGGCGGGGCGTCCGGCGAAGTCACCGTCGGTCCTTATGTTCGCGTGAATGCCCTTGATTGTCGCGATTTCACCCACTCGGTGACTTTGTCCGGTCAGGATTACAAGAAGTCGGGTACAGCCTGCCGCGAGGCTAACCAGAACTGGCAGGTCGTCGCGAGCCGCTAGGCATGATTTCGGGCACGGTGTAACACCGTGCCCCCAATCGATTTATTTGTTGGCTGACAAAGCTTTGTTTACCGCTGACCGGCAGGATTGGGGCCGTGCAAGTAACCAGCGTAAATCAGCCATTGACCCCTTCGAATCCAAGACCCGCTGACAGGTTGAGCGCGCTCAAGGGCAGCGCTGCCGCACCGAATGCCGCCAGTGCTGCCGTGCGAAACCGCCCTGCAGCGGCCCAGGCGATCGCCGAGGCGCTTTCGCCTGTGCTGTTGGATGTCGAACCCATAATTCCCGGCGCCGCCCTTTACGCCAAGCATCTCAATGACTTCTGGGTCTGGTTCGCCCGCGATGTGGCGCCCGAATTTGCCTCCGACCTTGACCTGATGGTTGCCGCGGAGCCGGACCGGGCGGTGGAGCTGTTTGCCGAGGCGGCAGCGAAGATTGTGTCTCTTTCCGAAGCGGCGCTCGCCGCAGCCGAAACCGAAGAACAACGCAAGCGCATCGCCGTGCAGCTCGGCGGAAATGAGGTGCTTGAATCCATCCCGGCCATCTTGTCATGCGTTGCCCAGGTGAAAATGCTGCATCGCGCGGCAGAATTTGGCGGCGTGATGGCCCAGCTGGATTCAGCAACGCGAATTTCGCTTGCCTTACAAGCCGTCGACCTGCCGAAGGGCAGTTTCCGCCGCTACTGGTGCCTGGCCGCGATCGGCAGCATCCCCGACCCCTTCGAGTTCATCGGCGCCATGGTTATGGCGGCGGAAAGCGACAGCGAGGCGGATCTCAAGAATGCCGGCTTCGGAATCTGGATGGATGCGTTCATCATCGATGCCCAGCGCCAGGACCAGCTGGTCAAAGGAGCCGTGGGCCTGTTCGCGGATGTCGATCTGGCTTGCAAGGCGATTCATCGGTTCCACACCATCGCTCGCGCCATGGTCCTGCAGCTTGAATTGCCGGCCAATTCTGTCTGGGGGCATTCCCTCAAGCGCCTGACCAAGGATATCAGCCAGCAAATCGAGCCGAAACTCGAGGATGTCGTGCGCGATGTCACGCTTTCGCTAAGGCCTGCCCGCGACGGTGTCGACCGCTTCAACGAAGAAGCCGTGCTTCAGGCGCTCAACGGGCTTTACCTCCTCGCAACCGCACGGGACAGCCGGGACTCCTTGGCGGTCAATGCGGTCACCGAACGCGTGTGGTCACAGACCGGCCAGACCATTGAGACCTTGCTGAACAGATCGATCGATGCCTTGCGGGATGTTGGACCGGACAAGGACGTTGCCGTCCGCCGCGTCGATGCCGGTATCAAGATGGCGGGGATCCGGTTCGGGGCGGATTATGCCCAGGTGATCGAGCGGAGCCGGGACGTCATTCTTCGTCGCCATAAGGTTCACTAGGCAGTCCATCGGCTGCCGGGCCGAGTTTCCGCGACACAATCGCACTCACCCGCCCCCCGATATCGGCAATGCTGACCGGCTGATCTTCGTCAACGCGATGGGGATCGCACAAAGCCGTCCAGCCTGGACTGTCTCCGGGGGAAGGGCCGATGACGCAGCCGATCGCCATATCGAGGCCGCGGGCATCTGAATTGGCGTAAACGAGGCGGCCCGGTACCGGGCGCCGGTCATCCTCGGCCGCGATCTCGTAGAACGCCGCATCCGGCCCGAAACGGCCACGCAGATAGGGCGGGAGCCCCGATCCTCCGGGTGCTCCGGATTGCTGCGCCGGCGTTTCATCCAACCGTTCCTGCGCGAGTGTCGTTTCGGGCAGAACCCTTTCTCGGGCGATCACTTCGATTGCCTCAGGGACAATCTCACCCAACACCACGCGGGCCGCAGCTTCCATCATGCGCATGGGCTGGCTTTCGAGCCGCAATTGGTCGCGTTCGGCCCGCGCCGCTCCACCCAGAAACCGCGCGACAGATTCCAAAGCGCCGGTTTCCGCCGTTTCGACAGGCAAGGTCAAGACGCTGCCAGATTCGAAAAAACCAGGCTGCTCTCCTTCCCTGACCGGCGCGAATGCCGGCCAACTGCCATCGGTGCTCTCGAAGGCCGGATCGATCCGCTTGTCCTTGATCCGCCCGCCCTTTTCACCGAGCAGGGTCCCAACGGCCTGCTCACCGCTGGCGAGGCAGGCGCTGAGGCTTTGATAACCGGCCGCCTCGCCGCACGCGGCCATGCCGCCTTCGCGTGGCAGAGGCACCAGAATCTGACGATCTACTTCCCAATGCACCCGTCCGCCGGACTGGACCCACAAATCGAGCGCAGGCTGGGTGCCTGCGGAGACGACCAAAGCCTCCGGCGTCGTGGTCTGTTCGCGCCGATTGGCAGGCGCCATCTCGGAAATGCTTTCCACTTCGAGCGGGCCGTCGAGACCCTGGGGACGACGGATCGCGGACAAGCCCCGGCCATAAGAAAGGCGAATACCGTATGCCTTGGCGAAGGCGATGTGGCGTGAGGCCGGGTCCGGGCGGGTGTCCATGATGCGCGAGACCCTGACGCCGGCATCCGAAAGCTGGACCGCGAGCCGATAGGCGGCGCTGGTGGCAACAGCGAACTCGGTGTCGCTGCCGTACCAGATGCCGAAGCGCCGGGCCAACTGCCAGGCAAACCGGGCGGAAAGGACGCCTGCAGAACGGTTACCCGCAATCAGCGGCAGGCGCTCGGCCCCGCCCGTCGCAAGGACGATCTTCGGCGCCGTGATGATGTGCCGGACGACGGACAGCGTTGCATCTTCCTCAAGGCGTGTTTCCAGCGCCACAAGCCGGCTTTCACCGATCTGAATAACGTCAGTGCCGGTCAGGAGCCGTACACCGTCCAGGGTTTCAAGCTCGGCTGTGAGAGCTGCTATGGCTTCCAACGGACCCTGTTCGCCGTCGACCTTGCCATAAAAGTCCGCAACGCCGCCCAGTTCGCGATCGCGTTCGATGAGGCACGTGTTCAGGCCTCTTCTGGCAGCTGCCCGCGCTGCCGCAAGACCGGCAGCCCCCCCACCGACGACGACGAGGTCATAACCGCTGGATTCGGTGCGGGAAAAGCGTCCGACCTGATCCGAAAGCACGGCGCGACCGTCGACGATTTGCCCGAGAGAACGCAGGCCGCTTGTCTGCTTCTTGCGCTGCCAGAAAGGGCGCTGCACCTTCGGGATGGGGGCGGGGAGGCGGTATTCGGCGCCATCCCGGGCCGGGCAAACCCAGGCTGGGACGCGGCAGGCCTGCTCGTCGCCCGCGCCGCCGTTGAGAAGAATGTAAAAAGGGCTCTCCGGCCCGATCTGCAGGTCGTGTCCGTCAAATGTGCCAAGGCTGAGATAGCCGGAAGCCATGACAGCCGACATCACCGTGTCGCCTGCATAGCCTTCGATCTCTGTCCCCGAAAGCGTGAACTTCAGCTTGCGGGACCTGTTGATCGCAGTACCGGCGAGCTTGTGATCGCCGGTCTCGGGCAGACGAAAGCGCGTCATACTGTTGCCTCGCTGTCCCAAAGCGCACCGATCTCCGCAACCGTGCTGGTGAAGGGATCCCGGAAAGGGGTGCGGGCGCGCCAGAATTCCTGCTCGATGTCACTTGCCTCGCCGGCGATCAGGCGGGCGAGGGAAGGGGCAAGGAAAAATGCGCCCGTCCCGAGGCCGGCCAGAAGCCAGTGCCGGATTGCGCGCCCCTTGCCCGCGATCGGAGCGGCATCCGCAGTGACCAGCCGCTCAAAGCGCCCGCGGCCCGCGATCTTGAGTTCGGCCAGCCCGGGCATGGCGTCGAGCAGGGTCCGCGCGGCCTCTTCCCGGTCTCCCCTGACAACACAGGCGATCGCCAAGTCGGGGCGCTGCTGCAGCGCGATCCGGTCGTCGAGCCAGACGGGGATCTGTTGGGGCAGGCGAACGGCGCCCGGCTCCAGCAGGTAGGCGGTGAAGACCTGTTTGCGCAAGGCTTGTGAAGTGTCCTCTGGCGACGCGTGGCGCAGCATCATCGCCCCACCCGCGAGCACTGCATCATCGCTGGTGATCCTGTCTTCGCCTCGGGCGATGCGGACGCCGCCATCTCGCACAAAATTGATCGAATCAACGGTGCCGAGGCTGAGCTGTTCCAATCCCAACCGCTGGTGCCAGTCATCCATTCTCGATCGCATCGCCAGCCTGTCGACGAAATCGACATCGCGGAAGATGAGGCCCGCCTGGTGGTTCCCGGCAAAATCGGCCGGCACCCCGACAAGCGGTTCTGCCGCTTTGCGCACGGTTTCGGCCAGTGCCTGCACGTGGCCCAGCGCTGCTTTGTCGCCGAGCCGCAATGCAATATCGAGGCGGGTCAGACCGCCTTGAGCCTTGGCGGTCCTGAGCCTTTTGCGGCTTTCTGTGGCCCCTTCGGTGAGCAGGCGCCACATCCCGGGCCGGGCATAAGCGCCGGCCGCGGCATCAAACCGTCGCGCCAGCCTGCGGCGGTTCGCCGGATTGTGTATGAGGATCACTTTGCGCGAATGGTCTTCATGCAGCAGCGCTGCTAGAAACAGCGCGAACGGATCGGACCCCAAAACCGCCAAATCGTAATGCTGGGAAGTCATGGGTGTGCGGTCCTGGTGTGCGACTGGTCAAACGGAATCGGGCGCAGGTTACCCTGAAATGGATTGAACCGGCGGCAAAACAACATGTTAAGACCCGCATTGACAGATTTCGAGTTTCATTTCGACGGTCCGGTTTGCCGGATCCGCGGGGATTGGTGACGCGCCGATGATGTTCTGGGTGATTGCGGCCGCATTGGGCTTGGCCTGTTGTGCGGTGTTGGCGCTGGCTTTTCTGAGGGCGCCGGCACGTCTTGCCGGGTCCAATGACGAACAGCGCGGTGACGTCGCCATTTACAAGGCGCAGCTAACCGAACTCGACCGCGACCTCGAGGCGGGTGCCATTTCTGAGGAGGAAGCGGAGGCGGCCCGGGCCGAATTGGGCCGGGAATTGCTGCGCAATCGCGACCGCGCGCCGGATGCCGCTGCGCCGGGCAGGGCATCCAAGGCCATCGGCATCGCGATGATCCCTTTGGTCCTGGTGATTGCCGGTGTGACATATGCAGTCATCGGCAGCCCCGAAACGCCGGATCTGCCGATTTCGGAACGGCCGGAAGTGCGCCAGCGCGCCGAGCTGCTCGCCGCCGTATCACAGGCGGAGCAGCGTCTGGTGCAGACCCCCGACGATGTTCGCGGATGGCAGGTGCTGGGTCCCATCTATATGCGGCTCGAGCGCTATGAAGATGCGGCAAATGCTTTCGCCAAGGTGCTGTCCCTGACCGAACCGACTGCCGACATGGAAACCAACCTCGCCGAAGCGCTGATGTTCGCTGATGAAGGCCGGGCCAGCGCCGACGTATTGACCCTTTTGCGCAGCGCCGCATCGCGCGATCCCGATCATGCCCGCTCCCGTTTCTATCTCGCGGGCGAGGCGACGCGCACTGGCCAGTTTGATGAAGCGATTGCTCTCTGGCAGCAGGTTCTCGACAAATCGCCTGCAGATGCACCATGGCTTGAGATCGCAAGAGCGGGTCTCGCCTTCGCCGAGCAGCAAAAAACAGCCGGCAGCGCTGCACCTCCCCTGGTGGATGCACCGCCCGGCCTGGCAGAAGACATTGCCGGCCTTGAGGCTGAAGACCGTCAGGCCGCCATTCGGTCGATGGTCGAAGGGTTGACGGAGCGCCTTGCCAGCGACGGGGGGACACCGCAAGAATGGGCTCGCCTCATTCGGTCGCGGATGGTTCTCGGCGAACCAGACCTCGCCCGCGAGGCACTGGATAACGGTCTTGAGGCCCTCGACGACCAGCAGGACCGCGACCAGCTCCTCGCGTTGGCCGAAGAGATCGGCCTAGCATCGGACGATCAGACGCCACCCGCACCGGAACAAGAGCAATAGTCGGAGAGCAATTTGGCCAAACTCACCCGGAAGCAGAAACGACTGGTGATCATCGGCGGCCTTGCGGTTGTCGTTGCTATTGCCGCGGGCTTCATTCTGACCGCGCTGCGCGACCAGATCATCTATTTCTACTCACCGACCGAATTGCTTGAGCGCGACATCGCAGCAGGCCAGCCGGTACGGATTGGCGGCCTGGTCAAGGACGGGTCCTGTGCCCGCACGGCCGAGGCCCTGAGTTTTGTTGTGACAGACGGCGCCAACGAGACCAAGGTCGCCTATAATGGCATCACGCCGGATCTGTTCCGCGAGGGGCAGGGCGTCATCGCCGAAGGCAGTCTCAATGCCGGTGGCGAGTTCGAGGCGACAACGATCCTCGCCAAGCACGACGAGAACTATATGCCCAAGGAAGTCGCCGACGCCTTGCGCGAACAGGGAGAGTGGTATGGCGAGGGCGAACAGCCCGCTGCTCCGCCGGCCGCTGAGAACGCATGTCGATAGAACTCGGCCATTTCGCCCTAATTCTCGCGCTGGCTATTGCCGTGGCGCAGACCATTCTGTCTTTTGTCGCCTGGCGTAATCCGTCAGAAGGCACCGTTGCCTTTGTCCGGCAGGCATCGCTCCTGCAGTTCCTGCTCGTCGGTGCTGCGTTCGCCACGCTGATCGTGGCGTTCGAGGCCTCTGATTTCTCCCTCAAGCTGGCCTACGAGAATTCTCACACGCTTCAGCCGGCGCTCTACAAGTTCACCGCCGTCTGGGGAAACCACGAAGGCTCCATGCTCTTATGGGTGCTGATCCTGGTGGCCTTCGGCGCAGCGGTCGCCGCGTTTGGCAATCAGCTCACGGCGCAATTGCGCGTGCTGGTCCTCGGGTTCCAAGGGCTCCTCAACGTCGCCTTTATCGGTTTCTCGCTATTCACTTCCAATCCGTTCGAGCGGTTGGTACCTGCCCCGCTTGAAGGCAGCGATCTCAATCCGATCCTTCAGGATATCGGCCTCGCGATCCATCCGCCGATGCTCTACATCGGCTATGTCGGTTTCTCGGTCTGCTTTTCTTTCGCCATGGCGGCGCTCGTATCCGGCAAGATCGACGCCGCATGGGCGCGCTGGGTCCGGCCCTGGACCCTGTTCTCCTGGACCTTCCTGACCCTTGGCATCGCCATGGGCTCCTACTGGGCCTATTACGAGCTTGGCTGGGGCGGCTGGTGGTTCTGGGATCCGACCGAAAATGCCAGCTTCATGCCCTGGCTGGCGGGCACGGCCCTTCTGCATTCCGCGTTGGTGATGGAAAAGCGCAACGCGCTCAAGATCTGGACGATCCTTCTCGCCATCATCACCTTTTCCCTGAGCCTTTTGGGCACCTTCCTGGTGCGCTCGGGTATCCTGACCTCAGTCCATTCCTTCGCTTCCGATCCGACGCGCGGGCTCGTCATTCTTGGCATTCTGGCCGTTGTGATTGGCGGGGCCTTCTCGCTGTTTGCCTTCCGCGCGCCGTCCCTGCGCGCTGGCGGGTTGTTTTCGCCGGTCAGCCGCGAGGGCGCGTTGATCGTGAACAATCTATTCCTCGCTTCCGCCACCGGCGCGGTGCTGGTCGGCACGCTCTATCCCTTGCTGCTCGATGCGGCCACGGGCGCGCGGATATCTGTCGGGCCTCCGTTTTTCAACCTCACCTTTGGCGGGCTCATGGTGCCGCTTCTGCTGGTACTGCCCTTCGGTCCGTTCCTGCCCTGGAAGCGCGCCGACCTGCTGGCGGTTAGCCAGCGCCTGATGGCGGCCATGATAGCGGCGGTGCTGATCACCGTCGCCTGGTCCGCCGTGCTGTGGCAGGGGCCAAGCATGGCGCCGATCGGCTTTTTGCTGGGGTTCTGGGTGATGGTCGGCTCGATTGCCGATCTCGTCGAACGGGGAAAGATCGGCAAGGTGCCCTTTGCCAAGAGCATTGCTCGGCTCAAGGGCCTGCCGCGTTCGGTCTGGTCCACGGCCTTGGCGCATTTCGGGCTGGGCGTCGCGGTCATTGGCATCGTCACCGTCTCGGTCTACGAGACCGAACTGGTCACGACCCTTGAACCGGGTCAGGAAGCCACCCTTTCCGGCTACACCGTTCGTTTTGTCGAAGAAGTCGATCTGCCCGGTCCGAACTACCGGTCCGAACGGGTGAATCTGACGGTGACGAAGGGGACTGGTATCCGTGAGACTCATAGCGAGCGCCGGATCTTTGTCGCCAGCGGTCAGCCGACGACCGAGGCGGGCATCGAAACCTTCGGGCTTTCCCAGCTATACGTTTCCATGGGCGACCGCTCCGGGGCCGAAGGCCGCGTCATCCGCATCTGGTACAAGCCCTGGGTGTTGTTGATCTGGCTGGGGCCGGTAATCATGGGCTTTGCCGGTTTCCTGTCGCTCACGGACCGCCGGCTTCGCGTCGGCGTGCCGCGTCGGGCGACCAATCGCACCGCAGGCGAGGCCGCCTGATGCGCAGGTTTGCCCTGATCCTGTTGGTGATGGTTGCGCTGGTCACGCCTGTTCTGGCCGTTCAGCCCGACGAGATGCTGGACGATCCGGTGCTCGAACAGCGCGCCCGCGAGATCTCTTCCGGGCTGAGATGCCTTGTGTGCCAGAACCAGTCTATCGATGACAGCGATGCCGATCTGGCGCGCGATCTCCGCCTGTTGGTGCGGGAACGGCTGGTTGAGGGCGACACGAATAAGGAAGTCGTCGATTATGTCGTCGACCGCTATGGTGAATTCGTTCTGCTTCGGCCGGTTTTCGATATGCGCACGCTGGCACTGTGGCTGGCGGCGCCGGTCCTGTTTCTCGTCGGCGTCATCGCGGTCCTGATCCGCTCCCGCCGGCGCAAACAGCGTACGGGCAGCGAACTGACCGCCGACGAACAGGCTGCCATCGACGCCATGCTGAGTGACGGAGGACCCGATGCCGACCTCACAACCCCGCCCCGAAAAGATTGAGTTCGAGGGTGCAGCCGGGCATGCGCTGGCGGCGGCCATCGATTGGCCTGCGGGCCGAACCCGTGCATTCGCGATCTTTGCCCATTGTTTCACCTGCTCGAAGGACGTCTTCGCTGCCCGCCGCGTGGCCCACGCCCTGACCGCTCACGGTTTCGCGGTGCTGCGT
Organism: Cucumibacter marinus DSM 18995; assembly: GCF_000429865.1. Taxonomy (GTDB): domain Bacteria; phylum Pseudomonadota; class Alphaproteobacteria; order Rhizobiales; family Devosiaceae; genus Cucumibacter; species Cucumibacter marinus. The sequence continues at coordinate 102,259 of NZ_KE386980.1, forward strand.
TTCGACTTCACGGGTCTGGGGTCCTCGCAGGGCGACTTTTCGAACACCAATTTCTCTTCAAACGCCGCGGATATCGTTGCCGCCGCGGAGTGGCTGGCTCGCACATACGATGCGCCGCGCCTGCTGGTCGGGCATTCGCTGGGCGGTGCAGCAGTGCTCGCGGCGGCATCAGAGCTGCCCTCGATCGAAGCCGTAGCGACCATTGCCGCGCCATCGAGCGCCGATCATGTATTGAAGCATTTCGACCGCTCGCTCGACGCGATCCGCCAAAAGGGCGAGGCGACGGTCGACATTGCCGGTCGGCCTTTCATCATCAAGAAGCAATTCATCGAGGATGCTGAAGGCTCCCGGCTGACCGACCGTATTCATACCCTGCGCAAACCGCTTCTGATTCTGCATTCCCCGATCGATGCGATCGTGGGGATCGATAATGCGGAGGCCATCTTCAAGGCCGCCCATCACCCCAAGAGTTTTGTCTCCCTCGATCAAGCCGACCATCTGCTGTCCGACCATGCCGACGCCATTTATGCCGCGGACGTAATTGCGGCCTGGGCCTCCCGGTTTGTCCCGGCGGAAACCGAGGAACTGTCCGACGAAGGCCATGTCGTGATCGCGGAAAGCGGGGAGGGACCCTATCATCTCGAGATCAACGCCTCCGGCCATGCCCTGTCCGCCGACGAGCCCGAGGATGTTGGTGGCACCAATCGAGGGCCGACACCCTATGACCTGCTTTGCGCGGCGTTGGGCGCCTGCACCACAATCACGCTGCGCATGTACGCAAATCGCAAGGACCTGCCCGTCACCCATATCGAAACGCGGGTGGACCACGAAAAACGCCACGCTCAGGACAGTGAGGGCGCCGAAGACAATTCGACAAAGATCGATGTGTTCAGGCGCACTCTGATCATCGATGGCGATCTCACCGAAGATCAGCGCAACCGGATGGCGCAGATCGCCGACCTGTGTCCGGTCCACAAGACCCTTGAGCGCGCGTCAAAGGTCGAGACCGAGCTCGCGCCACAACGCTGAGCCCCCAACCGACTTGCGTTTTTGAGCCGACGGGTCTAACCGCTCTTCATGCCTGACTTCGCTGCGCTCCTTGCCCTGTCTGGTCTGGAGCCCTCCGTTATTATCATTCTCGCGGCAACCAGCTTTGTCGGATCTACCCTGACCGCCGCACTCGGGCTGGGTGGCGGTTCGCTGATGATCGCTGTCATGAGCATCTTCATGCCGGCAGCGATTGCGGTTCCTGTTCATGGCGGGGTGCTGCTCGGATCGAATGTCGGGCGTGCCTCGATCCTGCGTAACTTCATCGACTGGAGACTGGCGGGCTGGTTCGCGCTTGGCAGCGCCATTGGCGCGCCTATCGGCGGCCAGATTGTCAGCCTTTTGCCGGACGCGGCCTTCAAGGCCCTGATCGGGCTGTTCCTGCTCTATGTGGTGTGGGGGCCGAAGCCGAAGGTCCGCACCCACCGGCCCTGGCGTTCAGTCGGCGCAGGCGGGTTTACTGCCGCCATTGGCATGGTGGTCGGCGTTTCCGGTCCCCTCGTGATTGCTTTCCTCTCCCACCTCACCGACCGCCGCCAGATCGTGGCGACTCATGCACTTCTGATGAGCATTCAGAACACGCTCAAGGTGGCGACGTTCACCGCGCTCGGCTTCGCCTTCGGGCAATATCTGCCCTTGCTGGTCCTGCTCATCGCTTGCGGATTCGCTGGTACGCTTGTCGGCACCCAGTTTCTTCACCGACTGCCCGAGCGGGCATTCCGTGTGCTGTTCCGTGTAGTGATCACCTTGATCGCTCTGGATTTGCTCAGGCGTTCCGCAGGTCTCGGCGTCTGAACCGGTCATCCGCAAAAATGCAGCGATTAAAGAGGTTTGCCACAGTTCTGCCCGGAGCATTACGAAACTTTAATGTAGCTGAAATGATTGCGTAAGGCGCCGTTTGGCAAAAGGGCCGCATCGAATTCTCTTGTGACTGCTCCAAAGGAGAAGTGAATGCGAGCCCTCACCAAAACCCCAATGCGTCGTGCCATCCTCGCCGCTACCGCGGCGGTCTTTCTGACCGGCACGGCGGTCACGACCGGCTATCTCACCTCCAACACCCCCGCCCAGGCGCAGATTTCGGTTGAGACGCCGGCGCCGGCCAGCTTCGCCGACCTTGTGGAGGCTGTCAGCCCCGCCGTGGTGTCGATCCGTGTCCGCTCGGAAATCCAGTCCCGCCGCGGTGGCCCGCGTACCCAGTTCCGCTTCGATTTCCCGGACCTGCCTGAAGGGCATCCCCTCGAGCGTTTCTTCCGTGATTTCGAAGACCAGTTCGGCGGCAATAATGATCGCCGGCCCGGCCCCAATCGCCGCCAGTTTGCTGAAGCGGTCGGTTCCGGCTTCGTGATCTCCAAGGATGGCTATGTCGTCACCAACAACCACGTCGTCGATGAATCCGACGAAGTGACCGTGGTGATGGACAATGGCGACGAACACCTTGCCCAGGTGATCGGCGTCGATGAGCGCACCGACCTTGCCCTGCTCAAGATCGAGGCCGGCGAAGACCTGCCTTACGTCGAGTTTGCCGACGCCGAAGCGCGTGTCGGTGACTGGGTCGTTGCGGTCGGCAACCCGTTCGGCCTTGGCGGCACAGTGACCGCCGGCATCGTCTCGGCCCGTGGCCGCGACATCAACGCCAACGCCTATGATGACTTCATCCAGATCGATGCGGCGGTGAACCGCGGCAATTCGGGCGGTCCGGCCTTCAACATTTCCGGCCAGGTGGTTGGCGTCAACACGGCGATCTTCTCGCCCAATGGCGGCAATGTCGGCATCGCCTTCGCGATCCCCGCCGATGTGGTCAAACAGGTCGTGTTCGATCTCATGGACGATGGCAATGTCACCCGCGGCTTCCTGGGTGTGACCATCCAGAACGTGACTTCGGACATCGCCGACAGCGTCGGGCTTGATGATGCCCGCGGCGCCCTGGTGACCGAGCCGAGCACAGATTCCCCCGCGGCTGATGCCGGTGTTCGTTCGGGCGACATCATTCTCGAGGTCAATGGCCAGGCGGTCGAGTCCTCCCGCGCCCTGTCGCGCATGATTGCGGCGCTCGACCCCGGTACACCGGTTGACCTCACCGTCTGGCGCGATGGCGGCGAACAGCAGATCGAGGTGACCCTTGGCACGCTGTCCGAACAGAACGTCATCACCGACGAACAGCAGCCCGACCAGACCCCGGCCGAACCGGAGCCTGCTGAAACCTCGCTGGGCCTGACCCTTGTGCCCAACAGCGACGGCCCCGGCCTGCTGATCGAGGATGTCGATCCTGAAAGCAATGCCGCCGAGAAGGGCTTTGCCCCTGCCGATGTGATCCTCGAGGCCAACAGCCGCCCGGTCACGTCAGTCGGCGAATTCGAGGATGCGGTGAGTGCAGTGCGCGATGCGGGCCGCAACACCATCCTCATCAAGACGAGCCGCGATGGTGCGGTGCGTTTTGTCGGCCTGCCCATTTCCTAAAGGCCCCCGAGGGAAACAGGCTGACCTCCAAGCGCCGTCCGGAACCAACCCTCCGGGCGGCGTGATTGTGTCCGGCGATGGCCACCAGTACATTCAGCCGGCAAACAAGGCTTGAGCGATGAAGATTCTGATCATCGAAGACGACAGGGACGCCGCCAGCTACCTGATGACCGCGCTCGATGAGGCCGGCCACGTCACCCACCATGCGGGCGATGGCGACACAGGCTACGCCATGGCCAGTTCCATGGATTATGACGTGCTTATCGTCGACCGCATGCTGCCCCGGCGTGACGGGCTGTCGATCATCGAGAGCCTCAGGGCGGAAAACAACAAGACCCCGGTGTTGATCCTGTCGGCCCTGGGCGAAGTTGATGATCGTGTCGAAGGCCTCAGGTCAGGGGGCGACGACTACCTCACCAAGCCCTATGCCTTCTCCGAGCTCCTTGCCCGCATCGAAGTGCTGGCGCGCCGCTCCGCGCCGGCGGAAGCCGCGACCAGCTATCAGGTCGGCGATCTGTCCCTCGACCGGCTCTCCCGCAAGGTGACCCGCGCCGAAGAGGACATCCAGCTCCAGCCCCGCGAATTCCGGCTCCTCGAATATCTCATGAAACATGCCGGGCAGGTGGTCACCCGCACCATGCTGCTCGAGAATGTCTGGGACTATCATTTCGACCCGCAGACCAATGTGATCGACGTGCACATGTCGCGGCTGCGCTCGAAGATCGACCGGGGGCAGGACAATCCGCTCCTGCACACCATCCGCGGCGCCGGGTACATGATCCGTGACTGATGGCAACGGCCCCACGACCGAGCGCGCGCGGCCGCGGCGCCTGGCGCTGTGGCGCACGACGACATTCCGTCTGACGGCGATCTTCGTGCTGATCTTTGTCCTGTTTGCGGTCAGCCTGCTTGGCTACATCGCTTACCAGTCCTCGATCCTCATTCAGCGCCAGCAACTTGTCGATATCGAACGCGAACTCGGCCAGCTCAACCGTGAATACCAGCTCGGCGGCACAAGGGCGCTGGTCCTTGCCATTCAACGCTTTGCCCGTGGTCCGGGTCCCGGCATCTATTTCGTCGCCGACCCCTCCGGCGTCGGCATTGCCGGCAATGTCATCGATGTGCCGATCAGCGTGCTCGAAGAGCCGGGTCAGCACACCTTCGCCTATGAGCGAGACCGGCCATCCTTCGGCGATGAGGATCCCAACCGGCCCGAGGCGCGGGGCATGGCGCTGGTGCGTAGCTTCGTGTTGCCCAGCGGCTACCGGGTCGTGGTCGGGCGCGACATCGTCGAGCGGCGCAGCTTTGCGGTGATCATTTTCCAGGCCTTTTTCTGGGGGGTTATCGGCATCATCGTGTTCTCGGTCATTGCCGGGGCGATCTCGGCGAGGCGGGTCTTGCGCCGCATCGATGCCATCGGCGCCACCAGCCGCATGATCATGACCGGCGATCTCGGCCAGCGCGTACCGGTGACCCGCCGCAATGACGAATTTGACGGTCTGGCGACCTCCCTCAACGCCATGCTCGACCGTATCGAACAGCTCATGCAGGGCATGAAGGACGTGACCGACAATGTCGCCCATGACCTGAAGACCCCGCTCACCCGTATGCGCAACAAGGTCGAGGCGGCCCTGCGTGACGACAGGGACGAAGACGCCGCCAAGCGGGCCCTCGAATCGACGATCGAGGAATGCGACCACCTCATCAAGACATTCAACGCCTTGTTGATGATCGCGCGGGTCGAGGCCGGCACACCGGCCTCGGCATTTGAGCAGACCGATCTGTCCGCCGTGGCCAACGATGTGGGCGAACTTTATGCGCCGGTGCTCGAGGATGCCGGGCTCGACCTCAAGGTGGAGGTGCCTGAAAGCCTCTCCCTGCGCGCCAATCGCGAACTGCTCGGCCAGGCGCTGGTCAATCTGCTCGAAAATGCCATCAAATATGTGCCGCGCCCCGACAAGGGCCACAGTACCGTCACCATCGCCGCGCGCGAGGCCGGGGAAAACGTCATTCTGGAAGTTGCCGATCAGGGGCCGGGCATCCCCGAGGCAGACCGCGAGCGTGTGCTCGAACGCTTTGTCAGGCTTGAAAAAAGCCGGACCGAGGCCGGGTCGGGTCTCGGCTTGTCCCTTGTCGCCGCAGTGGCGCAGTTGCATAAGGGGCGGGTTGAGATTGATGACAACCATCCCGGTGCCATATTGCGGCTGATCCTGCCGCGGCAAACGGGAGAAACTGCGGCCTGATATATGCCCCTGACCATCGCTGAAGCACTCCGGCCCCTGCCACCTGCCGACGATCCGCGCGGCACATTCGAGGCTGTGTTGGAGGCGCTGGAACGCGAAGCGGACCAGGACCGGATCGCCAGCTCACGGGACGCCTTGGCGCCAATCTTCACACGGGCGCCTTATCTTGCCGAAACGGCCCGCCAGAATGCCCAATGGCTGGCGTCTGCGCTCGAAACCACGCCCGAACAGGCCTTCGAAGATCTGCGCGATGCGGCGGAAAAGGCCGGTTCGGCAGAGGCGCCCGAAGGACATCTGGGTGAAACCCTGCGACGGTCCAAGGCCCGGTTTGCGCTGCTTGCGGCGATCCTCGAATGCGGCGGCATCTGGTCGACCGAGACTGCCTGTGGCGCGATCTCGGATTTCGCCGACACCTGCCTTGATGCCTGTCTTGATTTCCTGATCGCCGAGGCGGCCGATGCCGAGCGCATCACGCTTGAACCGGGAACCAGGCCAGGCCGCCAGTCCGGCCTCACGCTTCTGGCATTGGGCAAGCTCGGTGGCCGCGAACTCAATTACTCCTCCGACATAGATATCGTCGCTTTCTACGATGTCGAGCGGGCCAATCTGGCGGATCCGGAGAACGCCCAGAAATTCTATGAACGCATCGTCCGCCGGCTCGTTGCCCTCATGCAGGAGCGCACCGAGCATGGCTATGTCTTCCGGACCGATGTGCGGCTGCGGCCGGATCCGGGCTCGACCCCTGTCGCGCTCTCGGTGGATGCGGCGCTCGGCTACTATGAATCCCGCGGGCAGAACTGGGAGCGTGCGGCCTGGATCAAGGCTCGCGCCGCGGCAGGCGACCTGACCGTTGGCGAGTGGTTTTTGGGCGAGCTCGCACCGTTCATCTGGCGCAAGCATCTCGATTTTGCCGCCATCGCCGACATTCAGGCGATGAAGCGCCAGATCAACGCCGCCCACAAGGTCGGCGGCGAGCGCGCCCGCGGTCACAACGTCAAGCTTGGCCGCGGCGGCGTGCGCGAGATCGAATTCTTCGCCCAGACCCAGCAGTTGATCGCTGGCGGCCGCGAGCCCGAGCTTCGGCGCCGCGGAACGGTCCTCACCCTGGAAACGCTGGCCGAGAAGCGCTTCATCGCTGCCGACACTGCCAGCGATCTCACCAGCGCCTATTGGTATCTGCGCGCGGTCGAGAACCGGGTGCAGATGATCAATGATGCCCAGACCCATTCTCTCCCGGAGGCCGACGATGCCTTCGCTGCGATTGCCGGTCTGATGGGGGAAAGCGACCCGGAAGCCTTTGCCACTCGCTATCGGGCGACCCTGACGACCGTTATTGACCACTATGCCGCCCTGTTTGCAGGCGGAACATCGCTGGCTTCGACCTCGGGGAACCTCGTTTTTACCGGCTCGGACGATGATCCAGATACCATCGCCACACTGACGCGGCTGGGCTTCCGCGATGCCCTCGGCGCTTCCGCCGTCATCCGCAAATGGCACTATGGCGGTTATGCCGCCACCAGGGCCGACAAGGCCCGTCAGCACCTGACCGAACTCATGCCGGTGTTGCTGGAGGCGCTTGCTGCTACCGGCAATGCAGACGAGGCGCTCAAACAATTCGATACCTTCCTCTCCAAGCTTCCTGCTGGGGTGCAGCTGTTTGCTCTGCTGCGAAATTCCGATCAACTTCGCCGGGTCTTCATCGATGTCATGGCGGCCGCGCCGAAGATGATGGAGGCCGTCCTTCAGCGCGTGCACATCGTCGATGGCCTCATTGACCCGGCCTTTTATGCCGAACTGCCTACCCGCGAGGAACTGACCGAACGCATTGATGGGTTTCTGGATGAAGCCCGCGATTTCGAGGAGTTTATCGACCGCGCCCGTATCATGGGGCAGGAACAGATCTTCTTGACCTCCGCCGGGCTTGTCGCCGGCACATTGCCGCCGGGCCACGCCGGTGCCCAGTTTACGACCATCGCGGATACGCTGCTGCGCCGTATCTTCGAGCATGTGTCCGAAGCCTTCGCCGAACGCCACGGCAAGGTACCGGGCGCTGATGCGGCGCTGCTGGCCTTTGGCAAGTTTGCCAGCCAGGAGATGACTGCGGCCTCCGATCTCGACTTCATCCTGATCTATGATGCACCCGAAGGCGCCGATCACTCCGATGGAGCCCGTCCGCTCGAAACCCCGCACTACTATGCACGCCTTACGCAGCGTCTGATTGCCGCCCTTTCCGCACCGACGGCACAGGGCGTACTCTACGAGGCCGATATGCGGCTGCGCCCTTCAGGCAATGCCGGTCCGTTGGCTACCAGTTTCAAGGGCTTTTCACGCTACCAGCGCGAGAAGGCGTGGACCTGGGAGCACCTCGCGCTCACCCGCGCCCGCGCCGTGCTGGGCACCGGCGGGCTCGATACGCGCATCGAGGGGTTGCTCGAAGAGGTGATGGCATTGCCGCGTGAGCCACAGGCCGTGCTCACCGAGGTTCGCCGCATGCGTGAGCTGATGGCTCGCGAGCGCAAGCCGAAGAACCTGTTCGACCTCAAGCTGGTGCGCGGTGGGCTCGTCGATCTCGAGTTCATGGTGCAAAGCGCCAGGCTCATACACCCTGACATCTTTGACGGTGAAACCCGCCCCACTTCGGACTGGCTGCGTCTGGGCGGTGAGAACGGCGTCTTCGCCAATGGCGAGCGCCTCGCCGAAATCTATCAGCGCTATTCCTCGATCCTGCAGCTGATGAGTGCCTGCCTGATCGATCCTTTTGCCATTGATCGCTGGAGCGAAGGGTTTCGGGAGCTGCTATTGCGGGTGACAAATCAGCCGGACCTGACCCATCTCGAGACAGTGCTGACGGAAATCCAGGCCGAAGCGGCAGAGGCCTTCGACGTCTTTGTTCCACCTTTGGATGAGAAGGCGGAGCAGGGCGCCCAATAGGCGCCGCCGGTCATGCGGCTGCCGCGCTGCCCTGACGTGCCGCGTTGGCGAGCGGCAGGGCAATGGCAACAGTCGTGCCCATGGCGGGAGTACTGTCGATCACCAGCGAGCCGCCGCTCAGTTCGGCAACAGCGCGCGAGATCGCCAATCCCAGGCCCATACCTGCTTCACCCTTGCCGAAGGCGGATTCACCCAGCACGAAAGGCTGAGCCAGCTGGCTCAGGCGATCTTCGGGAATGCCGATGCCGGTGTCCGTCACTTCGATGACCACACCATCTTCCGCCGTCCAGGCTGCCAGCGAGATCTGCCCGCCGGACGGGGTGAACTTCATGGCATTGTCGAGAACATTGTTGAGCATCCGCACCAGGAGGTGGCGGTCGCCAAGCACCATGGATTTTTCCGGGAGGGCTTTTTTGAAAACGAGCCCGGCGCGCTCGGCGCGATCGCCATAGCGGTCGCCCATCGCCTCGAACAGATCGGCAATGTCGATCCGCTCTGCCTTCCAGGGCGTTTCGCCCGCTTCGAGCTGCGCGAGATCGAAGATCTCGGCAAACGAGGTCAGCAGTTTTTCGCCTGAGGCCTTGATATCTCCGACATAGGATGTGTAGCGCGCATCGCCCATCGGCCCGTAGAGCTGGTGTTGCATCAGGTCGGCAAAGCCGATGATGTGATTGAGCGGCGTGCGGATGTCATGGCTGAGATGGGCCAGGAACGCGGTCTTGGACCGGCTCGCGGCCTCGGCCTTGAGCTTCTCCTCGTGGAACCGTCGCGCCAGTTCGCGCTGTTCGTTCCGCGCCTGATCGATAAGGGAGAGGTGGCGGTGATGTTCGGTGGTGTCGGTCACCACGCTCAGCATGCCACCGTCCTGCAACGCCTTTTCTTCGACCATCAGGAAGGTGTCGTCGGCGCACCGTGCCTCGGTCTGTCGGACATCATTGAGCTCGGAGACCGGCGTGTAGTGTTCGGGGCGCTCTGCCTGCCCGGACACGACCTCATAGGTCAGCCCGACAAGATCGGCATTGGCGGGTAACCCCATCAAGGTTCGGTATGCCGGGTTACACCAGACCAGCTGACCACGGTCGTCCCAACGGGCGAGCCCGAACTTGACCTGGTTGAGAACTGTGGCCTTGCCCAGGTGCCGGATCGGACCTGTCTCCGAAACGCTGCTCTGGGTTCCCGGATTGCGCAGGCCGACGGCAAACGCAACCAGCGCCGCCCAGACGACGAGTGAGGAGCCGCCCAAAAGAAGAAGGCGCTGCCGATGGTCGGCAAGCGCCTCAGTCAGGGGCAAAGAAGCGATGACGCGAGTGGCCTGTTCTGGATCGCCGGCCGTCGCGCTGACAAAACGCGATGGATCGAGAAGCTGGGCCGCCGTGAGGGTTGCATTGGCTGTCTGTGCACTTGCGGTACCGTCGACGGAGGCCGAGGCGACGATGGCGCCTGGCACCAGATCACCCAGGGTTTCGCCGGAGCTGGCATTGATCAGCGAGTGTTCGGCCAGCATGCGAAGATCGTCCGCGACCTCGTCAAGGGTCCGACTGTAGTCATAGACACCGAGCGCTGTCGAAAGCACGGCGACCAGTGCCGTCGCGAACAGGATCGCGCCGAGATGCGGACGCAGGAATGTGGTCAGGCGACCGGGCCCGGTTTGGCCGCTGGGGTTTGGGAAGGGGTGGTCCGGTTTATCTCCAGATACAACTCGCCCCTCGCCGAAAACGGATTTCTCCGCCGAACCCATTCTGACCTCCGATGTAACCAATTGATTGGTCAGCCCCCTGACCGATGTCGGTAACACGTTGAATCAAAACAGCGAGTCTTGTCCAGCCCGGAAATCGGCGGCTCTGTGTACGCTTTGATTTTTCCGAGTCATTTGAATCACTTAACAAGTGGTAAATTTTACTCCTTGCCCAGCATCCTCACGAGAATGTCGTTGGTATCGCGCGACAACCCGCCTTTTTGCGTAAGTGATTCCAGCGTTTGCCGTGCTGCGGCTCGCCGGCTTGATTCGTAAATACCGTAATCGCTGAACACCGTCAGCAGGCGCGAGGCCAGTTGCGGGTTGCGGCCATCGAGCCAGGCAATCACATCGGCCACAAAGGCGAAGCCTTGCCCGTCTGCCCGGGCGAATTGTGCCTGGTTCCCGGCAGCGAAGCCGCCGATCAGCGACCGCAACCGGTTGGGATTGCCACGGTCGAATTCGGCGCTGTCATAGACGGCCTTGACCCGGTCGAGGGCGGCCGCCGACGGGGTGGCGCCCGTCAGGCGCAACCACTTGTCGAGCACGAGCGGGTCGGCGCAGAACCGCTCATGGAAATCAGCCATGCAGGATTCGGCGGCCGGCGCATTCGAGGCGACGAGCGCTCCAAGCGCCGCCATCCGGTCGGTCATGTTTCCTGCATCGCGATAATGGCGTTCGGTCCGGTCCTGATCGGCGGGCTCGCCGGTTGCGGCCAGCAATGAGCTGGCCTGGTTGCGCAGCCCGCGCGGGCCGGCCTGCTGTGCACCCGGATCATACGCATCCGCAGCCGGCGCCGCGTCGGCGAGATCACCGAGTACGCCGCGTAGCTGCTCGCCGAGCATGGCGAGCACGTCACGGCGAACTTGATGCACCCGCTCCGGGTCGACGTTTCGCGCCAGCGTCCGCGCCAGCGAGCTTTCGGTCGGCAGGGCGAGGCAGGATGCCTTGAAGGCCGCATCAAGGCTTGCATCGCGCAGGGTCTGCTCGATCGCCCCGGCCAGGGCCTTTACGGCATCCGCGTCCACCGGCCCATCGCCCCGTGCCGCCGGCACCAGAATGGCGCTCGCAACGTCTTGCATCGCCTGCCAGCGGTTGAACGGGTCACGGTCGTGTCCGGCAAGGAACAGCCGCTGATCGGCGTTCATCGGCGCATCGAGTGTCACCGGGGCGGAAAAGCCCCGGAACAGCGAGGGCACCGGCCGCGCCGACAGACCCTCGAAGGTAAGGGTTGTCGTTTCATCCTCGATCTCGGCGACGTCGCCGCGAATGACGGCGCCCCTGGCACGCTCCCATTCCATATCGGCACCGTTCGGCCCGACGAGGCCGAACCGCATCGGCATCTTCAGCGGCTGTTTGGTCTCTTGGCCGGGTGTGGGCTCGGTGCGCTGGGCCAGGGTCAGCGTGTAGCGCCGGTTTGCTTCATCCCAATGATCCGTGACGGTGACGCGCGGCGTGCCGGCCTGGGCATACCAGCGGTAAAACGCATCGCCCAATGAGACCTTGTTCGCGTCCTCGAAGCTCTTGAGGAACGCCTCGACCGTGGTCGCTTCTCCGTCGTGGCGTTCGAAATAGAGGTCCATGCCGGCGCGGAACCCGTCTTCGCCCAGAAGGCTGGCAATCATCCGCACGACCTCGGCCCCTTTGTTGTAGACCGTCGCCGTGTAGAAGTTGTTGATCTCGCGGAATTTCTCCGGCCGGACGGGATGGGCGAGGGGGCCGCCATCCTCGGCGAACTGTGCTTGCCGCAACAGGCGCACATCCTCGATCCGGTTCACTGCCTTCGAGCGCATGTCGGCACTGAACGCCTGGTCGCGATAGACCGTCAGCCCTTCCTTGAGGCAGAGCTGGAACCAGTCGCGGCAGGTGATGCGATTGCCGGTCCAGTTGTGAAAATACTCATGCGCCACCACCCGCTCGATATCGGCATAGTCGGCATCCGTCGCGCTTTCCGGGTCGGCCAGGATAAACCGGTCGTTGAAGATGTTGAGCCCCTTGTTCTCCATCGCCCCGGCATTGAAGCTCGACACGGCGACGATGTTGAACACGTCGAGATCATATTCGCGCCCGAACCGCTCCTCGTCCCACTTCATCGAACGCTTGAGGGAATCCATCGCATAGTCGGCACGCGCGGCCTTGCCGTGCTCGGTATAGATATTGAGGTCGACCGTCCGGCCCGACGCGGTGGTGAAGCTGTCCGAAATCTTGTCGAGATCGCCGGCCACCAGCGCAAACAGATAGGCGGGTTTGGGGTGCGGATCGTCCCAGACTGCAAAATGCCGGCCGTCGGGCAGTTCGCCTGTCTCGCGCGGATTGCCATTCGAGAGCAGCACCGGCGCTTCTGCCTTGTCGGCCGTAATGCGCACCGAATAGGTCGCCATCACATCCGGCCGGTCGAGGAAATAGGTGATGCGGCGGAACCCTTCCGCCTCGCACTGCGTGCACCAGATTCCTTCCGACCGGTAGAGCCCGGAAAGCTCCGTGTTCTCTTCCGGCTCGATATCGACTTCGGTTTCCAGCACGAAGGCGGCAGCAGGCGGCGTGTGGATTGTCAGACCGTTTTCGGAAGCCTCATAGGCGTCTTTGGTCAGCGCCTTGCCGTCGATCGAAACCGAAACCAGGGTGAGTTCTTCCCCGTCAAGCACCAGCGGTGTGCCCGGCGCCGTGCCTTTGCGGGGCGCCATGGCCAGCCTGGCCGCAACCCGGCAGGTGCCTGGCGCGATTGTCACGTCGAGGTCAACGGAATCGATCACATAGGCGCTGGGTGCGTAGTCTTTGAGATAGATGAACGGGGACGCATTGTCGGACATGATCGCTGCCTTGATCGGTTATTTGGCCCTGGCGCGGGCCGGGTGGGTTGTGGCGCGGCTGCAACAGCCTTGTCACAAGGCTGGTGATATTCTGTCCGGCTCGCCGCGAGTCGGAGTGTTCGCATATTGGCATTCACGGCGCGGCGGGCAAGCACGTTGAAAAAGTTCGCGCCCGGCGCTATGGGCTCGATCCCACATACTCTTCCGGCGTCTGCCGGCACCAATAATGGACTTGATACAATGGTTTCCGCAATTTTCGGCTGGTTTGAAAACCTGCTCGATCCCTATCCCAAAGAGCCGCCGAGCCGTCCGCCGCGCGGTCTGATCGCTTTTTGTCGCCACTATACTCGTGGCGTCGAGGGGCCTCTTTTGATGATGGCCGTTACCACTGCCGTCATCGCTATTGCCGAAGTCGCCCTGTTCGGCTTTCTGGGCAACATGGTCGACTGGCTTTCCGGCGTCTCCCGCGAGGAGTTCCTCGCCAACGAATCCGGCAAGCTGATGCTGATCGCGGCGGTGGTGATCGGTCTGCCGGTCGCAGTCGCCTTCAACACCATGCTGATCCATCAGACGCTTCTGGGAAACTATCCCATGCGCATCCGGTGGAACGTGCACCGCTATCTCATCCGCCAGTCGATGAGCTACTTCCAGGACGAATTCGCCGGCCGCATCGCCACCAAGCTGATGCAGACCTCGCTCGCCGTGCGCGAGACGGTGATGAAGCTCCTCGACGTGCTCAACTATGTCATCGTCTATTTTATCGGAACCTTGGTCATTGCCGCCGCAGCCGATTGGCGGCTGATGATCCCGTTCCTTGCCTGGCTGGTGGGCTACATCCTGTTGCTACGTCATTACGTGCCCAAGCTGCGCCGCATCTCCGAGGCGCAGGCCGACGCCCGTGCGGCCATGACCGGCCGGATCGTCGACAGCTACACCAACATCGCCACGGTCAAGCTGTTCTCCCACTCCAACCGGGAAGAAGCCTATGCCCATGAGGCAATGGACGGTTTCATGCAAACCGTGCACAGCCAGATGCGCCAGGTTTCCGCGCTCAACATCCTGATCTACGGCATGAATTCGACGCTGCTTGCGATGATCGGCGGCCTCGGAATCTATCTGTGGACCCAGGAAGCGATCACTGTCGGTGCGGTCGCCACCGCCATCGCACTGGTCCTGCGCATGTATGGCATGTCGCAATGGATCATGTGGGAGATGTCGGCCCTGTTCGAGAATATCGGCACGGTCGAAGACGGCATCAATTCGATCTCCTTGCCGCGCCTGGTCGCCGACAAGCCCGGTGCCAAGCCGATCGAGAACGTCTCGGGTGCCATCCGTTTTGAGCACGTGACCTTCAAATACGGCCAGGAAAAGGGAGTGATCGAGGATCTCGACCTGTTCATCCCGCCGGGCCAGAAGGTCGGTCTCGTGGGGCGTTCGGGCGCCGGCAAGTCGACGCTGGTCAACATCCTCCTGCGCTTCTACGACGTCGAGAACGGGCGCATTACCATCGACGGCAAGGATATCTCGGAGGTCACCCAGGACAGCCTTCGGGCGAATATCGCCATGGTGACCCAGGACACCTCGCTCCTGCATCGATCGGTCCGCGACAACATCATGTATGGCCGCCCGCATGCGACCGAGGAGATGGTGATCGCCGCTGCCAAACAGGCCGAAGCGCATGACTTCATCCTCGACCTTGAAGACATCAAGGGCCGCCGCGGATACGACGCCCATGTCGGTGAACGCGGGGTGAAGCTGTCCGGCGGTCAGCGTCAGCGCGTCGCCATTTCGCGGGTGATCCTCAAGGATGCTCCGATCCTGGTGATGGATGAGGCGACTTCGGCCCTCGACAGCGAGGTCGAGGCGGCGATCCAGAGCCAGCTCGACCGGCTGATGCAGGGCAAGACAGTGATCGCCATCGCCCACCGCTTGTCGACGATTGCGGCCATGGATCGGCTGATCGTGATGGATCAGGGACGGGTGGTCGAAGATGGCACCCATGAGGAACTGCTGGCGCTTGGCGGGCACTATGCCCGGCTCTGGCACCGTCAATCCGGCGGTTTCATCGACTCCGAACCGGCCGACATCACGGCCTGATTTGGTGGGGGCGGCCCCAGGGCCGCTCCCGCATTCTGCCGCCGGGAGTCAGCGCTACGGCGCGGCCGCACGTCCGGCCTTGTCTCGCGCGCTGGCGGCCCCCTTGATTCCCAGATGCGTCACATCCGGCGTGTCGGGATACCTCAACCCATATCCGACCAGCCGGTCGAGCCCGATATGGGCCGCCCAGATCAGTGCAAACGACAGGACCGGCGCCCAGCCCGCGAAGAAGGCGAGGGTACCGAGCACCAGCGGCCCGGTATAGGTGTGAACCGCATCATAGGCGAGCACACCCGCCCGCTTGTTCACCGCATAGACGATGAAGCTGAGATCGGGCCACAGGAACAAGACCAGATAGACCCACCAGACGCCCCCGGTCTGCCAGAAGGCAATGGTGGCAACGGCAAAGACCGCCAGCCCTTCAAAGCGGAGCGCGTTGCGCACGGCCCCAGTTGTGTATCCGCTCATGCCTAGAACAGCCCCCAGCGTCGAACCTTTGTCAGATAGGCGGTATAGACCCCGCCGAACTTGCGAGTCAGGTAATCCTCTTCACGCACCACCACCAGGAAATGCAGGGCGATCCAGAGAACCGGCGCCAGGATCAACGCCCATTCGAGTGCAGCGGCGAATCCAAGCCCGATCAGCACAAGCACAAAACCCACATACATCGGGTTCCGCACAAAGGCGAACGGGCCCGTTTCAACGATTCGGCTGGTGGGCTTCCACGGCCTGACATCGGTATTGTGTCGCTTGAAGGTGTTCTCTCCCCACCAGGCCAGGGCCAATGCCAGCGCGATGAGCACCACACCGGAGCTGAGTGATGCGACGTGCCAGAGCGGCACGAACCGGACAGGAATGAGAAAATCGAGCGCAATCGCACCCACAAGGGCGATGGCAAGAAACAAGGGCGGCGGCATGATCAGCCCCGCATTGTCAGGGGTGTGCGCGGCCGGTTGGTCGGTCATACCCTTTCTCCCGCTTTGATCTGTCAAATCGACTTAAATTCAAATGGCTTTTGAGATGCGCGGCCCTCTCGACTACAGTGCGCCCCGCTGCGTGGCATATGGGGGCGGACCCGAATGGATTCCAGCATGAATGTCGATCTGAAGGGAATTTGGCGGCTGACGGGCCGCCGGCCGGAGGATGCTGTCGACATCGCCATCCCCGGGGATGTCCATTCTGCGCTGATCGCGGCCGACCGCCTTGCCGATCCCTATCCCGGTGACCGGGAGAAGCAAATGCAGTGGGTCGCCGCCACGCCGTGGGTCATCGAGCGCGGTTTCGAACTCGCGACCGATCCCGCAGAGGGCCACTGGACCCTCGCCATCGATCGGCTTGATGGCGTTGCGTCAATCATTCTCAACGGTTCGCATGTGGCGGACACCGACAACAGTTTCATTCGCCACGATCTTCCGGTGACCGGCCTGCTGCGCCAGGGCGAAAACACCATCCGTATCGAGTTTTCTCCGGCGGCAACCGAAGCCGCGATCCGGGCGAAAAAGCACCCCTTCGTGGTGCCGTCGACTTTCAACTCACCGGACTACCCGCATCTCAACTTTCTGCGCAAACCCGCCTGCCATGGCGGTTGGGATTGGGCTTTGGCAACGATGCCGCTCGGTATCTACGGTGATGTCCGGCTCGAAAGGGCCCCGCTTGCCCGGCTCGATGCGGTCCAGGTCCGCCAGCACCACGCGCCCGACAGATGCGAGCTCGAGATCATTGCCCATATTCACGCCTTCGCTGACGGCGAGATTGAACTCAACCACAGGATCGGTGAACAGACGGCAGGCAATGAGACCCGCTTGCGCAGGGGACACAACCGGCGCGTGCACCGGATCACGATCGAAAACCCCGAGCTCTGGTGGCCGGCCGGGCAGGGCGGGCAACACCTCTATGAACTGGTGACCCAACTCGGAGACACCCAACAGCGCCGCCGCCTCGGCCTGCGCAATTTGCGGGTGATCGAAGAGCCTGACGTCGAGGGCAATGGCGCGGGCTTCGCGGTGCGGGTCAATGGCCGCGATGTCTTCATGAAAGGCGCGAACTGGATTCCCGCCGACGCCTTGCCGGGCCGCATAACGCATGATGTCGTTCGCGATCTGCTGGTTTCGGCCCGTGATGCCAATATGAACATGATCCGCGTCTGGGGCGGCGGGCAGTACGAGCCGGACTGGTTCTATGAGCTGTGCGACGAACTCGGCCTGCTTGTCTGGCAGGATTTCATGTTCGCCTGCATGCCCTATCCGTCGGACGAGCCGTTCCTTGAAACCGTCCGCCAAGAAGTCGTCCAGCAGGTGAGACGCCTGTCGCATCACGCCTCGATTGCCCTGTGGTGCGGTGACAATGAAGGGATCAATGCCCTCGACTGGTACGAGGAAACCCGCGGCGACCGTGAGCGATACGTCGCGAACTATGCACGGCTGAATGCGGTGCTGGAAAAGGTCTGCAATCATGAGGACCCGGGCCGGCTTTACTGGCCATCTTCGCCTTGTCGGGGGCCGTTCGACTACTCGGGTGGCATCGGAGCCTCGAATCGGGGCGACAGCCATTTCTGGGAGGTCTGGCACGGGGCCAAACCGTTGACCGCCTATCGCGAAGCGAAACCCCGCTTCGTGTCGGAATTCGGATTTCAGTCCTTTCCCTCCATGCCTATCATCAAGACCTTCACCGAAAAGGCTGACCGCAACCCGTCCTCGCCGGTCATGGAAGCGCATCAGCGCGATCCCGGCGGCAATGCGCGCATTATCGAAAGCCTGACCCGGCAATTCCGGTTTCCACGCAATTTCAAGCAGATGGTTTATCTGAGCCAGGTCCAGCAAGCCTTGGCCATCACAACAGCGGTCGACTACTGGCGCAGCCTCAAGCCCTGGTGCATGGGGGCTCTTTATTGGCAACTCAATGATTGTTGGCCGGGCGCCTCATGGTCGAGCCTTGACTATGGCGGGGGCTGGAAGCTGCTCCATCATGCGGCGAAACGCTTTTTCGCGCCGGTCCGTGTGGCCGCCATTCCCGAAGTCGCAACCGGCGATATCCGCCTGGTCGGGCTCAACGATCTGCCCGATCCGATTACCCTCGATCTCACCGCATACACTGTCGATATGGCCGGCAGAACGCGGCTCGTGGCGCAAACCCGCGGTGCCGTCCCCTATGATCGGGCGGCACGGCTGGCGCAGATACCCGCCAACGCTTTGCGGCCGGGCGAAATGCTCCTTTATCGCTGGTCAGAACCCGAAACCGGGGCGTCGGGCGAGGAGGTTTTTGCCCCCCATCCATTCAAGGCCTACGACCTTGATGAACCCGGCCTTTCGATCGAGTGGGAGACGGTTGACGGTCGAGCAGAGGCGGTGGTCTCGAGCAAATGCCTGGCCCTGTTCGTCGCCCTTGAAACGGCGATCCCGGGCCGATTCTCGGACAATGGCTTCGTGGTCTTGCCCGACGCACCCCGCCGGGTCATCTTCGAGCGCAGTAGTGAAACGGACATCGATCCAGACGCGGTGAAGATCCGCCATTTGCGTGCAAGTTATTGAGAGTGAAAGGAAATGCCATGCGCCGTTCTGAAATCAACGCGGTCCTGCGGGACGGTGATGCCTTCATCAAGGCGCATGGTTTTGCATTGCCGCCTTTTGCACGGTTGAGCCCGCATGACATGCAGGTGCGCAAGGACGAACTGCGTGGTGTCACGGGCGCGCGGCTGGGTTGGGACGTCACCGATTACGGGCTTGGCGATTTCCACGAAACAGGGCTTTTCCTGTTCACCCTGCGAAACGGACGGGCTGAAGATCTCTCCAGGGGCAGCGGCATGCTTTATGCCGAGAAGCTGCTGATTTCCAAGGAAAACCAGCTTTCCCCCATGCACAAGCATCTGGTCAAGGCCGAGGATATCATCAATCGCGGCGGCGCGCGGCTTGTGGTTGAGCTCTTTGCCTCCGATCCAGAGGGCAATATCGACGAGAACGCTGACGTCACCGTGCCCTGCGATGGCGTCGAGACGACGGTTAAGGCCGGTGGCAAGGTCGTGCTGCTGCCCGGCGAGAGCATAACCCTGATGCCGGGCGTCTGGCATGCCTTTTGGGCCGAAGGCGGCAACACGCTGATCGGCGAGGTTTCAACGGTCAATGATGACGAGACCGACAATTATTTCCGCGATCCTGTCGCCCGCTTTTCCGACATCGAGGAAGACGAGGAGCCCGTGCATCTCCTGGTCTCGGACTACGACACCTGGCTTTCCTGACCAGCCTCGCGTTCTGCGGCGATCTCGGCCCGCGCCAGGTCCCGCAATGAGCTGATGATCACATCGGCCGCCGCGTTCGGCACGCCTGTGATGCGGGTTGTGAGCCCCACCGGGCCGAAGGTCACGCCTGTGTCGATCGGCAGTTCGATGAGCCCGCCGGCACGCAATTCCGCGTTCACGACCGAACGCGAGATGATCCACACCGCATCGGTCTGCTTGATATAGGCGATAGAGAAGACCGGTGAGACGGTCTCGATGATGTCGTTGAAATCCCCGATCCCGTTTGCCACCAGCAGCCGGTCGACCTCGGGCCGGATAATCGATTCCGCTGGCGGCAGCACCACCGTGAACGCGTTGATCTGGCTCATCGGCAGGCCCTTTCGGGCGGTCAGCGGGTGTCCGTCGCGCACAACGAAGACGATCCGCTCGGTGTAGAGCCGCTCGAAACTGAGATCGGCCATCGCTTCCTGCCCGGCCATGCGCCCGACAACGATGTCGATCCGCCCCGCCTTGAGTTCCCCGAGCAAATAGTGATTAGGGCCTGTGATCACCCGGATGGGGGCTTCGAGCCCCTGCTGCTTGGCCGCCAGCACCGCTTTGGGCACCAATTCGCCTGCCACCGAGGGCAGAGCACCGATGGTGACCGCGCTCATCTGCTGGCGCTGGATGGCATCGACGCTGGCGACACCCTGCTGCAGGGCGGCGATGGCGGCGCCGGCATGACGGCGAAAGGCCTGGCCATGCGCTGTCAGCCGCACCCCGGCGCGGCTGCGCGTGAACAGTGTTACGCCAAGTGCGTGTTCGAGTTCGCCGATGGCCTTGGAAACCGCTGGCTGGGTCAATCCGAGTGCATCTGCCGCGCCGACAAAGCTTTTTCGGCCTGCAACCTCCAGAAAACACGATAAGTGCCTGAATTTGATGCGATGCGGGGACAGGGCGGACATGAAATTTCCATATCGATTCGGTTATGTATCAATGTCATAATTTTATTTTCAATTCAATTTTGGAATGAATAGGATGGTGTGGAATGAGGATGCCGGCCGTATGCGCGGCCCGGCTTGAGATGTCTTTTCGGTGCTCCGGGGGCTGGATATGCAATTCGCCAGAATTGGTGACATCGCCATGTGTTTCGCCACCCGCCAGCAGGCGGGGGAGGGCGCGCCCTGGATCGTGTTTGCCAATTCTTTGGGCACCGATCACCGCATCTGGGACGCTGTCGCCGACCGTCTCGAAGACCGCTTCAATATCCTCGTCTACGACAAGCGCGGCCACGGGTTGAGCGACGCCACCCCGGCGCCTTACACCATGGACGACCACATCGGCGATCTCGCCGGCTTGGTCGACCACCTCGAAATCGATCGTTTCGCAATCTGCGGCGTCTCTGTCGGCGGCATGATCGCCCAGGGCATCGCCGACCGTCTGGCAGATCGTGTCACCGCAGCCATTTTCTGCGACACCGCGCACAAGATCGGTGACGACGCCTTCTGGCAGGAACGCATCGGCAAGATCGAGGCCGGGGGCGTTGAGGCCATCGCCGACGGAATCCTTGAGCGCTGGTTTACACCCGCATTCTGTGACCCCGATCGCGCCGATTACCGCGGCTATCGCAACATGCTGACCAGGACCTCTCTTAATGGCTATGTCGGCACCTGCGGCGCCCTCGCCACCACCGATTTTACCGATCTTGCCGCCGGGCTTTCCTTGCCGGTGCTGTGCATTGCCGGCGCTGAGGACCGCTCGACACCGCCCGACCTGGTGCGCTCGCTTGCCGGCCTCGTTCCCGGTGCCCGTTTCGAGATGATCGAAGGTGCAGGCCACATCCCCTCTATCGAGCAGCCCGAGGCGCTGGCCGGCCTGATCGCCGATTTCATCAAGGACAGATCCCGATGAACGACGACCGCTATAATGAAGGCATGAAGACGCGGCGCTCGGTTCTCGGCGACGCCCATGTCGACCGCGCCAGCCAGTCGATCACCGAATTCGACGCCGATTTCCAGCGTTTCATTACCGAAGGGGCCTGGGGTTCGGTCTGGTCGCGCCCCGGCCTGTCCAAACGCGAACGCTCCATCATCACAATCGCGCTCCTCGCCTCGCTCGGCCACTATGAGGAAGTCGCCATGCATATCCGGGCAACCCGCAACACTGGCGCCACTCCCGAGGACATCTCGGAAGCCATGCTCCATGTCGCGGTCTATGCCGGTGTCCCCGCCGCCAACGCAGCCATCAAGGTCATCAAGCAAACCTACGCCGAACTGGAGGCGGACAACCCCAATGAGTGATTTCGAAAACAAACCTGGCGTGCCGGAGAACGGGGCCTTCTTCCCCCGCGATCTCGAGATGCATCCCCCGGCCTTCTATCCTGACTACAAGACCTCGGTCCTGCGCTCGCCCAAGCATGCGCGGCTGTCGCTCAACAACACCATCTCGGAGATGACCGGCCCGGTCTTCGGGCACAATATGCTCGGCGAGCTCGACAATGATCTCATTCACAATTTCGCTGAGGCCGGTCAGTCGGCGATCGGCGAACGGATCATCGTCTATGGCAAGGTCCTCGACGAGCGCGGCGTCGGTGTTCCCGGCGCACTGCTTGAGGTCTGGCAAGCCAATGCAGGCGGGCGCTATCGCCACAAGAAGGAAGGCTATATCGCACCGCTTGACCCCAATTTCGGCGGCTGCGGGCGCGTCATCACGGACGAACAGGGCAACTACCGTTTCCGCACGGTCAAGCCGGGTCCTTACCCCTGGCCGAACCGGGTCAATGACTGGCGGCCTTCCCACATCCACTTCTCGATCTTCGGCCACGCCTTTGCGCAGCGCCTGATTACCCAGATGTATTTTGAAGGCGATCCGCTGATCTGGACGTGCCCGATCGTGGCCACCATTCCCGACAAACGCGATATCGAGCGTCTCGTCGCACCGCTCGATATGGCCAACACGATCCCCATGGACGCCCGTGCCTATAAGTTCGACATCGTGTTGCGCGGTCGCCGTTCGACCTATTTTGAGAACCGCCGGGAGGGCAACTGATGGTCCAGCCGCTCAATCTTTTGAAAGAAACCCCGTCCCAGACCGCCGGCCCCTATGTCCATATCGGGCTGACTGCGAACTATGCTGAGATCAAGGGCATCTATCCCGAGGACATTGGCGCGGTGATGCTCACCGACAAGACCAAGGGCGAGCGCATCAAGATCACCGGGCGCGTGATCGATGGGGCTGGCACGCCACTGCGAGATCCCGTGATCGAGATTTGGCAAGCCGACGCCAACGGGCTCTACAACAGCCCGGAGGAGAAGCGCGGCAAGGCCGATGAGAACTTTCTTGGCTTCGGGCGTTGCGCCTGTGATCTCGAAACCGGCGTCTACAGCTTCGAGACCATCAAGCCCGGCGCGGTGCCCTTCATCGACGGGCGCATGATGGCGCCGCATATCACCTTCTGGGTGGTGGCCCGCGGCATCAATCTGGGCCTGCATACGCGCATGTATTTCGGCGATGAAGAAGAGGCCAACGCCAGCGATCCGATGCTTTCCCGCATCGAGCAGCAGGTGCGCATGCCGACCCTGATCGCCGAGCGCAAGGGCGATACCTACCATTTCGACATTCATCTGCAGGGCGACAAAGAGACCATCTTTTTCGACATCTGAGGATGCGCATCGGCGGAACCCCATCGTCCGCCGGTGCTTTGACAAGGCAAAGACAACGGTCCGTGACCGCCGGTTTGCGGCCACGGGCGCCAACGGGAACCAAGAGCGTAATGGTCAAATTCGTTTCGCTGGCCGAGGCGATCGCTGACAATCTCCATGACGGGGACAGCGTCGCCTTTGAAGGCTTCACACATCTCATTCCCCATGCCGCCGCGCATGAGGCGATCCGGCAGGGGATCAAGGATCTCACCCTGATCCGCATGACCCCCGACATCATCTATGACCAGATGATCGGCATGGGATTGGCGAAAAAGGTCGTCTTCTCCTATGCCGGCAATCCCGGTGTGGGACTGTTGCGCCGCCTGCGCGACGCCGTGGAGAACCAGCATCCGCGCGCCATCGAGATTGAGGAGCACAGCCACGCCGCCATGGCCAATGCTTATGAGGCTGGCGCCTCGGGGCTGCCCTGCGCGATCTTCCGCGGCTACAAGGGCGCCGAACTGGCCAAGGTCAATCCGAACATCAAATCGGTGACTTGTCCCTTCACCGGCGAGGAACTGGCGGCGGTGCCCGCCATTCGGCCCGATGTCTCGATCATCCATGCGCAGAAAGCCGACCGGCGGGGCAATGTGCTGGTCGAAGGCATTGTCGGGGTCCAAAAGGAGGCGGTGCTGGCCGCCAAACGCGCTGTCGTAACGGTCGAAGAAATCGTCGAAGATGTCACCAAAGTGCATCCCAATGCATGCGTCCTGCCGCATTGGACCATCACCGCAATCGCCGAGGTGAAGGGCGGGGCGCACCCCTCCTATGCCCATGGCTATTATGATCGCGATAATGCCGCCTATCTCGAATGGGACAAGATCTCGGCGGAGCGCGATCTGTTCGAAAGTTGGATGAAGGCCAATGTCATCGATGCGCTGCCCGGCGATTTCGCCGCCCGTGTCGCCGATCTGGAGGTGAACAAATGAGCGGGAATGACTTCACGGCCGACGAGATGATGACCATCGCCGCGGCTCGCGCGCTCTCGAATGACGATGTGGTCTTTGTCGGCATCGGTGCGCCGTCCGCCGCCTGCAATGTTGCGCGGCTGACCCATGCCCCGGATATCACGCTGATTTACGAGAGTGGCACCATCGGCACCAAACCCGACGTGCTGCCGCTTTCCATCGGCGATGGCGAACTGTGCGAGACGGCGGTCACAACCGTCGCGGTCCCCGAAATGTTCCGCTACTGGCTGCAGGGCGGGCGCATCACGCTCGGCTTCCTCGGCGCCGCCCAGCTCGACCGTTTCGGTAATATCAACACTACCGTCATCGGCTCCTATGACGATCCCAAGGTCCGCCTGCCGGGCGGCGGCGGGGCGCCGGAGATTGCCTCGTCCTGCGGCAAGATCTTCATCACCATGAAGCAATCGCTGCGCGGCATGGTCGAAAAGATCGATTTCTTCACCTCCTTCGGTCACGGGGAAGGTGGAGACCATCGCAAGCGCCTCGGCATCACCACCGAGGGCCCGGTGCTGCTGATCACCGATCTGGCGATCTGGGAACCCGATCCCGAAACCAAGGAATTCACTGTCGTGTCCCTGCATCCCGGCGTCACCCGCGATCAGGTACAGGACACCTGCGCCTGGCCGGCGAAGTTCGCTGACAGCGTCAAGGAAACGCCGCTGCCGACCGAGGAAGAAATCAGGACGCTGCGCGACCTCAAGGCCCGCACTGACGCGGCGCATAAGGGAAAGGCGGCCTGACATGGCAGAGGCATTCATTTGCGCCTACATCCGCACCCCCATCGGCCGTTTCGGCGGCTCCCTCTCCAAGGTGCGGGCAGACGATCTCGGCACCGTTCCGCTCACCCATTTGATGGCCGAACACACCGGCGTCGATTGGGAGGCGGTTGACGATGTGATCTATGGCTGCGCCAACCAGGCCGGCGAAGACAACCGCAATGTGGCCCGCATGTCGCTGCTTCTGGCTGGCCTGCCCGTCACGGTGACCGGCACCACCATCAACCGGCTTTGCGGGTCGGGCATGGATGCGGTGATCACCGCCGCCCGCGCCATCAAGGCCGGGGAAGCGGATCTGATGATCGCAGGCGGCGTCGAGAGCATGTCCCGCGCGCCCTTCGTCATGCCCAAGGCGGAAACGGCCTTTTCCCGCAATGCCGAGATCTACGACACCACGATCGGCTGGCGTTTCGTCAATCCGGTGATGAAGAAGCAGTACGGCGTCGATTCCATGCCCGAGACCGGCGAGAACGTCGCCGAGGACTACGGCATCTCGCGCGCAGACCAGGACGCTTTTGCCGTCAGCTCGCAACAACGCGCCGCCGCCGCCCAGGCCAATGGCCGGCTGGCCAGGGAGATCACCCCGGTGACGATTCCCCAGCGCAAGGGCGATCCGGTGATTGTCGACACCGATGAGCATCCGCGCGGCGACACTACGATTGAAAAGCTCGCCAAATTGCCGACTCCTTTCCGTGAAGGTGGCACCGTGACTGCCGGCAATGCTTCCGGTGTCAATGATGGCGCAGCGGCGCTGATCATTGCCTCCGAGGAAGCGGCCAGGAAGCACAGTCTGACCCCCATTGCCCGCATTCTCGGCGGGGCAACGGCGGGCGTGCCGCCGCGCATCATGGGTATGGGCCCGGCACCGGCGACCAAGAAGCTATGCGCGCGCCTGGGGCTCTCGCCTTCGGATTTCGATGTCATCGAACTCAACGAGGCGTTCGCAAGCCAGGGCATCGCGGTCTTGCGTGAGCTGGGCCTTGATCCCGCAGCCGAGCACATCAATCCCAATGGTGGCGCCATCGCCATCGGTCATCCGCTCGGCATGTCCGGTGCCCGCATCACCGGCACGGCGGCGCTTGAACTCAAGGAATGGGGCTCCAGGCGCGCTTTGGCCACCATGTGCATCGGCGTTGGCCAGGGCATCGCCATCGCGTTGGAGGCGGTCTGACATGTCGGCTTCGGTTCTCGAACATGGATGGCTGAGCCATCTGCTTGGTGATCAGGAAGGGCAGGGCGCCTTTACCGATGAAACCGAGCTGCGCACCATGCTCGATTTCGAGCGGGCGCTGGCGGAAACCGAGGCCGAACTTGGTATTATCCCTCAAAAGGCAGCCACCGCGATCGTCTCGGCGATCGAGACCTTCGAGCCCGATTGGGCAGCACTGGGCGAAGGTGCCCGGCAGGATGGTGTGGTCGTTCCGGCGCTGGTCAAGCAGTTGCGCAAGGCCGTCGGCGAAGCCCATGGCCGCCACGTCCACAAGGGCGCGACGTCTCAAGATGTGATCGACACAAGCCTCGCCCTGCGTCTCAAGACGCTGATAAAGCCCTTTGACGTCCGCGTCGGCAGGGTCATCGAGGCGTTGAACAAACTTGAGGCAGAGGCCGGCGGCAAGACCATCTGGGCGCAGACCCGGATGCAGCGGGCGCTCGAGATTTCCGCGGCCGACAAGATTGCGGGCTGGCGTCAGCCGCTCGCCAACCTCGCCGGTGGCCTGCCCGCCATCGGTGAGGCCATTGCGGTCGTGCAGCTTGGCGGTCCGGTCGGCAACGGATCGGGGTTTGAAGGGCATGCCCGCGAATTGCGCGCCATGATGGCGGAACGCCTTGGGCTGGGCGATCCGGGCTATTGCTGGCATGCCGACCGGGCGCGGATCACGACTTTCGCCAATTGGCTGTGCCAGCTTTCAGGCGCGCTCGGCAAGATGGGGCAGGACATTGCATTGCTGGCCCAAACCGAAAACGCCACCATCAAACTTGAGGGCGGCGGTGGGTCGTCCGCCATGCCGCACAAGAACAACCCGGTCAGCGCCGAAATTCTGGTGACGCTCGCCCGCTTCAACGCTGCTCAGCTTGGCGGGCTTTCACAGGCGCTCGTGCATGAAAACGAACGTTCCGGCGCCGCCTGGACCCTCGAATGGATGATCCTGCCGCAAATGGTGGTCGCCGCCCTTGCAGGTTTGCGTCATGCCGGGCAAGTTCTCGATCAGAGTAGATTCGTCTGATTGAGAGGCCACGGGACGTGATCACCCACCGCGTCGATGTCGCGATCGTCGGCGCCGGCCCGGCGGGGCTGTTGCTTTCCCAGATGCTCGATATGAGCGGCATTACATCGGTCGTAGTTGAGAAACTTGGCCGATCCGACGTGCTCACCCGCAATCACCCCGCCATGATCGAGGCCGCCTCGGTTCAGGCCCTGCGCGATGCCGGGATCGGTGAACGCCTGTCGCGTGACGGCTACCCGCAGACCGGCTTCGAGTTTGCCTTCTCGGGGCGCCGCCATCGGATCGATCTGCAAAGGCTCGCCGGCAAACGGATGACCCTTTATAGCCAGGCTGATCTCACGCAGGACCTCGTCGATGCCCGACAAAAGCGCGCCGGAACGGTCTTTTGGGAGGCCCGTAATGTGCAGTTCGACGCGCTGGAGACCGAGACACCGGCGGTCGGTTTTGAAATGCGCGACCGCGCCTACCGCATCGATGCGCGCTTCATCGTCGGTTGCGACGGGGCCGACAGCGCCGCCAGGGCCGCGATACCTGATGACAGGCTGACCTTGCACACCCGCGACTATCCCTTTGCCTGGATGAGCGTGCTCGCCGAGGTGCCGCCGGCCTGCGAGGAGTTCGTCTATGCCAGCCATGATGACGGGCTCGCCCTGTGTGCCATGCGTTCGCCGACCCGCGCACGCTACTACATGCAGGTCAACCCGAATGAAAACCTCGATGCCTGGCCAGACCGCCGGGTCTGGGACGAACTGGTGAAGCGGTTCGGCGGGCACGCGGACCGCGATCTGGTGCGCGGCCCCATTACCGACAAGTCGGTGACCGGCTTCCGCTCCATGGTCGCCGAACCCATGCGCTATGGGTCGCTTTTTCTGGCCGGTGATGCCGCCCACACCCTGCCCCATACTGGCGCCAAGGGACTAAACCTCGCCATTTCAGACGTCTGGATCCTGCACCGCGCCCTGGCGGCCTATTTCACGTCAGGCAGCAACGCCCTGATCGATGCCTATTCCGAGACCTGCCTCAGGCGGATCTGGAAGGCAGAACGCTTCTCCTGGTGGATGACCTGGTTCACCCACGCCTATCCGGATTTCTCGAGTTTCGACCGCAACATGCAGCGCGCCGAATTCGAATATGTCATCGGCTCGGAAGCCGCCGCGACGGCCATTGCCGAGAACTATGCCGGCCTGCCCATCCTTTAGCCCGCGACCGCCGCGCGGGCCTTGTCCATCGGCATGAGCGCACCGCGATGCATCACCACTTTGGCAGCCAGCCGGTGCGCCAGCTTTGCAGCCTCGGGTGGTTCGTGCCGGTTGAGCCGGCTTGCGAGATAACCACCATTGAAGCTGTCGCCGGCCCCGGTGGTGTCTACCGGCACTTCGACCGTTGTGTCGGGCGCAACCTCAACCCGGTTTTCGCCGCGTACGACGAGCGCCGGGCCGGGTCCGGATTTGACCACCACTTCATCGGCGCCGTAACCGAGATACCGATCAGCGGTCGCCGATTTGTCGGCATCACCGAACAGGGTCTGTTCGTCGTCGAAGCTGGGCAGCACCACTTCCGATACGGCCCCCGCGCGTTCGAATGCGGCGCGCGCCTCTACAGGGCTCGACCAAAGGACTGGCCGGTAGTTCGGGTCGAACGCCACGCCGCGGCCCGAGGCCCGCACGGATTCGAGCCCTGCCAGCAAGCGTGTCCGTGCTTCAGCGGGCAAAATGGCCAGCGTCACCCCGGAGAAATAGACATGCCCGGCGCGGGCAAGAACCGATGCCAACAGGCCCGGATCCTCGGCCAACTCGCGCGCCGCCGACTGGTCCCGCCAATAGGTGAAGCGGCGGTCATTGTTTTCCTGATGGATCAAATAGAGGCCTGGTCGCTTGCCGGTGAGGCGCGGTATGTCGCCCGCCTGAATGCCGGCTTCCTCGAAGAATGCGATCATCCGGTCCGAATAGATGTCATCGCCAAGCGCGGTCAGAAAGCTGGTCGGCCAGTCGGCGGGGTCGAGAAGCGCCCGCAGATACCAGGTTGTGTTGAGGGTATCCCCCGCAAATCCCAGCCGGTAGTCAGCACCGTCGCTGGCGCTGAGCTCGATCATGCATTCCCCGATACTGAGGAGTTCCGACATATCCCGCTCCCTGTTTTGATCGGTGATAGCGGATTTGCCGAACCGTGCAAGAGGCTCTCCATCCAGAAGTGAGGATCCCTCAACCACCTCATACTTTTTGAGGAGTGTCAGATCGCTTGACTTGCCCCATGATGGCGCCGCCGGGCCAGACTTCGGGAGGATTGTATGTTTCAACTTATTTCGCCGGTCGATGGATCGCTCTATCACGAGCGGCCTGCCGGCACGCTCGACGAGGCGCGCGCCGCGATTGCCAAGGCGCGGAAGGCCCAGGCCGAATGGGTGCGGGTGCCCATCGCCGAACGCGCGGCGATGGTGCGCCGGGCCATCGAGCATCTGCGTACTGTCGACGACGATGTCGTCACCGAACTGGCCTGGATGATGGGACGGCCCGTCCAGTACGGCGGCGAAGTGGGAGATGTCGAGGAGCGCGCCTTCTACATGGCCGATATCGCCGAAGAGGCGCTCAAGCCGATCGAGATCGAGATGTCCAATGCCCGCCACCGCATGATCAAGCGCATGCCGTTTGGTGTCGTGCTGGTCATCGCGCCTTGGAACTATCCCTACCTCACGGCGGTCAACACCATCGTTCCGGCCCTGATTGCGGGCAACGCCGTGTTTCTCAAGCATTCCGAACAGACCATGCTGGCAGGCGACCGGTTCGCCGACGGCATGAAGGCTGCGGGTCTGCCCGAGGGTCTGTTCATCAACATGATGCTTGAACACGACACCATCGGCACGCTGATCCAGGAGCGGGCCTTCGGCTTCGTCAATTTCACCGGCTCTGTTGCCGGTGGGCAGGCGGTCGAGCGCGTCGCGGCCGGCACTTTCACCTCGATTGGTCTCGAACTGGGCGGCAAGGACGCGGCCTATGTCATGGAAGACTTCGACGTCGACGCCAAGGCCGAGGAAATGATCACCGGCGCCATGTTCAACAACGGGCAGTGCTGCTGCTCGATCGAACGGCTTTATATCGCGGCCCCGGTCTATGACCGCGTGCTCGAGAAGATCGTCTCGGTTGTCGAAGGCCTCAAGCTCGGCAATCCGCTCGATCCGGAAACCAGTATCGGCCCCATGGCGCATCGCCGCTTCGCCGACGCGGTGCGCAAACAGGTCGCCGAGGCGATCGAGCAGGGTGCCACCCCGATGATCGACCCGGCCCTGTTCCCCGAGGATGATGGCGGCACCTATCTCGCCCCGCAGATCCTGACCAATGTCACCAACGACATGCCCTTCATGCGTGACGAAAGCTTCGGTCCCGTGGTGGGTGTCATGAAGGTCGAGAGCGATGAAGAGGCCATCGCGCTGATCAACGACAGCGATTATGGCCTCGCCGCCTCGCTGTGGACCAACGACATGACCCGCGCCGAAGGTATCGCCGATCAGCTCGAGGTGGGCACGGTCTGGATGAACAAGGTCGAGTATCTCGATCCGGCCCTGTGCTGGACGGGCTGCAAGAATACCGGCCGGGGCGGTGCGCTCTCGGTGATCGGCTACCAGTCGGTCACCCGGCCCAAATCCTATCATCTGTCGATGGCATGAACGGCAGGTGAGGGCCGGGCGCTTCGGCGTCCGGCCGGTTTCGATCGGTCGACGGCAGATCGGGGCTTCAAATGATCCCGTGTGTCTTGAGCGCCTCCTGTTCGTCGCCGGTGATCCAGCCGAACACCCTCGCATCATTGCCAGGAAGCTGAACCAGATAGTGAACCTCGAAATCGATCCTAGTTTCGGGCAGGTCCGCACGCGCGTACTCGGCTGTCCATGAGACATGTGCCAGGCAGTGAAGGTCATCGATGGGCGTGGTCCGCACTGTCCTGATCCGCATCGCGCGGGTGCCGATCTGTCTGTAATAGGCGTATCCGTCGGTTACCGCCTTGGTGAACTGCTGGTCGTTCTTGCCGGTCATGACACCGGCTGGCCCCGCGCCGATAAACTCCGACGCATAGAGCGACGCGACCTCGCCGGGATCAACGTCGCCGCCGCCAAGCGCCTGATTCATCAGCTTTTCATATCGCTCGAACAGTCGTCTGACCGCAGTGTCAGGCATGAGATCTCCTTTGATCGGACCCGGCCAAGGGCGGCGTGCGGGCGCTAGAAGCTATCATACGGATTTCGGCAGAAGGACAAGAACCGAAGCGGGTTTCTCTCCGTCTGATATGCCCGATTTCCACCCTCGTCCTTCCTGGTTCGCCCTTCGACCAGCTCAGGAAGCTCACCATGAGGGCCCAGGGTGAGGGCTTTGGGTTGCATCCTCCCGGGCCGCCCCGGACGCCTTTTACCTCGCGCCGGTGGGCTGGCCGGGACAGCGCTGTGTGTTTGTATGGCGTTGCTGCACACTCTCCCTCATCCTGAGCTTGTCGAAGGATGGGCCCTTTCGCTTCACGCCCTCGTGGTTCGCCCTTCGACCAGCTCAGGGTGAGGGCTCGGGGGAGCATACTACCGGGCCGTCCCGGCCTCCGAGCCGGGGCCTCGCTGCAATTGGGCATGGAGGTCCCGGCTCTCTCTTTGTCTCACGGCGCGTACCGCTCCGGTCACGACGCTGGTCGCTGTGACCTTCGCTGCGTCTGCGACGGCGCGGCGCAAAAGTGCGCCGGGGTCCTCGGCTCTCGTGAGCCTCGTCCTTCTTTTCCCACGCTGATCTTCCCTTGTTTCCATCAGACACCCCAACAGGCCCGGCAGGCTTTCACCTCCAGGGTTTCAAAGAACAGAGCGGGAGAGAGGCGCAGGGCGTCTCGTCGCAAAACTAAAACAATGAGACGGCCAGCGCCTCTCTCACCCGGGGTTTTGGGCTTGGACTGCGTCAACGGGCTGGGGTCAATCCCCGCCATGTTTCCACGGTGCGCTGCCGCCGTAACGGCAGCCGGCTCCGGCACAGTTTTGGCCTTCCCTGAGGCGACCCTCATGGAACCCGGACCCTTTCCGGCGGAAGGCTCGTATGCATCCTCGCTCCGTGCCGGCAGGTGAGTGGATGATAAGAGAGGTAGTGTGGGTGGGGATTAGTTTGTTGGCACGGCCCAAACCCTCCCCCTTGCGGGGAGGGTGGTGAGCGCAGCGAACCGGGTGGGGGTGCCAATTGGAAGCTGCATTCCACTCGTTGTGCCGCAGCTCAAGCATACCCCCACCCTGTCTCGCGACGGATTTGGCACTCGCCAAATCCTGCTCAACGTCCCTCCCCGCAAGGGGGAGGGAAAGGCACGTCACAGGCGCTTTCACATTCCGCCCACGCCCTTCGTGGTTCGACCAGCTCACCATGAGGGCTCAGGAGGCTCAAGGTGAGGGCGCGAGGAGGATGCTGCACGTCCGGGGCTGCATCTCAGAGTAAATGATTGCGCCCCTCAGACCTTCGACGCTGCTGTCAAACCGGCATCGAGGGCGTTGAGAAGGGTCTCGACGTTCTCCCGGGTGTAGATCAGCGAGGGCGAGAGGATGATATTGTTGCCCGACACGCGGATCATCGCACCAGCGGCATAGGCGCCTTCGAAGATCGCGCCGACCTTCTTCTTGTCGGCGGGGGCCTTGGTCTCGCGGTCGGCCACGAGCTCGATCGCCCACATCAATCCGATGCCGCGGACATTGCCGATCAGCTCGTGCCGCGCATAAAGATTCTGCAAACCGATGGCGAGTTCTTCGCCACGCGCCTTGGAATTCACCGCCACGTCGTTCCTGGCGTATTCCTCGAGCGTGGCAATCACCGCCGCCGACCCTGCCGGATGGCCCGAATAGGTATAGCCGTGGCCAATCGAGCCGCGCGCATCCGCATTGCTCTCAAAGGCTTCTGTTACCTTGCCGTTCATGAGCAGGGCACCGGTCGGGAAATAGCCATTGGTCACCGCCTTGGCGATGCACATCATGTCCGGCTTGACGCCCCAGAGCCGCGAACCGGTCCATGCGCCGGTGCGCCCGAAGGCCGTCACCACTTCGTCGGCGATCATCAGAATGCCGTGCTTGTCGCACAGCGCACGCATCTTCGGCATGTAGCTGGCCGGCGGCACGATCACCCCGCCTGCGCCCTGCACAGGCTCCATTATGAAGGCGGCGATGGTGTCCGCGCCCTGGAAGGCGATCTCTTCGGCCGCGGCGGCCACGCACAGATCCGCAAGTTTCTCCGGATCGGTTTCGTTGAACATGTTCCGGTAGGTGTGCGGTGTCGGCAGGTGGAAGCAGCCCGGCAGCAGCGGCTCGTAATTGCGCCGGAAATTGGCATTGCCATTGACCGAGGCGCCGCCGAAATGCACGCCGTGATAGCCCTTTTTGAGGCTGAGGAACTTGGTGCGCTCGGGTTCACCGTTGATCTTGTGAT
This sequence comes from Cucumibacter marinus DSM 18995, assembly GCF_000429865.1. Classification (GTDB taxonomy): domain Bacteria; phylum Pseudomonadota; class Alphaproteobacteria; order Rhizobiales; family Devosiaceae; genus Cucumibacter; species Cucumibacter marinus. Next base: position 135,878 of record NZ_KE386980.1, read on the forward strand.
ACTGGCGCGCCAGCCGGAGGGCCGTCTCGACCGCGTCCGAACCGCCGGAGGTGAAGAAGACCCGCTCCATGCCGTCGGCCTCGAACCACTTGGCGAGCTCATAGGAAGCCTCGACCGCCACATCGGTCGTGGTGCCTCGGAAGATCGAATAATAGGGCAGGGCGTCGAGCTGCTCGGAAATGGCGGTCTTGATGCTGTCGACCGAGAAGCCGAGATTGACGTTCCACAGTCCGCCGACGGCATCGAGGGTTTCGGTGCCATCAATGTCGATCAGCTTCACACCCTCACCCTTGACCAGCATCTTGGGCGGATTGGCGCGCATGTCGGCGGGGTGGGCCATGGGGTGCCACATGTGCTGGGCATTGTTCCCCTTGAGGAAATTGCTGTCGTGATGAACCATTGTGGCCTCCTGTTAGGCAGGGATGAGCCCGAGCAGCTCAAGCGCCTGGGCATAACTTTTGCCGGGGGCCATCACGTCGAAATGCACGCATTGCATTCCAACGGCCTCGCCGCCGCGGATGTTCTTGAGTTGGTCGTCGACGAACACGCATTCCCCGGCCGACAACCCCAGCCCGTCGGTGATGAAGGCGAACGCGCGCGGGTCGGGCTTGAGAATCTCGGTGTAGGTCGCATCGACGATCAGGTCGAAATCCTGGAGAAACGGCAGTTTGCTGCGGAAATCAGCGCCATAGAACAGGTCGAGCTCGTTGGACAGGATTGCCAGCTTGCGGCCCGCCTTTCGGGCGGTCTCGATGGCGGCAAGCGCCTCGGGTCGCATGATCGCCATCGGGTCGTCACCGCGCACCCGCTTGAGCATCTGCGCCATCTCGGTCCAGTCCTCGCCCACCAGCGCGCCGAGTTCCCGGGTGCGGGCCAGCCAGTAGTCGCGTTCGGTAATGATTCCGGCCTGCATATCGCACCAGAGCGGATCGGTCGCCTCGTCGAACGGCCCCATCCAGGTCAGGCTGCCCGGGGCGATCCCCAGCGCCTTTTCCGACAGGTCGTGGGTTTCGAACAGGGTCTTTGACACGACCCCGCCAAAGTCCAGAACCAGCGCCTTGGCGTCGCCCGCAGCGGTCATACCGTCTCCATGTCTTTGGTCTCGATCAATCGCTCGAAGGCCGGGGGAACCGCGCCGCCCATGCCCAGGGTCACCTCGCGCGCCGCACTCAGCAGCAGCCTGCGTAGAAGGACTTCATGCTCGTCGGTGTAGCGGGAGGTCGGGGTCGTCACGGCGATCGCACCGATGGCTTCGCCATGGGCATCGAAAAAGGGTGAGGCGGCGCCTGTCACCTCTTCCTCGAAGCCGCCTTCGGAGACGCCCACGCCCAGATGACGCGCCGTGTCGATGCGCTCGCGGAGCCGGGCAGGATCGGTCACGGTCTTGGAGGTGAAGCGGTTGAGCGAACGGGCGAGGATGTCGTCGCGCCGGGCCGCCGGGCAGAAGGCCAGATAGGCAAAGCCCGAGGCGGTCGCATGCAGCGGAAGGCGCTCTGCGTGATCCACATGCACCCGGTTGGCGCGGTTGGTCTCGGATACCCCGCATGTCACCAGCATGTCCCCGGCCATAACCGAGGCGTGGGAAGTCTCGCCGCTCAGTTCCGTGAGCCGGGACAGGATGGGCGCGATCACCGCCTCGATGGGGCGGGTGGCCTCGCGCACACGGGCAAGGTGAAGCACGCCCGGGCCCAGCCGGTAACGGCGGTCAGCGGGGTTCTGCTCAACCAGCCCGTGCTTGATCAGCGACACCAGCAGCCGGCGCACCGCGGCCTTGTCGATGCCGGAAATGCGCGAAAGCTCGCTCAACCCGATCTCGGGTTGGGAGGTTGAGAAAAACCCCAGCAATGTCATGGCTTTATCGACGGTTTGCACGCCATTCCTCCCTCGCCATAGCGCAAAAACCTGCCCGTTTTTCGCTCGGCGCCAATTATGTGTTGACAGAACTCGCCATGGATTACAACATCTATTTGCACTGCTGGTGACAATAATGAACCGATCGGAAATGGTTGTCACCGAGCCCATGGGAGGAAAAACATGCGCAACAGCTTTGTAGCCGCGGCAGCGGCCAGCCTTGCCACATTGGCCGCGTTCGCGGCCCCGGCGATGGCACAATATCCGGACAAGCCCGTCTCTTTCGTCGTCCCGTTTCCGCCGGGCGATCCGGAGGACGTGCTGACCCGCATGATCGCGGAAGATTTTCAGAAGGAATACGGCACTGCAGCTGCTGTGGTGAACAAGCCCGGTGGCGGCGGTGGCCCGTTCCCAGGCGCCGTTGAAGTGGCCAATGCGCCTGCTGACGGCTACACCGTCGGGTCCTTTGTTATCGACGTGCCGGTGGTCGGTCCCTATATCGACATACCGGAACTCAACCCGAACCCGTTCGAGCCGCTCGGCATCTTCCTGACCTATCCGTTCGTGATCGTCGCCTATGGCGATGCGCCCTACGATACGATGGAAGAATTGGCCGAATATGCCCGCAGCAACGACGTGGTGCTCGGCCATTTCGGGAACTTCCTGATCCCGACCCAGGTCACCATGGCGCTGGCCAAGTCCATGGACTTCTCCTATTCGGCCGACGCCGCGTTTGACGCGCTCGACTGCAACACGCTGGCCTCGGGCGATGTCGACGTCATGAATGGCACGCTGCAATCGCTGCTGCCCTGCATCGACGACATCAAGGTGCTGGCCACCGTGACCGATAAGCGCATCCCCCTGGTGCCCGATGCCCCCACCGTGGGCGAGATCGAACCCGATCTCGATGTGGCGCTGTGGAATGGCCTGTTTGTCCACAAGGACGTGCCGCAGGAAGCGCGTGACGCCATTGTCGCCGTGGCCAAGAAGACCATGGAAAGCGGCCGTGCGCAGGGCTTCGCCACAGAAACCGGCACGGGCGTCTACTGGCAGGGTGCCGAAGAGGCGGCAGCCAGGATCGCCAAGGACGAGGAGACGCTGGGCCGTATTGAGGCTATGCTCGCCGAATAGTCCGCAGGATCGGGCCGGGCGGACTGAAACCGCCCGGCCTTTTGTTTGTCGCCGCCGGGTCACCTCGGCCGCAATCGGGTTTTTGACCGCATGTCCGACGAACAATTTGAAGTCCACGACGCCCGTGACATCATCGCAAGGCCGCACCGCCGCGCCGAGATCGTCTACGGCATCGCATCCTTCGCCTTTGCCATTTTCCTGTTGAGCCAGATCGGCAACGAACTGGTCTGGAAAGCGGGCACGCCTTTCACCAAACAACCCGGCTTCTGGCCCGTCATCGCCATATCCGGCATGGTCATTTTCGGTGCCTTCGAGATCGTCTCGACCATCCGGCGCAATCGGCGCCTTGAGGGCGAACCCATTGCCGGTGAGCTGTTGCGATGGCTCAAGGCCGTCGAATACCTGATCTGGTTCATGGCCTATGTGATCGCCGTACCCCAGGCCGGCTATCTGCCCGCGACCATCGTGTTTGCCGCGGCGCTCGCATGGCGTGCCGGCTACCGAAACGCCAAAGGCGTCCTCGCCGCGGTCGGGGTCGGCATCCTCACGGTCGTGATTTTCAAATCGATCCTGCAGGTCAAGATTCCCGGAGGCGCGGTCTACGAACTGCTGCCCCGCGGCATTCGCGGCTTCATGATCCAGTATTTCTAGGTTCCAGATGGACACCCTTCTCGCAAGCCTTGAAATCCTCGCCCGCTGGGACGTGATCCTGGCTTTGCTTTCGGGCGCAGTCGGCGGCGTGATCATCGGCGCCATCCCCGGCGTCGGACCGGCCATCGCCATCGCCATCCTGCTGCCGGCGACCTATGCCATGGAGCCGATCGTGGGGTTGACCCTGCTGCTCGGCATCTATGGGTCGGCCATGTTCGGCGGGGCAATACCCGCCATCCTGATCAACACCCCCGGCACACCGGTCAACGCGCTCACCACCTATGACGGTTACCCGATGACCCGACGGGGTGAGGCGCCGCGCGCCCTTTCGCTGGCTTATGGCGCCAGCTTTGCCGGCGGCATCTTTTCGGTGGTCTGCCTCATTCTGCTGGCACCGGCACTGGCCGCCATCGCACCCAATTTCGGGTCGCGCGAAATCTTCATGGCCGCGCTGCTGGGCATGGTGCTGGTGGTCATTGCCCACAGGGGCCAGCACATGGCCGCCGGCGCGCTGATGTGTTTCGGGGTCTTTCTGGCAACCGTTGGCTTTCACGCCGGAACGCTCACCAAGCGCTACACTTTCGACACCCAGATGCTGTCTTCCGGCATCGATCTGATCGTCGTCGTGCTGGGCCTTTTCGCCCTGTCCCAGGCCTTCTATCTGCTGTCGGGCAAGGACGAGCGCACCGCCTCGCCCAAGCTCGGCAAGGGGTTGTTCTCAGGCCTGCGCGAGGTGATGAAGTATCCCCGGGTGGTGCTTCCCTCGGCCAGTTTCGGGGTGATCATGGGCATCATCCCCGGCGTCGGCGAATTCCTCGCCCAGTTCTTCTCCTATACGCTGGCGCAGAAGACCTCGAAAAAGCCCGAGCTGTTCGGCAAGGGCTCCCCGGAAGGCCTGATCGCCTCTGAATCCGCCAACAACGCCGTTCCCGCCGCCGCCATGATCCCGCTGCTGGCGCTCGGCATTCCTGGCGAGGCGCTGACGGCAATGATGCTGTCGGTCTTCTATGTCCACAACGTGATCCCCGGTCCGCGCCTGTTCCAGAGCCAGCCCGAATTCGTGCTCGCGCTCTATCTGGCGCTGGGGCTTCTCAACATCATCGCGCTGGCGTTCCTGCTGGGGGCGACCCGTCCGCTCCTCAAGGTCGTCGAAATCCCGAACCGTTTTCTCGGGGTCGGCATCCTGATCCTGAGTTTCGTGGGGGTCTATTCGCTGCGCAACTCGATCACCGACTGCGGGCTCGCCGCCGCCTTCGGCATGCTGGGGCTGATGCTGCGGCGCCTGCATCTGCCCATCGTGCCGGTCATTCTCGGCATGGTGCTGGGCGGCATCATGGAGGACAAGCTGCGCACCTCGCTCATTCGCGTGCAGTCGCCCATCGACTTCATATCCCGTCCGATCGCCGCCACGATCTTCGCGATCATTGTCATCGCGATCGCGGGGCATTTCTTCTCTCTCTATCGCGCCCGCCGGTCCGCCAGAACCGCTGCCGCCTCTTCTTCTTCGACTTCGGAGCAAACGAGTGCTTGATCAAGCCGCCATCGACGCCATTCGCCACGACCCTGTCAGCCCCCGCCAGCTATTGATTGGCGGCAAATCTGTTGCAGCGGTTTCGGGCAAGTCGATTCCCGTTTTTTCGCCCATCGATGGCAAGCAGCTGACCACCATTGCAGAAGGCGGTGCGGAAGATATCGACGCAGCGGTCAAGGCCGCACGCGAAGCGTTCGACGATGGCCGCTGGTCGCGCATGGCCCCGGCGCAGCGCAAGAAGATCATGCATCGCTTCGCCGATCTCATCGAAAAGCATGCGCTTGAACTGGCTGTGCTCGGTGTGCGCGACAATGGCACCGAAATCTCGATGGCCTACAAGGCCGAGCCGCTGAGTGCCGCCAACACCGTGCGGTTTTATGCCGAGGCCATCGACAAGGTTTATGGCGAGGTCGCCCCGACCGCAGACAACGTGCTCGGGCTGGTCCATCGCGAACCCATCGGGGTCGTGGGCGCAATCGTGCCCTGGAACTTTCCGCTGATGATCGGCGCCTGGAAGATCGCCCCGGCGCTCGCTGCCGGCAATTCAGTCGTTCTCAAGCCTGCCGAGATTGCCTCGCTCACCCTGTTGCGCATTGCCGAACTGGCGCTCGAGGCCGGTATGCCGGATGGCGTCTTCAATGTCGTGACCGGGCAGGGGCGCGTGGCCGGCGAAGCGCTTGGCCTGCATATGGATGTGGATGTGCTGGTCTTCACCGGCTCCGGCGGTGTCGGCAGGCGGCTGCTCGAATATTCCGCGCGCTCGAACATCAAGCGCGTCTATCTCGAACTGGGCGGCAAATCCCCCAATATCGTCTTCGCCGACGCCCCGGACCTCGATGTCGCGGCCAAGACCGCGGCCTTCGGCATTTTCCGCAATGCCGGCCAGGTCTGCGTCGCCGGATCCCGGCTTTTGGTCGAAGCCTCGATCCATGACGAGTTCGTCGAGAAGGTGAAGCAGATCGCCGAGAAGATGACGGTCGGTGACCCGCTCGACGTCAATTCCGCAATCGGCGCCGTGTCCTCCGAGGTCCAGCTCGAAAAAGACCTCGAATTCATCACCGAGGCAGAGCGGGAAGGGGCGCGACGCGTCACCGGCGGCGAACGCATCCGTACCGAGACCGGCGGTTACTATCTCGCGCCCACCATCTTTGACGGGCTGAAGCCTGACATGACCCTGGCGCGCGAAGAGGTCTTTGGGCCGGTGCTCGGGGTGCTCAAATTCGAGGGCGAGGAAGAGGCGGCGCGGCTGGCCAACGACACGGTCTATGGCCTTGCCTCGGCGGTCTGGACGCAGAACCTGTCGCGTGCCCACCGCATGATCCGTGCCATCAAGGCCGGGGTCGTGCATGTGAACACCTATGGCGGCGCGGACGGCACGGTGCCGCTTGGCGGTGTCAAGCAGTCCGGGAACGGTCATGACAAGTCGCTTCACGCGCTTGACAAATACGTGGATCTCAAGACCGCTTGGATCCAGCTTTAGGTGCGGCGCAGGGACAGACGAGTGAGTATGTTTCGTCATTCCACCAGCCAGGCCTCATCCTGAGGCGGGAGCGCCTCGGGCGCGACCCTTGAAGGATGTGCAATATGCCCTCGCCCTTCGAGGCTCGGCTGCGCCTCGCACCTCAGGGTGAGGATACTAGAAAGCTCCACGGTGCCATTGGCGTACCGAACGCACAAAAGGACTATCCATGACTGACCGGAACAGGGCTGACGACAAGACCATCCTGGTCATCGGCACATACGACACCAAATCCGAGGAGCTGACCTATCTCGCCTCCCGCATCGAGGCCGAGGGCGGCACGGTGATGGCGATGGATGTGTCGGTGCTCGGCGAACCGGCGAGCCCGGTCGAGATATCCAAGCACGACGTCGCCGAAGCCGGGGGGTCTTCGATCGAGGCGGCGATTGCGACCGGGCTCGAGAACGAGGCCATGCAGATCATGGCCCGCGGGGCGTCGGCCATGGCGGCAAAGCTGCATCGCGAAGGCAGGATCCACGGCATGATCGCCCTTGGCGGCACCATGGGCACCGATCTGGCGCTCGATGTCGCCAACACCCTGCCCATGGGCGTGCCGAAATATGTGGTTTCGACAGTGGCCTTCTCGCCGCTCATTCCGACCGAACGCCTGGCGCCCGATCTGCAGATGATCCTGTGGGCCGGTGGGCTCTATGGCCTTAATTCGGTCTGCAAGTCCTCGCTGAGCCAGGCGGCCGGCGCCGTTCTCGGCGCCGCGCGCGCCGTCGAGCCGCCGCAGCGCGACCGCCCGATCATCGGCATGACCTCGCTGGGCTCATCCTGCCTCAGCTATATGGTCAAGCTGAAACCCGAACTCGAAAAGCGCGGTTTCGAACTCGCGGTCTTCCATGCCACGGGCATGGGCGGACGGGCCTTTGAGGCGCTGGCCGCAGAGGGTGCCTTTGCCTGTGTCATGGATTTCGCCATGTCCGAATTCGGCAATCTCATCCACGGCACGGTGGTCAATTCCGGCGAAAGCCGGCTGACCAATGCGGGCCGTGCCGGTGTGCCGCAGATCGTGGCGCCGGGCTGCGTGGATCTGGCTGACGTTGCCGCGTGGCAGCCGGTGGCCACAAAATGGTCCGATCGCGAAATGTACCCGCATAACCGGCTGCTCGGCTGCATCACCCTGACCGGTGAGGAACGCGGGGAAACCGCCCGCCAAATCGCCGACCGCCTGTCGAAAGCCAAGGGCCCGACCTATTTCATCCTGCCCAACAAGGGCGTGGAAGAATGGGACCGGGAAGGCGGCGAGGCCCACGACCCCGAGGCGCTCGATGCCTTCATGAGCGCCGCCCGCACCAACATCCTGCCCAACGTGCCTTCGGTCGAGATCGATGCCCATATCAACGACCAGGCCTTTGTCGACAAGGTGCTGGAAATCTTCGATGGCTGGATCGCGGATGGCACGGTGAAAACCGGCAGCCGCGCGGGGTAGTTCCAAAAAGAAGGCCCCGGCTCAAGGCCGGGGCAGCATGCTTTGTGTGGGCTTGGCGCCCTGAGCCGTCCCGGACTTGATCCGGGACCGGCCTGAAAGCGGATGACAGCTAACCCAGATCGAAGCTGACGCCCTGGGCGAGGGGCAGTTCGGTGGAATAGTTGATGGTGTTGGTCTGGCGCCGCATATAGCCCTTCCAGGCGTCCGAGCCACTTTCGCGTCCGCCACCGGTCTCTTTTTCGCCGCCGAAGGCACCACCGATCTCGGCACCCGAGGTGCCGATATTCACGTTGGCGATGCCGCAATCCGAACCGGAATCGGAGGTGAAAAGCTCTGCTTCGCGCATGTTGAGCGTGAAGATCGAGGAGGACAGGCCCGCGCCCACGGCGTTGTGCATGGCCATGGCATCCTCGAAGTCGCGATACTTCACGACGTAAAGGATTGGCGCGAAGGTCTCCTGCAACATCGGCCCGGCCTGCTCGTCGAGTTCCACGATGGCGGGGCGGACATAGTAGCCCTCGCCGCCATTATCGACGTCGACCTGACCGCCGCCGGTGACTTTGGCACCCATTTCGCGGCTGGCCGCGAGTGCCTTTTCCATGTTCTCGAAGGCATCGCGATCGATCAGCGGCCCGACCAGCGCATCCGAGGTGAGGGGGTTTCCGATCGAAACGCTTTCATAGGCAGCGCGCAGCTTCGGCAGCAGCGCATCATAAACGTCCTCGTGGACGATCAGCCGGCGCAGCGAGGTGCAGCGCTGACCGCAGGTGCCCATGGCCCCGAAGGCGACAGCGTTGAGGGTCATGTCGATATCCGCCGAAGGACAGACGATCCCGGCATTGTTGCCGCCCAGTTCGAGGATCGAGCGCGCGAAACGCTGGGCCAGGCGCGGCCCGACTTCTCGGCCCATGCGCGTGGATCCGGTGGCCGAGACCAGCGCCACATCGGGGCTGTCGACCATGATTTCGCCCACCGCCCGGTCGCCGATCACGACGTCGAGCAGACCCTTGGGCACGCCGCCAAAACGCTTGGCCGCCTTCTCGAAAATGGCCTGGCAGGCGAGGGCCGTCAGCGGGGTCTTTTCCGAGGGCTTCCAGACAACGGCATTGCCGCAAACGATGGCCAGCGCCGTGTTCCAAGACCAGACCGCAACCGGGAAGTTGAACGCGGAGATCACGCCGACAACCCCGAGCGGGTGCCAGGTTTCCATCATCCGGTGCCCGGGGCGTTCGGTGGCGATCGTCAGCCCGTAAAGCTGGCGCGAGAGGCCGACGGCGAAGTCGCAGATGTCGATCATTTCCTGCACTTCACCCAGGCCTTCGGACGGCACCTTGCCGACTTCGATCGAGACGAGGCGGCCCAGATCGTCCTTGGCGGCGCGCAGTTCTTCACCGAACAGGCGCACCAGTTCGCCGCGCTGGGGGGCGGGCACGTCGCGCCATTCGAGCGAGGCCTTGCGCGCGGCCGTTATGGCTGCCTTGACTTCGGCTTCGCTGTTGTCGTGTACGCGGGCGATCTCGCTGCCATCGGTCGGGCTGGTGACGGCGCGGTTGCCGCCCTTGATGAGGGCGGCATCGACGCCCAGCCGGCCCAGAAGCTCGGTGGTGTCGGTGGCGAGGGAAAGGGGCTTGTCCATGGGGGTACTCCTGTCGGTCATTCGACCCGAACCAGCGGCATCAGCGCCTCGAGGCACTGGCGGATCGAGTCGGTTTCGATTGCTGCGTAGTGTTCGAATTCATCGGCCACCGGCGCGCCGAGGTCGGCCTCGAACCGGTCACGATTTGGATTGGCGGAAAAGTCCTGCTTTGAATCATCGCCGAGATTGGATTCGAAAATCCCCGCCGCGCTGACGGGCAGGAAGTCTTCGTAGACGATGGGATCGAAAGTCACGAGCCCGGCCTCGATAAGGGTTTTGAGGTCGCCTTCTTCCCCGCCGCGATGGGCGGCCTGCTTGCCGGCCTCGGTGAGCGAATAGGCGAAATAGGCAAGACCCTGCTTGCGCATCTCGGCCCAATCATCGGGAAAGGCCGCAAAGCCCTTGGCGAGGGCATCCATGTATTCGCTGGCATTGGAGCCATCGGCAGCGGGCTTGATCCGGTCCCTCACGCCGTTGAGCAGCGTGTCATAAAGCGCCCGGCCCCGCGGGGTCAGCGCCGCGCCGCGCTGTTCGATCTCCCCGAACCGGGCGGTGTGATGGCCTGCCTCCCAACCGCCTTCGGGGTTCTGGAACGAAACGTCTTCCTCGAGCGCCTTGAACGAGGTCTGTCGCAACAGGATCGGGCACCGGCGCGCCGGCGGTCCCTCGACCACCGCCTTGGGGGCGATGCCGCGCTCGGGCATCATGGCCTGCACCCGGTCGATGTCGAGCGTGCGGGGGGTGAGGTGGTTGATATGCGGCCCGCGGAACGAAACCACGTCGGCGATCAGCCGGTGGGTGTCGTGCAGCGCCCGGTACATCTCCGCATCCACCAGCGCCTTGTCGTGCCAGCGGAAGGTTTCGAGCACTTCGGCCACGAAGGCGTCGGCATCGGCCTTGTTCAGACCACCATCGGCCTCGGCCCTGTCGAGGAGCGCGCGGGCGCCCGGGGTGACGATATCGCGGCTGGACAGCGTCCGGGCGGCCTCGTCGCGCAGCGTCTCGTCTTCGATCAGGTCGAGCCGCAGCAAGGAGGTGAAGACCCGGAAGGGGTTGATCTTGAGGGACTTGTCATCGAGCGGGCGGAAGGCCGTCGAATGGACCGGAATGCCGGCAACGGACAAATCGTAATAGGAGACCGGAAACATGCCCATGACCGCGAAGATGCGCCGCATCAGGCGCAGTTCCTCGGGCGTGCCGACGCGAATGGCGCCATGCCGCTCGTCCGAAATCCTGTCGAGCGAATCCGTCTCGGAAAGCCGCGCCTTCAGATGCGGGTCCCTGGCGAGGGTTTCGTCATTCACCTCGGCGACGATATCGATCAGCGTGCCGTAGGCCGGCACCTCGTCGCGGTACATCGCCGACATCGCCGCAGAGAAGGCGGCGCGGATGGTGTTGGGGGAAACAAAGCCGGATTCGCTCATAATGGGGCCTGCAATGATCGGATTGCGCGGATCATAAACCCGCCTCTGATGCGATTCTAACCACGAATTGAGGTGAACTCATGAGGATTGGGAATGAATGAAGCAAGGCGGATGGACGCTTGATCGCGCCGCCATGCCCGGTCAACATGGGGCAGGGACCCGTGAATGTTGAGTTGTCCGCATCGATATGGTTGCGTTTCACTACGAGGAATTCGAGCCGCCCGCCCCGCTGCGGCCCTTCTTGCGGGCGACGTTCTTTGCCGAAGGGCAAATCCACTATCCCACCGACCGCATCCTGCCCAACGGGCTGGCGGTCGCGATCTTCAATCTCAGCGCACCGCATCTGGTCGGCAAACGGCCTGACCGCTCTGATTGGGAGAGTTTCGAGCGCGATTGGGTACACGGGGTGCAGACCACCCCGATGTTCAACACCCCGACCGGGCGCACGCGGGTCGTGGGAATGCTCTTCGATCCCGTCGGCCTCCATGCGCTGACCGGCAAAGACATCACCCACTGGACCGATCTTACAGTTGCGGCGGCTGATATCCTGCCCCCGGGCTTCATTGAAGGGATGAAGTCCTTGCTGGATTCGCCCGGAGAAACCGCAACCCACCAGGCGCTCCACGATCTGTTTGCGGCCCATGCCCGGCTTGACCAACCGGGCTGGGTGCTGGATCTCGCCGGCGACTTGCGCGCGAAGAACGGCATGGTTTCGCTCGATGCGGCCTATAAGGGCATCGGGCACAGCGCCCGGCATCTCAACGCAGTGTTCAAACGCATGAACGGGGTCAGTCCCAAAACCCTGTCCTGCATCTATCGCCTCAACGCGCTTCTCGGCGAAATCGGCGCAACCGGTGCGGTCAACTGGGCCAAACTGGCGCATGACTATGGCTTTTACGATCAGTCTCACTTCAACCGCGAGTTTCGCCGTTTTGCGGGCATGACCCCGCGCGCCTATCTCGAAGGGCGGCGGACGGCCTACCCCGAAGCGGGGCCCGGCGAAGGCGTCAGTTTTGCGCCCGAGGGCGAAGTGAGCTGACCGCGTTAAGCTCCTGGCGGCAACTCCGGGGTAAGAAGGAGCGACAGTCAGCCAGCGGACCCGCCATGAGCCACATCTTCACCGTGACACAACCGATCAACGCAGATCCTGCGACCGTATGGCCCTGGCTGTGCGAGCCGGAACGGCTGGCACGCTGGATGCCTGGACTGAGGAACCTGCATTCGCGGTCTGGTGGCCCCCTGGATGAAAACGGAGAGCTGGTTTACTCAACCCGGCGAGGCGAACATTCTGCCCGGGTCGTGGCTTTCGATCCGGGCCGCTCGATCACCCTGCAATCGCACACTGGCAGCTTCTTCGCCGACTATCGCTATTCCGTTTCAGCCACCGCCGCGGGCAGCGAAGTCACCTTGGAAGCCAGCGGCAGGGCGACCGGGCTTTCCGCGTTGCTGGCACCCTTGCTGAAAGCCCGGATCCGGCAGTCGGACAGCGGTCAGCTGGCCGCTTTGGCGGCGGCGGTCGACGCCGCCGGCTAGACGAACGCATGTAAGCCGGGAAATACGCGCATTCCCCTTTCGTCAGACCCCTTGGGGACTTATGTTGGGTTTGACCCGGCATGGGGTCGGCACAAGGGGGAATCATGGCGATCTTGATTATCGGAGTTGTCCTGTTTTTTGGCGCGCATTCGGTGCGCATGGTGGCGCCCGGTTTTCGCGACGCCCAGATATCGGGCCGGGGTGAAGCAACCTGGAAAGGGCTTTACGCGCTCGTTTCGCTCATCGGCATCGTGCTGATCGGCTGGGGCTGGGCCATGTGGCGTCCCGATGCGGCTTTTCTCTACGAACCGCCCGGTTTCATGCGCCACATCACCTCGCTTCTGGTGACCCTGGGCTTCATCGGTATCTTCGCCGCCTATCTGCCGATGAGCCACATCAAGGCGCGGCTCAAGCACCCCTTCATCATCGGTATCGCCTTGTGGGCGCTCGGCCACGCGCTCGCCAATGGCGACCTCGCATCGCTCGTCCTGTTCGGGGTCTTCCTGGTCTATTCGGTGATCTACTGGTTCGCCGCGAACGCGCGCCCGGTGACCGAAGAGCCCGAAGCACCTCAAGGCCGCAATGATCTGGGGGCGATCTTTGCCGGCGTGATTTCCTCGATCATCTTCGTGGTGATGGTGCATGGCCCGCTGATCGGGGTGGCACCCTTCGGCTGATTGCTAGCTGGCGCAGCGGATACAGAACCGCACCGACGGATCGACATCGAGGCGCTTGAGGGCGATTTCTTCGCCGCAATCCTCGCAAAAGCCGAAATCACCCTCCGCGATGCGCGAAAGCGCCTGCTCGATCCGCATCAGCTCGGCGCGCCGCTGGCGCTCCTGGGCCTGTGCCATCTGTTGGCCCTGCATGGCGTCCATCCGCGACAGCCGGCCCACCGATTGCTGATCGAGCGCCACGGCGGCCCGTGAATCGCTTGAGATTTCGCTGAGCGCCATCAACTCGTCGCGGCGCTTCTCGAGCTGTGCCTTATAGCGGGCGACATCCTCGTCCTGCATAAGATCTCCGACCGTTAAGCGCCTTGTCACAGGCGCAAAATGCGAAATTGCAAATGGGTCGGCACACCACTATGGTGCACCGCCAATTCAACGCATAATCGACCATGCCCGCTCGCGGGCGGCAAAAACAAGAGCCCGGTCGTAAGACAGAGCCCGAGAGCACGCACTATGTCCGAAACCAATATCTTCCGTGAAGTCGACGAGGAACTGCGCAGCGAGCGCATGCAGAACCTTTGGCGCCAATACGGAATCTACGTCATCGGCGCCGCTGTGCTGATTGTGCTGCTTGTCGCGGGCAACGAGGCCTGGCGCTGGTGGCAGCAGAACGAAGCCCAGCGCTCGTCCGCACTGTTCGAGACGGCGCTCGAACGCATCGAGGATGGTGAGGTCGCCGCCGCTCAGGATGCACTCAACGCCACCGAGGCAGAAGCCGGTGGCCGGTATCCGGACCTGGCCCGCTTCCGTGAAGCGGCACTGCTGGCCGAACAGGGCAATACCGAGGAAGCCATCGCCGCCTATGATGCGCTGGCCAACACCCTCGACGATGTGCGTCTGCGCGAACTGGCATCTGTCTACGCCGCCTATCTGCTTGCAGACACCGGCGATGCCGGCGCCGTGCAGCAGCGTGTCTCCGGCCTGCTGGCCAACGGGCATTCGCTGAACAGCGTCGCGCACGAAACAATCGGGCTTGCGCACTATCAGGCCGGCGATGCCAAAGCCGCCCAGACCGAGTTTCAGGCCATCATCGACGATCCGCAGGCCTCGACATCGATTACCTCAAGGGCCCAGATCTTCCTCGATCAGCTGATCGCCGAAGGCGTCAACGATCCCGAACGCCCGGTGATCGAGGAACCCGCGGAAGAAGAGGCTTCGGTCACCGAGGGTGCTGCCACTGAAGAAGCGCCCGCCGCACAAGAGCCTGCCACAGAGGACGCCGCCGCGGTCGAGGAACCGGCAGCCGACGCTGCGCCTGCCGAAGACGCTGCGCCTGCTGAAGAAGCTGCACCTGCCGAGGAAGCTGCACCGGTTGAAGAAGCTGCACCTGCCGAGGAAGCTGCACCGGTTGAAGAACCTGTGGCAGCCGACGAGGCGGCGACGACCGGCGAAGATCCTGCGCCTGCCGAAGGCACCGCCACCACCACTGAAGAGCCGGCGGCCCAATAGGCTGCCAGGCGGAGAAAGGCCCGTCCGGCCATGAGCGTAACTGTAGCCATTGTCGGGCGCCCCAATGTGGGCAAGTCGACGCTGTTCAACCGTCTGGTTGGCCGCAAGCTGGCGCTTGTCGATGACACCCCTGGGGTGACCCGCGACCGCCGCGAAGGCACTGGGCGGATCGGCGAACTCACCTTTACCCTCGTCGATACCGCCGGATTCGAGGATGCGCATGACGGCAGCCTTGAAGCCCGCATGCGCGAACAGACCGAAGAAGCGATCCGGATCGCCGACGTGATCCTGTTCATGATCGACGCGCGGGCCGGGGTCACCCCGCTTGATTCGCATTTCGCCCAGTTGCTGCGCAAATCCGGGAAAAACGTCCATCTGATTGCCAACAAGGCCGAGGGCCGCGCCGCCGATCCGGGACTGATGGAGGCCTACTCGCTGGGCTTCGGGGAGCCGGTGCCCGTTTCTGCCGAACACGGGGTTGGACTGGCCGATCTGCACAATATCGTTTCGGACGCGATTGAGGCCATTGAGGCCGAACACCGCGACGCCGAGGAGTCGATCGCCAACCAGCCGCTCGACGAACGCTTCGTGCCGGAAACCGATGTTGACCTGCTTGAAGGTGAAGACCTTGGCTGGGATCCGACGCGGCCGCTCAATGTTGCGATCATCGGTCGCCCGAATGCCGGTAAATCGACCCTGGTCAACCGCTTCGCGGGTGAAGAGCGCGTGCTGACCGGCCCCGAGGCCGGCATCACTCGCGATTCCATCATGGTGCCCGTCAAATGGGGTGACAGGCAGGTCAATCTTGTCGACACCGCTGGCATCCGCCGCAAGGCGAGGGTCCAGGAAAAGCTCGAAAAGCTCTCTGTGTCCGACGCGCTACGCGCCATTCAATATGCCGAAGTGGTCGTCCTGATGCTCGACGCCACCCAGCCCTTCGAGCGGCAGGACCTGCAGTTGGCCGATCTCGTCGAGCGCGAGGGCCGGGCCCTGATCATCGCGGTCAACAAATGGGACCTGGTCAAGGACAAGAACGCGGCGCTCGCCGCGCTGCGCGAGATGGCCGAACGGCTGCTCCCGCAACTGCGCGGTATGCCGCTGGTGACTATTTCAGGCCTCAAGGGCAAGAATATCGACCGGCTTCGTGAAGCTGTGTTCAAGATCGAAAAGACCTGGAACGTGCGCACTTCGACGGCACGGCTCAACCGTTGGCTCGAGGGCATGACCCAGTCCCATCCGCCCCCGGCGGTTTCGGGGCGCCGCATCAAGCTGCGCTACATGACCCAGGCCAAGACGCGGCCCCCCAGCTTCATCGCCTTCTGTTCGCGCCCGGACGCACTTCCGGCGGCCTACAAGCGCTATCTGGTCAACGGTCTGCGCGAGACCTTCAACCTGCAAGGCGTGCCGATCCGGCTCTGGATCCGCGGGGGTGAGAACCCCTACGTCAAGAAGAAGCAGCGCCGCTAGCTGTTGGCAGCGACCAGCGTTCGGGCCCAGGCCTGGGCGCGGGCGATCTCGCCGTCTGCGAGCGGCCCTTCCATGTCTGTGACGACAAAGCCTGCGGGTTGCCCCAGGGGCTTGCCGCCGAGCCGAGCCAGGCGCCGGGCGATCTTTTCGGCTGCAAAGCCGAACAGATTGGCCATGATCCTGAGGAACCACGGCGCTTTCGAAAGGTCCATGCGCGTGTCAAAGGCCGCGATATTGATCCCGGCGAGGATATTGGGCGGCAGGCCGCGCAAATAGCCGTTCATCGCCGCCGAGGCGCGAAAGGCATTGGTGGGTGCCCCGCACACCAGCAGTCTCACATCTGACGGTATTTGCGGTCGCTGACCGCCGTGAAGGCCTTCTACCCGGGCATCGTGACCGGCCTCACTCAGTGCGGTTGCGATCGCCTCTGCGATCCGTTCGGTGTTGCCGTAGTTTGAATCGTAAACGACGAGTGCGGACATCGACTTCCCCCGCTTTTTTTGCGCGCGCTCACAATAGGGAGGCGGGGAAGGGTCGCCATGACTTGAATCAAGTCATCAGATAGGTCGGCGCGCCGGGCACCAGCGATAAATGTGTTGTGTGTGAAAGCTGCCCTGTTTGATCAGGCTCAATTTCCGAAAACCGCTTTGCCGCTAGGAAGGACCTGCTGACAAGTAACGCGGCCCGCTGCGCGGGCCGGGGAGGGTGCACCAATGCTTGCCTATTTTGCGGCCATACAGGTCGGTCTTCCGCTCTTGTTGATTGTTGCCCACGCGCTGATCCCGGCGGGCAGCTGGGTTGGGTTCATCGCCCGCGTCGCTGCGCTCGCGATTGTCATCGCGGCGGTGGCGATGACGGGCCTTTGGCTGTTTCCGCCCTGGTGGACACCCTATGCCCTGCTGGTGCTCGTGGCGCTGGCGAGTTGGCCGGCAGCACGCCGTTTGCGCAGTGCCCGTCAGAGAGGCCGGATCTGGCAGGGTGCCGAAATCCTGGTCGCCCTGGTCATCGCAGTCTGGCCCGGACTGCAGGTCGTGAACGCCATGAACGGGCGCGCCGACCAGCCGGGCGCCATCGACCTGGCCCGACCGTTGGGCGATGGGCAATATCTGGTGATGAGCGGCGGGCACGACCTCGCGACAAATGCCCATCTCATGACACTGGCACCCGGCTTCGAGCGCTACAGGGGACAGAGCTACGCCGTTGACCTGATTGCGGTCGATGGGGCGGGATTACGCGCGGACGGGATCAGTCCGCAGGACCCGGCCAAATACGCCATCTATGGGACCGATGTCATTGCGCCGTGCGCGGGTGAGGTGATCTCGGCGGAGAACCAGGTCGCCGACATGCCCGCGGGAACGCGCGACCGCGAACACATGCTGGGCAATCATGTCCTGCTGGCTTGCGACAAGGCACAGGTCCTGATGGGGCACCTGGCTCCCGGCACGGTTGCAGTCGAGGTGGGAGACATGGTCACCACCGGGCAGGTGCTCGGCAAGGTCGGGAACACGGGCAACACCGATGAACCGCATCTGCACATTCATGCGCAGACCGCGGGCACCGGGGACGAACCGGTAAATGCCCAGCCCCTGCCCATCACGATCGAGGGGCAGACGCTTTGGCGAAACATGATCCTTGATTGGCGGCGCTAGGGGTCCGGACCCTAGCTGGCCTGATCGGAACTGGCGGTTTGCCCGCTAAGGAGTGTGTTGGCCCAGTCTCCGGCCCGGGCCAATTCACCTTCGATGAAGCTTGAGCCGTCGGGTGCACACACGAAGCTCTGCGGGGGCGCAATCGCTTCTCCGCCGAGATTGCGCAGGGCCAGGGCGACAGCACCGGCAGCACTTTCCTTGCGGCGGAACGTCGACAGGATCGAGCGGCGGCCCGTCTCGAGATCGGGCCGGGTTTCGAAGGTGGCTGTCCGCACCCCTTCAATGCTGCCGATCGGCATG
This sequence comes from Cucumibacter marinus DSM 18995, assembly GCF_000429865.1. Taxonomy (GTDB): domain Bacteria; phylum Pseudomonadota; class Alphaproteobacteria; order Rhizobiales; family Devosiaceae; genus Cucumibacter; species Cucumibacter marinus. The sequence continues at coordinate 154,185 of NZ_KE386980.1, forward strand.
GCCTTGATGTAGTTCATCAACGGCTCGCTCGGCTTGCCGTCACGCGACGGTGTGCCCACGACCAGCAGATCGAGCGGCCTTGGAAAACGCCGCGGCGTCCCCTGGATGTGCCAGGTTTCAACCGTTGCGTGCGATTCCGTTGCCGCTGCGATGGCCGACGCCACTTCTTCGGTGTGACCGAAAAAGGAGTCATAAAGGATCAGGACCTTCATGATTTCCTCATACCAAAACTGCCCCTTGGCCGGGCCTTGTTCGCCCGGTTGCCCGTTATCATAGTGTCTATAGTGATCCGCGTCGTGAAAGAACAGGAATCATCCACGCGGCAGGCACGCGCCGTGGTTGCGCTGTGATGAAATTGCCACGAGCGGCAATGCAGCGCTTCCCCGCCTCAAAGTGGGGTGAACGACTTGTCCTGGAAGTTGAAGATCTGCCCGGTCTGCTTGAAATCCGGCGTGATCATGTCGACCAAACTCGGTGCGACATCATCGGGATGCGGCAGCGTATCCGGGTCTTCGCCGGGCATCGCCTTGGCGCGCATCGCCGTGCGCACAGCACCCGGATAGTAGACATTGATGCGGATCGGCTGCGCCTCGGTTTCCCCGGCATAGGACTTGATCATCGCGTCGAGCGCCGCCTTGGAGGCGGCATAGCCACCCCAATAGGGCCGGCAGCTCTTGGCCGAGGACGAGGACACGAAAAGCGCCCGCCCGGCATCGGACTGGCGCAGCAACAGATCGAGCGATCGGATCAGCCGGTAATTGGCGGTGACGTTGACCGCCATCAGCTTCTCGAATTCCTTGGGGTCGAGATGGGGCAGGGGTGTGATGACGCCCAGCACCCCGGCCGCGGCGATCAGACCGTCGAGCCGTCCCCAGCGTTCATAGATCGAGGCACCCAGCCGGTCGATGCCGTCATAATCGGTCACATCGAGCGGCACGAGCGTGGTCGACCCGCCGGCGCGGCGGATGTCGTCGTCAAGCTCTTCGAGCCCGCCCACGGTCCGCGCCACGGCGATCACATGGGCGCCGCGCGCGCCCGCATTCTTGGCCGCGGCATAGCCGATGCCGCGCGAGGCCCCGGTGACGAGAACGAGGCGGCCCTCAAGGTCTTTGGTATCGGTCATAAATCTCAGCCGGCTTCCCGGAGCATGGAGAGCTGTTTGGGCGAACGTCCGTTCTCTTCGACAAGGTCGACGAGCGGCGTGGGATAGTCGCCGGTGAAACAATGGTCGGTGAACTGCGGCTCCTGCGCGTTGCGGGGGATGCCGCCCACCGCGTCATAAAGCCCGTCAATCGACAGGAACTGGAGCGAATCCGCGCCGACATATTTGCACATGGACTGAAGGTCGGCGTGCTGGTTGGCCAGCAAGGCCTCCGGGTCGGGCGTGTTGATGCCGTAATAGTCCGAATGCGTGATCATCGGGCTGGCAACCCGCAAATGCACTTCCTTGGCCCCGGCCTCACGGATCATCTGCACGATCTTGAGCGAAGTCGTGCCACGCACGATGGAATCGTCCACCAGCACCACGCGCTTGCCTTCGATCTCGGCCCGGTTGGCCGAATGCTTGAGCTTCACGCCGAAGGCGCGGATCTGTTGGGTCGGCTCGATAAAGGTACGCCCCACATAGTGGTTTCGGATGATCCCGAGTTCGAACGGGATGCCGCTTTCCTGCGCATAGCCGATGGCCGCAGGGGTGCCGCCATCGGGCACCGGCACCACGACATCGGCCTCGACCGCGGCCTCCTTGGCAAGGTTCATGCCCATATGCTTGCGGGTGGTGTAGACCTGCCGGCCGGCGACGATCGAGTCGGGCCGGGCGAAATAGACATATTCGAACAGACACACCCGCTCTGGACGCGGCGGGAAGGGCTTGATCGATTCAATCGTCACCGCACCGTCGGCCTTGCGTTCGCAGATCACGACCTCGCCGTTTTCCACATCGCGAACATGCTTTGCGCCGATGATGTCGAGGGCGCAGCTCTCCGAGGCAAAGATCGGGCTACCATTGAGGTCACCCAGCACCAGCGGGCGAATGCCATTGGGGTCGCGCGCACCGATCAGCTTGGTGCGGGTCAGCGCTACCAACGCATAGCCACCCTGCATCTGCTTGATCGCATCGACAAACCGGTCGGCGGAGCTTTTCTGCGGCGAGCGGGCGACCAGGTGCAACACGACCTCGGTGTCCGAGGTCGACTGGCAGATGGCGCCATTGGCGATCAGCTCGCGCCGCAGCTTGAGCCCGTTGGTGAAATTGCCGTTGTGCGCGATGGCGATGCCGCCCTCGGAGAGTTCGGCGAACAGCGGCTGCACATTGCGCAGCACCGTCTCGCCGGTTGTCGAATAGCGCACATGGCCCATGGCGGCGCTGCCGGGCAGGCGGGCCAGTGTGGCCGCGTCGGTATAGTGATCACCAACCAGGCCCAGATGCCGTTCGGAATGGAACTGGCCTTCGCCATAGGTGACGATGCCGGCGGCTTCCTGACCGCGGTGCTGAAGGGCGTGCAGCCCCAGCGCGGTCAGGGCGGCGGCGTCAGGGTGGTCGAGGATGCCGAAGACGCCGCATTCCTCCCTGAGTGTATCTCCATCGAGGTCGAGATCGATGGAAGGGGCGGAGGCTGCGGAAAGCTCGGACACTCGGGTCACCTCGGCATCGCGATGTTGGGAGCGGTTCGCGCGCTCAATACGCCTGCGCGCCAACCCGAGTCAACACTGGCGCCACTCCGGATCAACGAACCGTGGTGCGGCGCAATCGCACAATCAGGTCGTGGTTTCCTCCGGCGGCAACTCATTCTCGAGCGCGTCGGTCCCCTGATCGATCGGCACGTCGGCGCCTGGCTCGGGAGCCGTGGAGCGCGACAGGAAGTCGTTCACCGCCTTCTCCATATCATCCGGCAAGGCACTGATCAGGTCATCCGCCATGCGTTCAAGCGTCGGAAGAGATCGCGAATCCGCCGCATAGTCGTCGAGCAGAGAGGGAAACAGCCAGTTGACGAACACGATGAACACCAGAACGATCAGCAAGCCGCGCACCGCGCCAAAGACGAATCCAAGCGTCCTGTCGAGGGGACCGATCTTGGAATCGACAACGAAATCAGCGATCCGCATGGTGATGAGATGCAGGATGATCAGCGCGACCAGGAAGCTGACTGCGATGGTGACGATATCCGCCAGCAACTCGTCGGCAACATATTCGCGCGCGATCTCGGGGTAGTTCTGCCAGACCCAGATGGCGAAGATGCCCGCGCCCGCCCAGGACACCAGCGAAAGGATCTCGCGGGTTGCACCCCGGGTCGTCGCCAGAAGCGCCGAGATCAGGATGAGCACGCCGGCTGCAATATCGAAAGCTGTGAGCATGGTCCGCCGTTTTCCGTTCTATCAGTCGGCCCGGCTCTTCAATCGGACCTTCGGGTTCCGTTTACCGGGTAAAACCGTACAAGCCAAGCGCAGCACCGTACAGCCAAAGCGTAGCGGTGAATAACTCAGCCCTCATCGCCACTCTCCCGAGGGCGTCCGCTGGCCGCAATCCGGGCAATCAGGTCGGTGAGAGCGCCATGGCGTTCCACATCGATCCCCTCGATGTTTTCAGCACCGGGTTGCTGCGCGGTGACCGCCTTGCCGAAACCCAGTTTCGCGGCCTCGCGCAGGCGCTGGCCGGAATGCACGACCGGGCGAATGCCACCCGAAAGGCTGACTTCTCCGAAATAGACAGCGTCGGCAGGCAGAGGCGCGTTGGTCAGGGACGAAACGAGTGCCGCCGCGACCGCCAGATCCGCCGCCGGTTCGGCGATCTTCAGCCCGCCAGCGACATTGAGATAGATATCATTGGCGCCGATCCGCACGCCGCAATGGGTCTCGAGCACCGCAAGGACCATGGCCAGCCGGCTCGAATCCCAGCCGACAACGGCGCGCCGCGGCGTGCCGAGCGGAGAGGGCGCCACAAGCGCCTGGATTTCGACGAGCACCGGACGCGTGCCTTCCATGCCGGCAAAAACCGCAGACCCCGAAGCGCCCTTGTCGCGCTGGTCGAGAAACAGCGCCGAAGGGTTGGCGACTTCGCGCAGGCCCCCCGACGCCATTTCGAACACGCCGATTTCGTCGGTCGCGCCATAACGGTTCTTGACCCCGCGCAGGATGCGGAAATTGTGTCCGGCATCGCCTTCGAAATAAAGGACGGCATCGACCATGTGCTCGACGACCCGGGGCCCCGCGATCTGCCCGTCCTTGGTGACATGCCCCACCAGAACGACCGCAGCGCCCGTTTTCTTGGCGAACCGGGTGAGGGCCTGAGCGCTGGTGCGCACCTGGGTCACGGTGCCGGGCGCAGAATCGATTCGGTCGGTCCAAAGCGTCTGGATGGAATCGATGATGACGAGATCCGGCTTGTCGGCGCCCTCAAGGGTCGCCAGGATCGCCTCGACATTGGTCTCGGCGGCGAGCCTGACCGGCGTGTCCGCGACACCGAGCCGCTGTGCGCGCAGCCGCACCTGGGCGATCGCTTCTTCACCCGAGATATAAACAGTGTTCCGCCCAGCCGCACCTAGCGCTGCAACGGCCTGCAACAGCAATGTCGACTTGCCGATCCCCGGATCACCACCGACCAGGACCGCCGAGCCCACAACGAACCCGCCACCTGTGACGCGGTCAAGTTCGGCAATGCCCGTGACAACCCGCTGGGCATCCTCTGTCTCGCCTGAAAGCGGCACGAGTTCCACACCGCGCCCTGAGGATTTGGCAGCCTTCGGGCCGGCCCCGATGCCGGTATCGGCCATCTCCTCGACAATCGAGTTCCATTCGCCGCAGCTCTCGCAGCGGCCGGCCCAGCGCGGGGTGACTGCGCCGCAGTTCTGGCAGACGAATTGAACCTTGGCGCGGGCCATCAGGACCCGTCCGTACCGCTGTCGCGATAGGTGCGCGCGTAGCGCCCCTTGAGGGAGGTCAGGATTTCATAGCCGATCGTGTTGGCGGCATCGGCGTGATCGTCGACGGTCACGTCCTTGCCAATAATCGTGGCCATCTCGCCGGGCACGGGCAGGTTATTCCCCAGATCGGTGATGTCGACCGCCGCCAGGTCCATCGAGATGCGCCCGACAAGCGGCACCTTCTGCCCGCGGATGACGATGCGGCTGCCCGGCTTGTTGGGCTGGTTCGACAGGGCGCGGAACAGACCGTCCGCATAGCCAAGCGAGATGATCGCCAACCGGCTGTCGCGCTGCAGCGAGAAGCTGGCCCCATAGCCCACGGTCTCGGAGACCTTGGCCTCGCGAACCTGCAGGATCTGGGCTTCGAGCTTGACCGCCGGCGCCATCGGATTGGGCCGGCCAGCGATGGCGCGTGCGCCATAAAGTGCGATGCCGGGCCTGACGAGCTGGAAATGATGGCGCTTGGAAATCATCAGTCCGGCCGAGTTGGCCAGGGAGGCCGGAATGTCCGGGAACTGCCCCAGGAGCGACTGGAACAGGGCCAATTGCGTCCGGTTCTTTTCGTGTCCGGGCAGGTCCGCACACGCGAAATGGCTCATCAGCAATTGCGGTTTGTAGCCGGACGCGTTGAGCTGCGCCTTGACGTCGCCCGCTTCGGCGAGCCGGAGCCCGAGCCGGTTCATGCCTGTATCGAACTGCAGGGCCGCCGGATAGGCTTCGCCCTGGGAAATGCAGTAGCGCAGCCATTCCTCGAGCATGGGTAGCGAGGAAATCACCGGCATCAGCCGTGCCTGGGCATAGAGCCGGGACTGTCCGGGCCACAAGCCGTTGAGCACAAAGACATGCGCATCGGGCAGCAGGTCGCGCACGATGATGCCCTCTTCGGGCGTCGCCACGAAGAAGAAGCGCGCACCGACCTCATAGAGCGCCGGCGCCACCTGGCGCGCACCCGTGCCATAGGCGTCGGCCTTGAGGGCCGCGCCGGTCAGGGCGGTCGGGGTGATGCGGTCGAGGGCCTGCCAGTTTCGCTTGATGGCACCCAGATCGACGGTCAGTCGTGCTGGGGCCAGGCTGGCGGCCTGTGCTGGAATCGGCATTTATTCAAATCGCTCTGGCAGTTGGCTGTCCTGTACCAGATTGGAGAAGCGCGTCAATTCGGCCTCGAACGCAAGTTCGACGGTACCGGTGGGACCGTGACGTTGCTTGGCGATAATGACCTCCGCCTTGCCGTGGACTTCCTCGGCTTCCGCAAGCCATTTCAGATGGTCTTCCGTCCCCGGCTTCGGCTGCCGGTTCTGGTGGTAATATTCCTCGCGATACACGAACAGCACCACGTCCGCATCCTGCTCGATCGAACCCGATTCGCGCAGGTCAGCCAATTGCGGGTGTTTGTCCTCGCGCGCTTCCACCTGCCGCGACAATTGCGACAGGGCGATGATGGGCACGTCGAGCTCCTTGGCGAGCGCCTTGAGGCCGGTGGTGATTTCAGTCAGTTCCTGCACGCGGTTGTCCGATGATCTGCGCGACCCGGACAGCAATTGCAGATAGTCGACCACGATCAGGTCGATGCCTTTTTGCCGCTTGAGGCGACGGGCGCGCGCAACGAGTTGCGAGATCGAGATGCCACCAGTGTCGTCGATGTAGAGCGGGGCATCCGCAATAGAGTTCGAGGCGGTGACGAGCTGTCCGAACTGGCTCTCATGGATGTTGCCTCGCCGGATATCGGAAGACGAGATTCCGGCCTGCTCGGCAAGAATACGCGTTGCGAGCTGTTCGGAGGACATTTCGAGCGAGAAGAACGCGACCCGTCCGCCATCGACCGTCTTGATGTGGCCATCGGGTTGGGTTTCGCCCTGCCACGCCTTGGCAATGTTGAACGCGATATTGGTCGCCAGCGAGGTTTTCCCCATCGCCGGTCGACCGGCAAGGATGATCAGGTCCGAGCGCTGCAGCCCGCCCATCTTGCGGTCGAGATCGATGAGGCCGGTGGCGGTACCGGAAAGTGAGCCGTCGCGGCGATAGGCTTCTCCGGCGAGATTGACCGCATCGCGCAGCGCGACATTGAAGGCCTGGAACCCGCCTTCGTACCGGCCGCGCTCGGCCAGCTCGAACAGCGATTTTTCAGCGTCCTCGATCTGGCGGGCAGGGGACTGCTCGACCGGCGAGTCATAGGCATCGGCCACCATCTGCTCGCCGACCGTGATCAGCGAGCGCCGGATGGCAAGGTCATAGATCGCCTGGCCGTAATCGGCAGCGTTGATGACCGTGGTCGCCTCGGCGGCCAGCCGGGCGAGATAGTGCTGCATCGGAATATCGGCGGTCAGTTCGTCCGGCAGATGGGTCTTGGCGGTGATCGGGTCGGCGGTCTTGCCGGCGCGGATGATCTTGGCCAGCACCGCATAGATGTCCTGATGCACAGGCTCGTAGAAATGCTCGGGCTCGAGAAAGTCCGAAACGCGGTCGAAAGCCTCGTTGTTCACCAGAACCGCACCCAGCAGCGCTTGCTCGGCCTCCACATTGTGGGGGGCCTGCCGATAGGTTTCGGGCTGTGCCACGTCGAGCCGTCGCACCGCTTCCATACGATCCTCCAGAGGTGATTGGATACCTTTTGTTTACCATCCGTCGCGCCACCGCAAGGCGGCAGAACCAGAAACAGGTCCCGGCAGGAAGAATCTCGGATTCGGTATCCGGTCACCGTGAATCACGGGGATAACCGTCAAAGATTCTATACCACCGGCGCTGGCAAACAAAAGGCCGGGGCGAACCCCGGCCTGATGCAAACTGATTCGGGTTGAAGAGGCGTTTAGGCCTTGTCTTCTTCCTCGCCCTCGGCGGTGTCGGCATCGCCTTCGGCTTCCGCTTCGCCTTCGCTTTCCTCAGCCGCGGCCTCGAGTTCTTCCGGCGCGCCTTCTTCGAAGATTTCTTCGGTTTCGGGGGCTTCGTCTTCCTCGATCTCGTAGCTGACGACGGTCAGGTCTTCGCCTGCCGCCTGACGATCGGCTTCATCGTCCGAACGGGCCACATTGACCAGGACCCTGGTCTCGACTTCCGCGTGCAGGTTGATGGCAACCTCGTGCACACCGACCGACTTGATCGGGCGGGAAAGGTCGACCTGCGAACGCTGAACGTCCGAACCGGCGGCCTGCAGTGCCTCTGCGATGTCGCGCGAGGTGACCGAGCCATAGAGCTGGCCGGTTTCACCCGCCTGGCGGATGATCACGACCTTCTTGCCGTCGACGCCCTGGGCGATGCCCATGGCCGCGTCGCGGCGCTCGGCATTGCGCTGTTCGATGACGGTGCGCTCGGCTTCGAACTTCTTGCGGTTGGCTGCGGTCGCGCGCAACGCCTTGCCCTGGGGCAGAAGGAAGTTGCGGGCGAAACCGTTCTTCACGGTCACTTCGTCGCCAATGGTGCCGAGCTTGCCGACACGTTCGAGCAGAATGACTTGCATGTTTCTCTCCTATGCTGTCCCGCCTCAAGGGCGGTTAGAGGCCCGAAGGCCCCAGCGCGCTGTGCTCAAAAAGCGCTTATTGAACCACGAAAGGCAGAAGCCCGAGGAAACGGGCGCGCTTGATGGCCTTGGCCAGCTCGCGCTGCTTCTTGCCCGACACGGCCGAAATCCGGCTCGGCACGATCTTGCCGCGCTCGGAGACGAAACGCTGCAGAAGGCGCACGTCCTTGTAATCGATGACCGGCGCGTTGGGGCCGGAGAACGGGCAGGTCTTGCGGCGGCGCTGGAAGGGCCGACGGACCTGGGTGGTGGTGAGATTCTTGATCGCCATGATGAATTCTCCTTGCTGCCCGGCTTAGCGGCGCGGCCCGCGGCGTTCGCGGTCGTCGCGCTTCTGCATCATGGCCGAGGGGCCTTCCTCATGCGCATCGACGCGCACGGTCAGGAAACGCAGAATGTCTTCGTTGATCCGCATCTGACGCTCCATTTCGGTGACGGCGGAAGCCGGCGCCTCGATGTTGAGAAGCGTGAAATGGGCCTTGCGGTTCTTGCGGATCCGGAACTGCAGGGACTTCAGCCCCCAGTATTCGGACTTCTCGATGGAACCGCCATTGGAAGTGATGACATCGCTCAGGGTCTTGGTGAGATCCTCGACCTGCTGGGCGGAAACGTCCTGGCGCGCCAGGAACACATGCTCATAAAGGGGCATGAAAACGCCTTTCGTTGTTACAGTCCTGTCCGCTCGCCGGCGCAAAGCCTCAATGAAGCCATCAAAAGGCGTTCAAAGATTCCTTCCAAAGAGCGGGAACACGGGAGGCCGGCACCGTTCCTGGTGCCTGGCAGGTCATGACGCTTTCGCCAAAGACGAACGAGCCACGACAAGCCCCTCCGTTCAGCTCCCGGCCGAACGAACCGGGCCTAGCTATGCGTTCCCGTGGGAAAACTCAAGCAATTTCTCATGAGGCGGGGCATTGCCTTGACTTCAACAAGCTTGACGCTATTAGCCATGCGCTGCGCTTGCCAATTGCGCCAACTTGCCCAATCTTGGCGAAGCGCCGACCAAGGAGGCCGATAAATCATGGCGGACAGGGCACTTACCTTTCCCGGACAGGGCAGCCAGACCGTTGGCATGGGCAAACCGCTCGCTGACGCCTACCCGGAAGCAAAAGCCGTTTTTGAGGAAGTCGACGATACCCTTGGGGTCTCTCTTTCCTCGATCATGTTCGAAGGACCCGACGACAAGCTGCGGCTGACCGAAAACGCTCAGCCCGCGCTGATGGCCGTTTCGATGGCTGTGATCCGTGTGCTGGAGGCGCGCGGCAAGACGGTGCCGGACATGGCCAAATATGTCGCCGGGCATTCGCTGGGCGAATACTCCGCCCTGTGCGCCGCCGGCTCGCTGACCATCGCCGATGCCGCCCGGCTGCTGCAGATCCGCGGCCGCGCCATGCAGCAGGCCGTGCCGGTGGGCGAGGGCGCGATGGCCGCGATCCTCGGCCTCGATCTCGACGCAGTCACCGAAATCGCCGCCAATGCCGCCCAGGGCGACGTCTGCGAATTGGCCAATGACAATGCGCCTGGCCAGGTCGTGATCTCCGGTTCCGCCGCCGCCGTCGAGCGCGCCGCCGAGCTCGCCAAGGCCCGTGGCGCCAAGCGCGCGCTGATGCTGCCGGTGTCTGCACCCTTCCATTGTTCTTTGATGGAACCTGCTGCCGAAGCCATGCAGGCCGCGCTTGCCTCGGCCAGCGTCAAGGAGCCTTCGGTTCCGCTGGTGGCCAATGTGCTGGCGGCTCCGATTTCCGATCCCGCCGAAATCAAGCGCCGGCTTGTCGACCAGGTGACCGGCCGCGTCCGCTGGCGCGAATCCGTTGAATGGCTTGCAGGCGAAGGCGGGGTGACCCAACTCATAGAAATCGGCGCCGGCAAGGTCCTCACCGGACTGGCCCGCCGAATTGCAAGCGACGCCGATGCCACAGCGGTCGGCACACCCGAAGACATTGACGGCTTCATTGCCACTCTCGCCTGATCTGGGGGACCTCACTTTATGTTCGATCTGACTGGAAAAAGAGCGCTGGTTACCGGTGCGAGTGGTGGTATTGGCCGCTCGATAGCCCTGGCGCTCGCCGAACAGGGGGCGACTGTCGCTCTGTCGGGAACCAATCAGGAGCGGCTGGCCCAGACCGCCGAAGCCATCAAGGGCGAAAGCCACACCCTGACCTGCAATCTCGCCGACCGCGACGCTGTCGAGGCTTTGGTGCCCGCCGCCATGGAGGCCATGGGCGGCATCGATATCCTGGTCAACAATGCCGGCCTGACCCGCGACAACATCTTCATTCGCCTCAAGGACGAAGACTGGGACACGGTCATCGAGGTCAACCTGACCGCTGCCTTCAAGCTCAGCCGGGCGGCCACCAAGGCCATGCTGCGCCAGCGCTGGGGCCGCATCATCCAGATCACTTCGGTGGTTGCCGTCGACGGCAATGGCGGGCAGGGGAACTATGCCGCCTCCAAGGCCGGGCTGATCGGCATGTCGAAGTCGCTCGCCAAGGAAGTGGCGACCCGCGGCATCACCGTCAATTCGATTGCCCCGGGCTTCATCACCTCGGCCATGACCGACATGCTCAACGACAAGCAGCGCCAGGTCATCCTCGACGATATCCCGATGGCTCGTCTCGGAACGCCGGAAGAAATCGCTGCCGCCGCCGTGTATCTATCCAGCCAGGAAGCGGCCTATGTGACAGGCCAGACACTGCACGTAAACGGAGGCGCAGTGCTCGTTTAAACGGGCGGATTTGCTGGTTTTGCCAATATGGTCAAAGCCAAAAAAGTGTGATAATGCCCGCGCACTAAATGGGCCGACATGCAGAGATCTGACGCAGCTTGCCCGGCGCGGGGCCCCGGAAACCGGGATGTTTGACATCACACCGCGATAGAACGACAACAGTTAATTGGAATAGAGGAATACCGACCATGAGCGATATCGCCGATCGCGTGCGCAAGATCGTTGTCGAGCATCTCAATGTTGAGGCCGACAAGGTGACCGAAAAGGCCAGCTTCATCGATGACCTTGGCGCCGACTCCCTGGACCAGGTTGAACTGGTCATGGCGTTTGAAGAGGAATTCAACGTCGAGATCCCCGATGACGCCGCCGAGTCGATCCAGACCTTTGGCGATGCCGTTTCTTTCCTTGAGAAGGCCGTCAACTAACCAGCGGCCGATGGGGCCACATCGGTCCCGGGCCTTGGCCGGAGAAATGCGATGACGACGTTGCGGCGTGTCGTGGTCACCGGACTCGGTATCGTTTCCCCCATGGGGGCCGATGTCGAAATCGCGTGGCGCAACATTCTTGACGGGAAAAGCGGGGCCAAGCGCGTCGATGAATTCGACGTGGATGACCTCGCTTGCCAGATCGCCTGCCGGATTCCGGTAGGCGACGGGTCGAACGGCACCTTCAATGCCGACGACTGGATGGAACCCAAGGAACAGCGCAAGGTCGACCCGTTCATCGTCTACTCGATGGCCGCGGCCACCCAGGCAATCCAGTCGAGCGGCGTGCCGCTCGACACCGACGCCCAGAAGGAACGCTCCGGCGTTCTCATCGGCTCGGGCATTGGCGGTATCGGCGGTATCTATGACGCCTCGGTCACCCTTCATGAGAAGGGCCCGCGCCGCATCTCTCCTTTCTTCATTCCCGGCCGGCTGATCAATCTCGCCGGCGGGCATGTCTCGATCCGTTTCGGGCTCAAGGGGCCGAACCACGCTGTCGTCACCGCCTGTTCCACCGGCGCCCACGCCATCGGCGATGCGGCACGGCTGATCGCGCTCGACGATGCCGATGTGATGGTGGCTGGCGGCACGGAATCCCCGGTTAACCGCCTGTCCCTGGCTGGCTTTGCCGCCTGCCGGGCACTTTCGACCGGCTTCAATGACCGCCCGACAGAGGCCTCGCGCCCCTATGACAAGGGCCGCGACGGGTTCGTCATGGGCGAGGGGGCAGGCGTTGTCGTGCTCGAAGAGTATGAACACGCCAAGGCTCGCGGTGCGACCATCTATGGCGAAGTGATCGGCTATGGCCTGTCTGGCGATGCCCACCACATCACCGCACCTGCCGAAGACGGCAATGGTGGCTATCGCTGCATGCAGGCTGCGCTCAAGCGCGCTGGCGTTTCGATGGCCGATGTCGATTATATCAACGCCCACGGCACATCGACCCCGCTCGGCGATGAAATCGAGCTGGGTGCCGTCGAGCGCCTGCTTGGCGATGCTGCGGCGAATGCCACCATGTCCTCGACCAAATCGGCCACGGGACACCTGCTCGGTGCTGCCGGCGCAATCGAGGCGATTTTCTCGCTTCTGGCGATGCGCGACAACATCGCGCCGCCGACGCTCAATCTGGTCGATCCCTCGATCGAAACGCCGATCGATCTCGTGCCGCTCAAGGCGCGCGAGAAAGAGATCAACATCGCCTTGTCGAATTCATTCGGCTTTGGCGGCACAAACGCGTCGCTGGTTTTCCGCTCGGTCGACTAGACTTCGCTACAGCATTTGCCGGCCCCGTCACATGCGGGGCCGGAAATCTGCCTTCAACGGTTCTCCACACACAATTTTCGCCACGATCCGGTGCTTGCAATCGGGGCCGCGCCACGCCAATAAGAGCGCGGTCCAAGAAGATTCCGCAGGGACGGTATGAGCGACAAGAAAAAGAAAGCCCGCCGCAAAGGGCGGCGCAAGCCCAACCCGATTCTTCAATTGCTCAACGCCATACTCCTGCTGATCGTCATCGGCATTATCGGCGTGTTCGCAGCGCTTTATTTCGGGGCCAAGCAGTTTCACGCCACCGGTCCCGCGACCGAGGAAGCGGTGTTCCTTGTGCCCAGCGGCGCATCGCTCGCAAGCGTTGCTGCCGGCCTTGAGGAGCAGGGGCTGATCGACAACGAGTTCGTGTTCCGCTTCGCCACGCTGATGCAGAAAAAATCGACCGACATCAAGGCCGGCGAGTTCCGCATTCCGGCAGGCGCATCCATGGCCTCGATCCTGCATGAGATCACCGAAGGCACACCCATCGTCTACCAGGTCACGATCCCCGAAGGCTTCACCTCCTGGCAGGTTGTCGAGCGGTTGAAGGCCGCCGAGCATCTTGTCGGCGACATCGAGGCCCTGCCGCCCGAGGGCTCGCTATTGCCCAATACCTATGCCTATGAGCGCGGCGATACCCGCCAGAGCGTTCTCGAGGCAATGGCCGGCGAGCACGAAACCGAACTCGCCCGGATCTGGGAAGGCCGCGCCGAGGATCTGCCCATCGAAACCCCGCAGGAACTCACTGTGCTGGCCTCGATCATCGAGAAAGAGACAGCGGTGGCCGAGGAACGACCACGCGTCGCTGCGGTCTTCGTCAACCGGCTCAAAGCCGGCATGCGCCTGCAGTCGGACCCCACCATCATCTATGGCATCACCCAGGGTCAGGGGCCGCTCGGCCGGGGGCTGCGGAAGTCCGAAATCGAGGCGGAAACGCCCTACAACACCTACGTGATCAAGGGTCTGCCGCCCGGACCAATCGCCAATCCCGGCGTTGAATCCCTGCGCGCTGCGGCCAATCCGGCCCAGACCAAGGACCTCTATTTCGTCGCCGATGGCACCGGTGGACACGCGTTCGCCGAGAGTTATGAGGAGCATCAGCGCAATGTGGCCGAGTGGCGCCGCATTGAGGCGGAGCGCGAACGCATCGCCCGCGAGAAAGAAGCCCAGGAGGCTGCAGACGCGGCCGACGAGGCCGCGAATGCGGAAGTCGTGGAAGACGTAGCCGAGGGCGAAGAAACCGCCGATAGTGCAGGTTCCGACTCGCCAGTGGCTGCGGAAACGGCACAATAGAGGCTTCGCCGAGGTCCAACCCGAGGAAGATGCGATGACAGCAGCCATTCAGTCCATGACCGGCTTTGCCCGGCAAAACGGATCGGCGGCCGGTTGCAGCTTCACCTGTGAAATCCGTTCGGTGAATGCCCGCGGGCTCGACCTTCGCATGCGCCTGTCCCCGGGACTCGAACCGCTGGAAGCGGAGATCCGGAAGCTTGTGGGGCGATACCTCACCCGCGGCGCCATCAACATGACGATCACGACCCAGCGCGACACCGCCGGCACCGAGGTGATCGTCAACCACGACGCGCTGGAGGCGGTGCTGGGAGCGCTCGATACGCTTGCCGAACGGGCCCGAAAGGCCGACATCAAGGTCCGCAAGCCCGCACTCGACGGCATTCTCGGCCTCAAGGGGGTTCTCGATATTCGTGAGGAGGCACTGGCCGAGGACGAACAGGCGGCACTCAATCGTGCCGTGCTCGAAGGCGTTGAACGCGCCTGCGCGGACCTCGCTGCAGTGCGTCAGGCTGAGGGCCAGCGGCTTGCCAATATCGTTGCCATGCGCATCGATGAGATCGAGACCCTCGTTGCTGATGCCGAAGGCAATCCGGCGCGTTCGCGTGAAGCCATCACCGAACGGCTGCGCAAGCAGCTCGCCGAACTCTCCGAGGCCGGTGCGGACCTTTCCGAGGACCGTCTGCACGCAGAAGCGCTCGTTCTGGCGACCAAGGCCGATATCCGCGAGGAACTCGACCGCCTGACCGCCCATATCGGCGCCGCACGTCAGCTTCTCGAACGTGGCGGTGCGCTGGGCCGCAAGCTCGACTTCCTTGCCCAGGAATTCAATCGCGAAACCAACACCCTGTGCTCGAAATCGAACGATGTGAGCCTCACGGCTACCGGCCTTGACCTCAAGGCCGCGATCGATCAGCTAAGGGAACAGGTTCAAAACATCGAATAGGCAGTACCCTATGGCCGACCGGCGCGGCGTCATGCTGATCCTGTCCTCGCCCTCCGGTGCGGGCAAATCCTCGATCTCGCGGGCGATCCTGCGGCAGAATCCGGACGTGCATCTGTCGGTTTCCGTGACCACCCGGCCGCGCCGGGGCGACGAAATCGATGGTCAGCACTACCATTTCCGCACGGTCGAGCAATTCGAGGAAATGCGCCGGCGGGACGAGCTTCTCGAATGGGCCAGGGTGCATGATAATTTCTACGCGACCCCCAAGGCGGAGGTCGACCAGTTCCTCGCTGACGGCAAGGACGTTCTTTTCGACATCGACTATCAGGGCGCGCTGCAGCTCTACAAGAAACGCCGCGCGGACGTCGTTGGCGTTTTCATCCTGCCGCCGTCCATTCCCGAACTGAAAGCCCGGCTCGAGCGCCGCGCCGAAGACAGCCAGGAGACCATCCTCAAGCGGTTGCGCAATGCCGCCGAGGAAATAGCGCACTGGAATGAATACGACTACGTCGTCATCAATCGCGATCTCGAAAAGAGCGTCGATGAGGTGCAGCAAATCCTTGAAACGGCACGCCTGTCGCGCCCGCGCCGGACGGATTTGGAAAGCTTCGTCAATGAATTGCAGGCACAGATCGAATCTGTGCTGTAGCCGCTTGAATCATCGCTTCAGGCTCTTGAAGTGATTTGTTAACCATAAATTTGCCGCTTCTGGGCACCCTCGTCCTTCGACGGGCTCAGGATGAGGGCGGGGCGGTTGCATCCTCCCGGGCTGCCCCGGACCTAATCCGGGGCCTGTTTCCGTTAGGCATAGAGGTCCCGGCTCAAGGCCGGGACAGCGAGGCTTGTGGGCAGTGGGCCGGCCAAACAATAACTGTCATTCCGACGTAAGTCGGAATCCACTCGCATCGGCTCGTGAGAACATCGTCAGCGCTTCTGGCCAACCGCGTGAGCAAGTGGATCCCGGATCAAGTCCGGGATGACGGGGGAGTTTTTGGCAAATGCCAAATCCAACCACTGACCTCATCCTGAGGCGGGAGCGCCGCAGGCGCGACCCTCGAAGGACGGAATGGAGCGGCCACCCTCGTCCTTCGACGGACTCAGGATGGGGGCGGGGCGGTTGCCTGCACTCCCCTCGTCACCCTCGGGCGGCCCGCCGGTGCGAGGCGGGCCAGACCCGAGGGTCCATGAGGCGCTGCGACCTGTCCGACGGTCGTGGATAATCATGACCGGTTCCCAAGGATCAACTCATCATGGATTCCCGATCAAGTCGGGAATGACGGGGGAGCGTGTTGTCGCTCCTGTGACTAGTCTCTGCCCTCACACTGAGCTTGTCGAAGGGCCAAGCATGGGCAAACCAAAAGTCTGACTTGTACTCGAAGCCGGCTAGAGACACCGCGCCAGGGTGAGGAAGGTCGCAACATCGAGTTCCTCGGCCCGCTCGGTGCCCTTGAGCCCCGCAGCCTCGAACAGCGTGTCGAGGGGGACGCCAAGCGATTTGAGGCTCTGTCTGATCATCTTGCGGCGTTGGCCGAAGGCGGCCCGGGTCACGGCTTCCAGCGCCGCAAGGGATGGCGTTTCCGCGATCGGTTGCGGGGTGAGATGCACGATGGCAGAGGTCACCTTCGGCGGCGGCACAAAGGCGCTGGGCGGCACCGTGAAGGCGATATGCGCGCGGGCCCGCCACCCGGTCAGCACCGCCAGCCGGCCATAGGCCTTATCCCCCGGCGCGGCACAGATGCGCTCGGCGACTTCCTTCTGGAACATCAGCGTCAGGCTGTCCCAGGCCGGGGGCCAGGGGGCTGTCGACAGCCAGCCGGTCAGGAGCGGTGTGGCGATATTGTAGGGCAGGTTGGCGATGATCCGTGTCGGACCGTCGGCAAGCGCGCCATAATCGATCTGCATCGCATCGCCTTCGATGATGTCGAGCCGACCGGGATAGTGTGCCGCGATCTCCTCAAGCGCTGGCAGGGCTCGGCTGTCGCGCTCGATGGCGATTACCTTCTTGGCGCCCGCCGCCAACAGGGCACGCGTCAGCCCGCCTGGGCCGGGGCCGACTTCGATCACCGTGTGATTTTCGAGCGATCCCGCTGTCCGGGCAATCCGCAGGGTCAGATTCAGATCGAGCAGGAAGTTCTGTCCCAGCTCCTTCTTCGCCCTGAGGCCGTGCGTGTTGATGACCTCGCGAAGCGGGGGGAGGGTGTCGATCTGCGCCATCAGGTGGGCTTAGCCGTCGCTTAGCGTGTCGGCAAGCCTGATCGCAGCGATGAAGCTGTCGTCCCGAGCTTTGCCGGAACCGGCGAGATCGATCGCCGTGCCATGATCGGGCGAGGTTCGGATGATCGGCAGGCCGAGAGTGACGTTGACCGCCTCGTCGAACGCAACCGCCTTGATCGGAGCCAGTGCCTGATCGTGATACATGGCGATGATGGCATCGAAATTGGCGCGGATCGCCGGCGCGTAGGCCGTGTCCGCCGGCATCGGTCCCGTCACATCGATCTCCTCGTCGCGCAATTGCTCGATCGCGGGTCGGACAATGTCATCATCCTGCGCGCCGAGCGCGCCGCCTTCTCCCGCATGCGGGTTGAGGCCGGTGATTGCGAGCCGTGGATTTTCAATGCCGAAACGAGATCTGAGATCTTGCGCCACAATGCGGCCGGTCGAGGCGATCAGCGCTGTCGTCAGCCGCCACGGCACTTCCATCAGGGGGATATGGATCGTGACCGGCACGGAACGGAAATCCCCCGCCGCAATCATCATGACCGGCATCAGCCGCTCGCCATCGTCACCCTGGCAGCGTGCCGCGATGTATTCGGTATGGCCCGGATGCTTGAAGCCCGCCTCATAGAGCGCCGATTTCTGGATCGGGGCGGTCACCAAAGCGCGGGCGGCGCCGGACTGGCAGTCGGCAACGGCCCTGTCGATCGCTTCAATCACCGCAGGCGCATTGGCGGCATTGGGGCGGCCCGGTTCGTCCGCCGCGCCATTCTCGAGCTCGATCAGGGGCAGGGCGGTCTCGAACACGCTCGCCGCCTTTTTGAGGGTTGTCGGTTCGACCTTGATGTCGAGGCCGAGACGGATGATGCGCTGTTCGAAGAAACTGCGAGGGCCATAGACCGCAAAAGGGGGAAGCGACAGCGCTTCCCGCTTCTGGAATGCGGACAGGATGATATCCGGCCCGATCCCTGCCGGTTCGCCGAAACTGACCGCCAGGGGTGCTTTGTCGGGCATGAAAACTACCGGATTTCGATGGAGGCGTTCTTCTTCAGATTGGCCAGATAGGCTTCCGCCTCTTCCTTGAGCTTCTCGGTGCCCTGTTCCTGGCGCAGCTTGTTCTTGATGAAGGAGGTGTCTTCGGCCTGTGCCTTTGAGCAGATCGCCAGCAGCTGCACGCCATTATTGACCGTGCGCGGCTTGGAGATGCCGCCCACATTGAGGCTGTTGAGTTCGCTGGCAAGCGCATCGGGAAGCTGGGTCGAGTGCCGGCGCCCGAGATCGCGCACCGCTGCATCACGGAATTTCAGCGACAGTTCGACAGCGGAATCGCAGCCATTGAAGGACTGGCGGTAGCGGTTCGCATCGGCGGTGCGGCTCGAAGCGGAAATGCCGGAGCCTTTCGGGATCACAAACAGAATCTCCTTAAGGAGAAAATCGTATGTCTGCCCCTGGATCTGTTCCTGCGCGGCCTTGTCCAGTTCGAGATTCGACAGCTGGACCCGCTGCTGCACGACCTGTTGCACCACCTGCTGCCAGGCCACCTGGGCCTTCAGCCGGCTGCGCAGGGTCATCTCGTTGACGCCGTTGGAGCGCAGTACGTCGCTCAGGCGGCCCGAAGACAGCCCCATATTGGTGGCCACCCGTTCATAGATCTCATCGACCTTGGAACTGGTAATCTTGATGCCGAGCTTTTCGGCTTCCTGCAGCTGCAACGCCTCGTTGATCAACTCGTCCTGCGCCATGGAGCGGCGCTGGGCATTCGACGAGCCGCGGCGTTCGAGCCGCATCAGGCCGGCACGCTGGTTGATCTCCGCATCGGAGATCGGCTGGCCGTTGACAACGACCTTGACGGTGGCCGCGTTCGCGAGGGGCACCGCCACGAATGCAGCTGTGACCGGGGTCATCAGCGCGAAGAGGGCGGCGGTCACGAGGGTATGAAGTCGCATAGCTATCATTCCATTGGGCACGGAGTGCCTGATTGGCCAATAATTGCGGCCTTTTTCTGATGGTAAGTGCGAACCGTGTCAGGCGCGCCTATTCGAATTCCCCAACCGCGCCGAAGTCAACAAGCGGCTTGAGGCTCATGAAGAAGTCAAAGCGCGTCGAATCCGGGCTGGTGATGCTGGTCGGCCCGTAACGGGTCACCGAGGCGCCATAGCCAAGATAACCATCATCATAGCTGACTCCGCCGGAATAGCTCGCGAAGGACATGGCGCCGATATCGTAATGCGCCGAACCGTGCAGATACCAGTAATCGGAGATCGGCAGCTTGGTTTCCGCACCGATTTCGTGGCGCGGGTCGGTCACCCCGCGCGCGGGATTGGGCGCGATATAGGAATAGTCAAAGCCCAGATAGCCGCGGGAGCCTTCATAGCGCGCCCCAAGGGAAGCCCGCGAAACCGCAAAGGGATTGGTATCGACCAGCACCTTGGCGCCGTAGACAAGACCATTGCCGCTCGAGCCTGTCGCACCGGCCACCAGATGCGAGTTGGTCTCATCCAGCCCCGATCCGGCCCCGGCCAGGGCAGGATCCGCCGCAGCGAACGAATTCACCCCGGCCACCTGGTGAGACATGCCGACAATGGCGTCGAACCAGCCACCGCTGTCGAACTGGGCATTGTAGTGCAGCCCCCAGCTCACGCGGGTTCCGGTCTCCTGCCTGTCGGTATTCCCGAACCGGTTGTAGGAGAACAGATTGGTGTCGTCGAACAGGAAGCTCTGGGAATTGTCATTGGTGATGCCCGGTGTCGTCACGCTCGAAGCGCGGTGCACCACTTGCAGGATCGGTTCGACCAGATGCGTCGCGGTGCTGCCATCGGCCAGAAGCGGCCAGCGCACGTCCATCGCGGCGATCGGGGTCAGAGAGAACAGCTCGGACGGGACAGCGGCCGGCCCGTCATACTGGGCCGCATCGGCGCGCAGGCCCAGATAGGGCGAAAACAGAATGCCATTGGTGGTCACGAACTGGCGCGTCCAGCCGCCTTCGACCATCAGGTGCAGCTTGTCGCCCTCGGTGCCGAATTGATGATCCACCCCGCCGACGCTGCGGATCTGATCTGCCCCCCGCAGATAGCGGTCGAGCTGCGCCTTGAGTTGAACCTCGCCACCACCTTCAAGGCGCACGATATGTTCGACCTTGCCGGACGGCAGCAGGTCGGCCTGCTCCGCCTGGTCGGCGGCGTCCACATTGCCCTGCTCGATGAAATCGCTGACCCGGAAATCGGCATAGGTGTCCGTGCTCAGATGGGTGACATAGGCCTCGTTCACCACGCTGGAGCCGAGCGAATAGTCGGGCAGGAATGCGGGGTCGGAGAACGTGGTATATGACCAGCCGGTCGTCCAGTTTTCCGCCGGGGTGAACCGGCCCGTGGTCTGCAAGGCGCCGCGCCAGTCCCGGTCGCCCGGTTCGCCGGCAAATGCACCCGGATCGAACTGATAGATGCCCCAACCCTGGATGGAATAGGAGCCATTATCGAGCCGATGGGTGAAATCGGCATCGAACAGAACGCCCTGCCGTGTGAACAGTGTCGGCGAGAACAGGATGTTCTTCGATTTGTCGATCGACAGGTAGTAGGGGATCGTCAGCCCGTAGCCACGCTGGTTGTTGCGGCTGATCGAAGGCGTGGTGAACCCGCTGACCGTACCGCCGGCCGGCTGCGGCACATAGAAGAAGGGCAGGCGTGCCACGGTGTGTCCGAGCAGTTCGATGCGTGGTGCCTCGAAGTAGTAGGTCTGCTCGGTCTTGTTGTTGATCACCTTGGCGGAGCGGATGCGCCAGCCAATCGTGCGGCCCTTCTCGTCGACACAATCACCGCAGGGCGACAGCACGCCATTCTGATAGGTGACGAGCGTATCGTTTTCGAGATCGGCCCGGTCGGCGGTGACACGCAACCCGTCGGGTCGCTGGAACACCAGCGCGTCGATGAAACCATCACGCAGCTCATTGGTGAGTTCGGCGTAGGTGCCGGTATACTGATTGCCTTCCGGGTCCTCGATGGCGAGATTGCCGATCAGCGTCACTTTGCCGGTGTCGCGGTCATAGACAGCCCGGTCGGCAACCACCCGGTAGCCGCTGAAGAACAATTCGACATTCCCGGTCGCGATCATGTCGTTGTTGCGCGAATCGAGGGTCAGCATATTGGCCCGGACACGCATATCGGCACCGGCGCCCGGCGGCGCGCTGGCGAAGAAGTCGGGTGGCAAGAGCGGCGGGGTCGTTGCAGCGGAAAGGGCCGGGGAGGCGGCCAGCAGTCCGGCGGCGAGCGAGAGCGAAGTGGCGAATACGCGCAAACGCAAAGCACGGGCGAACAACCCGCGCATCTTACTCAAGCTACTCCGTCCGCGGCGGTGATGCACAACGCTCATCCGTCTTCTACATACAAAAGCACCGTCACCCCGATGACGATACTCAAAATCGCGGGTCCCCACGCGGCAAAGGCCGTATCCAATACACCAGCAGATCCTGCCCGATCAGCCAGACTGGTCAGCACATAGACCACGAATCCGAGCAATATGCCATGTAGGATATTAACGCCCGGCGTCCCTGTTCTTCGATAACCGGCGGTAACCGCAAACGCAATTAACAAAGCACCAACAAGCAATAAGGGAAGTGCTTCGAGACGCGATACGCGCATTTGGGCAACAGCCCGCTGGGTATCGCCCAACTCGCCGATCCGGAGCTGCTGCATGATCTCGAAATAGGACATCGAGCTGCCCGCGCCCTGCGCAAGACGCACACGCTCGACCGAGACAAAGCCGGGCAGGATCAGCTCTTCGAAAGGCTCCGTTTCACCCAGCCGGCTGGTCTGCGTTCCGTCATGCAGGACCCAGCGATTGTTCTCCAGCGTGGCGTAGCGCGCGGTGAACAACGGACCGGGGAGGCCGCTTTCCTCTACCGAGAAAACGCTGGTTCGCCCCAGGGTCTTGCCGTCTCGCGACATTCCGCGTGAGCGGATGTGGAACCGCGCATCGCCATCTTCGAGCCCGAGCCAGTGCTCGCCGCCCGAAGGAATGGCGGCCTCTTCCGTGGCACTCTGCCGGCTGGCGTCGAGGCCGCGCTGGCCGGCGATAACCAGCGGATCCACCAGAAAGGACACGATCACGCCGAAAACGACCATCGTAATGGCTGGCGCCGCGGCCATCCGCCAGACCGAAAGGCCGGTCGCCTTCATTACGATCAGTTCGCGATGTTCCTGCATGCTCGAAAGGGTCAGCATGCAGCCGACCAGCACGCCGACGGGAAGAATGTCGAGCAACCAGCTCGACGCGTTGAGCCCGATCTGCGCCAGCGAGCGCCAAAGGTCTGCGAAATTCAGCGTGCCGGTGAAGATCTCGATGACCCCGATCAGCGCCAGCAGGATGGTGAGCGCGTAAAGGCTTCCCGCGACAAGGCGACGGGACAGATGAAAGGAGAGGCGGGGCATCCACAGCATCAGAGCAAGCCCTCAGCCGGTTTCGCTGGCGGTGCAGGCGCCCGCGCCTTGCGCAATCGCCGCCATGCGAAAACAGCGGCGAGCAGGAGCGGCAGGAGCGGCGCCACGTAGATGAACGGGATCATGCCCGGATTCTGCGCAGCGCTCTGCTGGGGATAGAGATTGATCAGGGTGCTGGCGATGGCGATGGTCAGCAACCACAGTTCCGGGGGCAACCAGCGCGACCGGCGTTTTCCACTCGGGAATCCGAGAGCGAACAGCACCAGCGTCCCGAGCGCCAGTGGCTGCAGCATCAGCCCGAAGCGCGAATGGAAAGCCGCCGTCCAGGCCTGGCTGGCTTTACCCGCAAACAGCGCTTCCGAAATCCCCACCGATGTGCGAAGCGCGGGCTGGCGAGCATCGAACCCTGCCGGTCGGCTGAGGTCTTCAAGATTGATCAGGTACCGCGAAAAGCTCACGCTCGACAGCCGTCCGCTTTCCCGGTTCCTGTACTGCACCACCCCGTTGGAGAGGACGACATTGACCGCCTCGGCCTGGGAATCGAGGACGGCCGTGTCCGCGTAAAACGTCTGGCTGCGATCCTCGGCACGATCGTCATGCAGAAAGAACCCGCGCAACGTGCCGTCCGGGTCCCGGCCCTCGATCCGGAACGTCACTCCGTCTGTAACTTCGACATAGGCGCCGGCCCGCCCGGCGCGGGCCACGATGTCGGTGCTGATGCGTTCGTTCTGAATTGTGGACGCACGGTTGGCCAGGGGCTCCACGAAATGGGCCAGCCCGCCCACGAGTACGGTGCCCCCCAGGATGAACAGCGCAAATGCCGCAAACAGAGGCGTTAGGCGCCCGGCACCGTGGATGATGTGGAGTTCGCGCGTTGCCGAAAGGTGCCTGAGACTGCGAGCCAGCCCGAGCATCATCGAAATCGGCAAAACCGCCTGAATGACCACCGGCAAGACGAGCCCGGCCTGCAAGATCACATCGGCCAGTCCCTGGCCTTTGCCCGTGACCAGGTCGAAATAGCGGATCATCTGCGACAGGAAGCCGATAAAGGCGATGACAACGAGGATATTCCCCGTGTCCCGAGTGAACCGCATCGCCAGATAGCGGATGAGACGCATCTGTTCTCCCGTCGCCGCCATTCCCGGCGGGTTGTTGTGGGGCCACGACAGGCTAGCTGCCGCCACCGGGTCTGCAACTCTGCCCGCCCCCGCGGACGCCGCAGAAATTTTCGCCGCCACACAGTCGCCAATTGCGCGCCGAAGCACTAGGGTCGGGGCGCGAATAACTGTTAGCTGTTGCGGCGTAATATGGCGAATTGTGTGTTTGCGGTCGGAGATATCCACGGCCGGCTGGATCTTCTTGAGCCTATGCTCGAACAGATTGCGGCCAGCCCGGGTTTCGGGCGCGATTCGCAGCTGGTGTTTCTTGGCGATTATGTTGATCGGGGCGGCCAGTCCGCCGGTGTGATCGACCTGCTGGCGTCGCTCGACGGGCGGGACAACGTGCATTGCCTGACCGGCAATCACGAGATCGCCATGCTCAACTTCCTCTCGGATCCGGTCCGCTATTCGGCCTGGCTCGATTGGGGCGGCGATGCCACCATTTTGTCTTATGGCGTACGGGCACCCCATGACAGCGATCATGCGGCCTTTGTCACCGCGCTTCGCGACGGGTTGGCGGCAGCCATGCCCGACCATCACCTCAGGTTTCTGCGCGGGCTCAAGTCTCACCTCGTCATCGATGAGACGCTTTATGTTCATGCCGGTATCCGGCCCGGCGTGCCGCTTGCCGAGCAATCGCTCAAGGACATGACCGAGATCCGGGCGGCCTTTCTCAACCATCGCGGCCCGCACCCCTATTATGTCGTTCACGGCCACACGCCCGTATCCGAACCGGAAATCCTCGATAATCGCGCCGACATCGATACGGGCGCATTTGCATCGGGCCGTCTGACCTGTCTTATTGTCGAGGACGGCGACCGCCGTCTTCTGTGATTCCTCAACCATCCGCCCGCACTCCGGAGTGAAGTGATGCCCCAGACCCTTTCCGTGAAGACCGCCGCGCATCCGGCCAAGAAGACCGAAATTCTGGTGCTCTATGTGGGCGAGGGTCTGAAGCTCGGGCCGGAGGCCGAAAAGCTGGTGAAGGCCGGCGGGCTGGACCTGAAGAAGCTGGCCAAGGCCGCGAAATTCAACGGCAAGCCGAGCGAAACCATGGGCGTGCTGGCCCCCGAAGGGATCGACGCCGACCGCATCGTGATGCTGGGTTATGGCAAGCACGACACCGACCTCAAAACGGCGCGGGCCCGCGGTGGTCAGCTTGTGACCATTCTCGAAGCGCTCAAGGCCGAGAAGGCAGCGATTATCCTCGACACGCCCGACACGGATCCGGCCTATGTGGGGCGGTTGGCCGAAGCGCTGAAGCTGCGCCACTACAAGTTCGACAAATATCGGGCCGGCAAGGACAAGGGCGACAATGGTAACGATGCACCCAAGCCCCCTGCCAAGCTGACCGTGACGCTTTGCGTCGATGACAAGCGCGCGGTGGACAAGGCGGTCGCCGACCGCGACGCGGTGGCCGAAGGCATCATCCTCGCCCGCAACCTCGTCAACGAGCCGCCCAATGTTCTGGGTCCGGTCGAGTTTGCCGGGGTCGCCAACCGGCTGTCCGATTTCGGCCTCGAGGTCGAGGTTCTGACCGACGAGCAGATGCGCGAACTCGGCATGGGCGCACTGCTGGCGGTGGCCCAGGGCTCCGAACGGCCCGGACGGCTCGCGATCATGCAGTGGAAAGGCGGCAAGAAGGGCGCCGCCCCGGTCTGTTTCGTCGGCAAGGGCGTGGTGTTCGACACGGGCGGGATATCCATCAAGCCCGGTGCCGGCATGGAAGACATGAAGGGCGATATGGGTGGCGCGGCAGCAGTGGCCGGCGTGATGAAGACGCTGGCCCTGCGCAAGGCCAAGGTCAACGCCGTGGGGGTCATCGGCCTTGTCGAGAACATGCCCGACGGCAAATCCTATCGCCCCGGCGATATTATCACCTCGATGTCCGGCCAGACGATCGAAGTGGTCAACACCGATGCTGAGGGCCGGTTGGTGCTGTGTGATGCCCTTCACTATGTGCAGGACCGGTTCAAACCCGAAGTGGTGATCGATCTCGCGACGCTGACCGGCGCGGTCCTGGTGGCGCTCGGCCAGGAATATGCCGGGCTTTTCACCGATGATGATGGCCTCGCGACCGCGCTCTCGGAAGCGGGTGAGACCTCGGGCGACAAGGTCTGGCGCCAGCCGCTGCACAAGAACTACGACAAGATGATCGATTCCAAATTCGCCGACATGAAGAATGTCGGCGGCCGCTATGCCGGCTCGATTACCGCGGCGCAGTTCCTCAAGCGTTTCATCAACAAGGACCAGAGCTGGGCCCATCTCGACATCGCCGGCACCGGCTTCGGCGCAGGCGAGAACGACACCAACCGCTCCTGGGGCACCGGGTTCGGCGTGGCGCTGCTCGACCAGCTGGTGCGCGACCGGGCCGAGAAATAGGCCGATACGCGCAAGATGACCGAGATCCTGTTCTACCATCTCGAGCAGCGCCCCATGGAAAAGGTGCTGCCTGTGCTCGTGGAAAAGAGCCTCGAGCGAGGCTGGAAGGCGGTCATCGAGGTCGGCACCGAGGAGCGGATCGAGGATATCGATGCGCTGTTGTGGACCTATACCGACGAGAGCTTTCTGCCCCATGCGATTGCCGGCAATACCGACGCCGATGCCCGCCAACCGGTGATCCTCACCAATGGCAGGGCCAACCCGAACCAGGCCAATATCCGGTTCTATGTCGACCGCGCGGTGCCGGACGGGGAGGGGGACTATGAACGGCTCGTCTATCTTTTCAACGGTCACGACCCCGAAGCCATTGCCGATGCCCGCGGCGCCTGGAAGGCCTTGCGCGATGCCCATGCGGTGACCTATTGGCAGCAGGACGAAAACGGCCGCTGGTCCAAGAAGGCCTGACCTTTCCTACCGCGCGGCCATCAGGGCACACACAGACCGGGCAGAACACCATGGCGGGCAAATCCATCACCCAGTCGGTCGAGGACCTCTCGCAACCGACCATCCGCAAACACTCATTGATCGAGGACGCCGCCGCGATCCTGCTGGCGGCGCTGTTCGTCGCCCTCGGCGTTGCGCTCTATACCGAGGCGACGCTGTCGACCGGCTCGACCGCCGGCGCGGCCATGCTGCTGCACTATGTAACCGGCGTTCAGTTCGGCATCCTGTTCTTCTTCATCAACCTGCCTTTCTACGCGCTGGCGCTCTGGCGCATGGGAATCATCTTCGCAGCCAAGACCGTGGCGACTGTCGGCCTGATCTCGGTTTTCGTGGCGCTCACGCCGGACTGGGTCTCGGTCTCCAACCTGCACCCGGTTTATGCCTCCATCGTCGGCGGTGGGCTGATGGGCACTGGCATGCTGATGCTGATCCGGCACAAATCCTCGATGGGCGGCGTCAATATTCTCGGGCTCTACCTGCAGGAGAATTTCGGCATCCGCGCCGGCTATGTGCAGCTCGGCATCGACATGGCGATCCTGGTCGCGGCCTTCTTCGTGTTGCCCTGGGACCGGGTGATCTATTCGCTGATCGGTGCCTTCGTCCTCAACATCATCATCGCGCTCAACCACCGGCCGGGCCGCTATTTCGGCATGAGCTGATCCGTCTACCCTGTCGCCGGCCACCCTGCCGGGCGGGAAACGAGGCTGTCATGAACGCCTATTCCGGGGTCGGGCTGCGCCTGCTTGCGGCCTTCCTCATCACCGCCATGTCGGCGCTGGTGCATGGTCTGGCCCAGACCGTGCCGGTGGGGCAGATCATCTTCTTTCGCTCGGCGGTCGCGCTGATTCCGATCCTTGCCTATATGGCGCTGCGCGGACAGCTCCCCGGCGCACTCGGCACCAGCCGCCCGGGCCTGCATGTCACCCGCTCGCTGTTCGGCACGCTGTCCATGGCCTTCTCCTTTGTCTCACTGGCCTATCTGCCTGTCGCCAACGCCCAGGCCCTCGGCTATCTCGCCCCGGTGTTGACCCTGCCGCTCGCCGCGCTGATGCTGCGCGAGCGCATGACCCCGGCCATCATCGGAGCGGTAGCGCTCGGCTTTGGCGGGGTGATCGCCATGCTCTGGCACGCTTTCGATGTCCCCGGGAACGGTGCGCTGATCGGGGTTGGCGCCGGGCTCGGCTATGCCGTCACCATGGCCTTTGTGCGGGTGCATATCAAAGCCATGACCGCGACCGAGAACCCGGCCACCATCGCCTTCTATTTCGCGGTGACCGCTTCGGTTGCCGGGCTCGCCACGCTGCCTTTCGGCTGGGCCGCAATTGACTTCCAAGCACTCCTCTGGTTGTGCGGCGCCGGGCTGCTGGGCGGTCTCGCCCATATCGCGGCGACCGAGGCAGTGGCCCGCGCGCCGGTCGGTGTGCTGGCGCCATTCGACTTCACCGGGCTCGTCTGGGCACTGGGGTTCGACCTTGTCCTGTTCAGCGTTTTTCCCGACACGTTGGGTCTGCTCGGTGCCGCCGCCATCACCGGCGCGGCGCTGATCGTCACCTTTGCTTCGGCCCGCCCCGCCGCGCGGGGCGCCGATCTGCGCGGGCGGTAGGGGCGCTTCCGCCCGCGCCCTTCGTGGTTCGGTTTCACCTCGCACCTCAGGGTGAGGGCATCGATTTAGTCTCACGGCGCGCACCGCTCCGGTCACGACGCTGGTCGCTGTGACCTCCACTGCGCCTGCGACGGCGCGGCGCAAAAGTGCGCCGGGGTCCTCATTCGGGCTGCGCCCTCTCTCGTCCTCCTTTTCCCTCGCCAGGTATTTCGGGCCGCCCCGGACTTGA
>NZ_AUCR01000014.1 GCF_000429865.1 Cucumibacter marinus DSM 18995
TCGACATTGCCGCCCCGCTCGACCGCCAGATCGACAATCACCGATCCCGGCGCCATCGAGGCCACCATCTCTTTGCTCACAAGCTTCGGCGCCGGACGCCCCGGAATGAGCGCCGTGGTGATCACCATATCCTGCTTGGCGATATGCGCCGCCACCAGTTCGGCCTGCGCCGCCTGCTCGTCCTTGGTCAATTCGCGCGCATAGCCGCCCTCGCCCGAGGCATCCTTCAAAGCCTCGGTCATG
Source organism: Cucumibacter marinus DSM 18995 (assembly GCF_000429865.1). Classification (GTDB taxonomy): domain Bacteria; phylum Pseudomonadota; class Alphaproteobacteria; order Rhizobiales; family Devosiaceae; genus Cucumibacter; species Cucumibacter marinus. The sequence continues at coordinate 244 of NZ_AUCR01000014.1, forward strand.
ATGAACTTGCCGCCAAGCGATTCAACCTGCTCGCCGGCCGCGGCCCGCACATCGGTCGCGCTCACAACCGCGCCAAGCCGCTTGGCTGTCGCGATCGCCTGCAGACCGGCCACACCGGCCCCCATCACGAACACCTTGGCCGGGCGCACCGTGCCCGCCGCCGTCATCATCATCGGCATCGCCCGGTCAAACGCACACGCCGCCTCGATCACCGCCTGATAGCCGGCAAGGTTGGCCTGGGAGGACAACACGTCCATCACCTGGGCCCGCGTGATCCGCGGCATGAATTCCATGGTGAACAGGTTGGCGCCAGACTTGGCCAGCGCCGCCACCTCGTCCTCATGCCCGTAAGGATCGAGCATGCCGATCACCAGGGCGCCCTTCTTCAGCGCCGCCAGATCCTTCGCCACAGGCCGCCGCACCGTCAGCAGCACATCCGCATCTTTCAACACCGATGCCCGCGTGCCGACACTCGCACCAGCAGCCTCGTAATCCCCGTCGGGTATGCGCGAGCCACCGCCCGCGCCTTTCTCGATCCGCACCTCGGCCCCAAGGCCCGCAAGCCGTTTGGCGATTTCCGGGGTCAGCGCCACGCGGGGCTCTCCCCCATCCGTCTCCGACAAAGCCGAAACAACAATGCTCATTTGCGATCCTTTCCCAGAACGGCAGACACACCTCGCCTGGCGGTGCTGAAGGTCAGCACCGAAGCAGTCTGTGAGGTGAGGAAACCGGTCGGTCTAGAGCGCCATGCGTATTCGTTAAATCACGCTGGCGCTCTATTTTTTTATGGCCGCATCGTATTCGCGAAAAACCGGCATTCGCCTTTTCGCACGATGCTTCTAGTGAGCGACCAGGATGCCCTTGGCTTCGAAGATCTTGCGGATCTCGCGGACATAGCCGTGATAGGTCGCATCCTCATGGGTCTCGGCCCATTTGCGCGGACGCGGCATATCGATCTTGAGATCGAGGTCGATCTTGCCGGGGCGCGGTGACATCACCAGCACGCGGTCGGCCAGGAACACGGCTTCATCGATGCCATGGGTGATGAACAGGACCGTGTTGCCCAACCGGGACCACATGGACTGCAGGTCCATGATCATCTGCTCGCGGGTAAGGGCGTCAAGCGCCCCGAAAGGCTCGTCCATGAGCAGCAGACCCGGCTCCTGGATCAGGGCCCTGCAGATGGCCACGCGCTGGCGCATGCCACCCGAGAGTTCGGAGGGGAACTTCTTGGCCATGCCGCCAAGCCCCACCTGTTCCAGAAGTTCCTCCGCATGGTCGCGATATTTGGCGATGTCGAGCTTCTTGATCTCGATCGGGAGCAGGATGTTGTCGATCACGGTGCGCCAGTAGAGCAGCAGGTCCTGCTGGAACACGACGCCGATCTTGGGATGCGGCTTGGAGATCGTTTCCCGGTCGATGGAAATTTCACCGCTGGAGCGCGGGATGAGGCCGGCGAGAAGCGAGAGCAGCGTGCTCTTGCCGCAGCCGCTGGGGCCCACCACGGCAACGAAGCTGCCGCGCTCGATGGTCAGGTCTATGTTGTCGAGAGCGAGAATGTCCTCGTCTTCACGGGTATGATAGACCTTGGAAAGTTGGGAGATGCCGATCTCGGCGCCTTTGTGCTGTGCCGTCATATTCATCACACTAGCCTTTGATTGCTTGGCGGGGGGAGCGGCGGTGCCGCTCCAGCCGTTGACTTACTTGGCGGCGTCGCGCTTGTAGGCGACCCGGCCCTCGACATAGTCGAGGAGGAAATAGAGTGTGACGCCCAGGGCCGAAATCGTGGCCACGCTGGCGAAGTTGAGCGTGGTATCGAACAGGGAATTGGCCTGAAGCTGCAGGTAACCCAGACCGCGTTCGGCAGCCACATATTCACCGATCACCGCGCCGATCACCGACAAGGAGATGGCAACCTTGAACCCGCCGAAGATGTTCGGCAGCGCTGCGGGCAAGCGGACCTTGAAGAAAGTCTGGATCTCCGAGGCGCCCATGGAGCGGACAAGGCTGACCAGATTTCGGTCAAGGGACTGAAGCCCGACAACGGTCGAAATCACGATCGGGAACAAGGCGATCAGGAACGCCAGGGTGATCTTGGGTGCCCAGCCATAGCCGAGATAAAGAACCAGGATCGGCGCGAGAGCCACTTTCGGGATGGTCTGCATGGCGACGAGCAGCGGATAGATCGCCCGCTCGAAGGGCTTGGAATAGAAGATGGTGAGGGCGAGCGTGACACCGACCACGACGGCCAGTCCAAATCCGCCCAACACCTCAAACAGGGTGATATAGGCATGCGTGGCCAGAAGCTGATACTCACTGACGATCCGCGTCGCGATGGCCCAGGGGGTGGGCAGGATGAATTCCGAAAGCCCGGAAATCGGCACCATCACCTGCCAGATGGCGAGGATGGCGGCGGCCAGCATCAACGCCGAATAACGTTCGGCGAATTGTTCGCGGCTCCGTTTGCGCTTGGCATTGGCCATGGATTTCTTCCGTTGCTGTTTGGCGACACTGATATCGGCTGTATCGGTTCTGGCCACGTTACCCTCACTCGCTCAGAAGTTCATTAGTGTAGAACTCGCCCAGCGGCCGCAGCTCACCGAGATCGTCCTGGGTCTGAAGCATTTCGAGCGACTTGGCGATCAGGCGTTCATCGATCCAACCGACCGGGTGCTCGCTGGCTTCAGGGATGGAATCCGAGGTCGCTTCGATCTGGGCCAGAACCACTTCGTTGTCGGGTCCGGCCTGCCAGACCGATTTCAGCGCTTCGGTTGCCGCAATCGGGTCTGCACGGGTGGCCTCGATGGACTTGGCCGTGGCAGCCAGGAAGCGTTTGAGCGCATCACTGTTTTCGGCAATGCCGTCATTGGAGACGACGGCCGCCATGCCGGGAACGGCCAGACCGTGGTCAGCCAGGACCAGGGTCGGGAACTCGGTATCGAGGCGCGCTTCAAGCACCGGCAGATCGTTGGTCATATATACGCTGACCGCGTCGACCTGGCGCTGGATGAACTGCGGAACACGCGACCCGGAGTCCATCTGGACCTTGTTGATCGAGTCGCAGTCGATGTTGTTGGCGGCGCAGAACACGCCGAGATAGGACGTGCCGGTTTCACCGACGGAATGGGCAATCGACTTGCCTTCGAGATCCTTGGGCTCAAGCACCGGGTTGTCCGGATGGGAAATCAGCGCAATTGCCGCCGCGGGCTGGTAGAGCGCCGCAATCTTGACGGGCATGCCGCGCTGAATGGCGGAGATCGCAAAGATCGCCGGCATGACGACAACATCTTCCTGCCCCTGCACCAGCGCACCGAGCGCGGCCTGGGACCCGGCGCCTTCGCCGAGGTTCAGCGTGATGTCGTTGTCCTCATAGAAGCCTTCGGACTGGCCATAATAGAACAGGCCGTATTCGCCCTTGAGCTTCCAACTGAAGCGGACGTCGATCTCGTCCGCTGCCATGGCAGTGGACACACTACCCGCCAGCAAGGCGGCAGCGGCCAGGCCATGAATAATCGCACGTGTCTTCATCGAAATAATCCTCCTCGATCGGCGATGATGCCGGATTGCGGGGCTTGAATGCACCCGATTTTGGACCGCTTGAACGCGGCACTTCGTTTTTCTTGATCTCATAGTGTGATCACAAAATGAGATTGTCAAGCGAAACCGATTATAGAAACCCACCTTGGGGAATGCCCGGAATCACCCGAATTCCGGGGTTTTTCGGGCTTTGAAGCGTCAAAGACCGAAGAGAAATTTTTGCTGATTTTTCAAAAATTCGGGTCCGGGCCGGATCAAGCCTGCTCCGGAACGAGGCGCGGCGCGCGCACCGATGCCAGGGACGTCTCTATGGCGTCGCGCGTCAGATGGCTGGCGATGAAAACCAGCTGGGTCCGGCGCTCGCCGCGGGGCCATGCCGGCAGGGTTTCTGGCGGAAAGACCGTGTGTTGAACCCCCTGCACCACGACAGGAAGCGGCTGACCCGACACGGCCAGAAGCCCCTTCACGCGGAGAACGGAATCACCGCGGGCGGCAAGCAGCAGTTCGAGCCAATCAACAAAACCGTCCCAATCAAGATCGCCCTCGACTTCAACCACGAAGCTCCCGACATCGTCACTGTGCTCATGGTCATGACCATGACTACCCCCGTGATTCCCGCCGAGCTCACCCAGCGCGTCGAAGGCGGACGTTTGGGCCGAAAAGAGCGGATCGGCCGGCGGTGGATGACCGAGGTTCGAAACCGAGATGTCGGCCACGCCGTTGATGCTGGCGATTTGAGATTTGAGAGGCGCCTGGGCGCCCTCGTCCACCAGATCCGCCTTGGTGAGAATCACATGATTGGCGAGCGCGAGCTGGTGCCGCGCCTCGACATGGCGCTTGAGACTGGTTGCGCCGGCCACGGCATCAATCGTCGTGATGATGCTGCCGAGGCGGAAGAGCCGGGCCAGCCGCGCTTCCCCCATGACGGCGGTTGCGATCGGCGCCGGATCGGCAAGGCCGCTGGTTTCAATTAGGACACGGCCAAACGGGGCGATCTGGCCCGAGGCGGCCAGCTCGTCGAGTTCGATCAGCTTTGAGACCAGATCGTCCCCGACCGTGCAGCACACGCAGCCGGAGGACAGCAGAACCACGTCCTCGCTGACCTCGTGAACCAGAAGCTGATCGAGGCCGACCTCGCCGAATTCGTTGATGATCACCGCCGTATCGGCAAAATCGGGCTGCTCCAGCCAATGCCGGAGCAGGCTGGTTTTTCCACTGCCGAGGAACCCCGTCAGAATATGGACGGGACGCCTCGGATCCGGTGCGGCGGTGGTCTTCCCGGTCATCAGGCGATCTCGAAAATCGCGTCCACTTCGACCGGAACATTGCGCGGGAGGGAATAGACCCCGACCGCTGCGCGGGCATGGCGGCCTGTATCGCCGAATACCTCGACCATCAGGTCGGAGGCGCCATTGAGCACTTTGGGATGGTCGGTGAATTCGGGGTCGGCATTGATGAAGCCGCCCAGCCGCACAACGGCGGTTACCCGGTCAAGATCGCCATCGAGCGCAGCGGAAAGCTGCGCCAGGATATTGATGGCGCAAATCCGGGCGGCGGCCTGACCTTCCTCCACCGAGAATTCGCGCCCGAGCTTGCCGGTGAACTGATCCGCGCCGCCGACGGCAGGCACCTGTCCGGATATATAGATGGTGTTGCCGGTGCGGCGGGCCGGCACATAGTTGGCTAAAGGCGGCTTGGCTTCGGGCAGGTCGATGCCGAGTTCAGCCAGTCTTGCCTTGACGGTTCCGGACATAAAGCGGTCTTCCTTGGATCTCAGTTGGACGTTCAATCAGTAGTTCATGGAGAATTCAGCGCTCGAGACGAAGGGCAGTTCAGCAAGTCCGTGTTCGCTCGACACGCTGAGCAAAGCATCCCGCGTCGTGCGGATATCGTGGACGATGCCCTTCCTGACCTCGGTCGCGGACCCTTTCTCAAGCGCAGTGAGGATCCGCTCGTGATCTTCAGCGTTCCAGGGCACCGAGGGAATCAGCAGCGACATGTACATGGTCGGTCCGAACTGCAGCCACAGCGACTCGATCATCGGCATCAGCACGTCCGAGCCCGATGCATGATAGAGCGTGAAATGAAACTCCTGGTTGAGAGACAGCGACCCCAGAATATCGCGCTTCTCAATGGTCTCGATCAGGCGGTTGTTGATGTCGTGCAGAGTCGCGATCAGCTCCGGTGTCACGTTTCCGGCCGCGCGCTCCGCTGCGGCTCCCTCGACCAATTCGCGCACCGAGAAAAGATCCTCGAGCTTTTCACTGTTGAGCCGCGGCACGCGCACCGAGCCGCTGGGCATTTCCTCAAGAGCATTGGCCGTGACCAGGCGGCTGAGCACTTCGCGCACCGGCATCGGGCTGGTGCCAAAGCGTTCGGCGAGCTTTCTGAGGCTCATGGACTGCCCGGGCAGGAAGGCGCCGATCATCAGACCGCGCCGCATGTGGGAGAAGACCCGTTCGTGAACCTGGCGCCGCTCCTTCTTGGGCGGCGCTTTCGCTCCGTTGGCGGTTGTCTCCTTGGTCGAATTTGTCGTGCTCGGCATCTGCTTCCCCCTGCGTGCTCCTGCAATCGAAATGGGGATGCCGATTGACATTCCCAAGTGTGATCTCACAATGTGATCAATAGGCCAATTTCCCGCAAACAGCAAGGTTGCGCACCAAATTCGGCGGGATCGGCTTGGCGCGGGTGCAGAGCGAGCGCGGGCGACAGGCGGGAATGGGCGTGCCGAGTCTAGCAAAGTCGGGCCCGGTTTCACAGATTTGAGGAGTTCACACAGGTTGATAACCCCCCTTCCAAGACTCGATCAGGCCCGTTTGCGCTCAATACTGCGCGACCGCGATCCGACCCGCCCCCTCGTACTCACCAATGCTTGCCTGCCGAACAGCGTTATCGGCGAGGCCCTTTCCGGTGACCGATCGAGCCTTGTCTCAAAAGTCATCATCGAAGTCGTGCAAGGTCAGTTCCACCGCATTGAAAAGGACAACACTCCAACCACTTCCGAGGATGAGGCAAAGGATTTTGTCGATCTTGAAGGGCGCATGATCCTTCCCCGGCTGGTCGATTGCCATACTCATCTCGACAAGGGGCATATCCTGCCACGCACACCAATGGCCAACGGGACGTTCGGCACCGCCCTTTCAACCGTCAAGGCGGACAGGGAGGCCAGTTGGAATGCCGACGATGTCCGTCAGCGGATGGAGTTCGGACTAAAGTCCGCCTTCCATCATGGCACTGGCGCGATCCGGACTCATCTCGATTCACATCCCGGCCAGCTCGAAATCTCTTGGCCGGTCCTCGAGGCCTTGAGAAACGAATGGGCCGGGCGGATCGACCTGCAAGCCGCCGCCCTCATCCCCATCGAGATGGTCGGGAATACAGAGCATTTCGACCGGTTGTGCTCGGTTGTGGCGAAGGCCGATGGCGCGCTCGGAGCCGTCGCCTATCCCTGCGACAGCCTCGTATCTCATGTCGAGCAATTGTTCGTGGCGGCGAAAGATCGCGGATTACGGCTCGACTTCCATGCCGATGAAACGCTCGATCCCGGCGCCAGAGCGCTCGAGGTCATTGCGGATGCCACCCTGCGGCACGGCTATGGCGATAGGGTTCTGGTCGGGCATTGCTGTTCGCTGGCCCAACTGTCGCCCCCCGATGCCGCTCGCATCATCGGCAAATGCGCCGAAGGGGGGCTATCGGTCGTCAGCCTGCCCATGTGCAATCTCTATCTGCAGGATCGGCAAGACCCGGCCCGCACGCCGCGGCTGCGCGGCGTCACAGCGCTCAAGGAACTGGCGCATGCCGGCGTGAACACGGCCGTCGCGTCCGATAATACCCGTGATCCGTTCTTCGCCTATGGCGATCTCGACATGCTCGAGACGTTTCGCGAGGCTACCCGCATCCTGCAGCTCGATCATCCGCATGGCGACTGGATCAGTGCGGCCACGCACCGTGCGGCGCGGGCCATGGGGCTTGCCGGGCATGGACGGCTCGATGTGGGCGGGTCGGCGGACTGCATCATCTTCGAAGGGCGGGCGTGGCACGAGGTGCTTTCGCGTCCCGAAAGCAATCGCATCGTCCTCAAGGCCGGCCGGCCGAATGAAACCACCCTGCCCGACTATCGAGAACTCGATCCGCTCGTGAAATGAAAAGGGCCGGACGCGAACGTCCGGCCAGTCCTTGAGCGGGCAGGGAGGACCGCTCCAGGGGGAGAAAAGGACAGCGCACCCGGGTAGGGGGGAGGTGCGCTGCCCAGGCTTCAGGCGGACGCGCCTGTCTCGTAAAGCTCGATCTTGGTCCCGTCGGGATCGGCAATGTAGATGGTGAGGCCGTAGGGCCCGTCATGCAGCTCGTTGAAGAAATGCACACCGGCCTTTTTCAGCTTGTCGGACATGGCGCGCACATCATTGACCTCAAAGGCGATGTGATCGAGCTGCCGGTGTCCGCTTTCGCGGCCATTGATGAGGGCGATGCCCTGGTGGAAGGCGGTGAAGGGACGGCCATCGGCGAGCGGCTTGGCCGGGCGGATCGTGAACCCGAGTTGGCCGGTGTAGAATTCCACCGATTTGTCCATGTCATCGACCATGATGAGCTGGTGGCCATATTCGAGCACCCGCGGCTCACGCTGGTCGGCCACCCACTGCGAAACGGAAGCGGAATCAGAGATTTCGCAGAAGTATTGCTGCCAGACCTGCTTTGCCGTCGCCTCCCAATCGCCATTGACCCCTGAGATGCAATCATCGATGGCAACGACATCGAGGTCGCGCAGATAGGCCTCGCGAATGCTGGTTTCGACACAGGCATTGGTGGTCGCACCGGTGACGAACAGATGCCGGGTGCCGAGCATTTTCAGCATCATTTCGAGCCGCGTCTCATAGAACGCGCCAAAACGGTGCTTGCGGATGACAAACTCGGGATTGACCTCCGAGAGCGGTTTGAGCTCGTCGACGATCTGCTCGTCCCAGGTGCCGGCGAGAGCCGAGACCTGTTTGCGCTTGGCGGTGTGCCCGGCCAGCTTCTTGCGGGCGCGGCTGTGGTCGCGGGCGAAATGTTCCTGCACGGTCCAGATGACGGGGATGCCCGCTTCCTGGAACTTGGGAATCATGTCGGCCAGCGGCGAGACGATCGAAGACAGCCGATCGGTGTCGACGCCGGAAACGCCGAGCGTGCCTTCCTTGTGAATGAAGGCGTTCTGAAGATCGATGACGAGCAGCGCGGAATGGCGCGCTTCGAGCTGGTCGAGACTCATTTCTTGTTCTCCTCCATATCGATACCGAGGACGCCAGCGCGGCCCCAGCTATCCTTGGGGGTTTCGTGGATCACCACATGCAGGTGCTCGGGCTTGCAGGCAGCCTCTTCGACCATCGCGTCGGTGATCGCGCGCACCAGGTTGCGCTTCTGCTCCACGGTGCGCCCTTCCCACATCTCGACAACAACAAAGGGCATCTCAATTCTCCTCGTTTGAACCATGTGCGGCCGACCGGGCCCAGGTCGGGGTCGCCGGCGAAAAACCGCGTGTCAGATCGCTGCCGCCGGCGTTTTCGCCGCCCAGCAGCCAAAGGGGTCGTTCGACAAAGTTGATGAGCACCTGCTCGCGCATGCAGGCCTGATGCGCGGGATGATCAGGATCGCGAACGAAATGGCTTTGCGCGGACATCAACCGAATGACGTAAAGCGGGCTGTCCATGTCGATGGCGGGCAGGCCCTGTTCCATCAACGTATCGAGCCGGACGCCGGTCATCTGCCTGCCCCCTGGCCCGAACGAAACCAATACCAGCGCCCCAACCAGCGGCTCCACCGGCCAGTAGCGCCCTTCCCGGCCCACCTCCACAAAGTCCCGATACCGGGTCGGATCGGTGAACAGCTCACTGTCCCACAAAAGGACATCCGGCCCGATTTGACCGGTGGCCAACTCGACCACCTCGCGGCTCTCGCACAGATCGAGGAACGGCCAGGGGTCGGTCAGCCCATGGGCAAAGCCCCAGGGATTATGCAGCCCCGACAGACGCTCGGCACGATAGGTGCCGGCACGCTCAGCCAGAGAGGCAACGAGCGCTTCGACGGGCTCGCTTTCGCGCATCAGCGGAATGCGGCCCGCGAGCTCCAATCCTGCCGTGTCGGGACGTCCGGGTGTCATGCAGGCACCGTCACGCAGCGGCCGCGGCCATAGAGATTGTCAGTGACTTCGCCGTTTTCATAGACGACTTCGCCGCGCGATATGGTCGTCACCGGCCAGCCCTTGAGCTTCCAGCCTTCATAGATGCAGGTGCCCTTGCCGGTATGTTCGACGGTGCGTTCCTCATCGAGATCGATGAGCACCATATCGGCGTCGAACCCGACCTCGATATCGCCCTTGCGCGGCCACAGGCCGAAGCGGCGGGCCGGATTGAAGGAATTGAGCTGCACCAGACGGGACAGCGGCAGGCCGCGCTCACGCACACCGAAATGCAGCATCAGGGCCAGTTCCCAGGGGAAGCTGACAACACCAGGGAATTCGGTCCAGATGTCTTCGAGTTTCTTCGGCAAGAAGGGCACATGGTCGGTGCCAAGGCTGTAGACCGACCCGTTCTGCATGCCGGCCCAGAGACCTTCGAGCTCATTGCGGTCGCGCAGCGGCGGGGAGATCTTGGCCCGCATGTCGAGATCTTCATCGTAGCACGTGCGGGTGAGATAGTGCGGGCAGGTCTCGACGGTCACGTTGAGACCCTTGGACTGCGCTTCAGCGGCAAGAACCGGCCCCATGCCCACCGAGGTGTGCACCAGGTGGAGCGGACAGCCGGTGCGCTCGGCGAGGAAGATCATCCGGCGGATGGTCTCGACTTCACAAAAGGCCGGGCGGGATTCGGTATAGGCCCCGAGGTCCTGGCGACCCGTCGCCGCGATCTCTTTCTTGATCCAGGAGGCGATCTGGGTGTTCTCGCAATGCACGTTGATCACACCGCCGGGGATGTCGGCGAGTATGCGCATGGCGGCATAAACCCAGCCATCGGTCGCCGGGACGATGCCGATGGGGTTGTCCGGCTCGTAGCCGAAATAGCATTTGAAGGATTTGACCCCGGTCTCGGCCACGATCTGGGGGATTTCCGCAATATGTTCTTCGCGCTGTATGCCGAAATGGAAGCCGAAATCGATCATGGCGTTCTGCTCGCCGATGTCGCGCCGCTCCTTGTAGAAGGGCAGGTAGGATTCCTTGAGATTGCGGATATAGAGGAGCGCCGTTGTGACACCGCCGGACGCCGCAGCGGCCGTCTCGGTGCGCATATCCTCGTCATAGGGGAACTTCACGCCCAGATGGCAATGCGGGTCAATGAGACCCGGGATCAGTACCTTGCCTTCGGCGTCGATCACACGGGTCGCGTCGGGCAGCGCATCATTGGCGCCCGACAGCACGATCTTGCCATCGCTGACCGCGACACCGCCGAAAAACTCGCCATCGTGGCGCACCACGCGCGCATTCTTGACGACCAGATCCACCTTCATGATGCGTTCTCCATAATCTCTTCGATGCGGCGCGAAATGCCGCTCCACTGGCTGCGGCCGACCGTCACCGGCGCCCGCGAACCCATGCCGCGGGCCCAGATCGCCTTGATTCCCTTTGCCGTGGCAGCATCGCGGTCGATGGTGCCTGGCGGGGCCGCAACGTCGACCAACAGCGCACCGGGCGCGAGCTTGTCGAGCAAGTCACCGGCGACAAGCTGCTTGGGCACCGAGCCGATGACTATATCCATATCCGGCAGGAGATCGGGCAGTTCCTCTAGCGTGTGCGAGGTCGCACCCGCCGCATGAGCGGCGGCCCGCTGAACCGGGTTGCGCGCGGCAACATGCACATGGGCGCCGAGCCCGATGAGGGTGTTGGTCAACAGGGTGCCGATGGTCCCCTGCCCCACAAGGCAGATATTGGCCTTGTGGATGGTGATGTCGGTATTCTCGATGATGACCTTGAGCACGCCTTCGACGATGGCAGGGCCCCGAAGCAACATCAGGTCGACGTCCCACTCATATTCATGCAGCGTGATCCCCAGCGCTTCGGCATGGGATTTGAGGTTGGGATCGCCCCAGCCGAGAATGATGTGCCCGGGCTTGTTCATGCCGGACAGCATTTCGGCATCGGGAATGATCTTCTCAGGGCATTTCGGCGCGAACAGTGCACCCTCAGGCGTAATGCCGGGGATCGGGAACAGGGCGATATCCGCACCCTTGAGCGCGTCTGCCGCGTCGCTGGCATGATAGACACCGTCGATGCCGCCGTCGGGCCAGGGAAAGCCGAAAGCGCGCACCTTGGCGCCGGCTGCGACGGCGCAGCGGGCGATTTCCTGTTCGCGGGCATCACCGGCAACAACGGCGATGGTCAGATCTTTCCAGCTCATTGACCTCTAACCTTTTCGATCAATTGGTTCTTGCTCATCCCGGCAATGCCCATGGCCTCTGCCGTGCGCCCGGTCTTGCGATAGTCATTGCCCGTCGCCGCTGCGCCTATCGCGTAGAGCGATCGCGCGATCGGCACCTCGACCCCGGCGATGGCCGCCAGTTCGATGAAGGGCAGCAGCCCGTGGCCGAAATCCTCGCGATAGTAGCGGTGCTCGAGGGAGTCCGGCGCCTTGATCTTTGCATTGGCCACCCCGCCGGATACCGCCGCGCGGTAGTCGGACAGGTCGGTCACATCAGCCTCGACAGTACCGATGCGCTGCATTTCGCCAATGAGGTTCGGCAGTTCATGGCCGAACGCCCGGGCGACGGCGAGGCGCTCGCGGTCAAGCTGTTCCATGACGCGGGCCACGCCATCGGTCAGCCCCTGGACATAAAAGGTGAAGTCGCCGCCGGTCGCTTCCGCCCAGGAGGCGCCGAGAACGGCGCCGGGGGCATGCAGCACCATATTGACGTTGCACAGGTCGGAGGCGAGTACATCGGCGACGGGGGTCGCGGCGGCGAACAGTGCCGAGGCCAGTTCAAGCTCCGCGTCTCCTCCGCCGAGAACGGCGGAACGGACCTGCCCGGCCTTGCCGGTGGTCGTCACACTTCCCGGCGCATATTTGCGGGCGACATAGGTCAGGGTCGAGAACTCGACGATGGGCGGCACGGTGCCGCCGGCACGGCGCCAGGCCTCGGCAAATTCCAGCGCTCCGCCGGTATGGCCGGGATTGAGAATGACTGGCTTGTCCGCGGGCCAGCCAGCAGCAACCAGCGCCCGCGCCACGCCGGCATGGGCGGTTGTCGGGAGCGTGACGATTGCGGCTTCGGTATGGGCGATTGCCTCATCGAGTGCGGTGGTAATCAGCGCCGCTTCCATGCGGCCTTCACCGAACACCCCTTCATAGTCGACGCCGCCAATCTCCTTATGGGGATCGAGCGTTTCCTCGGACCGAGCCCACCAGTTGACCTGATGGCCGGCAAGGCCAAGTTCAACCAGGGCCGACGCCCCACCGCCACCTGCTCCGAGCAAGGCAACTTTCATCCGGTGATCCTCCCTTTGGCTGTCCGTCTCACCGGACAGCGCAGAAACTGCCTCAGTTACCTTCGTCATAAAGGGTGGTGGTCACTTCCACGCCCTCTTCATGCAGGCCGGCACGCTTGACCGCCTCGGCAGCCAGTTCGCGGGCCTTGCGGCGGATTTCGGTCTCATCGACACCGATCACCTTGCCATCGGCATAGGCCGGTTTGCCATTGACCCAGGTCTGGGTGATCGAGGCGGTCGAGGCGGAGAACACCAGTGCCTGCAGCGGATCGTGGAACGGGGTCCATTCGACGTGATCGAGATCGAAGAGGATGAAGTCCGCCTTCTTGCCGATCTCGAGCGAGCCGATCTCGTCGTCCCACATCAGGGCGCGGGCGCCTTCGATGGTGGCCGCCCGCAGCGCATCGCGTGCCGTGAAGATGTCGGGCTGGACGCGGGCGTCCTTGAACAGGCCGGCCACGATCAGCATCTGGCGCATCAGGTTCATATTCCCGGCAGCGGAAACGCCGTCGGTCCCCAGCCCCAGCTTGACGCCGGCCTGGACCATTTCGGGATATTTGCCGATGGCGGACGCGCCCTTGCCGAGCTTGAGCGACGAGCACGGGCAAAATGCGACTGCCGCTCCGCGATCGGCAAGGAGCGCGACCTCTTCGTCGGTGACCGCGGAACCATGAGCGATCACCAGATTCTTGCGAATGCCGCCGGCCTGGTCGATGCGGGTGATGGGCCAGACGCCATACTTGTTCTCGCAGACCTTCGCTTCCTCGATGGAGGTCGCCAGGTGATAGGTCGTGCCCACACCGAGCTTTTCCGCGAGCGCGACGGCGCCGACATGCAGTTCGAGCGAACAGGGTTCCTTGCCCTCGATGTTCACCCAGCACCGGGCCCGGCCATCCAGGGCGCCGTTGTATTTCTCGACACAGGCCTCGAGTTCCGCCAGTGCCGTTTGCGCATCGGGGAAGAAGTGATGATCCGCCATTTCCTCGGTCCAGCCACGCGGCAGTTCCGAGGGACGGTTGTCCGCCGCATGCCGGCCGGTGATCCCCCGGATCCCCGTCGGCTCCATCGCCTTGATGACGATGCCCGGGTCGTATTGTGACCCCATGTCGAGAAAACAGGTTGTGCCGCAGCGCAGCATCTCCGTGATGCCGAGCGAGGCACCCCAGAACTCGTCTTCCTCGGTGATGTGTGCATAAAAGGGCTTGGCCCAGTGGAAGACCCAGGCGCGGGTCGTCAGATTATCCGGGAACACGGCCCGAGACAGGGTTTCGGACAAGTGCACATGGCTGTCGACGAAGCCCGGGCACATGCCCAGCATCCGGCCATCGACGACCTTGTCGACATTGTTCTCGTCGACCCGGCCGGCCACCTCATCTGCCGGACCGAGATCGGCGATCCGGTCGTCTTCGATGAGGATGCTCGCCTGGCGCAGCACGGTGTCGTTCTTGTCGACCGTGAACAGGAAATCCAGATCCTTGATGAGGGTACGCATATCAGTTCCGACCTCTTTAGGCGCCGGGCGCCGATTCAATTTGTGCGGGTTCAGGCTACAGCGGTTTTGCGGCCATCGCGCGCCGTGCCACAGACAATAAGGCGATCCGTGTCGGCATAGTCCGAGAGCAATTCACTGCCCTTGTCCGTGACCAACAGCATGTCCTTGTTCTGCATGCCGAAGCCGTAACCGGTGTCGTAGCAGAGCGGCTCGAAACCGAGCACCATGCCCTCCTCGATCTCGGCATCGCCGCCGGGCTTGCCGATCTCGGGGGTCAAGCCGAGATAAGGATCCTCATGCAGGTGCAGGCCGATGCCATGACCGACAAAAGAGATCGGCGGTAGGTCGAGCTTGGCCAGCTTGGCAATGAAGGAATCGTAGATCTCGCGGCAGCTCGCGCCGGGTTTCACCTTGTCCATGATTTCATACTTGCACTCAACCAGATGGGCCCAGATGCGCTCGGCATGCTCGGGCGCCTCGCCGACAACCGCGGTGCGGCAAACCCCGGCCTGATAGCCATTGATCACCGAGAAGATCTCGACGCGGCAGACGTCGCGATGCTTGAGCACCCGGTCGGAGGGGCCGACATTGGGCAGAACGCTGCGGTCGCCCGTGGCAACGATCAGCAGTTTGAAGTGCTCGGCGCCAAGCGAATAGACGTTACGGGTCAACATCCCCGCGATATCCATCTCGCTGTCGCCTGCATCGACCTGGGCCAGCGCATCGGTGATCGACTGATCGGCAATACGGGACAACCTGCGCAGAAGCTCGATCTCGCGCGGGGTCTTGATTTGCCTGAGGCGAGCCAGGATGTGTTCGGCGGGCTCGAAACAGGCCTTCGGCAGATCGGCCTGAAGACGGTTGAAATCACCGGCCGGCAGATAATCCATCTCGATGCCGATCCGCGCGGATTCAAGCCCCATGTCACGGAGCTGGCCGGCAAGGACGAGCATCGGATCGTCGGAGAACTCGGCCCAGATCGTCGTCGGGGTGTCCGGCTCGTTCCGCCCGATGGTCGAAGCCTCCATATCGACGCCGAAGAGTTCGGCCCGGCCATCGGCGGTGGTGATCACCATGGCGTGCCTGTGCCGGATAAGAGGCTGGGAGGGCACCACGAACCCGGCCACATAGGCGAAGTTCTCCGGCGAGACCGAAATGATGGCATCGAGCCCGCTTTGGGCCATGGCCTTCTTCTGCTTGGCGATGATTTCTTTGTGCATCGAGCTCTCCTGCGCCGGTTCCTAGTCCTGGACCCGGTATTTTTCGAGTTTGGCCATATCCACATCGATCCCCATGCCGGGACCGGACGGCACCACGATCGCGCCATCCTCGAAACCCATCGGCTCGGTGAGGAAGTCGTCCTTGTAGTAGATGCCGCCAACCCGATCGCCGATATGGGAGGCAGGCACCGAGACCGGAATCACACAGGACAGGGTGACCGCCGGGGATGCGGCGGCAAGCTGCACATTGGCGAGGTTGCCGATACCGGTTTCGATCGAGCCGTTGACGTTGCAGATGATGCCGGCGGCCTGACAAACGGCGCCGACCTGCATGGCCTTGTAAAGACCGCCCGCCTTGGTGGTGTAGATCGAAACGATCTGGACCGCATTCTCTGCGAGGATCTGCACGACGTCATGGGCGTTCCAGGCGGATTCGTCGGCCATGACCGGGGCATCGATCCGCCGCGCCACGGTCGAAATCCGCTCGATCCCCATGACCGGCTGTTCGACATATTTGAGCCTGCACTCCTCGATCTGGCGGATGATCTGCACCGCCTCGCCGGGGGTCTTGTAGCCTTCATTGGCATCAATACAGATGTCGACAGCATCACCGGCCGCATCGCGCACCGCATGGACCATCTTCACGTCCCGTTCGGGATCGACCCCGACCTTGACCTTGATGGTGCGAATGCCTTCCGCAACCAGTTTGCGGGTTTCTGCGACTGCTTCCTCGATGGAGATCAGGCCGATCGAGTGAGTCACCGGCACACGATCGCGCGCCTTGCCACCCAGCAGGATGTGCACGGGAACATCGAGCCAACGGCCCGTGACGTCATAGACCGCGAATTCGACGGCGGCCTTTGAATAGGGATAGCCCTTGATGATGGCGTCCATGCGCGCATGCAGTGTTGCCATGTCCCCGAGATCGACCCCGATCACGGCGGGCGCCAGATACTGATCGATAACCGTACGGGTGATGGCCGCTGATTCGCCGAAATAGCGTCCGAATTCGCCGCCCCAATCCTTGAGAGCCGGCGCCTCGCCCCAACCGACGCGGCCGTCGCTATCGGTTACCTTGACGATCACATAGCGCCCGATGACTTCGGTCAGCCCCGCCCATTTGTGCTCGCGACGGGTGGGCAGCTGAACCAGCATGGTTTCAATGGATTTGATCGTCGGCAAGGTCGTTCACCCTTATTTCGGTTGGCATGCCGCAACCTCATCCCTACAATGAGATCACTTACTGTGATCACACACTATGATCATCGAAACCATGCGTCAACACACTTGTGCCCCGCACGCACAACCGGACGCCCAACCGATTGGAAAGATGAGGAAATGATCGTCGAAATCACCAACTACTTCGCCGCCCCGGACAATCAGAAGGCCGTGCTCGCCCAGCGGCGCAAAGCCAGCAAACTGAGAGCGGAACTGGGCCTGCCCGAGGGCGAGATTTTTATCCGACAAGGCGATAAAGGCCCTGATGTGCGCTGGGAGTGCCGGTTCGAGAACCAGGCCGCGTTCGAGGCCGACCTTGCTGCGCGCCGGCAGTCTCCCGAGTTCGAAAACGCCCGCAAGACGATGCACACCCTGCTCGACCGATTCGAGCGGCACATCTTCGAGCGCGACGAGGGCTAAGCCGCAAACCTCGTTCGCGATCCGTCATGGGCAAGCGAATTGCCCGTGCCGAATTCGATGTCTTCGTGTAGGCTTTCGGCAGCGATGACGGACGACGCGACACTCCAGGACGCGAGGGACGCTTACGCGCGAGGCGCATGGGCGGACGCGACCGATCTGTTTTTGCGTGCTGACAAACAGTCCCGATTGAAGACTGAAGATCTCGACCGGCTCGCCTGGGCCGCCGGGATCGCCGCGCGAGACCGTGAAATGCTCTCGGCGCTCGAACGGCTTTATGAAGAACAGGCATCCGGGAACAACGATGAAGCCTGTGCGCGGGCCGCGTTCTGGAGCGGGCTGCGTCACATGATGATCGGCGAAGTCGGGCTTGGCGCCGGTTGGCTTCAACGAGCGGCCAGACACGCCGAACAGACTGCGCCGGATTGCGTGCAACGCGGCTATCTGTTTTTGCCTGAAGCATACCGGCTTCGGAGCAAGGGCGAGTTTGAGTCCGCGATTGAATGTGCCGACAAAGCCATGCAATTCGGTGAGTCCGCGGGAGATCCCGATCTCGTTGCGCTTGCAGGCAGTTTGAAGGGTGGACTGCTGTTCCGTCTGGGGCGGATTGAGGATGGATATGTTCCGATCGACGAGGCCATGCTTCTGGCCAATGCCGAGCGCTTGTCGCCCCTGGTTTGCGGTGTCGTTTATTGCGAGATTGTGGCTTCGTGCTGCCGGATCCTTGAAATCGTCCGCGCTCGGGAATGGACCGGAATTCTCAATGACTGGTGCCGGCTCAATCCGCAGGCCAAGGCCTTCAATGGCGTGTGCCAGGTTCACAGAGCCGAAGTTCTGCAACTCAAGGGAGACTGGACCACCGCCTTTTCAGAGGCAGAACGCGCGGGCAGCGGCCTCAAGGGAACAACCGAACAAACTGCAATGGCGAATGCCGCTTATCGGCGCGGGGAAATATTGCGGCTTCGCGGAGAATTCGCGGCAGCGGAAGCCGAATACCGCCGGGCTGGCGAAATCGCCATAGACCCGCAGCCGGGACTGGCATTGCTCCGACTTGCCCAGGACCGGTGCACCGACGCGGCAGCCATGATCCGCCGCGCGCTTGATACAACCACCGACGTGACGCAACGGCACTTCCTGCTGCCGGCCGGCGTCGAAATATTCATCGCCTGCGATGATCCGGGGGCGGCAAGGGAGCTTTGCGCCGAGATGGATTCCATTGCCACCACCTTCGGTTCGGAAGTCCTCGCCCGCGTGGCCGACCAGTGCAGGGGCCAGGTGGCGTTAGCAGAGGGCGAGTTCGCCGATGCGATTGCATCGCTTGGCCGCGCCCGCCGGTTCTGGTCGCGTTTCGACGCCCCCTATCTCGCCGCCCGGCTGCGACTCGATATAGCGCGCGCGTGCCTTGAACTCGGTGACACAGAAGATGCCAAACTCGAACTGGAGGCGGCCCGGAAACCATTCAAGGACCTGGGTGCCCAGCCGGATCTCGAACGCCTGCGGACAATTCAGCAATTGTCCGGCGCCCCGGCAGAGGGCGCGGATGACACCGTTCTGTCCGCCCGCGAACGTGAAGTCATGGCTCTCATGGCAGAAGGCGGATCGAACCGGGCCATCGCCGCCGAGCTCGGTCTCAGCCCCAAAACGGTGAACCGTCACGTTGAGAACATTCTCGGCAAGCTGGCGGTCTCCTCACGCACCGCCGCCGTGGCCAAGGCGCTCAAGACCGGCGTCATCTGAACCCCCGGCCCATGGGCCAAACGACCCACCGGAATTTCGTACCGCGTGGGTCATCCTCACGATGAAGGCATTTCGCCTTCACTCTAGCCTCGTCTTCAGGATCACCAGACTGGAGACGCATCATGGCTCATTCGCACACCGGCACAGGGCCAAACGGCACGCGGGCCGACCGGCATCCGGCGGACCTTGTGGAAGCCGGGAACCTGCTGAGAACCCAGCCGGACCTGGCACCGGCGCCATCGGCGACAGCGCGTGCCCCCGTCGAAACGGAGCGGTACGCGGTCATTGTGATCGGCGCCGGGCAGGCCGGGCTGTCCGTGAGCTATCACCTGGCCCGCAAGGGCGTTGGCCATATCGTGCTCGAGAGCGCGGCACGGATTGGCGATGTCTGGCGCAACCGGTGGGATTCGCTCAGGCTCTTTACGCCGGCAAAATTCGACGGTCTCGACGGCTACCGCTTTCCGGGCGATGCGGACACTTTTCCCACCAAGGACCAGATGGCCGATTACCTGGAGGCATATGCCAGAAAGTTCGATCTGCCCGTGCGCCTGAATGCCCGCGCGGAACGGCTCTACCGGGTCGATGGCCGGTTCCGGGTGGAAACAGAGGGTGGCACCATTGACGCGGACCAGGTGGTTGTTGCCGCGGCCAGCTATCAGAAGCCACGCGTCCCGGCGTTCGCAGGCACGGTAGATGAGGACATCAAACAGATGCACTCGCATGAATATCGCAATCCCGGGCAGATCCCCGATGGTCCCGTGCTTCTTGTGGGCGGCGGCAATTCGGGTGCGGAGATCGCCATGGATCTCGTCGGCACCCACACGGTGACGCTATCGGGTCGGGAAGTGGGGCATATTCCATTCGATATCTCGGGGTTCTTGGGCCGAAAAATCCTCGTGCGCCTTGTCGTGCGCGGGCTTTTTCATCGCATCCTGACCGTTAAGACGCCCATGGGCCGGAAGTTCCGCAAAAAGATGCACGGGCACGGCATGCCGCTGATCCGCACCCGACCCGGCCAGCTCGAAGCCGCTGGCGTCCGCAGAGTCGGCCGGATCGCCGGATTCAAAGACGGGAAATTCGTCACTGCGGAGGGGACCGAGATTTCCTGTGCAACCGTCATCTGGTGCACCGGCTACCACCCAGGCTTCGACTGGATCGACCTGCCCGTGCTCGACGAAAGCGGCCTGCCGCGTCAGCAGTACGGCAAGTCTACCGCGATGGACGGTCTCTATTTTGCGGGCCTCCATTTCCAGTATGCCGTGTCATCGACAATGGTCGGCGGTGTCGGGCGCGATGCCCGCAGGGTCGCAGACTGGATATCGGCGGATCGCCAAAGGTAGGGCGCCGCGATCCCTGTCTCTCCCCTGGCGCTAGCGGAGCGTGAAGATCGCCGCATCTCGGTTGGCGAAGACGACCTTAAGCTCGGGCGAGGCCAGCAATGCGGCTTCCACAGCGTCCAGTCCCCCTTCGGAGAGCAGGCCGAGACTGTAATACATGTTCTTCTGGCTGCGGGTGATGATCACATATCCGCCATGCTGGGCTTCGGACAGCCACCGCACTACCAGCCCGGCGGGATCGCTGGTCAGCTCCTGGTTGGCCTCGGGTAGTTCCTCAGAGAGAGGGACGTAAATGAAGTTCTCGTAATTGCGGAACTGCGAGGGATAGTTGCGCGCACCCTCGATCAGCAATTCACCGGGTTGGGCCCGCGAATAGAGCCAGTCTGACGCTTCAACCTCCAGTGGCGTGAACCGGTATTGGGCGTCCTTGCCGTTATTGGCCAGAATGAACCCGCCCGCAAAGACGGTCATCACAACCATCAAGACGAAACCGGACAAAAAGCCCATCCGCTGTCTGCCGGCAAAGGGAATGGCGGCGAAGAAGGCCAGGAAGGGCAGGCAATAGAAGTAGACCCGGAAGATGACTTCACCCCCATAGGGCGTGGCCACAACCAGCGGCAAAGGCGCTGCCAGAAGAACCAGTGCGGCCAGATCGAGTTTGCGCTGAAACAGCCGGATGATGCCGCCCAGAACGGCGAGCAGGCCAATCCCGGCGCTCAGAAGCCGGGAAGCCAACGCCACAATCCGCTGTTCATCGCTGACCATGTGCAGGTCAACCAGCCGCCCGAAGGTCTGTTCTCCGACCGCGCCAAATCCCTCGATGATGTCGCGCAGCTCGGGTGCCAGGAAACTGTCGGCAAAATAGAACAGCCAGAGCAGTTCGGCGAGCAGGGCAAAAACGAACAAGTCGATCCGCAAGCGCCCGATGACGAACAGTCCGAAGGTGGCCGAAAGCACCAGCAGCGGCGTCAACTGGTGCATGGCGATAATCAGCCCGATCAGCACCAGGGCGCAAATGCCGAGCAGTGCCGCTCCCGAACGGTCCGATCGCGTCCTGCCGGTGACAATCTCAAATCCGGTGTTCCTTGCAATCAAACCGTAGAACCGCATGCGCCACCCGGCGGGCTCGAGCGCCAATACCCCTGTCGCGAGGTAGACGACGGCGAGATAGAAAAGGAAGGCCGTGCCCTGCGGCGAAAAATAGTCCTGCCCCACCCAGTTGCCCAGGATGAACAGCGCCGTGCCGACCAGCGCCATGCGCCGGCTTGCGCCGAGATTGAAAAAGATGCCCGGCAAAAGGGCGGCGTATCCCAGATTGAGCAGGATCGGAAAGAATCGCGCGGCGTTGGCGATCTCGAGCGGGCCGAGGCCGAGCAAAGCAGCCAGCCAGGCCGCGCCGGCGAAAAAGGCCGGCCAGTTGAAATAAGCGCTGAGGAACTGGGCATCGAGATCAAGCGACCCGGTGCGCATGATGAAATCGATGACGCCGATATGCTTCCACGCCCAGGAGTAGCGAAGGGTCTCATAGGCAATCGCCGGGGTGGCGTGCAGATAGGCAATCAGTACGCCCAGAAAAAGTGCCGGCAAGACGCGTACAGGCCGCTCACCGCCAACGCTGACGACGAAGCCGACAATGACCAGCCCCAGCCCCGCGAAATGCATGGTCGGGAGGATCGTAACCAGACCGAGCCCGCCCATCCTGGCAGGATCGACATAGCCAAGCCCTGCCCACCACAGCGCCATGCTGGCCACGAGCAGGCCGAGGCAAATCACCGACCGCCACCAGGCAGCCGGGCGGGCGTGATGCGACTGGCTCAATGCCAGGCGGTATTGCCGCCGCCGGGCAGCGATGTCAGCGGACATGGTCATAGGCGCGGACCACATAGTTGAAATTGACAAGCGACCAGTAGCTTTGCGCCCGGTAGCTCTCAGACTTTCCGGTGTTGGCGGCGATGTGATGGACCCAGGCAAGCAGGACCGCGGCACGGAGCAATCGAGGATCGGAGGCGAGCCGAACGTCGTCCAGCATCGCAGCTTCGGCGCCGGTCAGAACCGGCCGGCGCAGCAGATCGGCAACCGCGACCCCGAACTGGCTTTGGGTGACATTGCTGCGCGTCACCAGGATCATGAAGAGCGGATCGAGCCAGACGGGGGCGTCCATCCTCAACTGCCCCCAATCGACAATGGCGGATACGTCACCGGTTTCGGGATCGAACAACACATTGTCGAGACAGAAATCGCCATGACCAAGCCCCGTCTCAGCGGGGTGATCACGGACCAGTTGCGCGAGATCCTGTTCCATCGGCGCGAGACAACGTCCGGCCCGTGTGTCTGGGCGCACCGAAAAGCGCTTGCGCAGTTCGTCCATCGCGTCATGCACCCAATAGGCAAATGTGTCGGGCGTCGCACGCGATCCCGGGATCGCGTTCTGAAGTTGCCGCAGGGCCGCCACGGCCCTGGCAGCCGCCTGCCACACCGAGACGGCCCGTTCGGCGTCGGGATGAACGCGCTTGCCCGGCATGGCGGACATGGCGAGCCTCGCCTTGATTTCCCGCGACAGATCATCCTTTTCGAGGTCAAAACCAAGCCACTGAGGCAGCAGATCGATTGGGGCAGCCGACCGCACATCCGAGCGCAATTGCTGCAGGGCATTGCTCTCGGCTTTGAGGGCAGTGATCGCGCGGGGTGTTGTGGCCTGCTTTTCGACGATGGGACGCCCATCACGTGTCACACGCTGGACCGAAGCCCCGCTGAGCCCCTGCTCCATGGCGGGGTGGCCATTGAACATCCGTCCACCCCGCAGGTCATTCAGCCGGGTCAGAACCATTCTGACGGCACCGATTGAGGCATCGACGAATGCAATGCCGAAGGCCGGCAGTGCGGCGACGCCGGTTCGGCGCAGGGCATAGAGCACCATGAATGCGAGGGCGATGGTGTGCGCCGCCAGCCAGGCCCATGCCATGCCACCGACACCAAACTGCTGGAGCCAGACGGCACCGAGGCCGACCGTCGCGATGAGCGTGAGGACCTGCACCAGAGTCAGAAGCGGATAGGCCTTTTCAGCCCTTGCCACCGCGAGGCCAACGGTCACCAGCGTCAGCGGCACCGCGGCAAGCGCAAAGATCCGCAACACATGGCTGCCCTGGTCCACATAGGCCTCGCCAAAAAGCAGCATGATCCAGGGGGCAAAAACCAACAGGGCCAGGCAGGCCGGCACCACCAGCGCCAGCGCGTAGGCGAAAGTGCTGGCGTAGATGCTCTGGCGCCGATCCGGATAGAGTGCGGCCTCAGCCTGCAACGCCGCCCCCAACTGCCGACCGACGAGATAGAGGGAATAGGCAATCGACCAGGCGATCTGGTAATGCGCACTCGCTGCCGCGCCGGAAATGGAAATCACCAGCATCGGAACCACCGCGAGCGCGATGCTGGTCGCCAGGCTGCCGGCATAGTCCCAGCCGAAGAACCGGAAGAAGTGCCCGCGATCGATGACCTCGGTCGGCGCGGCCTGCCAGACCTCGCCTTGGCTTAGTTCGTGACGCGCCATCCGGTGGACCACCAGGCCCAGCACCGCGGCGGGGATGACCCAGGCGGCGAGCACCGCAAGCCCGGTTTGTGAAACCCAAAGCACCAGCGCGAAGACAAGCAGGATCTTGGCGATTGCGTATGTCAGCGTTTGAACGGGGACCAGCCCGGAGAGCCTCAATCCAGTCAGGATCGCTTCCTGCATGGAATAGAGCGTCCAAACGACGAGCGCGGCGATAAAGACCGACGCGACCAGTGGCGACCGGGAGACAAAGGCGAGATCTTCCGCCCAGTGCCCGGCCCCGAAAACGAAGCCCAGGCCCAGGACAATCGCGACCACGCCCGCCAGTGCATAAAGCCGCCGGATGAGACGCGGTGCGTCACGGCCGGAAGCAGGCAGGAAGCGGTGGGCAATGTTGCGAAGATTGAGCTGGGCCGCATGGCTAAGGCCCATCATCGTGGCCACAAGCGTGGCGCCAATTCCGGCCTCGGCAGGCGATAGCAATCGTGCTGCCACCATCCAGTACAACAAACCCAGCACCGACGAGATGCCAACGGCGAGAACAAGCGCCAAACCATTGCCGGCCAGCGAGGCCAGTCTGGTGCGCCGGAGAATCCAGCCCGCTATGCCACCCGAAACCTTGACCGGGGCAAGGTCGTGCCGGGGGGCTGCGGTGGTCGGAGCGTCGACCATCAACCGGCCTCCTGCCAGATGCGGACGTAGTCGATTTCGAAACTGGCCGGGAAGCGCGTGTCTTCGTCCGGGTCACCGGGCCAGTCGCCACCCACTGCCAGATTGATCAAAAGGTACATCGGCTCGTCGGAGATGAGCCGTCGGTCTTCGAAGCGCCACATCTCCTCGCCGTTGAGGAACCAGATGATCGCGTCTTCCCGCCATTCAACGCCGTAGACGTTCCAGTCAGCCGACAGGTCGGGCACGAGCGCATCGCTGCCAAAGGAGCGTTTCTCGTCCGCGACCCGCACGTGATAGTGCATCTCGAGCGTATCGGTCGCGTGCCCCAGCATCTCCATGATGTCGATTTCCGGCGTCGAGCGCTGATCGGAAGGAAGCATCCAGATTGCAGGCCAGAGGCCCTGCCCGGCCGGCGCCTTGGCCCGAACCTCGACATAGCCATGGGTGAAACTGAAAGCGTCCTCGCCTTCATCGCCATAGCGGCCGGTCGTGACCATGCCGCTGGTATAGGCGTATTCGCCCTGAGGCGTGTCGATGTCCTGCTCGCGGGCAATCAGACGCAGCACGCCGTCGGACACTTCAACGCCCCGCTCCACGTACCATTGGAGTTCATTATTGCCGAGATTGGTGCAGCCGCCGTCGTTCCACCAATAGCAGTATGTCCACCGGCCGGTGTCGAGTGAACTGCCGGAGAATTCGTCTGCAAACACCGCCCGCCAGTCGCCACCATCGGCCATGGGGCCCGGGATCTTTTCTGACCAGCGCAGGAAGCCGAACACACCCAGGCCTGACAGCAGCAAGGCCACCGCCAGCCACACATAGGCGCGGGCCGGGACCGACCGATAAATCTTGAAGAAAATTCGAGCAGTTTCGCGAGCGGCAAAAAGAACCCGGTTGAAAAGCGTGGGCGAGCTTGACGGGTACGAAATTCTGGGTCGCTGCATGTGCCGGGATGCCTGGTTATCTGGGCGTTTGAGAGTGCGCAGGGTGTGACCGCGCATTGCACAATAGTCCCTGGCGGCCCGGTTGTGCGCGAGCCTTGCTGTTTACGTTAATTTAAGGATTGCGTTGCCCTTGGCAGCCATCCCGCAAACATGGAGGACACCGCCCCACAGGAGATGCTTCATGACCGTACAGCCGACTGATGCCGTCAAGCGATCAGATCTGGCGACCATGCGCGTGAGAGCATCGATGATGGAGCCGAAAACGCTACCCGGCGGGGTTCGGGTTGGCGAAGCGTCTCGCTCGATCTGGCAACATCTCATGGAAGCGGACCCGGAGGCCATTCCCTACCAGTCTCCCGAATGGGCAGACGCAGCATGCCGGTCGGCAGGGTTTATGAGCATCACCCGCCATTACCGCACGGCCGATGGCGCAGACTTTGTTCTGCCCCTCCTGCGTCAGGCGCGTCTGCCCCGGCGATTGTCCAGTGCGTACTCGATGCCCCCGGCCTGGGGAATTGGCGGCCTTATTGGCGAAACCGAACCCACCGGCGATCTGGTCAGGGCCGTGTTCGAAGATCTGAAGAGCCTCGGGCTGCTTTCGGTTCGCATCAGGCCCAATCCCCGGCACGACAGCATCTGGGCCGCCGCAGCCCCTGTTGAGGTCACGCGTATTGATCGGCGAGCCCATATTCTCGATCTCACGCCGGGCTTCGAGACCGTGCGCGCGGAGAAGTTCAATTCGCGCTGCCGCCGGATGGCTGCCAAGGCCGAAAGAAACGGCGTCTCGATCGAGTTTGACGGAACCGGGGCCCTGCTCGACACCTATTACGGGCTTTACGAGCAGTCACTCGTTCGCTGGGCCGCCAAGCAGAACGAGCCGGCCTGGTTGGCGCGCTGGCGCGGTCGGCGCCGCGATCCCTTGCACAAAATGAAAGCCGCCGCATCGGCGCTGGGCGAAGGCTTTCAGGTCGGCATTGCGCGCAAGGACGGGCAACCAATGGCTGGTGTCATTCTTCTGCTTGGCCGCAATGCCAACTATTCCCGCGGTGCTATGGATGTCTCTCTGGTCGGCAATTCGGGCGCAAACGAACTGTTGCAAACCCATGCCATCCGTTGCGCAGCCGAGGCCGGTTGTTCCCACTATCACATGGGGGAAACCGGATCATCGGCGACCCTGGCCCGGTTCAAGGAGAAGTTCGGAGCGGTGCCGGTCGACTATGCCGAATACCAGTTCGAGCGCCTGCCAATTTCGAAAATCGACCGGGCGGCGCGAGAGACCGTCAAGAAGTTGATCGGCTTTAAGGATACGGTACAGTGAAACCTGCCCCGCACCTCCTCGCCGCATTCGCGCTGGCGCTGGCACTTCTGCCCGCGCCTTTTGCGCATGCGCAGGAGGCGGCGCCCGAGGAGAGCGCAATTGTCCCGCCTGATTTCCGCGCCATACTCGACCAAAGCACAAACCTGCCCGAAGTGCTGAGCGACGCCGGCATCCGCCGTGCGTTGAGGGCAGGAGAGCGCCCCGCCGAAGTCGCGCTCGAAGAAGCAAGGCTGAATGATCTTCTGATTGCCGTGGGATACCTCGACGCAGATTTGAGCATCGAGGCTCCGGTCATGGAACCTGCGGGCAATGGCGCGCTGCGGGTCAATATCAGTCCTGGCCCGTTCTATGTCATTGGCCCCGTCGAGATCAGCGTCGAAGGTGCTGCGGACAGCGCCCTGACCGACCGGCTGGAAGATGCGGCTCTTTTTGCAGAAGGGCAGCCGGCGAATGCCGACATTCTCGCCGAAGCCCGCGACCGCATTGAGTGGCAGGCCGCCGAATCCGGCTTTTCGTTTGCAGAGATCGTCTCGGCCACTTACCTGCCCGATCCGGCGAATGCGACGGCGCAACTGTCCATCACCATCGCTCCGGGCATCGCGGCCGTGTTCAGGCAAACCGATGTGTCCGATGTTCCCGCGGACCTGAAAGACGCGGCGCTTGCGCTGACGCCATATTCGCCCGGGGAGCCGTTTACACGGTCGGCGTTTGACACCATGCGGGCCGCCCTGAACGATCTCCCGCATGTCCATCGAAGCGATCTCGAAATCCGGCCGGCGCCAGGCGGCACCTTCGATCTCGTGGTCAGCGCCCGCCACGATCCCCCGGCGATATTCGACGACCCGATCGCGCGAACGGGTGTCGGCGTGTTCGCGGCGGCCCTGCTGGTGATTGCTCTTGGTATGATCACAGGATTTCGGCGTGATCGGCGTCCGCTCACACACCTCATCATGTTCCGGGTTCCTGCGGGTCTTCTCGCCTTCGCCTCGATCGGCGTGGTCATTCTGCGCGCCGCCACGCTCGGCTGACAATCGTCCACCCCCGGTCATTGAGCCGACCCGCCTGACGTCAGCGGGACATATCCAACTCCCCTCTCCGTTCCTGTTCCCAGACTGCCTGGCGCAACCCGGATGCCGGGCTCCCGAGGCGGCGATCCCGACTCAAGTGTCCCGAAATGGAACAGTTTCTTTCCAGAATGGAACACTTCCTTTTCGACACCAAGTAATAATGAGACACTATTTAGATACAACTTTATCTATTAACTATTAATATGCACCATCTATAGTTGTATCGGTTGTATCGTCATTAACAATTCGTAAATCTGCGACCAATCGGCAGTTTTGCCAGCAATAGTTGTCCGCGTCGACTGCACAGATCCTGTGGGGCCGCCGCAGCCGGGACGGAAACCTTGTCCCCCTGGCCGGACTGAAGGAGGTCGCAATGCATTCGATCAACAAGCCTCGATCACGGAGCAGGGAAGCGCTTCCTTTGTCCCTGGCGCGTGTGAGTGTGGTCGTCCCCGCCATGAACGAAGAAAAGAACCTCGAGCACGTATTGCCGCGGATTCCCGACTGGGTTCATGAAGTCATTCTGGTGGACGGCAATTCCAAGGATCGTACCGTCGAAGTCGCCCGCTCCATCCTGCCCGAAATCATCGTGGTCAATCAGGACCGCAAAGGCAAAGGCGCGGCCCTGCGTGCAGGCTTCCGTGCCGCTCGCGGCGATATCATCGTCATGATCGATGCCGATGGCTCGACCGATCCGCAGGAAATCCCGGCCTATGTCGGTACGCTGATGTCAGGCGCGGATTTCGTGAAGGGCTCGCGCTTTTTGCAGGGCGGCGGCACCGATGACATGGAGTGGTACCGGCGCTTCGGGAATTGGGGCCTCATGCAGCTGGTCAATTTCCGGTTCGGCGGCCATTACACCGACCTTTGTTATGGCTATGCCGCGTTCTGGCGCGACGTGCTGGACAAGATCGACCTGGAAAAGGTTGATGGTTTCGAGGTCGAGACCAGCATGAACATTCAGGTTCTGCGCCAGCGTCTTCAGGTTCAGGAAGTCGCGAGCCTCGAGCATCCGCGCATTCACGGAAAATCCAACCTGCGCACCATTCCCGATGGCTGGCGCGTGTTGCGCACCATCATCACGATGGGACTGCAACCCAATCCCAACCGAACCGCTCGCCCGCGCCGACGCATCGATTTCACGCGGCCGAATGCGGGCTGGAACCGCCATATCGGGATGCCGAATGAGTAACGAGACCGCCATATCGGTCGTCATTTGCACCTGTCATGACGACCGTCTGGACCGGCTCATCGACGCCGTCGATTCCGTGCGCGACCAGTCAGCCTCTGCGCACGAAATCATTGTGGTGGTCGACCACAACGAACCGCTCAAGACTCGCATCGCCGAAGCCCGTCCTGACGTCAGCGTGATTTCGAACGATCGACGGAAGGGGCTCTCGGGCGCCCGGAACACCGGCGTTCTGGCCGCCAGCGGCTCTGTCGTCGCGTTTCTCGACGATGATGCGCTGGCGTCGCCGCACTGGCTCGCCTCACTGCAAGAGGCATACAGCTCGCAGTTCACACTCGGGGCGGGCGGCCCGATCCACCCGGATTGGCCGAGCGAGCGGCCTGCCTGGTGGCCTCACGAATTCGATTGGGTTGTGGGATGCTCCTATGAGGGCGAGCAGATCACGGATGGCAGCACCGAAAACCTGATCGGCTGCAACATGTCGTACCGCCGCAATGCCCTTGTGCTGGCAGGTCTTTTTGATGAAGACCTTGGCCGCAGCGGCGGCAATGCTGCCGGTTGTGAAGAGACCGAGCTGGCCCGTCGCGCCCGGGCCATGTTTCCCGCCTCCCGGCTGCGTTTCATCGACGGCGCCGAGGTGACGCACCGGATCGATGCCGGGCGGGATCGCTTCTCCTATTTCGTCAGAAGGTGCCGGGCCGAGGGTGTTTCCAAGGCTATGATCGCAGCCGGCGCGATCCGCGGCAGCGGCCTTTCGCGTGAACGCAGCTATGCCCTCAACACGCTTGGCGGGGCGGTCCTGCGCAATCTGGGGCAATTCATCAGTGGCAGGAACCGCTGGGGCCTGCACAGATCCGCGGCGATCGTCACTGGCCTGTTCGCTGCAGGCACATCCTATCTCTGGTCGCGCCTGTCCGGGGTGAAACCTGTCACGCCCGAGGCGCGGTACCTGCCGCGCCAGGTTCTCGATGTCGAGCTTTCCCGCGCCCTGCCCGCGCGCCAATCGGCCAATGAAGACGGCCAGACCTATGGCGCGCTGCATTGTGTCGTCCGCCAACAGTCACGGCTGGTCACGACGATCGAGATCCCGACCTATGGCGAGGCCGTGTCCGACGATCAGCTTCGCCGAGACATCGAGGCCGTGATCCCGACGGCACCGGCCGCCTACCCGGTTCCGGCCGCGGCGACCCGTCCCGCCCGTGTGATCGTGGCCACCCGGGACCGCCCGGACATGCTTGCGCGTTGCGTCCGTTCCGTGCTGGCCATGGATTATCCCGATTTCGAACTGGTCATCGTCGACAGCGCGCCTTCGACGTCCGCCACCCGGGACCTGATCGATCGCGAGTTCGGTGACGACCCCCGGGTTCAGTATGTGCATGAAGGCCAACCGGGCCTGGCGCGGGCGCATAATGCCGGTCTGGCCGGCTGCACCCGGGAGCTGATTGCCTTCACCGACGACGATGTTCTGGTGGATCGCGGCTGGCTCAGCCGCATCGCGGAGGCATTCGACACAGCACCGGAGGTTGGTGCGGTCACCGGGGCCATTCTGCCGGCGGAACTCGAAACCGAGGCGCAGTACTGGACGGAATCCCATGGCGGGTTCCTCAAGGGCACACAGATGCAGCTCTTCGATCTGGCCGACAACAAACCCCGTTCGCCTCTGTTCCCCTTTACCGCGGGCATGATGGGGTCGGGCGCCAACATGGCATTCTCCCGCGAGGCTCTTGAAAAGCTGGGATCTTTCGACCCCGCGCTGGGTGCAGGCACAATTGCCCGAGGCGGCGATGATCTCGACGCCCTGTTGCGCACGGTCCGCGCCGGCTTCACCGTGGTCTACACACCGGATGCGCTGGTCTGGCATCACCACCGGCGCAGTGCCGAGGGCATGGAGCGACAAGCCCATGGCTATGGCATGGGACTCGGCGCCTATCTGACCAAGGCCATGCTCGATCATCCGCTTGCAGGGCTCCGCCTGATCGCAATGGCGCCGCTGGCGCTGCAGCACTTGTTCGGCGGCAAATCCGAAAAGATGCAACGCCTGCCGGTTGCCTATCCGCGCCGTTTCGTGCGCGCCGAGTTCAAGGGCATTCTCGGCGGTCCGCTCGCCTATTGGCGCAGCCGCCGCGCCCTGCATGCCAGCCGCAGCGAGGGCGCAGCAAAGTTCGCCCAAAACCCTGTCTGGAAGGGGAACTGAGCATGCAAGGGCCCATTCCCATCCTGATGTATCACAGCATTGATGCACGCTGCGCTCCGGCCTATGCGCGTTGGTGTGTCGGCCCCGAGGTTTTCGGGGCCCATCTGCGTGTTATCGATGGCCTGGGCATGACCCCGATGACCATCTCCGGGCTAACCGATGCCATCGACAAGGGCACACTGCCGGACAGGCCGGTGGCGATCACCTTTGACGACGGGCTGGCGGATTTCGAGCAGCATGCGCTTCCGATCCTCGATCGTTTTGGCTTCCCCGCTACGCTCTATGTCGCGGCGGGCTACGTCGGCGGGACCGCGCGGTGGCTGTCTGACCTCGGGGAAGGCGACCGCCCGATGATGGACTGGCAAGGCATTGCGGGTCTCAAGCACCGGAATGTCGAGGTGGGCGCCCACACGCTGACCCATCCTCAGCTCGACCTGCTTTCGCCCAGAGAGGCGCGTCATGAAATCCATGGCGGCAAGAGATTGATCGAAGACAAGACCGGCATGAAGGTGCGCAGCTTTGCCTATCCGCACGGTTATTCCTCAAAGACCGTACGCGAACTGGTCAACCAGAGCGGGTTCGATTCCGCTGTCCGGGTGGCCCATGCGCTTTCGGGTGTGTCGGAAGACCGTTTTGCTCATGCCCGGATCATCATGACAGAGAATGAGACCGAAGAGACGCTTGCCCGGTATCTGACCGGCAAAGACCTGCGCAGGGCGGCCCCGGTCACTTCCTGGAAGATCCGCGCCTGGCGCGGCTGGCGCGGCCTCCGGTCAATGCTGGCCGGGCCTCGCTCCACAGGACCCGCCAAACCCATGGAGGCTTGAACAATGATCGTCACGATCAATCAACTGGCCACGCGTCTGGCTGGCCCCTTGCTCCTCGCATCGGGCCTTTGGCTGGGTTCCGTGTCGACGGCATCGAGCCTTTCGACGGACAACCCGATCCTTGAATGGCTTTCCAAGATGGCAACGACAGCACCGATCGGGCAGAGCGCCGATGATGCCGTCACGGGTGACACCGCGAGCCCCGCGGGCGCCGCGGACGATATCCGCGTTGAGTTCGTGGTGAACCAGTGCGAACCGGGAAGTCCCGATCTCGGTGGGGCCAATTCGGGGCTGGTGGTTGCGGACGCCGCTCCTGGTGCGCCGGAGAACAGCAGTTCACCTGGCGGCCTGACGGAGTTTGACAGCCTGCCGGACGGTGTCGCTCCCAACCTGCTGCCGGATGTCTCGGCCCCGGCATTTGTCCGACCGCGCCCGAAAACATTCGCCCAAGCCACTGTGATCAGCCAGAGCGTGACGCTGCTGGGTACCAATCGGACCAAGTCACTGGCGCCGGCAGGCTTCGTATCGGACAGCAACTCGGTTATCTCGCTGCAACCTTAGACTGTGCGGACGCGCATCCGGCGATCGGCAGGACGCAGTTTCGCAGAGGTGAAGCATTGCTTGCCCGCTGCTTGCGGCGTTCAGTTCACCCTTCGACCGTGTTCGTCGAAGATATGGACATGCTCAGGCGCAATTCTGACAGTGGCCTCGTCGCCGACTTCCGGCGACCGCAAGGCGTTCAGTCTGGCACGAACGATCGTACGCTGGTCGAGCCTTACGCTGCATAGATAGTCCGGCCCGGTGTATTCGATGGTCTCGATCAGGCCCGCCAGCTCACCCTCACCCTTGCCCCCCTCGGCAATACCGACATCGGTGGGCCGCAACCCGATCGTCACGGGCTGTCCAATCTCGACATCAGGCATCGGCGCAGTGGTGAATTCGACCCCGTCCCCGGTAATCACCCGGCCGTCGCGCGCAACAACCTGACCTGACAGCATGGTCATGCTGGGACTGCCGACAAAATTGGCAACGAATGTATTTGCGGGCTTTTGAAAGACATCTGCCGGCGTACCCACCTGCTGAATCCGTCCCTTGTTCAGAACCACGATCCGATCCGCCATGGTGATCGCTTCAAGCTGGTCATGGGTCACATAGACCGTTGCGCGGCCAACCTTGCGATGCAGTGAAATCAGCTGATGCCGCATGTCGTCGCGCAGCAGCGCATCGAGATTGGACAGTGGCTCGTCCATCAGGAATACGGCCGGTTCGCGGATGATAGCGCGCGCCAGTGCGACCCGTTGACGTTGACCGCCCGACAGGTGCTCAGGGCGCTTTTCGAGCTGGTCGGCGATATCGACGACAGCGGCAACCGATTTCACCCGTTTGGCGATGTCCTTGGCGGGCACGCTGCGCTTGAGGCCGGTCTTGAGTGGATAGGCGATGTTTTCGGCAACGCTCATATGCGGATAGAGCGCATAGTTCTGGAACACCATCGCCACATTGCGGTCGCGCGGCAGAGTGTAATTCACCAGCTTTCCATCCACATAGATCTCTCCGCCCGTCGGGTCCTCGATGCCCGAGATGAGCTTGAGGAGCGTGCTCTTGCCGCATCCGGAAGGTCCGAGCAGGGCAACGAACTCGCCCTGGGCAATGCTGAAGGAAAGGTCGTCGACGACCTTGAGGTCGCCGTAGTGCTTGCTCGCACCGACAAATTCGATGGCCGGATGTAGGCCGGGAGTCTTCTGTGTCATGCTGACCTAACCCTTGAACGCGCCGGCAAGATTCTGCGCGAGGAAGAACCGTTGCAGGAAGATGAACAACAATGTGATGGGAACCGCCGAGAGAAGCGCGGCAGCGCTGATCAAACCCCAATCGACGACGAAGTTGGCCTTGAGGCTGGAGATTCCGACAGTGAGCACCTGCTTGCGCTCGTCCTGAATCGCAACCAGCGGCCAAAGGAAATTGGTGTATTGGAGCATGAAAGTGAAAATCGCATGCACCACCAGGCCGGGTTTGATCAGCGGCAGGATGATCTTGAAGAAGATGCCAAACTCGCCTTCACCATCGAGCCGGGCCGAGTGACCGAGATCATCCGGCAGCGACACGATGAAGCTGCGGATCATGAATATCCCGAGCGGGTTGGCCAGCGGCGGCAGGATAAGAGCCCAATAGCTGTTAAGCAGCCCCAGGTCGCGGATCAGGAAGAACAGCGGAATGATCAAAGCGGCGACCGGAATGGCGACCGACATCAGCAACACACCTGTCAGCGCAGCCTTGCCGGTGAAATTCAGCTTGGCCAGCGCATAGGCCGCCATGGCATCGATGAGCAGCTTGATGAGGGTGACCGCCAGCGCCACGAACAAGGTGTTGAAGGTCCAGATCAGAAACGGATGCTCGAACAGGATCTTCTGATAGTTGCCCCAGAACAGGGTCTCGGGGATCCAGTCGGGGGGATAGGAAAACAAGGACCGTGTCTGTTTGACCGATGTCGAAAGCACATAGAAGAACGGAACGAGCGACACGATGCAGGCGATGGCCAGCACCCCATAAGACATTACGAGCATCGAAACGGTCGGTCGAAGCGAGCGGGCCGGCCGCCTGCGGAATAGCCCGGCGATCATTTGCCACCTCCCTTGAGCAGGATTGTCTGAACCGCGGTGAGGACGAGAACGACCGCCACGAGCACAAAAGCGAGCGTCGCGCCGAAGCCCGGTTCATTGAAGGTGAAGAGGCTGCGATAGACGTACCAGGTCGCCGTAGCGGTCGCGTTGGACGGCCCGCCATCGGTCAGCACGAACACCGAGTCGAAGAGCTGCAGATTGACGATGGTTGCGAAAATCACCGAGAAAAAGAAGGTCGGCTTCATCAACGGCAAGGCGTGCTGGAAGAAGCGGCGCACAGGTCCCGCACCGTCGAGTTCCGCCGCCTGAAATATCTCGGTCGGTAACGCCGCCAGACCAGCAAAGAACAGCAGGGCCCAGAACCCAAGTCCTTTCCAGACCTCCACCATCGCAATCGTCGGCAAGGCGAGATTGGGGTCGCCGAGGAAGTTCACAGGCTCGCCGGTGAAGATGCGGATCACGAGATTGAGTGCGCCGAAATCGGGATGCAAGACAAAGGTCCACATCAGGGCCGCGATCAGCACCGGCTGAAGCGTCGGGAAATAGATGACCGCCTTGAAAAAGCTCCGGCCATGTTGCGCCGTCCGCATGGCGAGAGCGACGATCATTGCCAGGAGGAAGACTGCTGGAATCGCGATCAGCGAATAGACGATCGTGTTGCGGATTGTCGTCAGAACCAGGGGATCGGCGAAGGTTTTGCGCCAGTTCTCTAATCCCACAAACCGCATAGGCGACAGGACGCCACCATCGTGAAAGGTCTGCCAGAAGAGCGAGATCACGGGCAAAAGAAGAAACCCCAGGAAGAAGACGAGGTTGGGCAGCAGAAAGATCAGGGCGACGATGTTTCGCCGCCGTTTGTAGCTTGCCTTCAAGCGGCGGTGCTCCGCCTCAGCAATCCGATTGCCGGAATTCATCTCGTCCGTTCCCTGTTCATCGATCTTCCCGATTGGCCGCACAAAGCGACGGTGCGGAGAAGGATGCCCCCCTGCCCTTCCCCGCACCTCCTCACATCAGCCGACGATCCCGTCGATAATCTCGCACATCTTACCGATGGTCTCTTCGCCTGTGAGGTTGCCGCGATAGGCTTCCTCGGCCACCGGCCAGATCGATTGCAGGACTTTGAGGATCTGGGGATGGGGCTGGATGCCCTTCACGCGGGGGACGAACTCGGTCTGGATCTTGCTCATCGCCGGGTTGTCCGCGAACAGATCGCCGACGATGTCTTCGCGCACCACTTGCAGGCTGACCTGCTCGGCGAAGCGTCCGACCTGCGGTCCTGATGCCCAGTGCTGAATGAATGCCCAGGCGGCATCCTTGTTCTCGCTCGCTTCGGCGATCGACAGGATACCGAAATTGCCCATGACGGTTTGCCCCTTCTCGCCCGGAGGCGCCATGGCGACGTCCCAGTCAAAGGCCGGCGGGTTGGCAAGAAGTTCATTGATTTGCGGTGTCTCGCCGTGAAGGATGGCGATCTTGCCGGCCTTGAAGAGGTCAAAAGGCTCCTGAGTACCCATGGAGCCCACGGCCGGAGTGACGCCGGCCTGATGCAGATCGATCAGGTGCTGGGTCGCCGCTCCCGCGCCGGCGAGGCCGCAGCCCGACCAATCATCATTGAGAAGATCTGCGCCCGCATTGTGCACATAGGGCAGCCAGTCCCAAAAGGCGAAGTCCGCGGTCCGGGTGCGGGCTGCAAAGCCGTAGACATCGCCCGCAGTCGTCTTTTTGGCCGCATCGAGCATGTCGGCATAGGAGTTCTGCCAGGTGTCGGCCACACCGGCGGCTTCGAGCAGGTCCTTGTTGATAAAGATATTGTAGACCGCGCCGAGCACGGGCACGCCCCAGACGCCTTCGTCGGATGTCGCGAGGTCCCAGGCAAACGGTGCAATCGCCGCCCGCTCGCCCGCCCAGTCGGGGTCTGCCACCAGGGCACTCATGTCGTGCAGCGCACGGCCTTCGATGTAGTTGGGGTAGATCAGGTCGACCAGGTAGAGAACATCGGCCGGATTGCCGCTGGCAAATCCCGTGGTCAGCTGGGCATTCATGTTGGCCCAGTCATACGTCGTGAAATTCACGCTCACATTCGGGGCGACGTCAGCAAAGTCGTCAATGATCATCTGCTCGAAGCGATGTTCGTCAGCCGAATGCGGGCCCTTGATCATGGTGATGTCACCGGACAGGTGATCGTCGGCGATCGCGCCAGTGCCGATTGAAATGGCAAGACCCATGCTGACCAGCACGGAAGCGACACCAGTGCGGCAAAGTGACGGAGTTTTACTACTCATCAACCTGCCAACACGCCCAATTCTGTTACCGCGCGTAGCGAATTCAATCCTCATTTTGTCCTCCCTCGTTGATAAACCGGCCAAAACCCCTGGTTTTCCGGATTTGCCTCGCTTCGCCGATTTGACGTAGTTTAGCAACGTGTTTATCGATATCGCAAAATTTCACTATGCGCAATAGGCTAGGTAGAACCCGCAGAAATGACCTGCGATCCCAAACAGTTCGGCTGGAAAACTTAAATTCGGGGCGTGGCAACCCGGGAAGTTCGGGTGCTATTCGGCGGCGCGGGCCTGCTGCACGTTTCGGGTCGCCGATTCGAGGCAGGTGACCGCCAGCAGCTGAGCGTGCAGGATCTCGTCTGCGCGCCGCTCTCCACTTCGATTACTCAGCCCGTCCATGGGCAAAAGGAGATCGGCGATCCCGGCGAGCTCATGCTCACCGGGCACCAGCGCCAGTATTGATCCACCGCTCCGCTTGGCGCTTTCCGCACTTTCCTTGCCCGACGACCGACCACCATCGGTGGCAAAGAACACGAACAGATCCCCCGGCCCCGCCGCGCTGGCGACCGCTTCTTGCCGGAGCGGATCGGTGACGGTCTGGGATGCGATCCCCAGCCCGAACAACCGGTTCTGTGCATCCTCTGCCATGTGCAGGGCCTGGGCCTCGAGCGGAAGGCAAAACACCCGATTGGCAGAAACCACAAGCTCCCCGGCCCGGAACAGCAAGGTATCGGTCAACGCACGGACGGTGCCATGCATGGCTTGCGCCGCCCGTTTCTGCGCCCGTTCGGCGATCGATGTGTGTCCGGACTGGGTCGAATCCTCGGCCAGAACCAGCATGTCGGATACGACGAGATCCTGGGCCAGCTTGATCTTGAACGCTGAAAACCCTTCAAGATCGAGCTTTCTGCACAACCGCATGACTGTCGGCTCGCTTACCTTTGCCCGATGCGCAAGCGCCTTGATCGGCTGGTTGATCACCCATTGGGGTTCATCGAGAATAATGCGCGCGACTTCCTGTTCGGCGCGGTGCAGCCGCGGGACGAGCTGGCGAAGGTGATCGAGAACATCCTGACTGGCACGGATCGGAAACCCCCGCAGGATCTCCGTTCTGCGGTCCATCAGCTTGCGCTTCGGATCTGCGGATTCGGCCAATTCGGTATCGTCCTGTTCCGACCCGTCTTCCATAACACTCCGTCCGCAATCTATCTGCCGGTTTGGCGTAGAACAATTACGCGCACAACGTTGCCACCCAACCCTCCCCCGAATATCACGATACTACGTTATTTTGCTACGCTTTTTCGACGATCCGGTCGGATACGGTGCATAATTTCGCAAATTCATTGACCCGAGCACGCTGAAATGTTGTAAAACTACCTCAAGTGACGAACTGCCTGCACAGGGGATTGGGCATGCACAAGGTGGAAAACCCGTTCAACGTGGCTGACTCAGACCGTTTCGAGTTGTGGGAAATGCTGGTTCGGCGCGATATCACCGCCTTTGCGGCGCAGGACTGGTCAGCGCATGAGGCCGATTTCCTGCGCGAAGAATTCTTCGGCGTGAACAGCGGGAATTCAGGCAACCCCGATTCCTGGAGTGCTGCATTTGGCGACCTCAATGCCTATGCGGCGAACTGGGTGGCCTTCGCCAAACAGACTGCCGAGACAGAATATGCTGAGAACCCTGTGGAGGCGCATTTTCGGGCAACGACGCTCAGGGATATCGAGATCAATGGTTCATTCGCCGTCGCACACAAGAAGTTCGACGGCACGATCGCGCTGGCTGATGGCGGGGTTGAGGTTCTCAACTGGCAGACGATCTACTTCTGCAAGAAGCGCCAGGGCCGCTGGTTGATCGCATCATTTATCGGCTATCTGCCCAACCCGATGGGGACGCCGGCGTCGGTACCCAAATTCAATCCAGACGGCACTGCCAGTTCCTTTCCGCAATTGCGCCCCTCGCCCCGGACCGAAGGGTCCGGGCCAGGCCGGCCCGGCCTTGTGGTCGCCACGGGTTTGCCGGCGGAGCCGGACGCCGATCTCCGTTCACAAGCCCGCAGCGCCATCGAGCGCGCGTTTGATCAGCTATGCGCAGGGGGCGGCGCTCCGGAACAGCTTTTGCGGATCGATGTCGTGCTGAATGACCTCACCAGTTGGTCCTCAGTCCAACCCATGCTCCAGGCCGCCCTCCCCATCGGCGCGCCCGAGCCCGTGGTGATGTCGGCCGGGCTGCCCGGTGGAGCGCTGATCAGGCTGGACTTCTGGTCCGGCACCGAGGGTTGACCGGCCGACGGAAACCCACCGCCACCTGGGTAAGCAACTTGCTGCCCACACTGCGATTCCACGAGAAGCCGCGTGCGCCCGCGAAGACCCTTGCGTGGAACCGGATGTCAGAGACAAAGCGCCGGTTCGGCCCCGACGCCGACAGACTTCAGCCGACGAAATGGCCGATGCCGATGCCGGTGTACCAGTCGTTCACACTGCGATAGTAGGTGCGCTTGAACTGGCGCCCGGACGCGGCACCCATCGCCGCCATCCACATGCGGATTTCTTCCGCGCCATTGCCGGCAGTGTGGACCTGCGAACTGGCGTGATCGAGCACCGCGTCGATATCGTCGGCCTCCATGAGATCGAGCAGGCGTTCATCGAACTCCTGATTGACCATGCCCATCCGGGGCGTCGCAATATCGTGGCTGATGCCGCCGGTTGCCAGGATGGCCACCCGCTCGACATTGTCGTAGGCCGCGATCGCCTCGGCCAGGAACTGACCCAGCTTGTAGCATCGCTTCATGGTGGGCATTGGCGGCTGCACGCAGTTGATCAGCACCGGCACGACCGGCAGGTTGGGGTCGAGCCCCGCCAGTTCGAGCGGCGTCAGCGACCCATGGTCAAGGGTCATTTCCATGGAGAAAGCCGGGTCGAAATCGGCTTCCAGCGCAGCCTGCAGCAGATAGCTGCCAAAGGCCTGATCGCCGGTGAACATGCGCCGCTTGGCGTTCAGCCAGTGCTCGATGGGACTTTCGTACTGCTCGGCACAACCGATGCAGAATGCCGGGAAATTGTTGAGGAAGAAATTGTGCAGATGGTCGTTGCTGAGCACGATCAAAAGGTCTGGCGAACCGGCTGCGAAGTCGTTGCCCATGGCCTTGTAGGCACCGAAGATCTCGGTTCTGAGTTTCTCGGGTATGCGGTCCGGAAAGTTCAGCATCACCGGCGTATGGCTGGCCACGTAAATTCCGCTGATCTCAGCCATTATGGTTGTTCTCCTCGAGGACGCTGCGCAACGCCTTAAGGGATTCGTCCTCGGGAATATTCACCCCTATGCAGTGCGCCCTCAGCAGGTAGGGATTGACGCCGCTCTTGTAGATCTCGGCGACATCGTTGTCGCGGATGGCGCGCGCCATGTCCGGCTCGAGGCCGAACCGGTTCAGATAGGCATCCGGATCGTCGAGATATTTCTCGAGATCGCCTTCGGTATGATGCAGCTGGTAGAGAACCTTTCCCATCAGATAGGCCCTGGTATCGGGCATCAATTGCCGCCAGTTAGACATGATCGGTCTCCGCTTGGTCCCAGAACAGAAGTTGTTTCTTCACCCAACGCACAATGGTCGGCACGGTGTGTGGCCCGAAGCCCATGTGACCGCCGGGGAACAGGCGCACCGCCTTGGGGTCGCCGTGGTCGAGCAGGATGTCGATATCGGCAGGCGGACACTGTGTGTCGTTGCGGCCATTGACCAGCAGCATCGGGGCGCAAGGCCCATCGAGCAGGCCCTGGTCGAGCAAGGAGAGCTGTTCGAACCCCAGGGCGTATTCCTCGTCATTGGTCGCGCCCAGCATGCGGCTGCGTGTTTCGACGAGGTCCATGAGATAGGTGTCGGGAAACCGCGATTTCTCAATCCAGTCCCTTTGGAACATGTGGTGG
This sequence comes from Cucumibacter marinus DSM 18995, assembly GCF_000429865.1. Classification (GTDB taxonomy): domain Bacteria; phylum Pseudomonadota; class Alphaproteobacteria; order Rhizobiales; family Devosiaceae; genus Cucumibacter; species Cucumibacter marinus. The sequence goes on from NZ_AUCR01000014.1 coordinate 41,226, forward strand.
ACGCCACCGCCCCAGTTCACCGCGCCGCGAAAACGGCCGGGAAACTGATGGGCCAGCTTGGTGGCCCAGTGCCCGCCGAATGAGCGGCCGAGAATGGCGAGTGCTCCATCGCGGCAATCGCTATTGGCCTCCACCCAGTCCAGCACCGGCAGGAATTGTCGCTCGCCCGAGCGGTCCGCCTTTATCGGCGACTGGCCAGTGCCCACATTGTCGAGGGCGATTGTTGCGATGCCTTCGGCGAGGAAGGCCTCGCTGAGTGCTGTCATTTCCTCTTTCCAGGCATCCACACCGCCCCACATGACGACGGCGGGAAACGGACCGCCCGTGGCGGGCTGGCGAAAATAGAAGGTGACCTCGCCCTCCCCTTCCAGGGGCAGTCTATGGACCGTGAGGGATGGCGTGCACAGCCTCCCATAGGCGGCATAGGCATCAAGCTCGCGCTGATACGCGGCCAGTTTGTCCGGGTGCGTCGGCGAGGGGAACCGCGCGAGAAAAAAGAACCCATAGGCCTGGTAGTAGTTATCGCGCGCTTTACCGGTTTCGCCGCGCGCCTCGAGATCGGTGGCGAGAGCGAAAAACCTCTCCCCCTCTTTCGACCAGGCGCGCGCCCAGGTTTCGCCATCGAGCCCTTCGAGTTCGTTGATGACGGCGCGTGTACATTCGACATCCGTCAGTCCCAACGGGTGTACGCGCCGCTGCAGGCGGTCGAGCATCCACTTCTTTGCGTCCTCAAGAGACCTCGGCCCCTGTAATTCGCCCAAGCTCGCCTCCCTCACATTTTTGAACGCGTTCAATAAATCAGACTTCCCTGGCATTGGCAATCCACATTTCGGCCAGAAACAGGGGCTTGCGCCACGTCACGGCCGCCTCCCGACGGCCTTTGCGGGGGGTTAATTTCGCGGAAATCCGGGAGCATGCGGCAGGCCGGACGTCCGGCCGGATGCGGGACTATTGCGGCGGAAACGCCGAATGCTGAATCACTATCTTGCCGCGCGCGCCCCGAGCCAGGGCCTTGTGGGCATCGGCAAGATTCTCCAGCGGGAAGACGGCCGCGATCGGAATCACCAGATCTCCTCTCCCCGCGGCGTCGGCGACCCTTTGCAGCGTGCGCGGGTCGTCAAAATGGGCGATGCGAAAATATTCCACGTCCTCGCGCTGTCCTTCCGGTCGCAGAATCGGGGCTCCCATCTTGCCGCCCGAAACGACATGGCCGAGAGCATTCTCGATGGCCGGAGCCACGGTGACCACGGCTTTGTCATACGCGGCTTCGGCGGGCGGCAGTGTGATGTCGATCACCTCACCCACCAGGGCGCGGAACTCCTCCATCTCGTCGGGCAGGACAGCGGCAACAGGTGTCGCCCCGAGTTCCTGGAGATACTGCAAGGCGGCGCGGCCGACAGCGCTGCCCGCCCCGGCGACGAGCACACGCTCGCCGCCTTGCGGCTCGATGACGTCGACGATCTGGCGCCCCGTCAGGCCGACCTGTGGCAGGGCGGCGCCTTGCAGGAAATCGACCGATTCAGGCAGGTGCGCGACCCCTTCCCTCGGCGCCACCGCCAATTCGGCATGCGGGCCCCTGCCCAGCGGCCTGAAATGGGCAATCACGCGATCGCCAGCAGCGAATCCGTTCACACCAGGACCGACGGTCTCCACGATTCCGGCTGCGTCGCCGCCCAGAATGGCGGGCAGGGTCATCGGGAACTGCGACGACCTGAGGCCTTTGCGCACGAAGAGATCCAGGTGATTGACCGCCGAGGCCAGCACGCGGATGAGTATTTCACCCTCACCGGGCGAAGGTGTGGCCACGTCCTCGAGCTTGAATTGGTCAACATCCCCGTATGCCTGCAGGCGAACGGCCTTCATGGGACCTCCTTGTCAGAGTTGTGGCACGCAGTCGAAGAACAACAAGGACCCTGGGGACCAGCTTTTTACGGCCGCGGCCGCAGCCCGTTGATCAGCTGTTCGCACTGCGCCTTGAAGTTCTTGCGTGCCTTGTTGATGTCCAGTTCCTTGTCGTTGAGGAACGTTCTGACCTGCACCTGATAGAGGGCGAAGAGAATGTCGCCCACCGTGCCGACATCGTCACAGCTGGTCTCGCCGGTTTCGGTGCTGTAGGTCGCGATCTTGGTAAAAATGCCCCTCAAATCCACCCTGGTCTGATGGAAGCGCATGGACTGGGTGCCGGTGTCGTAGAAGTACATTTCCCGCAGGGCGAGCCGCGAAATGTCGGGCTTGCGTGCAAAACGCGAGAAGTGCAGCTCGGCGACGGCGACAGCATTGGCGACAAAGCCGCGCCTGGAATTGACCAGCAGTTCGGCTTCATCGATCACGGCTTCGAGGTCATCATTGACGATGAGAAACAGCAGATCGCGCTTGTTTTCCGCGTAGACGAACAGCGTACCGAGGGCCACCCCGGCGACTTTGGCGATTTCGCGGGTGGTCGCAGCGTCGTATCCCTTGGTCAGAAACAGCGCCAACGCCGCGTCCCGAATTCTTTGCAGCTTGTCCGCCTTGTTCCTTTCCCGGCGGGTTGTCGGCACGGTTTCCTTGGGTTGCATAGCCACCATTTCATCTCGTCAGTTTAGATCGAACCTTACACTTGCAATAAGGGCACCATTGGCCGGATCAAAGAAATGGCCCTTTCTGATCGCCCATTCGCCGGTGCCAGGTGAAATCGCATATTCGCTGGGGATGCGCGCGATTATCTTGCCATTCTGCAGGTTTCGCGGGGTGCCGTCACCATCGAACTCCTCCGTCGCGGCAACGACGACGTCGGCGCCGAGGTCAAGGTGAACGAGCTGTTCGGGCGGCACCATTTCGGACAGGACAAATTCCGCCTTGAGCGTGGCCCCCTTGCCGGCAGCATCCGATCTGAGCGAGACATCCTCGGGACGCACACCGAAGACAATGCCACGGTCGATCCAGGCCTCGAGTTCCGGCGTAGCCCCGATGCCGAAGCGTTGTTCGCCCACCACGCAGATGACACCGTCACCGGTCCGCTCCAGCCGGGCCGACAACAGGTTGATGGATGGCGAGCCGACGAAAGCGGCAACGAACATGTTCAAGGGGCGCTCGTAGATTTCCAGCGGCGTGCCGACCTGTTGCAGTACGCCCTTGTTCATCACTGCGATGCGGTCGCCCATGGTCATGGCCTCGACTTGGTCGTGTGTGACGTAGAGCGTCGTCGTGCCGAGATCGTGCTGGAGCTGGGTGATCTCGGAGCGCATCTGCACCCTGAGCTTGGCGTCCAGATTGGACAACGGCTCGTCCATCAGAAATGCGTGTGGGCGGCGGATGACTGCGCGTCCCATGGCCACGCGCTGGCGCTGCCCACCCGACAGGCTTTTGGGCTTCCGGTAGAGATGAGGCTCGAGATCGAGCATCCCCACCACATGTTCTACGCGCTTCTTGATTTCCGCCTTCGCGACACCCTCGCATTCAAGCGGGAATGCGATGTTCTCGAAGATCGTCATATGTGGATAAAGCGCATAATTCTGGAACACCATGGCGAAGTTACGGTCCCGGGGCGCCAGATTGTTGATGACGCGGTTACCCGCCACAAGCTCGCCACCGGTAATGCTTTCGAGCCCCGCCACCATGCGCAGGGCCGTGGTCTTGCCGCAGCCCGAGGGCCCCACCATGACCAGAAACTCGCCGTCTCTCACGTCGATGTTGAGGCTGCGCACGGCATCGGTCCCGTCGGCGTAACGCTTGGCGACGTCTTTGAAGTTGATCTGAACCATAGATTTCAATCACCTGAGGACTAGTTTTTGATCCCGCCGGAAAATCCGCGGATGAGCTCTTTCTGGGCGAAGACGTAGAAGCCGATGATCGGGGCCAGCGCGACGCAAACGGCAGCGAACACCAGGTTCCACCGGGCGGCATATTCCCCGACGAACCCGAATATCGAGATCGGTAGCGTCTGCACGTCGCTGCCGGTCAGGAAGATGAGCTGCATGAAGAAATCATTCCACACGATGAGCCCGGTCATCACCGCGACCGTTGCGGTAACGGGCGTGAGGAGAGGAAAGACCACTCGGAAGAAGATGCGCCAGCGCCCTGCCCCGTCGACCTCGGCGGCCTCCTCGTATTCCATGGGCATGGCGCGCAGAAAGCCGACATACAGGAACACCGCCAGGGGCATGAGCAGACCCGAGAACAAGATGATGATCCCCAGCTGATTGCCCACCAGCCCCATCTGCCTGAAGCTCGTGTAAAGGGGCACAACGGAAAGCTGCCACGGCGTGATGATGGCAAAGACGAAGAAGATGTAGATCCATTCGCGGGATGTCGCCCGCGCCCGGGTCACCGCATAGGCGGTGATCGATCCGACGAGGATGAGAATGGCGACCGTGGCGACAGTCACGACGGCGCTGTTGATCAGCGCTTCACCCAGGGTTACCCGGTTCGTGCCGGCCCAGGCGCGTCTGAAATTGTCGAACATGAACTCCTCGGGCCATGCCAGGGGCGCGCGGAACACATCGGTGTCCGACTTTCCCGACACCATGACCAGGAAATAGAACGGCGCACACCAGACGATGGCGACACAGATAAGCAGGGCTTCCCTGACCAGCTCTTTGGGGCCGTAGCGCGAGTCGCTCATTGGAACCTCCTGTCGCTCAGACGTAGAAGCAGGATTTGCACGAGTGAAATCAGCAGAATGAGCGCGGTCAGCACCGTTGCCAGTGCCGCCCCGTATCCGAAGCGCCCATAAACGAAGGTTTCCTTGAAGATGCTGGTCGCCAGCGTTTCGGTGGAATAGTTCGGCCCGCCTCGCGTCAGGGCATAGACCTGATCGAAGACCCGCAATCCGGTGATCGTGGTATAGGTGATGCTCACCGTGGCTGCCGGCATCAACAGCGGCAGGGAGATTTTTCGGAAACGCCGCCAGGCCGATGCGCCGTCGACTTCTGCCGCCTCGTTGAGTTCTACCGGGATGGTCTGCAAGCCTGACAGGTAGAGCACCATGGTCAGGCCGGAATACTGCCAGATCATGACGAGGCACACTGACATGAGAGCCACGGACGGATCGCCAAGCCACACCTTCTGAAGGCCGTGCAGCCCCAGCGCGCCCAGCACGATGTTGATCGGTCCCGTCGCCGCGAGCAGGTAGCTCCAGATATACGAGGTTGCCAGAGGGTTCATCACCACCGTGGCGAAGAACAACGCCCTGAGGAAGCCGCGCAACTTGAGATTGGCATTGAGCCAGACGGCCAGCGCCAGCCCGATGAGATTCACGCCCGCCACGAAGACGAACGCCAGCACCACCGTGTTGATCAGGGCGCCGTAGGATTTGGGGGAGCTGAAGATCTCGATGAAGTTATCCAGCCCGATGAAGACCGGATCGCTCAGTCCGTCCCAAGTGGTAAACGCGTACCAACCGCCCGCGACGGTGGCGACGTAGTGATAAAGGAAGGCCAGGGTGATGCCGGGTATCGCCCACCACAGGGGCACGCGTGTTCGCAAGGTTTTCGCCGGCACTGCAACGCCCGGCTTCTCGGCATCCAGCCTCTGAGGGGCCGTCAATGTGTCTCCTCCCAAACCGCCGGTGCAACCCTTGTTCCGCAGGCCGGGTTTCCCCGCGGGCCAGCCGGGACCGATCGCACACACCGGTCAAAAAATTGAAGCGCGATCAATTTCATTGAACCGCCAAGTGTTGTCAATCGGCCAAGGAGGCCGCTGCACCCCGGAAGGCACCTGCAAGTGCGGGTCCGTTGCCGAGGCGCCCCCGTTGATCGGTGAGGTCGCCGGGACGCGGCGAAGCGAGGTGCCGCGTCCCGGTGTCGAGGTGCGCCCTCCGATCAGCCCTGTTCCCAGGCTTTGTCGAGTTCGGCGAGCATCTCGTCGACGGTGACTGAGCCACCCAGAAGACCGCTGCCGAGCTGGATGAGGGCCTCGAGCGCGCGGGCGCTCGGCCAGTTGTGGTAGATGGCGGTGCCGACGCGATCCTCCTCGAAGGCACCGGCGAGATCGGTCAGGTCGCCAGGCAGGCGTCCCTCTCCAACGAGGTGGAAGGGAATGCCGCCGCTCTGCTGCTGGAACACGTCCATCTGCGCGGGCTCGATCATCCACTGAAGGAAGGCCACAGCCGCTTCCTTGTTGGCGGAATCGGCGGCGATGCTGACGCCGTCCTCGATCAGGCCGATGGCAAGATTTTCCGCTTCCGTGTCGCCGCCGGGGAACGGCGCCATGCGCAGGTCGAGATCAGGATCGACGGTTTTGGCGCCGCCCATCATCACGGAAGGGCCGATCGCCATGAAGACATTCTCGGACGCAACCTCAGCAAACAGCTGCGGAACGTTGATGGCCTGTACCCCAAGCGGGAAGCAATCGCGGTCACGCATCGTCGCCACGCGCTCGAGCGCCTTGCGCCAGCCCTCGGAGGTGGCGAAAGTCACCTCACCCGCCTGATGTCTGGCGTTCCAGTTCGGGGACTCCTGCAGAAGCGGACCAGCGGCCACGATGCCGTACATCCATTCCGGGCTCGAACCCGGCACCGCCAGGGCGTGTTTGCCATGCTGCGTGGCCACGTCGCAGATCTCGAGCAACTCCTCGAAAGTCGTCGGCACTTCGAGGCCGTACTCGTTCATGAGCTTGTTGTTGTAAACCAGTCCAGCAGCCGTCATCGGCATTGGAACGCTCAGCAGCTTGCCGTCATCCCACAGAATTTCGAAAATGGGATTGTCCTGCGAGTATTCATCGGCCAGCGCATAGTCCGAGAGATCCGCGATGACGCCCTGCGGACCCATGATGTGCACCGAGGTGAGGTCGCTTCCGCCGGTGGTCGTAAAGAAGATATCGATGTCGGCACCGCCTTGCAGCAGCGGGATCAGCGTCTGGGGGTAAGACGCGCTCGGCGGCAACCGCCGAAGGTTGAACACCACGTCGTCGTGCTCTTTCGCGTAGAGCTCCGTCATCGTTTCCATGGCGGCACCGTTGCCGCTGGCGGGCATGACGATGTCGATTTCCGTCTGGCCGAACGCCGCAGTCGCCGTCAGTAGCCCAGCCGTCGCGGCAAGCAGGGCAACCGCGCTCTTTTTCGAGCTCGTTGGGTTGTGCATTTTCTCCTCCAACTTCATTTTTTTGAAGCGTGTTCAGTAGGATTTCCACGGAGTGTTTTGTCAAGTTCTTTATCCAGAGCCTCAAGGCACACTCCCGGAACGCAGGGCTAAAACCCTTATTTTTGCGCCAGTTACCTGTACTTTTGCGTTGGGAGCGTTTGGAAGGTCGCGGGCAGATGTGAACACAAACGGCCACAGAAAGAGTAGGTTTCGGGGGCTGAATTGTGCTAGATCATGTTCAATGATGGAGTTGCAGCAAGCGGCAACTAACCGCGCCATGTTGTCCCGAGGGCCTGCGCCGTGATGGCCAGTATCGGACGGTCGCGTCTGGTCAATCTTGCCCGGTCCGGGGCCAACATGATCAACCGTTTGTTGGCTCGATCTGACCACGTTCGGGGTCGCAAATCGTTGGACGCAACGGGGACCTGCCTGCTAGCGTCCGGGGCGAATTGCGCTTCAGGGAGGACGCATTGGCTCAATCCACGATCCGCCTTGGTTCGCCCTCTATCCGCGCGCATGGGCAGGAATTCCAGCACCAGATGAACGGGTTGTTGAACACCCGGTTCCAGCTGAGCCCGCTGGGCAAGCGCAGTTATGCGGGAGAGATATTGCGCAGCTACATCACGGACGGGCTGCGGCTCGCCGACATCCGGTTCTCGCCCCATTCCACCTGCCTCATGCCCGGCAAGCTGCCACGCTCGAGCAACTCCTTTCTTGTCTCCTGGCAGGTTGAGGGCAACAGCCTGGTGCGCCAATTCGGCCGCGAAACGGAAGTGCGTTCAGGCGAGCTTTTCTTCGTGGACACCTCACAGCCCTTTGAGATCGAGACGGACGACATCTGGACGCGGTCCGTCTACCTGGATTCCCAGTTCTGGCAGGAGGTGTTCCCAGAGCGGGCTCAATATTCAGCCGTTGCGATGTCCGGCAACAGCCACATGGGCAGGATCTGCACGCAGTTGATCGAACAACTCTTCGTCTCCTGCCACAGCCACCCCGTGGGAACGGTCAAACGCATGGCTGGCAGTTTCGCCAACCTCCTTGCGGTGACGATGGTCGCCGAGGTGTCGCCCGGCGCCGCCGAGCCGGCGACGCGTAGCATGCTGATCGACCGCATCAGGCGCTTCGCGCGCGCCAATCTCGCGAACCCCGATCTCAGCTGTGAAGACATCGCCGCCCATGTGAACCTGTCCGTGGGGCACGTTCACCAGCTTTTCAGCGGGCGCGAGCAGACACTGATGCGCTGGGTCTGGGCAGAGCGCCTGCGGCTCATCGCGCGCGACCTCACCAATCCCGGTTTGCAACACAAGCCCGTTTCGGCAATCGCCTTTGATTGGGGGTTCAGCGACGCCGCCCATTTCAGCCGAAGTTTCAAATCGCAATACGGCATGAGCCCCACGGGTTTCCGCAACGCCTCGCAGTGCAGCCTCGACCACATGCTGGCCTTGCCGCTTAACTGATGCGGTCCGGGTTCACATGTGCGAAGGCAGCCACAAGGCCAGCACCGGCAAGGCGATCACAAGCGCAACCTTGATGATGTCTACCCCGACAAAGGGCAGGACGCCGCGATAAATGGTGCCGAGACGTATGTCCTTGGCGATGGAATTGAGCATGAAGATGTTCATCCCGAACGGCGGTGTGATCATGCCCATCTCCACGCAGATCACGGTCAGCACGCCCCACCAAATCGGGTCATAGCCGCTCTGGACGATGAGGGGCAGGAAGATCGGCACGGTGATCACCATCATCGCATAGGAATCCATCACCATGCCGAGCACGAGATAGACCATAATGAGCAGGATCACCACGCCCAGCGGAGCCACGCCAAGGGAGACGATCCAATCCGAGACAACTGAGGGCACCTGGGTGAAGGCGACGAGGAACGAGAAGGTGACGGCGCCGAAGATCAGGGTGTAGATCAACGCGATCGTCGTCGTGTTTTCGGCCATGGCCTCCCATAGCCGGCCGCCACCAAGCTTGCCGCGGAACAGCGCGAACAGGAAGGCGCCACCCGCGCCCACCGAGGCCGCCTCGGCATCGGTGAAGATGCCGGTATAGATGCCCCCGATGACCAGTCCGAACAGCACCACCGCGCCCCAGCAGGCTTTGGCGGCCGCGAACAGTGCCGGGCCGTCGATGGCCGTGCCGTCCGGTGCCAGTTGTGGCCTGAACCTGAGCAAGGCCCAAATGGCCAACAGATAGAGCGCAATGGCGAGGATGGCAGGCACCAGGGCTGCCATGAACAGGCGGCCGATCGACTGTTCCGACAAAAGCGCGAACAGGATGAGGGCCGTCGAGGGGGGCACCAAGCTACCGAGAGTGCCGCCGGCAGCCACGGCCCCCGCGGCCAAGGCGGGGTCGTAATTGCGGGCCCGCATTTCGGGCAGTGCCACCTTGCCGAAGGTGGCGGCGGTCGCGAGCGAAGACCCGGTCAGCGCGCCGAAGCCGGCGGAACCGGCAATGGTGGCGTGGGCGAGACTGCCGTGCAGCGGCCTCAGCAATTCATGAGCGAAGCGGTAAATGTCGGCGGATAGCCCGGCCAGTGACGCGAAGGCGCCCATGAGCAGGAAGAGCGGCAGCACAGAAAGCGTGGGGCTGGTCAGGAACTTGCCCACCTCGCCGCCTATGACGGTGCCGGCCGGCGCGAAGCCCACCATGACGGAGATGCCGAAAAACCCGATCAGGCCCATCGCGGCGGCAAGGGGGACACCGAGCAGCATGATGACCCACATCAGGCCAAAGAAAACCAGCGCCATGACCGCCGGGTTGAGACTCTTGAGCCAGGCGTATCCTGGCAGCATTGTGATGCCGCCGGACCAGAGCGCCGCGGTGACCGCCACCATCGCGAAGGCCAGCAGCAAGATGACCACTTTTGTGGCGCGACGGGCGTCCGTCGTGGCTTCCGAAAAAGAATTGATCGCGTTCAAAGCCTGAATGGGCACGCACAACAGAACGAACCCCGCCATAGCGAAGTAAAAAGGCGCCACCGGCCAGCCCAGAATGATGGTGGTCTGGCCGCGGGCTCCGAAAGTGTGCGCCAGCTCGAACAGTTTGATCCCGATCAGCGCGATGAAGATGAGGAGCACGGTGGCGCCGGCAAACTTCAAGGCCTGCCCCAGTCTGGGGGGCATGAGACTGGTTGCGAGATCAACGGACAGGTGAACGCCACGCGCGCAGCCGAATGGCAGGCAGGCGGTTACCGCGACCGCCAACACCAGAAGCAGCACTTCGCTCAACCCCGTTATCGTGGTGTTGAGAATTGCCCGCATCGCCACATCCGCGATGGTCGCGAAGGCGATGCAGACGATCGTCAGGACCGCAACGGTCGCAAGCAGGCGGGTCGCCCTGTCGGTCGGCGCCAGGATCTGCCCCATGCGCATGCTTGCGACCATGCTCATTTCGCGATCTCGGCCTGGAATGCTTCGGCGATGGCCGCGCCGTCCTCGGTCCTGGCAACCCAGGCTTCACCCAGCGGCGTCAGTGCGTCGCGCCAGATCGCCAGTTCGGCCTCGGAGAGTTCGACGAGCTGGTTGTCGCCCTGGGCGGCCATGCCCTTGGCATTGGTGTTCCAATTGTCGAGGAAGCTCCCCATCTCCACCGCAAAGCTGTGACCCGAATTGGCGGCGATGGCCCGTTGGCCTGCCTCGGGAAGGGCGTCGAATTTGGCCTGGTTCATGATGAACATGCCGGGGTTCCCCCCCACCGAAACGTCGATATAGAAGTGCATCACCTCATTGAGGCGGAACGCGGGAACCGCGGTGAACGTCACGATCGCACCGTCGATGGTGCCGCGGCTGAGGGCCTGGTACCATTCGGGAATGCCGATATTGACCGGTGTCGCCCCCAAATTGCCGGCGGCGGCCTGCATTGTGGGATTTTGCGCGGTGATCTTGCGTCCACTCAGATTGGACAGGTCGTCGAGCGGTTCGGACAGCATCACCGACGCATTGGGGAAGGTGAAGAGCCCAAGCACCTTCACGTCCTGATACTCGCCGGTAATGGTGCCGTTTTCAAACAGCTCCTGCAAGGCACGCGACCCCTGTTCGGCGGTCTCGAACTGGAAAGGCTGCTCGACCACACCGCTCTTCGGATATTTGCCGGGATAATAGCCCTGGAAATCCCAGGCGATGTCAACAACGCCCGCCGCGACCCGGTCAAGCATCTGGCCTTCCTTGCCGAGCACCCCGCCGGGGATGAATTCGATCGTGATTGCACCATCGGCTGCGGCGTTCACCCGCTCGGCCCAGCCGGCGAAGACCTGGTTGATCAGGGCCGGCGCGGGTGCGGGCGAGGCCAGCTTGAGGTTGACGGTTTGCGCTGCTGCGGGCATGGCGAACATGCAGGCAACGGCACAGCAGGCGATTTGACTTTTGAGATTAATGCGCATTCTGGTCCTCCCGGTTTGACACGATTTCATATGTGCCGGACGTGCTTTCCCCCCGTTCTCCGTCCGGCGCCCACTCAGAACATTGTGGTCTCAAGGATGCGATTGACCGCATCGGCATGGCTGAAGAGCGGAATGTGTGCTGCCCCCTCGATCACTTCGCGCCGCGCACCTGCGATGGCACCGGCGAGAGCGCTCGCTGCTGCGGGCGGCGTCGCCAGGTCCTCGCTGCCCACGGCAACCACCGTCGTCGCGGTGATGGCGCCGGCCAGCGCGCGGCAATCGGCGCCGGCCAGTGCATCGCAGCCGGCCGCGTAGCCCTCGTCGCTGGTACGCCGCAGCATCTGCAACAGACCCGCGGACTCCACCGCGCCCAGCGCTCCTTGCGGCAGCCAGCGTTGATAGACATCCTCGGCAATCGAGGCCAGTCCATTGGCGCGCACGGTCCGGGCACGGTTGGTCCACATTTCCGGATTGGGCGTGGCAATGGTGCTGTCGAACAGCGCCAACGCGGTGAGGCGTTGCCCGGCGCGCGCGGCCGTGGCCTGCGCCACCAGCCCGCCGATCGAGATGCCGGCCAGTGCAAACTCCTTGATCTCGAGCGCATCGAGCATCGCCATGACGTCGGCGGCGAGGCGCTCGATGGTCAAAGGTTCGCGGCTCTCTTCGGAGAGCCCGTGACCGCGAAAATCGGGACGAATGACAAACCGACGCGACGAAAAGGCAGCCGCCTGCGCGTCCCACACCTGGGCGCAAGTACCCAGGGAATGGAGCAGCACCAAGGCTTGGGCCTGACGATCTCCGCCGACCTCTATATGTGCCAGATGTTCGTTTATACGCAGGAACACTGATTAAGCCTCCTCAATAGGGCTGATTGAGCTGGGCGAGCGCCTGTTCGACGACTCGCACCTGTTCGATTGGCGAGGTCACTGCTTTTTCCAGCCGCCCCAGAGTGAGTGATTTCTCCACAACCAGGGCGCAGCGCGGGTAACGGCGTTGCATGAACCGTGCGAGCGCGGCCTCGATGTTATCCTCCCCGGCCACGCACTCGCCGAGCACCACGCCGTCCTCCATCGCCATGCCGGCGCCTGAGGCCAGCTGAGGCGTGGTTGCGTGGGCAGCGTCCCCGATCAGCACGCAGCCCTGCCGATACCAGGGTGCGCGCAGGAAGATCGTTTCGAGCGGCCGCGCCACGATGCGAGAGCCCGCATTCAGCTCGGCCCTCAGATCGGCCACCACCCCGCCATAGGGCGCCATCAGTGCGTCGAGGTGGCGGTATTGGTCACCTTCGGGGCGGCGCTCGAACCGCTGCACCGGCTCGAGCAGGAACATATACATCTGGTCAGGCGACACCGGGTTGATGCCCACCTTGCTCGGCCCGCCGAGAAAATATGTGCGCCGCTCGATGGCGGGATGGCGGCTTGTCATCAGCCGCCAGCACACCTGTCCCACATAGTGCGGCTCGGGGGTGTCCGGGAACATCATCGCCCGCGTTGCGGAAAATATTCCGTCTGCTCCGACGACCAGATCATATGTGCCGGTGCTGCCATCGGTGAAGGTGACTTGGGTCGGGTGGCCCGGGATGAGCGATGCCACGCTGGTGCCCAGCGATACCCTTGGCGCCAGCAAACGCAGCCGCTCGGAAAGGATGCTGTGCAGCACGGGGCGCATGATTCCTCCGGCGCCAGGAACGCCGTTCAACGCCTCGCCGCGCGTCTCGATCTCGGCGACAGTGTTTCCCTGTGCGTCGCACACCAGAAGGCCGTCCGATGTATAACCCTCTGCGAGAACGCGATCGAGAATGCCGAGCCGCTTCATGACCCTCAGTGTCGGCCCGGTTATGGTGATGCCGGCGCCATAGACCTTCCATTCCGGATCCCTGTCGATGAGGTGCACCTTCATGCCGGATTCGCGCAACACGATGGCCGCCGACATGCCCGCGATCCCGCCTCCAATGACCAGCGCTTGTTTTGCCGCCGACATCGTCCGCTCCCCGAGGGTCAGACGACAAACCGGCCGATGCCGGGATGCCATTGGCCGACGATCCGGCAACAAGTTTGCCCGGACCGGGCGCGAACCGCCCCGCCCATGCCCGTGATCTCAGCCATGGCGGCCATCCGCGAGATTGGTCTTTGTGTCCAAGGCGCGTCCTCCCATGCGCACAGCCTAGGCGACATGAGCAAACGGTTCTGGTCTGCAAGCAAGGTGTTATTTGACTGAAAATCTGCAGTGGAAAGCAGGGTGCCGGTCTATTCCGCTCAACCTGTGATTTCCGCTGCATCATCTGGAGCGCTACGCGCCGTGGTCCATGCGGAACCACGCATCACATCCCAAGCCACCGAAAACGCGGCGCTATTCAGGGAAACTCATGGGAACAGGGAAACGTGCAGGGTGGGTTGCTGTGCCGTCAGTGCAATTCGAACTGGTCTCGGCATTCTGTCTCACTGCGCCGGTGGGTCTCAGGCGGCGGAAGTCAGCGATTGCCGGCAGATGACTTAGTCCGAGTCCACAAGCGTTTTCGCGCGCTCCACAAGCAGGTCCAACGTCGAATTGAGACTTCGGATTTCTTCGAGAGAAAAGCCTTCGGTCAGCACCTTGTTGCGATTGATGGCGGCGATGGTCAGATCGGCGTGCAGGGACAGACCCTTTGCGGTCAAGGTCACCTCAACCTCGCGCCGATCCCGGTCGCTTTGCCGTTTGGCCACGATGTCGCGCTCCGACAATCCCCGGATCGCCCGACTGATCTGGGCGGGGTCGAGAAGGGCGTGAAACGTCAACTCACGCACTGAAATCGGCTGGAACACACCGAGAAGCGTGATGATCTGCCATTCGACCCGACCGAGCCCGAACCGACTGCGCGCATCCTGAACCGCTGCACGGGTCAGGTATTTGGACAGTGTATTCACATGCGGAGCGACGAGATCGCCCGCACGAGGAAAGGAAGTTCTCGATTCGCTCATACCGGACAGTACTCTATTGCAGTCCCAGACGTTCTGAAGTGTGACAGGTAAACAGTCTGTCGAGTTCGGCAAATGAAGGCAATGGCTGCGCCTGTGGACGCCCGTTTCTGATCACCACACGATCATGTTGAGGTCTTGCCAGCAATTCTTCCATGCCGCGCGCCGAATACATGAGGAAATCGGCTGCATCACCGACTTTCAGGCGGGTATCGGCGCCCATCAGGCGAGCCGGGACCGTGGTCACGTTTTGCAGCCATTCCCCCGTATCGCCGGGCAGATGTGCCATCCGTGTCGCTTCGCGCAGAACTTCCAACAGGTCGTAGTCACCAAAAGGGTGAAAGGCATCTCCACAATTGTCGCTAGCCAGTCCCACAGCAATCCCGCGGGCTCTCGCTTCCGCGAGGGGTGCCACGCCGCGCCGTGCAGGTGTTCGATGTGCCTGCCGGTCCTGGAGCCAGGCATTCACCAGCGGCAGGCTCACTATGCTGATGCCAGCGTCAGCGCACCGGGACAGGATGGCTTCGCGCCGCACGTCTTCCATTTGCGACAGGCTACAGCAGTGTCCACAGGTCACACGACCATGCCATCCGTGTCGCAGGGTGCTTTCCGCCACAGAAAACAATGCGTTGGCGTACCGATCGAGGCTCTCGTCGACATGCAGGTCGATGTCGAGATCGTGGACCCGCGCATGCTCGAACAAGGCGTTCAACGCTTCGGCCAGCGCCTTGTCCTTCTCAGTTGCCGGCACGTTCCTCAGCACCGTAACTCCGCCCAGGAATGCGCCGTGGCGGGCCGCCTCTTTGACAAACGCCTCGGCGCCCTCTTCCAGATAGAAGCCGATCGGCGCCATCGCCACGAATTGCAGGTCAATCCGCCCCTTCCACTCCTGGCGCAGCGACGACATGACCTGCCAGACGGCCTGCCCCTGTGGTCCCAGCACATCGAGATGGGTGCGCATGAACGCGGTCCCATGCGCATGGGCACACCGAAGGGCGAAGTCGGCGCGGTGATAAAGATCCTCTTCGCTCCAGTTGCCGTGATCCGCAGCAGTGGCCTTGACGGCTCCCAACAGGCTGCATTCCGGATTGGCAGTCCGGCGGGCAATATGGGTTTTGTCGAGATGTGTGTGCATGTCGGCGAAAACCGGCAGGATCATGCCGCCCGCAAGGTCGTAGCCTTGTTCAGGGCCGCTGCCGGCAGGTTCAACCGTGGTGATCCTGCCGCCGGCGACGCAAAGATCGACCAGCGTCATGCCATCCGCCGCGACAGGTGTCCCCACTGGCACCGACAGCATATCGGCCGGAATGCGGGCCCGGCATAGCCGGAACCCGCTCGCGTTGGCTTCGATATATTCGACCAGACCGGGCACTACTTCTCGCGCTCCATGGCGCTTTCGTGCCACCGCCCCAGGATGCGCTGGGATATGAAGCTGGTCGCAAGGAAGATGAGCACGCCGGTCAGGGAGATCAGCAGCAGGGCCGCAAACATGCGCGGTGTCTGCAATTGATAGCTGGCCTCAAGGATACGGTAGGCGAGACCCGAACCCTGCCCGCTGGTTCCGGCCACGAATTCGGCAACGACTGCACCGGTCAGCGACAGGCCACCCGATATGCGCACCCCGGTGAGGAAGTATGGCATTGCTGAGGGCATGCGCAGCCGGAACAGTGTCTGGCGCGTTGTTGCACCGTAAAGCCGGAACATGTCCCTGAGGTTGTGATCGGAGCTGTTGAGGCCGACTGTCGTGTTCGAGAGGATCGGAAAGAATGCCACCAGCCAGGCGCAGGCCAGCAGGGCCAGTCGCACATTGTCGATCCAGATGATCAGCAAGGGTGCAATGGCGACCACCGGTGTCACCTGCATGATGACCGCATAGGGAAACAAGGTTGTCTCCACCGACCGGGACAGGCTGAACAGCACGGCGATCAGACCCCCGCCGAGGACGGCGCAGACGAAAGCCAGGCCGGTGATCTGCAAGGTGACCAGCAAGGCTTCCGACAACAGCCCCCAATCGTCGACAAGGGCATGATAGATCGCGACCGGACCGGGAAGGAGAAAGGGAGACACGTTGAGTGCCTGCACACATCCTTCCCAGACGATCAGGGTGAGAATGCCAAGGCCGATTGGCAGGCCAAAGCGCCGCAAGGGTGAAGTCTTGTTCATGATGCCATGGCCCTTTCCAGCGCCTCCGAAGCCCTGCGGCACAATTGCGCGTAGTCGGCGGAGGTTCTGAACTCCTCGCCGCGTGCCAGATCGGTCTCGATCGCAAGATCGTCGGAAACGCGTCCCGGACGGGCTGCCATCACGACTACCCGTTGCGACAGATAGACAGACTCGAACACGGAATGGGTGACGAAGACCGCTGTGAACCGCTTGGCCTGCCAGAGCGCCAGCAGGTCGTTGTTGAGCTTGAAGCGCGTGATCTCGTCGAGCGCGGCGAAGGGTTCATCGAGCAGGAGAATATCCGGCTCGGTGGTCAGCGCCCGCGCAAGCGATACGCGCATCCTCATTCCGCCCGACAATTCGCGCGGATAGGCATCGGCGAACCCTTCGAGGCCCACCTGGGCAAGAGCGTCCCTGGCGCGAGCATTTGCCTCGGCCGGCTTCACACCCGCCAGATCGAGGGGCAACCTGATATTGGCGAGGGCAGACCCCCAGGGCATCAGGGTCGGTTCCTGGAATACAAAGCCGATACGACCGGCTTCGCGGCTCCCCGTGACTTCGCCTTCGCTGGGATCGATCAGTCCTGCGATCATGCGCAGGACCGTGCTCTTTCCGCAGCCCGAGGGGCCGAGCAGGCTGACAAAGCTGCCCGGCTCCAGGTCGAGATTCAGCTTCGATACAGCTGTGGTACCATTGCTGAAGGTTTTGGAAATGCCGCGAAGCCTTACCGTGGCTTCGACCGCGGTGGTCGTTTCACTCACTGAAGCCCTACCCGGTTGTTCACGAACTGAAGGGTGTAAGCTTTGGAGATGTCGATATCGCCTGGCAAGGCACCGGCGGAGACCATGGTGTCGTAGAACTCGCGCCAGCGTTCGTCCGTCATGGCCCCGATGCCGAGCTCGGCTGCATCTTCGGCATCCACAAATCCGCCCTGCCGGATGGTTTCCAGCGCGAATTCGAGGACATCGTCCTCCATGTCCGGGTTGCGTTCCTTGATCAACGCATTGCCGGGCGAGGCGTCGCCATGCAGATAGTCCTGCCATCCTTCTATCGAGGCATCGATGAAACTTTGAACGAAGTCGGGCCGGTTTGCGATATCATCCTGCCGAGCCATGACATTGACCGCATAGGGCCGGTATCCATAGTCGTGCAGAAGAAATGCGACGGGGTTCTCGATGCCCGCCATATGCAGGGCGTGCGGCTCGTTGGTTGCATAGCCCTGCTGAATCGCCGTTTCGTCTGCGACGAAGGGTACAATCGAGAAGGTATAGGGCTTCACATTCTCATCGCTGAACCCGAACTCCTCGCGAAGGAACGGCCAGAACGTCGCCATGCCCAGCGCCCCGACATAGGCCGTGTGGCCGACCATGTCTTCAAGGCTCTCATATCCCTGCCCCGGATGGCCCACCATGATACGCGGGTCTTTCTGGAACATTGCCGCAACCGCGGCGATCGGAGCCCCTTCGCGCGCTGCGTTGAGGGCTGTTCCGCTGCTGCCGACGGTGAAATCTACCTTGCCGGCAATCAGTTGCTGGGCGGGGTTGCTTTGGGGATTACCCAGTTGAATTTCGACATTGAGGCCGTGCTTCTCGTAAAGGCCGGTCGCAAGGGCCTGAAAAAAGCCGCCGAATTCCGCCTCTGCGCGCCAGCCGATATAGAGCGTGGCGTCCTGAAGTTCGTCATCTGCCATTGCGGCGGATGTTGGCAGGCAGGCCGCGCCAATAGCGGCTGCCAGTGCGATGGTCTTGTGGAACATGTTGCTCCTCCCCGTTTGATGATCCACCCGTTTCCTCCCGGGCGGCTTTAGAAAAACACGCTGCAGTCAACCTCCTTCTCAAGTAGTCCGGCGCCCCTGAGCACCCCCGCCCAGCGCTCATACATCTCCCGGATTTCGGGAGCATCAATTGCGCAGGCATGAAGAAAACTCGTGCTGAGACCGATCTCGCGCACCAATGTCAGGTCCTGCCCCGTCTGCCGGGACATTGCATCGAGCCCCGCTTCGGGATCGGCATAAATCTGTTCGATTGCCTCGTTGAGGACAGCGTTGGTCTCGATGAACAACTCCGGATGGGCATCATAGGTTTCGCGGGTGGTCCACCAGTTGGACACGAGCGAGGGATTGCCCGTCGTCGCCATGGCCAGCGAACCACCGCCGAAAACCTCATCGACCGTTTTGCCCAGGCCGCGTCTGAGCATCATCGTCACAAAGGGTTCGACATTAACGGCAATGTCGATTTCACCGTCGGCCATGGCGTCGGCCATCCGGTGAAAAGGCATGGTGCGCCACTGGATGGCAGTCGCGTCGACACCATGCTTGTTGAACAGATAGAGTGGCCCGGAATGGGTAATCCCGCCATCGAGCGCGAACACGCCCAGCCTCTTGCCTTCAAAGTCCTTCGGCCTGGCGATCTCCACGCCGTTGGCCGCCACGATGTTCATGAAGTCGGCTTCGCGACCGCCATATGATCCGCGCAGGGCCGCAGCCGATATGAACCTTGTGTCGAGACCGAATTTCTCGCGCGCCATGATGGTGAGGGTCGGACCGGAGAAGGAAATGTCCATCCGGCCGGCACGCATGTCTTCTATCGCCTGGACGTTGGTGCGCGCGACAAATTCGGGCTCAATTCCATGCCGCCCGAACAGTCCCGTATCGATGGCATAGAACAGGGGCATCATGCCGACCATCGGGTCGGGATGGTGATCGATTCTCAACTTCATGACAGGCGGCACCCTTCACCCTGCACGTCGAGGGCAACCGACGATCGATCGCACCGGACCGTGCTTTGCGCTGACAAATTATTATATGATTTCATCATTTTTTATGAGGAGCGCCCTCAACATCATCCGCCCTAATCTGGGCTTTATGATGCGCATTGATCGCATTTCCCACCACTCCCTTCCCATATCAGTCTTCATTTTCATTGACTTTATCAATTATATTTTGACTGTCAATTGTCGGATCCAATGGATCAGTGGATTGGTGCGAAAGTCCCGTCGGCGGCGGGGGGTGTGGCGTGGTCGTCCCTGTCCTCAGATCGGGACGTTCCACGCGTCATAGCCATAGACCCAATCCGCGTTCCCGGCGGATTTGAGCCAGGTGTTGGCGCGCGAATTCTCCTGAACCCTGGCGGTCCGCGCCTGCCGCGCCGCGGCATATCGGGCGAGGCCGTCCTCGACATCGGCGGGCCCGGCCTTTTCGAGTGCCCGCGCCAGCACGATCGCATCCTCGATAGCCATGCACGCGCCCTGAGCCATAAAGGGCACCATGGGGTGTGCGGCGTCGCCGAGAATGGTCACCGGACCACTATTCCACCGCTCAAGCGGCTCCCGGACATAGAGCGCCGACTTGGTGACACTCTGGCAGGCGGCCAGAAGTGCGCGGACATCGGGATGGAAGCCGGCATAGACGCGCCGCAGTTCCTCGACGTCTCCGGCGACGGTCCAGCCTTCCTCCGTCCAATCGGACTGCGATGTGGTGGCGAACACAAAGGTCTCCTCCCCGCGAAGCAGCGGGAAGGTCACGACCTGGATATCCGGGGTCGGACCCCACCATTTCGTGAAGCAGTCGAGATTGGGCACATCGACCGCGTGCGTGGGCACAACGGCGCGATAGGAAACCAGCCCTGTGAACTCGGGGTCGTCCGGACCGAAAAGTGCTTCGCGCACGGCCGAGTGGATGCCGTCGGCCCCGATGACAACATCGAAACCGACCTGTTCTCCCGAGGCGAGAACGACCTGCGGTTTGCCGTCCTGCATCGCGACGCCCTCAACATGGCTGTCGAGCCGAATTCTTTGTGGTTCGACCATGTCCTCGAGCGCCCGCAACAAATCACCGCGATGGATGGTGAGTTGCGGCGCACCATAGGTTTCGGCCGCCGCCTCGCTCATGGGCAGGCGCGAGGTCTCCTCGCCGGTATCCCAGGTTCTGCTGATCCGGAACGCCGGCCGGGCCGCGGTCTCGCGAAGCCGGTCGCCCACACCCAGCCCGTCGAGACATTTGACGGCATTGGGCGTGAGATTGACGTCGGCGCCGATCCGCCGGAATTCGGGCGCCTGTTCGAAAACAGTCACATCGTGTCCGAACCGTGCAAGGGCTATGGCGGCACAAAAGCCACCCACGCCGCCACCGCAGATTCCGATATTCAATTGCGTCATATCCGTCTTCCTGGTCGTTCTGCGCGCTTCACTCACCTGCGGGAGGCCAATCGGCCCAGGGATGGGGCGCACCGCTTGTGTCGAGATAAACCGATTTCTGGGCCATATAGGCGAGAAGGCCCTGCCGGCCCTTTTCCCGGCCCATGCCGCTCATTCCCTCCCCGCCGAACGGCGCGGATATCGAGAACTGCTTGTAGGTGTTGACCCAGACCGTGCCTGAGGTAACCGATCGCGCCACCCGCCAGGCACGGGGAAGGTCCCTCGTCCATAGGCCGCATGCGAGGCCGTAGGCATTGTCATTGGCGCGGGCGATCACCTCATCATCGCCGGAGAAGGGCATGGCCGCGAGAACAGGGCCGAAAACCTCCTCACGGCAGATGAGGGCGTCGTTCGACACCTCGTCGATGATGGTGGGTTCGAAATAGGTGCCATCGGCATAGTGCGGACCTTCGGGCGCTCTGCCGCCGCAAAGCACACGCCCGCCCTCTTCGCGGGCCGCCTCGACAAAGCCGGCAACCGAAGCGCGCTGATCGGCATGCACCATGGGGGCGACCTGGGTCCGCGGGTCTTCCGGATGACCGATCCGAAGCTGCCGTGTGGCGGTGACGAGGCGGTCCATGAATTCCCCGTAGATCGCCTGCGCCACGAACAGGCGCGAACCGGCGATGCAGGACTGCCCGGTCGAGGAAAACACGCCGAACAGGATGCCGGCGATGGCCAGGTCGATATCCGCGTCCTCGAAGACAATGGTCGGCGACTTGCCGCCAAGCTCGAGGGAAATCGGCATCAGCTTTCGCGCGGCGATTTCGGCCAGTTTCAAGCCGGTGGAGGTGCCGCCGGTGAAGGAGACCTTGGCGACATCAGGATGTTCCACAAGCCGGTTGCCGACCTCCGAGCCGCTCCCCGGGAGGACCGAGAACAGCCCCGCCGGCAAACCGGCCTGCTCGACGATTTCAGCGAGCGCCAGGCTGGTCAACGGCGCCCAGGACGAGGGTTTGAGAATGATGGCGTTGCCCGCAGCGAGCGCGGGCGCGGCCTTTTGCGCGTCACTGGCGATGGGCGAGTTCCAGGGGGTAATCCCGGCAACGACGCCAAGGGGCTCGTGAACCGAAAGGCTGAGATACTCGCCGCGCGCGCTGGTGAGCTGTTCGTCATGGGTCTCGGCCACGGCGGCGAAATACCGGAAGGTGCCGGCAGCGGATCTGACGAGCGCCGTCGTTTCGCGCAGCGACTTCGAGGTGTCGCGCATTTGAATATAGGCCAGCCGCGACGCATCGGCTTCTATGGCATCCGCGATGCGGTAGAGATGACGGGCGCGCTCGAATGGCTTCAAGGCGCCCCACGCCTTCTGCGCCGTCGCGGCCCCGTCGACGGCATCGTCCGCATCCGATTGCGCGGCTCCTTTGAAGGTCAGGTTTTCCGTGCCATCCGCCGCAAATACGGAGCGGATGTCCCTCCCCTGGCCACGCCGCCACTCTCCGGCGACAAATATCTCCCCGCTGGGCATGTCATACGTCATTTGGCACCCTAGATGCTGATGTGGCTGGACCGGTTCAGGATCTCGCGCAAGGCGCTGAAGGCCGTCGTTGCCGAGGTCCGTGGCTGACCG
Organism: Cucumibacter marinus DSM 18995; assembly: GCF_000429865.1. GTDB lineage: Bacteria > Pseudomonadota > Alphaproteobacteria > Rhizobiales > Devosiaceae > Cucumibacter > Cucumibacter marinus. The sequence continues at coordinate 63,552 of NZ_AUCR01000014.1, forward strand.
GGCAGGCTGCGGCCCTCGATCGAGAACCGCAGCCTGCCGATGGCCGAAAAGGCCTCGATTTCGTGGATGTTCAGCTCGATCCCGGGATCGGCAATCAGCTTCACGGCTGTCTTTTCGAACCCGTTGCCGGCAAGCGCGATGGTGGCGGCGACATTGGCGTTCTTGGGAAAATTCAATGCCGCCTGCCTGGCGTCACCTTCGAAAATCACTTGGGGCGCCGTGAGCGCGTCGAGATCGACCGCATCGGGATCGACCGATCCTTTCCATGCGACGGGCGGCTTGCGCCCCGAATAGACCACCTTGTCGAGACCGGCGAGCCGATAGGCGGACAGCGCATCGAGGCCGCCGACGGCGCCCGGCGCAATCACGGCACGTGTTCCCCCACGGGCCGCAGCCTGCCTGACGGCATCGAACAAATGCAGGTCGGCCAATGCGCCGACCGACACGATGGCAGTCTCGATGCCGGCGGCGAGAATGTCGGGAACATATTCCGCCAATGCCGCCTGACCGGCACATTCAACAACGAAATCGGGCGTCGAGGCCGCCAGTTCGGCAGCCGACACCGCGACATTCGCGCGCCCCGGCCAGTTCACGGCCAGCCAGTCCCTGACCGTGTCGCACCGCTCCGGCCGACACAGAACCGTCAGACCGGGCTGCGCGGCATCGTTGCTTTTCGCGAGTTCAAGCAGCAGCATCTTGGCGATTGCGCCAATACCGATGACTCCGAGGTGCCGGACGGTCATGTCTGACCTCCAGCCGCCCCGGCCGGCGGACCGGCAAAGACCTGCGCAAACGGCCCGATGGCCAGCATATCGACCTCGATCAGGCAGGGTCCGGTGGTTCCGAGGGCATCGTCCAGCGCTTCGGGGAAGGCCTCGGCACTGCCGATCCGGCGGTGGGGCAAGTCGATCGACCGGCAAAGCTGCTCGAAATCCGGTGTCTTGAGCGCCGAATAGTGCCGGCGACCGCCATACTGGGCGTCCTGGATATTCCTGATGACCCCATAGGCCTGATCGTTCATCAACACGAAGACCAGATCGGCCTGTTCCTCGACGGCCGTGATCATCTCTGCCTGGCCCAGCATGGTGCCGCCATCGCCCAGCAGCACCACCGTCTTGGCGCCACTTCCGGCGAGTGCCGCGCCGACGCCCATGGCAACGCCCTGCCCAATGCCACCGCCAAGCGCATGGACGCCGTGTCGAGGATCGGCGATCTGCACATAACGATTGCCGAAGGTCGAGTTGCAGATGGTCACGTCGCGCACCCAGGGGTGCCCGCCTGCTGAGATCCGGGTCTGCAGCGTTTCCGCAATTTCCTGATAGGGGCCGAGTGCGGACCGCAACTCACCTTCGGACTGCGCGCGGGCGACCGCCACGTCGTAATGGAAGTTCCGGTCCACATCGAGCGCCTCAGGCAGTCGATCGATCAAAAGCGCCAGGGCCTCGCGAGCATCCGCATGGACAAACAGATCAACAGGATAGTTGCGGCCCGCCTGGGACGCATCCGCGTCGATCTGGATCAGGGGCGACGGCAGGGTCATGCGATTGTTATGGGTCTCGTTACCGCGCAATCGCGACCCCACAACCAGCATCAGGTCCGCCTGTCGGTAGATGCGTTGGGCCGCCGGCGTCATGTTGAATGCGCCCAGCGTCGAGGGATTGGTTTCCTCCACCACGGCGCGGCCATTGGTGCTGGTTACCGCCGTGAAGCCACGCCGCACGAGTTCGCGCGCTTCGACTGTCGCGCCACGCGCGCCTCCCCCAAGCCACAGCATCGGCCTGCGGGCATTTCGCACGCGCTGGGCCAAGTCATCGATTGCCGCAGTCGCAACGCCCGGCATGCTTACGCATGCCGGCCCCAATGCGGGGCGCGTGGTCATGTCCGAACGCTGGACATCGACGGGTATCTCGAAAGTGACCGGCCCCCGAGGCGCCGACAGGGCATCCGAGACCGCCGCAGCCAGCGCGCCCGGTGTTGCATCGGCGCTCCAGGCCCGAAAGTAGGATTTGGAGATCGCCCGGAGCATATCGGGCTGGCGCGGCACATCGTGGATGGCAGCCCGGTCGCGATCCGCGAATTCGAGGTCGACCTGGGTCGTGATATGCAGGAGCGGCGTTCCCGCCGTCAGCGCCTCCACCTGGGCGCCCGCCGCGTTGCCGGCGGCCGTTCCGGTTGAGGTGAGAACCACGCCGATTTCGCCGGAAACCCGCGCATAGGCGTCCGCCATGTTCATGGCGCCCGCCTCGCCCCGCGCAGGCACGAACCTGATCCGGTCTTCGGCGGCCAGAACATCGAGGATCGGCATATTGTGTATGGAGATGACGCCAAAAACCGTCGTCACACCGATATCTGCCATATAGCTGACGATGTAGTGGGCAACCGATTGCGTCACGTCCGGATTGGCGGTCGGCATAGACTGACTTTCTAAATGTGACGGGAGAGTCCACCGGACACATCGAGATGTGCGCCGGTGATGTAGCTGGAGGCGTCAGAGGCCAGAAACGCGACGGCGCTTGCCGCCTCCTCGGGCCGCCCCAGCCGTTCGAGCGGAATGGCTTTTCTGGCCGCGAGTTCGGCGAAAAACGCTTCGCGGGACTGGGATTTGTCGGTGCGCTGTTCGAACCGTCGTTCCCATTGCCCGCTGTGAACCAGACCCACCAGGATCGCGTTAACGCGAACCTCCGGGGCGAATTCCACGCTCAGGGACTTGACCAGGCTTTGCACGGCAGCCCGCGCGGCGGAGGTGCACACCATATGGGGTTCGGGCTGATAGGCGAGCAGCGAGTTGACCACCACAATGGCGCCACCCGACCTGCGCAGCATGGCCTCGCACGAGCGTATAGGGTTGATCTGACTGAAGATTTTGAGTTCGATCTCGTCGCGCCAGTCCTGATCGCTGGTATCCGCGAAAGTGGATAACCGTCCCTGCCCCGCATTGTTGACGAGGGCATCGCAGCGTCTGAACCGGTCGTCGACTGCCCGGGCAAATGCCGAAAAGGCATCGGCGTCGAGCACATCGGCGACCTGACCCAACACGCGTGACTCGCCGAAGCGGGCCGCCATGTCCTTGCACACTTTGGTGACCCGATCACCGTTGCGGGCGCAGAAGGCGACGGAGGCGCCACCGGAAAGCAGGCGCTCGAGGGTTGCGAGCCCAATGCCCGAGGTGCCGCCGGTGACGACAACCACCTTGCCCTCAAAATCCGGGGTCATGAATTTGCCCTCAGATGCCTGAAGCCGGGATCCGGACGCCCCTGCATGACCGCCCGCATGGCCGGGGTCGGCGGTCCGGCGGTCATCCAGCGGTCCATGTTCTCGGGATTGTCACGCGACCAGATCTGGGCGATGTGGGCCTGTTCGTCGATCTGCTGAAGTTCGGAGGTGAACTCGATGACGAAGCCCGATGGCGAGACAAAATAGGCGAACGGATTGTCGCCCGGGCCATGCCGGCCGGGTCCCCAGCTCGGCACCTGGCCCATCTGCTTCATGCGGCCGATCGAGCGCATGAACCCGTCAATGTTCGGCAGTTCGAATGCCACGTGATTGACGCTGGGATAATTGCCGCGCACCAGCGCGATTGAATGGTGGTCCGTGCTGCAGCGCAGGAACACCATCTGATCCGCCGAATAGTCGCTTACCCTGAAGCCGAGCACGTCGATATAGAATTTCTCGGTGCCCCCCATATCCGGGGTATTGAGGACAACATGCGAAATCTTGCGCGGGCGGACGGGATCGTCGATCGGGTCAATGATTCCGATCTCGCAGGTGAAGCGCAGCCTGCGGTCGTCAGGATCGAGCATTTCGAACCCGTAGCCGCCGAAACCGTCGCCGATCTCCGCCGGCTCGCCGAGCACATATCCGCCCCGGTCGCCGATCTGACGATGCAGGGCCTCGACGGACTGGCGGTCAGGCATCGCGAAATGGATATATTCGATGCCATAGGTGGGATCGTTCTTGAGGCCATAGATGAATGGCTCATTGCCGGTGCCGCGCAAGAAGATCGTGTCCTTGTCGTCCCGGGCGAGCTTGAGGCCCCAGTTTTCCTCGTAGAATGCCAGCGTCTCGTTGATGGCCGGCCCACGCATGACAATGCCGCGCAGGGCGCCGACGCGAATGGTTTCAGCGCTCACCATGTCCTCCTTCAACCTGTCCTTTGCCGGCGGCGCCCGTGAAACCGAGCGCGCCGGAAATCCTTGCGGCGGCCTTCTCAACGGCACTGGCAATGCGATCGCGCTTGCCGCCGGTTGCCGAAAACTGCCCTTCGGGCCCCGCAACATTGATCGCGGCCACAGCCCGGCCGGTATGGTCGCGCACGACCTGTGCGCAGGACCCCAGCCCTTTCTCGAAAGCGGAGAGAGACCAGGCCTGTCCTAGCGAGCGGTCCCGGTGGGCCTGTTCAAGCACCCCTTCGATCGACATGGGGGTCTGGTCGCTGACCTTGACGAACTCCACGTCGCGCAGGGCATCGCGTATTTCCGCGTCGTCCATGCTGGCAAGCAGGGCCCGGCCGATCGTCACCGCATGGCTGGGCATTCGGCTGCCGACCTGCACATTGGAAACCAGGTGCACATCAGGGGTGGCGCGCAGCAGATAGATGATCTCGCTGCCGGCCATCACGCCGAGATGGGCGGAAAGGCCCATTTCGTCGGCCAGGCTTTGCAGCACCGGGCGCGCCAGCTCGATGACGTCCCGCGAATAAAGCGCTTCCGCCGCGAGCGAGATCAGCCCCACACCCAGCCGGTAGCCGCCCCCATCGGGGATCGGCTCGATCAGATGCTCAATGGCCAATGTGTTGAGCAGCCGCAGCAGGGTTGTCCTGTTCAGGCCCGTCTGTCTGGCCGCCGTCGAGAGGTTCTGGCACCGGTTGCCGTCGCCGATATAGCGCAACAGCTTCGCCGCCCGATGGACCGGTGGCACGATCAGATCCTGCGAGGCCTTGTTGTTGTCTTCAGTCATGCCGGTCTCCGCCGAATGTGTCGATGAGGATGCGGGCGCAGCGCTCCGGCTGCTGCTGATAGATCGCATGCCCGCAGTCATCGATCATGATGAAATCGCGCCGGATGGCCTCGGGCAGGAGGGAATGGGCCGCCATGTTCGTCTTTGGCGGCGTGATCATGTCGTTCTCGCCGACAATGATCGAAGTGGGCACCTCAAGACCGGCCAATCTGTCAATGAGCGCGCCGGAAGACAGCATCCCTGTCGCCTGGCGATATCCGGCAGGATCGATGGTTCCCATGACGTCCCGGACCTGGTCCACAATGCAGGAATTGCAGGCGGGGTCGTGAACCAGGCCCGGCGCACGTTGCCGTGCGAACTCGCGTACACCGAGATTGTCCAACTGTTCGAGCCGCTCACGGGCGCCTGCGGACAGTGCACCGCCCGGCGCCGTGTCATGTCCGATGGCACAGGACATCAGGACCAGGTGGTCGACCCATTCGGGGTATAGGCTGGCGAAGGTGCCGCCAACCAGCGCCCCCAATGAATGCCCGACGAGATGGAGCGCGCCGTCACCGGTCGCCCTGATCAAGTCATGCAATCGATCCGCATAGTCCTCGGCCAAGGGCCAGGGCTGATCAAACGGCACCGAGCCGCCATATCCCGGCATGTTCCAAGCCAGCAGCCTCCAATGTGCGGGAAGCCGCTCGAACAAGGGCGCAAATGAATTTGCTGACGATCCGATGCCATGCAGGAACATCACCGCAGGGCCGGAGCCCGGCCGCTCGACCACCTTCATTCCATCGATGACATGCTCATTCACCATCGCGACCTCTCGGAATCCGCGGCGCTGAGCGCGCCGCGAACCGTGCTACTTCTTGTTCCGGGGAATCTTGGAAACCGGATGCTCGGGGGGATAGCTCGGTGTGACGGGCTTCGGATTGCCGATCATCACGCACATCAGGGCTTCTTCGATCCCCTCATTGATGAGGCCGCGATAGACGCCCGGCGGCACCGAGATCAGATCGCGCTCGGTGAGGACCGTTTCGATGGTTTCACCGAGATGCTCGATGAACAGGCGGATCTTGTGGCCCTTGAGAATGAAGAACACTTCTTCCGCGTCGGTGTGGATATGCAGCGGCCCCTCGCAGCCCGCCGGCAGCACCATTGTCGAGAAGGTGAAATTCTCGGCTGGCACGACATTTCCATCGTCGCTGACGCCCGTGGCCCCGGTGCCGAGATAGCGCATCTGCGCGCGGCGGTATTTCGGGTCGAAGTCGGCCTGAAACTTGAGTGCATCCCAATCCAGCGTGCGCGTTTCATATCGTGCGACGCGAGACTCGATCCATTCGCCGAGCGTCTTCCCATCGGGAATCTCGACATCCGGGGGATTGATCATCGGGATCTTTGCCAGTTCTGCCATCTCGAAGGAACTCCTTTTGGGTCGGCGACTATCTCGCAGTTGTTGTTCAAATATGAACATATTGTTCAATTATGATTGCATTGAATAGGCAGTGCCGTCAAGAAAACTCTGTCGAATTCGTCCGGATGAAGCCGCGAAATCACAGCGGCTTGCTGTGGTTAGTCGCCGGGAAACACCAGCCAGCCATTCTCATCGGTGGCGATGTGGACTCGGGTCCCGACCTCGAGGGCGGCACCGTGGTGATAGATGGTCTGCACAGCGCCATCGACATCCACCTTGTTGCGGCGCATCTGGCCCTCAAGATGTGATTCAATGATGGTCCCGGCCATTCCCTCATCGGCAAAGTGCTGGCGGGCGGGCCTTGCGCCTACGGTAACCTGCTGCTCCAGGCTCATCCACTCCTGCGCGGGAAGCTGCAGCGTCCGGTCGGCAATCTCAATGCTGGCTAGCCCCTCTTCCAGGGCCAGTATGCGACCCGAGAAGGTGTTCATCTCGTCGAAAAGCCGCGCGATGAACAGGGATCTCGGCTGGTTCATGACCGTTGCCGGCTCGGCCTGCTGAAGGATCTTGCCGTTCGACATGACCCCGACCTGATCGGCAAGCCCCAGCGCGTCGTCCCGGTCATGGGTCACGATGACCGAGCTGATACCCAGGTCCTTGCACAGCTTGCGAAGCTCGCCACGCACATCGGAGCGAAGCTGGGGATCGAGATTGGACAGCGGCTCGTCCATGAGCAGGATACGCGGCCTCTGGGCAATCGCGCGGGCCAGAGCCACGCGTTGCTGCTGGCCGCCGGAGAGCTGGGTGACCCGCCGGTCCGCCAGATGCATGATCTGCATCATCTCGAGGACCTGGCGGCTGCGTTCCAGCGCCTCGGCGCGTTTCAACCGGGTGCGGCCATGCGCCAGGGTGAAGCGTACATTCTCCATCACGGTCATGGTCGGCCACAGGGCGTATGACTGGAACACCATGCCAATGGGACGCTGCTCGGGAGGTACCCAGACCTTTTTGGCGGGTGAATAGACAGCGTCTCCGCTGATCAACAGTTCACCGCCGCTTGGTTCCTCGAGACCGGCAATCAGACGCAAGGTCGTGGTTTTCCCGCAGCCCGATCGTCCGAGCAGGACATAGGCCTCACCTTCCTCAATCGTCAGATCGAGACCTTGGAGAACCGACAGGCCGTTATTGCCGCCAAATCGCTTCTCGATATTGCGCAGGGCTATGGCTGTCATGCGAAACTGTTGTCCTTGTTCCTTGAAGAGGCAGGGCGCCGGGTGAGCCGGAGAAACCCGGCAAGGAAGACGGCGACAATCGCAAACAGCGCCAGTGACAGGGCGGCGGACTGACGTGTCTGGCCGGAGCTGTTGTAGAGGAAGATCCGCGATGCCAGCGTCTGCAGATCGTAGTTGCTCATGATGAGCGTGATGGGCAGTTCCCGCAGCGTCAGAAGCGCCACCCAGAACCACGCAAAGATCAGGCCCGTCCGGATCGAGGGGATAATGATGCCGAACAGCGTCCGCCCTGACGTGACGCCTGCGGTCCGGGCGTATTCCGCCATTTCGGGGTTCAACTGCCGAAAGGCGTTTTCGGTAATACGGTGAGCCGTGGCGACGTATCGGACGCCGATAGCCATGATCAGGAGCCAGACGGTTCCGTAGACCGGAAGGTGCCGATGTATGGCCAGGCCCGCAAGGTTGAACACCACGGCCACCACAATCGAGGGGACGGCCAGGCTCACCACGGTGACCAGCTCGGTCATCCAGCCCAGCGCCTTCACCCGACCCGACATCCAGGCCATCGCGACAGTCAGGACGAGCACTCCGCTGGGCACGACCAGCGCGATGAACAGGGTGGTGCCGCCGACATTTTGCAGCTCCGCCCAGAACTGGGGACCGAATCCCTCAAGGGACACGTCCTGTAGCGCCTTGAGCGATGGAGGCTGCGGCACGGGCAGGAGCGCGGTCCAGACCAGCATCAGAAACGGCAGGCCGATCCCGGCAAAGGCGTAGAGCACAAAGCCGGCCTTGGCGAGAAGCTTACCGGCGGGTCCGAGCCTGACCGATGCCGATTTCGCCCTGCCCCCGATTGTTCCGGCGTCGCTCTGACGCGCAAAGACCAGCATCTGCAAGAGGATCAGCATCAAAAGCACGGCCGCCGTCATGGTGCCGATTGCGGAGGCATGCCCATATTGCGGCACGCTCATGGAAGACTGCGTGTACTGATAGATCCAGGTGGCAATCACATCGATGCGGGCCGGCATGCCCAGCATGCCCGCATAATCGAAGGTCTCGACCGAAATCACGAGGAAGAACAGGCCCGTGCTGATCAGGGCCGGCGCCGACATGGGCAGGAGAATCCGGGTGAGGGTGTTCAGCTTGCCGACCCCGTGCACGCTGGCCGCTTCCTCGATCGATCCGTCAATCGAGGAGAAGGCCGGCGCCAGAAAGTAGAAGGCAGGCCCGACCATTGTGAGACCCTGCAGAAACACGATCCAGGGCATCGAGTAGATGTTGATGATGGACCCTGTTCCGCCCGCCTCACGCCACCAGAGATTGGCGAGGCCGTTGGAGGGATTGAGCAGGAAGATATAGCCAAGGGCGACCAGGAAGCCGGGAATTGCGATCTGACTGGTCACGGCAACAAGAATTCCGCCCCGCCAGGCGAAGTCGGTTCGCGCGAAGAGCCAGGCCAGCGGGATGGTGACGACAAACATCACCGCGAGGCTGCCAAAGGCCAGGATCGCCGTATTCCCGATCACCCTGAGGAACTTCCGCGACCCCACGATCGCGGCATAATTCGAAAAGTCGAACCGCCCGGTTTCATCGGATGTCAGGCTGCTGAGAACGAGCCCGGCGATGGGCAAAAGCAAAAGCACAATCGCGATGCCGGCAAGGATCAGCACGGCGAGACCGATCGGGTCGCGGCGATGGGCGAAGATTGTCGGGGCTGGTCCGTCCGGACGGGTCATAAGGGAATTCCGCGATTAAAAGGGGACACGGAAGCCGTGCCCCCAAGCGTGTTAAAGGTCCCGAAGCAGGTCGGCGATGGCCTTGCCGGCGGCAACGCCTTCATTCATCCACCAGCCGGCGGGCGCGGCGTAAACACCGCCCATCAGCTCCGTCATGTCATAAAGGTCGGAACCGGGAATGGTGTGACGCGGCCAGTCGAGCACCTCTGCTGCCAGATGCTGGCCGCTGTCGGTCGCCGACAACCACCATCCGACGACGGCCGCCGCATTCTTGTGAGACGAATTCTCCAGAATGCCGGCAAAACGCGGCACAAGCGGCGCCTTGATCGGGGCATAGGCCACCGGGGACTTGTTCTCGATCTGCTCGCCGGAGATGCGGATACCGAAACCGATCGGGTATTCCCCGCTCTCGACAAGGGTACGGATGGCGGTCGGCGCGGGCGCGATGCCGACGCGCAGGTCCACGAACAGCTTCTCGACCATGTCGAGCGCGCCCTGCTCGCCAAGCCCGATCGCCCAGGGAGAGAAGACGTCCGGAAGCGCGGCGGTAACGACCTTGCCTGCCCATTCCTCGCTCAACAATTCCTCGAGCGTTGTCGGGACCTCGTCGGCGCTCAGCACGTCGGTATTGTAGATCACCGGACGAGCGAACTCGGCAACGAACAGACCATGCACTTGCTCGGCAACATCGTCGGTCGCCGCGCCAAGCGCGGACCAGTCCGTGTGGGCGACCGCCCCGGCATCGTTGAGAACGCCCAGCAAGGTCGGCACCGTGACCAGCATGTCGACCGGCGGTTCGACCCCCGCATTATGCTGCTGGACCAGTTGCTGGATATAGACAGGGTCCGGCGCGCCGCTGACCAGCCGGATATCGATATCGATCCCGAGATCTGTGGAGATCGCCTCTTCCAGACGGGCCTCGTCTTCGGCGGTCCGCGCATCGGTGCTCACGAACAAGGACACACTGCCCTCTTGTTGTGCGGCGGGAAACAGGGCCGAAATCCCATCGGGGATCTGTGGCCGGGCTAGCGCCTCGCCGGTGCTGAGGCCGGCAGCGAGCAAGACCGCTGCCGCGGTCCTCGCATTGATGGCATGATTCAAGTTTCGCATTGCTGGATTTCCTCCTTGTCCAGTTTTGTGTGCGGCGCAAGACGGGACCCGGACCGTCATAACGATACGGTCCGCTGTGCCTAGCTCACACTGTTCATTTGCGGCGACAGTTCATTGTATTCTTCGAGGCCGCCCTCGACGGCCGCTACGACACCGCCGATCAGCGACCAATGGCGTCCGAACCTGCAGTCGGGCTGCAGGGAGAAGGTCATGCCTTCCTTGATTTCATAGTCGAAGGGCATGCGCTCTCCACCGTCGACATGCGGATATCTTACAGCCATATCCGGCAGTTGATCGCGAATGCCGTCAGCCGACGGGCCGCCACCCAGAAGGGGATTGAGTGCGGCGATCTGGGGCGTCAGATGCCAGGCGCCGGCCTTGCGTGTCGGTTGTTCCATGGCCTCGTAGACGTCGCGGAAGCTGGCACCGGGCCGCAAAAGGCTGCGCCCGATTTCGTAGCTTTCCCGCGCGATATCGTGGCATCGGCGAGTCTGATCCGGAACCTCGCCCAAGGTGAAGCACATGTTCACATGGGTGTTGAGTTCTGCGAAGTTCGGGAAGATTTCCGCGCCGACGATATCGTCCGCCTCGAGCACACGAGGGCGATGCCCCCTGATCAGCCAGGTCGGTTCGCCCCAGGACGGATTCTCGAAACCGGTTTGAAACAGCATCCAGGTGACCCGCATGCCGAGCTTGAGCTGGGCAGCGTATCCCGCCGCATAGATCTCGGTTTCCGTGACACCGGGCCGGGCCACATCCATCATGGCCCTGATCGCGGCGTCACCGGCCTCGGCGGCATGGCGAAGATGCCGGAGATCGGCCGGGCTTCGCTGGGCCATCAACAGGCCATACTCCTGGGTCACCGGCACCACCGTTGCATCCGGCAGCGCCTCGCAAACCGCCTCCCAGGCATCCTTGGGTACCCAGCCGTATCGGAAGAAGGGACCACCCCAACCGGCGCCGATCACCCCGATACGGCCCTTGTCTAAACCCTTCTCCCTGAGGATTTCCGGGCCGAGACTGGTCACGGCGCCAGTGCGGATATCGTTGATCCAGCTTGTCTGGCCCCGCTCACCCGCCACCATGTTCTGGGTGGCGACCTGGGCGGCAAAGGCGATCATTGTCGGTTCGCCTTCACGCGGAAAAACGAGATGCTGATAGCGCCGGTCATAGGTCAGGTACTGGCCGGCGTCATATCTGTCGCTGCGATCTGAACCGAAGATCAGCAACGCATCGAGCCCATGTTCGTCCATGAAGGCGCGTGTGCGGCTCCACCTGTATTCCTGCTCCTGATCGGTTGCCGTGTTAAAGGCGCTCGGTATGTCCACCAGCCATCTCCTGTTTCGCTGACTAGCCAATTTCCTTAGTTGTACCATATCACCGATCATTATTATGGCAACAGTAATATGTTACTGAACGGCAAAACGGGGAGATTTGGCATGGCACAGCTTTATTCGGGGCCGCCCCGATGCTATGAGCCATCAGCCAAAATCAACCGATCCTTACGGGAAGCACACTATGTCGAGCGCTATCAGCCACGGCGTACCGAGCGCTGAAAGGGCGCGGGAGCAGGCCGGCTCCGCCAAGACGATGACCGACAGCGCCTATCTTCTGATCAAGGCCGATATCATCGACTGCATCCTGCGTCCGGGTGAATTGCTTTCGACGCAGCGGCTCATGACCCATACCGGGTTCGGCCTTTCGGCGGTGCGGGCGGCGATGGAGCGGCTGGTCGCGGGTGATTGGGTGAAATCGGCACCGAACAAGGGCTACCGGATCGACGACATCACGCTCAAGGATGTTATGGAGCTTTACGACCTCTCCGAGCTGATCTCGCCGCAACTCGCCCGGATGAGCAGCGGGAAGATCGCGCCGATTCACGACAGGCTCATCGAACTGAACGCGATCTGCTTCGGACCGGCGCCCCCTTCCAATGAGGAAGAGGAACAGGCGGTGCTGGCGGCAAGCGGCGAAATCCTGCGCTCGATCCGTCTCGCTTCAAAGAACCGCTACGCGATCTCGTTCACGCAGCAGATAACCGAACGCCTCGACCGGGTCGTTGCGGCCCGGCGTGGATATTCGGAGGATCCGATCGATTTCCGGCGCGATTTCAGTACCCTGATCGCGGCGCTCCTCCGCAACGATGCGGATGCCGCAGAAGAGGCCTCTAGGGCCAATGTGCGCCAGATGAGGACGATTGTCGTCGAGCATATTCTCAGGATCGAATCGCTCTCGGGTTCACCGATCCATACGGGCAAATGAAGACCTACTCGGAATACGGGCACCGATTCCTTGCACATGAATCGAAGATCGCTGTGACCCGGCAATCGACGAGACGCTGGCCCACGAAAGAACGGAGTGCACACTCCCTTTCTCATTGACCGCCAATCATTGTCGCGTACAGGGCCGAGACAGTGCGAATTCCGAGAACTGAGTTTGCTACCATCTTCGGCCCATTATGCTACAGCAGGATCGCATAATAGCTGGCCCGCAGCCTATCGCGCTGTAACCGGTCGCCTGACGGCGCCGGCCAGACAATTAGCCGGTGTTACGCAGCCGGGTGTTCGTTCTCCGGATGCAACTTCTTGTCCGGGAAGTGACAGGACGTCCGGTGGTTCGTGCCCACCGACACAGTTGGCGGCACCGTTTCGCGGCATACGGGTTCGACGATCGGGCAGCGCGGGGCAAACGGACATCCGCGGACGGCAAGGCTGGGTTTGGCATCACCCTTAAGGATGACCTTGCGCCTCGCTCTGGCTTTGCGTGGATCCGGTATGGGTACCGCCGCCAGAAGGGACTTTGTGTAGGGATGCGACGGGGTCTTGAGAATCTCGTCGACCGGCCCGATCTCTACCAGCCGCCCCCGGCAGATCACGGCGACAAAATCGGAAATATGCCGCACCACCGCCAGATCATGGGCAATAAACAGATAGGCGAGATTGTATTGCTTTTGCAGCTCGATCAGCAGGTTAACGATCTGCGCCTGCACCGAAACGTCCAGTGCCGAAACCGGTTCGTCGCAAATGAGCAGCTTTGGCTGCATGATCAGCGCCCGCGCAATGCCGATACGCTGCCTCTGTCCGCCCGAAAATTCCCGCGGATAGCGGTTGTGATGGGCAGGATCGAGCCCGACGCGCTCGAGGATCTCGATGATCTCCGCCTGGCGCCCGGCCGGCGGGCCGATCTTCTGGATCGCAAGGCCGCTTCCCACGATCTCCCCGACCGTATGTCTGGGATTGAGTGAAGAATAGGGATCCTGAAAGACCATCTGAATGCGCCGGCGCAAAGCGCGTCTGGCCGCACCGTCCAATAGCGAGAGGTCGTCGCCTTCAAACGCGATCCGGCCGGACGTCGGCTCAATCAGGCTGGCGACCATGCGCCCGATGGTGGATTTCCCCGATCCGCTTTCGCCGACGAGGCTGAGCGTTCGACCTTCCTGCAATTCGAAACTGACATCTTTCACGGCATCGATGAGTTCGCCTTGCCCGAACATCCGGCGCGTCCCGAACGATTTGCTCAGGTTTTCGACCTTCAGCAACGATGTGTGGTTTTCCCGATTTTCCTTGTTATCCAGGCCTTCTGCGGCCTTCCGGCTTTCCTGGCTGGCGCCCATTCTATCGCCTCCCTTCGGCGTCATTTGCGGCAAGGTGACATGCGGCGGTGTGGGCGTCCTCGATCCCGACCAGCGGGGGCAGCACCGAGCGGCAAAGATCATCCGCCACGTCCTGGGTGCGTGAACAGCGCGGCGCGAACGGGCAACCCTCGATCGTGAGCCCGGCATTGGGCGGGGTTCCGGGAATTGCCACCAGCATTCCACGCTCCTGATCTAGCCGCGGCACCGAGGCCAGCAGTCCTTGCGTATAGGGGTGACCGGGATGATCGAATATCTGTTCCGCCTGGCCCGATTCAACGGCGCGGCCGCAATACATGACCACTACATCGTCTGCGAATTCGGCCACGACGCCCAGATCGTGGGTCACCAGAATGACCGCCGAATTGAACTCTTTCTGCAAGTCGGCAAGCAGGTCGATGATCTGCGCCTGAATGGTCACGTCCAATGCCGTGGTCGGCTCGTCGGCAATCAGCAGGTCCGGATTGCAGACAAGGCTCATGGCGATCATCGCGCGCTGTCTCATGCCGCCCGACAGTTCAAACGGATAGCTCGCATAGACCCGCTTGGGGTCTGTCATTCCCACGCGGTCCAGCATGTCGAGGATCAGGCGGCGTACGTCCTGTTTCTTTGCCGAGTAGTGCGCCTGGTAGGCTTCGGCAATCTGGTCCCCGATGCGATGATGCGGGTGCATGGCGGTGAGCGGATCCTGGAAGATCATCGCCACCTTGTCTCCGCGCAGGCGCCGGAAGGTCTCATCATCGGCACCCACGAGCTCCTGATCGTCCAGCTTGATGCTGCCGCCGATCCGGGCCGATGAACCATGCAGACCCATGATCGACAGCGCCGCCGCCGTCTTACCTGAACCACTTTCGCCGACAATGGCGAGGGTCTTCCCCCGATCAAGGCTGAGGCTCAGATCATTGACGGCGCGTACCGCGCCGGTCTCGGTTTGAAACGTGACTTGGAGATTGCGGATATCGAGAAACATCTTGCGCCTCCTTCAGGCCTTCGGGCTGCGGCGGAACAGGCGGCCATGCCCCTCGACACGGGGGTCGCGTCCCGCCTTGGCGACGACCCCCCACAATCCGGCGAGCGGCGATGTCACCACGGGCAGGTCCGTCTCGCCTTCGAGCACTTCAACGGCCGCCCGCGTCGACAGCCCGCCGCAGGAGATGAGAAGGGCATCGGCATCGCCTGCATTCCGAACGGCATCGCGGCCGATATTCAGCACATCCGCCTCGGCCACAGAATGCACCTCGTCGATGGAGACGATACCGAGGTTCGCAACCGAAACCACCTCAAGTCCGCTGGCCTTGAGGAAAGAGCAAAGCCGCGCGCTCACCACCTCGTCATAGGCAGTCGCAACGGCGATATGGCGGGCGCCCATCGTGTGGCAGGCCAGCGTGATCGAACTGCTCATGGTGGTTGCCGGCAGCGCCGAGCGCGTCTCGATTTCCTCGAGAAGGCGTTCGTTGAACTCGTCGCCGCGATAGAAGCTCAGCGACGTGCCCATCAATGAAATGGCGATTGCACCGTCCGCCGCCAACGCCTCTGCGGCGTCGCCGACCTTGCCGATCACCGTGTCATAGCCTTTCAACGACATCTCGGTCAGTCCAAGCCCGCGAGCGACGAAATTTACCCCCGGATAAACGATATTCGCATCGGGCGGCACCAGACCCTGCGCCGGCGGAACGATCAGTCCGATCGGCCGTTGAGGGTCGGCATCAGGCACTTCGGAAGGCCCCTGGACGGTGGTGTTCTTATTGAAGTCTTGCATTCTTTTTTCCAGGAAATGGGTGAAATACAGCGGTCACAGCGTGATCTGCGGATTGCGAAGGACCTGAATCACATCGACAATCAGATTGGCCGCCACGACGAAGAACGCCGCGAAGATGACCGTCCCCATGATGGTCGGCAGGTCGCCGGTTTCGACGGCCTGGACGGCAAGGGAACCGACGCCGTTGAGGCCCCAGATCCTTTCCGTGATGATGGTGCCGCCCAGCAGCCCACCGAGATCGAGGCCCATCATGGTAATGACCGGGGTCATCGATGGTGGCAGGGCGTGGTGATAGATCACCTTGTTCTCGCGCAGCCCCTTGGCACGCGCCGTGCGAACATAGTCCTGGTTCAGCGTCTCGAGCAGACTCCCGCGAGCGATCCGGGTGTAGGTGCCCGCCCCCACCACCGCCAGGGTCATCCAGGGCAGAAGCATATGGCGCAGCCACTCGAGCGGATCGCGGGTGAAGGCGACATAGCCACCCGAGGGAAACACGGGAAAGCCCGCATTGGTCAGCACGAAAAACAGGACATAGAACAACAGCGTCCCGACGACGAATGTCGGAAAGGACATGCCCGCCAGCGCCGTGGCGGTAACCAGCCGGTCGGGCAATCTGCCTGCACGGCGGGCGGAAAAGACTCCGGTCGGGATGGCGATAGCCACCCAGATGGCGACGGTGCCGAAGGCAAGGGACGCGGTGACCGGCAAGCGCCTCAAAATCGTGGCCAGCACATCCTCCTGATTGACGAAGGACGTTCCGAAATCGAACCGGAGGAGATTGCCGATATAGGTGAAATATTGAACGTGAAGCGGCTGATCGAGCCCGAGACGGGTTCGTATCAGATCGATCTGTTCGTAGGTCGCGTATTCACCCGCGAACATCAGGGCCGGATCGCCCGGCGTCGCGACGTAGAACAGTATGAAGACCGCCAGGCTGATGAACCAGAGTGTCATCAACCCGAAAGCGAGCCGGCGCAGGACATATCCGATCATTTCACCCGCCCCTTGTTAGCGGCGGAAGGATCGAGCGCATCCCTCAGGCTGTCTCCCAGCAGGTTGAAGGCCAGTGTGGCAGCCAGCAATGCGAAACTGGGAAATAGGATGGACCACCAGGCAACGGCGTAGTTGAGCTGGTTTTCGGAAATGATACCGCCCCAGGTGGCGGTCGGTGGCGGAACGCCCAACCCCAGAAAGGAGAGCGAGGCTTCCATCACGATGACCTGCGGGATCAGCAGGCTTGCATAAATCAACACCTGACCGGCGATATTAGGCAGGATTTCGCGCAGCATGATCCGGGTATCGGATGCACCGAGCACCCGCGCCGCCTGCACATATTCCGCGGATTTGGCCGCAACGACGAGGTTGCGCACGATCCGTCCGATCGGTCCCCAGGTGAAGAACACGATCGTTCCGATCATGACGGTGAAGCTCGCGCCATATACCGAGACCAGGGCAATGGCGGTCACCAGCAGCGGCAGCCCGAGCACCATGTCGATGAAACCTGCCAGCAGCAAATCGACGATGCCGCCGCGATAGCCGGCGATAAGGCCGATAATAACCCCGATGGTGACAGAGAGGATCGCGCAGGTCATGGACACAAAGACCGTCACCCTGGCGCCGACGATCAGTCGCGACAGCAGGTCGCGACCGATCACATCCGTCCCCAACAGGAACTCCCCGTTCGGCGGCAACGGGACGCCGCCAGCGGTCAGGCCTGTTTCCCGGAACGGCTCGTTCGGACCGTGGCCGATCAACTCGATCAGCAGGGGTGCGAATATGGCCACCAGAAACAGGACGGCGATGAACGAGGCGGCCATAACGAACACCTTGTCCCGCAACAATCGCTTGAGGACGCGATGCCTTCCGGAGACCAATGAAGCGGACTGGCTTGTGGATTGGGTCGACATCCGTCCTAGCCTCAGTCCGCAGCCAACGGGCTGGCGTGGTTCGGGGGCAGATCGAAGCCGTGGCCTTCAACGCCCATATCTTTGAGAGCCTCACGAATGTCGGCCCCATGCTTGCGCGACACCTCGACGGCTCCGAGATTGTCCTTGAGCTGCTCGGAATTGCTGGCGCCGAAAAGCAGCGATGCCGTTTGAGGATTGGCGATGCAGAAGGCGATGGCGAGTTGCGCCATGGTGCAATTGAAGTCACCGGCAATCTCGCGCAGGCGCGGCACCATCGCGATAATCTCCTCGCGGATATTGCCCGGGTCGCGCCCCAGCTTCCGTTCACTATTCAGCTTGCCCGCCAGGATTCCGCCCTCAAGCGCATCCGAGGCATGGATCGAGATACCGGTCTCGTCCCGCAGGGCCGAATATTCGGGCGACTCCACCACGCGGCGGCGCGCAATATTGTACTTGGACTGGACGATCTGGGGGCCGGGCAGGTTCTCGGCCACACAAGTCTCATGAGCAATGCGGAGATCGGCGGCGGACCAGTTGAGACCGCCCCAGGCGCGGGCCTTGCCCTTGGTCACGAAGCCGGCGACCAGGCGCGCGGTTTCGGCGGGATCGTCGCGCCCCGGCCGCATGCCATAGCAGGTGACGACGTCGAGGTGGTCCATTCCCAGGCGGAAAAGCAGACGATCGAGCTGGGTTTCCAGATCCGGATCGTTGCTGTCGTACCACCAGATCTTGTCCATGATCAGGAAGTCATCACGCTGAAGCCCCGCATCGAGAAGGGCGCGCCCGACCACGACTTCGGTATGCGGCGCGGTGCGATAATGGGCAACGTCGAACAAGGTCACACCGGCGTCGGCGGCTTGCCGGATCAGCGCAACAATGTCCGCATATTCCATACGCTGGTAGGTCTGGTACGACCCGAGCGACAGAACCGACGCCTTGAGGTCCGATGTCCCGATCGTCCGATAGTCCATATTGGTGTCTCCTGATTGGAATCTTTGGGTCTTGACGCGCTTTGCCCACGCGTCGCGGCGCCCCGGTAACCGGTCGGGACGCCGCCGCTTTTTTTGGGTGTTATTCCTCGATCCACACCAGGGTCGGATCGACGTTGTTGAACAACAGGTTGATGGTGGTGTTGCGCAGACGCTCGGACACATAGAGCGAGATCTTGCCGGAGATCAGCGGAACGATCGGGGCGTCTTCCATGATCAGGCGATCGGCTTTGCGCCAGGCCTCGGCCGCAACGTCCCCGCTCTCGGCGGTCAGGGCGGTCTGGATCAGCGCATTGACCTCCGGATTGTTGTAGCAGGTCCAGTTGGTCGCGCTGGTCTCGCAGGCCGAGCCGTCGAACAGTGGCACGATCATGGTGCGGGCGGAATTGCCGATCCAGTCCGGGCTGATGCTGCGCATCCCCAGGTCCCAGGCGCCGTTCTCGACCGCGCGCGGGTTCTGGTACATCTGGCTGTAGACTGTCCGCGAAGGAGCGGGCTGCATGATGAGATTGATGCCGGCCTTGGCCATGTCGGCCTGAAGCGCCGCGGCATAGAGTTCATACCGACCGCCAGCCGAGTAGGAGAATTTGAGGTCGATACCCTGCGGGTAGCCGGCCTCCGCCAGAAGCGCGCGGGCCTTTTCCGGATCCCCGGCATTGTCGGGGGTGGGGTAGAGATTGAACTCTTCAAAACCATCGACCAGGGGCGAAAGGATCTGGTGCGCGGGGATCTTGACGTTGGGTCCGCCACCGACCTGCACGACGGCCGCCTTGTTGGCCGCATAGTTGATCGCCTTGCGCACCAGCGGGTTGGCCAGGGCACCGTCATTATTCGGCGACTTGATATTGATGATCAGGGCAGGATTGACCGCTCCGTCAGTGAACTGCTTGAGCTGGGGATCGTCCGGATTGGCCATGATCCGGGTGAGGTCGGCCGTGGCGATGGACAGATCGAAATAGCCGTCGATGTCGGCGGATTCGATCATCCTCTGGGTCTTGCCTGCATCGGGCGTGCCGAAGGCAACCTCAATCGCGTCGACATAGCCTTTGCGCAACGGATCGGAGGCCGGGTCCCAGGCCGGATTGCGCTCGAGGTGGACATATTCGTTCAGGACGTAATCGGCGACCTGATAGGGACCGGACGAGACGTAGTTCCGGCGGAAATCAGGCGAATCCGGCAGATAGTCCAGCATTTCCTCAGCCATGGGCGCCGAAGACGGCAGGGCGACGATCGAAAGAAAATCGGGCGTCGGCGTTTCCAGCGTGATCCGCAGGGTCAATTCATCCTCGGCCACGAGCCCCGAAGCGTCGTTCTCGTCCATATAGGCCTTCATGGCCTCAGCCGTCGGCTCGACCTGACGGAAGCCGTCGCAGAAGGCCTCGAACCCTTCAATGATGCCGATGTAATAGGAAGGCGCATAGGTGCCGCGCACCGGATTGCAAAGACGCTCGAACCCGCGAACGGCATCGGCCGCGGTGATCTGGCGCGCCGGGTCTGTACCCCACATCGCACCTTCACGGATCTTGAAGCGGTAGACCTTGCCGCCCTCTTCGGCGACCGGAACGCTCTCGGCCAGGTCGGCCACCGGCGTCCCCGCAATAGCGGGATCGTCACTGGTGGGGAAGGCAAGCAGGGTTCGCGTCAGTCCACGATGCAGGAACAACGCAGCGGAACGCGCGGAAGCGGGGTCAAAGCTGGCGACGTCGCCGGCACCGACAAGCTCCAGCGTGCCGCCGGACTGCTGCGCCATTGCAGCAGTTCCCGGCAATGTGGCGCAGGCCAGGGCCGTCACAAGGGCGCAGGCTGTGCGCAAGGGCGCAACGCTGCGTCGGCTACTCGTGGAAATCATCTCTGTCTCCTCTCGATTTTTCATTTTGGGTCTTGGTTTTTGTGCCATTATGTGGAACAGTGTTCCTTATTGTGGAATAACACTGCAGAGAACCCTTACCGATGTCAACGATAAAAAGTCTGGGCAAAGCGCTGCGCGCACTGGAAACGATCGCCGACCACCAGCCCATCGGCGTGACCCAACTCGCCACGCTGCTGGAGCAGCCCAAGAGCTCGGTGCAGCGAATTCTGAAGTCGCTTGAGGAGATTGGCTGGATTCAACCATCAGCGGATGAGCAGACCCGATGGGAGTTGACCTATCGCGCCAGCCGCCTTGCGCAGAAGGCTGGCAGCCATTTCGGTCTGCGGGAAACAGTGCTGCCGCATATGGAGAGTCTGCGCCGTGCGACCGGCGAAACGGTGCATCTGGCCGTGCGGGACGGCAATGAAATGATTCTGATCGAGCGCATCGAATCCAACCATGCCATCCGGCATGTCGAGGCGCTGGGCGGAAGAGCATCGGTTCTCGTCACCGCCACAGGCAAAGCCCTTCTGGCGCAACTTTCGCCCGCGGAGCAGGCCGAGATTCATGCCAGTGCCAGCGTCAAGCTTCTCGACGATTTCCCCGGTATTCAGGTGCCTGACCTGGCCGCGTTGCAGACTGAACTCAGGGAAATCGCCGCGCGGGGCTATGCGACGACGACGTCATGGCGCGAAGGCGTTTATGCAACGGGTGCGGCGATCCTCGACAAACACGGACGGGCCGTGGCCTCCATCAGCATTTCCACGCCCGAAAGCCGGATGACCGATGAAAAAAAGAAGGAGCATGCGCAACTTCTGATCGAGCATTGCGCACAGATCCGCGAAAACGGTCTCGGCGCACATTGACCGGCCCGCCGTTTCCAGTGAGCGACCGATGGGGATGAAGCGCTCTTGCCGTCTCGCCGCCTGACCGGTGATGGGAAACAACTTTTAGTCAGGCTGAAAGCTATCGGCCATGAGCCTATATGGAGGAACCCTGATGAACCTGCACCCTGCCGCACGGTCTGCCGTGCTCTGCGCCTCTCTGCTCGCCACCCCGCTCGCGGCCCAGGCGGGAGAAGAGGTGGTCATGATCGACGGCGCGACCCACAAGATCCCGACAACCGTTACCTTGCCGGACGGTGACGGCCCCTTCCCCTTTGTCGTCATGTTCCACGGCACCGGATCCAACCGGCACGAGGCAGGCAATGGCTATGACCTGCTCGCGCCCAAACTGGCCGAAGCCGGGATCGCCAGTGCGCGCTTCGACTTTGCCGGCAATGGCGACAGCGAGGTCGACTACACCGAGTATACGCTCACCGGCGGCATGCAGGACGGACTGAGCGTTATCGACTATATGCGCGGGCTGGATGAAACAGCGGATGACCGTGTGGGCGTTCTGGGATGGAGCCAGGGTGGCACGGTGGCAATGCTGACCGCCGGGCGCAATCCCGGAATCAGCAGCCTTGTGACCTGGGCCGGCGCGCTCGACATGTCTGGCTTCGGTACCGAACTCTATGAGGAAGCCCAGGAGAACGGCTTCGCCGTAATGGAGTTCGAGTGGCGGACGCCGCTCAATGTTTCCATCGACTGGTTCGAAGAGGTGCGGAACATCGATATCGCCGAGGAAATGGCTTCCTACGAAGGGGCAGTACTGGCCATAGCAGGTGCCAACGACACTGTCGTTGATCCGGCCGTCACGGACGCAATCCTTGCGGCATCGTCCTCCTCGGACAATTCGGAAAAGCAGATCATCCCGGACGCCGATCACACCTTCAATATATTCACCGGCGACATGACAGCCTTCGACACGTTGATCGATCTCACCGTCAGCCGGTTCTCCGACACGCTCTGACGCCTTTGAGGACAGGCGCGCGCAGAACCTCTCGCCCGCGCCCTCAACCTTTCCGCCCTCAGGCCTCCGGGTCTGGGGGTCGTTGGTTCAAACTCCGGAAGGGCGCGACCCCTGCCGCGGATTAGGGCGACTTAGATTTGGCGTTGGCACTCTTGCCAACCAGAGCGATCACCGAGAGGCAAGCGAACCCTCCCGGCACCGGCGATCATCGATCGCCAACGCCCGGGTGGCTCGGGTAACAAACTGGGTAACAAAATCGCGGAAAAGCCCTCTAAAACCGGGATACGGCTCAACTGGGTGGCTGTGCTGTCAGACAAACGAGTACCGGTCTCGGTTTTACCGGATATGCCCTGCCCTATGCGGCCAGAAGCTGACGCCACTCGTTGAGGGCAGCGGTGCGGTTCTACTTGAGTTTGATCGGCTGCAGAGGTGACGTGCCTGATTGCGATGATTGTGCACCGAGCCATGCACGGCGGCGAACTTGTGCAGACTTCCCATCCGCCGGAACCGGAGAATCGCCCTTTCCCGTCTTCGCAATAATGGGTGGCTGTTCTCGGCCCGGTTGTTGCTCCAGCGGCCGATGGTTTCGTGGCGGTCGGGATGCAGCCCCAGGTCGCGCAACGCTGCGCCGTATGACTTCAGCTTGTCAGTGACGATGGCCTCGGGCTTGTCATGCCGTTTCAGCAGTCTTCGCAGCAATTTCAATGCCGCCTTGCGGTCACGCGTCTTCGTGACGACCGCGTCCAGCACTTCGCCGTTCTTGGGGTCAATGATCCACTGGATCATTGACTGACCCCGCGAACTGATCGACGGCGCCCTCGCGCAGTAGGTACTCGACGTTCCGAAGCCACGACGAAAAGTGCTCATACATGATCAACGCAAGGCGGAAGATCTCTGGTATTGTCTTGAAATAGCGAAACGGATTGGGCTTGGACTTCGCCACTTGCTCAGCGCCAGCTTGGTTATCGTCAAGTTCGTCTGACAAGGTCGGCCTACACCCCAGACAGACCAGCAATCAGTCCCCGCAATTCGGCAAGGCCACGCAAACGGCCGATCGCCGGATAGCCGGGCTGAGCATCGAAGCCTGAGTCATGGAGTATCTTTTGTCCGTGGTCGGGCCGGAAGGGTATGTTCCAGTCCGCGCGGCCTTCCTGTTTTCTGCGCTGTTCTTCCTCCAGTACTGCGGCCACGAGCGCACGCATGTCGGTGTCACCGTCGAGATGCTCGGCCTCGTAAAAAGAGGAACCCAGATGATCGCTTTCGCGCCGGACATTGCGCAGATGAATGAAATGCACCTTCGGCCCGAGCCGCTGCATCATACCGGGGAGATCATTGTCGCTGCGGGCGCCGAGGGATCCCGAGCAAAGAGTGACCCCGTTTGCCGGTGAATCCACCGCTTCAAGAATCGATAAATGGTCTGCCTCAGTCGACATGATGCGCGGCAATCCCAGAAGCGGAAACGGCGGGTCGTCCGGGTGACAGCAAAGGCGCATGCCGAGGTCTTCGGCGACAGGAACCACCTCATCAAGAAAGGCCACATAATTGCTGCGGAGGTGATCCGCTGAGATATCGTGATACGCCGTCAGCGCGTCACGGAAATTTTCGGCCGTGATCCCCTTTGCGGTCCCGGGCAGGCCGCAAACCAACCGATTGAAGAGTTCCTTGCATTCGGGTTCAGACCAATTCGAATGCCGCCGCCTCGCCTCTTCGACCACATCCTCGGGAAGGTCGTCGCCCGCGCCCTTCCGCTTCAGAATGAACAGATCGAAGGCGGCGAAATCAATGGCATCAAACCGCATCGCGGTCCCGCCATGGGGGAGCCGATACTCAAACTCGGTCCGAGTCCAGTCGAGCACCGGCATGAAGTTGTAGCAAACCGTTCGGATGCCGGCGTCGGCGAGTTTCCCGAGGCTGTTACGCCAGCTCTCGACATGGGCGCGCCAGTCGCCGGTCTGGGTTTTGATCGCCTCCGAGACCGGCAGGCTTTCAACCACATCCCAGGTGAGTCCCGAAGGTGAGCCATCACTGAAACGCCCGATCTCTGCCTGGCGGGTTTCGATCGCTTCCCGGCTCCATTCCTCGCCAGCCGGATACTGGTGCAAGGCGCTGACAACACCCTCAACACCGGCTTGTCGCATCCAGTCCGTCGAGACCAGGTCCTGGGGACCAAACCATCGCCAACACTGCTTCATTTGAGCGCCTCCAGGATATCCAGTGCCGCGACACCGTTTTGCACCATCTGCCTCAACTCCAGGGCCGCAGGGTCATGAAGGTCCCGGCCGGCCTCGATCTCGGCAGCAAGGAATTGCCGCCAGGCCGTCAACAGTGCCTCGCAGCCGGGTGATGACAAACCCATACCGGCACGCGCGTCGATGACAGGCAAGACCCGGATCGGCAGTTTGACCGAACCATCAAACGTGATTTGCCGAAGACGATGATCAAGGAAGGGATTCTCAAACCGCCTGAGAAGGCTGGCCTTGTGTTCGAGGGCATCGACCCGCGATTCCGGCGGCAGTGTCTCCATCGCCTCATCCATGATCGTCTCGGTCATGGCGCGGATCGCAGGATCGACAATCGCTTCATGCACGAACTCGTATCCGGCGAGGATACCCGCAAAGGCGACATAGCAATGAGGGCCGTTAAGCATGCGCAGCTTCCGGAGCTCGAAAGGCGCAACATCGTCGACGAAAGACACGCCCACGCTGCCCCAATCGGGACGCGGTCCGGCAAAGTCGTCCTCGATGATCCAGTCGGTAAATTTCTCCGCAGAAACCGGTGCACGGGGTGGAAGGCCCGTTTTCGCGACGCGCGCTTCCAGTTCACTGTCGGTCGACGGCGTGATCCGGTCCACCATGGAGCACGGAAAACGGACGCAATCCTCGAGGTATTCGTCGAGGCCAAGGCCCGCAAGCCCGGAAAAGTCGAGGATCGCCTGACGCAACTGTCGACTGTTGCGGGGAAGATTGTCGCAACTCAGGATCGTCAGCGGCGTCCGCTTGCTGGAACGCGCTTTCAATGCTGCAGCCAGCAGGCCAACCATGCTGCTCTGCGTGCCGTGTTCCAGATCGGCTCTGATATTCGGGCTATCGGCATTCAGGCCGCCATCGGGCTTCAGGTCATAGCCCTTTTCGGTCACCGTCAGGGTCACGATCGCGGTGTCGCCATCGGCGATGGCGGAGATGACATTGCCCGGCTCTTCCGAGGCGACAAGCACGGCATCAAGAACCGAGATCTCATGCAGTTCGCGCCCGGCGACATCACTCAGCTCAAGTGTATATCGGCAATCTTGTTGAACCAGCATGTCCCGCAGATGCGGCCGCCGCATGCAAACGCCGGTAATGCTCCAGGGCTGCGCGCCCAGATGGTTGGCCTGCTCGGTGTACCAGGCCTGATGTGCGCGAAAGAAGTTTCCGAGGCCGAGATGGACTATTCGCACTTCACTCTCCGAGATGTCGCCATTTGGTTTTGAGGTCAGACTTGGGACACCGCATGGTCAATGACCTGGCACGCTTGACGTCCTGCCGGGACGACCAACCCCTTCTTCGACCGGTTGATGAGCCGGTCACCCGATCTGAACCAACGCTTTGATTGTGCCGGAATTGCTGTGAATCAGGTTTGGCATCTCGCGGGGAAGATCTTCGAACGCAACGGTGTGTGTGTTCATCGCCTTTGTCGGAACATGGCCATCGCGCATGGCTTTGACGACGCGTTCGAAATCCTGCAGCTGCGCGTTGCGCGAACTCAGAAGCGACATCTCCCGCTTATGGAATTCAGGGTCCTCAAACCCGATACGCGCATTGACGATGCTGACAAGCACATAGGTCCCTCCATGGGCGACGTTAAGAAAACCGGCTTCCATCGCCGCAGGACTGCCCGTCGCGTCAAACACGGTGGCGAACATCTCTCCGCTTGTGCGGTCGAGCAAACGCTCCCTCAACCCCTCGCCCGCATGCTCGGTTTCAACACCGAGATGGCCGGCGCAAAAGCGAAGGCGTTCCTCACGCATGTCGACGACCGTGACTTTGGCACCGCGCAGGCTGGCAAATAGCGCAACACCGATGCCGATCGGCCCTCCGCCGGTGACCAGCACACTGGTCCCTTCTCTCACCTGTGCCCGCGCAACGGCGTGTGCGCCGACAGCCAGGAACTCGACCATCGCAGCCTGATCGGCACCAAGGCCGTCGGCCTTGATCACATTCTCCCGGGGCAGGCTGAGATAATGCGCCAACCCGCCATCGCGATGCACGCCAAGCACGGAAAGTGAGACGCAGCAATTGGTCTTGGCCGACCGGCAGGCAATGCATGAATGGCAGGCGATATACGGGTTGATGTAGACCAGATCACCGTCGCGCAATCCGCTTTCGGGATCAGACTCAACAACCTCCGCGCTCAATTCATGCCCGATCACCCGCGGATACTCGAAATAGGGCTGGTTGCCCGCATAGATATGCATATCCGTGCCGCAAATGCCCGCCCGCAACATCCGAAGCAAAACTTCGCCGGTCTTGCGCTCGGGAACGGACCGGTCGACCAGCGTCAGCTGTTCCGGTTTCGTGCATTCGATGGCCTTCATGGTCGAGACACTCAGCCTTTCAGCGACAAGGTCGCGAGCATGAAGGCAGTGTCGCCATCGGCCATGTCGGCAACCAGACGCAAATAGCCGGGAAACCCGGTAATCCGTGCCAGCGTGACCGTGTCGACTTCGGACGGGATTGCCACGACCGTGCCTTCGTCGACCCAATGCAGACCGTCGAGCGAGACCTGAACCCTGGCACTGGCGGCACCACTGCTCGGCGCCGCCTCCAACCGTCGCAGCGAAATTGCAGCCTCACGCGCCCAGCTGGCCTCGTAAGGTTCGGTGGCTGAACCGTCAGTCCAGTCCTCACCCCGCGCAATTACCGCCGTATAGCTCTCTGCAAGCATCACCAGTCACCCGAAAGTAGAATTGAATCGAAGTAGAGAAATGCCCGCTTCCGGGAGTCGGTTTCGACAAACGGAATGATGTTGAACAGGTTGCTCAGATTGGGCATTGCATCGAATTTGAGCGTCTCGAGACCGGACAGATCGAGTACCAGATCATTGCACTGCAGCTCGGTGTACCTCAGGGTCCGAATGTCAAAGCCGAGCCGGAAATAGTGCCAGTTGATCTTGGTCGGAATCTCATTATAGCAAAGCGTCTGGGACCCACCGGGGATATCGACCCAGTTTTCTTCGCCATAATGATAGAGCGTGACGGTCCGGTCGCCGACGTCGTCGAACTCCCTGGTTCGGGGTTTGTACTGCCATCTGTTTGCCAGCGTTCCGTCGAGCGCGTTGAGGTATCGGATCTGCGGCAGCACCCGGTACTGCGCGTTCTGAATATCGAGCACGAAGCCGAAAGAGCGAACGTCGTGATCGGAAAGTTCAAGCTCCGTCGCTTCCGGCTTGAAGGTGAAGAATGCCTCCACCTGCATGGTGCAGGCCTTCG
Source organism: Cucumibacter marinus DSM 18995 (assembly GCF_000429865.1). Classification (GTDB taxonomy): domain Bacteria; phylum Pseudomonadota; class Alphaproteobacteria; order Rhizobiales; family Devosiaceae; genus Cucumibacter; species Cucumibacter marinus. The sequence continues at coordinate 91,444 of NZ_AUCR01000014.1, forward strand.
GATAAGTCAGGCGCTTGAGCGAGACCGTCTGCGCGCCGGCATTGGGGCGGGTCGCAAGCTTGAGCGCATAGGAGCCCGAAAGCCCGCCATGCGTCCCTCCGTCCCACTGGGTCAGGTTGCTGAGCATCGGTGGCGTGAACTGACGGTATCCAGGATGCATGTTGCGCAGGCTGCCGGTGTAGTTCCCGGTCAGAATCGTCCAGCCAGACATGCCGTGATTGAAGTCGTCGTAGAACATGATCCGCGAAAGCGGGTCGAAACGGCTCAGATCCATTTCCCGCGGGACTGGGTCAATTGCGTGTCTGTTCATAGGGATATTGCTTCCAAGATCATTGGGCTGAAGGGTTCGCGCGGTCGCGATCACGCGACGGGCAACCGGTCCCCGGTTTTGGCATCGAAAAGGTAGAAGCCGTTCTGGACGGGCCGAACGCGCGCGATGTCGCCGTGATTGAAGACAAGCCGGTCGCGAAACACGACGACCATGTTCCGGCCGTCGACATCTCCGACAACCTGGATCTCGGCGCCTGTCGGCTCGACGACATTGACCCGCATCGGAATACCGTCATCGGCGATTTCAAACTTGTCCGGTCGGATGCCGACATCCAGCCCGTCCCGGTCTTCCTGGTCGGGCATTTCTGCAATGCAGACACTGTCCGAGCCAGCATCAGTCAGCAGCTTGCCCCCCGAGATCCGGGCCGGCAGGAAGTTCATCGGCGGCGAGCCCAGGAACCCGGCGACGAATTTGTTGACCGGCTCGTCATACAACTCCAGCGGCGTACCGATCTGCTCGACCAGACCGTCATGCATGACAATGATGCGATCGGCCATGGTCATGGCTTCGATCTGATCATGGGTCACATAGATCATGGTGGCTTTCAGCCTCAGATGAAGCGCCTTAATCTCAGTGCGCATCTCCGTGCGCAGCTTGGCGTCGAGATTGGAAAGCGGCTCGTCGAACAGGAACACGGCCGGATCTCGGACGATGGCCCGCCCCATGGCCACACGCTGGCGTTGTCCACCTGAAAGAGCGCGGGGGAAGCGGTCGAGATATTCGGTCAGGCCGAGAATTTCGGCGACCTCCCGCACACGCTTGTCCATTTCGGCCTTATTAGCGCGCGCCAGCCGAAGGGCGAAGCCCATATTCTGGGCCACCGTCATATGCGGATAAAGGGCGTAGTTCTGGAACACCATGGCAATGTTCCGCTGCTTGGGCGGCATGTCATTGACCACTTTCGAGCCGATGGAAATCGTGCCGCCGGATATCTCTTCAAGCCCGGCTATCATGCGCAAAAGGGTTGATTTTCCGCAGCCGGACGGTCCTACCAGCACGACAAACTCGCCATCTTTGATCGAGGCGGAGATCCCTTTGATCGCGTCGACCGCGCCGTATTTCTTGATAACATTCGAGATGCCAACTTCGACCATGTCTAACTCCTATAGTGTGTCTTCGAGCCGACAGTTCACGAGCAGTTCGGCAACAGAGAAGGTTTGCGGGGCGCTGGCGAGATGCAGCACGGCCTCTGCGAGATCGTCGGGCTGGATCATCTCGTCTTTCGAGATCGCGGTGACGCCCTCATTGAAGTCCGTATCGATATAGCTGGGGCACAACGCCGTAGCGCGGACCCCCTCATCCCAGGCGATACGGCGCGTGGCATGGGTCAATGCCATCAGGGCATGCTTTGTCATCGCATAACCGACATTGGCATGGTTGATCCGCTTGCCGGACAGCGAGGAGACGTTGATCACCCTGCCCTGACCCGACGCGATGAGGTGGGGCAGCGCGGCACGGGTTACCCGCAAGGGTCCTTTGAGATTGACCTCCAGCAGCGTGTCGAGGGCGGTCTCATCCTCGTCGGTAAGCGCATATTTGAGACCGGTGCCGGCATTGTTGACCACCGCATCGACGCGACCGAAGCGCTCGATGGTGCTGTCCACCCAGTGCTGCGCGGAATCCCGTTGCAGCGCGTCATAGGTGCAAACGATCGAATTATCACCGCCCGGCACATCACCCTTCAGCCGCTCGGGGTTCCTGACGCCGAGGCTGAGCCGCCAGCCGGCAGAAGCCAACCGGTGGGCAACAGCCAGACCCAGACCGCGGGACGCGCCGGAAACCATGGCAACACGTGCGGCCATCACAACCGGCCTTTCCACTGCACGGAACTCTGGCGCGTAAGTTCCAGAAGTAGCTCCTGACCGTATCCGTGACCGAGACCACTTGCGCCCACCGGTTCGGATGTCCCTCCGGGCGCCTTACGCGGCGGCATGTTGATCTTGAGCATGCCCGCACGAAGCGTGTGCAGCACCTTGACCGCGCGATCCGAGGAATTGGTGCAAACCACGCCCGCAAGCCCAAAGCGACTGGAGTTAGCCATTGCAATCGCTTCGTCGAAATCGTCGAACGGCACGATCGGGGCAACGGGTCCGAACGTCTCTTCCACCATGATCGGCGCATCGGCTGACATGCCGGTCATAACCGTGGGCGGGAAGAAATAGCCCTTCCGGTCCAGACGCGCGCCACCGCAATGGATCGTGGCGCCATGCGCACCGGCATCCGAAACGTGGTCGATGACGCGTTCAAGCTGGAGGTGATCGACCATCGGTCCCATCCCGACCCCGTCGAGCAGGCCATCATCCTGCACAATGGCGTTGGACTGTTTGACCATTTCCTCGACGAATGGTTCGAAGACCTGGCGCGCAACATAGACTCGTTCGGTTGCGGTGCAGAGCTGTCCCGCATTGAAATAGGCCGCGTCGATGGTCAGGGCTGCTGCCTTGGCGACATCCACGGTTTCATCGACGATAAGCGCATCCTTTCCGCCCAGTTCCAGTATGGCCTTTTTGAGATTTCGCCCGCAGCTCTCGCCGATCCGGCGGCCTGTTCCTTCCGATCCCACAAACAGGATCGCATCGACGTCCTCATGCTCGACCAGCGCAGCACCCGCCGTGCCGTCTCCCAGAACCAGGTTGACGACGCCGGGCGGCAGATCGCCGAAAACCTTCTCGACGATGAGACGGGACGATAGCGGCGTCTTCTCCGAAGGCTTCCAGACCACCGTATTGCCGACCGAGATTGCCGCGGCGAGATTTTCCACGCCAAGCGCTACCGGGTAATTCCAGGGAACGATACATCCGACGACGCCGCGCGAGTATCGCTGCTGGAAGTTGAGCTGCCCGGAAGCCGCCAATTGGCTGCCCGCCCGCAAATGGACCGACAGTTCCGCAAACATGCGCGCGGCAGATGCGGCACCGGCAACTTCGCCGCGCGAAAGGAACAGCGGCTTCCCGTTTTCCTGGGTGATCAGGCGCGCCAGCTCTTCATGCATGGCCATCAGCTTGTCGGCAGCAGCCAAAAGCGCCGCCTTGCGTTCAACCGGGGCCAGCCCGCTCCAGCCAGCATGTGCGGCTTTGGCTGCTTCCACCGCCGCGCTGACATCCTCGCCCGATCCCTTCGGGATGAGATCCATGACCTCCTCGCTCGCGGGATTGATGACTTCAATCGTCTCGACCGAATGAGAGGGCGTTGCGGCGTTCGAAATCCAGTTAGTCAGCATTCTGTTTGATCTTCCATCGAATAAGGAGCGGCTTAGCCCTTCACGGCGCCCGCGGTGAGACCCGCCACCAGCTGACGCTGGAGCACGAGAACCAGGAGAACGACTGGGATGAGTTGAATGGTGGCGGCGGCAAAAAGGACGCCGTAATTGGTGCCGGTCACCGAATCCATGATCTCGGCAAGCACAAGGGGCGTCGTCTTGGCGTTCTGGATCGTGAAGATGAACGCATAGACATATTCATTCCACGAGAACACGAACACGAAGACCGCGCAGGCCACCATGCCCTGTGCCGAAAGCGGCAGGATGATATGGCGCAGCAATTGCCATTCGCTGGCGCCGTCAATGATCGCGGACTCGTCGAGGCTGCGCGGAATCTGATCGATGAATTCCTTCATGATCAGCACGTTGAGCGGCAGCCAGAACGCCGCATAAAGTGCAATCAGCACCCAGTAGGTGTCCGCCAGCCCCAGAATGTTCACCCAGGGAAACAGGGGGATGGTGATAACCAGCGGGGGAAGTAGCCGGATGGCCACGAGGTAGAACGCGCTGGCGGCAAGCGCCTTGCCCCTGAAGCGGGAATAGACATAGCCGGCAAGCGCGGAGGCGACGACGCAAACGAGCGTGGCCGAGACCGAAATGAGAAGGCTGTTGAGCATATAGCCGAAGAACTGCGGATAGACCTCTGCGATGGAGATGAAATTGTCGAAGGTCGGCGTGAAGATCACGTCGGGCGGGAACACGAAGATGTCCCGGTGCTGCTTGAAGGCATTGAGCACCACATAGGCGATCGGAAACAGCGACCACACCGAGATCAGCCCAACGGCAAGCGCCTTGCCAAATCGTCCGATAAACTTACGCATCGCGGAAAGCGCTCCTGTAGATCGCCCTGAGATAGATTGCGGCCAAGAGCAGTGAGCCCAGAACCATGAGCCAGCCTGTGGCGGCGGCGCCGCCGAAATCCGAGTACCGGAATCCGGTGCGATAGAGATAGGTGCCCAAAACTTCGGTCAGCCGGATCGGCCCGCCCTGTGTCACAAGCCAGACCTCCGAGAACATCCTGAAGGCGAACACGTACCTGAAGATGATGGCGAGCAGTGCAGCCGGCACGATGATCGGTGCGGTGATCAGCCAGAATTCCTGCCACTTAGTGGCGCCATCGACCCGCGCCGCCTCATAGAGCTCATTGGGCACCGAGATAATAGCCGCATAGATGATGACAAAGGAGAACGGCAGGTGATGCCAGATGCTGATCGTTGTGATCAGCACGAGCGCCGCCTCGGGATTGAGCGTCCAGTTGAAGTCGATGCCGATCAGCGCAAGCGTATTGGTGATCAGCCCGATGCTGGGATCCGCCAGGAACCGCCAGGAAAGCACACCCACGACTTCGCTGATCCCGTAGGGCACGAGCACGACGGCGAACATGAGCATTCGGCCTGTCTTCAGACTCGCAACCACGAGCGCTACCAGAACCGCCAGAAGCAATTCGATATAGACGACGGCGTTGACGACGATGAAGGTGTTCCAGGCCGCGGTCCAGAAATACCGGTCCGTTAGAATGGCAGCGTAGTTCTGCCAGCCCACGAACTGGGGGTTCTGCCCGAAATTGGAAACCGTGAAACTGAGCCAGAGCACATAGACGGCGGGTCCGGCCAGCATGAACGTCACCATAGCCTGTGCAGGCGTCAGGAATATGAGGTGGACTGGTCGGATTCGATACATGACGGCACGTTCACTCTGATGGGCGTTTCCGCATGAGCAGGAAGACCTGCCCATGCGGAGATTTGAGGATAGTTAGTTTGTCGGCAGAAGCGGTGAAATCCGCGCCTGCATATTGGCAGCAGCTTCCGCTGCCGTCTGCCGACCAAGCAGCATGGCATCGGCTTCCTCGCTCAGGATTTCCTGGGCTCGTGCAGCCTGGTCAAATCCGGGGAACGCAACCTTGGCGGATTCCACCGACAGGGCTTCCTCCTCGGCGGCCGGGTTGGTTTCCACGATCCGCGGGTCCTGATAGGCCGCCGGACGGACAGGCCCGTTGCCGTTGAGCGCCTCACGCACGGTCGCATCCGGAGAGGACAGCGCCCGAATGAGGCTCCAGGCTAGGTCCTTGTTGGTCGAGTTCTTCGGAATGACCATGTACCAGACCTCGGTCTGAGCCGGGGTCACCCCATTGGGATCGGCCGGAACCGCGACCGCCTTGATGTCGCCCGGGAAACGGGAGAGCTCGGCATCGTTGAGCACCGCAACACGACCGAACGGATTGAGCGACAGGGCCGCACGGCCGTTCTGCATGTCAGCGATGATCGTGTCGAGCGTGCCCGAAATGTAATCCTGGACCAGACCGCCATTGTCATAAAGCCGCTTCAGGGTCTCGAGCGTCTCGATAAACTCCGGCGTGTCCGCATTCAGCGTATAGTCGGGCTCAAGGAACTGAACGCCGTGAGCAAGAGCCAGGTTGAGAATGAAGGTCGGCGATGTACCCGAGTGATTGGCAAAGCCGTACACCTCAGGATCGTTTTCGTGAATGGCAATCGCCATATCGACGAGTTCGGCAAACGTCTCCGGAATGCTGTCGATGCCCTGATCTGCAAGGATCTTCGAATTATAGAGAAGGGCATTCGTGGCATGACGGAACGGGATGCCATAGAGCTTGCCGTCATAAGTCATGGCGTCACGCATCCCCTGACTCAGGCCGTCAAACGCCTCAATGGGGCTTTCGGCCTGATAGCCGTCGAGCGGTTCCAGCAGCTCGAAGACATCCGGTGAAACGAAACGGTTGAGGAAGAATGCCAGGTCGATATTACCCGCATCAAGGGTCATTTCCCTGAACAGGCGATCATGGATCGGCGTCACGTCGGCCGTAATCCAGTTGATATCGCCGTTTTCCGCCCGCCAGGTCTCGGTCACGTCACCGCCGGTCGTTCCCGCGCTTTCGCCCGTCGACACGGATTGATGAACGCGGTGACCCAGCACATTGATACTCTGGGCCGATGCCGGTACGGCGAACACACTCAAACTGAGCGACGCCGCCAGCGCCAATAGTCCAATCGATTTCTTCATTGGTCTCCTCCTTTGATTTCACCGCATCGCGGTGTTGCGGCCCGGGCTAATGTCCCTTGAACCGAAGCTTTGTACCGGCCTGCTTTTCCACCAGGCGCATGACCGAGCCCATATAGTCCTCATCCGGAAACGCCTCTTCACACGCGGCGTAGCGTGCCATGACGGCATCGCCGACCGGCAGTTCGACTCCGAGATCCGAACCCAGTTTCAGCGCAAGCCGCTGATCTTTCGCGGCCAACCTGGAGGCAAACCCCGGGGTGTAGTCCGCAAGGAAAGCCTTGGACGGCAGAACCGTATTGAGGATCTTGTTGAATGTTCCGGTACGGTCGGACAGATCGATGATCTGCTCGACGGTAAGACCCGATTTGACGCCCAGTGCCAGCGCCTCCGCGATCGTGGCGATGATCCCGCCGCCGAGGAAATTGTTGACCAGCTTGATGGCAGAGCCGGCACCCAACGGGCCGACATGCAGAATCTCCGAGGACATGACCTCGAGAATCGGCCGGACCTCCGACAAGACGTCCGGCTCGCCGCCAACCATGAAGGTCACTGTCCCCGCCTCGGCCTCGGCAACGCCTCTGCCGACGGGAGAATCGATCATCTTGATCCCGACCTCGGCCAGTGCTGAACCGACCTCACGCGAGGTCGTGGGATCGATCGTGCTCATGTCGATATAGATGAAGTCCTTGTTGCCACTCTCGATGAGCCCGCCGGCCTCGAGGGTGATCGAGCGCACATCCGGCGCGTCCGGCACCATGGAAATGGCGACATCGACCTGCGCACCGAGCTCCGCGGGACCAGCGGCAATCTGTGCGCCCGTACGCGCGGCAAAAGCCTCGGCTGCAGCGGGCATTCTGTCCCAGACGACAACGTCATATCCGGCTTTGGTAAGATTGCCGGCCAGGCCGCGCCCCATCGCGCCAAGCCCGATAAATCCGATCTTCTTGTTCGCTGGCATGTTCATCTACTCCTTCAGCGAAAACGTAAGCAGGGCCTTGAAGCTCGACCCTTCAGGTAGAACGGTCATCACGCGCAGATACGCGCCGAAGCCGCGGATGCGAACGCTGGTCAGATCGCCCTCTCTTGGGATCGCGAGCAGCGTTCCCTCATCTGTCCAATGAAGCCCGTCAGGAGAGATCTGCACCCAGGCCCGGGCTGTTTCCGGTGTTCCCGTCGATGCGAGATTTCGCAGAAAGATCACGGCCTCGGAGGCCCAGGCCACCTCATAGGGTTCGCTGGCGGCAACGCCTTCCCAGACGTCGTTTCGGGCGACAACGGCGGAAATCGATTCACGCATCGGCCCAGTCTCCCGAAACAAGGACCGAGTCCAGGTAGAGAAAAGCGCGTTTGTTGCTGTCGCTTTCGATGGTCCAGCAGACGTTCAGCATGCAGTTGAGATTGGGCCACGCACCCATGCGCATTGGCTCGAGGGTCGAAACATCGAAAACCCGGTCATTGCACTGCAAATGGGTGAAGCTCATGGACGCCAGGTCGAAGCCGAGCTTGAAATAGTGCCAGTTATATTTGGTCGGCACCTCATTATAGCAGAGCTCCTGCGCACCCCCCGGGACGTCGACCCAGCCATCGGCGCCAAAATGATGATGCGAACGGGTCTCACCCGTGGAAGCGTCACCGCCAACCTCGTGCGGCATCTCCAGCACGCTCTTGTACTGCCACTTCTGCTGCCGCTCGCCACCGAGTGCATTCAGATAACGGACATGCGGCATGATCCTGCGCTCGTTATCCTGCAGGTCGAGCACCAGGCCGAAGGCACCGACATCAAGGTCAGACAAAAGCAGTTCGGTAGCCTCTGGCTTGATCGCGAAATAAGCTTCGATCTGGATTGGACAGGCCTTGCGGAATGTCATCCGCTTGAGCGCCATATTGACCGAGCGTGGACGCGGACGCGATGCAATCTTCAGCGCATAGGTTCCACTGAGCGCGCCATGCGTGCCGGTTTCCCAGTGACTGCCATTGCTCAGCATCGGCTGGTTCATGTCCCGAAAACCCGGGAGCACATTGTCGAGCGTGTACTCGTAGTTACCCACAAGCGCCGTGTACCCGCGCATCCCGTCGGAGAACTTGTCATACGCCATAATCCTGGGAAGCGGGTCGAACTTGGACAGCTCCGGGTCGCCCCAGTGAGCCGGTCGTGTAGACATAATCATGAACCTCTCTCAGTGATGTTGTTTTACTAACTCCTGTTCGGATCGGGAGTCAATCGGCTCTGCGGAAAAAACGGATGTCCACATCCGGATTCACGCCTGTTTTGCGACTTAAAATATTGATTTTAAATGACTAAAAGTTCTGATACGGCCTTCGGAACATACACGGCCGCAAAACATCCACTTGTGTCAGAAGTTCAAATCATGTAGTTTTACTAACCAACGTGTTTTCAATCTGAAGGTCGCGGAAATTGAATATAAATTTCGTTGCATCGAAAACATTGGCACAAAGCATTTGAACAAATAGCAGTTTATGTTGTGCGTCAGTTTCAATTTATATAGATGTAGGAAAACCACAAAGAGGGCGTACCTATGAACGAGGGGAAGACCAGATCTTCGCTGTCCGCCTATATTATTCGTAATCTGGACGAGATGCGGCCGTCGGAGCAGAAGGTCGGGGAGATCGTGATCAGCGAACCCGAAAAGGTGATGCGGATGAGCATCGCGGCTCTTTCGGACAAGGCGGGCGTCAGCGAACCGACCGTTCTCCGGTTCTGCCGTCAACTTGGTCTTGGTGGATTTACAGATCTCAAACTCGCCCTGGCGACCGATGTCGCCACGGGAATGCCATTTGTTGACGCCGATGTCAGCATGATCGACACGCCCCAGATTGTCGGTGACAAGATGCTGGGCACGGCCATGAAGCAGCTCAACCTGGTCAAGAGCCAACTCAACTACGATCAGGTGGTGGCAGCGGCAGAGGTCATCGGCAGTGCACGCAGGATCGACATATGCGGCATTGCGCAATCGAACTTCGTCGCTGCTGAGGTTCAGCACCGCCTTGCCCGCATGGGCTATTGCGCCATCGCGATGGCAGATCCGCATATGCAACTACAGGCGGCAGCTTCAATGGAAGCCGGCGACGCTGCACTCATCATGTCCTTTGCCGGCCAGAGCAAGGAGACCGTCGATGTGGCCAGGCTGGCCAGACGGGTGGGCGCCAAGGTCATCGTCATCTCTCGCTCGACATCGGCGCTGGCCCAGGAAGCCGATATTCTGATCAACGTCGATTCTGACGAGCAGACTTTCCTTTATTCCTCATCCTCCACTCGCATCGCCCATCTGATGGTGATCGACATCCTCACAACGATCCTCGCCATCAATGTCGGCGAACCGATGATCGAACGCCTGCGCCGGTCGAGACTGGCAACCAACGAATACTGGATCCCGACCAACGAGTGATCAGATGCGGTTGGCGGACATCAAAGGCCGACTGCACCGGTACACCGGAGGCGCTAGGCGTCGAGGGACTGCCGAGGCCACAACATTCTGCAAATGTGGCGCTACGAATCGTTTGAAGGTTTTAGGCTGTTTGAGCATCATTGAAGCAGGGTCCCTATCGCCAGCGCGTCGCCAGATCAGCAAGTTCCCTTCCCGGGCCCTAGAGCCAGGCAAGACCGGCCACCCCACCGATATAAAGAGCGAGCATCACCAGGCCCTCGGCTCGGTTGAGCCGGGCGCCTGTCCACATGAAGAACAGGCTGAGCGCGGTTGCGAATATCATGATCCAAAGGACCGATCGGGTGAAGATCGGGTCGACGGAGATCGTTTCGGCCAGGGCGGCGCCCCCGATCACCAGGGTTGAATTGAAGACATTGCTGCCCAGGATATTGCCGACAATGACGCCGGACTGGCGTTTGACGGCTGCCGCGATACAGGTCGCAAACTCGGGGAGCGAAGTGCCCAGCGCCACGACGCTCAAGCCGATCACTGCCTCGCTCACGCCCAGCGCCCGGGCGAGCTCGACCCCGCCGAACACGAACAGATGCGCCCCGAGCGGCAACGCCAAAAGCCCACCGCAGATCGCACCAGCCGTGGCAAGTCCCGGCATGCCCCCTTCAAGCGTCACCTCATCCCCGGCGCGGTCGAGAATGGTACGGACAAACACGAAGGCCAATAGAGCCCCGCAGAGTATCAGCCCGTCCAACCATGTGAGCGCGCCATCAACACATAGCGCTGCCAGAAGTGCTGCGCTCAGACCCATGGCCAGGCCGTCGAGCCGAAGGCAGATACGCGGAATGGTGATCGGAAGGATCAGCGCGCTGGCAGCTAGAACAAAAAGCAGATTGGCAATATTCGAGCCGACCACATTGCCCATGGCGATGGCGTCAGCGTCATCCGTCACCGCTGTGACCGAAACAATGAGCTCAGGCAGTGAGGTCCCGAAACCGACGACGACAATGGCGACGAGAACCGAGGAAATTCCAAGCCGCTGTGCCAAGTCCACCGCGCCGTCGACCAGCCAGTTGCCGCCAAAATACAAAAGCGCTCCCCCGGCAAGAAGGGCAGCAATCGCCGTGATCATCAGTCCGGCGCCTCGAAATCAAGTCCTGTTGGCCGGTAGTTGAACAGTTCGAGGCGCGCCGGACCGCCATCCCCCGGCACCCTGATCGCGGTCAGGCTGGCTGGCGCAACGGGGATGATATGGCGCGGTTCAAGGCCAAGATAGTGGTCCAGCACCGCCCTGATCACACCGCCATGACAGGCGACCAGAAGATTATCGTGGGATGCGAGCCTGCCATTGCGGTCGATTACCGCGGAAACGCGCTGCTTGAAGTCTGCCCAGCTTTCGCCGCCCGGCGGTGTATGCGTCCCGGCCCGCCACCCCGCATAGTACAGCGGTTCGGCATCGATCAGTTCCGGCACCGCGCGGCCCGTCCAGTCGCCGACATCGATTTCCCTCAGTCCCGGGGTGAACTCGACCTCTCCGGACCAAGCCCGTTCTACGGTTTCGCGCACCCGCTTGAGGTCTGACCCGATGGCGCGGTCCGGCCGGATCTCGGCAAGAACCTCGCGCAAGGCCGAGGCCTGGCGGCGTCCCGTTTCCGAAAGCGAGATGTCGGCCTGTCCCTGCAGCCGCTTGCTGGCATTCCATTCCGATTGCCCGTGTCTGATGAGGAGCACCCGCATCAGCCCAACCTTTGCCCGGCAGCATCGAACCAGGCGACAGGTTGTGCCGGCAGGCTGAGGTGAATGCGTTCGCCCACCCCCACAGGCGGCCTTTCGTCGAGGATCGACGTGATCCGCAGCCCCCGATCAAGCGAGGTGACCATGACGCGCCCGGCGATGGGCGAGAACTCCGCCAGTTCCATGTCCAGGGTCCTAGGCCCTTCGCCCTCGGCAATGGTGATGTCATCTGCCGGAAAGAGCGCGGTCACGGCACCCTCCGGCGGTGAAAAGGGCATGATCTTGCCATGCACGACACAGCCGTCCCTACCCGCTTCGACCGGAACCAGATTGTTGGGCGGCGTACCCACGAAAGTCGCAACGAACGCCGTCGCCGGCTGTTCGACCAGGTCGAGCGGCGCGCCAAACTGCTCGATCCGGCCGGCGTTCATCACCGCGACGTGGGACGCCATGGTCATGGCCTCGATCTGGTCGTGAGTGACATAGACTGTCGTTGCGCCGGTCGCCCGGTGCAGGCGCAGGAGTTCGGTCCGCATTTCTATTCTGAGCCGGGCATCCAGATTGGACAGCGGCTCGTCAAACAGGAGAACGCCCGGCTTCGGCGCAATGGTGCGCGCAATCGCGACCCGCTGCTGCTGCCCGCCGGAAATCTCGTTCGGATAACGGTCGGCAAGCGCCGCGATGTCGAGCATCTTCAGGACTTCACCAACGCGCGCTGCGCGCTCGTCAGCCGACATGCCGGCAACCTTGAGCGGCCATTCGACATTGCCGCGCACGGACATATGCGGCCAAAGGGCGTAGGACTGAAACACCAGCCCCGAATTGCGCTTCGCAGGCTCGACGGACCAGCTCTTGTCCCCGTCGGAGACCACTTGCCCGTCAAAGACGATCTGTCCGCGGCTCGGGATTTCGAGCCCGGCCAGCATGCGCAACAGCGTGGTCTTGCCGCAGCCCGACGGTCCCAGAAGAACGAGGAATGCGCCGTCGGGCACCGAAAGCGAGGCATTATCCACCGCGGTGAATTCGCCAAACCGTTTTGTGAGTGATTTGAGTTCGAGCATAGCCTTGATCAGTTGTTCAGCCAGGGCTGGGATTTGGATTGAAGCCGGTTGGCGATCAGCGTGGCCGCAACCGACAGGATGAGAATGACGACGGTGATGGCGTTCGCGAACTGGGCGAAGCCCTCCGAAGCGTAGCGATAGGCGAGAACGGACATCACCGGCATGGTCGGCGTGAACAAGAGGACTACGAGCGACAGGTCGCGCACGATCTTGACAAAGATCAGAATGCCGCCCGCCGTGAGCCCCCTGACCGCGAGCGGGAAGGTGATCGCCCCGAGCCGGCGCAAAAAGCCCGCACCTGTGAGGCGGGCCGCCTCCTCCAGTTCTCCGGACACCTGCTGAATGACAGCGCGGCCGGTTTGCGCAGAAAACGGCAGCAGATAGGCGGTTGCGGCGATCACCAGGAGAAGAAACGTGCCGTAAAGGGCCGGGAACGGGCCAATCGGCGCACCGAGGTAGGCAATATAGGCGGCGCCAAATGCGATACCGGGCACCAGGAGCGGCAGAAAGCTGATCTGGGTAATCGCGGCGGAAACAAAGCCGGAGCGATAGCGCGCGGTTGTGAAGGACGTCAGCAGCCCGATCATCATGCCGGTTACCGCGACCGACACGCCGAGCCCGATGGTGACACCCAATGCCCGCACAATATCGGGGTTGTGAACGATACCCGGCGTACCCTGGGCGAATGCCGGATCGGACCGTCCGATCCAGTAATGTGCGGTCCAGTTTGAAAACAGTTCCGCCGATGATGGCGCAAAGCTCGACGCCAGCAGCACCACCGCCGGGACTATGGTGGCCGCAATCAATGGCACCATGGCAAGGACAAACACTGGCCAGCGGGCCGGGCCGAGATCGAAGCGTTTGGCGCGCCCGCCCTTTCCGGTGATCGTGGCATAGGACCGGCGGCCGGAAACGAACCGGTTGCCCGCCCACAACAGCGCAGCGGAGATCAACACCAGCAGGATACCGATGACGTAGCCGCGCGCGGTCTGTCCGACCTCGATCATGCCGAACAGGCGAGTCGACAGGGTTTGCATGCGCACCGGCAGGCCGAGCAGTGCCGGCGTGGCGAAATTCGACACCGCACCGGCAAAGCACAGGGATCCACCGGCGATCAGTGCCGGCATTGCGACCGGCAGAACGATGCCGAGAACGATGCGCCGTCCTTTGGCACCCGCGATCTGAGCGGCCTCGACGAGATCCGAGTTCACGGTGGCCAGCGCCGCGGCGATGACGGTGAACGCCAGTGAGAAGTAATGCAGCGTCAGAACGATCAGGGTTGGCGCCATGCCCCAGGACAGCCAGTCGGGAATATCAAGGCCCAGCCCCTGAAGAAATCCGACCTGGCCGCCGACGCGGTCGTTACGGAACAGGGTACCCCAGGCGAGAGCCGCAGCAAATGAGGGGATCATGAAGGGCAAGGTGGCCATCGCACCGATTACCCTGCGATAGGGCACGTTGGTCATCACAACCAGCCACGCCAGGAACCCGCCCAGCAAGACGCAGCTCAGCGACACAGCCACACCGATGACCAGCGTGTTGGTCAGGGGCCTGTAAAACAGGTTGCGCGACAGGCGGCTGAACAGGACGTCGTTCCAGGCCGCAATCGCCCCGGGCGCGAAGGTTGCCGCAACGGTGCTGACCAGCGGAAGCACGATCAGCATGGTCAGCAATGCCAGCACGACGGCCTTGAGGATGGTTCCCTGCCGGAAATACACCCGGCGGCCGGCATGGTCGAGAACGGCGTTCGCCATACCCGGACTTCCTTTCTAGATATTCGGCTAACGGGGTCGCCGGGCGGACCGAGCCGCCCGGGACCAGTTTATTTTACTGAAGCGTCAGGATCAGGTCGCCGACATCGGCGCGGATCTTGGCGGTTTCCAGCGGCGCCAAACGCCAGGCGCGGAAGTCATCAAGGGAGACGGCGTCCGGATGCGGGGTGATATCGGTGCGCGTGGCATAGTCGCCCGGCACATAGAACGGTGCGAAGCCCGGTCCGCCGGTTTCGCTTTCATCACCCATCAGGAAGTCGATCACCAGCCGCGCGGCGGCAGGATGGGCTGCATCGGTCGCGATCGCGATCACGGCGGGGAAGATGATCCCAGGCGCAGGATCGACGTCATTGGCCACCTGCAAGGCCCAGCCTTCTTCTTCATTGTCGCGGCGATCGGAATAGCTCGTGAAGCCGATGGGCGGATTGTCCTGGCCCAACTTGCCGACGGCAGCGTTCACATCGTCGGTCGACCCAACAAGGATCAAATCGTTCGCGAACAGATCCATGATGAACCTTTCACCGGCATTGGCAGCGTCGCCGAGTTCGATGGCCGAGCCGAACTGCGCCTCATAGGCTTCAGCCATGGCATCCGATTGCAGCACGATCTCGGTCATGAGATCGAGATAGTCTCCGCGCTGCAGCGGATCGACCATAACCACCCGGCCAGTCCAGTCCCCGGTGGTGAGTTCCCAGAGATTGGAGACGGGCGCGCCGTCCGGATTGGCCTCTTCATTATACATCAGCACCTTGGTGGAAAGGCGCTGGGCCAGAAGCGGCCATTTGAAGTTCTCGGGTACCCGGTCTTCGACCCGCGGGGGCACATAAGGCCGGATAATGTCCTCAGCCAGCAGTTCGGTCAGAACGACCGGTGCGTCGGAGATATAGACGACATCTGCATTGGCGACCCCGGCGGCGCTTTCCGCCTTGAGCCTGGCAATCTGCTCGGTCGAGGAAATGTCAAACCCCTGAAGGTCGATTTCCGGATAGGCCTCTTCGAAGGCGGTTTCGACGCGTGAGATACGGCTGGTGAAGGAATATACGGTTACCGTTCCCTCGGCTTGCGCATGAGGTAGCAGGTCTTCAGCGCTCAGCTGGTCGAGATCCTGAGCAAAAGCGGTGGATGCTGTCATAAGCACAGCGATGCCAACCGCCGCGAAGCGGACGTTCATGATGGTTCCTCCCAATTTCAGTCTACTTCAGTCGAAGCGCTCGATGAGACTCCCCAGCCTGTCGAGCGTTTTCAGAGACGCTTTTTCGTCGAGCGCCCCGGCGGCAATGACGATCGCATTCGAGATCGCCATCGGTACGGTCAAGGTCTGGAAGCCCTGCGCATCGCCGCCCCGCGGCGCGCTCAGGAGTTGATCGGGCGCCGGAACCAGTACATGGCCGGACGATCCGGAGATCACGATGGTTCTTGTACCGGCTTCGGCTGCCAACCCCATCAACGGGGCATATTGTCGGTGCGGCCGGCGAAACGCGTAGGCCAAGAGCACGTCCTGTGCCCCCATGCCCAGTGCCTGCTCGGCCAGTTCACGCGCATCGCCGGCCAACAAGTGGACATCGCGGCCAAAGCGGCGGAACCGCTTGGCCATCATCAGCGCCAGGATTTCCGCATTTCCGTGCCCAAAAATGAAGATCTTGCGGGCGCTCATCAACGCCCGCGCCACCGCTGTGACGGCATCGTCATCAACGTGCTGCCCAAGCTTTGAAAGGCCCTCCACCTCATGGGCGACAAGGGTTCCGAGAACACCTTCCTCGCCTGCGGTATCAATGGTCTTTTTCAGGCGGGTCGCGGTTTCCTGGCTCGGAATGAACTCTTCCTGAAGCGCCTGGCGGAACGCGGCAAACCCCGAATATCCAAGCTTGCGGGCCAGGCGAGAGACGGTGGCCTCATGCACCCCGGCCCCCTTGGCCAGTTCGGTCACCGTACTCAGCGCTGCAGTCCGGGGCTGATCAAGCACGGAGGAAACCAGCCGCCGCTCAGAAGGTGTGAGGCTTTCCGCTCTCTGCTGAATTTGCTGGGCAAAGGCCATCGCCTGAAAACTTTCCTTCACATTCGATCAATGTGCAGGAAGATTTGCATTACCTCACGTGATTTGCAAGCACTTTTTCGAAATTTCGATTCTGCAAATTCATTTGCATCGACCTGCGCCCGGCTTGAAGCCTGGCTTCTCCTCGTCCGAAGCACAAAAAAACAGGTCAATTCGGTGAAGTCGGCGCAGATCGCGGAAGCAAACTCCCTCGGCCCCTCGGGAGCGAGGCCCATGTTGGTATCAACCTCGATAATCTGGTCGATAGGTGTTAGCCGGCAAGGGTTGGAAGCACCATTTCTGAAGTCACTTCCAGCGAACGGTCAGACCGTGAATCTACACCGCCGACGGGCTTGTGGCTCGCCAGTCTTGCGTCGCGCTCGCGCACCAGCGCCGCCATTTCGGCGGTATAGGCGGTGAAGTGTGCCGTCAGCCACCGGTTCACCAGGAAGGAAGGCCTCGCCAGGCTGACATCGAATCGATCAAGGAGCGCGATCGTGCCCGCGGCATCCAGCCAGTCGTCATCGACAACCCATTGGTTGACCGTGAAGAGCCGCAAGGGGCGCCCGCGATCGTCGACACCAATCGCGATCAGGTGATGGATGGGACCGTCCTGTCCCTTTGGCCGCAGGAAACAATGGAAATGTCCGTGCTCCGCACCTTCCTCGCCCGTTTCATGCGAATGATAATACCACTGGGCACCGGTCTCCGGATCGAACACGTCACCTGCCGGATAATGCTCCCAGACTGTCACTGCATCGGCGTCCCGTAGAGTCTCACCAACCACGTTGAGGCCGCTCTTGGCGAGTATTGCCTCGCAATAGGCGATCTCTGCCTTGGCCCGTTCGATGTCACCCATCCTGATCGTCACGCTTGAGCGGTGGCGGCGGCGGCGCTGCCTTCTCTGCCGCCTCGGACGGCTTGGCCGCTGGCGGGGGTGGTGGCGCGGAATTTGCAGACGGGGTTGCGGGCGCAGCAGCCGAGCAGGGCGCGGTGGCCCGAGGCGCACCGGCAGAACAGGGTGCACTGCCGCCGCCTGTGCTGCTGGTCATAGCTGGCTGGGCCCTGGGTACCGGGTGTGTGGCATGGTCCGCAGCGACCGCGGCTGTTGTGACGGCCAGCGCTGCACCAAAGAGCAATGTATTGCGTGTGTTGCTCATGACCGTTTCAACCCATCAAGTCCGAAAAGGGGCCGCGCCCAGACACCGATATATGAGCCCGCGAAGGCGGCAGCAAACCAAAGCCAGCCATGCACGCTTCCCGAAGCGATCCCGGAGAACAGCGCGCCAATATTGCAGCCAAAGGACAATCTGGCTCCATATCCCATCAGGATCCCACCGATGGCCGCGGCCGCAAAGGACATCAGGGGCACGACTACCTTGGGTGCAAACTTGCCTGCGAAGCAAGCAGCGGCAGCAGCCCCCAGAATGACCCCGAAATTGAGAACCGAAACCGTGTCTGCCAGGACTGAATGGGTGAGCGCCTGTTGGGGACCGGGCCAGGTCCAGAATTCCCAGCTCGACACAGGAACACCCGCCGCCTGGGCAAGTTTGGCGCCCCATAGCCCGAATCCAAAAGTGACCGACCAGGGATGCCCGGCAATCAACAGCGTAGCCACGTTGAGCACGGCCAGCAGCAAGCCTGCCCCAGCCAGCGGCCAGGGGCCCCGCAGCAACCAGGTCCACCCTTCACGGCGTGGCGCCGGCTCTTGCTCGAGCGCCCCGTGAGAGCGCCTTTCGATCAGGACGGTGACTGCAGCCACGGCAGCCAGCCCGGCCAGTGTAACGGCGATTGCAACGCCTGTGCCGAAGACATCGCCAAGGGCAATCGCGGGCAGTGAAGGCTGGCCCAACCACCAGGGCAAATGGGCAGTACCGATGAGCGCGCCAAGGATGAAAAAGATCAGTGTGACCAGCATGCGGGACGATCCACCACCGACCGTGAACAAGGTGCCGGAACCGCAGCCGCCACCAAGTTGCATGCCCAGCCCGAAAATCGCCGCACCGACCAGCACCGATACGCCGACCGGGGCGGTCGCGCCCACAAGAGCCTGCCCGCCGAGATTGCCGGCGGCAATCAGGGGGATCATCGCAATCGCGGCAACTCCAATCATGAGCATCTGTGCCCGCACACCCCGACCGCGGCGTTCAACGACCAGGCGCCGCCATCCACCGGTGAACCCGAATGAAGCATGGAACAGCGTGGCACCCAGCAATCCGCCAACCAGGAATAGAGCCGCCTGTCGCAGATCGACCAGCACTGTGAGAACGACAAAGCCCGCAACCAGCGCGGCGGCAACCACTGCAAGTGGCAGGCGATCCGCACTAACCGGGGGCAGGAAAACCGGACGGCTATCGGCACCTTCATTGATTGTCGCGTCAGACATGACCTTAAAATTCTCGCTTTCCGGGCAAGCCCGAATTCGGACAGATCACCAATCTGGCCCCGGCGTGAACCGGGGCCAGTTTGATGCGATCAGATGAAGTCTTCCGGGGTCACTGGACGGGACGGGATTCGTCCTGTGTCCAGGCCGCCATGGATCCATCATACATTGAGGTGTTCTTGTTGCCCTGCAGTTCCGACAGTCCGAACCACACCACCGAAGCCCAATGACCGGTATTGCAGAAGACGATGTTCGCCTCATCCGCGCCAAGGCCAAC
>NZ_AUCR01000015.1 GCF_000429865.1 Cucumibacter marinus DSM 18995
TCGAAAGAGAGCGGGGATTGACCCCAGCCCGTTGACGCAGTCCAAGCCCAAAATCCCGGGTGAGTGGGACGCGGTGCGCCTCGCTTCTATTCGTTTACGGATGAGACGTTCCGCGTCCCACTCCCGCTCTATCGCAAACCCTGGAGGCAACCGCCTGCCGGGCCAGGAGGCATGTCCGATGGAAACAAGAGAAGCGATGCGAGGGAAAAGGAGGACGAGGCTCAATAGAGCCGAGGAGTTATGACCGTCCCGCTTTGCGGGGCAATCGGTCCGGTGGACCGATTGAAGGGAAGAACGCCCGGAGCGCTACGCGCGCAGGGCTGTGGGCCAACTTTTTGGCCGCGCCGTCGCAGGCGCAGCGGAGGTCACAGCGACCAGCGTCGTGACTGGAGCGGTACGCGCCGTGAGACAAAGAGAGAGCCGGGACCTCGTGTAATGTCTAGGCCCCGGATCAGGTCCGGGGCGGCCCGGGAGGATGCTACCCCAAGTCCCCACCCCGAGCCCTCATGGTGAGCTTGTCGAACCACGAAGGGCGAGGGCGTAAGGCTTGGGCATGGCAATCCGTGTGGCCCATCCTTCGACGGGCTCAGGATGAGGTTTGAGACTGAAGCGAGTGCGCTGCCGCACTCACCCTCGTCATTCTCGGGCTTGACCCGAGAATCCATGATGAGGTGCCATTCGGCAAACGGTATGGATGGTTCACGACCGCAGCCTAGTCTGCAGCGCCTCATGGACCCTCGGATCAAGTCCGAGGGTGACGAAGAGATTGGAGGTGCACCGTGCCAAGAGCTACCGACACCCTCACCTGATGTGCGAGCATGCGGCTGGGCCCCGAAAAGTTGGAGACTTTTCGGTCAAAGCTAAGCGCGAGAGAAACTGAACCACGAAGGGCGAGGGCGGGGCGGAACGCGTGCCCGTTCTTTAAGGGTCGCGTTGGCAGCGCCACCCCGTCCCCATTTTTCACCCGACATATTTTCGTCCCTAAAGCGCCGGTTAACAGTTTCTTGCCCATACTCCACGAATGCGGCGGATTGCGCCGGGAAAGGACGTTTATGCCGGACAAACACGTGGCAGTGCTCAAGGGAGGCTGGTCCCAGGAACGCGAGGTCTCCCTGAACTCGGGGGCCCAGTGTGCCGAGGCGCTGCGCAAGGCCGGCTACACCGTCACCGAAATTGACGTGGATCGCGACATCGCGTTGCGCCTGGCCGAACTGCGGCCCGATGTGGCGTTCAACGGTTTGCACGGCACGGTCGGCGAAGACGGCACCATCCAGGGCATCCTCGAAGTGATGCAAATTCCTTACACGCATTCGGGCGTCCTCTCCTCGGCGCTGGCCATGAACAAGCATCAGGCCAAGATCATGTTCAAGGCGGCCGGGGTTCCGGTGACCGATCACGTTGTCGCCCATCGCGAAGACATTGCGCGCAAGCATGTGATGGAGCCGCCCTATGTGGTGAAGCCGGTTTGCGAGGGATCGAGCGTCGGGGTCTTCATCGTCAAGCAAGAGAGCGCCCACCCGCCTCAGGAAATCCTGCGGCACGACTGGAAGGGTGGGGAAGAGCTGATGGTCGAGCGCTATATCCCCGGGCGGGAACTGACCTGCGCGGTGATGGGCGATGTGGCGCTCGGGGTGATCGAGATCGCCACCGATCTGCACTTCTACAATTACGAAGCCAAATATGCCGAGGGTGGGTCGACCCACACCCTGCCGGCCGAGGTTTCACCGAATATTTACCAGACCGTTCAAAAACTCTCGCTCAAGGCGCATGAGGCGCTCGGGTGCCGTGGCGTCACACGCGCCGACTTCCGGTTTCAGCCCAGGACCGGCGGCGAGGGGGACCTTGTCTGTCTCGAGATCAACACCCAGCCGGGCATGACCCGCACTTCGCTGGTGCCGGAATTGGCCGTGCATGCCGGGCATTCGTTTGAAGAGTTCGTGTCGTGGATGGTGGAGGACGCGAGTTGCAACAGATAGGCGACAAGCCGCGTAATTTTGCTGTCGCAATTGCCGAAACGCCGAGCCTGCCCATGCGCATTCGCCGGGCGGGCTGGCTGACGGTCACCGGAGCGCAGCGCCGTTGGGTCTTGCACAAAAAGCTGATCCTTCGCGCGATCGCCTGTTTGGCGGTGGCGGTGCTGATTGCGACCGGTTTCCAGTTCCGCGGCGGGCTGGCCAATGCGCTGGGTTTCGTCACCCAGCGGGCGGAAACCGGTATTTCCAATGCGGGGCTCGCGATCGAGAAGATCTCGCTGACCGGCTACGCGCTGACCGGCGAAAGCGCGCTGTTCGAGGCGCTCGGGATCCATGAGGGCATGTCGCTGGTGTCTTATGACGCCGATGCAGCCCGCGCGCGGCTCGAGGCGCTGCCTGCCATCGCTACGGCGCATATCACCAAGAACTACCCTTCCGGGCTCACCGTTTCGGTGAGCGAGAAAACGCCGATCGCGCGCTGGCGTGTGGAAGGGGTGACCTTCGCCATCGATGCGCATGGGGACACGCTCGTGACCATTCCCGATGGCGGGGGAGAGCTGCCTCTGTTCGTTGGCGACGGCGCGGCCTCGGGGGCGGCGCTGATGCTCAACCGTCTCGAAGACCATCCGCTTCTCAATGAAAAACTGATGGCGATCAGCCGGATCGCCGAGCGGCGCTGGGACCTGATCTATGACAATGGACTGCGCATCATGCTGCCCGAAACCGGGGTGGATGAAGCGATGGCTACGCTCGTGGCGCTCAATGGTGCCAACGAGCTTCTGGCCCGGGATATCGATGTGATCGACATGCGTGTACCGGACATGCTCGCCGTGCGGCCTGTCCCGCGTGATGCCGATGGCAACAGGATGACAAGCGATGATGAGTGATGCGTTCACCGCCCGGCTGAAGCCGGTGCAGCCAGGTAAATCGAGCCTTGTGTCGATCCTCGACATCGGGTCGAGCAAGATCTGCGCGATCGTGGCGCGGTTGAGCCCTAGACCGGAAGGCAAGGCCTTGCGTGGCCGCACCCATGTCGCCGAAATCATCGGCTTCGGCTATGGCCCGTCCGCCGGCATCAAGGCGGGGCTCGTTGCCGATCTCGACAGTGCCGAACAGGCGGTCCGGTCGGTCATCGGTATGGCCGAACGCATGGCCGGGCTGACAGTTCAGTCCGTCATCGTCAATGTCAGCGCTGGCCGGCTGGGCTCGGAGACCTTCTCCGCCTCTGTGTCGCTCGACGGGCACGAAGTCGAGAATTCCGACCTGGCCCGGGTGCTGACCGCGGTCAATGAACGCTCGGTGCGTGACGAACGCTCGGTTATCCATGCGCTGCCGATCGGCTACTCGCTTGACGGGCAGAGGGGCGTGCGCGAGCCGCGCGGGATGGTCGGGGACAGCCTCGGCGTCGATGTCGCGGTGATCTCTGCCGAGACCCTTGCCATGCGCAATATCGAACTGGTGCTCAATCGCTGTCACCTGCAGGTCGAGGCGTTCATTGCCACGCCCTATGCCAGCGGGCTCTCGACCCTGGTCGACGATGAAGCCCAGCTGGGCGTTGCCTGTGTCGATTTCGGCGGAGCCACGACGACCATTTCGGTTTTCAGCGGTGGGCACCTTGTCTATTCGGACGCGATCGCGATTGGTGGGCACAATCTGACGCTCGACCTGGCGCGGCAACTTTCTGTCAGCGTCGAGGATGCCGAGCGGCTCAAGACTCTCTATGCGAGCGTGCTGCCCGGACAGACTGACGATCGCGACATGATCCCGATCCAGCCGGTGGGGTCGTCGCCCGAAGAGTCGGGAATCCAGATTCCGCGTTCTGCTCTCACTCGAATCATCCGACCGCGGGTCGAAGAGATTCTCACCGTGCTGTCGGACCGGATGCAGGCGACCGGCATGATGGATATGAGTGGCCGGCGTTTCGTGCTCACCGGCGGTGCCAGCGAGTTGACCGGGCTGCCGGAACTGGCCCGGCGGCTGCTGGCCCGTAATGTGCGGCAGGGCAGGCCGCTCGGGGTTTCAGGGCTGCCTGCCATGGCCAAGGGGGCGGCGTTTTCGGCGGCTGTGGGGATGCTCATCTATCCGCAGGTTTGCGCCCATGAATATGTCGAGCCGCGTACCGTGCGGCGGCTCACCGGGACGGACGGATATTTCGCGCGAGTCGGCAATTGGTTGCGGACCTCGTTTTAACGGGTTGTTTAGCTTAACGACCCGTTACCGGCCCATAGGGATTTCTCCCAAATTGCCAGTGAGTTAACGCAATCTGCCGATTTGTTAGCATGTGATTAACGATTTGCATCGTAAATCTTGGCCAACGCCGAATGATGAGGCCCGCCATGACCATCAAATTGCAAATCCCTGACATCAAAGAACTCAAGCCCAGAATCACGGTGTTTGGCGTCGGCGGTGCCGGCGGCAACGCGGTGAACAACATGATCACCTCGGGGCTCGAGGGGGTCGATTTCGTTGTGGCGAATACAGACGCCCAGGCGCTTGCGCTTTCCAAGGCCGAGCGGGTCATTCAGCTCGGTGTCGGGGTCACCGAAGGTCTCGGGGCAGGGTCGCATCCGGAAGTCGGACGCGCCGCCGCCGAGGAAACCATCGACGAGATCAACGATCATCTGTCCGGTGCCCATATGGTGTTCATCACTGCCGGCATGGGCGGTGGCACCGGTACGGGCGCTGCGCCGGTTGTGGCGCGCGCGGCCCGCGAGATGGGAATCCTCACCGTTGGTGTGGTCACCAAGCCGTTCCACTTTGAAGGCAAGCGCCGCCAGATGCTGGCGGAAGACGGGATCGACGAGCTTCATCGCCATGTCGATACGCTGATCGTCATCCCGAACCAGAACCTGTTCCGGGTCGCCAACGAAAAGACCACCTTCGCCGACGCCTTCTCGATGGCCGACGAGGTGCTCTATTCGGGCGTTGGTTGCATCACCGATCTGATGGTCAAGGAAGGCCTGATCAACCTCGACTTCGCCGACGTGCGTGCCGTGATGCGCGGCATGGGCAAGGCGATGATGGGGACGGGCGAGGCCGAGGGCGAAGAACGCGCCCGTCACGCTGCGGAAGCCGCGATCGCCAACCCGCTGCTCGACGACATCTCGATGTCTGGCGCGCATGGCCTGCTGATTTCGATCACCGGCGGTTCCGATCTGACCCTTTACGAAGTGGACGAGGCGGCCAGCCGCATTCGCGAAGAAGTGGATGCTGACGCCAACATCATTCTCGGCGCGACATTTGACGACTCTCTGCAGGGCCGCATCCGGGTTTCCGTGGTTGCCACCGGCACCGAGGCCGCGATGGTTCAGGCGATGGATCCCCCCAAGCCGATCGAGCGGCCGATCCAGCTTCGCCGTGACGGTGTCGCCGAGACCAAGCCCGAGCCGCAGCAGGCCGTGGAAGCCAGCAAGCCGGCCGAACTCGATACCCAGATGCAGGCCGCGGTTGCCCAGGCGATCTCAGCCGGATCTGTTTCCCGTCCGCAGTATCAGGCCGACGAGGATGTGACCGTCGAACCTTATATTCCGCAGGCGGAACCGGCTGCCGAGCTCGATCACGAAGAGCCCCGTCAGCCCGAAGCCGCGCCGCCGCAATCCTATGTACCGCAGGCCGCGGAACGCCCCGATGGCGCCCGTCGCATGCCCCGGACAGACGAACTGCCCCAGATCGCCCGTAAGGCGATGGGCGGTGCGCCTGAGGCCGAGGAAGAGCATGGACATCGCAATGCTCGCGCCTTGTTCCGCCGATTGGCCAGCAATGTCGGCCTGCAGAAGAAGGTCGACGAACAGACTGAACGCCGCGAGCCAGGCTCGGACGATCTTTCTGCCCGCAATGCGGTCGAGGCTTCGGCCCCGCGTGCTCCCCAGGCTCCTGCGCCTCAGCAGCGCCCTGCCGCTCATGAGGGCGCAGCCGGGCAAAATGACGGCCATGGCCGGGTTGCCCCGGAGCCGCGCGCAGACAGCGGGCGCGAACACCTGGAGATCCCGTCCTTCCTGCGCAAGCACGGTTAATCTGCATAAGTCGCAATTGGGCAACGCTAAGAGGTTTCGCTCACTCGCTGTATTGGATAAGTAATGAATGTCTAATCAGCGGGTGCGGGTAACGAAATGCCGTTCAATCGGATTGCGGGCAAGCAATGTACACTTGCCGGAGAAGTTGAATTTTCCGGGGTCGGTGTACACAACGGTCAATTCGTAACCGCCCGCATCTGTCCAGCCCCCGCCGACGGCGGCTATCTGCTGGAACGCGTTGATTCAGAAGGGCGTAGCACCGGCCCGATCCGTGCAAGCCACGCTCGCGTCACACACACCAATCTGTGCACCAAGGTCGATCTGGGCAATTCCCAGAGCGTGTCGACCACCGAGCACATCATGGCTGCCCTGGCGGGTCTGGGGATCGATAATGCGCGAATCGTGGTCGACGGGCCGGAATGCCCGATCCTCGATGGCAGCGCCAAGCCCTTCGTCGAGGCTATTCTTGGTGTGGGCGTCGAGATCCAGGGGGCTGACCGCAAGTTTCTCAAGATCAATCGCTCGGTGACCGTGCGCTCGAACGATGCTTATGCGGTGCTGGAGCCCTATAATGGCCGCGCCTATGATGTCGAAATCGACTTCGACAGCGACGTCATCGGTCATCAGCGCATGATTCATGACTGGACCCCGCGCAAGTTCGCGGAAGCCGTGGCGCCGGCGCGGACCTTTGGCTTCGTGCAGGAAGCCAAGGTGTTGCGGCAGGGGGGCTATGCCCTGGGTTCCTCGCTCGAAAATTCCATTGCCGTTGATCAAGACCAGGTGGTCAATCCCGAGGGGCTGCGCTTCGAGGACGAGTTCGTGCGCCACAAGCTGCTCGATGTGATCGGCGATCTCTCTCTGGCCGGCTATCCGCTCTATGGCCGTTTCCGGTCCTATAAGGGCGGTCATGCCCTGAATGCCTCGGTTCTGGCGGGCCTGTTCGACAATCCGGACAATTACGAACTCGTGACCGCAGCGCAGCTGCCTCTCGAATTCGACGGGCTCACCGATCTTCCGGCCTTTGCGGAATCCCAAAGCTATCTGCGTTCAGTCGGATAATCGCTTGCCCTTGGCCACAGTTTCGATCATTTTGCGCGCTAGCTGCGGGGGCGGAGACGCGCTAACTGCAAGGGGAATCTGCACGTGTTGAGTAAGACCGGAGAACCGATGGCGCGGACCGCCGCAATCATGCGCGCCGCCGCCGTATCCTTGATGCTGGTCTCGCTCGGCGGGTGCAGTGGTCTTTCGCTGTTCGGCAATGACAAAATTGTCGAGGAAGAAATCATCCCTGCGGAAACGCTATACCAGGAAGCTGTCGAGCAGCTCGACAAGGGTAATGCCGAATCCGGCCTCGCCGCGATCGAGAAGCTGCAGCGCCAGCACCCCTATTCCGAATATGCGGAAAAGACCCGCGTGCTCGAGATTTATGCCCAGTTCGGCGCAAAGCGCTATGATGAAGCGATCCTTGCAGCGGATCGTTATCTGGCGCTTTATCCGAACTCGGAGGACACGGCCTATGTGCTCTACATGCAGGGTACGGCCTACTTCAACAAGATCTCCGACATCACCCGAAACCAGCAGAACGCGCAGGATGCCATCGCGACCTATCAGCGGCTGGTGGATAACTATCCGAATTCCGAATATGCCGAAGTGGCCCGCCGCAATCTGTTGATCGCGCGCGATCAGCTTGCCGGCAAGGAGATGTCGGTCGGCCGCTACTATCTCGGCAATGGCCAGTACACCGCGGCAATCAACCGCTTCCTGACCGTTGTGCGCCAGCACGAACGCTCGACGCATGTGGAAGAAGCGCTGATGCGTCTGACCGAGGCCTATCTCAAGCTTGGTCTCGTACGTGAAGCGCAGAATGCGGCTGCGGTACTGGGCCACAACTATCCTTCAGGGCAGTGGTATCAGGATGCTTATGCACTTCTGCAGGCCCAGGGGCTGGTGCCGAGTGGTTCGGCGCCGATCGGGAATTTGCGGTCGAGTTAATCCGCCTTCACGGGTAAATTGACGGCATGCTCGGTGCCATCTCGATTCGTAATATCGTCCTGATTGATCAGCTCGATCTGCAACTCGAGACCGGGCTGAGTGTGCTCACCGGCGAGACCGGTGCGGGTAAATCCATTCTTCTCGACGCCTTGTCGCTGGCGCTTGGCGTGCGCGGCGACCAGGGGCTTGTCCGCAAGGACCAAGAAAGCGGGCAGGTGACGGCCATCCTTCACCTGCCGCCCGATCACCGCGCGCGGGCTTTGCTCCGGGAGAACGATGTCGAGGATGACGAAGACCTGATCCTGCGGCGCGTGCAATATGCCGACGGGCGCACGCGGGCCTTCATCAACGATCAGCCGGTTTCGGCCAAGCTGATGCGTCAGCTCGGACAATTGCTTGTTGAAATCCACGGCCAGCATGACGATCGCGCGCTTGTGGATGCCGCGAGTCATCGGCTGCTCCTCGATGCCTATGGCGGCCATGGCGACAAGGTTGAAGCCGTGCGCAAGGCCCAGGATGGACTCGCCGAGTTGCGTGAAGCGCTCGCGGTCCAGGAACAGCGGGTTGCCGATGCAGCCCGCGAGGAGGAATTCGCACGCCATGCGGTCGAGGAGCTGAGCGCGCTGGCCCCTGTCGAAGGCGAGGAAGAAGAACTTGCGAGCCTGCGCCAACGGCTCATGCAGCTCGAGAAATCAGCCGGCGACATCAACGAAATCGACGAGATGCTCAACGGGCCCCAGGCGCCGGGGCCGGCATTGGCCGGGCTGATGCGGCGTCTGATGCGCAAGGGCGACCAGGACAGCGAACTGTTCGCCCCGGTGGTGCAAGCGCTCGACGAGAGCCTTGTAGCGCTTGACCGCACCTCGGAGGCGCTTGAGGCGCTCAAGCAACAGATGGGCTTCGATCCCGGCGAGCTGGAGCGTGCCGAGG
Organism: Cucumibacter marinus DSM 18995; assembly: GCF_000429865.1. Lineage (GTDB taxonomy): Bacteria > Pseudomonadota > Alphaproteobacteria > Rhizobiales > Devosiaceae > Cucumibacter > Cucumibacter marinus. Next base: position 8,909 of record NZ_AUCR01000015.1, read on the forward strand.
AGCGGTTATTCGCGCTCAGGGCAGCGGCTCGCAAACACCAGGTCGACTGTGATTCCCTGCCACAGGTGTTGGCAAAGTTCGAGGCCGATCTCGAGGCCCTTCAGAGCGGTGAAGAAACGCTCGAAAAGCTCAAAGGCGAAGTGAAAGCTGCGCGCGAGGCTTATGACAAGGCCGCCGCTGCACTGAGCAAGGCGCGCGAGGAGACCGCGCGGGCGCTTGAGAAATCGGTCGAGGCGGAATTGCCGGACCTCAAGCTGGGGCGGGCGCGGTTCATTGTCGATCAGATTGTCGATGAGACCCGGGAATCCCCGAATGGCTTCGACCAGATCGAGTTCCACGTCCAGACCAATCCCGGCACCCATCCGGGGCCGATGATGAAAGTCGCTTCGGGCGGTGAGCTCTCGCGGTTCCTGCTGGCGCTCAAGGTGGTGTTGGCGGACAGGGGCTCGGCGCCCGTTCTGATCTTCGACGAGATCGATACCGGGGTTGGTGGCGCCGTCGCCGACGCCATCGGGCGGCGCCTGGCGCGGCTGTCGGAAAAGGTCCAGGTGATTTCGGTTACCCACGCGCCGCAGGTGGCTGCACGAGCGCGGCATCATCTGCTGATCGAGAAACAGGCGGTTGAGGAGGGGGCTTTCGTGCGCACTCATGTCCGCCAGCTCGATGACGAAGCCCGCCGCGAGGAACTGGCGCGCATGCTGGCCGGCGAGACCGTGACCCAGGAAGCCCGCGCGGCGGCGCACCGGCTGATCGACGAGGTAAAACTGTGAGCAAAGCCCCTGCGGACAAGCCGGTTGACGCGTTGACCGAGGAAGAAGCGGTTACTGAACTCGAGCGGCTGGCCGACGAGATTGCCAGGCACGACCGTGCCTATCACGAGCAGGACAAACCGCTGATATCGGACGCGGATTACGATGCCTTGCGGCAGCGCAATGAAGCGATCGAAGCGCGGTTCCCCCAGCATGTGCGCGAGGACAGCCCCACCATGAAGGTGGGTGCCGCGCCGGCCGAAGGCTTTGCCAAAGTGCGCCATGCCGTGCCGATGCTCAGCCTGGGCAATGCGTTCTCGGATGAGGACGTCGCCGAATTTGTGCAGCGCGCGCACCGTTATTTCGAGCGCGACAAGGATCTCGAGATTGTCTTCACCGCCGAACCCAAGATCGACGGGCTCAGTGCGTCATTGCGCTATGAGAAGGGCAAGTTCGTGCAGGGTGCGACCCGTGGGGATGGGCAGGAAGGTGAGGACATCACCGCCAACCTCAAGACCATCGACGATATCCCCAAGTCCCTGAAGGGCGATAACATTCCTGATGTTGTCGAAGTGCGCGGCGAGGTCTTCATGACCCATGAGGAATTTCAGGCCCTCAAGGCGCGGTCGGCGGCCGAGGGCGGGCAGGATTACGTCAACCCGCGCAATACCGCTGCCGGCTCTCTGCGTCAGAAGGATGCAAGTGTCACCGCGAGCCGAAACCTCAAGTTTTTCGCCTATGCCTGGGGCGAGATGAGCGCGATGCCGGAAGACACCCAATACGGCATGGTGCAGAAGCTCGGAGAATGGGGATTTGTCATCAATCCGCTCATGAAGCGGGTGATCACGGTCGAAGAGATGCTGGAGCAGTATCGCGAGATCGAAACTCAACGTGCGACGCTCGGCTATGATATCGACGGCGTCGTCTACAAGGTCGACAGCCTCGAGTTGCAGCGCCGATGGGGGTTTGTCGCTCGGGCGCCGCGATGGGCCATCGCTCACAAATTTCCGGCCGAGCAGGCGACCACCGTGCTCGAAGCGATCGATATCCAGGTTGGACGTACCGGGGCGTTGACGCCGGTTGCCCGGCTGAAGCCGGTGACAGTCGGCGGTGTGGTGGTCGAGAACGCCACGCTGCACAATGAAGACGAGATCCGCCGCAAGGATGTGCGGGTGGGCGACACGGTTACGGTGCAGCGGGCAGGGGATGTGATCCCGCAAATCGTCAATCACATCGATGACGGCCACCACGCCGAACGTGAGGAGTATGTGTTTCCCGAGGTCTGCCCGGCCTGCGGTTCGCCTGCGGTGCGCGAACACAATGAAAAGACCGGCAAGCTCGATGCCGTCAGGCGTTGTACCGGAGAATTGGTGTGCCCGGCGCAGGCGGTCGAACAGCTCAAGCATTTCGTGTCACGCGATGCGCTCGATATCGAGGGACTGGGCAACAAGCAGATTGCCGCGTTCTTCGAAGACGGGCGGATCATGCGGCCCGCCGACGTGTTCACACTGGCAGCGCGCGATGCGCGCTCCGAAAAGCCTCTTGCGGAGCAGGAGGGCTGGGGGCCGGTCTCGGCCCAGAAGCTTTTCGATGCCATCGAGGCGCGGCGCAAGCCTGAGCTTGATCGGCTGATCTTTGCCCTCGGCATCCGCCATGTGGGTGAGACGACAGCTGCCCTGTTCGCCCGGACCTACGGCACATTCGAGGCCTTCGAGGCCGCGGCGCGCAACGCCGCGCAGGGCGACGATGAGGCGCGGGCGGGCCTGCTCGATATCGACGGGATCGGCGAAACAGTTGTGGAATCGCTGCTGTCCTTCTTTGCGAATGACCGCAACATCCAGGCGATTTCGGACCTGATGGCCGAAATCGAGCCCGAGCCCTATGTGGTTGCCAGTGCCGATGAGAGCCCGGTGGCTGGCAAGACGGTGGTGTTCACCGGTTCTCTCGAACGCATGTCGCGCTCCGAGGCCAAGGCGATGGCGGAACGGCTGGGCGCCAAGGTATCCGGATCGGTGTCGGCCAAGACCGATCTCCTGGTGGCCGGTCCGGGTGCGGGCTCCAAGCTCAAGAAGGCCCGGGAACTGGGCGTTGAGACCATGGACGAAGACGGCTGGTTCGACCTCGTAGGAGAGTAGGGTGCCGCCCCGGCGCGAGGCCGGGGCAGAGCGTTGTTCAGGACAGCCTAGATCGGGCGTGTCGCCTCGCGGAGCCAGTCAGCGACCGGCGCCTCGACCTTGGGGCTGGTCTCGTCAAAGGCCTTCTGATGGTAGGCATTCAGCCAGGCCTTCTCGTCCGCCGTCATCAGAGTGGGGTCGATCAGGCGCAGATCGATCGGCACATAGGTCAGCGTCTCGAAGCTGTAGAACGGCTTTTCGGGCGTTGAATGCGGGCTTTCGACGACCAGGATCAGGTTCTCGATGCGGATGCCGTACTGGTTTTCGAGATAGAAGCCCGGCTCGTTGGAGAGGATCATCCCCGGCTCTAGCGGCGCCGAAGGCCGCGGGCCGATATTGCAGGGCCCTTCATGCACGCCGAGGAAGGCGCCGACGCCATGGCCGGTGCCGTGGTTGTAGTTGAGCCCTTCCGCCCACAGAAACTGTCGCGCGAACACTTCGAGCTGCTGGCCGGTCGTGCCCTTGGGGAAGCTCGCGCGTGAGAGCGCGATCATACCCTTGAGCACCAGCGTGAAGTGCTTTTGCACCTCGGTCGGGACCGGACCGGTGGCCATGGTGCGGGTGATATCGGTGGTGCCTTCGCGATACTGGCCGCCTGAATCGACCAGCATCAACTCGCCGGGGTTCAGCGTACGGTTCGAGTTCTCCGTCACCCGGTAATGGGTGATGGCGCCGTTCGGTCCCGCGCCCGAAATGGTCTCGAAACTGATATCGACCAGCGAATTGGCCTGGCGGCGATAGCCTTCGAGATGACTGACAATGTCGATTTCGGTCAGTTCGCCCTTGGGCGCTTCATTGTCGAACCAGGTCAGGAAACGCGACATGGCCACTGCGTCGAGCGCCTGTGCCTGGCGCATACCCTCGATCTCGGTGGGGTTCTTTATGGCCTTGGGCAGGGCCACCGGATCCGCCTGCCTGACCAGCTTGCCGCCCGCATCGGTGATGAGGTTCGCGGCGGCGGCAGGGCAGGTTGCAGGGTCGATCCAGACGGTCTTGCCGGCTTGACCCAGAGATTCAAGCGCGGCCCGCAACTCCGTGTCGGGGCGTAGTTTTACGCCACCAAGTGCGGTTGTGATTTCCGGCGTGATCTTGCCCGGATTGAGGAAGAGCTCAGCGCCGCCATCTGCCGTGACAATGGCGAAACCAAGCGTCACCGGCGTATTGGGGATGTCGGTGCCGCGGATGTTGAACAGCCAGTTGATCGATTCCGGCAATGAAAGAAACAGCGCATCCGCCTTGGCGGATTTGAGCTTCTTCACAATGGCGGCACGCTTGTCAGCGCTGGAGACGCCCGCACGCTCATCTTCGAGCACGATCACCGGGTCGGCGGGTGCGGCTGGGCGGTTCTGCCAGATGGCATCGACCTGGTTGTCGACGGGCGACAGGTTCAGACCCGCGGGGCCAAGCGCGGTTTCCAGCGCCTCGATTTCGCCAGCCGTGTGTAGCCAGGGATCAAAGCCGATGGTGTTGCCTTCGGCGAGGTTCTCCGCCAACCAGTCACGAATGTCTGCCGGCGGGCGCTCGATGATGGTGAAGACCGATGTATCGGTCTGCTTGGGCGCTTGCAGGGTGTAGCGGCCATCGACAAAGAGGGCCGCGGCGTTGCGGGCGACAATGGCGAGGCCGGCCGAGCCGGTGAAGGCCGATATCCAGGCCAGGCGCTCCTCGCCTTTGGGCACGGTTTCGCCGCGATGCGCATCGGCGCGCGGGATCATGAAAGCATCGATACCCGCGGCATCGAACCGGGCGCGAAGTTCGTTCACGCGGCCGGAAACGGCTGCGGTATCGGCGCGTTCTTCAAAGGACTGAAAAGGCATGAATTCGTCCAGCCAGGCTTGATCTAATAAGGAAGACGCCATGCAGAAGCGGCATGGCGGGTTTGCCGTTTCAGCCCTACCAGCTTCAGCGGGCTTTGCCTATCTTCTCGCTGTCACACACGGGAACTGCCCGTAATTGCAGACATGAGGACACGATCATGATCGAGAAGAAAACCTTCATCCGCCGCGCGTTTGACGCAATGATCGAAGCCCGTTCGCGCGAAGCCGAACGTTATGCCCGCAACTACGCGCATTTCTCCGGTCTCGACGAACGCAAGTAAGCGATCGTTATCGAGACAAAGCGCTCAAGACCTCCAAGTCTCGAAATACCCGTCTCTAAAGACACCTAGTTCCTCTCTAGGATCAGGGTCGCCCACTCCCCGCGGGCGACCCTTTTCTTTAGGGTCACACCCTGCATGGCATAAGCATTGATCACCCTGGTCGCCTGCCGATTGAGGAGGCCCGAGAGAATAATCGTCGCGCCATGGGCAGCATGGCGGGCGATGGCTGGGGCAAGGTCGCACAGCGGGCCAGCCAGAATGTTGGCGAGGATCAGATCGTAGGGCGCGCTGCCAGCGATGACAGGGTGATGCATCCCCGGCGCGGTTTCCGCCCGCACCCAATGGGCGACTTCATTGAGCTTTGCGTTCTCATCTGTCACCTCGATGGCAATCGGGTCGATATCGGTCGCCAGAACCGGCTGCTTGAGCGCCTTGGCGGCAGCGATGGCAAGCACACCGGTACCACAGCCCAGATCGAGCACCGTCCGGGGGCGGCGTTGCTTGATGAGCTGGCCGAGTGCTTCAAGGCACCCTGCGGTGGTTTCGTGGTGGCCGGTGCCGAAGGCCTGCCCGGCATCGATCAGGATCGGGATTGATCCCGCCGGCGGCGGTGTTTTCTCATGGCTGCCATAGACATAGAAGCCGCCGGCCGAAACCGGGCTGAGCCCTTCGAGCGAGCGCGAGACCCAATCGATATCGGGCACCGGTTCGACGATGAAATCGAGTTCACGGCCAAGGACCGACAAGGCGATTTCTGTGAAGGCCTTGTAATCGGGCAGTCCCTCGGTCATCGCCTGGAACATCCAGCTGCCGTCGTCGGTTTCGAATGCCGAGGCCGACAGCGCCAGATCGCCCCGCTCGTCAAGCGCGTCGGCCATGGCATAGGCGAGGTGCTGGGGCAGGGGGGCGGCGATGGTGTGAAGCGGCATGACGGATCCTTTGTTGGCGCTTCCCATCGCCCGGGTGGCGGTTGGCGTCAATGGTTTTACGCCTGACCCTTGGTGTTGGCGGTTGCTGTCAGTTGACGGACAGGACGCGGACGGTTTGATTGCGCACTCAATTGAGCGCCGGTGAGGGAGTTTTGGCGATGTACGGACTGATCGGACGCATGCTGGCGGTGCCGGGCAAGCGCGAGGAACTGCTGGCCTGCCTTGAGGCCGGGGCCGACACCATGCCCGGTTGCCTCAGCTATATCATCGCCAGGGACAGCCAGAACCCCGATGCGCTCTGGATTACAGAAGTGTGGGACAGCGCAGAAAGCCACAGGGCGTCGCTTGATCTGCCCGAGGTGCAGGCGATGATCGGCAAGGCCCGCCCGCTGATTGCGGGCATGGACAATCGCACCGAAACCGAGGTGGTGCGCGGGGTCTGAGACCTCGCTTCTACGCCTCGCGCCGACGCGCAGGCCGGGACAGCGCGAAGGGTTGAGCACCGCATCACCATCCTCCTCCGTCACCACCCGACTGTTTCGGGTGGTCCAGTTGGCCGCCGCTCATGGATCACCCGGATAAACCGGGTGATGACGGGGGAGAACGTTGGAACGTCGAGACATAATCTCAACCTCATCCTGAGCTCGTCGAAGGATGGGCCACTCGGGCCACTCTCGCCCTTCGACAAGCTCAGGGTGAGGGTGGAGATTTGGGCACCGCTTCCCTCGTCGTCACCCTCGGGCTTGACCCGAGGGTCCATGAGGCATCGCATGTAGTTCGGCGGTACTGACTAGTCGCACGCGTCTCCCGCGTGGCACCTCACCATGGATGCTCGGGTCAAGCCCGAGCATGACGAAGATATGTGGGGCATCGCTTTCCTCCATTCGCTGCTTCCTGGCTTCGTCTGCCCACCTCAACAGGCCCGGCAGACTGATGTCTCCGAGTTTCAAAGAGCAGAGCGGGAGAGAGGCGCTGGGCGTCTCGTCGCAAAACTAAAACAATGAGACGGCCAGCACCTCTCTCATCCGGGGTTTTGGGCTTGGACTGCGTCAACGGGCTGGGGTCAATCCCCGCTCTCTTTCGAGAGTACACCGCCGCCGTAACGGCAGCCGGCTCCGGCGCAGTTTTGGCCTCCGCTGGAGCGACCTCCATCGGACCCGGACCCTTTCCGGCAGAAGGCTCGTATGCATCCTCGCTCCGTGCCGGCAGGTGAGTGGATGATAATCGGGTGTGAGAGAGCGGGGATAACTTCGATCCGGCCCGAAGGGCAAAATCAGTCCGGTGGACTGATTTCAGGTGAGAAGACCATGAGAGCTACGCTCGAATGGCGGAAACACCACCCCCACCCGTTCCAGCACTACCAAGGTTCCACCGGAACCTCGGTTTGGGCTTCGCCCAACCGCTTGTCACCCCCCGTCAAGGGGGAGGTGACATTGGGGCCAGCTCATTGTTTCTTGATTTCCATTGGTGAAGCGGGAACCGCCCAAACCCTCCCCCCACACAAGGGGGAGGGAAATGGGGGCACACACCAACCATGCCTCGCCCTTCGAGGCTCGGTTTCACCTCGCACCTCAGGGTGAGGGCGAAGGAGGATGTGGCAAAGCATTCCTCCAACTCCCTCGTCACCCTCGGACTTGATCCGAGGGTCCATAAGGCGCTTCGGCTTGTCTCATCGGAAGTGGGTCCATCACCACCGTTTCCCGCAAAGCATCTCATCATGGATGCTCGGGTCAAGCCCGAGCATGACGAAGGTGGGGTGAGTGGCAGGGGGTGGTCAAATAGCAGGCACCATTCCCGTGAAAAGGGAATGACGGAGAGTGTGGCGGCGCGCACCCCACCCGTTCCAGTACTACCAAGGCTCCACCGGAGCCTTGGCTTGGGCTTTGCCCAACCGCTTCTCACCCCCATCAAGGGGGAGGGAAAGGCAGATCACAGACGCTTTCACATTCCAGCTTCGCTCCCTTCGAGTTTTGCCCTTCGACAGGCTCAGGAAGCTCACAATGAGGGCTCAGGGTGAGGGCTTGGTTTTGAGGGCAGCAATCCCTCCCGCAGCGTTGTTCCCGCCCAATTTTGCCTCGTGCCCACGGGGCGTTCGAGACATGGCGACGAGCTGCAATGGGGATAATGTCAGGACATCAACACGTCGATTCCGTCCACCTGCCAGTCTTTGCCGGGCGGACGCTGGAGGTGGATCATCAGGATGGCGTCACCATTGGCGAAGCCTGCAGGGCAGCGGGCCGTGGCCCGTCCGTACCCATTCACGATGGACAGCTGCAAAGTTTTGCATGTGCCGGGTTTTGTGCTCTTGCCGAGCAACTCATAGGCCTGGAACGCATCGTCCCCACGGGCGCTCAGTCTTTCGATAAACTCGGGAGTGGCAAAGGGTTCGATCGCTTCTGTCCCGGGAGAGATGACAAAGGAGGCGAATGCTTCCTGCGCGAATTCGCGGGCGTTGTTGGATTCAGACTTCAGATTACCGAATACGCCAAACAGGCCGGATGCAGCCCACATCACAAGGCCAGCAACAAGAACTACCCAGAAAACCGGGTGTTTCAATATCCTGCCCATCTGACTTGTCCCCTGCCGTGCCAATATTGATCATACAGCAATCAATACACGAAGTTGAAGGGGTTAAGCTTTCTTGATGAAGCTTTCCAGTACTTTCTTGCGGCCTGCTTTCTCGAAATCGATGGTCAGCTTGTTGCCGTCGACGGCGGCGACTTTGCCGATGCCGAATTTGAGGTGAAGCACCTTCTGCCCAACCTTGAATCCGGAGCCTGAATCAACCGAGCGGACGACAAGTTCCCCTTCGATCATCGGGCCAGGATCGCGGCCACGCTGGGCCTGCTGGCGCTGGGCACGCTGCCAGCCCGGGGTCTCGTAGACGCTTTCGAACGGGTCCCGATTGTCGAAGCGCGAGGTGCCGCCGCCGCGTCCGCCATAGGTGTAGCCGCCATAGGAGGAACCGGTGTCGGTGACTTCGACGGCATCCTCGGGCAGTTCATCGAGAAAGCGGGAAGGGATGGCGGATTGCCAGAGCCCGTGAATGCGCCGGTTCTGCGCCAGCGAGATCATGGCGCGCTTGCGGGCGCGGGTGATGCCGACATAGCAAAGCCGCCGTTCCTCCTCGAGCCCGGCGCGGCCGCTCTCGTCAAGCGCTCGCTGGTGGGGAAAAAGGCCTTCCTCCCAGCCGGGGAGGAACACATTGTCGAATTCGAGGCCCTTTGCCGCGTGCAGGGTCATGATCGAGACCGCGTCCTCGGCATCGCCCGCATCGCGTTCCATGACCAGCGAGACGTGCTCAAGGAACCCGCCCATGGTCTCGAACTCGCCCATGGAGTGGATGAGTTCCTTGAGGTTTTCGAGCCGGCCCGGCGCATCCGCCGAGCGGTCGTTCTGCCACATGGCGGTGTAGCCGCTCTCATCGAGGATCTGCTCGGCGAGTTCGTGATGCGGGATGGCGCGGGCGCGATAGGCCCAGTCGTCGAACTGAGCCAGCAGATTGCGAAACGTGGTGCGCTGCTTGGGCTTGAGCTCTTCGGTCTCGCTGAGGTCCCGTGCCGCCTGCATCAGCGGGATGTTCGCAGCGCGAGCATAGTCATGCAGGATCTTGAGAGTGGCGTCGCCCAGACCACGCTTGGGTACGTTGACGATGCGCTCGAAGGCGAGATCGTCGGCCGGTTGCACGGTGGCGCGTAGATAGGCGAGGGCATCACGGATTTCGCGGCGCTCATAGAAGCGCGGGCCGCCGATGACGCGATAGTTGAGCCCGAGGGTGATGAAACGCTCTTCGAACTCGCGCATCTGGAAGGAGGCGCGCACCAGGATCGCCATCGAATTGAGCGACTGGCCGTCGCGCTGGAACTGCTCGATCTGCTCGCCGATCTGGCGGGCTTCTTCCTCGCTGTCCCAGACCGAGGTGACCGAAACGGGGTCGCCATCCTCACCGACATCGGTCTGCAGGGTCTTGCCCAGCCGATCCTCATTGTGGGCGATGAGGTGCGAGGCAGCGCGCAGGATTTTCGAGGTCGAGCGGTAGTTGCGTTCGAGCCGGATCACCTTGGCGCCGGGGAAGTCTGTTTCGAAGCGCAGGATGTTGTCGACCTCGGCGCCGCGCCAGCCATAGATCGACTGATCGTCGTCGCCGACCACGCAGACATTGGCCGTCTCACCTTCCTTCGGCTGTCCCAGGAGCCGGAGCCAGAGATATTGCGCGACGTTGGTGTCCTGGTATTCGTCCACCAGCATGTATTTGAAACGGGTGTGGTAATCGGCCAGCACCGAGGGGTTCTCGCGGAACAGCCGAATCCCCTCGAGCAGCAGATCGCCGAAATCGGCGGCGTTGAGGACCTTCAGCCGCGCCTGGTAGTCGGCATAAATCTTGACGCCCTTGCCATCGGCGAACATGCCGGCATCGCCCGGTGAAAGCTGGGAGGGGTGCAGCCCCTTGTTCTTCCAGCCATCGATCATGTGGGCGAGCTGGCGGGCGGGCCAGCGCTTCTCGTCGATGTTTTCTGCGGACAGGAGCTGTTTGAGCAGCCTGATCTGATCGTCGGTATCGAGGATGGTGAAATCGGGCTTGAGCCCCACCAGTTCGGCATGGCGGCGCAGAATGCGGGCGCCGATCGAATGGAAGGTGCCGAGCCAGGGCATGCCCTCGACCGCGGCGCCGACGAACTGGCCAATACGAACCTTCATCTCGCGGGCGGCCTTGTTGGTGAAGGTCACTGCGAGGATTTCGCCGGCGCGCGCGCGGCGAGTGGCCAGGATATGCGCGATGCGGGTGGTGAGCACGCGGGTCTTGCCTGTGCCGGCACCCGCCAGCACGAGCAGCGGCCCCTCGGTCGAGGTGACCGCATCTTCCTGCTCGGCATTCAGTCCGTCGAGATAGGGCGGACGCTGCTGGCCGAACTTGGAGGTGATCGTTCCGCCAGCCGGCCGGGCCGGTGCCGGTTCGAAATCCCGATTGGGGGCAGGTGATGGCGGCACGGGCGCCTGTTCATAAGGCTCGGCAGCCTCGCCGAACCCGCCGCCAGCCGAGCTTGCTTCATGGGTCGAAGGGGTGTCGTCCCAATTCGCCTCACTGGGAGCCTGGCCCTCGGCTTTGCCGGGGCGCACGGGTTTGGCGGGATTGCTGGTCATCGGGTCGGGCTTTACTCCCCGGCGCCCTTCGCGGGCCGCCGCTTGACTTCTGGCCCGGGTCGTGGCCACAGGCGAATCTCATTTTGTTCTCCCCGGCAATATACGGATTGGGGGCGCCCAGGTCCATTGGCAAGGCCCCGGAAATCTGCCGGCTCTCCGCATGCATGTTGTGGGCGGATCGGCGCTGTCACGGTTTCGTCATGCAAGTGTCTTGGAAGCGTTATGGCGCTGATTTACGGCCCCTCCCGTCAGGGCAATTTCGTCCAGAACTCGAGGGGGATCCCCAATGAAATCGACATTCGTACTCGCCGGGCTGGCGGCCGCGCTTACTTGCGGCACCGCGCTCAGCGCGTCGGCAGCGCCGATGTTCAACCGCATCGCCAGCTTCCCGGTTGCGATGAACAACCCGGACGCCGAAGAAACCTCGTCCGAAATCATCGCGGTGACCGAAGACGGCATGACGCTGATCTATTCGGACAGCCCTGCAGGCGGCATTGGCTTCATCGACATTACCGACGCAGCCGATCCCCAGCCTGCCGGGTTCCTGGCGCTTGATGGCGAGCCTACCTCGGTGACGGTGATTGGCGCGAAGGCCTATGTCGGGGTCAACACCTCCGAGAGCTATACCGATCCTTCGGGCAAGCTGGCGATCATCGATATTGCCGGGCAGTCAGTGGATGCGACGTGCGATCTTGCCGGTCAGCCTGACAGCGTTGCCGCCTCCAAGGACGGCGCGATGATTGCGGTGGCGATCGAAAACGAGCGCGACGAAGACCTCAATGACGGCGTGATCCCGCAGATGCCTGCCGGTACCGTGCAGATCGTTTCGATCAATGGCGATGCGGCCGATTGCGGTTCGATTGTGACCGTCGACATGACCGGCATTGCCGATGTCGCGGGCAGCGATCCCGAGCCCGAATTCGTTGATTTCAACGAAGCCGGCGAGTTGGTCGTCACCATGCAGGAAAACAACCATCTCGCGATCATCGATCCGGCAGCGGGCAGTGTTTCGGCTCACTTCTCCGCCGGTTCGGTGGATCTCGACATGGTCGACACCGAGGAAGAAGGCGCGCTGACCTTTGACGGTTCGCTGAGCGGTGTCCCTCGTGAACCCGATGCCGTCAAATGGCTCGACAATGATCGCTTCGTGACCGCCAATGAAGGCGATTATGAAGGCGGGTCGCGCGGTTTCTCTATCTTCAGCAAGGCCGGCGAAGTGCTGTTCGATTCCGGCAATGCAATCGATCACCTGGCTGCCCGCCTCGGCCATTATCCCGAAAAGCGTTCTGGCAATAAGGGTTCGGAACCCGAAGGGCTCGAAGTCGCCAAATTCGGCGATGAGACGCTTATCTTCGTGTTGCTCGAGCGCGCTTCGCTGATCCTGGTCTATCGGGACACCGGCGCCGAGCCCGAGTTCCTTCAGGCCCTGCCGTCCGGTATCGGCCCCGAGGGTGCGGTTGCCATCCCGGCGCGGAACCTGATCGTGTCCGCCAACGAGACCGATCTTCGTCCCGATGGCGGCGTCGGGTCCCATGTGATGATCTATGCGCGCGCCGAAGGCGAAGCGGCCTATCCGCATATCATCGCCGACAGCCATGAAGATGGCCGTCCGATCGGCTGGGTCGCGCTGTCGGGCATGGTTGGCGATGCCACCGAGCCGGGCAAACTCTATGCGGTCAATGACAGCTTTATGGGTCTGATGCCCTCGATCTACACGATCGATGCCAGCGCCAAGCCGGCCCGCATCACTGCCCAGACCGTTGTGACCCGTGACGGCGTGCCGGCGCAGAAGCTTGACCTTGAAGGCATTGCGCTTGATGGGGAAGGCGGGTTCTGGCTCGCTTCGGAGGGCCGCACCGACCGCGTGACCCCGCATGCGCTCTACCACGTCAACGCGGATGGCGAGATTGAAGACGAAGTCGGCCTGCCGACCGCGCTCATGGATGCTGAAATCCGCTTCGGCATGGAAGGTGTGACCGCTGTTGGCGAAGGCGACGAGCTGACCCTTTGGATCGCAATCCAGCGCGAATGGCGCGACGATGAAAAGGGCCAGGTCAAGCTCGTGTCCTATACCCCGGCATCGGGTGAGTGGGGCGCTGTGCGTTATCCGCTCGACACCCCGGAAACCGGCTGGGTCGGCCTGTCCGAGATCACCGCCTTTGACGGTGCGTTGTTCATCATCGAGCGTGACAATCAGATCGGTCAGACCGCCGCCATCAAGCGTCTCTATCGCGTCGCGATGGACGGGCTCGAAGCCGGTGAGCTCGGTGGCGATCTGCCGCTCGTCGAAAAGGAACTGGTCCACGACTTCCTGCCGGACCTTTATGCGACCAACGGCTATGCCCTCGACAAGATCGAAGGCTTTGCGGTTGACGCGGATGGCGAAGCCTTTGTTGTCACCGACAATGACGGCGTGGACGACTCCTCGGGCGAAACCATGTTCTGGTCGCTCGGGAAGTAAGGTTATCCGTCACCTCCCTTGACGGTGAAAGGGGCTCCGCTTCATCCGGAAGCGGAGCCCAATCTTTTTGAGGGGTCGATGGGGCTGGATTGACGATTCCGATGTCTTGCGTAACCATCTGATATGGCATCGGAAACCGATCTTGAAACCGCACTCCTCGAGTTTGATGGCAAGCACGTTGCGTCGTTGAAGGCCGCGACGGCTGACGGGTTGTCCGAGGACGATGTCAGGGTGCTGTGCCGGTTTCTTCACTCACAGAATCAACGCCACCTGGTTGCTGCGACCTGGGTCGTCAAAGCACTCACGGAAAAGAAGCAGACGCTCGCTGAACCAATCGTTGAGGCGATGGTCGATTGCCTTAACGATCTGGAGGACTGGCAGGCGGTGCTGCATGGCGTGCAAAGCGCGTCCGGCCTGGTACCGGCGCTGAACGGGCCCCAGTTCGAGCGATACGCGGCGTTTGTCGAACGGCACACAACCAATCCCAACAAGCTGGTACGGGCCTGGGCAGTGGACGCCCTGTGTCATGTGGCGCGGCGTGGCCCTGCCTTCGCAGAAAAAGCTGCGGCGTTTTTGGCCGCGGCTCACGGTGATGCTGCGGCCTCGGTGCGGGCGAGGGCCCGGCATACGTCCAAGGCCTTTCCCGAGTTCGTGACCCCCGGGGACTAGCGGCTGTCCCGGCCGGCATAGGCCCGCAATCCGGCGCCGGCGCCGAACAATAAGGGGAATGAGATTGCCATCCACTGCGCGACGGCATCACCCCAGATGAGATCGGTGGCAAAGATCGCGAACCCCCAACACGCCGATATGAGCACGATATGGATGGCGTGGCGTGAGGCCGGGAGATCGTTGATCAGGGTCTTGAGGTTATGGCGGTATCCGGCGGCGATCGCGGCGGCTGCGCCGATCATGCCGACCAAGCCCGCGCCAAGCGCCAGAAAGCGAATGAGCGGTTCTGCCGGATCGGCCAGGAACCACAACAAGGAATAGCTGAAGCCCGACAGCACCAGAAGTTGACCGGCAAACCGGTCGGCGGCGACAGCGCGCATCGCCTCGTCTTGTTCCAGCGCCGTGCTGCCGAATTTGGGCAGGTAGTTGCCCGCAACGATGACGACCAGCCCCAGCAAGGCGCCGGCGGCGCGCTGCGCCATGCCGTGATCCAGAATGCCCATCTTGTCGGTCGCCGCGATGATCGCCATGCCCAGTACTGTGGCGATGCAGGCCAGAAACACCGGGATTTGTGGATAAGCGGTGCGGGTTGGGGAGGTCATGGCTTTGTTCCTTCGGGATCTTGCGGGTGGGCCGGGGCTGACAGTTCGCCAATGCCGAAGCCGGCGGCGAAGCCCAGAAGGGCGTCTTCAAGCACAGACAGCCTGAGGTGATAGATCACCGATTTCCCCTTTTTGGCCGATTCAACCAGCCCGGCTTCGCGCAGCACGGCGAAATGCGCCGACAGGGTTGGGCGGGTCACGTCGAAGTGGTCCGCCAGCTCGCCCGCGCTCATAGGGCGCTCGCGCAGCAATTCGAGGATCTTGCGGCGGGTGGGGTCCGCCAGGGCTTTGAAGACCGTGTTCATGAGTCGACATTTAGCTAATCATCGAAATGTTTTCAAGTGCGGAAGCGCGTTCTGATTTGAGCTTTCGTAAATTTGGATCAGCTATTGCCCGTATCGCCCCAGCGGAACAGGCGGGTGGCCATCAGGATGCCGATGATAATCCAGGCGGAGATGCCGAGGATATCCGGCCACAGTTCCACGAGGCCGGCTCCGTCATTGGAGATCGAGCGCAGGGCGTGGGACAGGAAATTGAGCGGCAGAAGGGAGGCCGCACCCTGCATCCAGTCCGGCAGGAGCGAGGCCGGGAAAAAGACGGCGGCCAGAAACACCTGCGGGAAGATGAAGAGGTTGCCCAACAGGATGATCGCGTTCTGGGTGGAGGCGATGCCGCCGAGCACAAAACCCAGCGACAGGAACAGGATGGCGCCGCCGATGACGAAGGCGAACATGAGTGCCAGGCTGCCCTGCGCCGAGAAGCCAAAGGCGAAACGCGCGAGCAGGAGAATGATGCCGATCTGCACGATGATCGTCAGCAGCCGCATGGCGATCAGCGATGAGATGAAGGTGAAGGGTGAAAGCGGTGTCACGAAAAGGCGCTTGAGGATGCCCTTGCGCTTGTATTCGACGATATTGAAACCGGAACCGGCCACGGCCAGCTGCATGACCATGAAAGCCAGCAGGCCGGGCACGAGGAAATCGACATACCGCAGATTGGTGCGCTCCTTAACGTCTGCGACTTCGAGCGCGAACATGGGTTCGAGGCCGCGCACCTTGTATTCGAGCTGTTTGAGTGCGCCTTCCACAAGCGCATAGGCCTGGCCGGTGCCCTGCGCATCCGAGGCATCGACAATCGTGCGCAGCTGGGTGGTGTGGACCGGGTCGGCGGCGTCGGGCGCGACGTCCGGCAAGTAGAGAACCAGCGCGACGACATCGTCTTCAAGTGCGGTGCTGGCCGATTCCTCGTCGAGTTCGCGCACCGAAATCAAGGAACTGGCGTCGAGCGCCTCGATATAGGCGGCGTTGGCGGCGGGGTCGGCGCCGGGGATGACGCCGATGGTCGTCTCGGTCGCGCCGCGGCCGGTGACAAAGCCGAAGGCGCTCATCAACAGAAGCGGGAAGATGAAGGCGAGGAACAGGGATTGGCGGTCCCTGACATACATTTTGAGCTGCGAGAGGGAGAGCGAAACAAAGCTGGTCATCAGTCTCTCAGCTCCCTTCCGGTCAGCGCCAGGAACACGTCCTCGAGCGTGCCGCGCGGCGGCTTGGCCTCGGGCGGTGGCGCATGCTTGTCGATAAGATTGTCCGGCGTATCGAGGGCGATGATCTCGGCATTGTCCATGATGGCAATGCGGTCGCAAAGCTCCTCGGCTTCTTCCATATAATGGGTGGTGAGCACCACGGTTTTGCCGGCATCATGGATCTGCCGCACGAGGTCCCACAGATTGCGGCGCGCCTGCGGGTCGAGCCCGGTGGTTGGCTCATCGAGGAACAGGACCTCGGGATCATTGACGAGGGCGAGCGCAACCGAGAAGCGCTGGCGCTGGCCGCCGGAAAGCTGCTTGGGATAGGCCTTGGCCTTTTCGGTCAACCGGACCTGGGCCAGCAGATCGGCCGGGGAGACGCGGCGGGAATAGAGGTCGCCGAACAGGGACAGCAATTCGGTCAGGCTCAGCCGGTCGAAATACTCGCTCTCCTGGAGCTGGACGCCGATCTTCTCCTTGACGCCCATGGGGTTGTCGGCGACCGAAATGCCGCAGACATGGACCGAACCGCCATCGATTTCGCGCAGGCCCTCGATCATCTCGAGGGTGGTGGTCTTGCCGGCGCCATTGGGGCCGAGAATGCCGAAGATTTCGCCCTGTTCGATCTCGAAGGAAATGCCGTTGACCGCCGTGATGCGTTCGCCCCGCTTTCCCGGAGCCTTGTAGGTCTTGGTCAGCGCGTTGACGGTGACGATGGCCATATCGAATCGGCTCCGGGCGGGCAGCGGGACGGCAAGGCTATTGCGAATTCACGGATCGCGAAACCGCCAAGCGGTGCAAGCGGTTACTCACCGGTTTCATAGGCGTTGTCGGGATAGATCTGGTTGAGGTTCACTTCGCCGTCATAGGTGGGGTCAACCTCATAGGTCTTGAGAACGAAGACGCCATCGCGGAACTGCCAGCGCCCGAATGACGACGCGTCGCCCAGGCCACGCCAGCGCGAATACTGCGTCAGTTCGAGGCTTTCGATGTCGAATTCGG
The DNA here is from genome assembly GCF_000429865.1 of Cucumibacter marinus DSM 18995. Taxonomy (GTDB): domain Bacteria; phylum Pseudomonadota; class Alphaproteobacteria; order Rhizobiales; family Devosiaceae; genus Cucumibacter; species Cucumibacter marinus. Next base: position 26,260 of record NZ_AUCR01000015.1, read on the forward strand.
GGAAGACCAGCACTTCGCGCGCCGAAAAACCGGTGACCCTGACGTTGGTGACTTCGCTCTCGTAATCCTCCGGGTCGGCATTGACGACGTCGAATTCGGGGAAGGCGAACTGAAGCGCGTGGATCTCGTCATATTCGTCGACGGTGTAGAAAACCGAGCCGACATTATAGGCGCCGATGGTGCACTCATATTCGTAGAGCGTCCATTCGCGCAGATCGTCGCTTTCGTCCTCATAGGCATAGCGGAAGGCGAGGGGGTAGGTCTTGGGCTCGGGGGGCGTGCCATCGCCCATCATCAGAGTCGAACAATAGCTCGCATACTGGATCTTGAAGATCGCGGTCACGTCTTCGGCGGTGACGGCGGAGGGTTCACCGTCCTCCTGCGCCCGGACGGGCAGGGTGGCAGCGGCAGCAGTGGCGGTCAGCGCAAGCGTGAGCGCGGCAAGGCGGGCAGTTTTCATCGGGGGCGTCCTCTATGGTCCTCGTTCCCCAGTCTAACCTCTTGATCTTGTCCGGTCTGTGGCTTTTGTGAACGGGGTGGCGCTTCAGGCCGCGCGGAGGATCTTCTCCATCTTCTTGCCCTTGGCCAGTTCGTCGATGAGCTTGTCGAGATAACGGATCTCGCGCATCGTTTCTTCCTCGATCTCCTCGACGCGCACGCCGCACACCACCCCGGTGATCAGGCTGCGGGCCGGGTTCATCGCCGGGGCTTCGGCAAAGAAGGTTTCGAAATCGGTACCGTTTTCGATCACCGCGTCGAGTGCCTTGCCCTCATAGCCCGTCAGCCAGGCAATGATGGCGTCGACCTCGTCTTTCGTTCTGCCCTTCTTCTCCGCCTTGGCGACATAGAGCGGGTAAACGCTGGCGAAACTCATCGTATAGACGCGGTGCTTGGCCATGACGGTTCCTCACGCGGGGGTGGAGCGCCTATTTCCCGGGATTGCGGGCGATTGGTCAAGGGGATGGTGCTGCCCATCTCCGACCAGTTCGTCACCGCCCGGTTTATCCGGGTGAGCCAGACTGGATTGCCCGAACAAGTCGGGCAATGACGGTGGTGTGGGTTCGTACGGCGCTGCCACTCACTCTGTCCTCATCCTGAGGCGGGAGCGCCACCAGCGCGCCCCTCGAAGGGTGAGACGGAAACGCGATCGCTCCAGTGGAGCGATGGCCCGTCGAACGCCCGTAGAGCTATGCTCGAAGGGCCGGAGGGCCACTGGCTTTGTCCATTCGCTGGCCATCCGCCCTCGCCCTTCGAGGCTCGGTTTCACCTCGCACCTCAGGGTGAGGGGGGTGAGAGAGGGGAGCGCACCCCACTCCCGGGCCGCCCCGGACCTGATCCGGGGCCTAGTCACTATCTAACGAGGTCCCGGCTCGGAGGCCGGGACAGCGCGGTTTGTGGGCAGTGAACTGGCCAAACAATAACTGTCATTCCCGCGGAGGCGGGAATCCAACTGGGCCGGCACAAAAACACTGGTGGTCAAGTCCATCACGCACCGTCGATGCCATCGGCACCAGTTCTAACCCACTGATTCACATGGATTCTCGTCAGCCCGCCGGCGCGAGGCAGAATTCGGCGGGAATGACGGAGAAGGTGAGGCGGCGGACTGGCCAAACAACGGACGTCACCCCGGTTGAAAACCGGGGGCCACTCTCGTCCGCCCCAGATGGAGGAGAGGTGAAGTGCCTTGTTCCCTAATGCACTTGAGCCCGGCCTTTTGGCCGGGCTCTGTCGTTTGAACCTGATGGTTTAGCTACACCCCGTGGTGCTGCCGCAGGTGTCGCATTTGAGGCAGGTGCCGTTGCGCACCAGCGTGAAGTTGGCGCATTCGGGGCAGCTTTCGCCTTCATAGCCCTTCATCCGCGCCTGGGCGCGCTGGGTGTTGGTGTCGAGCACCGGGGGCTCGCCGTGATGATCGTGGTCATGGTCATGGTCATGGTCTTGGTCGTGACTGTGATCATGAGTGCGGGCCTGAGGAGGGGCCGGGGCCTCTTCCGCCTCGGGCTGGCGCAGGGCCTGTTCCGAGGGTTTGAGCGCGGTTTGCGAACTGCCACCGGTCTTCATGGCGGTGACCGCTGAATCGAGCGCCGAGCGCACCGGGCTGCCGGGCTTGATGTCGCCGGTCGAGACCAGCATCAGCGTCTTGTCCTTGACGCGGCCGCGGGTCAGGCCCTTGGAGACAAAGCGTTCGGCGGGAACGGGCGAGGGGTTGTTCCCCTTGGCGCCGCCGGCGGACTTTTCTTCCTGCACGCCGCCCGAAATGCCGGTCGAGGACTGGTCCGGGGTGACATGGGCGAGGTCGTGGCGGTCGAGATAGGAGATCGCCAGTTCGCGGAAGATATAGTCGAGGATCGAGGTCGCGGACCGGATCGCCTCATTGCCCTGCACGAAGCCGGCCGGCTCGAAGCGGGTGAAGGTGAAGGCCTCGACATATTCCTCGAGCGGCACGCCATATTGCAGGCCGAGCGATATGGCGATGGCGAAGTTGTTCATCATTGCGCGGAAGGCGGCGCCTTCCTTGTGCATGTCGATGAAGATCTCGCCGAGGCGGCCATCGTCATATTCGCCGGTGCGGACATAGACCTTGTGGCCGCCGACAACCGCCTTCTGGGTGTAGCCCTTGCGGCGGTCGGGCATCTTTTCGCGTTCGCGAAGGCGCTCGACGACCCGCTCGACGATCTTTTCGGCGACCTGGGCCGAGCGTTCGGCGGGGGCGGCGGCGATCAGGTCCTCGACCGCATCATCCTCGTCATCGTCCTCATCGGCGATCAGCGAAGAATTGAGCGGCTGGGAGAGCTTGGAGCCGTCGCGATAAAGCGCGTTGGCCTTGAGGGCCAGCTGCCAGGACAGCATGTAAGCCTGTTTGGCTTCCTCGACCGTGGCCGAATTCGGCATGTTGATGGTCTTGGAAATCGCACCGGAGATGAAGGGCTGGGCCGCCGCCATCATGCGGATGTGGCTTTCGACCGACAGATAGCGCTTGCCGATGCGGCCGCACGGATTGGCGCAGTCGAACACGTGGTAGTGCTCTTCCTTGAGGTGCGGCGCCTGTTCGAGGGTCATCGCCCCGCAAACATGGATGTTGGCGGCGTCGATATCCTTTTTCGAGAAGCCGAGGGCGGCCAGCATGTCGAAGTTCATGTCTTCGAGCTGCTCGTCGTTGAGCCCCAGGGTTTCGCGGCAGAAATCCTCGCCAAGCGACCATTTGTTGAAGGCGAACTTGATGTCGAAGGCCGAGCCGAGCGAGGCGTTGACGGCCTCGATCTTTTCGTCCGTGAAGCCCTTGGCCTTCAATGAAGTGGGATTGATCGCCGGGGCCTGGTTGAGATTGCCGTGACCGACGGCATAGGCCTCGATCTCGCCGATCTGGTCCTCGGAATAGCCAAGGGTGCGAAGCGCCTCGGGCACGGCGCGGTTGATGATCTTGAAGTAGCCGCCGCCGGCGAGCTTCTTGAACTTCACCAGCGCGAAGTCGGGCTCGATGCCGGTGGTGTCGCAGTCCATCACCAGGCCGATGGTGCCGGTCGGGGCGATCACCGAGACCTGGGCATTGCGGTAGCCATGCTTTTCGCCGAGTTCGAGCGCCTTGTCCCAGGCGGCCTTTGCATGATCGATCATGCGGGCGTCGGGGCAGTTGGCGTGATCGAGCGGCACCGGATCGATCGACAGAGCTTCATAGCCGCCGGTTTCGCCATGGGCGGCGCGGCGGTGATTGCGGATGACGCGCAGCATGTGCTTGGCGTTCGGCTTGTAGCCGGGGAAGGGGCCAAGCTCGCCGGCGATCTCGGCGGAGGTCGCATAGGACACACCGGTGAGGATCGCGGTCAGCGCGCCGCCGATGGCACGGCCTTCATCGCTGTCGTAGCCGATGCCGCCGGTCATCAGGAGGCCGCCGATATTGGCGTAGCCAAGACCCAGGGTCCGGTAGCGGAAGGAGCGCTCGGCGATGGCCTTTGAGGGGAACTGCGCCATCATCACGGAGATTTCGAGAACCAGGGTCCAGAGCCGGACGGTGTGTTCGTAATTCTCGATGAGGAATTCGCCATCCTGGCCGCGGAACTGGAGAAGGTTCAGCGAGGCCAGGTTACAGGCCGTGTCATCAAGGAACATATATTCCGAGCACGGATTGGAGGCGCGGATCTCACCGGAGGCCGGGCAGGTGTGCCAGTCATTGATGGTGGTGTGATACTGGATGCCGGGGTCGGCGCTGGCCCATGCGGCATAGCCGACCTGGTCCCACAGCTCGCGGGCCCGCACGGTCTTGACCGTGTCGCCCTTGATGCGGCCGATCAGGTTCCAGTCACCGTCATTCTCGACGGCGTGGAGGAAATCGTCGGTGACGCGGACCGAATTGTTCGAGTTCTGGCCGGACACGGTCAGATAGGCCTCGGAATCCCAGTCGGTATCGAAGACGGGGAAGTCGAGCTCGGTATAGCCCTGGCGCGCGAACTGGATGACGCGCTGCACATAGTTTTCCGGCACCAGCGCCTTTTTGGCGGCCTTGACCTCGCGCTTGAGGGCGGGGTTCTTGGCGACGTCGAAGCAGTCTTCGCCCGGGCCGGTGCAGTTCACACAGGCCTTCATGATGGCCTTGAGGTGCTTGGAGACGGTCTTGGACCCCGTGACAAGTGCGGCGACCTTCTGCTCTTCGCGGACCTTCCAGTTGATGTATTGCTCGATATCGGGGTGATCGATATCGACCACGACCATCTTGGCGGCGCGGCGGGTGGTGCCTCCCGACTTGATGGCGCCCGCGGCACGGTCGCCGATCTTGAGGAAGGACATGAGGCCGGAGGACTTGCCGCCGCCCGACAGGCTTTCGCCTTCGCCGCGCAGGGCGGAGAAGTTCGAGCCGGTGCCCGAGCCGTATTTGAACAGGCGCGCCTCGCGGACCCAGAGGTCCATGATGCCGTTTTCGTTCACCAGGTCGTCTTCGACCGATTGGATGAAGCAGGCATGGGGCTGCGGGTGCTCATAGGCGGATTTCGATTTCACCAGCTTCTGGGTGAAGGGGTCGACATAGAAATGGCCCTGGCCGGGACCATCGATGCCATAGGCCCAGTTGAGCCCGGTGTTGAACCATTGCGGTGAGTTGGGGGCAACCTTCTGGGTGGCGAGCATGAAACGAAGCTCGTCATAGAAAGCGCGGGCGTCTTCCTCGTCGTTGAAGTAGCCGCCCTTCCAGCCCCAATAGGTCCAGGTGCCGGCGAGGCGGTCAAAGACCTGGCGGCTGTCGGTTTCAGATCCGTAGCGTTCTTCTTCGGGCAGCTTGGCCAGCGCCTTCTCATCCGGCACGGAGCGCCACAGCCATGAGGGAACAGAATTCTCCTCGACCTTCTTGAGCGCCTTGGCGACGCCGGCCTTGCGGAAATACTTCTGCGCAAGGATGTCGGCCGCGACCTGTGACCAGGTGGCGGGCACGGCAATTTCCTCAAGCCGGAAGACAACCGAACCGTTCGGGTTCTTGATCTCGCTCGTGGCGGTGCGGAATTCGATATCCGCGTAAGCCGACTGGTTCGGTTTTGTATAGAGACGCTCGATGCGCATTATGCCTCTGTGACCCCCATCAAATTTAGACACGCTATCGGTGTCCGGAGAACCGATTATCGGCTTCCCGGCACTCTGTTTGAGCCATGTGTAAAGCGCGAAACACGATGTGGTTTCGACGATGTCCGCCAGCCGGGACCGGCTTTTGGACTCTTTACCCCCGCGAACGGTTTTCCGGTTTTGAAGGTTCCGGTTTGACCGTTCTTGAATGTGTCGCGTCGCCGTTCGGGCCTGTGCTCCTGAGAGCCCCTTAATGGCCGCAACTGCCAGACCGTTTTGTCCGACGCGCAACAGGCCATATCTAGGGGCGATTCAGATTTACCGTCAACCACAGGAATTGACCTCAACGACTATACCTAGTGGAGGGTGGGGCTCAATTTTCAAGATATGGTATATATTCTGCGCTTTCGCAGCGTCTTTCGCAAGGCTTGTGATTCGGCGCGAGGGACTATCCGTAGGGGGTCTGACGGGCTTGTGATTCCCCCAAGACAACGCCCCAACTCCTGACGCTATGCATACGGAAATACAGCCATGTTTGGTCTTCGGCAGGGGATTGGAAGGGGGGTGGGCGACACCATTTGCGAGGCGTCATCCAAATGAGGCGCGACCTGAATTGACCAGATGGAAAAAGAGTCAAGCGCATAATTTTGCGCCCCGGCTTAACCCTTTTTTCACAGCCCTGTTGATGACGGGGGCAAGCCCAAAGACCCGCTTGTCATCGCCCTGTTCTCATGGTCCGGAAAACTGGGGTTTGCGACTAGGCTTCGCCACATGAAGGTGCTAAAGGCAGGGCACGCGGCGCGCCGGAAGGTGCGTCCGAGAACGCAATCTCCGGGACACGGCATTAGACCGGGATCAGGCAACTTCCAGGATCAAGCATGAAGCAGCTCCTCGCCGAAATCTTCATCTGGTGGCACAAGCAAACCCTTGGCACCCGCATCTGGACCGCGGTGCGCGGCACTTATGTGGGCGAGGACGAGCAGGGCAACAAATACTACCGGGAGAAGGGCACCGACCGGCGCTGGGTAATCTATAACGGCGCTGCCGATGCCTCGCGCATCCCGCCGGGCTGGCATGGCTGGATCCATCACCGGGTCGACACGCCGCCGACCGAGGAAGAGTACACCCCGCATGAGTGGCAGGCCGCGCATGTGCCCAACATGACCGGCACCGCCGCCGCCTATCGCCCCAAGGGCAGCCTGCTGCGCGACGGCGAGCGGCCCCGCGTGACCGGGGACTATGACGCCTGGTCGCCCGAATAGGATTCGGTTCACCCCATGATTCGCTCCACGCGCCGGCTGATCGCTTGCGCCGTCATTGCGGCCACTGTCGCGATTGCCGGTATCGCACCCGCTTTGGCCGAGACGATCTCGAATCCGGTGGCGGTGTTTACCGGGCTCGACAAGATCACCGGCCGCATCATCACCTTCGATGTCTATGTCGGGGAGACGGTGCAGTTCGGCGCGCTGCAGCTCACCCCGCGGGTGTGCTATTCGCGTCCGCCTGATGAGAGCCAGCGCACGTCGTCCTTCGTTGAAGTTGACCAGGTGACGCTCAAGGGGACGGTCCGGCGCATCTTCACGGGCTGGATGTTTGCTGACAGCCCGGCGCTGCACGCCATCGACCACGCGGTCTATGATGTGTGGCTTGTCGACTGCAAGGCATCGTCAGACGTGCCGCCGCCGGACGAGCGCGGCTAATTCACCCCCGGACATCGCCGCGATGGACGACATGGATCTTGTTGCCGTCGGGGTCGCGCAGATAGGCGCCGTAGTATCCCTCTCCATAATGCGGGCGGAGGCCTGGCGGACCATCATCGGTTCCTCCATGGGCCATTGCTGCAGCATAGGCGGCATCGACGGCGGCCCGTGACGGGGCCTCAAAGGCAACCATGACCCCGTTGCCGGGGCTTGCAGGCTGCCGGTTGAAGGGCTCGTAGACATAGAATCGGGGAAGGGGAAGACCGGGCGCGATCCAGCAGGCTGCCGCCGGGCCGCCATCGGGTTCGACGGGACGCTGGACCAACCCGAGTGGGCCGAACAGGGCATCATAGAATGCGACGGCGCGTGCCAAATCCTGAGTGCCGACCGTGACGTGACTGAACATGACCTCTCCGAAAGTGAGGCCCGCAATGTGCGGATTTGCGGGCTCCAAGCAAGGGGCGATGTGCGCCGTCGACTAGATGTCGGGATGCCGGATGGGTTTGCCCTTGGCGGGCAGGGGGTCGACGGTTTGCTTCGTTTCCGGGCCGCCGCCCATCACACTCAAGCCTTTGCGTTGACCCCAGAAGGCCCAAAGCGCAACGGGCAGCATCCAGATGCCGGCCCAGCCATAGGCGGGCAGAATACCGATGGCGTCGGCCAGAAACCCGATGGTCAGGGTGACGGCGATGCCAGCGACATTCTGCGCGACGACAAGGGCCGAGGTTGTCGTGGCCCGGCTGGCGCCATCCATCTCGTGCTGGAAGCGCGCTTCGGACAGGATCATCGCCGGCGCGCGAACCGTGTGGGCGAGCAACAGGAAGATCACGAACACAGGGCCCGCCCCGATGGCGGCCAGGAGCAGCAAAACGCCGGCCAGGAGTGGCAGCAGCCAGCCCATGGCGGTGAAATGCTTGAGCCTGTGGGCGATAATGCTGATGCCGGTAAAGGCGGCCACCTCGACGGCAATCACGATGCCGAACATCCAGATCGGCAGGTCGACAGCGAGATAATAGAGCTGGTCGAACTCGTCGAGCACTTCAAAGACAATGAGGCCGCCAGCGATATAGACGGTGAGAAAAGGCAGGGCGCGATTGGCCCGGAAATCGGCCAACGCGTTGCGCATATGGTCGAGATAGCTGCCTTCGGGTTCGGCGTCCGCGCTGTGCTCTGATTGACCTGGCGACCGGCGGAGGTCGATAAGAAACAGGCCCAACACGGCGCCAATTATCAGCGGCGGGATCGACAGCCACAGGGTGGCATCCATCGAATAGGTGGCGACGAAACCGCCGATCACCGAGCCTATGCCGATGCCGACCATCTGCGCCGCGTTGTCCCGACCGAGCATTTTCTCATAGTCCTGAGCGCGGCCCGCAGCATCGAGATGCTCATAGAGGAGGGCCTGCTTGGTGCCGGACATGAGGGATTCGGCGGCAGACCAGATCAGGAAGCCAAGGCCGTAGAGCCAGATGTTGGAGCCTGCCAATCCCCACACAATGAAAGTGAAAATCTTGATGAGAGGCGCGGCGACCATCAGCCAGCGGCGGTCGAAGCGGTCCGATAAGGCGCCCGAGGGAAGTTCGAGGATGATGGCGGTAGCGGACCAAAAGGCGATCAGCAGTCCGATCTCGGCAACGGAGATTCCCCGGAACTGGAACAGCGCTGTGTAGATCGCGTAGGCGAGCATCGCGTCGAACATGAAGACATAGCCGAAATAGGCGAAGAGGAAGGTCTTCAGCGATGGCGATCCGGGTGCGGAGGACATGAGGGGTCTCTTTTTTCAGAACGATATGTGATTAAATATTCCCAGCAAGATGGTCAAGGTTTCAGAACGGTGAGTGAGAAATCTTGATGTCATCCGCCGCACGCGATAAGCAGAAGCGGCGAGGAGATGCGATGGGCCGGCCCAAGACCTATGACCGTGATGCTGTGATCGAGCGCGCCATGGAGGCGTTCTGGCGGTTCGGTTATGAGGGTGCGCATCTGAGCGCGCTGGTTGAAGCGACCGGGCTCAACCGCTTCAGTCTCTACAAGGAGTTCGAGGGCAAGGCCGGACTGTTCTGCGCTGCCTTGTCCATGTTCACCGAAGCGTTGGTGGACGAATACCGTCTCTTCCTCGACAAGGAGCCCAAGGGGCTGGCCAATATCGAAGCGTCACTGCGTTCGCTCGAATATGGCTCGGACTATTATGGATGCTTCATGATCAACACGCTCACCCAACGCGACACCGTGCCTCAACCGGCTTTTGCTCAGGCACAGGCAACCGCCGGCGAGATCGAAGCGCTTTACGTGGAGAACATCCGCGCTGCCCAGGCGCGCGGAGAGGTGAGTGGAGCGGTTGATCCCGAAGATATGGGCAAGATGCTCTACTCGCTTGATCTTGGCCTGCACATCAAGGGGCTGGCCGGAGGCGGCGAGGCGGAGAAGGACACCACGATCACGGTGGCGCTCAATGGGTTGAAGGCCGGTTCGGCGGTGAAGGCATGACGCTGGCGCTTGTGCTTGAAGTCGTCCTGCGGGTCGCGGGGCTTTTCTATGTGTTTGGCGGGATTGCGCTTTCGCGGGCGATTGCGACCGATGTGATGCTCGACAGGGCCCTCCAAAAGATCACGCTTGAGCCCACCCCGAAACGGGAGACGCGGCGAGCGGCCTACTGGTTCGTGGTTTCGTTCTTCATGTTCGCCGGCGGGGTGTTGCTGGTGTTTCTGATCGACTGGGCCGTCATCGGGTTCATGGTGTCGGCGGTCTTGCAAGCGCTCTATCTAGGCTTTGTCGGACCGCGCTACCTCGATGACACCGAAGAGGAAGATCACGCAGAAACACGCGCAAAGAGCATCAGGGCCACCTGGATCTATGCCGGAGTTACCGTGGTGGTCATCGTGGGTGCGGCGATGGGTGTTCTGGTGAGTGGGCAGGCCATGCCGTGGTGGATGCTGGCGCTGATTGCGGGTGTGATCCTGGCGCAGACAATCTATCTCGCCAATCTGATCCGGCCCCGCAAGGGTGGCATCTAGGTTTCCTGCTTCCGGTCGATCGCGGAGAAATCGCCCTTCCGGGCCAATGCCTCGCCGAGACGCTGGTGGTACTCGACGCGCGAGATCTCGATGGCGCCGAGTGAGCGCAGGTGATCGGTGATGAACTGCGCATCGAGCAGGGTGTACCCGCCTGCATTGAGCCGCTCGACCAGATGCACCAAAGCGATCTTCGACGCGTCGGTGCGGCTGTGGAACATGGATTCCCCGAAAAAGGCGCCGCCCATGGCGAGACCATAGAGCCCGCCGACCATCTCGTCGCCGTCCCAGACCTCGACCGTGTGGCAAAAACCCTCGTCGAAAAGGGTGCCATAGATGGCGATGATATCTTCGTTGATCCAGGTCTCGAGCCGATCCGAGCCCACCGATGCACAGGCCCGGATGGTCTGGTCGAAATCGGTGTCGACCTTCACCGTGAAGCCGGAATTGCGAATGCGTTTCCTGAGCGAGCGGGAGACCTTGAGGCCATCGAGCGGGATGATGCCGCGCCGGTCCGGATCGACCCAGAAAAGATCCTCGGAATCAGCGCCCTCGGCCATCGGGAAAACGCCATGCGCGTAGGCACGCAGCACGAGCTCCGGCGTCAGCGAGAGGGCAAAAGGGTCGTGTTCAGCCATGGTGCCGAAAACGGGGCGAAACGCCCCGTCGATCGTTGTTTGCGATTGGCGCCGCCCGGAAGGCCGGGGCTTCATACCCTATCGGCTCAGGCGGCGTCTTTCTTGGCTAGATATTTCTCGAGCCAGTGAATGTCGTAATTGCCGGCGATGATGTCGGGCTCGTTCACCAGCCGCTGGAACAGCGGCAAGGTGGTCTGAATTCCATCGACAATGAACTCGTCGAGCGCGCGGCGCAAGCGCTGCAGGCATTCGGGCCGGTTGCGGCCATGCACGATGAGCTTGCCGATCAGGCTGTCGTAATAAGGCGGAATGACATAGCCCTGATAGACACCGGAATCGATGCGTACGCCAACCCCGCCAGCAGGGTGGTAGTGGGTGATCTTGCCCGGAGAAGGCGCGAAGGTCTCGGCATTCTCGGCGTTGATGCGCACCTCGATGGCGTGACCCCAGAAAGTGATCTCTTCCTGGGTGACGCTGAGCGGCTCGCCGGCGGCGATGCGGATCTGCTCGTAGACGATATCGAGATTGGTGATGCGCTCGGTGACCGGGTGCTCGACCTGAAGGCGGGTATTCATCTCGATGAAATAGAATTCGCCATCTTCGTAGAGGAATTCGATGGTGCCGGCGCCGGCATATTGCAGCTTCTGCATGGCCTTGGCGCAGACATCGCCGATTTCAGCGCGCTGCTCGGGCGTCAGGGCCGGGCTGTTGGCCTCTTCCCAGACTTTCTGGTGGCGGCGCTGGAGCGAACAGTCGCGATCGCCCAGATGAACCGCCTTGCCCTTGCCGTCGCCAAGGACCTGGATTTCGATATGGCGCGGCTTGGCAAGATATTTTTCGATATAGACGGCGTCGTCGCCAAAGGCGGCCTTGGCCTCGGAGCGGGCATTGGCCAGAGCGTGACCGATCTCGGCCTCGGACTTGGCGACTTTCATGCCGCGGCCACCACCACCGGAGGCAGCCTTGATGAGCACCGGATAACCGATATCGGCGGCGATGCGCTTGGCATCGGCCTCGCTGGTCACGGCGCCATCGGAGCCGGGCACAACCGGGATGCCGAGTTCGCGGGCGGTGTTCTTGGCCTCGATCTTGTCGCCCATGATCTCGATGTGCCGGGCGGTCGGACCGATGAAGGTCACGTTGTGCTCGGCCAGGATCTGGGCGAAGCGGGCATTCTCGGATAAAAAGCCATAGCCCGGATGCACGGCATCGGCGCCGGTGATCTCACAGGCGGCCATGATCGAGGGAATATTGAGATAGCTGTCGCGCGCCGGCGGCGGGCCGATGCACACGCTTTCGTCAGCAAGGCGCACATGCATGGCATTGGCGTCGGCCGTCGAGTGGACGGCAACGGTCTGGATACCGAGCTCCTTGCAGGCCCGCAGGATGCGGAGGGCGATCTCGCCGCGATTGGCGATCAGGACCTTGGAAAACATAGCGCCGCCTATTCGATCACCACGAGGGGTGCGCCGAACTCAACCGGCTGTGCATCATCAAACAGGATCTGCTTGATCGTCCCGGCCTTGTGGGCGGGGATCTGGTTCATGGTCTTCATCGCCTCGATGATGAGGAGGGTCTGACCTTCGGTCACGCGGTCGCCGACTTCAACATAGGTCGCCGCGCCGGGTTCGGGCGAGCGATAGGCCGTGCCGACCATGGGCGAGGTGAGGGTGCCCGGGTGGGCAGCCAGATCGCCTTCGGCGGGTGCCGCGGTGGGTGTCGGGGCAGCAGGTGCCGGTGCGGCTGCAGCCGGTGCGGGTGCAGCCGGTGCCGCGGCGGCAGGAGCGCCGGAGACATATTGAACGGTTTCGGTGGCCAGCGAACGGGTCACCCGCAAGCGGAAGTCATCCTGCTCGATTTCGATCTCGGCCAGATCCGCTTCATTGAGCAATTCCGCTACTGTGCGGATCAAGTCACGGTCGATCTGAGAGCCCTTCGGCATGGCGTGATTTCCTTCCCCCTCGGACATGGGCGATGTGAACCTTAATGTGAAAACTGCGCAGCCAGCGCGTTAACCGCGAGGATATAACCGGTTGCGCCCAGACCGCAAATCACGCCGGTCGCGACCGGCGAGACATAGGAATGGTGGCGAAACGGTTCGCGCGCAAAGATGTTGGAGATATGGACCTCGATAACCGGCAGATCGACGACCCTCAGGGCGTCGTGAATGGCGATCGAGGTGTGGCTGTAGGCGCCCGGATTGATGATAACACCGCTGGCATTGTCACGCGTGGCCTGGATCAGATCCACAAGCGTGCCTTCGGAATTGGTCTGCTCGAAGACGATGTCGACGCCAAGCCGCGCACCTTCATCGGTGCAGGCCTCGCGCACGTCGTCGAGCGTGACGGTTCCGTAAATCTCGGCCTCCCGGCTGCCCAACATGTTCAGATTGGGCCCGTTGAGGATGTGAATGGTGTCAGCCATCGCAGCCAGCTTGTTTCATCGGCGAGGGGCGCCGTTCAAGCGGCACTAAAGCAATTCCGTGCAAAACGCAAAGAAATCCGTGCCATGCGGGTCAGCCGGTTGTGGGCAGTCAGCCTTCGCAAGCCGTGCTGCCGCAAGCGCGGACATTGTCGATCTTTTGCTTGAGCAGTTCATAGCCCAGCGCCCCACGGATGATCTCGTCACCGAGTATGAAGGTGGGGGTGGTGGACAGACCCAGACCCTGAGCGAGGGCGTAATTGTCCTGCAGCGCCTGGTTCACTTCCGGGGATTCCATGCGCAGCTCAAGATCGACCCGGCTCAATCCCAGATCGGCCGCGGCATTGAGCGCGGCCTCGCGCCCGATCTTGCCCGGGGTCGAGAACAGGCGGGCGTGGAAGTCGAAATAGTCGACATCGGTATCGGCAACGAGGAAGGCGATGCGGGCCGCTTCCAGCGATTCCTGGCTGAGGATCGGAAATTCCTTGAGGACGATGCGCAGGTTCGGGTCGCTATCGATCAGCTGCATGAGGTCGGGTACGGATTCTGCGCAATAGGGGCAGTTGTAATCAAAGAACTCGACCAGGGTGACGTCGCCATCCGGGTTGCCGATGACCACATCGCCGGGATTGTTGAACACTTCGGTCTCGTAGCTCGCCAGCGCCACGCGGGACCGCTCGGCCTCTTCCTGCCTCAGCTGGGTCTCGAGCGCGACCGACATGCGCTGGAGAAGCTTGGGGTTCTCCATGAGATAGGATTCGATCATCGGGTGCAGGACGTCCGGATCGAGTTCGGTGAAGTCCTGCCGGACCTGATCGGCCTCCCATTTGGCGCGTTCATCATCGAGCATTTCGGTAACGATGGCGCGGACATCCGACTCGGAGAGCGTGTCATCGGCGAGCGCCGGCGCCGTCATCGACAGGCTGACAAGGCTTGCCAAGGCAAGCAGAGCGGCCGCCATCAAGGCGGCGACGCGGGAAAGATCGAACCGGGGCAGGGCAATGGCAGTCATGTCAGTCCTTATCGGGTTCGCCCCGGCATGCGTGAACATGGACAAGGCGTTTGATCGTCGGCGGTGGTTGTATCTGGCTTACCACCAGCGGCTTTCGATATCCTAGCTTCAATCCTCAAATTTCGGTGAAGTTGGGGCAGCAGGCGGCAACGGGTTGGAATCCGCGCCGGTTGCCCAAGACTGGCGTTTCTTGTGCGTCGACATGCGCATTGATGCGTTTGGCGCGCAAATCCAGCGCTCAAAGCCCAGAAAGGTCAGCAATTCTGCCCGTTTAGATGCGTTTTCCGTGTGTGTTTGGGGTGTCAATTCGCCGCGCGCCGCGTTATGAGTGGCGCTCTTAACAAGCGCGATGCGGGTGTTCGATGTTGCAAGGATTACAGCCCTTTCTGGCCCTCGATATTTTTGCGCAAGCCTCAGAGCTTGAAGCGGAGGGCAGGGGCATCCGGCATCTCGAGATCGGCGAACCGTGTTCGCCCCCGGCGCCCGCTGTCAAACAAGCCGTCGCCCGTCACCTCGAACAGGAACGGCAGGGTTACACGGCGGCCAAGGGGCTGCCGGCGCTGCGCGAGGCGATTGCGGGTTACTATCGCAACCAGCATGATGTTGACCTCGATCCCGGCCGGATCGTGGTGACAACAGGCTCTTCGGGGGCCTTTATCCTGGGGTTTCTTGCCTGCTTTCCGCATGGGGCGAAGATCGGCGTGACGCGGCCCGGCTATCCGGCCTATGTGAACATTCTGGCCGGGCTCGGTTTCGAGCCGGTGGAGATCGAACTCAAGCCGCAGGATGACTGGCGTCTCGATGTGGCCTCGCTCGCAGCCGCACACGAGGAACACGGGCTCGCCGGGCTGATGCTGGCATCGCCTGCCAATCCGACCGGGGCGATGGTGGGCCGCGAGCGCTTTGCCGAGATCATTGATTATTGCACCCGATTAGGCATTAGGCTGATCTCGGACGAAATCTATCACGGGCTCAATTTTTCCGGATCGTGCACGAGTGCGCTCGAGATCACCGACGATGCGGTGGTGATCAACTCCTTCTCCAAATATTACTGCCTCACCGGCTGGCGGATCGGCTGGATGGTGATGCCGCCCGATTGCGTGCGGCAGACCGAGGTGCTGGCGCAGTCGATGTTCATTTCGGCGCCGACGCCTTCGCAGGTGGCGGCGATGGCCGCGCTTGAAGAGCGCGCCTATTACGATGCGCAGCGCGAACGCTATCGGGCAAACAGGGATGTGCTGGTGAAGGGGCTCGAGGATATCGGTTTCGAGACGCCGCATGGCGGCGATGGTGGGTTCTATGCCTATGTCGACATCACCCGGTTCTCGAACGATTCCATTACCTTTTGCCGCGAGCTTCTTGAGAATGCCGATGTGGCGGTCACGCCGGGCGTCGACTTCGACCGCACCAATGGCCACCGCTATGTGCGCATCTCCTTTGCCAGCGACCGGCCGGTGATCGAGGGGGCGCTCACCCGCATGGCCGATTATCTCAGGGGCCGCTGAGTAACAGAACACTGAGGGGCGGAGCCGGCCCATGCCGCATTGAGCGAGGGGCCGGCTCCTTCAGTTTGTCTCCATTCGTTTCAAGCCTATGATTGACGCAGGTTCTCGCGAGCCTGCCGGTCCGAGTCAGAGATCGGTGGGATGGCGCTGGATGTTAGGTTGGGTCCTCACTTCTTTCCCGTCGTCATGCTCGGGCTTGGCCCGAGCATCCATGGTGAGATGACACGCGGGAAACCGCGGTGACCATGCGCGACCGCTGATCCTGTTGCGGCGCCTCATGGGCCCTCGGGTCAAGCCCGAGGGTGACGAAGGGAGGGAAAACGTGCAACGATGCCGCCCTTTGCGTGGCAGTTGCGCTGCGCTAGACTTGTCATAGGCAGGACCACGGCCCGCTGCGGCGGGCGAAGGGAAGGTTTGCCATGATGACGGTCGAAGCGGCGCGGATGCCGCAATTCATCGCCGAGAATTCCAACGTTCTCATCTTCTTTCACGACGATGCACCCGCAGAAGCGTTGGCGCTTGGCGCAACGCTTGGTGACACCCCCGGGGCCTGGCAGGCCGGGTTGGTGGATGTGGCCGCGGCGCCCGAAATCCGGTCGGCATTCGGGCTGAGGGCAATTTGCCGGCGGTCATGATCATGCGTGAAGAAGTGGGCCTTTTCTGCGGCCCGCTTTCGGCAAAATCGCGTGAGGAGCTACCGCAACTGATCAGCCGTGCCGCGGCGCTCGACATGTCGGCAGTCAAGGCAGAGATCGAAGCGGAGCGGCAACGCGAGGCCACAGTTCATGAGCGGCGGGTGTGCCCGACGGCACGGCGCGGGCCGATGCCCGGCGGCGCCTGAGGAGCCCCTGCGGCCCGAACAGAGTTTGCCTTTGTGTCGGGAATTCGGTATTGCGCGGCGGTGCGGAATTGTTAACACTGCCGCGCGAGACTTAATTGCGTGACGACTTCAGGTTCCCGGATCAATGAACGGATTGCGAGAAACCTTTGATTGCCAGGCCGGCGCCGCCCAACAGCGGGGCCGGGGCTTCGCCGCGCTCCGGACGCTATCGCTTCTCCTTATCTGCCCCTGAGCACCGGCAGGCCCTTCTTGACGTGAGGGCGGGTGTTTAGGGGATGACTGAGCCACAGCTGCAAAAGGCGCGGCGCAGGCGCCGCATGTTTCAGGATAAGACGATGAGCGATACCACCACCGAAACCCACAATACCGAACAGGTTCGAATCTTCGACACCACCTTGCGCGACGGCGAGCAATCGCCCGGCGCCTCGATGACGCTCGAAGAAAAGCTGCAGATCGCCGAGGCGCTCGACGATATGGGCGTCGACATTATCGAGGCCGGGTTTCCCATTGCCTCGAATGGCGATTTCGAGGCCGTTTCCGAGATTGCCCGGCGGGCCAAGAACGCGGTGATTTGCGGGCTGGCACGGGCGCATGAAAAGGATATCGACCGGGCTGCCGAAGCGATCAAGCACGCCAAGCAAAGCCGGATCCATACCTTCATCTCAACTTCGCCGCTGCATATGAAGTTCAAGCTGCAGATGGAGCCCGACCAGGTCTATGAGAAGGTGATTTCCTCGGTCACCCGGGCACGCAACTATACCGACGATGTCGAGTGGTCGCCCGAAGACGGCACGCGGACCGAGACGGACTTCCTCTATCGCTGCATCGAAGCGGCGATCAAGGCGGGCGCGACGACCATCAATTTCCCCGACACCGTGGGTTATGCGGTGCCGGAGGAATATTACGAGATGGTGCGCGGGATCATCGAGAATGTGCCCAATATCGACAAGGCGGTGATCTCCACCCATTGCCACAATGATCTGGGACTGGCGGTCGCCAATTCGCTGGCCGGGGTCCGGGCAGGGGCCCGCCAGATCGAATGCACGATCAACGGGCTGGGCGAGCGCGCCGGCAATGCCGCGCTTGAAGAGGTCGTGATGGGCTTTGCCACACGCGCGGACCGGATGCCTTATCACACCAATATCAATTCCAGGCACATCGCCCGTGCATCAAAGCTGGTCGCTGGCGCCGCCAATTTCCCGGTGCAGTACAACAAGGCGATCGTGGGCAAGAACGCGTTCGCGCATGAAAGCGGGATCCACCAGGACGGCATGCTGAAGAATGCCGAGACCTATGAGATCATGACGCCCGAAAGCGTCGGGATCAAAGGGACCTCGCTGGTCATGGGCAAGCATTCGGGCCGCCACGCCTTCCGCGAGAAGCTGAAGGAGTTGGGCTACGATCTGGGCGAGAACGCCTTCCAGGAGGCATTCACCCGCTTCAAGGACCTCGCCGACCGCAAGAAGCATGTCTATGACGACGACATTGCGGCGCTGATCGATGATGAAATCCACACTCATGAGGACGCCATCAAGCTCGTTTCGATGAGCGTGGTCACGACGACCGAAGGCACCCATCGCTGCGATCTGACCTTATCGATCCGCGGTGAGAACAAGGACGTCGCGGTTCAGGGGACCGGCTCGGTGGATGCCATCTTCAATGCCATCAAGAAAGCTGTCGGCGGCGAGCCGCGGCTGGTTCATTACGGCGTCGATGCGGTGACCGGCGGCACGGATGCGCAGGCCAATGCGCATGTGCGGCTGGAAATGGATGGCCGGATCGCCTCTGGCCGTACAGCGGAACCCGACACGCTGCTGGCCTCGGCCCGCGCCTATCTCAACGCCTATAACCGTCTGCTGGTCGAGCGTGGCCACGCGGCGCAGGGCGCGATGGCAGGCTAGTCCCATCTCACGGTTGGACGAGAAAAAAGGGCGGCCTTCTGGCCGCCCTTAGTTTTGGGGGTGTTCAGGGGGTAAACCCAAAAAACTTTCAGTCTCCCGACTGTCTAGATGGTTTTTCAACGCTAGATAATTCTATCATTTCCAAAATTTCCACCGCACTTTCCGCAATACCGGTGATTTATCTGCTCTTTATTCACAAATTGATCGCCGGGTTTATACTGGACTGGTTTCCAGCATATGGATCAAACATCTTCAGAGATGCGGGTGTGAAGCGTTCGGTGCCTCGACCTTTTAGGGCGTACCCGCTCGGTTGCAGGTGTGATGAACCGGATTACAAAGCTGCGTGAACGCGGCGCGAGGCGGTGGATCGGGGCGGCGGGAACCTGTTAGGCCGGTGTCAGCAAGGGGCCTTTTCACGAGCAGGTCTTTACGAGCGAGTCTTGCCACAAGGAGTTCCAGATGACCGTCAGATTGTTCCGTCCATTCATAATTGCCCTGATGGCGCTCATGGCGCTGGCCGCAGCGGGGTCTGCGCAGGCCGCGGAGAAGGCGATCTTCGCCGGCGGGTGCTTCTGGTGCGTGGAAGCAGATTTCGACAAGGTGCCCGGGGTGACCAAGACCGTGTCGGGCTATATCGGCGGCGACATCGAGAACCCGACCTACGAGCAGGTCAGCCACGGCAATTCCGGGCACTATGAGGCCGTGGAGGTCACCTATGACCCCTCGCGCGTGACCTATGAGGAATTGCTGACCGCCTTTTGGCACTCGGTCGATCCGACCGATCCGGGGGGACAGTTCTGTGACCGGGGGGACAGCTACAAGACCGCGATCTTCGCCATTGGCCCGGAACAGCTCGCGGCGGCCCGCGCCAGCAAGGCCGAAGTCCAGAAGGACCTGACGCGCAATATCGTGACGCGCATCATTCGCGCCCCGGAGTTCTATCCGGCGGAGGGCTATCACCAGAATTACTACAAGACCAACGCGGTCCGGTACAATTTCTACCGCTCGCGCTGCGGGCGTGACGATCGCGTTCGGCAGGTCTGGGGCGATCTGGCCTATAAGGGCATCAAATAGGCCCCAACACCAATTCCCGATTCCAGCGGGCGCGGTGCTTGATCCCGGTCAAGGCCGCGCCCGTACTATTTGGCATTCTGCCTCTATTCAAATGGAGGGCAGCATGGTCGAGCTGATTACCGTCACACCGGAGAATGTCGAGAAGACCGGTTTCTTCTGCAAAATGAGCGCACGAGGAAAGCCGGGCTACGAACAGAAGAAATCGTGGCTCGCCGAACGCTTCGAAGAGGGGCTTGAGATGCGTCTCCTCGGTGACGGGGAGCGGGGGTTCGTCGAGTTTATTCCCGGTGACTTTGCGTGGCGGGCGATCGATGGTGCCAAGGACTTCATGGTCATTCACTGTCTGTGGGTGGTTGGCAAATCCAAGGGCATGGGCTTTGGAAAAGTCCTGCTTGAGGAAGTCGAGCGAACGGCAAAGGAACGCGGGTTCAAGGGCGTTGCCGCGCTGACAAGCGGCCACACCTGGCTGATGGGGCCGGACCTGCTGGCCGGCCATGGCTATGAAAGCGTTGAGACGGCCGAGCCAAGCTTCGATCTGATGGTGAAACGCTTCGCTGACGATGCGCGGATGCCGCGGCTATCCGGCCGTTGGGCCGAAAAGGCCAAAGCGATTCCCGAAGGCCTTGGCGTCTTTCGGACCGATCAGTGTCCTTATACCGACGACGCGGTGAAAGCGGTGGCCGAAAGGGCCAAGCTCAGGGGGCTCAATTTCTCGGAGATCAGGCTTTCAACGGCCAAGGATATCCGCGAACGCTCTCCGACCCCCTACGGGACCTATGCGGTTGTCAAGCAGGGTGAATTGCTGACGTACACCTATCTGCTGCCGCGCGATTTCGACAAACTGGGTCTTTGAGGGACCGCTCAGTCCTCGGGATTGCCGCTCTCTGCCGCGTCCGCGGCTTCGCGCCGCTCCAGTTCGGGCGCGATAAGGCGGACGTGGGGGAATGGGATCTCGATCGAATGCTCGTCGAGGGCCAGCTTCACCTGCTCGGTCAGGAAGAATTTGAGGTCCCAGTAATCGACCGTCGGGGTCCAAACACGCACCAGAATATCGACAGAGCTGGCACCGAGCGCATTGACGTAGATCTGCGGGGCAGGGTCCGAGAGGACCCGCATGTCGGAATTGGCGACGTCGAGGAGTACCTGTTTGGCCTTGGCGATATCGGCGTCATAGGCAATGCCGACGATGATATCGAGGCGCCGGGTCGCCTCGCGGCTGTAATTGGTGATGGTCGCCGCCCAGACCGTGGAATTCGGGGTGAAGACATAGAGCCCGTCAGCGGTCTGGAAGCGGGTGGCGAACAGGCCGATTTCCATAACCGTGCCGCCGACCCCTTCGGCATCGATATATTCGCCGACCTTGAGCGGGCGCAGCCAGATCAGCATGATCCCGGCAGCGAGATTGGACAGCGTGCCCTGCAAGGCGAGGGCCACAGCGAGGCCGGCGGCGCCCAGCACGGCCAGGATCGAGGTGGTCTGCACGCCCAGTTCGCCGAGCGCGATGATCATCGCAACGACAAGAATGCCGTAGCGGATGAGCTGGGTCAGCAGTGGACGAATGGTCTCGTCAATGGTGCTGGTCCTGGGCAGCAGGTTCAACAGGTTCTTGCCGAGCCAGCCCGAAATATACCAGCCGGCGAAGATCACCAGGATGGCGGTGAGGACTCCCGGCCCGTATGCGAGAAGGAAATCGATAAGTGTCTGGGTGAGCTCGGTCACGGTCGAACCTGTCGGCAGCATAAGCGGAGGAAATGGCGGTCTTTGGGGGCTGATCTTATTGTGCGGCGGGGCTGATGCAAGCCGCGGGGGGCGGAATGGTGTGGCTAGCGCCTCGAAGCCTTGCTGACGGCGTTCGATGCCTTGTGGAACAGGACCGTGGCGATATGGCGGATCCACCACAGCGAGAATCCGAGCCAGATCAGCGCGATGACGAGCCAGTTGACCGCGAAAGTATGGCGGCGGGCCGGCACGGCACGGTAATAGCGGCTGCGGTCGGCGAATCTCTGAACGGTTTCAGTCGTTGCGGCCGTTTTTTTCGTGTCGTCTGCGAAGTCGGCGAAGCGCGCCCCTGGCACGAAAAGCAGCCGCCATCCGTGCTGGCGAATGCGGTCGCAGAGATCAAGATGGGTGGCTTCGATCCGGAGGTCTTCGTTCCAGCCCCCGATCTGCTCGAAGACCGGCTTGCGGATCATCAAGGCATGACGGGCGAGAGCCTCGACCGTTGCCGGGCTCGTGGGCAGGTCACCTGCGACCGGGCGGGTGTAGGGATCCTTGAGGCCGAAGGCCTGGGCAAGCGTGTCCAGTGCGCCAGGCGGCACGATTCGGCTCCCGGGCTGCTCCTGTTCGCCGGCCAGGTTCAGCAGCAATCCGCCGGCAGCGCCGATATTGGGTTCGGCCGACATGACCTTGAACAGCCATTCGATGGCGCGCGCGGCGGGGATGCAGTCGGGATCGATGAACACCAGCGCCTTGTCGGCGCTGGCGGCCTTCGCACCGGCATTGAGCGCTGCGCCAAGGCCGGTATCGGCAGGCAGGGAAACGAGGATGATTTTCTCGCTCTCGGGCAGGTCGGGCGCGGCATCAGCGCTGGCGCCGCGATGCACAACGACGATTTCGTCCGCTTGCGGAAGCAGCGCGTCGACGCAGGCGCCCAGCGCGCTGCGGCCGGCAGGGGCGACGAGAATGGCGCTGCATTCGACCATTTTGGCCGGTTCCTTTCCCTGTTTTCCAAGGAGGCTGGGCGATCGGCCCCGGTCGGGCCCGCCAGACGACCAGGCAGCAGTCTGCCCGGTCCTTGCTGGTAAGCGATGGCGCTATATTTTGACAAGGCTTCAAAGCGATATGGAGACTTTGGGTCACCGGTGTGGCGGGCCGGCAACCCCCAAAGCTGTTCCGGATACGATGGCCGGTTAGGGGCGTTGAGGCTCAGTTGCCGGTGGCGATGAGGGCCGCGCCGACAAGGCCGGGTTCGACCTGGCAGTCGCCACGAACGATCAGCGGGCGGTCGAACCGGTAAAGCGTTTTCTTGCGCACTTCTTCGTCGAGCCGCTCGATCAGGTTTTCTGCGCGGGCGAGGCCGCCACCAACCGGCACGATATGGGCGCCGACAATGTTGACGACCGTGGCGAGCGGCGCGGAGACGAGGTCCACAAAGACCTCCACCGTTCGCGCGGCGCTTTGATCTGCGGCATTCCACCGATCGATGATCTCGCGGCTGGTGAGAGTCACGCCATGAAGATGGGAGTGCAGGCGCTCGAGGCCGCGCGCGCCGCCAATGGTGTCGACGCAGCCCTTTTGCCCGCAGCCGCAGGCAAAGCGCGGAATATCGACCGGCGGATCGCCGGCAAGGGTGGCCGCAATGGGGCCGTGACCCCATTCTCCGGCAAAGCCGCCAGCACCCTGGACCAATCGCCCGTTGATGACGAGGCCGCCGCCGACTCCCGTGCCGAGAATGGCACCGAACACGATGGGGTATCCGCGCCCGGCGCCGCGGCGCGCCTCGGCGATGGTGAAACAGGCAGCATCATTGTTGACCTGCACCGGTCGGCCCAGCCGCTCGGCAAGCCGGTCGGCGAGGGCAATGCCATCGACGCAGGGAATGTTGGCGCAGGTCAGGATGCCGGTTTCGGGATCGATGACACCGGTGATCGAGATCGAAATCGGCAGCGCCGGGTCGGGCGCGTGCAGTTCGACCTGCTTTTCGATGACAGCGGCGAAATCACCCAGATCGTTCAACGGTGTCGGCTGGCGTCCCAATGGGGTGAGGCCGGTGACCGGGTCGGCACCGCCGCCATGTGCGAGCGCGGTCTTGACGGTCGACCCGCCGATATCGAAACAGATGGCACAGGCGGGCAGGGCAGGTGCGTCGGTGATAATCGCTTTGTCCTGAGTGTCGAGAGTTACCATGTCAGGCCGGTACAAAGAATTTGTGGGCGGCCACGCTGGCCGCGGATTTCGACCAATAGTCCTCGGGCGCGTCGGCGAAACGCAAATCGAGCCCTTCGGCCATGTCGGGGAGAACAGTTGTCGTGAGAGTCTGGCGAATCGCGGCGCGGGTGAGCGAGCCGATGGCGCCGACCGGATCGAGCACCAGAACCATGGCCGGGTCATTGATGTGAACGATCTGCATGATCACCATGCCAAGCGCGGTGCCGGCGCGGTGGATGACCTGCAGCGCCAGCGAATCATTGCGTGCGGCGCGCTGCTCGATCTCGGCGACATGGGCAATGTCGAGACCCGCTTCGCGGGCGGCAAACAACACGGCCTCGCGTGAAGCCACGGTGTCGAGGCAGCCGCGCTTGCCGCATTTACAGGGCCGACCGTCGATTTCGACAGTGGTGTGGGCGACTTCGCCGGCGCCACCATGGTGGCCGCGATGCAGGCGCCCATCGATGATCGAGGCGCAACCGATCCCGTCGCCCATGGTCAGGACAACGAAATCATCGAGGCCCCGGGCGCGGCCGAAAAGGCGCTCCCAGGTGGCAACGGTGTTGGCATCGTTATCGAGATAGGCGGGCAGGCCGCTCTTTTCGCTGATCAGGGCGGCGAGGGGTACGTTCTGCCAGTCCAGAAGTGCGGAGCGCAGGCAGGTCTGCTGGTGAGGATCCACAAGGCCGGAAATGGCGACCCCGATGCCTAGAATCCGGGTTGCATCAATGCGGGCCTTGCCGGCGATTTCGGGAATGGCGTCGGCGATGCGGGCCGCGACCGTATCAGGATCGCCGGAAGGGGCGATGGCCATGCGTGCAACCGCTTCGCCCTTGAGGTCAACGAGCACGATGACAGGCTCTTCAAGCGCGATGGAAACACCGGCGAAATAACCGTAGTCCGGGTTCATGGCGAGCATGACCGGCGGGCGGCCCTGCCGGGACACGGCATTTGAATGCCGTTCCTCGCGGATCAGGCCTTCATCGAGCAGGGCGCGGGCGAGGGTGGTCAAGGCGGCCTTGGACAAACCAAGGGCGGCAGCGAGATCGGTACGGCTGACCGGCCCGCTCGTGGCGATCAATGAGATCAGCGATCGCTGCGCCGCGCTGAACATATTCGCTCCCCTTGCAGACCGTATTCCAGCCGCTCCGCCTTCCGGCGATGCTGCAGCCCTGTCCCTCACACGGTCTGTTGCTTTCAGGTTTCTATCAGTCACTGAACCAAATCAAACGGTTTTTGCTGCCCCATAGGCGTAATTCCGGCCGGTTTCGGACGGGTTTCGCCCGTGCCGACCGTCAGAGTCACCCATGCGACCGTTGAGCCTGTTTGGCCTAAAACCAAGCGACATAAGCCGTTTTCTGTACCAAATCATATCGATGGTTCCATTGTGTCACGGCTTTTGGGGGTCCTGCAATTAGTTTAATTCACAAAGTGAATAAAAAAGCTGGAATTATGATTGACCTGTGAAAAATATGTCACCAGTATGAAGCGCAGTGGAGCCGGGGCAGGTGCCTTAGGCGACCACGGGACATCAAAAGGGAGATTTTGAATGCCTGCACAATCCACAGGCTCGCTGATCAAGGGGCTCGGTGCGCTGGCCGTCGCCGCGGCGCTTTCGACCGCGCCGGTCGCTGCCCAGGAGCTGAAAGTCTGGGAACTGTCCTCGACCAGCGAGGGCGTGAACCAGAACTGGGATGAAGTGATCGCCCAGTTCGAGGAAGAGCATCCCGGCGTAACCGTGAAGTTCGAAACCTTCGACGGCGAATCCTACAAAAAGGGCCTGGCCGTCGCGCTGGCCTCGAACAACGGCCCCGACGTGTTCTTCAACTGGGGTTCAGAAGATTCCGCCTCCGTTGCCCGCAATGGCCTTGCCGCCGACCTCACCGATATGGGCGAGGACCGCTGGCTGCGTCACATTGGCGAAGGCATGCTGGGCCCGTTCTCGGTCAATGGCCGCGTTTACGGCGTGCCGACCCACTCGATCGCGGTCTACATGTATTACGACACCGCGTTCTATGAAGAGCATGGCCTCGAGTTCCCCAAGAACACCGATGACATGTTCAAGATGTGCAAGACCGTTCGCGAAATCGATCCGGACGTGGCCTTCACGGTTCTCGGCAACAAGGACCAGTGGCGCGGCATTCACTACGTCTCGATGCTGACCTCGCAGTATGTCGGTCCGGAAGCGATGCTGGCCGATATGCGCCTGCAGGCTCCCGAAGACGAGCTGTTCACCGATCCGGGCTACGTCAAGGCGCTCGAGCTGATCGCCCGCATGGAAAACGAAGGTTGTTTCCAGAGCGGCGTGAACGCGACCACCGCGGACATGTCCGACGTCGTCTTCACCACCGGCGGCGGCACCTCCGACTATTGCGGCACTTGGTGCGCATCTTCCTTCGACAGCCAGGGCATGGAAGGCGGCTATTCGATCGCCCCGTTCCCCGCGATCTCCGATGCTCCGGAAGCCAATCAGAACTACATTCTGGGTCTGACCGAAGGCTTCCAGATTTCGGCCAAGTCCGAGCACAAGGAACTGGCTGCGGACTTCGTGGCACTGCTGCTGACCCCGGAAGTGCAGGCACAGCGCCTCGTCAAGGCTGCCCGCATCCCGCTCAATGGCGAGAACGTGTCGAAATATGCCGACCAGGTGCACCCGACCATCCAGGAAGTCGTGGCCGACCTGCCGAACTATGACGGCTTTGCCCCGATCCTCGACGTCGACCTGCACGGCAAGCTCGTGGACATCTATAAGCGCGGCATCCAGGACGTGATCGACGGCCGGACCTCGCCTGAGGACCTGATGGCCCAGATCCACGACGAAGCCGTCAAGATCAAGGCTTCGATGTAATCATGGCCTCCGCCCCCATGGGCGGAGCGCTCCATCTCCTCCCCGGGGGTCGGCGGCCCATCTGCTGACCCCAACCCCCGGGGAGTGTCGGCCTCAGGGCCGGACCGATTTCCCCGCAATCTGCGCCAAGAGGGAGCTTTTCGATGTTTTCAAAAGGTCGGGAACCGGTCTCGGCGCTTCTCCTGCTTTTTCCCATGCTGGTCCTTCTGGGCGGCTTCATCTTCCTGCCGCTCGGCCAGGTGTTCGTGTGGTCGCTGTTCCAGCAGGAAGTATTCGGGGGACCCCAGCGCTTCATAGGCCTCGCCAATTTCGCCGAAATGGGCAGTGACCGGGTCTTCTGGCAGGCGCTGGTCAACAACATGATTTTCGCGGTGCTCTCGATCGTCTTGCAGGTCGGCATGGGGCTCGTCCTCGCCGCGCTGCTCGATCACGGGGTGCGCCGCTTCCGCGTCGTCTATCGCACCATCATCTTCGCGCCGATCGTGGTGTCTACCGCGGCCATCGGCTTGTTGTGGGGGCTGATGCTAGACCCGAATATCGGTCCCATCACCGACTGGATGAGCCTTTTCGGTGTGCCGATGCCGCGCAACGGCATTCTCGGCGAGCCGGACCTGGCGCTGGTCGGCACGATCTTTGTCGGCGCCTGGCAATATACCGGCTTCATGATGGTGATCCTGCTTGCGGGCATGCAGTCGATCCCCGAGGAGCTTTATGAGGCGGCGCGCATGGACGGGTGCAAGGGCATCCGCGCCTTCATCAACATCACGCTGCCCTCGATCCGCAATGTCATCGTCACCTGTGTGCTTTTGACCGTCATCGGGGCCTTCAAGGTGTTCGACCTTGTCTATGTCCTGACCAATGGCGGGCCGGGCACTGCGACCGAGGTGCTGGCCTCCTACATTTTCCGCAACGCCTTCGAGTTCTCGAATATCGGCTATGCCAACGCCATGAGCGTGGTGTTCCTCGGCATCGCCCTGATCTTCGGCGTCATCCAGCACCGCATGATCCGGAAGTAAGCCATGAGCGCGACAACCAGCACGACCATGTTTCCGAAAACGCGCAAGCTCGCCTGGCTGATGCACCTGTTCCTGATCGGGTATTCGCTCCTGATCCTTTTGCCGCTCACCTGGGTGGTGATGGGTGCGCTCAAGACCAATCGCGAGATGTTCACCGATCCGATCGCGCTGCCGAAAGACCCGAACTGGGGCACCTTCATCACGGCATGGGACGACGGGGTGAGGGATTATTTCTTCAACTCGGTGATCGTCTCGGGCTTCTCGGTTGCGCTCATCGTTGTCATCTCGGCGATGGCAGCCTATGCGCTGACGCGGCTCAACTTCCCGTTCCGGCGCGGGCTCTATCTCATCATCATTCTGTGCTTCGCGATCCCGATGCACGCGGTGCTGGTGCCGATCTATGTGCTTTTGAGCGACTTCGGGCTTCTCAACACCCATGCGGGTCTGATCCTGCCCTATGCGGCGTTCGGGCTGCCGTTCTCGATCATCCTGATGTACTCGTTCTTCTACGAGTTTCCGACCGAGCTCGAAGAGGCGGCCAAGCTCGACGGCTGCGGGCCGTGGCGCCGGCTATGGCACGTGGTGCTGCCGCTTTCGAAGCCGATCCTGGTGTCGGTGGCGATCTTCAATCTGGTCAGCATCTGGAACGAATTCCTGCTCGCCACGATCGTGATGACTTCGCCCGAGGTTCAGACGCTGCCGCTCGGGCTCGTGCGCTTCCGTGACCAATACGCGACCAACTGGCCCGGCATGCTGGCGGCCATCACCATCGGCTCGCTGCCGCTGCTGGCCGCGTTCGTCGCCTTCCAGAAATACTTCATCAGATCCATGGCGGGGATGGGGAAATAATCATGACCGAACTCAAGATTGACGGCCTCGTCAAACGCTATGGCGACGCCGAAGTGCTGCACGGCCTCGACCTCGATGTCGAAGGCAATGAATTCATCGTCTTTGTGGGCCCATCGGGCTGCGGCAAGTCCACATTCCTGCGCTCGATCGCCGGGCTTGAGGACATCTCGGGCGGCACGATCGCCATCGACGGTACGCCGATCAACGGGCTTGAGCCCGATCAGCGTGGCGTGGCGATGGTGTTCCAGAACTATGCGCTATATCCGCATATGACGGTGGCCGAGAACATGGGTTTCGCGCTCAAGATGGCCGGGGTATCGAAGCCCGATATCGCCACCAAGGTGAATGCGGCTGCCGAGATCCTCAAGCTCGAGCCTTATCTCGGGCGGCGTCCGGCGGATCTGTCGGGCGGGCAGCGCCAGCGCGTTGCCATCGGCCGTGCGATTGTGCGGGCACCGAAAGTGTTCCTGTTCGACGAACCCTTGTCGAACCTCGATGCCGATCTGCGCGCGCATATGCGGCTCGAAATCATCAAGCTGCACCGCCAGCAGGGCGCGATCAGCATTTATGTGACCCATGACCAGGTCGAGGCCATGACCATGGCCGACCGGATCGTGGTGATGCGGGACGGTTACATCGAACAGGTCGGTTCGCCGCTCGAGCTCTACAACAATCCGGTCAACCGCTTCGTTGCAGGGTTCCTCGGCACGCCGAAGATGAACTTCCTGCCGGCCAGGGTCACCGGGCTGCGCGACGCAACGGCTACATTCGAAATCCTTGGCACCAGCATTGCGGTGGAGATCGTCGATGGCGAGGCCCTTTCGGTTGCCGAGGGTGCCGAGATCGAGATCGGCATCAGGGCCGATGGCTGGGATGTGGTTGCCGAAGGCGAGGGGATGGCTGGTCAGGTCGTCCATGCCGAGCAGCTCGGCCGCGAAACCGTGACATTCGTCATGCTCGAGGGGGACACCCAGGTCACCATGATCCAGACCGGCCAGCATCAGCTCAAGGATGGCGAGGCCATCTGGCTCAAGCCTGCCGCTGCGCGGCTTCATGGCTTTGACGGCAACGGCCTGTCTTTGCCGATCGCGCGCCAGCACGCGACCGACGCCTAATCACCAACACCCAGTTTTTCGGGAACTCTCTTATGTCCATGGCCTATCGCCAGATCCATCTCGACTTCCATACTTCCGAGGCCATTCCCGAGGTCGGGCAGGATTTCGATCCCAAGCAGTTCGTTGAAGCGTTCCAGCGTGCGCATGTGAATTCTGTGACGCTGTTCGCGCGCTGCCATCACGGCTGGAACTATTATGACGGCAAGGTCGGGCGGCGGCATCCGAACCTTCAGTTCGACCTGCTTCGCGCCCAATATGACGCGCTCAAATCCGCCGGCATCAAAGTCCCGATCTACATCACCAGTGCCTGGGATGAACTCAGCTGCCGCGAGCACCCCGAATGGCGGGTGATCACCCCTGAAGGCAAGTTCCTGTTTGCCGGCGGCAATGAAGGCGACCCGGACGTAGTGCGCTGGGGGCTCCTCGATTTCTCGACCCCGTTCATGGATTTCCTCGAGGACCAGATCGCGGAGGTCGCGACCCTGTTCTCCGATTGCGACGGCATCTTCCTCGATATCGCCCATCAATATCCGTCCTGCAGCCCATCGGCGCTCAAACAGATGAAGGAGATGGGGCTCGACTGGACGAGCGAAGCCGACCGGCTGACCCATGCCGCGAAGGTGAAACAGGACTATCTGCGGCGTACCGTGGCTGCGGCCAAGGTGACGAACCCGGATATGCGCGTGTTCCACAATCACGGGAACCTGGCGCTCGGGGATCGGGATATTCTCAATCACGACACCCATCTCGAGCTTGAATCCCTGCCGACAGGCGGCTGGGGCTACGATCATTTCCCCATCGGGGCGAAATATGCCGAAACGCTGGGGGCCGATTATCTCGGCATGACCGGCAAGTTCCACACCACCTGGGGCGAATTCGGCGCCTACAAGCATCCCGATGCGCTGCGCTATGAATGCGCCTTCATGCTGGCGCATGGCGCCAAGTGCTCGATTGGCGACCATCTGCACCCGTCCGGTGCAGCGACCGATACAACCTATGATGTGATCGCGCCGGCTTATGCCGAGGTCGAGGCCAAGGAACCCTGGTGCGAAGGCACAAGGAACGTGGCCGAGATCGCCATGCTGTCGGTGCGCGCCATCAATATCCCCGAGGTGCATAGCTGGGAGCCGGAGGCGGTCAACAATACCGCGGACGAGGGTTGCTCTCGCCTGCTGCTCGAAGGGCACCGGTTATTCGATGTGATCGATACCGAGGCCGCGTTTGACGGCTACAAGCTCATCATCGTGCCCGACGAGGCCAGGATCGGTGATGCGCTGCGGGGCAAATTGCAGGCCTATGTCGATCAGGGCGGGCGGCTGTTGCTGACGGGGCGGTCCGGGCTTGATCCCGACACGCTCGAACCCCTGTTCGACTTTGGCGGTGTCACCGCCGGGGAAAGCCCCTGCCAGTGGGACTATGCGGTCTATGACCGGGCGGTGCGGCCTGATTTCGTTACCGATCCGATGTTCCTTTACGAGCCCTCGGTCCGGCTCGAGGCGACGGACGGGCAGGTGCTGGGGATGATCCATGACCCGTATTTCAACCGCACCCACAAGGCATTCAACGGGCATATGAACACGCCCTACAATACCCAGCCTTCGGGTTTTGCGGCCGGCGTGCGCAAGGGCAATATCGCTTATTGTGCGCACCCCTTGTTCTCGATCTATTTCCGGCACGGCCCGGTAGCGATCCGCGAAGTCCTGGAGAACACCATCGACATGATGCTCGATGGTGATCGCATGGTTTCGGTGCCCAATCTGCCGGTCGGCGGGCGAGTGACGCTGCGCGACCAAGACAGCGAGAACCGCTCGATCCTGCACCTTCTTTATGCCACGCCGCAGCTTCGCGGCAGCTTCCGCGGTTCGCCCATCGAGATCATCCAGGACCTGCCGGAGTTGCGGGACATCGCGGTTGCGGTCAAGCTGCCTGAGGGGCAGTCGGTCAGCGGTGTTTCGTTGGCGCCCCAGGGCACTTCAATCGAGTTCACCCAGGCAGATGGCGAATTGCGTTTCGCCGTGCCGTCGGTAGTCGGACACCAGATGGTCGCCATATCGCGCGGTTGATCGCCGAAGGACAGAAAGAGGCCAGAATGCGCATTGCAGTTGCGGGTTTGCACATCGAATGCAGCACCTATAACCCGGTGGTCACACGGGCAGAGCATTTCACCCTGATGAGGGGTGAGGGGCTGCTCGGCAATCCGCATTTCGGTTTCCTGCGGGACTATCCCGCGGACTATGTTCCGTTGCTCTATGGCACCGCGGTGCCGGGCGGGCCGGTCGACCGGTCAGCCTATGAGGGGTGGAAGGCCGAGGTCGTGGAAGGTCTCAGGTCGGCGGGACAGCTCGACGGGGTATATCTCGCCATGCATGGCGCGATGTTCGTCGAGGGCATGTTCGATGCCGAGGGCGATTTCATCACCGCTGTCCGCGATGTTGTCGGTCCGAGTGTTCCCATTGCCGCGAGCTATGACCTTCATGGCAATGTTTCGCAGGCGGTCATCGACGGGCTCGACATCTTCACCACCTACCGCACCGCGCCGCATATCGACGAGGAAGAGACGCGGCGGCGCGCCGTCGCCATGCTGCATCGCTGCCTCAATGACGGTGTGCGGCCGCATATAGTGTGGGCGAAGGTCCCCGTGCTTTTGCCGGGCGAACGCACCAGCACAGAGGACGAGCCGGCCAAGTCGCTCTACGCCTCGTTGCCCGATGTCGAAGCGCCTGAAGGCATCTGGGATGCCTCGTTTCAGGTTGGCTATGTCTGGGCGGACGAGCCGCGCGCAACAGCAGCGGCGATCGTGACCGGCACGGATATCGGCGCCATGTCGAAGGCGGCAGCCGGGCTCGCCCAGCGCTACTGGGACGCCCGCACGCAATTCGACTTCGGTACAACCACCGGAACACTGCAGGAATGCGTGCAGATGGCCGTGACGTCCCCGACCGGACCGGTGGTTCTCGCCGAATCCGGTGACAATCCCACCGGCGGCGGAGTGGGTGACAGGGCGGATGTGCTCGCCGCGCTCCTTGACGCCCATGCTCAGGATGCCGTGCTTGCCGGAATCACCGACAAACCGGCGACCGACATGGCGTATGAGGCAGGCGTTGGCGGGCGCATCCGCCTGTCGATTGGCGGGACGCTCGACCCGTCGAGCGCGCCGGTGGCGATTGCCGCCGAGGTGGTGTTTCTTCTTGAAACCGACGACCCCATGGGCCGGGAAGCAGTTTTGCGCGTGGAAGGCGTGGATCTCGTTGTGACCGCCCGGCGGCGGCCGTTCCACAATATCGCGGACTTTACCAAGCTCGGGCTCGATCCGCGCAAGGCCAGGATCGTGGTGGTGAAGTCGGGCTATCTGTCGCCCGAACTGGCGCCGATTGCCAATCCGAGCCTGATGGCGCTGACCCCCGGGGTGGTCGATCAGGACGTGGCGCGGCTCGAACGACGCCACAAGACTGGCCCGGCTTTTCCCTGGGACCGGGATTTCGACTGGGCCCCAGAGGTTGCCGTTCAGGCCAGCGGCCGCTGACCTGAACGCTTTCACAAGCTAGGCTCAAGGCTAAGACGGCATCGGGGTCGCCCGGCGCCGGAATGGAGATTTTATGGGACGACTGGATGGGAAGCGCTGTCTTGTGACGGCGGCGGGGCAGGGGATTGGCCGGGCCTCGGCCTTGGCGATGCACCGCGAAGGGGCGAGTGTCTTTGCGACGGATGTGAATGAAGAGGCGCTGGCCGAGTTGGCGTCGGAGGGGCTTGAGACGTTCCGGTTCAATGTGCGCGAGCCCGGCGAGATCGCGGCGGCGGTCGAACGGACCGGGCCGGTGGATGTGCTGTTCAACTGCGCCGGCTTTGTCGGCAGCGGCTCGATCCTTGATTGCGACGAGGAGCAATGGGCCTTCACATTCGATCTCAATGTGACGGCGATGTACCGGATCATCCGGGCCTATCTGCCGGGGATGATCGGGAATGGCGGGGCCTCGATCATCAACATGTCCTCGGTGGCGTCTTCTGTGATCGCGGCGCCGAACCGGTTCTCCTATGGGGCCAGCAAGGCGGCGGTGATCGGGCTGACCAAGTCGGTGGCGGCGGACTTCATCAAGCAGGGGATCCGCTGCAATGCGGTGTGCCCGGGGACGGTGGAATCCCCCTCGCTCGAACA
>NZ_AUCR01000016.1 GCF_000429865.1 Cucumibacter marinus DSM 18995
TCCACCGTCCCCGGGCACACCGCATTGCAGCGGATCCCCTGCTTGATGAAGTCCGCCGCCACCGACTTGGTCAGCCCGATCACCGCCGCCTTGCTGGCCCCATAGGAGAACCGGTTCGGCGCCGCGATCACAGAAGACGCCACCGAGGACATGTTGATGATCGAGGCCCCGCCATTCCCGATCATCCCCGGCAGATAGGCCCGGATGATCCGGTACATCGCCGTCACATTGAGATCGAATGTGAAGGCCCATTGCTCCTCGTCGCAATCAAGGATCGAGCCGCTGCCGACAAAGCCGGCGCAGTTGAACAGCACATCCACCGGCCCGGTCCGCTCGACCGCCGCGGCGATCTCACCGGGCTCGCGCACATTGAACCGGAACGTCTCAAGCCCCTCCGACGCCAGCGCCGCCAGCGCCTCTTCATTCACATCCGTCGCAAAGACCGTCGCCCCTTCGCGGTGCATCGCCAAGGCCGAGGCCCGACCAATCCCCTGCCCCGCCGCCGTCACAAGACAGCGCTTCCCATCCAGTCGTCCCATACAATCTCCTTTGCTCACACGGGCAGGCAAGCCGGTCCGATCGGCTCGAAGCTCTTGTAAGTCAGTATGAATTCGGTGTGCCCGAGGGCTTCCGATTTGCTCTTTTCGCCGGCTGCCAGCGCCAGAATCAGGCCGTAAATCTCGTCGCCGACTTCTGCCAGGTCGGCCTCCCCGGTCAGGACGCGGCCGGCATTGATATCCATGTCGTCGGTCAGGCGCTCATACATGTGCGGGTTGGCCGCGATCTTGATCACGGGGGACAGCGCCGACCCCACGACCGACCCTCGCCCGGTGACAAACAGGGTCATGTGGGCGCCGGACGCCATCATCTCGACGATCTCGGCATTGTCGGAAATATTCGGAAAGCCGAAGCGGACCTCGCCATCGGGCACCACATCCATCAGATAGAGCCCGCCGCGGGGCGGGATGTCGCCGGGTTTGATCAGACCCGATATCTCGGACTGGCCCGACTTGGCATAGGCGCCCAGCGACTTCTCCTCGATGGTCGACAGCCCGCCATCGGCATTGCCGGCAGCGAATGACCCGAAGCCCAGCGTCGCGTAATAGGTTGCGGCCTTTTCGACCGCATGACGCAGTTCCACCGCGAGCTCGGGGGTTCTGGCCCGGCTGGCCATGATGTCTTCACAGCCGATCAGCTCACCGGTTTCCTCGAAGATGCAGGTGGCTCCTTCCGCAACCAGCCGGTCAAAGGCGCGGCCGGCCGCCGGATTGCCGGTGATGCCGCTCGTGCCGTCAGAGCCACCGCAGACCGTGCCGACGACCAGTTCGCTCACATCCATTGGGACGGTTGGCGCCGATTGCAGCTCCGCGACCCGTTCTGCGACCCAGCGCTGGCCCTGCTCAATGGAACGGCGGGTGCCGCCATCATTCTGGATGACGATGGTGTGGACCGGCCTGCCGCTCTCTTCGACGGCCTGTTCGAGCTTGTAGCGATTGAAGCTTTCGCAACCGAGGGAAACCAGCAGCACCGCACCGACATTGGGGTGGGTGCACAACCGCTCCATGATCCCCTGCGAATAAGGGTTGGGGAAACAGCCGGGGAAGCCGATGACATGCGCCGCGTCCCGGTTCAGCATGACGATCTCGCGGGCCACGTGGTGCGCACATTCCACCAGATAGGCGACCGCCACGACATTGCGGATGCCCTTGCGCCCGTCCTGGCGTTCATAGCCGCGCAATGCCGTCCCAAGCTCAGTCATGCCAGCCTCCCGCGCGGTTGCGCTCATAGGTTTCCCGGGCCTCGGTCAGCGAATGGGTGGGCGTGTAGTTGCTCTTGATGTTGTGAATGTGCACGTGCTCGCCGACCGCGATATCGCGGGTCGCTGAGCCAATGGGTGCGCCGTATTTTATGATCGGTTCGCCGTCGCGGATTGCGCCCCGGGCAACCTTGTGACCAATGCCGAGACGGTCGGGGACGGTGATATCGAGCCTGCCAATGCGGATCGTCTCGCCGGCCTTGATGGCGGCGCGCAGGACAAAGACATTGTCCTGAGGCGAGAGCAACAGAAGCCTTGAATCCGTGTCAGTCATGATCAGAGCTCCGCAATCGTCGCATTGTCGATCAGATCCCAGTCCAGCTCGATGCCGAGGCCTGGCCTCTCGGGCATCCGGGCCACGCCGTCGCTGATCGGCAGCGGCTCTTTCAACCCGAAGCCGAATGTGTCCGTCGGCCAGAGCAACTCCAGATAGGTGCAGTTGCCGATTGCACCGGCCAGATGCAGGTTGACCAGTTCGAGCGGGTGAAAAATCGTCGTGTGCAGTTCGCATTGCATGTGAAAGGCTTCGGCAAGCCTTGCGGTTTTCAGCGTGCCGGTGACGCCACCGCTCCAGGACGGATCGGCGCGCACCGCATCCACCACGCGGGATGCGATGCATTCGGCGACCGAATAGGGGTGCTTGGGCAACACCTCGGTCCCGACCACCGGAATATCGAGGATGCGGGTCAATTCGCGCAGCGCGCCGAAGGCCTCGTCCGGCAACGGCTCTTCGAGCCAGCGGTAGTCGAGATGCTCGAGCGCGCGGCCAAGCCGCACCGCTTCTTCCAGCGTGTAAGGCGCCACCGGGTCCGACATCAGCGTGAATTCCGGCCCGACAGCGTCTCGCACGGCGCGGTGAATGTCGATGTCCTCGTCGAGCGAGCGACCGGGCGGATGCACCTTGTAGGCTTTCAAGCCCGCGTTCTTCACTTCGGCCGCTTCGGCCGCGTAAGCGCTGGCATCAGCCAGCACCATTGACGACGTATAGACGGGCACTTCTGCCCGTGCACCGCCGATATAACGCCACAAGGGCTGGTCCGCGGCCTCGGCGGCAAGGATCCACAAGCAACAATCCACCGGGCCGTAGCTATAGATGGGCAGGTGATGCCACCAGCGGTCGGCGGTTCGCCAGTCAAGCCAGGCAGCCTCACGGTCGAGCGCGTTGCGTCCGGTGAAAAACGGCCGCAGGGACGCGGCCGCCAGGTGACCGGCACCAAGCGCCGACCGCCCTGCGAAGCCGAACATCGAGGCGGAACGGCCACTCTCGGTGCGCAGCGTGTACACGAGAAATTCAAGAGCATCGAGGGACTGGCCATCGCGCATCGCCGCACCGGAAACCGCTGTCTCCGAATGCCGGCAAACGCGAATATCGAGCCCCGCGATCTGCATTCTCAGAACTTCCCGTATTTCTTGTAGGCTTCCTGCGGATCGACCCCTTCAAGGATCGCCTTGCGCACCAGGCTTTCGGTCTGCATGGCGATGACGGATTTCTCGAGAACCTCATCCACCAGTTCGGCGGGGATGCAGACCATGCCGTCGCGATCGCCATGCAGCCAGTCGCCGGGGCGGATAAGGACCTCTCCGATCATGATCTCGATCTCACTGCCGGTCGGCAGCCAGAAGCCGACGACGTCGCGCGGCGTGTGATGGGTGCGCCAACTGGGGAACCCCAGGTCGAGGATGAAGTGCGAGTCTCTCAGGGCACCGTCCAGAACACAGCCGAGCACGCCCTTCTTGTGCAGGGTCTCGGCGGACAACTCGCCCATTTGCGCGATGGCATGGGTGTGTGGCTGGGCGGTCCAGATGTGGCCGGGTTTGGCTTTCGACAGCAGACCGGTCCAGGCGAGTAGCGTCTGGTCCGCGTCCGCGGTTTCGTCCACCCGCCCTTCGACGGTCCAGGCCGGGCCGCAAAGGGTCATCTCTGGCTGAAGGGGCGTGATGCGGGGCGGCAATGTGAAATTGCGCCGGCCCAAGGCGCGCAGCACGTCGTGAACGACGCCGGTGTAACAGGCCCGCAGCTTTTCGACGCGTGGATCAGTCATGATGGAAGACCTCTTCCATCATCGCCCACCACTCGCCTTCGGCCCTGTTATCGAGGGGTTCCTGGCATGGCATGCATACGTCCCACCATTCCTGGGTTCGGGGATCGGCTGCCATCTTCGCCATGTCGGCCTCGAAATCGTCGCCAACATATTTCCAGACGCCGAAAAGCAGGTTTTCGGGTTCCTTGAGGAAGATCGAATAGTCGGTGATGTTGCATTCGGAGATCTTTGCCAGAATGTCCGGCCAGACATCCGCATGCAGCCTCTTATAGGCGGCAACCTTGTCGGGCTTCAGCCCGATGACCATGCCCATGCGTTGCATGTCATTGTCCTCCCCGAGTTATGGTGTGATTGAGGCCCTCAACGCTTGAGGCCTTGATGGCATCCCAGTCCCAGTCGATGCCGAGACCGGGCGTGTCAGCGGGCGTAGCCCGGCCATTTTCGATGGCCAGCCCCTCGCCGGTAATGCTGTCGAGCTGCGGAATGTATTCGAGCATGGGCGCATTCGGGACGGCGCACACAAGGCTCACATGCAGCTCCATGAGGAAATGCGGGCAGATCGCGACATTGTTTGCCTCGGCGAGATGGGCCGCCTTGAGCCAGGGCGTGATGCCACCGATCCGGGCGACATCGGCCTGGATGACCGAACAGGCGCGCTGAGACAGATAGTCGGCAAACTGGCCGAGGGAATACATGCTCTCCCCGACCGCAATCGGCACCCTGGAGTGGGCGGCCAGTTCGGCATGGGCAGAAATATGGTCCGCAGGCATTGGCTCCTCGAACCAGTAGACATCGAACTCGGCCAGCATCTCGGCGCGCCGCACCGCCTCGCCCAGCCGGAAGACCTGGTTGGCATCGACCAGGATCTCGAAATCATCGCCGACGGCGGCGCGAACGGCTGCGATGCGTTCGCGATCTTCGCTCAGATGCGGCTTGCCGATCTTGAGCTTGGCACCGGCAAAGCCGGCCTTTTTCATTTCGACGGCGTCGGCGACAAGCGCATCGGTGGGCAGGTGAAGCCAGCCCCCTTCGGTCGAATAGAGCGGCACCGAACTGGCGGCACCGCCGGCAAGCCGCCAGAGGGGCAATCCGGCGCGGCGGCAACGCAAGTCCCACAGTGCCGTATCGATGGCGGCCATGGCCAAAGAGGTGATCGCCCCCACCGCGGTGGCATGAGTGACGAACAGCAGATCCCGCCAGATGCCCTCGATCTCTTCGGCCTCGCGGCCGATGAGCTGTGGCGCCAAAGTCCGCTCGATGAGACTGACAACAGCAGGGCCACCGGTGCCGATCGTATAGGTGTAGCCGGTGCCGACAGCGCCGTCACAATCGGTTATCCGGACGATGGGCGTTTCCTGGCTGACAAAGGCCTGAATCGCGTCTTCGCGCCGGACTTTCGGCGCTAGATC
This sequence comes from Cucumibacter marinus DSM 18995, assembly GCF_000429865.1. Taxonomy (GTDB): domain Bacteria; phylum Pseudomonadota; class Alphaproteobacteria; order Rhizobiales; family Devosiaceae; genus Cucumibacter; species Cucumibacter marinus. The sequence goes on from NZ_AUCR01000016.1 coordinate 5,268, forward strand.
GACCATCAGGATGTCGACCCGCTCGATCCTTGCCATCAGTCGGGCCTCACCGATTTGCCGGTGCCGGCGTCGAACAGATGCGCCTTGTCGAGGGACAGGCGGAACTTCAGGGTCTCGTTTTCCTGCACGTGGCGCGGGTCAAACATCTTGCCGAGTGCTTCCTGCCCGCCAAGATGGGTGTAAAGAAGCGTTTCGGTGCCAAGCAGTTCGGCCAGATCGACGGTGAGCTCAAGCGTGGCGGATTGGCCGCTGTCGCTGATACCGTGACCTTCCGGGGTCATGTCGTCGGGGCGAATGCCGAAGATCACCTCCTGGCCATCGCTCACGAACTCGGACAGCCGGTTGGGCAAGGGCACCCCTGTCTTGTCGCCGAAGACGACCTTGCCGTCTTCGATCCGCGCCGGGATGAGGTTCATGGGCGGGGAACCGATGAAGCTCGCCACGAAGGTATTCAGCGGATGATTGAAGACCTCCATCGGCGTGCCGACCTGTTCGATGTGGCCGTCTTTCATGACGACGATCCGGTCGGCCAGGGTCATGGCTTCGACCTGGTCGTGGGTGACGTAGACGACGGTGGTCTTGACTTTCGAATGCAGTTTCTTGATCTCGGTGCGCATCTGCACGCGCAGCTTGGCGTCAAGGTTCGAGAGCGGTTCGTCGAACAGGAAGGCCTCGGGATGACGGACGATGGCGCGGCCCATGGCCACGCGCTGACGCTGCCCGCCGGACAGTTCGGCAGGCGTGCGATCCATCAGTTCCGACAGGCCAAGGATGCTGGCCGCTTCGTCAACGCGCTCGGCAACCACCGCGTCGGGTTGTTTGGCGATCTTGAGGCCGAAGCCCAGGTTTTCCCGCACGCTCATATGCGGATAGAGCGCGTAGTTCTGGAACACCATGGAGATGTTGCGCTTGCGGGGTGGCAGATCGTTGACCAGCGCGTCCCCGATGTGAATCTCGCCGTCGGAGATGTCCTCGAGCCCGGCGATCATCCGCAAAGTCGTCGACTTGCCGCAGCCGGACGGTCCGACCAGCACCACAAACTCGTTGTGGGCGATCTCGAGATTGATGCCATGCACCACCTCGACGCGACCATACCGCTTGACGACGTTGTTCAACCTGATTTCCGACATGGTCTATCCCTTTACGCCGCCGAAGGTGAGACCGGCGATCAGATGTTTTTGCACGAGGAAGGTGAGGATCAGCGCGGGGATGATGATGATCACAGCCATCGCCGACATGCCGGCCCAGTCGATTGTGAACTGGGCGGTGAAATCCATCAGACCCACCGGCAGGGTTTTGGAGTCAGTGGAACGGGTGAGCTGGCTCGCCAGCGCGTATTCGTTCCACGAGGTGAGAAAGGCGAAGATGCCGGCAGAAGCGATGCCGGACTTGGCCAGCGGGAATTCGACCCGCCAGAAGGCCTGCCATCGCGTGCACCCGTCGACCTGGGCGGCCTCCGACATCTCCTTGGGCACCTGACGAAAGAACCCGTCGATCAGCCAGATGGTGAAAGGTATGTTGAGCGCCGTGTAGACGATGATCATGCCCATCTTGGTGTCGATCAGGCCCAGACGGCTCCAGATCATGAACACCGGCAGAGACAGCGCGATGCCCGGCACGGTGCGCGACAACATGAGCCCGAGGAAGATGCTGTTCTTGAACGGAAAGCGGAAGCGCGCAAAGGCGTAGCCGCCCGACATGCCGATGATCAGGGCGATGGCGGTGCTGGTGAGTGCGATCACCAGCGAGTTGGTGAAATAGGCCGGCACGGGAATGGCGACCTGCTCTGCGCCGAAGCCGAATATCTTGGCGAAGTTGTTGAGATTGAACTGCTCAGGGATCCAGATCGCGGGCTTGGAAAGCACTTCGCGATTGGGTCTGAAGCCGGTCAGCACCACCCACAGGCCGGGCAGGCAGATGATCATCATCAGAAGGAATGTGGCGATCCAGGTCGCGATTGCGACGAGCCGCTTTCTCAGCGAAGCGTTCATCACGCAGCCCCTCCCATATAGCGGCGCGCGGCGACCAGCTTGGTGAAGAAGTAATAGGTGAAGGCGACCGAGAGGATGATCGAGACATAGGCCATGGCGTTGGCCTGCCCCATTCGTGAATTGTCGTAGCCGACGCGCGCGATCAGGGTCCACAACAGCTCGGTGCGCCCGGCCGGGCCACCGCCCGTCATCACGTCGACAATGTCATAGGCGCGCGCCACGTCGAGCGAGCGGATGGTCATGGCGATGAAGGCAAAGGGCATGAGGAAAGGCAGGGTGATGTGGCGGAAGACCTGCAGCGGGCTGCACCCATCCACCTTTGCCGCCTCGATCGGGTCGCGCGGCATGGCGAACAGGCCGGCCAGCAGCAGGATGGCGAAGACCGAGGTGCTCATCCACACTTCAGCGAAGATGATGGAGAACATCGCCAGGTTCCGGTCCACAAGCCAGGGCGTGGCGGCATCGGAAATGCCCAATGACTGCAGGGCGTTGTTCAATACGCCGATATTGTCATTGAAGATGAACTTGAACTGGTAGCCGACAAGGATCGGCGAGAACATCATGGGGAACATCATGATGGTCCGCAGCGTGCGCTGGCCCCAGGTGATGCGGTTGATCAGCAGGGCGATGCCGAGACCGAAGATGAATTCGAGATTGAGCGCAATCGCCAGAAACAGGATGGTGCGGCCGAAGGCGACCCAGAAATCCCAATCGGTGAAGATGCGTTCGTAATTTCGCAGCCCGACCCAGTTCCAGAGGCTGTCCGGGCGGACCAGACGATAGCCTGTGAAGCTCGTATAGAGCGAGAACACCAGGGGCAGAGCAATGACGAAAATCAGCACCAGAAACGCCGGTGCCAGCAACAGGTAAGGCGTTAACGCAAGCCTTGTCTTGTAAGATGATCTTGGCGTTCTGGCCATGGTCCTGCTCGTTGTATTCGGAAAGAACGTTCCGCCTTGCGCGGCCAGCGGGCGGTGGTGTTCCGCTCGCTGGCCGGCATGCTTTTCGGGGTGATGAGGCTAGTTGATGTAGCCGGCATCTTCCATGATCAGGCGTGCCTCGGCGGCAGCCTCATCAAGGGCCTCTTGCGGGGTCTTTTCACCCAGGATCGCGGCCTGCAGGCGCGGCCAGATTTCGTTGGAAACCTCGATCCAGGGCTCGATGAGCGGCGGCGTGAAGGCGTCTTCCGACATCGACAGGGAGTAGGTGTCGACAACTTCCGCCTGGAAGTCGTTGCCTTCAGCCTCGAACTCGGCCTTCACGTCCTTCCAGACCTGGGTGCGCGTGGGCAGCAGGCCCTTGCGTGCCTCGATCATCTGGCGATCGTGGTCGGTCAGGAAGGTGATGAAGGACACCGCTGCGTCGGTATTGTCGCAGGTTTCGGTGATCGAGAAGGTGTGGCTGCCAGCCCAGCCGGCGCGCTTGCCGCCCACACCCTTCGGTGCCCGGACGATGCCGACGTCACCGGCGACCTTGGAGTTGGCCGGATCGTTGAAGAACGCGGCCCAGCCGGCCCAATCGAGGTTGAGCGCGACGGTGCCCGACGCGAAGCCGAGGCCGGTGTCATCCCACAGATAGTTCAGCACGCCCGCCGGAACGGCATTGGCGTCGTAGAGGTCCTTGAACCAGTTGACGGTGCGGACACCGGCTTCCGAGTTGAAGGTGGGATTCCAGTCTTCATCGAACAGGGCACCACCATTGGCGACCAGCATCTCATAGAAGCGGCCGGTGATGGCTTCGTCCTTGCCGACATACTGGGTGCCGTAGAAGGTCGGGGCGTCGGCGAAGAACATCGCCTGGTCCTTGAACTGATCGAAAGTCTCGGGCGGGGCAAGGTCGTAGCCGTATTCGGCCTTGAACGCGTCCTTGTTGGCCTGATCCTCGTAGAGCGACTTCTTGTAGTAAAGGTTCGAGACGTCCGAGTGGCGCGGCAGCTGCACGAGCCGGCCGTTCACCGTCGAGTTTTCGAGGGCCAGGGCGTCAAACTTCGCCAGCACGGCTTCGTCGACCACGCCGTTGAGGTCGATATAGATATTGCCGTATTGCGGGGCGAACGAGGTGTGATTGGAGCCAACGCACCAATCGAGCGTGCCCGCGGCGATGTCCTGCTTGATCTCGCGGTCGAGTTCGAAGTGGTTCTTGCGGGAAAGCACTTCCACCTTGGCGCCGGTCATCTCTTCCCATTTCGGGATTTCGGCATAAAGCGGCTCGTACTGGGCGCCGCCGATCAGTTTCACCCGCAGCGTGGTGTCGGGAAAGGACCCGTAATCATAGTCCTGGCTCAGCGCAGTGCCTGCCAGAAGAACCGGCAAGGTCAAACCGAGCGCCAGTCCTTTCAGGGTTGTTTTGGTCATTTTCGTTCTCCTCCTAAATGATGCCGGCAGAGGGGGCCCGGCATTCTGGTCTAGGCCTTTTGGCCAGAAACCATTCCCTGTGACCCCAAGTCCTGCTCGAGGCCGAATTCGTCGATGATCGATTGTGTGTGCGCGCCGAGTTCGGGGGCGGCGAGCGGCGATTTGAGCGTTTGTCCGTCTATGCGCAGCGGTCCGCGCAGGGATTCGATCGGCGCCTTGCCGGGCCGCATGATCTGCTGGCCGAAATCGAGCGCCGCAAAGGCCTGCGAGTTGAGAAGCGCCGGCCAATCCAGAACCTCGGCGCACCAGATATCCGCCGGCTGCAGCAGCGAGAGCCAATGGGCGGTGGTTTCAGTGCGCAGGCGCCTGGCGAACTTCGCCTTGATGAGGTCCCGCTCACGCATCAGCGCGCCGTTATCGGTGTAGAACTGTTCGAGGCCCTGGACGCCCAGCAAACCGGCGAGCGTTTCAAGCGACGGCGTCATGGCAAGCGCGAGATAGCTGTCGGCGGTCTCATAGACCCCGTAAGGGGCACCGAGATAGGCGTGCGCGCCATTGTGTTCGGCACGCTTCGGCGGCCGGTTGCCATCGTTGAGATAGGTGGTGAGCACTTCGAACTGGAAGTCGATCAGGACTTCGAGAAGGCTGGTTTGCACGTGCCGCCCCCTGCCCGTCACACCGCGCCCGACAAGGGCGGCGAGAATGCCCTGGGCCAGAACGTTGCCGGCGAGCATGTCGGCCACCGCCAGTCCCATGGGCATGGGCGGATCGTTGCGGCTGCCGGTCAGCCACAACAGGCCGGAGCGCGCCTGCGCCAACAGGTCCTGGCCGGGAAGATCCTTCCACGGCCCTTCTTCGCCATAGCCGGAAATCGAACCATAAACGATGCGCGGATTGATGGCGCTGACCGCGTCATAGCCAAGGCCGCGGCGTTCGATCACACCGGGACGGAAGTTCTGGATCACCACGTCAGCGCGCTCGATCAACCGCTTGATCCGAGCGAGATCGTCTGCATCGCGCAGGTCCGCCACAAGGCTCTGCTTGTTGCGGTTGATGGCGTGAAACAGGGAGTTGTCGCCATCGATATCGACGTCGGAAATGTAAAGCGAACGGCAGAGGTCACCGGTGCCGGGGCGTTCGATCTTGATCACCCGGGCGCCGAGATCGGCGAGCTTGAGGCCACAGAGCGGTCCCGAAAGGAACTGGCTGAAATCAATCACCAGCAAGCCGGCAAGCGGACGTTGATCGGGCGGGAGTGTCCTCATTTGCGGGTCTCCCGATAAGCTGCATCGAGCGCCTCGAGAGCCGCGGCGGCGGACACTTCGCCCTTCAGGCAGGCGTGAATGATATCGCCGCCGCGGTCCTGCAGCGCCATGTAGCCGTCGTAGCGGGGACGCAGCCAGGAGGACTCGAGGGTCTTGCGGGTGTTGAAGAAGAAATTCATGCAGTCTGCGTTGCAGACCGCGCTGTCCCACGCCGCCACATTGCCCGGCTGCCCCCCCGCCTCGAAATAGAGGCCGGACTGGCATTCGGCAGAGGCTACGTAGAACGCGTAGTCCGCGGCGATATCGCGATGGGCAGACCGCGAGGAAACCGCAATGCCTGCACCGCCGATGACGGTGCCGGTCGGGTCGCCCGGGCGGATGCCCGGCGCGTCGGTAAAGACAATCGGATGCGGGCGATAACCCTTGCGGCTGTAGTTGGTGTAGCCATAGCCAAAGGGCGAATAGGCCGGCGCGTCTGCCTCGGTGGACATCCACTCATAAATGCCGATCGGATCGAGCGTCAGGCAGCGGGCGTCAATCCGGGAAACGAGCGCCAGCATCTGTTCGAGAACCGTGATGCCCGCCTCACCATCGATCAGGTGATCGGGGTCCTCGGCGATCACGAAATCCTGGTTGGCGGCAAGGCCAAAGAAGGTCATCAGCGCGTTGATCGGTATGAGCGCCATGGCCACCCGGCCCTTGCCGGCGAGATCGATCACGTCCTGCCAAGCGGTGGGCGGCAGGTCGATCAGGTCCGGCCGGTAGGCGGCAACGGGGGTCGCAGCGTCGATGGCCAGCGCCCATTGATGGCCCAGAAACTCGTATGAACAATGGGAAGGGCCGACCGACTGCCGGGAAAGTGCCCTCAGTTCGTCGTCCCGACCCAGGGTGTCGAACGCCAGAAGGTCACCGCTGCCAGCCACTTCGCCGACGTGAGGATGGTCGATGACCATCAGGTCGTAGGTATCGGCCATTTCGCCGATCGGCCGGTCGGCAAAGGCCTGGAGCGACCGCTTTTCCCACACGATCGAGACACCCGGACGGCTAGCGCAGAATGCTTCCGCAGTGGCCACCATCGGGTCGTAGCCGCGACTGTGGTCCCAGGTCATGCCGCGCAGGACGACCGGCTCAGTCATCAGACTTGCCTCCGGCGCGTGCGCGATGGGCTTCGGGATCCCGGTAGAGAGCGGTCATCAGATGCTCGCAATAGAGCACCAGTTCGCCCTCTTCCTTGTAGACGGAGTAACTGACGCGGACCTTGCCGAGTTCGTCGTTCTTGGGTTCCTTGGCGAGGTTTTCCCGGATCGTGTAGATCGTGTCGCCAATGAAGACCGGCGCGATGAAGCGCAGCCGGTCATAGCCATATGAAAATGAATTCACGCAGTTGGTGGCGGCAAGACCGAGCCCGAAGCTGAAGACCTGGGCCCCGGCAACCAGACGCTTGCCGAACACGCCCTGCTTCTCGGCGAAGTGCCGGTCGGCAACATAGGGATGCATGTCGAGAACCAGCGCGTTGAAGAGCATGCATTCGCCCTCGGCGATGGTGCGCCGGATCGAGCGGATCTTGTCCCCAACCGTGAAATCTTCGTAATACCAGTCCTCGGCGTTCCATACAGGAATAGCGGCATGCTCTTCCGGCAAGCCGGCCATAGGCCGCGCGTGAACGCCAATCTCTGCCATTCGATCCTCCCAGGCCGGGCGCTTTGCTTGCGGACCCGCCGATTGCCAGTTCCGCGCAGCGATGCCGGCAATCCGGACCGCGCGCGTTCTGATCTTGAGTGGAGCCAACCACGTTTGATTTTACATGTCAAAGATTATTTTATATATGGATTGGACCACAGAATGTCGGCGCCAGGGGCACAAGGGAGGGTTCATGCAGAACGACAGGTATTTCGAGGACTATGTCGTGGGCGACGCGCGAGAAACGCTGGGCCGCACGATCACCGAAACGGACATCGTATTCCATGCCGGTCACAGCGGGGATTTCTTCCCCCATCACATGGATGAAGAGTTCTGCAAGACCCAGCCCTTCGGTTCCCGGATCGCGCATGGGACAATGACATTCGCCATCGGCATCGGATTGACGGCCACCGAGATCAACCGGCACGCCTTCACCTATGGCTATGAACGGCTGCGCTTTCCAAAGCCCGTCTATGCGGGCGACACGATCCGAACCACGGTGACGATCGGGCGCAAACAGGACGATCCCAAACGCCCGGCCTATGGCCAGGTGGTGGAGGTCTGCGAAACCAAGAAACAGGACGGATCGACGGTGATGTATTGCGAACACATCCTGCTGGTCGAACGCAAACAGGGGGCTGAATAATGGAAGATCTGCACCAGAGCTGGCTTGCGCCGGCCAATCCCAAGCCGATCGTGATCGTGGGCACGGGCGGTATCGTCCGGGACGCGCATCTGCCGGCCTATCAGAAGGCCGGCCTCAGCGTTGCAGGGGTGACCGATATCGATAAGGCACGCGCCAAGGACCTGGCGGCCAACTGGCCGGTTGGCACAGTATTCGACACGCTCAAGGATGCGGTCGCCGCCCATGGCACGGATGTGGTCTACGACGTTGCGACGCCGCCGCATGTGATCGCCGACATCATCTCCGAATTGCCCGATGGCGCCGCCGTCCTGATCCAGAAGCCGATGGGATCGGACCAGGAAAACGCGCGTCGCATCCGGGCCGTGTGCCGGGACAAAAAGCTCAAGGCGGCGATCAATTTCCAGCTTCGCTTTTCGCCAATGATGATGGCCGTCAAGGACATGGTCACGCGCGGCATGCTGGGCGAACTGCTGGAGATCGAGGTTCATCTCAACATCTACACGCCATGGCAGATCTTTCCGTTCCTCATCCCCATGAAACGGGTGGAACTGGCGGTGCACTCGATCCACTATCTCGACACCATCCGGGCGATCGCGGGCAATCCCGAAGGCGTTTTCGCGCGCACCATGCGGGACCCGCGGGCGGCCGACTTTGCCCAGACCCGCACCTCAGTGATCCTCGACTATGGCGACCGGCTGCGCGGGCTGATGAGCATCAATCACAATCATCAGTGCGGGCGGAAGTTCCAGGATGCCTTCTTCCGTTTCGAAGGCACTGGCGGGACCGCCATGGTCAAGCTCGGCGTGTGCTATGACTATCCCAATGGCGAGGCGGACGAACTCTGGTACTGCCCGGATAGCGGCGAATGGCAGCAGGTGCCGCTTGAAGGCAGCTGGTTCATCGACGCCTTCATGGGACCAATGCGCAATGTGCAGCGGTTCGATGCCGGCGAGGACGAGACGCTCTACTCAAGCGTTGAAGACGCCTATGGCACCATGGCACTTGTCGAAGCGTGTTTCGAAGCCAACCAGATGCCGTCCCAGGCGCTTGTTCTCGACTAGCCTTTTCTCATGATACCTGATCAGGGGCGGTGACCAATGCGCCACCGCCAAGGCTGCGCGTCAGCGTCCGCGTCGCCTCGAGCAGACGATTGCGGCAATCGCTGAAGCTGATGGGTTCATTGAGCCGTTCGAGATGGGGAATGGTCATGGCCGCGATCGCGCGGCCGGAATGATCGATGACGGGCGCCGAGATGTTGACAATGCCCCGGACCACGAAACTGTCCATCACCTCGCTGCCAGCCTTGCGGATCTGGGCCAGTTCGGCCCGGAGCCGGTCAAGATCCATACCCTCGGGCAAAGGCGCGCGCTCGACGAATTCGGTGAGTTCATCCTCGGGCAGATAGGCCAGGATCACCCGGCCCGAAGAGGCGCGCCACAACTCGATCTTGGCGCCCAGCCGCACGCTCATCACATTGTTGCCCGGGCTATCCACCTGTCCGATCACCAGTATCGCATCGTCGGACAGGATCGCCAGGTGAACCGACTGATTGATCTCGTGCGCCAGGGTGCGCATGAGCGGACCCGCAAGCGCGGTCAGGCGCCGGACAAGCGGCATGCGGTGAGCAAGCTCGAACAGCAGGGTCGTCAGGACATAACGGTCATTGTCGAGGTTCTGGTTCACATAGCCGCGCGCTTCGAGCACGACCAGCATGCGGAAGATCTCGCTGACGCTGCGATTGAGTGCGCGGGCGATTTCGGCCTGGCTCAGCCCCGATTCCTGGGTCGAAAGCAGCTCGAGGATATCGAGGCCCTTTTCGAGCGCGGGCGCTGTATATTTCCTGGGGCTCTGCGTGGTATCAGCCATGCCGAATCCTTCACATGTTTCATATGTGAAATATACTGCAGGGAAACGCGTGTCCAGCGGGCCGACGCTGATGACTACAGGTCGATCATCCGATTTTCGCGCACGGACCGTTCCGCGGCTTGGGCAAGCTCTAGAGCGGCAAGGCCATCCGCACCACTGACCTCGACCGGACGGGCGCCGGTCGCCGCGGCGATGAAGCTGCCAATTTCATCGCGATAGGCATCGACATAGCGGCTCATGAAGAAGTCGTAGAGCGGCGGGCGGGTGAACCCGTCCGCATTGGCCAATTCGATGCTGGCGGGCCTCTGGTTCTCGGCGGCAATCATGCCGAGATCACCGGTCACCTCGATGCGCTGATCATAACCATAGCTGGCGCGGCGCGAATTCGAGATCGAGACCTGGCGGCCGGACGCCGTGACCAGAATGATGGTCGCGGTGTCATAATCGCCGAGCTCGCGAATGGTGGGGTCGACCAGCGCCGATGCCGTGGCCATGACACGGATGAACGGTTCGCCCACCAGGAACCGGGCCATGTCGAAGTCGTGGATGGTCATGTCCCGGAACAGGCCACCCGAAGACGGAATATACTCGCGGGGCGGCAGGCCGGGGTCGCGGCTGGTGATCGCCACCTGCTCGACCGTGCCGATGCGGCCTTCGTCGATTGCCGCCTTGAGCGCCCTGAAATGGGGGTCGAACCGGCGGTTGAACCCGACCATGAACAGCACACCGCTCTGGTCGACGACATCGAGACATTGGCGGACCCGCTCGATATCGAGAGCGATGGGCTTCTCGCAGAACACCGCCTTGCCCGCTCGGGCGAACTGCTCGATCAGATCTGCGTGGGTGTCTGTGGGCGTGCAGATGGCGACCGCATCGACGTCATCATTGGCGGCGATCTCGCCGATGGTGGCTGTTTCGACGCCATAGTCGGCGGCCAGTTTCTCTGCCGCAGCGGGCATGGCATCCGCAACCGCCACCAGGCGGGCGGAGGGGTTGCTGGCGATGGCCCGGGCGTGAACCTGGCCGATGCGGCCGGCACCGAGCAATGCGATACGAGTGGTCATGGTGTCTCCCTAGATCGTGACGCGCGTGCCGGTTTGGCTTGACCGCGCAATCGCGTGAATGACTTTTTCGAACTCCAGCGAGGCGGCGAAATCCGGATAGGCCGGCCGGTCCTCGACAATGGCGGTGAGCAGTTCGGCGGTTTCGATCACCTTGAGGTCGTTCACGCCGAGCTGATGCCCGGGCGCCGGGCAGAAGCGGTCATAGGGCGGGTGGGCCGGCCCCGTGAGGATGGTGCGGAAACCCTGCGTGGCGGCGGGGCCAGCGTTCTCATAGACCTGGAGCTCGTTCATGCGCTCCTGGTTGAAACACAGCATGCCACGGGTGCCGTGCACCTCCCAGTCGAGCCGGTTCTTGCGGCCCCAGGCCACACGCGACGTACTGATCGAGCCCTGGGCGCCGCTTTCAAAGCGCAGCAGGGCCGAGGCTACATCCTCGTTTTCGACCTCAGCCCGCCCGCCCTCCTGCAGGGGCCGGGTCTCATGGACCGTCTGCATGTCCGCCACGAGGCTTTCGATCGGCCCGGCAAGGCCGTAGGCCATCGAGACGAGATGGCAGCCGAGATCGCCGAGCGCGCCAAGGCCCGCTTCCTCGCGCATGGCGCGCCACGTCCAGGGGAGATCCGGGTCGGCCTGATAGTCCTCGTCGACCCAACCCCTGAAATGGATCACCCGTCCGATAACTCCCTCAGCGATCAGCCGGCATGCGTGCTGAAACGCCGGGTTCTTGATGTAATTGTAGCCCACGATCGTCTTGACGCCGCGAGCTGACGCCGCCTCGGCCATTTCGCGGGCATCCTCGAGACTCAACGCCATCGGCTTTTCGCAATAGACATGCTTTCCGGCCTCGATGGCGGCGAGCACCATCTCCTTGTGCAGCTTGTTGGGGGTGGTGATCGAAACGATGTCCACCTCCGGGTTGGCCATGACGGCGCGCCAGTCGTCGGTGCTGTGCGCAAAACCGAAAGTGTTGGCCATCGCCGCGGCCTTGTCCGCCGGCGTGTCGCACAGCACGACCGGATCGATCACCGGCAAATCGCCGAACACGGAGCGCACAGCACCAAATGCCAGCGCATGCGCCTTGCCCATAAAGCCGGTGCCGATCAGGCCATATCCAATACGCCGCATGGGTCGGGTCTCCTCACCTGTCAACACGGGTTGGAATTTTTATTCCATTATGGCTATGTTTGTTTCGTGATTTTCTGTCAAGGGCCATGGGGCATCCGCCGGTGAAATATTCCACGCCACCCAAAACGATCGAGAGCTTTCATCAACGCCTGCAAGCGGCGTCGAACAACCTGCCCAAGCGCCTGCATCAATGCGCCAGCTACCTGGCCTCGAACCCGGACAGCATTGCGCTCGCGACCGTGGCGGAACTGGCAGACGCCGCCGGGGTGCAGCCCTCGGCGATGATCCGGTTCTGCAAGATCCTGGGGTTTTCCGGGTTCACCGAGATGCAGAAGCTGTTCCGCAGCACCTATCCACAGAATTGGCCCGATTACGGATCGCGGCTGGCGAATCTGCGCGAACGCGGCGCGGAAAGCCCCTCCGCGCTTCTGGCCGAGTTCATCGATGCGGGCCGCATGTCATTGGAAAACCTCACCAATACGGTCGATTCCCGGGTATTGGATGAGGCCGTGAAGGCGCTGTCGGGGGCCGACACGATCCATGTGATCGGGTTGCGCCGCGCCTATGCCGTCGCGACCTATCTGGCCTACGCTTTCGACAAGATGGAGATCCCCGCCATGCTGCATGACAGCGTCGGGCGGCTGGATCACCGGCATGCTGTGCGGCCCGGTGATGTGCTGATTGCCATCACCTTCGCGCCCTACACAGAAGACACCGTCGCCCTGGCCCGTCATTGCGCGGAAGCGGGGCGCCCGGTGGTGGCGATCACCGACACGGTGATGAGCCCGCTGCACCAGCTCGATGCCATGTGCCTGTCGGTTTCGGAGGTGGATTTCGGCGCCTTTCGGGCCCTGTCGGCAACCCTGTCGCTGGCGATCGCACTGGCCGTTGCCGTGGGGGCGGAACGCGACCGGAAAACGTAATCCAAAAGAGTTGCCAACCCGAATTTTGAAATATATGTTCTATTTTGCACCGGAACAGACCGCTACAGGCGGCCGGTGTGCGTTGCAGCCTGTCTGCGGCGCAAATTTCACTAGGGAGGGAACCCATGAAAAAGACACTCGTTGCCCTGGCGGCAGCCACCATGGCTTTGTCCGGCGCTGTTGCGCCGGCCATGGCCGAGGGCGAAGAATTCGTCCTGATCAGCCACGCACCGGACAGCGACAGCTGGTGGAATACCATCAAGAATGCCATCGCGCTCGCCGGCGAGCAGATGGACGTGAATGTGGAATATCGCAATCCGCCCACCGGCGACCTGGCGGATATGGCCCGCATTGTCGAGCAGGCCGCGGCATCCAATCCGGACGGGATCATCGTCACCATCGCCGACTTCAATGTGCTCGAAGGCCCGATCTCGGATGCCGTCGACAAGGGCATTCCGGTGATCACCATCAACTCCGGCACTATCGAGCAGTCCAAGCAGCTCGGCGCGCTCCTGCATGTGGGGCAGCCGGAATATGACGCCGGATTCGGCGCCGGTGAGCGGGCCAAGGCCCAGGGGGCGACCTCGTTCCTCTGCGTCAATCACTACATCACCAACCCCGCTTCGGTTGAGCGCTGCCAGGGCTTTGCCGACGCGCTGGGCGTTGAACTGGGCGACCAGATGATCGATGCCGGCACCGACCCTGGCGAAATCCAGAACAAGGTCTCGGCCTATCTTTCGGCCAATGAAGACACCGATGCGATCCTGACCCTGGGACCGACTTCGGCACACCCGACCCTGAGGGCGCTCGACGAATCCGGCCTCGCCGGTGAGATGTATTTCGGCACCTTCGATCTGTCCGGTGAGATCGCCGAAGCGATCAAGGCGGGAACCATCGCCTTCGCCATCGACCAGCAGCCCTATCTGCAGGGCTATCTCCCCGTGGTCATCCTGACCAATCTGGCGCGCTACGGCGTGGTGCCGGGCAACTCGATCAATTCGGGTCCGGGCTTCGTGACCAAGGACAATATCGCCCTGGTCGAGCAATACGCCGGCGAATACCGCTAGGCCAATCGTCGGGGAGGCCAGGGTTTGGATGACCCCGGCCTCCCCGAAAGACATTTCAGGAATTCGGGGATTCCAACAGTGACAGACGAACGGCTTCGACAGGTCTCGCCCCTTCGGCGCGCCCTTGTCAGACCGGAATTGGGCGCGATTTGCGGCGCCATCCTGGTCTTCGTGTTTTTCTTCATGATCGCGGGCGACAGCGGGATGTTCGGTCCCGAGGGCGTTCAGAACTGGACCGTGGTGTCTGCGCAGTTCGCCATCATCGCCGTCGGCGCCTGCCTATTGATGATCGCGGGCGAATTCGATCTCTCGGTCGGATCGATGATCGGGTTTACCGGCATCGTGGTTGCCATCCTGTCGGTGCAATGGGGCGTGCCCACCTGGGCAGCGATCCTGATCGCCTTCGCCCTGTCCATGGCGATCGGCGCGCTCAACGGCATACTGGTCATCCGCACCGGGTTGCCATCCTTCATCGTGTCGCTGGCGTTCCTCTACATCCTGCGCGGGTTGACCATCTGGCTTTCGATCCTGACCACGCGCCAGACCATTATCGGCGGCGTGCGGGACGCCGCGGAAGGCGACTGGCTGGCCGCCCTGTTCGGCGGTGTCATTTTCAAGGGCTTTTTCCAGTGGCTCGGCGATATCGGGGTGATCGACACCTTTTCACGCGGCACACGTGCCGGGCAGCCGGTGGTGGAAGGCATACCGATGCTGGTCGTGTGGGCCATCGCGCTGATCATTTTCGGCCATATCCTTCTCACCCGCACAAAGTTCGGCAACTGGATCTTTGCCGCCGGCGGCGACGCGCAGGCCGCGCGCTATGTCGGGGTTCCGGTCAACCGGGTGAAGATCCTGATGTTCATGTTCACCGCGTTTTGCGCCTCGGTGTTCGCCATCTGCCAGGTCATGGAATTCGGTTCGGCGGCAGCAGATCGCGGCCTGCTCAAGGAGTTCGAGGCGATCATCTGCGTGGTCATCGGCGGTGCCTTGCTGACCGGGGGCTATGGCTCGGTGGTCGGTGCCGCGCTGGGCGCGCTGATCTTCGGCGTCGTGCAGCAGGGCCTGTTCTTTTCGGGCGCGGAGAGTTCCCTGTTCCGGGTATTCCTGGGGACCATTCTGATCATGGCGGTGATCCTCAACACCTATATCCGCCGGCTGATCACGGGAGAACGAGGATGACCGAGACACAGCCGATCATCGAGATGCGCGATATCGAGAAGCATTTCGGCCCCGTGATCGCATTGAATGGGGTGAGCTTCGACATCCGCGCGGGCGAATGCCACTGCCTTCTGGGCGACAATGGCGCAGGCAAATCCACCTTCATCAAGACGATGTCGGGCGTGCACAAGCCGAATGCCGGCGAGATCCTGTTCGAGGGCAAGCCGCTGAAATTCGACAGTCCGCGCGACGCCATGGAAGCGGGGATCGCCACGGTCTATCAGGACCTTGCGATGATCCCGCTTATGAGCGTGACCCGGAACTTCTGGATGGGGCGCGAACCCGAATTCCGCTTCGGGCCGCTGCGCTTCATCGACTTCAAGAAGGCCAATCGCATCACCATGGAGGAAATGCAGCGCATGGGTATTCACCTGCGCGAGCCTGAACAGGCGGTCGGGACCCTGTCGGGCGGTGAGCGGCAGACCGTCGCCATCGCCCGGGCAGTTCATTTCGGCGCCAAGGTGCTGATCCTCGACGAACCGACCTCCGCACTCGGTGTGCGCCAGACCTCCAACGTTTTGGCGACCATCGACCGGGTGCGCAAGGAAGGCATCGGGGTGGTTTTCATCACCCATAATGTGCGCCATGCGCATGCGGTGGGCGACCGTTTCACCGTACTCAATCGCGGCAAGACGCTG
The DNA here is from genome assembly GCF_000429865.1 of Cucumibacter marinus DSM 18995. Taxonomy (GTDB): domain Bacteria; phylum Pseudomonadota; class Alphaproteobacteria; order Rhizobiales; family Devosiaceae; genus Cucumibacter; species Cucumibacter marinus. The sequence goes on from NZ_AUCR01000016.1 coordinate 21,105, forward strand.
GGCACGGCGGCGCGCGGCGAAATCTCGGCCGAGGAGTTGCAGGACATGATGGCCGGCGGACAGGAACTGGCGGAACTGGAAGGCTCGCTCGGGGGAACTGTATGACGGCAGTCGATGTCATCACCATCGGCCGATCCTCGGTTGATCTTTATGGCGGCCAGGTTGGCGGCCGGCTCGAGGATATGCGTTCCTTCGACAAATATGTCGGTGGCTCGCCCACCAACATGGCGGCAGGCGCGGCGCGGCTTGGCCTGAAATCGGCGCTGATCACCCGGGTGGGCGATGAGCATATGGGCCGGTTCCTGCGCGAAGAACTGGATCGCGAAGGCGTCGACACAAGGGGGATCGTTGTCGACCCCGAACGCCTTACGGCCCTGGTGATCCTCGGCATCCGGGATCAAGAACAGTTTCCGCTCATCTTTTATCGCGACAATTGCGCGGACATGGCGCTGTGCGAGGACGATATCGACCCGGCCTTCGTTGGTGAAGCGCGGTCGGTGGTTGCCACCGGCACACATCTGTCGCATCCGCGCACCGAAGCCGCGGTGCTGAAGGCGATCGGGCTTGCCCGGGCCAATGGCGCGCGGACCGCGCTCGATATCGACTATCGGCCCAATCTCTGGGGGCTCGCCGGGCATGGCGCCGGCGAAGAAAGGTTCATCGCCAGTGCTGATGTGACGGCCAAACTGCAGGCACATCTTGGCCTGTTCGACCTGATTGTCGGCACCGAGGAAGAGTTCCATATCGCCGGCGGCAGCACCGACACCATCGAGGCGCTGCGCGCGGTCAGGGCGGTCTCCGACGCCACACTGGTGTGCAAGCGCGGCCCGATGGGGGCTTCCGCCTTCACCGGCGCCATTCCGGACAATCTCGATGACGGTGAGGCCGGCAAAGCCTTTGCCATCGAGGTGTTCAACGTTCTGGGTGCGGGCGACGGTTTCATGGCCGGACTGCTGAAAGGCTGGCTCGACGACGAGGACTGGCCGACCACCCTCACCTATGCCAATGCCTGCGGCGCCATGGCCGTCAGCCGGCATGGCTGCACCCCCTCCTATCCGAGCTGGACCGAATTGCAGTTTTTCCTCGAGCGCGGGGTCAAGACCCCGGCGCTGAGGCACGACCAGGCGCTCGAGCAGATGCACTGGTCAACCAACCGGCGCGGTGAATGGCCCGAAATGCGCGTGTTCGCTTTCGATCATCGTGCACAGATCGAGGCCATGGAAGGGGCGACACCCGAACGCGCCAGCCGGTTTAAGACGCTTTGTCTCGCAGCCGCCAACAAGGTTGCCGGCGGCAGGCACGGCTATGGCATACTGAGCGACGGGCGCATTGGCCGGGACGCGCTCTATGCGGCGGCCGATTCCGATCTGTGGATCGGACGTCCGGTCGAATGGCCGGCATCCCGCCCATTGGCCCTGGAGCCCGAGATCGGCGCCGATTTCGGCGGGCTGGCGAACTGGCCCGCCAATCATGTGGTCAAGGTCTTGTGCTTCTACCATCCCGATGACGATGCGGCGATGAAACAAGCGCAGGAGGACACCCTCACCCGGCTGTTTGCCGCCTGCCGGCGCAACCGGCTGGAAATGCTGCTTGAGATCATTCCGTCCAAGGTCGGGCCGACCGATGACGGCACTGCGGCGCAGGTCATCGAACGCATTTATGCGATCGGGATCTATCCGGATTGGTGGAAACTCGAGCCGCTGACCACCACCGCCGCGTGGCAAAATGTGGTCGACACCATTGAGCGGCATGACCGGCACACCCGCGGCATCGTGGTCCTGGGGCTCGAGGCGAGCGAAGATGCGCTGGCCCAAAGCTTCGAGATCGCCGCCGGTCATGATCTGGTCAAGGGATTTGCCGTGGGCCGAACCATCTTCGCCGATACCGCACGAGCCTGGTTCAAAGGGGAGTTGACCGAGGACGACGCCATTGATGCGATGGCGGATCGCTATAACCGGTTGTGCCTTGTCTGGGACAAGGCCCGGCAACGCGCGGGGAGCTCAAAATGACCACCATCCGCTTGACAGCAGCCCAGGCGCTTGTTCGCTATCTCGGCGCCCAGCTCAATGAAGATGGCGAGCCCTTCATCGCCGGGGTCTGGGCCATATTCGGCCATGGCAATGTCGCCGGAATGGGCGAAGCGCTGCACGCGGTGCGCGACACGCTGCCGACCTATCGCGGACACAATGAACAGGGCATGGCCCATGCCGCCATTGCCTATGCCAAGCAACTGCGCCGGCGACGCGCCATGGCGGTCACCTCCTCTATCGGCCCGGGCGCGACCAATATGGTAACGGCTGCAGCGCTGGCGCATGTCAACCGCCTGCCGGTGCTGTTCCTGCCCGGAGATGTGTTCGCCAATCGCGGCCCGGACCCGGTGTTGCAGCAAATCGAGGATTTCGGCGACGGTACCGTCTCGGCGAATGACTGCTTCAGGCCGGTCAGCCGGTATTTCGACCGCATTACGCGTCCCGAGCAATTGTTGACCGCCCTGCCCCGGGCGTTTGCGACGATGACCGATCCTGCCGATTGCGGGCCGGTGACACTTGGTCTGTGCCAGGACGTGCAGGCAGAAGCCTTTGACTGGCCGGAGAGCTTCTTTTCGCCGCGCATCTGGCACCAGCGCAGACAGCCTGCGGATGCGCGTGAGCGGGACGCCGTTTGCGAGTCCCTGCTGGCTGCGAAATCGCCTGTCGTGATCGCCGGTGGCGGCGTGCATTATTCCGGCGCGACCCAGGCCCTCCGGCAATTTGTCGAGGCCAACGATCTGCCGGTCGTCGAAACCCAGGCCGGCAAATCGGCGCTGACCTGGGACCATCCGCTCAATTTCGGGCCGGTCGGGGTCACCGGCGCCAGCAGTGCCAACGCCCTTTGCGAAAAGGCCGATCTGATCCTTGGCGTGGGCACCCGCTTCCAGGATTTTACGACCGGGAGCTGGGGCCTGTTCCAGAACCCGGATCGCACCTTGATCAGCCTCAATGTCGCTGCCCAGGATGCGGTCAAACACGGGGCCATGCCGCTCAGCGGCGATGCGAAACTCGAGCTCGAGACGCTCACTGAAGCGTTGGCCGATCGGGGCGGCATCACCGCGCAGGCACCGGACCCGAACCTCAAGACGGCCTGGTTTGCCGCCGTCGATCCGCTGACAGAGCCGCCGCAGGACACCAATACCCTGCCGACCGATCAGCAGGTGATCGGCGCTGTCCAGCGCGCGGCCGGGCCCGACACCGTGGTGATGTGTGCCGCGGGCACCATGCCCGGCGAATTGCACAAGCTCTGGAAGGCCGATCGACCGGGCTCCTACCACATGGAATACGGTTATTCCTGCATGGGGTATGAGATCGCCGGCGCCCTCGGGATCAAGATGGCTGAGCCTGACCGTGACGTCGTGTGCATGGTCGGTGATGGCAGCTATCTGATGCTCAATTCAGAGCTCGCCTCGGCCGCCATGCTGGGCGTGCCCTTCACCGTGGTGATCACGGACAACCGGGGTTATGGCTGCATCAATCGGCTGCAAATGTCGACCGGCGGCGCGGAGTTCAACAATCTCCTCGACCACAGCCGTCACGAACATGACCTGCGGGTCGACTTTGCCGCCCATGCCGCGGCGCTGGGCGCTGAGGCCCAAAAGGTCGACGGCATTGGCGGGCTCGAAGCGGCGCTGGCAGCGCCTGCACCCTCGGATCGACCGCGCGTGATCGTTATCGACACCGACCCCTATCCCACAACCGAGGCCGGCGGCCATTTCTGGGATGTCGCCGTTCCTGAAACCTCCGACCGGCCCGAAGTCCGCAACGCTCGGGCCGCCTATGAACAAGAAATCCGCAAGAGAAGCTGAATGATCCGATACGGCACCAATCCCATCGCATGGTCGAATGACGACGATCACTCGATCGGCGCCCATATCAGCCTCGAAGAATGTCTCGATGATACCGCCCGGATCGGGTTTGACGGGATCGAGAAAGGCCACAAGCTGCCCACGACCAAGGAAGGCATCGAGCGCGAGCTCGGTGGCCGCGGCCTCGCCTACATTTCCGGCTGGCATTCACTCAATCTTCTGATCAACACCGTCGAGGAAGAAAAGGCCGCCATGCAGCCCTTTCTCGATCTGCTGAACTCTGTCGGCAGCTCGGTCATCATCACCTGTGAAACGTCTAACGCCATTCACGGCGACGACAGCGTACCCATCAACCGCAAGCCGGTGATGGACGAGGCGCAGTGGCGGCGGTTTACCGACGGCGTGGAGGCCTTGGCCGACTTCGCCGCAGAACAGGGCATCACCCTCGCCTATCACCACCACATGGGCACGGTGATCGAAACGCCCGAGGAGATCGACCGCTTCATGGCCGAAACCGGCCCCGCGACCACCCTCCTGTTCGATACGGGGCATTGCTATTTCGGCGGTGGCGACCCCGGGGCGGTCGGTGCCCGGCACATGAGCCGGGTCTCGCATCTGCATGCCAAAAACATCCGTCCTGACATCATGCGCACCGTCCGCGAGGACGATCTGTCCTTTCTCGAGGGTGTTCGGCGCGGCGTGTTTACCGTGCCCGGCGATCCGGAAGGCTGCGTGGATTTCGAACCGGTTCTGCAAGCCGCAGCCGATGCCGGCTATGAAGGCTGGCTGGTGATCGAGGCGGAACAAGATCCCGTGCAGCGCGATCCGGTCACCTATCAATCGATGGGCCTCAAGGCTCTCAAGGCGCTGGCCACGAAGACCGGCCTCGACACCAAAGGAGCCAGGACATGAGCAAATTGCTGCGAAAACCGGAAGGCACAAGCGGACAGGTCCACCACGTCACGCCCGAAAACGCCGAATGGGGTTATGTCGGCTTCGATCTTCACAGACTGGCGCCCGGCGACCGCGTTGCGGCCGAGACCGGCGATCGCGAAGCGATCCTGGTGCTTGTGGAAGGCAAGGCAGAGATCTCGGCTTCGGGTGAAGCGTTTGGCGAACTGGGCGATCGCATGGATGTGTTCGAGCGCAAACCGCCGCATGCGGTCTATGTCCCTTCGGGCGCGGACTGGACGGCAATCGCCACGACCCCTTGCACGCTCGCCGTATGCACGGCACCCGGCACGGGCGGTCACAAAGCCCAAGTGATCGGCCCTGAAGGCGTGGCACTCACCCCGCGCGGCAAGGGGGCCAACACAAGGCATGTGCACGCAATCGCCATGGAAGAACGCGACATCGCCGACAGCTTGCTGGTGACCGAGGTCTATACCCCGCAGGGCAACTGGTCCTCCTACCCACCGCATCGTCATGACGAGGACAATTATCCCGAGATGACCTATCTCGAGGAGACTTATTATCACCGGCTCAACCCGGCACAGGGTTTCGGATTTCAGCGGGTCTTCACCGAAGACGGCGCGCTCGATGAAACCATGGCGGTGAGCGACCATGACGTGGTCCTGGTGCCCAAGGGCCATCACCCCTGCGGCGCGCCCTATGGCTATGAGATGTATTATCTCAATGTGATGGCCGGACCGCTGCGCAAATGGCGGTTCCAGAACCACCCGGACCACGACTGGATCTTCCGCCGCGACGCCGATTGACGGCGTCGCGCCTGCCAGGCTTTTTGAGATCCATCAGGCCCGCTGAGGTCCCTGGGTTCCTTGAGAACGCGTGGATTTCTTCGGGTTCTTGGCGGTTTTTGACGATGAGCGAAGCCGGGATTCCCGCAGCGCCCCGAGGTCATCAAGGATTGGATAGGCCACCGAGATCAAGTGCGCGTTGACCCGTTTGAGGTCGCGTAGAATATCGAGATGCAGCCCTGAGGTCTCGACGGCCTCGGTCCTCAGGTGCCGGAGCCGGTCGAGATGGCCGGCGGCGGATTCGGCTTCCATGCGGCGGATGTCAACCTTGGCGTCCGCCAGTTGCCGGGCAAGCTCGGCGTCGCGGGAAAGGAAGACGCTTTGCGCCAGCTGCAGAACCTCGAAGGTCTTTTCGTAAAGCGCTTCGATCTCGGCCATCCCTTCTTCGGAGAAGAGAAGTTGCCGGCGCGCCTTCTTGGTCACCAGATCCGAGAGGCCATTGTCGATGATGTCGCCGACATGCTCGAGATTGATGGCGTAGGACATGATCTCGGTCGACCAGCGGGTATCGTCAGCATCGAGTTCCTCGCGGCCCAGCCGGGAGAGATAGGATTTGATGGCGCTGTGCAGCGTGTCGATCTCGTCTTCGACGCGGCCAAGGCTTTCACCGGCTGCCGGGTCGGGATGACGCAGGGCGGCGAGGCTTTCCTCCAGCATGGTCCGGACCAGATCCCCAAGACGCAGGGTCTCACGGGCGGCTGCGGACAGGGCGATCGCCGGCGAAGACAATGCCGCATCTTCGAGATAGCGAGGGCCGACGGCATCGCTTGCCGGATCTGCCGGAACGATGGCGGCACCGAGCCGCACGAGCGGCGACAGGAGCGGGAGAAACACCAGCGCCAACACGAGGCTGAAGCCGAAATGGGTGGCCAGAACGAGGCCGGTGACATCGAGCCCGAGCGCCATGAGCGGCCCAGCCAGGTAGGGCGCGGCGAAGGTCAGGACCACCGCCCCGAAAGCGCGGACCAGCAAATTGCACATGGCCACGCGGCGCGCGACGGCGCCTTCGCCCGAAACGGCCAGAAAAGGCGGTATGGCGCCACCGAGATTGGCGCCGGCGACGAGGACCATTGCCAGCGCCGGGGTGACAACGCCAGCAGCGGCCAGAAGAACAACAAGCAGGACGACTACAAGGCTCGAAGCGCTGAGAAAGGCCAGCCCTGCACCCAGAATCAAGCCCAGAATGGGTGCAGAATCGAGGCTGCCGAGGACTTGCCCGAGCAACGGTGAGGCTTGGAGCGGCTCTGTCGCCTGCCCCATCAGTTCGAGCGCCAGTAGCATCAACCCGAGCCCGAGGATCGCCCGGGCGACACCCTTGGAGGTGGCGCGGCGGCCGCGCATGTGAATCCCCACCCCGATGGCAATCAGTGCAGGCGACAGCCAACCCAGTCCTGCGGACAGAATGATCGCGACGAGGCTGGTGCCGAGATTGGCGCCCAGCATGACGGCCTGGGCCATGCTGGCCGAAAGCAGTTCCCGCCCCGCGAAAGAGGCGGTTATGACTGCGGTGGCCGTACTGCTCTGGACAAGCAGGGTCGCACCGAAGCCGGCGGCAAGCGCCAACAACCGGTTGGACGTGCTGCGCGCAATCCACTGGCGCAGGGAGGCGCCGAAGGCACGCAGCATCCCGGTCTTGATCATCCGCAGGCCCCACATCAACAGAGCCGCGGCACCGATCAGATTCACTAAGGTCAGGGTCGCTTCGATGGTGACCTCCGTCGGCTTCAGGACGCGCTGTTGAGCCGCTGGATCGCTTCGGCGGCGCGACGCGCAGCATTGATCAACACCGGCTTGGGCGTTTCGAACCACTCGTCTTCATGCAGTTCGCGCCGGACGCGGACATGATCGATGGCCGCTTCGAGGGTGGGGAAGCGATCACGATGCGCCACGTGGAGGTAGAGCGCGACCAGGGCCACCGACCGGCTCCGCCCGCCTCTACAATGCACGAGGATATTGCCGCGTTCCCGCATGGGATAAGACGGCTTGTCCGGCATGGTCTGGTGAATGGCCCCATCGAGGATGTAATAGCCAGCCAGCATCATGGTTTCGGGGTTTCCGTCCCCGTCGATCATGCCGATCTTGTAGCTGCGCACCGGCGCGTGTCCGGCGGCGCATTTCTCGCCCTCGGCGGGCAGAAGCGCTTCACCGACATAATTGATGTCGAGATTGACCGCGCAATTCACCACCGTGGTGATGCCCAGCTCGCGCAGCAATGCCAGATCGCGCGCGCCCTCCGCGCCGCCGATATAAAGGGTCGCACCGTCCTTGCCGATCGGTTTGGCGATTTCGCTGATAGCCGGACGGTCATGGACCGGGGCAACCTTTGTCATGAACTGAACTCCATTATCGGGTTTGGTCGATCATAGCATGTCGATATCAATTTTTGCACAGCTGTGCATTTGATTCTCTGGTATCAACGCCTGAATTCCGGATACTCTCGCCTGAGAGTAGGTCCGGACGGCACCTGTTTTGCACAGCTGATTGCACGATTGCAGGCAAAGCGGTATATGCATGCGAACACTCTGGGTATTAACGTGAAATGATGAGCACAGCCGTGCAACTTCCTGAACGGGCCCCTGCTTTCATCATTCGACGCAAGGACCGGCGGCCTTGAGCGAAAACACCAGGAAATCCTATGTCAGCGCGCAGCAGGTGGCCGATCTTGCCGGCGTTTCGCGCTCGGCCGTGTCCCGCACCTTCACCGATGGTGCGTCGGTTTCCAAATCCACCCGCACCAAGGTTCTCGCTGCCGCCGAGGCGCTGGGCTACCACGTCAATCATCTGGCGCGCGGCCTGATCCGGGAGCGCAGCAATATCGTCTGCCTGATCGCCGCCGACATCAACACGCCCTACCAGTCCAGGTTCATCGAAACCCTCACCCGCAGATTGCAAGCGGCGGACAAGGTCGCCATGCTGATCAACACGACGGGGGACACCGGCGTGGAGCCTGCCTTGCGGCAGACCCTGCATTACCGGGCCGACGCCTCGATCGTGTTGTCCGGCCAGCCGGCGGTGAGCCTGATCGACACCTGCCTGCATAACGGGCAGCGGGTGATCGTCGTCAATCGCGACGATGATATCGAAGGGCCGCAATCCGTTTCGGTTTCGAATACCGGCGCAGCGCGAAACGCGCTCCACATGCTCAAGCGCGCGGGGTGCAAACGCATGGCCATCGTTTCCTCGCGGGTCGGCACGGCCAGCCTTGTTGCCCGCGAAACCGCCTTTGCAGAGGCGGCGAGAGAGGAAGGCCTGCCGGTCGATGCGGTGCATATCGGGGCGACGTCCTATGCCTCGGGTGCGGAAGCGGCACGCCAGCTCCTGAGCCGGGCGGAGCGCCCCGACGGCGCCTTCTGCGTCACCGATCTTCTGGCTTGCGGCTTCATGGATGTCGCGCGCCACGAATTCGGGCTGCGTATCCCGGAAGAATTGTGCGTGGTCGGCTTCGACGACATCGAACAGGCCGGCTGGTCGGCCTATGAGCTGACAACCTTCCGCCAGCCGATCGACGACATCACCGCCCATATCATCGCGCTGGTCACCCAGGGGCCCGAGGAGCCGCCGGCGCCGCCGGCGAGCTTTGAAGCGCAACCGGTGTGGCGCCGATCTGTAAGGCCACGCTAGGGCCCGGCGCTTCATTACGACCGCCCTCCCGCCCGGATGGCTGAGGCGCCTGCCTCCTTTTCGAGCGCAATTCCGGTGGCCTTGCTCACCAGTTGCGCCACGATCGGGCTGGCCGCGAGAACCGCGCCGCCTTCAATCATCCCCTCGCCGGTGGGAAAGGGGGCGATGACGCCCCCCGCTTCCTTGACCAGCAGCAGGCCGGCCAGGCAATCCCAGGCATGCATGTGCAGCTCCGCATAGGCGTCCGACCGCCCGTCCGCCACATAGGCGAGGCCCATGGCGCCGGATGCACCGCGCCGCACGCTGACACCGGCCCTGATCAAGGCGCTCAGCGCGGTGAGATAGGTCTCGAGCGGCAGCCGCGTCGACCAGCCAAGTTCAACACTTGCAGCAGAAACGCTGCGCTGGCTCGACACCCGGATCGGGATACCGTTCCTGGTTGCACCGGCACCGCGCTGCGCCTCGAACAACTCCTTGGTGGCCGGATTGTAGATCGCACCGAGAACCGTCTCGCCATTGGCGACGAAGGCCACCGAGATGCAGTAGTGCGGAATCTGGCGCGCGAAATTGGCCGTGCCGTCAATCGGGTCGACAACCCATGCCAGCCCCTTCACCGAGCCACCGGTCTCTTCACCGAGGAAATCGTGCTCTGGGAACGCCTCATGAATGCGGCTGCGAATGAAATCCTCCACGGCCTGATCGGTTTCGGTGAGGATGTCCTGCGGCCCCTTCAGATTGTAGGCGATGCCGCGGGGTTCTTCGAAGGCCCGTTGCGCCAGGGCCCCCGCCTCGCGCATCGTCTCGGCGCAGAACCGTGCCAGGTGCTGCAGTTCCTTTTCAGACGGCGTAGCGGCGGCAGACAGGGTGGAAACGGACATAAGGTTCTCTTCAAGGGCAGTTGGATTGGATGAAAGACATCAATTGGCTGGCGCAGGTTCGGCTTGCGCGCGCCGGTGGCGGGCGATGTCGCCCGCAACCTGGTTCAGGAGCGGATAGTCAACGCCCCTGCCCGTCGCGACATAGCCAGGGCAGTCGAGCACGCCGGCCTTGCCTTCGGCATCAAACGCAAAGCTCTGGAACCGCCCGCCGGCGCGCTCAAGCAGCGGCAGCGCCGCAGCGACATCCCAGGCGTGCACGCTGAACCCGGCAGCGGCATCGGCCCAGCCGGCGGCGACATGTGCGATGCTGAGCGCTGCGCTGCCAGGGCGCCTGACGGTTGCGAAGGCTTCGACCAGCGCGCCAAAGCGTTCGAGCGCCGGGCCCTTGCCATCACGCCGCAAGTCGGCGGCGCTGGGATAACCGAAAATCAGCACCGCCTCTTCGGTCCGCGGTGCGGCCTCGGCGATAATGGGTTTGTCGTTGAGATAGCTGGCCGTGCTGTCGACGCTGAACAGGTGGTTGGCGACCGGATCATAGATCGCGCCGGCCACCGGTTGACCGTTGACAGCCGCTCCGATGGAAGTGCACCAGAACGCCAGGCCACGGGCGAAATTGGCGGTGCCATCGATCGGATCGATATACCAGGTCACTTCCCCGTCCCCGCTGCGACCGAATTCCTCGCCAACCACGGAACTGCCTGGTGCAGCCCGGGACAGAAAATCGCGCAGAACCCGTTCGGAGGCCCGGTCATGCTCGGTGACGAGGTCATGACGGTCCGCCTTCATTTCGATCGACATGGTCTGGCGAAAAGCGTCGGCCAGGCCCGGTCCGACCTGCCGCACCGCGTCGACGGCAATCTGGCGCAACTCGGCGTGCATATTCCGGGATTGAGCGTTTTCAAGGGGCATTGATGCGACCCAAATCTGAGAATTGGAGGGGTAGGGCCGACCCCGAAGGGCCGACCCCGGAGGGAACTCTTAGCGGCTGTAGTGAACCCGCCAGAAATCCTGCCAGTCCTGACGGGAATCGAAATCGTCCATGCCCGTCGAGGCATCATTCGGGGTCAGGCGATCGGCAACCGCGCCTACACCCGAGGCTTCGTCGGGATGCGGCGGCACCGCATTGTTACCGGAGATCTTGCCGTCCACGGTCATGGGCTCGATGCCCTCTTCGGTCATCATGAAGTGAGCGAAGAGCTTGGCCGCGTTGGGGCTGTCGGTCTTGGCCGAAATCAACGCATAGGCCGGGTTGGCAAGCCCCACAAAGGGTTCGATCCCTTCGCAGATTTCCATGGTGAGACCACCGTCGACGACGTCACGGTATTTGGCGGAAGACAGAATGCCCATGAAAGGGTCTTCCTGATCCGGCGCACCGACCGCATCGGCCACGGCGGAATCCGAATCCGTCAGCAGCGGCTGGTTTTCGGCCAGGGCCTGAACCCAGGACGCGGTTGCGGACTGCTCGGAGGTGTCGAGCGGCTCACCGGCAAAGGCCTCATAGGCGGCCGCCATCTTGTCGTCCCAATGGGTTTCGAGCTGATTGAACCAGTCGGCAATGGCGGGCTTGTTCAGCGGGTCGGGCATGGCGACCTTGCGGTGCCAGTCTTCTCCGGTGAGCGCCCACATATTGTCCACGGGGCATTCGTCATAGACGCTGTTGTTGAAGCTCCACACCGCGGGATCGCGGTAGACAACAAGGGGATCCTGGGAGTCGGCGGGAATGGTATCGGCCAGATCGGGCGGCAGCCAGCTGGTGACCATGCCTTCGGGGATGATCTGCGCCAGTGTGGCGGCGGCATCGCTCGAAACGATCAGGTCGCCCACGATATTGCCGGATTGATACTCGCGGATCATCAGTTCGGCCTGCGCCGAGCTCGAGACCTTGGTACCGGTTGCCTCGATCCCGTATTTCGCGGTGAAGGCTTCAGCCACTGTCTGGATCTTGCCGGTGCTGGCATAAACGGTGATCGGCGCTTCGGCCTTGGCGGCCTCGATCAAGGCATCGAGATCGAAATCCTGAGCCATGGCGCCGGTCGGCAAGGCGATCAGCATTGCGCCGAGACCGACTGCACCCAATGTGCGGGACAGGTTTAACGTCATAAGGTTCTCCTCCCTCGGGTTTGACGTGTGTTGACCGCGCCCGGACCGGGCACGGCAGGTTCGTTATCCGGCCATTTCGTTGTTGGCGGCTGTTCGCGACCGGTCAGTGCCCAGCTCCGCCCGGTGGTCCGCTTCGTCGAAAGCGAGCATGGCCGTGGGAGCGACATGGAACTGCACTGTCGAACCGACAGGCAGCGCCACGGGCTGATTGAACGAGGCGAAGATGGTCCGCCCCCCGCAATCGAGTTCCGCGATCCAGCTGCCGCCAGTCGGCAGGACCGCCGCCAGCCGCGCCTGGCCGGCAAAATGATCGTCTGGCACCGTCTCTTGAGGACCCGCGAGCTGAACGGTTTCGGGGCGCAGCCCCAGCGAACCGATGGCAGGGCGCTGCGGATGGAGGCGGGTTACATAGTCCCGCACCATGGTTGCCAGACTGTCCGTCTCTTTGTTTTCAAGCGAGACGACATTGATGGGCGGGCTGCCCACAAATTCGGCGACAAACCGGTTGGCCGGGCGATTATAGATCTCGTCCGGGGTGCCAACCTGTTGAAGCGTGCCCTGGTGCATGACCGCGATCTTGGTGGCGAGTGTCATCGCCTCCCACTGGTCGTGGGTCACGAAGATGATCGTGGTACCGAATTCGGAATGGATGCGTTTGAGCTCGGCGCGCATTTCGAGCCGCAGCCGCGCATCGAGATTGGAAAGCGGCTCGTCAAGCAGCAGCACCTTGGGGTTCACCGCCAGCATGCGGGCCAGGGCGACGCGTTGCTGCTGGCCACCGGACAGCTGGGACGGATAGCGGTCACGATACTGGAGGATCCCCAGGGTCTCCATGACCCGTTCCACCCGCTCCAGCCGCTCCTTCTTGGGAACGCGACGGAGCCGCAGGCCGAAATCGGTATTGCGCTCGATGGTGAGATGGGGCCAAAGGGCATAGCTCTGGAACACCAGCCCCATATCGCGACGCTCGGGGGGAACGAAGATCCCGTCGACAATCGAGTCGACCGGCTTGTCGCCAATGGAAATGCAGCCACTGGTGAGGTGTTCAAGTCCGGCGATCATGCGCAGGGTCGTGGTCTTGCCACAGCCTGACGGTCCCAGCAGGCACATGAAGGCGCCGTCCTCGATTTCAAGGTCGAGATCGGAAACCGCCCTGATGGCGTTGCCGCCATAGCTCTTGTTTACGCCGGTCAGCGAGATGTTGGGCATGTCAGCTCCCCAGTCCTTCGGCGAGATTGGTCTTGGTGATTTTCTGTGCGGCGAGCGTGCCGAAATAGGCGATCGCGGCGATGATCAGCACGACGGCGTTTGCGGCCTGGGTGTAGTTGTAGTCGATCAGGCGCAGCGAATAGGTGGTCAGCACATCGGTGCTGGGCACGGCGAGGATGACGAACAGGCTCAGCCCGCGAATGCCGGAGATGAAGGGCAGCAAGACGCCGGCGACCAACGCCCCCTTCTGGATCGGGATGACCACGGAGATCATCCGGCGGAACCAGCCTGCCCCCGCAATCTGGGCGGCCTCCTCGGGGTCCTTGCCCAATTGCATCATGGCCGAGATCCCGGCCCGCGACGCATAGGGCATCTGGTCGGCCATCAGGGCCAGCAGCAGGATGAAGGCCGTGCCGTAAAGTGCCGGAACGGGGCCGCGCGGCACAGCGAAGAGTGACAGATAGGCGGCCGCAAAGGCGATGCCCGGCACGAGATAGGGGAAGAAGGTGACCTGGCGCAGGAAAGTGCCCACCGAAAGGACCGGCGACCGTACCACCACATAGCCGACCAGCAGACCCAGCAGGCCAGAGCACATAGACGCCGTGCCCACGATCCAGAGCGTATTCCAGGTCGCTTGCCAGAGTTCGGGCGCCAGCAGAATGCCGGTGCGCAGTGCAACGGTGTCGAGCCCGGTGCCGATCCAGTAATCGAGCGTGAAGTTGGACAGCGCGAAATTGCCGGGCACCTGCATCAGGGTCGACAGCACCAGCGTGGTCAAAGGCAGGCCGACGCTGAACAGGAACATGAACGCCGCAAAGCCGGTTGCCGGCCAGCGCAGGATACCGAGTTCGGAACGCCGGTTCATGGCGCCCTTGCCGCCGACGGTGACGAATTTGCGGGCCTCGCGCACCAGCCGCGCATCGATCAAGAGCGACAGAATGCCGATCAGCATGATCGCTCCTGCCAGCACCGCAGCAACGCCGGTCTGACGGGAGGAAATGCTGCGATAGAGCGAGGTGGCCAGCACGTCGTATTTGACCGGCAGACCGAGCACATAGGCGACGCCGAACTCGCCAAGACATTTGGCGAAGATCAGCACCGTCGCCGACATCAGCGAGGGCAGCATGAGCGGCAGGATGATCTGCCTGGCCACGACATGCGGGCGTGCACCGAGAATGCGGGCGGAATCCTCGAGCTGGGAGTCGAACCGGCGCAGCGCATTGCCGAAAAGCAGGATCACGAAGGGGGTGTAATGCAGCGCCAGGATGATAGTGATCGGCACCTGGCCATAAGCCATCCAGTCCGGCGGGGTGATCCCCATGGCCTCGAGCCAGCCCTGCTGGCCGCCGACCGTGCGGTTCTTGAACAGTGTGGTCCATGCCAGCGCGAAGGTCCAGGATGGCAGCATGTAGGGCACGATCAGGGCCGTGGCGAACCAGCGCCGGCCGAACATGTCGGTGCGGCTCAACAGCCATGCGAGAGTGCCGCCGATCAGCAGCGAGATGGTGATCACGCCGAAAGCGACCGACAGGGTGTGGGTGAGCGGCGCCCAGAACAGGTCCTGCGCGACGGGCGAAGTGAGAGTGCGCAGGATGTAATAGGCGGTCAGGGATCCCCTCTCGCCACCGGCACGGCGGGCGTCGCCGAACTGGACCTGCACAGCGTCCCCCAGCAGGGTGACGATCGGGACGATGATCAGATAGGCGAACAGCGCGACCATGAGCAGGCCGATAATGGCCGTCGGCTCGCGCCATTTGGTGGCCAGGGCATAGCGCCACCGCGCCATGCGGTCGGGCTCCCGCTTGGTTCCGGCGCCCTTATCGGCATGCCGGGTCGCTGAGGTTTGCTGATCCGCAGCGCTCATATGCAGACCACCGAACACAAGTCTCTGCCGAGACCCGTCACTTCATTGCGCCTTGCAGACAAAGGCCAACTCCTCCCCTCGCCATGCCAATGCATGAACCGTCACGGCTTTGCGCCGCCTTTTCCTCATCTTCATGGGGCATTCCGGCAAAGTCAATCATTTTTTGCACAGCTGTGCAAAATTGATTGGCCTACATATAATGCTGTTTTTTCAGCTTTATTTACCCTATCTCGCATTCTCGCGCGATGATCGCATCGATCATTGTTGGTATTGATGGATAGCTGTGCAGGTACCAGCAGGCCATCCAGCCTTGCGGTCAATGACGGCCATACGCGGAATTCAAAGCGCGCTCAGCGCGGCCTGAACATGATCGACAAATGCGCGGGCATTCGTCAGGGCCGTCCGGCGCTCGGTATAGAGCGCATGAACCGCCACATCGGGAATGCACCATTCGGGTACCGCCACAGTGAGCGCCCCCGCATCAAGAGCCTCGTGGATCGCGAATTCGGGCAGAACGGCGTAACCGGTGCCCTCGGCAAGCATGGTGCGGATCAACGCGGCATTGTTGACCACGATCTGCGCTTTCGGGTCGGCGGTGAATTGGCGTCCGCCCGGGCCGATGAGGCCCAGCCGGGGCGGTGTGGCAGGGGACCGCAGCCAGGTTGACGCCATGAGATCATCCGGCGCGGTGAGATCCCGGGCCAAATCAGCACCGCAGCAAACAACCCCCCGGGTCGTGAACAACTTGCGCGCCAGCCTGTGATCGTCGCCTGGATCGCCGATCCGCAGGGCCAGGTCGACCCTGGCCGCCACCGGATCGACCACCCGGTCTTCAAGGTCAATTTCCAGCTCGATCCCGGGATACTGGGCCGCAAAGCCTGACACGATCCTGGCGAATACCGGACTGGCCAGCACTGAAGGCGCCGAGACGCGCAGCCGTCCCGCGAGGTTGCGGCGGGTGTCGCGCACGGTGTCGAGGCCCTGATTGAAGGCATTGGCCATGGCCCGCGCATGCGGCAGGAAGGCTTCGCCGTCCGCGGTCAGGGACAGGCGGCGTGTCGAGCGGAACAGCAATTGCCGCCCGAGCCTGTCTTCCAGGTCCGAAACCATCTGACTGACATAGGGCGGTGAACGACCCAGGCGGTCGGCCGCGGCGCGGAAACTGCCGGTATCAACGACAGTGGCGAAGGCGAGCGTGGGGCGCAACAAGTCGAGTTCATTCATCGTAATAACCTATCAGTCTGAATGAACCTTCGTAAATAATTAACACCGGTGCGATCCGGCACAATGTCCCTGCCCCCAAAACGAAAGAGGACACCATGCTGAAAACCCTCACTCTTTCCGCCGTTCTGGCGCTGACGGCGGGCTTCGCACTGGCACAGGAAAACAAGATGACCGATCCGATCTACGAGCTCGCAATCCAGGAAGTGAAACCGGGGATGGAATCCCAATGGGCGCAACGGCGCGCCGCGTTTCTCGGTCTGCTGGGTCAGCGCGACGGGAATGAAGCCGACTGGACCTTTCAGTCGTTCTTCACCCTCCCCGAGCCGGGGCCGAACCCGGTTTATGTCGGGATTACCCGCTGGTCGCACATGGCCGACTTCGCTGCCGCATCCGAAGCGTTGATGCCGACTGCCGAGGCGCAAGCCTTTTTCGAGACGGTGAACATGCAGGCCTTTGTGCAGATGTCGCCGGCAGATGGTCAGCCTTTTGTGCTTGAAGACCACATCAACACACCTGGCCAGGTGATCGAAGCCGCAGTCAGGCGCGCGCAGCCCGGTCAGGAAGAAGCCTATACGCCCGCGCGCGATGCCTTCTTCGCCCGCGTTGCCGAACAACCCGGCTATATCTTCCACCGCGAATTCATCACTGCTGACGGATGGCAGGCCGTGTTGATCGGTTGGGATGACCAGCCCTCCTTCATGGCGGCGCTCCAGGCTTTGTCCCAGATGGCTGAAATGGGCGCCTTCTTCGAGCTTGCGGACGTCATGGCGTATCAGGCCGCACTGGTCGAATAATCACAGCTGTCGGGCGGGTCGACGGCCCGCCCGACTCCCGACCTGTATTCACCGATGTGCCGTGCAATGGCCTAATCCCGGATCAGGATCACCATCCAGGTCTGCAAGGGTGGGAGTTTGGCCGACGCCCGGGCGCCGCTGATTTCGACATCGATTTCGATCAGCCTCCCCTCGGCATCCGGATCGGCCACGCTGATGCGGGGCGGGTTTGGCCCGGCGCACCGATAGTCCAGCACCCCTCCGGCCAATTGTGTCACCGTCTGGCGGGCCGCATCCCAGAGCGTATCCGCCTGATCGGCGAGGTTGATGAGATGCACCACCAGACCTTCCGGTGTGCGCGTGATGCGCCGCCACACATGGCCAGCCATCGGGTCACCGGACACTGCCGCATCAGGAAATTTCACCTCGAGATCGCCATTGTATTCGCCCGCATGGCTGTTGGTGACATCCGTGATTGCACGCGGCATCAGCAAGGCGTCATGGGCGACGAGGAAGTCGTACCAGCGTTTGAGGAGGGCCTCGGTCGAGGGGGCCATGACATGGTTTCGGACATAGTAGGGATCGACCAGCAGCCGGTCCGCCTCCCCGGCCAGAAGCTGGGTGGCGCCATGCGAGAACAAGGTCGCCATGGTCAGCGCCGTGGCCGTGTCCGCCGCTTCAGCCGGCGCGGTGTCATAGACATGCTGATAGGCGGCGATGACCACGGGCTTTTGCGGATCGAACGACCGGGCACGCTCAACCGTGCGGGCGAGGTCGCCCAGTGCCAATTGCGGTTCCCAGACTTCGATATAGATCGCGTCCTGTGGCGTGGCCGCGGTCGCCCGCGTCGGGAAATCATTCACATTGTTGAAGACCAGACGGGCGGCGGGCAGCTTTTCGCGCACGGCGGCGATCATGGTGCAAAAGGATTCAGTCACATCGATCACGGCACCGTCCTCGCGAACGGCGCGTTTCGGGTAGCCATACTGGTCGAGATGGAAGCCGTCGAAGCCGAGTTCATGGGCGGCCGCCAGGTCGGCGCCGAAATGCTCCAACCAGGCCGGCGCCGCCGGATCGAGGATGAACAGGAAGTCACCAAGCCCGTAGAACTCGCCTGCCGCGTTCTTCAGCCCCAGCGTCTGCCATTGCGGCCATTCATCGGGTCCTGCCGCGTAGACCGCCGCATAGCCCAGAGCCCGCGCGCCGGCCTCGCCCACCGCAGAGATCAGGGCGCGTACCGTGGCCAGGGATATCGGCTGGTCAAGGGCGTCGCGATAATCCTCGCCACCACCCAACAAATCGGCATGGCGATAAGCCCAGTCATAGAACTGGATATCCGTGAGGTGCAGGCGCCGGACCAGATCGGCAACGCCGGCACAGTCCTTGTTCGGCGCATAAGAAGCGACGAAACCATAGCGCATCCGGTCCGCATCTTCACCGACCGCCAGCGCGGTGCGCAGCGTCGTGCCACCGGTATCGAGCTCAACCGCATAGCCACCCGGTTCGAGGCCGGGAATCCGGATGGTCCCTCCACCTTCATGGTCTTGCGTGTGAACGGTCTCGCCCAGCAGCGTCACGCGCACCGTTCCGGGCGCACCTTCACCCCGGACTTCAACAATGATGGGAGTGTGCGCCGCGTTGACCGCACGCGCAGGCAAAAGTTCGGGTTTCGGCATGGTCATCCCTTGACGGCCCCGGCGGTGAGGCCCTGAACGAAGTAGCGCTGGAACAGCAGGAAAACGGTGACGACAGGCACGACGGCAATCATCGAGGCGGCGAAGACCAGCCCCCATTGGGTGCCCCGCGGCCCGTGCAGCAGTTGGATCGCGATCGGCAGGGTCATGTTTTCCGGGGTGGAAATGATGGTCAGTGCCCAGGCGAACTCATCCCAGCAAGCGAGAAAGGTGAAGATCGTCGCGGTGGCCAATGCCGGCCTTGCCAGCGGCAGGAACAAATCCCAATAGCGCCGCCAGGCATTGGCGCCATCGACCTGCATGGCCTGGTCGAGCTCTTCGGGGATCGCCTCGAAGAAGCCGCGCAACAAGAAGGTGTTGAGCGCAAGTGAGCCGGCCACATAGAAGACGATCAGGCCAACAAGGCTGTCGAGAAGGCTCAGATATTTCGCGAGGATGAACTGCGGAATGATCAGCATCATGGCCGGCACCATCAGACCCAGCAGGAGGATACGGAACATCAATTCGCGCCCGGGAAACCGGAAGCGCGCGAACCCGAACGCCATCATCGAGCTGAGCAGAACAGACAGCGCCGTGGCGGTGACCGCGACGATGAGTGAGTTGAAAAAATAGCGGCCGAAATCGAGCCCGAGTATGTGCTCGTAGTTCGACAAGGTCGCCGGGTCCGGAATGAACTGGGGCGGCACCGTCAGCACGAAGGCCTGCGGCTTGAAGCTCGTCGAAACCATATAGAGGAACGGCGTCACCATGATGCTGGCGCCGACGATCAGCGCGACGAGGCGCAGGGCGGTTCCGGGTGACACGAAAGCGGTGCGTTCGCTCATTTTTCGCCTCCGTCCCGGTTTCCGAAGAACTTCAGTTGCAGAACGGAAAGCACGAAGACAAGCACGGTCAGCAGCACCGCGATGGCGCTGCCATATCCGAAATCAAGGTATTCGAAGGCCTGCTTGTACATGTAGGTGAGCACCACTTCGGTGGCGCCGCCCGGCCCACCGCCGGTCATCACCAGCACCGAGGTGAAGACGTTGAAGCCGCCGATCACCAGCATGACCGCGACAAAGATCACGGCCGCCCAGATCGCCGGAAGGGTGACGCTGAGGAAACGCTGCCAGCGATTGGCGCCATCGAGAATGGCAGCCTCCTCGAGGTCGCGCGGCACGCCCTGCAATGCAGCGAGGAAGATCATCATCGACCAGCCGATCCCCTTCCAGATGCCAAGCGCACAGATCGCCACCATGGCGGTCCAGCGGCTCGAGAGCCAGGAGGTTTCGCCGTCGGAAAGATGCAGGAAATCGCCGAGCGTGTAGTTGATCAGCCCTTCATCGGCGAAGAGATATTTGAACAGCAGCGAGACAACGACCCAGCTGGTGACGACAGGCAGATAGAACAGGACCCGGAACAGGGGCTGGGCCGGCCCCTTCTTGACCAGGAGCATGGCCACCATCAGGCCGAGCGCGATTTGCGGCGGGACGGTGAAGAGCATGTAGACGCCGGAGTTGACGAGGCTGTGCCAGAAGCGGGGGTCGGCCAAGGCCCGCTGGTAATTCTCAAGACCGACAAAATCGCTGACCGCCCCGGCAATGATCTTCCAGTCGTAGAAGCTGACCTGGAACGCCTGCACCAGCGGATACAGGATCGCCAGCGTGAACAGCAGAAAACCCGGCGCAATGAAGAGGTATGGCGTCAGGCCCGACATCAGCCGCGCCCGATTTGGCCGGGCGGCCGCCTTGCTCATACCGTAGGGCACGGTTCGAGATGCGGTCGCCCGGTTCATGTCAGTTCCGCGCCAGAAGCTGGTCGATCTGGGCAGCAGCGTCGGACAAGGCATCCTTGACCGAGACGTCGCCCTGGAAGGCCGGCGTCAACGCACCCGAGATGATGGCATCAACCTGCGAAGCCTGCGGGATGGCCAGCCGGGAGCGTGCGGTCTTCAGCTGATCGGAGAACATCGCGAAATAGGGATCGTTATCGTTCTGCGCGTCGGCATAGGCCGGGATCACGGTCATGTTGCCGCTCTTGGCCATTTCGAGCTGGAACATTTCGGTCTGGGTGAAGCGGATGAACTCAAGGGCTGCATCCTTGTGTTCCGAGGACGACGTGAGAACGATGTTCTGGCCGCCGACAACGCTGACCGAACCACCCTCGCCTGCCGGCACCGGCGCGTAGATCGGTTCAAAGTCCGGATACTGACCGGCCCAGATCGCCTTCATCCACGGTCCATCGAGAATGTTGGCATAGCGGCCTGTCGGCAAACCGTCCGAGGTGCTGGTGGCACCCTGGTTGCCGATGATGAGATTTGGGATCTGCCCCGCCTGATAGAGGTCCACGAGCATCTGGATCGCCGCGACACTTTCGTCGCTGTCGAGATAGCCGGTCGCCACGGTGAGATCGGGGTCGGTCACCGCGCCGCCACCGGACCAGATCCAGGGGAAAACGTTCCAGCTCCCCAGACCCGAATCGGCGAAGACGGCCATATCGGTGTCGCCGAGCGCGTCCGCCATGGCCTTCAGTTCCTCGAAGGTGGCCGGGGGTTCGCTCATGCCGGCCGCATCGAGCGCCGCCTGGCTGGTGACGAGGACGCGCGTATTCGTATCCAGCGGAAGGCCGTAATACTCGCCTTCATGCAGGTTGGTGGAGAGGGAACCGGGATAGGTCTTGTCGGCATACATCTGGAAATCATCCATCAGTTCCGACAAGGACACCAGTACCCCGAGGTCTGCGAATTGCGGCACCCAACCCAGATCGGCACGGATGAGGTCGGGCAATTCACCGCCGGCTGCGCTGGTGGTGAGTTTCTGCAAAAGGGCATCATAAGGCACATCGACATAGTCGACTGAGATGCCCGGATGCTCGGCCTCGAAGGCGGGAATCAGGATCTCGTTGAGGGCGTCCTGCTGCGCAGAATTGCCGCCATTGCCGTAGGACCCCCAGAAAGTCAGCGTGACATCCTGGGCATTGGCGGTTCCCGCCATCAGCGTCGCGGCCAGCGCGACCAGGGTTGCGGCGCGACGCGCGCCTTTATGCGATTGGGTCATTCTCTCCTCCGCTTGAGTGGGTTGATGGCACTTGCCGGCCATTTATATATTTTTTATGGCAAAAGAAATTATGGTGTCAACCGCCATTATGACCCGGATTAGGGGCTAGATTATTTCTACAATGGAATTTATAAGAAACCGATGGATGAAGAAATTGACGCCATGCCCTTGAAGAGATCGACCTGGACGGAAGACGCCGGAGCGTCCCGCGCGGTCGCTCTCGAAGTCCTGCGCAACGGGCCCCTGTCGCGCAGCGAAGTCGCCCGGCGGCTGGCGCTTTCGCCAGGATCGCTGACGCGGTTGAGCACACCGCTGATCCGGGCCGGGCTGTTGCGCGAAGTCGGAGAGACCTCGGGAGGCCGGGTCGGCAGGCCTTCCCAGCTGATCGATGTGGTGCCCAACGCCCAGGCCTTTGCCGGGCTCAAATTGCGCGACGATCGGGTGATGGGGGTGATCACCGATTTGCGGGCACAGGTGCACAAGAGCGCCGAGCGCCCCCTCACCTCTCAGGAACCGGAAGCGGTTGCCGACAGCATCAGGGATCTCGTGGACGAGCTGGGCGCGGAATGGAAGCACCCCACGGCGATCGGCATCGGGCTTGGCGGCCGGCTTGCCGCGCATCGCATGGTTCGAAGCGCAGCCTTTCTGGGTTGGGACGACGTGCCCCTGGCGGAGCTTGTCGAACAGCGCACCGGCCTGCCGACGATCCTGGAGAACGACGTCGTCGCCTTCACCGAATACGAGCACTGGTTCGGGGCCGGGCGTGGCCTGTCGCGCTTCGCCGTGGTCACGCTTGGCGCGGGCATCGGCTATGGACTTGTCGCCAATGATGCGGTGGTCGCCGATGAAGACCATGGCATCGGCCTTGTCGGCCACTGGCCGCTCGATCCGTTCGGGCCTGTGTGTTCGGAAGGGCACCGGGGCTGCGCCAAGAGCATTTTGACCGAAGGTGCCATTGTCACCGCCCTCTCCGGCGCGCTTGGTCGCCCGGTCACCTACGAGGAGGCCATGGATCTCGGCGAAGCCGGCGAACCGGCGGCTCGCCGCGTGCTCGACGATGCGGGTGAAGGACTGGGGCGCCTGCTGGCTGCCATTGCCAATCTGACCATGCCCGAGTGCATCGTTCTGGGTGGTGAAGGCGTGCGGCTTGCCAGCGTGGCGCGCGAGGCCGTCGAGCGCGGGATCGCAAAGGACCGGGATCCGCGCACCCGCAAGCTCGACCTCGTCATCCGGTCGGGCAGCGACACGGAGTGGTGCCGGGGAGCCGCGGTACTGGCCATCCAGAGCTTCGTTCTGGGCGCGCGGATGGCGGCCTAGGCATCATGCAGATTCGTGAAAAAGAGAGGCCGGCCATGGGCCAGCAAAGCATCAGCACGCCATGGTGGCGCGATCGCGTCGTCTATCAGGTTTACCCCCGCAGCTTTCAGGACAGCAATGGCGACGGGATCGGCGATCTGCCCGGCATTCGCACGCGCCTCGACTATCTCGACGCGCTCGGGGTGGGGCTGATCTGGCTGTCGCCAGTTTTCGCCTCGCCGATGCACGACAATGGCTACGATATCTCCGACTATCGTGCCGTGGCGCCGGAATTCGGAACCCTTTCCGATCTCGATGGCCTGATCGCCGATGCCCGAAAGCGCGATATCGGGGTTCTGCTGGACCTTGTGGTCAACCACACCTCAGACGAACACCAGTGGTTCCGGTCTGCCCGCTCGGGACGGGATGCGCCATTCAGGGACTTCTATATCTGGCGCGATCCGGCGCCGGATGGCGGGCTGCCCAATGGCGTGCGCTCGACTTTCGGGGGACCGGCCTGGACGCTCGATCCCGAAACCGGCCAATATTATTTCCACCAGTTCTCGCCGCAGCAGCCCGACCTCAACTGGGCCAATCCTGCGCTCCGGTCCGAGATCTACGCCATGATGAACTGGTGGCTCGACCGCGGCATCGCCGGGTTCCGCATGGATGTCATCGATCTGATCGGCAAGGATCCGGACACGGGCATCACGGCCAACGGGCCCAATCTGCACCCATATTTGCAGGAGATGCATCGACAGACCCTGGCGGGCCGAGACGTGGTGACGGTCGGCGAGACCTGGAGCGCGACCCCGGACACGGGGTTGCTCTATTCAGGCGCCGACCGGAACGAATTGTCGATGGTCTTCCAGTTCGAGCACGTGACGGCCCAATGGCATCCCGAATACGGCAAATGGCAGCCCCGGCCTTTCGATCTGATTGCCCTCAAGCAGGCCTTCAACCGCTGGCAGGAAGCCCTGGCCGAAGATGGATGGAATGCCCTGTTCTGGGGCAATCACGACCTGCCGCGCGCCGTCTCGAAATACGGAGACGACGGCGAATATCGCGTTGAATCCGCCAAGATGCTGGCCACTGTGCTGCATCTCATGAAAGGCACGCCTTTCATCTATCAGGGCGAAGAACTCGGGATGACCAATACGCGGTTCGATGCAATTGGCAAGTTCCGCGATATCGAGACCCACAATATGTATCGCGAGCATGTCGCGGCGGGGTTAAGCCCGGATGCGTTCCTGGCCGGCGCCAATGAAAACGGTCGCGACACGTCACGAACGCCCATGCACTGGGATGCGAGCGAGACCGCCGGCTTTACGACGGCGACGCCCTGGATCGGGGTGAACGCCAATGCGGCAGAAATCAATGCACAGGCAGCGCGGGCCGACACGGGTTCAGTGTGGTGGCACTATCGCCAGTTGATCGGGTTGCGGCGTGAGCACCCGATCATTGTCGAGGGATGCTATTCGCCCCTGCTCGCTGAGGACCCGCAGATCTTCGCCTATGAGCGGCGGCACGACGGCTCGCGGCTGGTGGTGATCGCCAATTTTACCGGTGAGCAGGTCACGCGGACACTGCCCGCCGAATGCCGGATCGCAGGCAGGAGCTTGTCATCCAATTACGCCCCGGTTGTCAGCTTTGGCAGCACGATTGACCTCGCGCCCTACGAGGTTCAGGCCGTCCTCGAAGACTGACCCAACCGGGGCGCGGCAACGGAAAGCAAAACGGGGAGAGCGCTGGCTCTCCCCGTTTCTTTTTGGCTTGTTTCGCTTGGTGGCTTGTCGCCTAACCGGTTCCTGAAGGACTATTCTTCAAGCGATTTGACGATGTCTTCGGTCATTTTCTTGGCATCGCCGAACAGCATCATGGTGTTGTCGCGGAAGAACAGTTCGTTCTGCACCCCGGCATAGCCCGCGGACATGCCGCGCTTGATGAACAGGACGGTGCCGGCGTTCTCCACATCGAGAACCGGCATGCCATAGATCGGCGAGGACTTGTCGGTCTTGGCCGAGGGGTTGGTGACATCGTTGGCCCCGATCACGAAGGCCACATCGGTTTGCGCGAACTCGGAGTTGATATCCTCGAGTTCGAACACCTCGTCATAGGGCACATTGGCTTCCGCCAGCAGCACGTTCATATGCCCGGGCATGCGGCCCGCCACCGGGTGGATGGCATATTTGACGGTCACGCCTTCTGCCTTGAGCGCATCGGCCATTTCACGAAGCGCATGCTGAGCCTGCGCCACCGCCATGCCATAGCCGGGCACGATGATGACCTTTGAAGCGTTCTTCATCAGGAAGGCCGCATCGTCCGCCGCCCCCTGCTTGACCGGACGGTCGTCTTCCCCGCCCGAGGCCGCCGCGGCGCTGTCGCCGCCAAAGCCCCCAAGGATCACCGAGATGAAGCTCCGGTTCATCGCCCGGCACATGATGTAGGACAAGATCGCCCCCGAAGAGCCCACAAGCGCCCCGGTGATGATCAGCGCGGTATTGCCCAGCGTGAAGCCGATGCCCGCTGCCGCCCAGCCCGAGTAGGAGTTGAGCATCGAGACCACGACCGGCATGTCCGCGCCCCCGATCGGGATGATCATCAGAACACCCAGCACCAGCGCCAGGATGGTGATCACCCAGAACAGCCAGGGATTGCCGGTCACCGCGAACTGCCAGACCAGAACCACCAGCAGGATCCCCAGCGCGGCATGGATCAGGTGCCGCGCCGGCAGGATGATCGGCTTGCCGGACATGCGCCCGTCGAGCTTCAAAAATGCGATCACCGAACCGGTGAAGGTGAAGGCCCCGATCGCCACCCCGATGCTCATCTCGATGAGCGCCTGCAGGTGGATATGACCCTCGGTGCCGATATCGAAGGCGTCGGGCGCATAAAGCGCCGCCGCGGCCACAAACACCGCCGCCATGCCCACAAGCGAGTGGAAAGCCGCGACAAGCTGCGGCATCGCCGTCATCGGCACCCGCCGCGCCATCACCGCACCGATGCCGCCGCCAATGGCCACGCCACCCACGATCAGCATCCAGGAGACAATGTCGTTGGGACCCGAGACCGCCAGCGTCGTCAGG
>NZ_AUCR01000017.1 GCF_000429865.1 Cucumibacter marinus DSM 18995
GCCCTTGATCTTCTTGCCCCCGGTTCCAGACCGGCAGCCGTCCCGATCTGGAACGAGCGCAAGCGTGGGTTTCTTGAGCTCCTGCATTCCTATGGCCTGCACGGCCCGGCGGCCCGCAAGATCGCCGCCGACTGGACGGCGGCAATCGCCGTTGCCGGTGAAGCCGAGAAGCAGCACCGCCGCCAAAAACGCGAGGCCGAAATCAAAGCTGTCGAGAGGTTCTTCGCCGAGGAATTCAAATAGACGCGCCGCACCTTCACCAGCACATGCCCGCGCCAAAAGAGCAGCAACCGAAAAGGAGAAAAAATGAAACGCGAAACGCTGGAAAACCAGAACGACCCTGCCTGGGCGGCGGCCTACACCGACGCCCACATCAGCGCCATTCAGGTCGGCGCCGATGAGAGGGATGCGCAGACCTACGCCCATATCGCAGCCGATATTGCGCTTGCGGATCGGGCCGAGGCCAGGCGCGAGGCCGAAAGCCAGAGCCATGCATCCGAGCCGCCTGTCGCGGCGGAAGAAACCAGCGCGGCCCAGGCGACTGCATCCGACGACAATCACGGATGGGACAAGGTGGTCGCCGAAAGGAACGCAAAGCGCGGCCATCCCGCAATCGGCACCGACGATGCCGCCCAAGCAACAGCCAAGGGCGAGCACGACGAGGGAGCCAAGGCTACCCCCGGAGCCGCTGTGGCTGGCTGGAAAGCTGCCGCCGAGCGGATCAACGCGGGCCGCTAGTGCAAAGGCTGGCCACAGGCGCGTGGGGGGCGCCATGAGGCGCCCCTCCCCCCGGGGGCTTTAGGTACCTTTTGGGCGCCCGGCTTTGCGCGGGGCAAGACGCCCCCGATATTTCAGCGTTTTTTTGCGCTGAAAAAACACAGTTTCGTTTCCATTTTTCCACTCGGGAAAGCCGCCAGCGATGCCGAAGACTGCACAAATCAGCGCAAGGGTTATGAGATTGCCCACAGCGGTCAGTTCCGCCACGCCTATAGCCCGGCCTAGGCAGGCGCCGACAAAAAGGCCCGCCGGTTGGCGGGCCTTTCGACCTTCTGGAATGTCACCGGGATCGTAGCGCCAGGCTCTCGGCGATGTTGTCGAGCATTTGGTGGCCGACCCAATCGCGCCAGTCCGGTGACCGCTCTGTGATCCATGCGCGGGCGGCCTCGATGCTGTCAAAGCTGGGGGCTTCTGCCCCGAGCTCCGTCCCGCCCGCAATGAGTGCGCGGGCGATCTCGTCAGCTTCGGTCATGCGGCCTTCTCCGCCTTGGCTTGTGCCTCAAGGGCAATCACGCAAAGGTCGCGGTATTTCGCGATGGCCTTGGGGCTGCTCGAAATCGGATTGATCTCGAATGCCTTGAGGCCTTCCAGATTGCCGGCCTCGGCCATTTCGACAACTTGCGCGAGCTTCGGGCGGAAGCGGGTGTGGGTCTTGGCGCTGAAATCTGGCGGGGTCGGCATTTCGCCGGCCTGTGCGGCGGCGAGGATCGCGGCCCGCTTGCCCAGCGGCTTCTTGGGCTTGTCTTTCGGGGCCTGATCGGCCTTGTCGCTCTTGGTCTTGGGCGCCGTCTCGGCGGGCTCGCTGTCCGGGGAAGGTGCGCCCTTCAGTTGCGCCTCAAGATCGGCCTTCGCGGCGTCAAAGCTCATATCGAGGTTTGCGGTCGGCTGGCTGATGCCGGCCTCATCGGCCAGCTTGAGAAAGCGCCTGATCGCGGCGTCCTTCGATTTGGCGCGCTTGTAGCCACCCCCGGTGATGACGGCAGTCAGGCGGGCGATTTCGAGGGCGGTCAGCTTGGTTTCGGTGGTCATGGCGGTCTCTCCTTCTTTGATGGGTTGAGGCTGATAGCTCGGGGGCACAAAGGCGGCGCGCCCCTCGGGGGTAACGGCGTAGATCATGCCGCGCCGTCCGTTTTTGATTTCGGCTTGCATCTTGATCGCGCCCTCGCGGGCCGCGGGCAGATTGGAAAACTCTCGAATGTCGTATTTGCCGACGCCGAGGAAAATGCTGACCCGGAAATGGTCGGCGCGCTCGATCATGTCGGCGTCAAAGTCACTGTTTTTCTTCGGCATTTTGACCTCCCTTGCGATTGGAAGGTCTGCAGTTATGGAGCTGCGCGGAAGAAGTCCACACCCTGTTGTGCTGGAATCCAGCAAGACTTGAGAAGCAATGGATGCCTGTGCTGAAATCCTTGGCAGACGAGATGGAGGTATCGGTGCCGATCAACACAATCTTGATACTGATGGCCCGTTGGCTGCGGATTTCACCGCTGCTCGCACACGTTCAGATTATGTTGGCGGTGACAATCGCCTATGGCTCATTGAACCCTTTGGGTTGGAGGGCTTTTAGCGAGTTATGGGTCGCCGCATTGTGGGTGGTTGTCTGCTCATTGGTGGTTTTGGTCACCTGGCTGACAAAGGGAAAACTCATCAAAGACTGGATGCGCGCTGATCCCTGGCGTCAGTGATCACGCCTCGCCCTTGGAAGGCGGACGACCTTGCCAACTTCCTTGCCGACAAACGCCCCCCAATCAGCCATCATGCGGCGGCGCTTTTCCAGCGCATCTCCCCTCCGATAGGCCCGCTCGGTCGCATCGCCAAATACATGCGCGAGGGCGGCTTCCGCAATGTCACGGGGGTATCGGGAGACCTCGAAAGCCCAGTCGCGAAATGATGAGCGAAAACCGTGGACCGTTACGTCAGAATGGCCCATGCGTTTCAGGAGAGCGGACAGGGTCATATCTGACATCTGACCGCGACCGCTGGTGAAAACGAGCCCTTCGTCTCCTGACAGCTGCGTCGCTTGCGACAAGATCTCCAATGCCCGGTCGGTGAGCGGGACGCGGTGCTCGCGTCCCGCCTTCATTCGATTTGCCGGGATGGTCCAAACCGCTTGGTCGAGATCGAATTCTGCCCACTCAGCCCCGCGGACTTCCCCCGAACGGGCGGCAGTCAAAATAAGAAACTCGAGCGCAATCGAGCTCATGTTATCGCGCGTCCTTAGCTGTGCCACGAAGTCGGGCAATTCCTTGTAGGGCAGAGCGGCGTGGTGCCCCCTTTGGAGCTTCTGACGCTTCGGCAACAGCAGGGCGAGATGGCCACGCCATCGCGCCGGGTTTTCGCCCTCACGAAAGCCCGCGGCCTTCGCAGCATCAAGGACGCGCTCAATTCGTCCGCGGATGCGCGATGCTGTTTCGTTCTTGGACTGCCAGATTGGCTGCAAGATGCCGAGAACATCTTCGGTCGAGATCTCTGCCACCGCCTTTGACCGGATAGAGGAACAATAGGCATCGCCCAGGGTCATTCGCCACTGAGCAACGTGCTTATCGTTGCGAAAGCCACTGGCCTGCCCAGCGATCTGCTTTCCCCCAACCTTGCCACCGTCCAGATAGGCGTCGGCCATCTGGCCAAACGTCACGATCTGGGAGGCTTCATCCTGACCTGCTCTTCGAGCAAGGTCGGCTTCATGCTTCCTATGCGCGATAGGATCTCCGCCCTGTTGAACGATCGCCCGCGCTTCATCCGCGCTACGCCTGGCCTCCACAAGGCTGACCTGCCCTTTCTTGTCCCCAGCCGGCCCGAGGCCCATCTCACGGCGCTTGCCATGCCGATTGAAGAAAAGCACCCACGACTGCCCATTCTCACGCACGAGCAGATAGAGCCCGCCGCCGTCGTTGTAGCGACCGGGCGAGAGGTTCTGCCGGAGGATATTGCCGGGCAATTGATTCCTGAGACCGCGCCGGGCCCGCGTATTGGATTGGCCTGTCATGCTATCAGAATCTCCCTGTCCCCACTTCCGTCCCCACTTATCCGTGGCGATCCGGTGAAACAACATGGGACACCCTGAAACAAATTGTAGGAAAAATCCAACAATTACAGCCGATTATCGGCCCGTTAGATGGATCATCGCGAATCTTGGGACGGCGTGAAACAGCTTCTTGGCGGACTTCCTCTCCGCCACTTCCAAGCGGTTGGCACTTGCCAACGCAAACTTCCGGTGGAGGTTTGCGAGCGCAGGAAGGCCATGAGAGCTATGCTCGAATGGCAGGAACGCAAAAATCTCCGGGTTCGAACTTCGTCCCTCTCTCCGCCATTCCCAGTTTATTCCCCCAAACCCCACATCAGCCCCAGCCTCAACGCGCTTCGCGAAATGCCCGGTTGCCGGTACATCCAGTGGTGCCGGTATCGCTTTTATTGCCGATTTTTCGGTCACTTATCCAATCATCCCGCATTGGCTGAGCATTTGCCTCGCGGCGGAAGATCGGTGACGCTCCAGTCTCTCGGGGCGATGAATGCGCGGCGCGGTAACGCGGAAATGCATCCCGACCGGGTGACATTTCGAGCCGATTTCGCCTATCCATCTGATATCGCTGAGTTGCACGACTTCCCAAGGGGATGGCACTGTGCAGAATTCGCGATCCCCCAGTAACCCAAAGCCGGATCCCCTTGCATGAGCGTTGCGACTACCGACCGGGCGGAAACCGCTGTCCTGATGGGGACATATAACGGTGCTCCTTTCCTGGCCGAGCAGATCGCTTCAATCCAAGCCCAGACGATCCCCAGGCTGGATCTGATCGTTTCCGACGACGGATCGACCGACGGCACACAGGCCCTGCTGGCCGAGGCTGCGGCGGGATGGAAGAAGGGACAATTCGAGGTCCTGTCCGGGCCCGGAAAGGGCTTTTCGGAAAACTATCGCCACCTGCTCATCGCTCATGGGCAGTCACATGCGTTTGTTGCGTTTTCCGATCAGGATGACATCTGGCACCCTGAGAAGCTGGAAGTCGCCATCAACTGGCTGGGTAGCCAATCGGACAAGCCGGCGCTCTATTGCGGCAGAACCCGCTATGTCGATGCAGCCGGCAATTACCTGCGCATGTCGCCCTTGTTCCGAAAACCGCCTTCGGTTCACAACGCGCTGGTTCAGAGCATTGGCGGCGGCAACACCATGGTGATGAATGCCAAGGCCGCACAGCTCGTCGGCATGGCTTCGCGCAACCACCCCTTCGTCTCGCACGATTGGTGGGCCTATCTGGTGGTCACCGCTTGCGGGGGCATCGTGCGCTACGATGCAACGCCGCATATCGATTATCGGCAGCATCAGGACAATGTGCTGGGTGCCAACGACACCGTCCTGGCACGCCTGCGGCGTGCCACCGCCCTTCGGCAAGGCCGGTTTCGGCAGTGGATGGACATCCATCTGACCGGTCTGGCCGAACTCGAGCCTCACATGACCACCGAAGCCCGCAACCTGATCGCGGACTTCAGGGCAATGAGACAGAAAGGCCCGATAGCCCGGCCCTTATCGCTTGTGCGCTCTCGCCTTTACCGGCAGACCCTGCTAGGCACAATGAGCCTCGGTATCGCCGTGGCGATGGGCTGGCTATGAGCTGGTTTTTCTCTAGCAAAAATACGCTATATACATTGGCCACCAGTATCAATTTTCTGAATTCTGCAATAACCAGCAAGTTTTATTAAGGGTCGACATGAAGGGCATTATTCTTGCAGGCGGGGCAGGAACGAGGCTCTATCCGATGACGCTGGCCGTCTCGAAACAACTCTTGCCGGTCTATGACAAGCCGATGATCTTTTACCCGCTCAGCGTGCTGATGCGGGCGGGAATCCGCGATATTCTGGTCATTACCACCGAGCGAGACCTTCCCCTTTTTGCCCAGCTTCTTGGCGACGGATCGGTGTTCGGGATTTCATTGTCCTATGCCGTGCAGCCCCAACCGAACGGGCTGGCTGAAGCGTTCCTTATTGGCGAAGACTTCATCGCCAATGACGATTGCGCGCTTATTCTTGGCGACAACATCTTTTATGGCGCGGGCCTCTCCGAGCTGTGCGAAAGCGCGATCGCCCGCCCGCGGGGCGCCACCGTGTTCGCCTATTCGGTCAGTGATCCCGAGCGATACGGCGTAGTACAATTCGATCCCTCGACAGGCGAGGCCATCGATATCCAGGAAAAGCCTGCCACTCCCAAGTCCCAGTGGGCGCTGACCGGGCTCTATTTTTATGATCGGGACGTGGTGGACATTGCCCGGTCGATCACGCCATCCGCCCGCGGTGAGCTCGAAATCACCGATGTGAACCGCACTTATCTCAAGCGGGGCGAACTCGAAGTCGCCAAGATGGGCCGCGGCTATGCCTGGCTCGACACCGGCACGCCCGACAGCCTGCACGAAGCGTCCGCCTTCGTTCAGACAATCGAACGGCGCCAGGGCATCAAGATCGCCTGCCCTGAGGAAGTCGGGCTTGAAAGCGGGTGGCTGACCGGCGAGGCCGTGCTGGCTCGCGCTCATGAGCTGGGGCAGTGTGACTATGCCGCCTATTTGCGGCGACGGGTGAAGGAGCTCTCTTGATGCCGCACTTCAGTCCGCTTGCCCTTCGCGATGTCATCGAAGTGGTCCCCGATCGTTTCGGGGACGCGCGCGGCTACTTTTCCGAGGTCTACAACAAGGCCCTCTGGTCCGGGAACGGCGTCGATGTCGATTTCGTGCAAGACAACCATTCCCTGTCCGGCAAGGTGGGCACACTCAGAGGCCTGCATTATCAGCTCGCCCCTTTTGCCCAGGCCAAGCTGGTGCGGGTCGTGCGCGGCGCGGTCTTCGATGTTGCTGTCGATATCCGCAAAGGTTCGCCAACCTTCGCGCAGTGGGTGGGGCTTGAATTGACCGCCAGCAAGGGCAATCAGCTTTTCGTCCCGGCAGGGTTCGCTCACGGATTCCTGACGCTCGAACCGGACACCGAAGTCCTCTACAAGGTGTCGGACTACTATTCGCGCGAGCATGAGCGCTCGATCCGGTTCGATGACCCGGACATCGCGATCGACTGGCCCGGATCTGCCGATCAACCGGTCCTCTCCGAAAAGGATCGGGAAGCACCCCGGCTTTCGGAGATCGATGCCAGCACGGACCTTTGACAGGCCGATCCGAGAGTACAAGTCATGCGATATCTGATCACCGGAGGGGCAGGATTTATCGGGTCGGCGGTTTGCCGCCGGTTGGCCGGCGATCCTGGAAACCGCGTCGTCAATGTCGACAAACTCACCTATGCAGGCAATCTGCAGTCGCTTCGGACCATCGCCGATGCCCCCAATTACCGGTTTGTTCAGCTCGACATTTGTGACGCGGACGGTTTGGGCGAGCTTCTGGCGGCCGAAGAAATCGATGTCGTCATGCATCTTGCGGCCGAGAGCCATGTCGACCGTTCGATCGACGGGCCCGAGGCGTTCATTCAAACCAATCTTGTCGGCACATTCAGGCTGCTTGATGCGGCCCGCTCCTATTGGGAAACGCTGAAGGGCGACAGGCGCAACAGGTTCCGGTTCCTGCACGTCTCGACCGACGAAGTGTTTGGCGATCTCCCTTTCGACAGCGGCATGTTCACCGAGGAAACGCCCTATGATCCGTCCTCGCCTTATTCAGCGTCCAAGGCCGGATCAGACCATCTCGTTCGCGCCTGGCACCGGACCTACGGCCTGCCGGTCGTCCTCGGAAATTGTTCGAACAATTACGGTCCCTATCAGTTTCCCGAAAAGCTCATTCCGCTTGTCATTCTGAATGCGCTGGACGGCAAACCGTTGCCCGTCTACGGCAAGGGGGAAAACGCCCGGGACTGGTTGTTCGTCGAAGACCACGCCGCGGCACTTGAACTGATCGCCGCCGCTGGCAGCCCGGGCGAAAGCTACAATGTCGGCGGACACGCCGAGCGCCGGAATATCGATGTGGTCGAGGCCATCTGCGCACTGCTCGATACCATGGCGCCCCGTAAGGGCGGGCACAGTCACCGCGAGATGATCACCATGGTCGATGATCGTCCGGGTCATGACCGGCGATATGCGATCGATCCGGGCAAGATCGAACGCGAGCTTGGTTGGCATGCGGCGCACAGTTTCGAGACCGGACTGGAAGCCACCATCGCGTGGTATCTGGAGAATGAATGGTGGTGGCGGCCGCTCCGTACGGAACGCTATGCGGGCGAACGATTGGGACGCCCGGAGAACTTGCCGTGACCCGCATTGTTGTGACAGGCACGCAAGGCCAGGTCTCAAGGGCACTACAGGAGCGCGCCACTGCGCGGCCCGACATCGACATGGTGGCGCTTGGCCGCCCTCACCTCGATCTTGCCAACCCGGAATCGGTTGCCTCCGCCATCGGCGAGACCGCCCCCGACCTCGTCGTCAATGCGGCGGCCTATACCGCGGTCGATAGCGCCGAGGACGAGCCAGAACTGGCACATCGGGTCAATGCCCTGGGAGCCGAAGCAGTCGCCCGGGCGGCGGCTCACCTTGGCGTGCCGGTCATTCAAATCTCGACTGATTATGTCTTCTCGGGTGACGCCGGGCGGCCTTATTCCGAACAAGACAAGCCCGACCCGCATAGTATCTATGGGCGCAGCAAGCTCGATGGCGAAGAGCTTGTTGCTAAGGCCAATCCCCGTCACCTCATCCTGCGCACGGCCTGGGTCTACAGTCCTTTCGGGCGCAATTTCGTCAAGACCATGCTGGCGCTGGCGGCCAAGCAGGGCGAGGTCAACCTGGTTAATGATCAGGTCGGCTCGCCAACCTCGGCATTCGACATCGCGGATGCGGTCCTGGCGATTTCGGACAGATTGAATTCAGAGCCAGAGTTTGCCGACTGGGGCATCTACCATTTTGCCGGAGCAGGCCAGGCCAGCTGGGCAGAATTGGCTGAGGCAACATTTGCCCTCTCCGCGGGACTGGGCGGGCCTTCCTGCACCGTGGTGTCCATTCCCTCGAGTGCATACCCAACGAAGGCCCGGCGCCCTGCCAATTCACGGCTCGACTGTTCCCGCTTCACGCGTGTCTTCGGGGTAACGGCTCCGCACTGGCACCACTCCCTACGGTTGTGCCTCCAGAGGCTGTCGAACCAATGGCAAGTCCAGGAAGACCCGGAACAGGCTAGTCATTCCAGTCCAAAAGGAACCAAAAGGCAGTGAGCCGGGAAACGGAGAACAAAGTGACTGCTGCATCGCGCGTGGTGGGTGCATTCAGGATGTTGCGCAAACACACGCGCAATTGGTCCTCCCTTCGCCGTGCCTTCGGTTTTGCCAGAGACCTGCTTTCTGATCAGGGCATTCGAGGGTTGCGCGACGCCTTGCGCGTCGCCCTCCACCGCGCCAGCAGCCACGCCCATGACTATGGCCGCTGGGTCCAAACATATGACACGTTCGGCAAGTCCGACTTCGATGCCATGCGCGCGCAGATCGAGGCATTTGACGACATGCCGCTCGTGTCACTTGTGATGCCCGTCTTCAATCCGCCGGAGGTGTCTCTGCGGGAGGCCATTCAAAGCGTGATCGACCAGATCTATTCCAACTGGGAGCTTTGTATTGCCGACGATGCCTCGACCGCGCCGCGTGTACGTCAGGTGTTAGAGGAGTTTGCGCAGCGCGACCCCCGCATCAAGGTGACTTACCGGGAAGAAAACGGCCATATATCTCGGGCCTCAAACTCCGCACTCGACCTCGCGACAGGCGATTGGATTGCGTTGCTCGATCACGATGACCTTCTGCCCGCCCATGCCCTCTATTGCGTGGTCGAGACCATTTTGGCCAATCCGCAAGCGCAACTTATCTTTTCGGATGAAGACAAGATCGACGAGGAAGGCAACCGGTTCGACCCCTATTTCAAGTCCGACTGGGACCCGCTGCTTCTTTGCGGGCACAACATGTTCTCGCATCTCGGGGTCTACCGGCGAGACCTTGTTTCTGCGGTTGGAGGGTTCCGGACCGGCTTCGAAGGGGCACAGGATTACGATCTGATCCTGCGCTGTTCTGAACGCGTCGATCGCGCCGCCATCCTCCACATTCCGCGCGTCCTATATCATTGGCGGGCGATCGCCGGGTCGACCGCAAGGGGCCCGAGAGAAAAGGACTATGCGACGAGCGCGGCACTGCGGGCACTGACCGAGCATTTTTCGCGCACCGGACAAGCTGCAAGCGTTGAGGAAATCGGCAATCGCGGTATGACGCGCGTTCGGTTCGCCCTCCCCGATCCCGCACCGCCGGTCAGCATCATCATCCCGACAAGGAACCGGAGGGACCTTCTGGAGTGTTGTGTCGACAGCATTCTGGCGCGAACGGACTACCCTGATTTCGAGATCGTCATCGTCGATAATGGCTCGAATGAAACGGACACGCTGGCCTATCTCGACCAGTTGGCCGCACAGAACGGCATCCGGGTGATCCAGTATGATGGCGACTTCAACTTTTCGGCGATCAACAATTTCGCGGTCGGTCAGGTCACATCCGAGTTGATCTGCCTCCTCAACAACGACACAGAAGTGATATCACCGGCTTGGCTTTCCGAGATGGTCGCGCTGGCCATCCAGCCCGATGCCGGTGTGGTTGGCGCCAAGCTGCTCTACCCCGACGAAACCATTCAACACGCAGGTGTGGTTATGGGGCTTGGTGGTCATGCCGGGCACATACATCTGGGACATCCCGCTTCATCGCCAGGAGCGGCGGGACGCCTCGAATTGGCGCACGAAGTTAGCGTGGTCACGGCAGCCTGCTGCGTTGTCAGGCGATCGATTTATGAAAATCTCGGCGGGCTCGACGAGATGGACTTCAAAGTTGCCTATAACGACGTCGATTTCTGCCTGCGCGTTCGGGAGGCAGGATTCCACAATTCTTGGACGCCAGAAGCGGTGCTTTACCACCACGAGTCCCGAACCAGGGGTTACGATACCGCGCCAGAAAATCGCGAGCGATTTGAGCGTGAGCAGAATGAATTGCGGCGCAGATGGCGAGCCTGGATTGAACGCGATCCCGCCTACAACCCCAATCTCGGCCTGGATGGCGCAGATGCGTCATTTGCCTGTCCACCCCGGGTGTCTTTGCCCGGTCATTTCTCCCCGAATGACGAACGCAGACAATTGCGTTTGATGCCCGCCGGCCAGAACGGGCCGCGTCTGTTCTTCATGCATATTCCCAAGACTGCGGGTTCCTCGATCAACCACGCCTTCCATGACGCTTTCGGCGGACGGGCCCTTTCGCACATTGAAGGCAAGACTCTGTCCAACAACGAACTGCGGGATAGCCGGTTCGTTTCGGGCCATGTCCATTTCCCGGAATTCAAGCGAATTTCAGAGGGTATCGCGTTCAACAGCATCACGTTTCTGCGTGATCCGATCGATCAGCTTCGGTCTCATCTGAACTGGGTGAGATTGCAGACGATCGAGCCCCGACATCGCGCATTCATCGAAAAGCGCGAGGCCATCAGGCTACTGAGCGATGATTTGCGGAATGTGGACCTCCAAGATCCCGATGACATTCGAACGTACCTGACCCGCAACGAAGGCAACCCAATCAGTCTGGCGTTGTTCGAGAACTGCCAGACGCGCTATTTCCTGCCGGCTCCGATCAGCAGATTTCTCACGGACGAAGATCTTTCCGAGGCCGAAGAAGCTCTTGAGCAGTTCGAGTTCGTGGGATTGACCGAGTGCTTTGGTCGTTCCATCGCTTTGCTTTCGCAGCGATACTCCCTGTCACTTCCGACCGGAGATATCCGAAAGAATGCCATGAATTACGGCAAACATATCGACCGTGAGCGTTTCCGCGATGTGCTCTGGGACTACCTCAAATACGATTTGGCTCTCTACGGGCTGGCCAAGGATCGGTTTTCAAACCGGCATTGATGTTATGAAAAGGCCGTTCTCAGCCTAGTCGCGCGCATACTCACCGATCGGCAAGACTTCCCCTGCCCGGCCCTTTTCAAGCCGGAGCACCTTGTTGCAGGTCTGTTCGATCAGGCTCTGGTTGTGGCTGGCGAGAACGATGATGCCGGCCTTTTGGGCAATCTCGTCCATGCGCGCCGTGGCCTTGTCCTGGAACCCGGCATCGCCCGCTCCGATCCATTCGTCCATCAAGAGGATTTCCGGCTGTAGCGTCGTGGCAACCGAAAATGCCAGCCTGGCCGCCATGCCCTGGCTATAGGCCTTGAAAGGCATGTCGATAAACTCGCCGAGCTCGGAGAACTCGATGATTTCGTCCATCCGGGCGGCGATCTGCTGTTTGGTCCAGCCATTGATCAGTCCGCGCAGTTCAATGTTTCGGCGACCGGTGGCCTCGGTACGAAATCCAAGCGTGATGTTGAACAGGGCATCCACGCGCCCGTCGATGTGCAGCTCTCCGGCGCTGGGTTCGAAAATGCCATAGAGCACTTTCAGCAGCGTTGTCTTGCCCGCGCCGTTGGGTCCGACAAGGCCCAAGCGGTCGCCCGACCGCAAGGAGAAGGTCACGCCCTCAAGCGCCTTGACGATCCTCCCGCTGCCACTGGATTCGATGCGCCCGCCGGCGGCCATGCGCCGGTCACGTGGCGCCAGGGTCAGCTTTCTGGGAATGCGATAGTTGAGGCCGATATTCCGGGCAGAAATGGAAACCATCAGATCATGAATGCAATTTGCTTGCGGAACAGCCCGAGCAGCGGGATGGCAATGGCCCATAACACGAGCACGACAACAAGGCAGAAGCCCAAGGCAAAGACGGGAACCGTGTCAAAGACGATGGGCTGCCGGAAGATCTCCAGAAAATAGGTGAAGGGGTTCCAGTGATAGAGGACGCCGCGCCAGCCGACCACCTCATCGAACCCCCAGAATGTGGGGGTGAGAAACATGCCCACGCGCACCGCATTTTGCATGATGAACTGCATGTCGGGGAAAAAAGCCCCTATGAGGGCCAGGATCAGAATTGTGGGCGGGGTTGCCAGGATGATGATCCCGAGCGCGACGATCGACCAGGACCAGGTGGCGGTAATCGGGACCTGCATCAGCAAGAGAATGGCAGCACAGCCGATCAGGGCGTAGCCGGAGCGGATGACCGACTGCATGGTCAGGCGCAGCACATAGGTGGTGAGCGGCAGGATCGTGCCCTTGATGAAGCTCTCTTCCCTCACAAAGAGCGCTGCACTCTGGCCCAGTATGTCCATGATGTAGAACCAGACGAACAAGCCCGTCGCAGCATAGGCCGCGAACAAACCCTCCCCTGCGGGCCCGCCGAACACGACAATGAACGTGCCGATGAAGATCAGGTAGTTGAGCAAGAGCCAGAACGGCCCGAGCGTGGTGCGTTTGTGCTGATCACCTATGTCTTCGCTGGCCAGCGCAATCCAGACGGCGCGCAAACGCAGGGCCTCGCGGATATCGGCCAGCGCGGCTGCGATCAGTTTGCCCATCTGCCCCACTGCACTTTCAAACCCGCTCAACCTGCTGGGCCGCACTGCTAGCACGGCGCTCACGCCGCCGCCAATCTGAGACCGACAAGTTATCCCCGCCCCGAAACGCCAAGCTTAGGCTGCCGGGGAACCTGCCGACAAGGATAACACCCATGACCTCCACCCCGATACTCGGCCTGCCCTATATCGCTGCCAACCAGGCGCTCAAGCACATCACCCATAACCAAGCCCTTCGGACCCTCGATGCCCTGGTCCAGCTCAACGTGCTGACGCGCATTGTCACCGAACCGCCAGCCGAACCCGTTGAAGGCGCGCGATACATCATTGCCGATGGTGCGACCGGTGACTGGACCGACATGCAGGGTCATATCGCCGTCTATGAGGACGGTGCGTGGATGCTCATCACGCCCGGCCCGGGCTGGTTGGCCTGGGTGGTCGACGAAGGCGCGCTGCTGGCATTCGAGGCGGGGGCCTGGGTCCCCGCGGCGGTCAGAAGCGGTGTTCTGCAATTCGGCGTCAACACCGCACCCGATGCCACCAATCGGCTCGCGGTCAAGTCCGATGCGATCCTCCTCAGTCATGACGATGTTACGCCCGGCTCCGGCGACATGCGCACCGTCATCAATAAACAGGCCCCGGTCGACACCGCCTCGCTTCTGTTTCAGTCGGGCTGGAGCGGCCGGGCCGAGATGGGCCTTTCGGGCGATGATGATTTCCGCGTCAAGGTGAGCGGCGATGGCGCTGCCTGGCATGAAGGCCTCGTGATCGACAGCGCCAATGGGCGTGTCCGTTTTCCTTCCGGCGGTGTGCGCGAGATTCTTTTCGCCGATCGCACCTACCACGTCTCCCCGGCTGGCGATGACGCGGATGACGGGCTGACCAGCGGCACGGCTTTTGCCACCATCCAGAATGCAGTGGACACGGTCTATGGCACGCTCGACCTTGGCGGGCACGATGTGGCCATCCAGCTGGCGCCGGGCACCTATGACGGCTTCGATGCGGTGAATCCGCAGGTCGGTGCAGGCACGATCACGGTCAGGGGCAACACGGGCGACCTGGATCAATGCGTGATCGCGGATCATGTCGGCTCCAGCATCGTCATC
Source organism: Cucumibacter marinus DSM 18995 (assembly GCF_000429865.1). Lineage (GTDB taxonomy): Bacteria > Pseudomonadota > Alphaproteobacteria > Rhizobiales > Devosiaceae > Cucumibacter > Cucumibacter marinus. The sequence goes on from NZ_AUCR01000017.1 coordinate 14,296, forward strand.
AATGTCGAAAATTACGGCACGCGCATCGCGCTCGAAGGGCTGACGGTCACGCGCACCAACACCACCAATCTGATCCGGGCATTCGCCGGCGCCCGCATTGATCTCGTCACCAACAACAAGGTGTCCGGCGCAGGCCGCTCCCATTCGCTGATGGCGGACGCGCTGGCAACGATCGAACTGAAGGGCACGCTTGTCGCCGCAGACCAGTGCTATTCACTTCTCTATGCCGGGCGGAACGGCTACCTGACGATCGCCGGTGCCACGCTCGACTTCTCAAGCGCCCCGGATATCGGCGTCGTGGCGCTGGCCAATAACGGTGGCGTGGTGTTCGCCCATGCCAACACGTTCATCGGCTCAGCGACCGGGGGACGGCGGTATGTGGTGCAGTTGAATGGGATTGTGAATTCGAATAGTGGGAATCCGAACTACTTTCCGAACGACGACCCCGGGATTGAAACGAGTGGTGGTCAGTTCAATTGACGGCACAATCAGCTTTGGGTGGCGATCGTCTCCAAAATCTTGGGCTTCAAGATCCCATTATTTGACAGGAAGTCAGACATCCTACGGGCGAGCATTCTCCTATTCCGGTCAAATGCATTTCCGTCGAATTGGAAAAGTTCCATCATCTGGTCGCGTGAGATGCCCAACCTGACGTCCCGCGCAACAACGTGCGGGACCATCATTGTCCTGCACAACTCCAGTGTTCTTGAGTCGTGCGCGATGCAAAGACCTGGGATTCCGGCTTGAAGCGCCAGCATCACCCCATGAATCCTTGTTCCCACAACGAAATCGAACCGTCGATAATGTTCGATCCAGGAATCGACATCGAAAAACACGTTTCCGTGACGATCGGCCCACACCACGAACTCGTCCAGGTCCATCTCAGGGCAAACATAATCTCTGCACGCCCGAAGTTCGACTTCTTCCAGTTCAACCGCTTCGCCTCTCGTCAGCTTAAGCATGGGAAGTGCATGCTGTCCGACATACGAACCGTGAGTAACGGACACGAGCCGTCCAAGTGACGCTTCGATGTGACGAAGGTGCCTCCAACTTTGGTGGCCCGCCGCCACTGCAAACCGCTTGGGCGGTCTGATCCGACGTTCGATTAAGCGTCCCAGTTCCGGATCAGGATTGATAAACAAGGAAGGACACCCGAGTACGGTGGCATGCTCGGACAATTCGTAGTGCTTGAGAACTTCCAGAGTGAAGGCACCACGCACTGCTATATTTGGAGCGGCGGAAGGGGCGCGCTTTGCAATCTCTTTGACCCAGTCCACTGTGCCCTTTGGTACTTCCGGGATTTTGCCGTCCACATCGCTCTGGCTACCCAAACCGATCATCACGAGCTTCTGTGAGAGGGTCCCAACGCTTTTCGCGAGATCACCGTAGTCTACGTGCGCGCCAAACTGATTCGCCGCAGGGATCACACCTATGTCACCCGCGGTTTCGATAGTGTGTTTGTCACCACTCCAAGGGACTTGGTTCAAGCGTCCCCCCAATAAGCGATGAATGGCATATTGGAATGCCAGGTTCCCAGTATTATGCCCGACGCGGCTGTACAGCGTCTCCGTGGCCAGAAACGGGTGCCCATCAACTCGGTGAGGCAGGCCAAAAATGAACGGTTCCCCCATCAGGCGACCGTCCTTGCCGCTATCTGCCCGAACCAGTCGAGATGCGCGGCGGCGCTCTCGGCCACCGTTATGGGTGGTTTGATCCGTTTCACATTCTGTTCCCAGATTCCCGGGTCGCTTGCCAATTTGACCATTGTCTCTGCAAGGGCCAGCGGGTTGCGGGGCTCGACGCGGGTGTGTTCGGTGGCCCCAGCCGCCTTTTCGGCCATGCCGCCAATATCCGAAACCACCACGGGTCGGCGGTGGGCAAAGGCTTCCTGAATAACCATGGGCGAGTTCTCCCACCAGATTGAGGGGATCACGACCCAATCGACGCCCCGCATGCGGCGGTGCAGGTCCTGTGGCTCATACGGGCCATGCCATTGCAGGCAGCCATGAGGGAGCAGCGCGTCGCGGCTGGCCTCGATCCGGGTGATGAAGTCGGGTTGTTGCAGATCGAGGTTGGCGCCGTGGACCTCGAGATGCAAAGGCGCCTCGCCCTGTCGGTGCGCGATGGACAGTGCATCGAGCAGGACATCGATCCCCTTGAAGGGGTTCAGTTGGCCGAAATAGCCGAAGCGATTGCGCAGTCCGTCCCGACCCGGCTCCCGGTGCGGCGCGGGCGCCACAGGGATCTGGCCGTTCTCGATAGTCGTGATCCGCTCAGGCGCGATGCCCCAGTCGATATAGCGCTGCCGCAGGAATTCGGATGGTGCTACGAAGCCGTCGACCCAGTCGAAATTGCGCTGGATGAAATTCTTTCTGAGCCAGAAATCCTCGCGGCTGACATCGGGATAGCAGCGATGGCAGTCCTCGATGCTTTCGTGGCTGCACAGCCGGCCGCTGCCCGGCTTCACCATCTGGCCGTTGTTCTTGCAGATCGCCTGGAACTCGTGAAGCGTGAGGAAGATGCGGGTTTGAGGGCAGGTCCTTCTGATCAACTCGAACATCTCGATGCCGAGATGCGCATAGTGATGGGCATGCACGATATCGGGGTTCACCAGCTCCAGCCAGGCTCTGAACCGATGACCGGCCTCATCCCGGCCAAGGCCCCGGAACAGATGCCAGTCGTGCATTTCACGGTTCCACAGAAATTCGTGCTCCCGGCGGGCAGAGATCAGCCCCGTGGCGCTCTGCCCCGGGCGCCGCATGCCTGCGAGAAAAACCGCCTCCGCCACATCGGCCTGCTCCCGATAGCCCGTGAACAGATTGTAGGCCGCGATTTCGGCGCCCCCAACGTCAAAATCCGGGTGACCGTGGGCGACCACGGCGATACGCAACTGCTGGCTCACTGCGCCGCCGCGAGTATGGGACCGTCCGCCAGTCGTTCGATGGCGTTCCCCCAACGCCGATAGTGGCGCAGGGCATTGAGAACAACGACCTGTTGGCGGAAGCCGGCGTCACCTATGCCATTAAGCGATTGCCGCTCGAGATGGATCAGCTCGACATCGGGCGTGTAGCCGGGCAACAGGCCCTTCTGCCGGTATTTGAGGCATAGGTCGCTATCCTCGAAATCGCCAATCAGATAGCCGGTGTCGAACCCGCCCAACGCTTCGAATTCATGGCGCCGCACTGCCATGCACGCGCCCGTAACCGCGGGTCGTTCCACCAACCCCCGGGTTGTGTCCGCCGATGGCGGCAACCCCATTAGAGGATGGTCGTTGATCCAGGTTCCGAGTGTGCTGTTCCAGCGGAACGCAATCCCGGCATGCTGCAGCCCGCCATCGGGAAACAGCAGGCGCGGCGCGACGACGCCGAATTCAGGCCGCGCTTTCAGCAGTCCGGTCAAGCCCTCGACCCAGCCCGGCGCCTTTGGAAAAACGTCACTGTTGAGGAAGATCAGGAACCGCCCGGCGGCCTGGCTGGCGCCCAGATTGCTGGCGCCGGAGAAGCCGCGATTGGCATGCCCCCAAACCAGGGAAAAGGGCACGCCGTAGACCCTGAACAACTCCTCGCTGGCTGCAGTGACGGGTTCAACAAGGTCCGGGTCGTCCAGAACATAGATGAGTTCGACATCGTTCCGCAGGCCGGAATCGTGCGCAAAGGCAAGCAGTTGATGCTCGATAAAATCCCAGCGGCCGTAAAGTGGAACCACAATGCTGGTCTCAGGCCGGACAGGCGGCTCACCAAAGTTCTGCCGTTCCACGGCCAGCGCGGCGAGCGCATCGTTGCGCGCCCGGAGTGAAGCGGCGATCTGCGGGCCGTCGATCTCGGCAAACCGCGCCACCAGCTTGTGCTGCGGGGTCGGGACCGAGAACAGACGTTTTGCAAGAACAACAGGATCGCTAACGCCGGCATCGGTCGCAGCGGTCGACAGGATTTTCCCCCTCCCCCGCCCAAGGCGCAGCGACACCCATTTCGCTCGTCCCGCATTCTCGATGCGGGTGATGAATCCGCCTCTCTGCGCGCCGGCCCCGTGCAACGCGCCAAACACCTCGGCCAGGTCGGGGCGATGGACCGGATGGGCATGCGCCATCGACCAGGTCTGGTTCCCGTCACCCGTCAGCACAATATCGGTAGCATCATAAGGCAAGGACCAGCCGGCAACAGTGAGCGAGCCGTCCGCCCCCCGGATCGCGGCATCGATGTGGCCAGCTGCCTGCCCGGAAGCGGATTTCGGGCTCCGGCCCGCTGCCGCATGCTGCAGAAATGGTTCGGTCGTCAGCAATTGCCGGAGTGGAACCTGCAGCCTGGGTGGAATCTGCCGAAAGAGCGTTCTTGCAAATTCGGGCGGAGACAAGCGAACATTCAGCATCCCGAATACAACTCACGTGATTAAAAACACTTTCGGCGAAAAGCCGGATACGGAAAACTACTCGGAATCAATTGTCACGCTTAAGATCTGATTTTATGGATATCAACTTATAGTTTTTATCAAATATTCCCAATTCTATACATGCTCGTTCAACGTATTTTTCAATATGTGAAATACTGACGGAAGCTTCATTCTCGCGCTTTGCTGGATACGCCGGGCATCCGTACCCGTCCGACTCCCGAACACCTCTCCCCCGGTCGAACATGCCCGTGCTAAGGTTGCGCACGGGAGTGGCACAGAGGGAGGACGTCATGATTTCAAGGAAATTGCTCACGGGGCTCGGCGCCATCGCGCTCGCAGGCGGGCTCAGCGTGACAGCGCTGCCGGTAGGGGCGGCCATCGCACCGCCCAACCCGTCCGGTGCACCGGTTGAGAACCAGCAGATCGTCATCAGCTACGGCGCCGGCTTTGGCACCGCACTCGATGCTCAGCCGGGTGATGCCACCCATGGGCCTTACGCAGCTGCGTTTGCCGATGTCATGAGCGTTCCCGAGCTTCCGCTGTCAGACGCCCTGATCGCGCTTCGGGCCCGTGTAAAGGCCCTGTCCGATGGCCATCAGGCGCCCACCGCCTATCTCGAGCTCGACAGCAATGCCTCGCTCGGGACCATCGCAGCCGGGGGCAATGCGCGGGCGCTGATCATCGCCAATCAGGATTATGCCGAGGTGCAGGCGCTCGAAAACCCGGTGGGCGATGCCCAGCTTGTCGCCAACACACTCAAGGGGCTCGGCTTCGAGGTGACTTCCTTGTTCGATTTGACCTCGGCTGAAATGCTGGATGCGATCGATCGTTTCGCCGCCGGCCATTCGGACAATGGCGCCGTCGCTTTCTATTTCGTCGGCCACGGCATCGCGATGGATGGCCGCAACATGTTGCTGGGCACCGATGTCGATCAGGATGTGCTCGGTCCGGACGGCGTGGTTTCGCTTGGCGAGGCCTTCTCCCGCCTCCGCTCCGCGGGCAACGGCCCGCAAACCCTGATGATGTTCCTCGATACCGACACCGTCCCGATTCCCGCGCTCAATCCGGCGCTGATCGAGAATGCCGCCCAGGAACGCTCCGCCACGCGGTAAGCCGAGGGCAGCCCTTGACCTCAAGCTGACTTGAAGTGCTAGCACCGGGCTGCCGGCACCTCCGCCGGCGATTCATCCGGAGTGGTGCCTATGTCCCCGAGCCTTTTAATCGACGCCATTGTCATCGGCGTCGGCGCCAGCCTTGTCGGCGATCTTTGGGCGGTCGTCCGCCTTCGTCTCATCGGCGTTCCGCCGCTCGATTACCGCTATGTGGGCCGCTGGCTGGGTCACATGCGGCGTGGCCAGTTTCGACACGCCAGCATCGCCGCTGCCGATCCTGTGCCGGGAGAAGCGCTGTTCGGCACAGGATCGGCAGCGGTTTCGCGCTCGGCATGCTGCTGGCTGTTGGTGAAAGCTGGCTTGAGGCGCCGACCCTCCTGCCCGCGCTTATCACCGGACTACTGACCGCAACTGCACCCTTCCTCATCCTGCAGCCGGCCTTCGGCGCCGGGCTCTTTGCGTCACGCACCCCGCGTCCTGGCATGGCCCGGCTGCACACGCTGATCATGCATCTGGTGTTCGGCCTGGGGCTCTATGGGTCGGCGGTCGTTTGGGCCTGGCTCATGTGAGCCGGCCCCAATTCGATCACAGATTCAGGGCATTGTCTGATTTGCGGCACATGACCCGGTTCTCCGGGTCGGCTGCCGCGTGGAGCGGTGGCAGGAGGCCGGAATGGCGCGGACCCTTTCGCACACATCCCGATTGATGACGGCTGCGGTGGCGCTTGTCGCTGGCGTTCTGAGTGGCGGTGCGGCATTGGCCGCAGACCTCAACGGGGTCTGGCGCACACCCAATGGCGTCATGGTGGCCATCGAGAATTGCGGCAATGCCTATTGCGGTTTTGCCGATGCCGGCGGCGCCCAGCCCGCATTGATGCTCGAGCACGGCGCCGGCCCACGGGTCTGGCAGGCCGTGATGCATGATCCGGCGAGCGGCACGATGCGGCGCGGTATCGCGCAACTGGTGAGCGAGGGCACGCTGCGGCTTCGCGGCTGCGCGCCTATCGACACCGATTGCGTCATCGAGGATTGGCAGAAGGTCGACTGACGGGAGAGGCCCCCGCCAGCCTCATTCTCGTCGGCAGGACCAGTCAGGCCGCGTTCTGGTTCACCTGAACCGGGGCCGCCTGGTATTCCTTGTCAGCCTTCAGCTTGTCGGCTTCCTCGCTGGCGACGGCGAGACCGCGGGCCACGGCTGGCCGCGCTTCCATGCGCGCGATCCAGGCCTTCACATTCGGCACGCTGTCGATGTCGACACGCTGATTTTTCCAGCCCAGCGCCCAGCCGATAATGGCCATGTCGGCGATGGAAAACTCGCCCGTCACGTAGTCCTTGCCCTCGAGCTGCTTGTCGAGCACGCCGTAAAGGCGGCGCGTCTCTTCGACATAGCGGTTCATGGCGTATTCGATGCGTTCGGGCGCGTATTGCACGAAGTGGTGGTTTTGACCGAGCATGGGGCCAAAGCCGCCCATCTGCCACATCAGCCATTCATCGACCTTGACGCGTTCGCGCGGGTCCTCGGGATAGAACCGGCCGAATTTCTCGGCGAGATATTTCAGGATCGCACCGGATTCGAACACCGAAATCGGTTCGCCGCCCGGGCCCTCGGGGTCGAGGATGGCGGGGATCTTGTTGTTCGGGGAAATCTTCAGAAAGTCGGGGGCGAACTGGTCGCCGCGCCCGATATGGATCAGGTGAACGGTATAGGGTACGCCCAGCTCTTCAAGCATGATCGAGATCTTCTTGCCGTTGGGCGTGGTCCAATAATAAAGATCGATGGGCTTGCTCTGCTGAATAGTCATGGGGTCAAATCCTTGTCGCCGTACCGGCCAAAGGGCGGCCCGGTCGGGCTTTTCAATCATTGAACACGGTCGGCGGGCATCTGGCGCGCGCCGGTGAATGAAGGGGCGACCGGTTTGTGGCACACATGCCCTGACCGATCAAACACAAATCATCGTGATTCTACGATAAAAGGAAAGCCCTCATGGATCTGGTGATTTTGCTGCTGGCGGGGTTTGCGGGCGGAGCGCTCAACTCGCTGGCCGGCGGCGGGTCGTTCATCGTGTTTCCGGCGCTTTTGCTGGCCGGGGTGCCGCCGATCTCGGCCAATGCCACCAATACCTTTGCCGCCCTGCCCGGCTATATCAGCGGGGCTGCGGGCTATTGGCGCGATGTGGCCGGCCAGAAACGCCGCCTCCTGATCTATGCCGGCATTGCCCTTGTCGGGGGCTATATCGGCGCTGAGGTGCTGTTGATGACCTCTGACGAGCAGTTCTCCGCGCTCGTGCCCTGGCTGATGGCGTTCGCCGTCACCGCCTTTGCGTTTGGGGGCATGCTCAACCGCTGGCTGGCGCGCCGCTCCGGTGAACATGCTCGCCTCAGGATCGCAGGGCTGGGCGTTCTGGGAATCCTGCTGCTGGCGATCTGCATCTATGGCGGGTTCTTCAATGCCGGGTTGGGCATCATCCTGCTGGCCTATCTGGCGCTGTCCGGCCTCACCAATGTGCACCAGATGAACGGGCTCAAGCTCGTGATCTCCTCCAGCGTGTCGGTCATTGCGGTGGCCCGCTTCGCGCTCAACGGCTCCATCGATTGGGGCGCGGGGCTCGTCGCGGTCGTCGGTGTCGTCACCGGTGGCTATCTCGCCGCGCGGCTGGCCCACCGCATTCCGGGCACCGCCATCCGTGCCTTCGTCATCGTCTATGGCGTGGGGCTGACGATCTGGTTCTTCGTCTCGGGCACCTGAGGCGATCCGCGTCTATGCCACCCGGCGTTGACCTTGTGGCAACCACTTTCGTTCATCATCCGGCAATGCGGTGGGCAGGATACATGCCGCCCACTATGTCGAGTGAAGGACGGGCAGAAGCCCCCATTGGCCATGGTTTTTCGAGTTCACGTCCCGCTTCTCTGCCGTGCTGCCCTGCTGAGTGTGGCTATCGTCGCCTCTCCCTGCATCGCGTTGGCGGGCGACCAGGTCAGCGTGACCGCCGAGATGGGCGTCATCGATATCGAGGCGAACGAATATGTCTATTCGGGCTCGTCCAAGATCAGCCAGCTGATCTGGCAAAGCCGGTCGCCGGCTGCAACCGGTCAGGTCGACATCCCCCTGCGCGACGGGTGGGGCCTGCGCGTGGAGGGCACCGTGGCTTGGGGCACCGTGGCCTGGGGCGGCGATGGCTACATGGAAGACTATGACTGGCTCGCACCTTATGCGACCGGCACCGGGCCGGACGACTGGAGCCACCGTTCGCAGCATCCCGACACGCGGCTCGACCATCACTTCTCCGCTGATCTGGCTGTTACTCGCACGCTCTATGAGGACGAGGGCGCTTCGGTCGGGCTGCGCGGCGGGGCGCGCTATACCGATACGCAATGGACCGCCTATGGCGGTACCTATCTCTATTCGGTCGGCGGCTTCCGCGACACGCCGGGCTCGATCGGTGACGGGGTGATGGGCATCACCTATCGCCAGACCATTCCGGAAATCTACCAGGCGCTCGACGCGGAGATGACCGAGGGTGCGCTAACGCTAAGGCTGTCAGGCCGCGTCGGGGTGGCGATCGGCGCCAAAGGCGACGATGATCACTGGCTGCGCGATCTCAACTTTCTCGACGTCTGGTATCCGATACCCACTGCCGGGGTCGAAGCCGGGGCCGAGCTTGCGCTGGGCGAGCGCGCCGCGCTCACCGCATCGGCCGGGCTCGACAAGGTCTTTGCGACCCGGGCCGATACTATCGTCACCGACACGCTGACAGACCTTTCAGCCACCTTCCCTAATGGCGGTGGCGGCGACTACCGCAGCATCCGGCTTTCAGCGGGGCTCAAGGGCTCCTTCTAGCCAGCCGTATCGCTTGCGGGCTTCACCCACACCGTGCAGTCGTGAAAGGCCGCGCCGCCAAAGGGCGGCACCGGGTCCGATCCGATCAGCGTGTTGATGCCCCAGCCGTCCTTGTGCGAGCGGTTCTTGTGCAAACCCTCGACGATCACGACGCCGGTCTGAAGACCGTCGAAAAACGCCGCCTTCACAAAGACTTGCCCGCGCCGGTTGCCCAACTGAATCAAATCACCTTCGGCGATGTCCAGCCGGGCCGCATCCATGGGGTGGATGAAGGCCTTGGGCTCCCCTTCCCGCTTCTGGCTGCCGGGGGTTTCCGAGAATGTCGAGTTGAGGAAGGTCCGGGCCGGGCTGGTGGCCAGGCGGAACGGGTGGTCATTGTCGACAGGTTCGTTGACGTCCCAATGCTCGGCAAAACGCGGCATGATCGCGGGATCGCAGACCCAATGCACGGCCTTGAGCTGTCTTGTCTGCTCCCAGTCGGGTTCAAAGCGATAGCGCCTGTCCGGCCAGGCGAAGCCGTCGCGGTAATGGGCCTTGTCATCCGGCAGGGCGCGTTCGGCAAAACCGGTTTCCGCCATCTCGGCCATTTCGGGATAGTTGGAATCCTTGAGCGTTTTCTCGACCAGTTCACGGTCGCTCAGTTCAAACACATCGTCGGGGTCGCCCAACCGTTTGGCCAGCTCGCGATAGACCCAATGGTTCGAGCGTGCTTCACCGGGCGCCTCGACGAGCTTGGGGCCATAGAGCACGCGGGTGTGTCCGCCACGGGTGTAGATGTCGTCATGCTCGAGAAAGGTGGTTGCCGGAATGACGATATCGGCGAGTTCCGCTGTCTCGGTCATGAATTGCTCGTGCACGACCACGAACAGGTCCTCGCGCATCAGCCCGGCGCGCACCTTGCCCTGCTCGGGGGCGACCACCGCCGGATTGGTGTTCTGCACCAGCATCGCCTTGACCGGCGGACCATAGGCCAGCGGTTTGGCCTCGCCCATCAGCACCGGTCCGATCTCGGACATGTCGAGAATGCGCCGCTTGCCCTTGGAGACGCCCGTGCCTTCGATGGCCGATTTGTCCAGCCCCCAGGTGCCGGAATTGGAATGGAATGCCCCACCGCCCTCATGGTGCCAGGCGCCCGTCATCGCCGGAATCGAGAGCGCGGCGTGCATGGCAACAGCGCCATTGCGCTGGCGGGTGAAGCCATAGCCGAGCCGGAAGAAGCAGCGTTTGGTCGAGCCAACCAATGCCGCGAACTCCTCGATCTCATCGACCGAGAGCCCGGTGATGGGTGCCGCCCATTGGGGCGAACGCGTCGCCAGATGTGATTCAAAGTCTGCGGAGAAGTCCGTGTAATCGCGAAGGAAATCGCGATCCGCCAACCCATCGCGCAAGAGGACATGCATCACCGCGCAGGCGAGCGCGCCGTCGGTGCCCGGGCGCAGAACAAGCCCCAGATCCGCCTGGGCCATGGTCGCGGTTCTGTAGATGTCGACCACGACGATCTTTGCTCCGCGTTCCTTTTTCGCCTTCATGGCATGGGTCATCACATTGACCTGGGTATGCACCGGGTTGGTGCCCCAGATCACGACGACATCAGACTTCGCCATTTCCTCGGGGTTGGGACCGCCCAGCCTTCCCGTGCCGGTGATGAAACCGGCCCAGGAGATCATCGAGCAGATGGTGCCATACTGGTTGGAATAGCCCCTTAGATTGCGCAAGCGCTGCAGGCCGTCGCGCATGACATGGCCCATGGTGCCGGCATAGTTGTAGGGCCACACGGCCTCGGCGCCATATTCACGCTCGACCGCCAGGAACCGCTCGGCGATCTCGTCAAGCGCCTCATCCCAGCTGATGCGCTGCCATTGCCCGCTGCCTTTGGGGCCGGTGCGGCGCATGGGGTGGGTCAGCCGTTCGGGGTGGTGCTGGCGCTCGGCATAGCGAGCGACCTTTTCGCAGATCACGCCTGCGGTATAGGGATCGTCCTTGGCGCCGCGAACGCGGCCAATCGTGCGCTCATCGATGATTTCGACATCGAGCGCGCAGGTCGAGGGGCAGTCATGCGGGCAAACGGACCGTGCGGTCCGGATCGGGGTCGGCTTGTTCATCAGATCGGCTTCTTCCCGGGCGCGCCATGCGGACCCGAATGAGTGAGTCCAGCGCAGTTTATGCGCAGACCGCCGCGCCGTCAGCCCCGGCTCCGATCAATTCGGGTGATCGGAGCCAGTCACTTCTCTGATGACCGGGGTCAGGCTGCGTCTCGTCCCGGAAGGGTGTTGGAGAGCGGGATTTCGCGCAGAAGAAACGACAACGCAAAGGCCATCACGCTGGCCACAGCGGCACACAGGAACACCGGGTGCAGCGCCGCCGTCACCCCTTCGAGCACGGTGTGCCGCAACGGTTCCGGCAAGCTTGCGACAAGGCCCGGGCTCAGCGAAGAGCGGCCCGCGCCCAGCGCTTCCCCGCCCTGCAGATTGCCAAGCTGGACAGCCAGACCGCCGGCAAAGATGGCGCCGAATGCCGAAACGCCCAGCGATCCGCCGACCTGACGGAACAAGGCGGCGCTGGCGGTCGCCACGCCCAGCATTTCGGGCGCAACGGCGTTCTGGATGGCGGTGACGCCAATGCTCATCATCGGGCCGATGCCAAGGCCCACGATCAGCATATAGACCGACACCTGCCAGATCTCGGTATCCGGGGTCAGCGTGGCGAGCAGGGAGAGACCCGAAAACATGATCACGCTCGCCACGATCGGCAGGATACGGTAGCGCCCGGTCCGGCTCATGATCTGGCCTGAAATGGTGGAGGCGGCGATTAGCCCGCCCATCATTGGCAGCAGCAGCAGACCGGAGGTCGAGGGGCTGATGCCCTTCACGACCTGCAGATAGAGCGGCATGAAGGTGATGGCACCGAACATGGCAAGGCCGGTGATCAGCCCCACGCCGTTCGAGACGACGAAATTGTTGTTGCGAAACAAGGAGAGCGGCAACACCGGTTCGGCGGCGCGGCGCTCGGCAAAAATGAAGCCTGCGAGACAGACCACGGAAAGCGCCATCAGCCCCAGAATGACCGGCGAATTCCAGGCGAAGCTGGTGCCCCCCAGGCTGGTGAACAGCACTGTGGACGCCAAAAACCCGGCAAGCATCATCGCACCAGCATAGTCGATCTTGTGCTTCACCCGGCGGCCAAGCGGCTTGAGCGCCATGGTAATAACGCCGAGGGCCACCAGCCCGATCGGCAGGTTGACGAAAAAGATCCAGTGCCAGGAGAGATGATCGACGAAAAAGCCGCCCATCAGCGGGCCGAGAATGGTCGAAATGCCAAAAACGCCGGCCAACAGGCCCTGCGCCTTGCCGCGTTCGCGGGCAGGCAGCACATCGGCCACAACGGTCATGGAGACGACCATCAGCCCGCCACCGCCCAGCCCCTGGACCAGGCGGCCGGCCACCATCATCATCATGTCCGCTGCGACACCGGCAATGATCGAGCCGATCAGGAACACCCCGATGGCGGACTGGATGATGATCTTGCGGCCATAAAGGTCGCCCAGCTTGCCATAGATCGGGGCACCGACGGTCGAAGCCAGCAGATAGGCGGTGATCACCCAGGTCAGGTGGTCGAGGCCGCCGAGATCGCCGACAATAACCGGCAGGGCGGTCGATACGCTGGTCTGGCTGAGGGAACCAAGGAACAGAACCGTGGCGATCGCAGCCATCACAAGAGCAACGGGTTGCTCGACCGCCGGCATGGCGGTGTTTTCGCTTGCGGTCATGCCGCTATCCTTCCAAATCTTTGAACGACCATGGCCCCCAACTTCAAAGATCCGGGGGCGGTGTCGCCATATTCAGGCATGTGCCAAAAGGGGCACTTGCCGTTTGAATGTTGAACGCATATATGTGCTGACAGCAATTACATGTCAACAGCATGTATTTTGGAAAGATCGAATGACCGAAAACAAGACCCCATCCGCCCCCCGCCAAGCCGGACCGGCCTCGCTCGATTCCGGGATGACTGGCCGGCTCGAGCGCGCCGGCATCGATCAATCGGTGATCGATGCGGTGTTCGGTGTCGACGGGATCCTGCAGACATGGCGCCAGCGCATGTCGAAGCGCGAGCTCGGCAATATGGCAATCGCGGAGCTGGGGCTCGACATCGATCTGGCCCAGCTCGACGTGCTGATCGCCATTCATGCTCCCTATCAAGGCATTCCCGAGGGAGAGCAAGGCGAAACCATGGTGGCAACGGTCGCCGAGCGGCTGTCCATCGATCCCTCGCGTGCCAGCAGGCTGGTCTCCGAGCTGGTCAATCTCGGCTATGCCCGGCGCGAGGCGAGCCAGGCCGATGCCCGCCGCACCATCATCGCGGCAACCGAGGCCGGCATCGCGCTTGTCGACGCGGTCCGGACCTACAAATTCCTGATCATGGGCGAGTTTTTTGCCGAATGGACCGAGAAGGAGCGTGCCGCCTTCCTGCCGCTGCTCGAACGGTTTTCAACCTGGTCGGACCAGATCGATGCGCCGCATTCCGATCGCCTTGCTGCAGAGATCGGCGAACTCAAGATCCAGGTCGGCAATGCCGTGCATCACAAGGCGCGCGCCTGATCATTCCTTTTCGCTCAGTTCGGCGATCAGCGCCTCCATTTCGGCGATTTCCTTGCGCTGGGTGGCAATGATGCCGTCAGCCAGCTTCCGCACCCGGGGATCTTCTATGTTGGCCCGCGTGCTGGTCAGGATGGCGATGGAATGGTGCGGGATCATGGCCCGCATATAGTCGACATCGTCAATGGTCGCCTGGCTGCGCACCAGGTAGAGCCCGCCACCGAAGGCCAGAACCGCAACCGTCAGTATGGTCATGTTGAGCGCGGGATCGCGATACATGCCGAGCATGAATCCCAGCATGATGAGCGCCATCGCGCCGCCCATCACCAGCGCCATATAGGCCCGGGTCTCGCTCCAGAAGGCATGACCGATGATGTCGTAGCTGTTGAGATACATGAGACCCAGCATCACCACCGTTGAGGTGGCGATCATCAAGGCGAAGCGCAGATAAATTGGCATGAAAGACCCCTGATCCTCTGATTCAGGTTCGGCGGGCAGACCGCCGTGTTCATTGACAGAACGCCTGACCAGTTTGGAGGTTTCATGCGCTGAGCTTGAGCCCGACAATTCCTGCGAGAATGAGGGCGATGGAGATCAGCCGGGGCGCACTGGACGGCTCTTTGAGAACCGCGATGCCGATAATCGCCGTGCCCACGGCACCGATGCCGGTCCATACGGCATAGCCCGTGCCCACCGGCAGCGTGCGCAGCGCCAGCCCCAGCAGGGCAAAGCTCGCCACCATGGCTGAAAGGGTCAGGGCGGTGACGCCCGGGCGGGTGAAACCTTCGGTGTGTTTGAGCCCGATGGCCCAGACGATTTCAAGCAAACCCGCGATGAAAAGGTAGATCCACGCCACGACCGGCTCCTGCGTGTGGGCCGGTCGTCCGGACAGTCATGGGTCCCTTCGCGGGGGTCGTCCCCCGCCCCGTTTCGACTTCTATATGGACCCTCAGGCGGCCGCGACAAGCACCGACGAGAACTGACGCCGCAAATGATCGGCAAAGGCTTCGAGCGGCGGCGTGGTGTCGCCGCGGCGCATGGCCATGCCGATCTCGGTGGTGCCGAGCGGGCACTCCTTGTCGAGCTCTTCGACAATCCTGAGGCCGGGGCGCAGATACCAGCTTGGTCCCACGGTCAGGCCGAGCTGTTCGGCCACCGTCGCTGCCAGCAATTCGACATTGGATGTCGTGTAGGCCAGCCGCCACGGCTTGCCGATCTTGGCCAGCGAAGCGATCGCCGCATCGCGCCATGAGCAGCCTTCCGGCCACAGGGCCAGCGGCAGGGGGTCGCGCAGGGCGAGATTGGAATTGTCCGGGCCGATCCAGTGCAGCTTGTCACGCCGCAGGATCTCCATGGGCACTTCTCCGGCCCGCGCGGACAGGATCACCATGTCGAAGCCCTGCTGATCGAAATGGGGCCAGAGATCCGCCGTCGTGTCGGTGACGACTTCCAAGTCAACCGCCGCGTGGCTGCGGGCGAAGCTCGACAGCGCACGGGGCAGAAAAGCCCGGGCATAATCGTCGCTTGTCGCGATACGGATCGCGCCGGAAATCTCGGGATTGCGGAAGGTCGAGACCGTCTCGTCATTGAGCCGGACCATCGAGCGCGCATATTCCATCAGCTTGTCGCCATGACAGGTCAGGATGTTCTTGCGCCCGACCTTCTCGAACAACTTGACGCCCAGGATCTCCTCGAGCCGCTTCACCTGGGCCGACACCGTCGACTGGGTCTTGTTCACCCGCTCCGCGGCCGCGCCGAAGCCACCGGCATCGGCGATCGCCAAGAAGGTTCGAAGGAAGTCCGGATCAAGGGAATGCATGGCAGTAATCCATAAATCGGGAATATCGATCTAAAACACAAAAAACATTCGTTTGTTCGATTTGTCAACTGCCACCAGATTGAGGGTCCAGCAAGGAGATGGACCCATGACTGACATTCGTTCATACGGAAACCGCCTGCCCTTTCTTGATCTCAAGGGACAGGGCAAGACCTTCAACAGCGTGACCCGCAGGCTGCTTCGTCCCGTGGTGGCAGTGCTGTCGGGCACCCTCAGCGCCTATTTCGACTATCGCCAGCGCAAGGCGAGCCGCGAGGCCGTGCAACATCTCATGAAGCTCAGCGACTATCACCTTCGCGATGTCGGGGTGACGCGCAAGGAATTGCGCGAGGCCGCGCTCGACGAGACCAAGGCCTGGGATTTGCTGAATGACCGGCGCGGGGTCTGACTTGTACGGGGTCACCTCGCGCCGGCCGGGGCGGCGGCCCTCCCGACCCCAAGGGAGCCCGTCGCCCCTACTGCCTTTTCCCTGCGGCCCGGGTTCGGGTCAGCCCTTGGCCGGGGTCATGGTTTCGAGCGCGATATCGCCGGCGACCAGCCCGCGCGGGCCGTCCTCGGGATAATCGCCCGGGTCTACCCGGGTCACCGAATAGCGCTTCTCGTCGAAGAACGGACTTGTGCTTTCCGCCGAAACCCTGAGCGCCGGCTCGCCGGCAAGGCCGGCCTTTTCGGTCTCTGCTTCGGCGGCAACGAGCCGCGCATCGCCGGCATTCTTCGCGCGCACACGAATGGTGCCGTGGCCTGAGCCGATATCCCAGTTGGGATCGTCAGCCTCGGCGACCGGGGTGAGTTCGAATATCTTCAGCATCGGGACATTCTCCATTGATTTTCAATAGGATGGCGGATCGCTCGCAGGAAATGATTCATCCCCTGCCTGGTCCACTTCGTCCCATTTCCGTTTCGGTGGGTGGCGCATGCCGTCCTTGCCTGCATGGCGCACCGGCTGACTGCCATCGCGGCCTTCGGTCTTCGGTTCACCCGGGCGATAGGCGGCGGGCGCCTTGTCGTCGGGTGGCGCGATATCAGTGTGCGTGTCGGGATCGTGATGACGCTTCTGCATGCCGGTCTCCGTTTGCTGCGTCCTCACTCCGTCAACGCTGCGCCACTGTCACCGGTTCCCGTCACCGCGCACAAAAAAGGCCGCCCCGAAAGGCGGCCCTTGAATTCCCGCGATGAAGGCGTGGCGTTAGCCGACGATCTCGTCATCGGTGAAGAAGAATTCGATTTCCTTCTTCGCATTGTCGAGCGAGTCCGAGCCATGCACGGAGTTTTCACCGATCGACAGTGCAAATTCCTTGCGGATGGTGCCCGGGGCCGCATCGGCCGGGTTGGTGGCGCCCATGACTTCGCGGTTCTTGGCGACGGCATCTTCGCCTTCAAGCACCTGCACCACCACCGGTTCGGACATCATGAATTCGACCAGTTCGCCGAAGAAGGGGCGTTCCTTGTGCACCGCATAGAAGCCTTCGGCCTGTTCGCGGTTCATGTGGATGCGCTTGGAGGCGACGACGCGCAGGCCGGCATCTTCCAGCTTGGCGATGATCTTGCCGGTGAGGTTGCGCTTGGTCGCATCGGGTTTGATGATCGAGAAAGTCCGCTCGAGAGCCATTTGCCGTTCCTGACGTGCGTTTGATGGGAAGGTTGGCGCCTTTTAGCGTCAGCCAATCGCGCTGGCAAGCGGGCGTTGGGGCCCAGCGCTCACTCGTCCGATGCCACCTCGCCTTTCAGCGTCGCCTCGTCCGGGGCGATCCAGAGTTCATTGGTCTCGATCACGCCCGAGGCGGGGTGTTCGACCGTGACCGTCAGCGTTTCCGCTTCGGCGGGCAGATCGATCTCGCGCGTATAGGCCAAAGGGGTCAGCACCTGGATACAGGCGCCCTCGATAATCTCGGGCGTGATGGTCACCTTCGCCGGCGGGCCGGGATCGACTGAGAAGTCCCCTTCCTGCCAGCATCCATTCGGGGCGGTATAGGTGTATTGCAGCATGACGCGCCCTTCTTCGGTGCGCCAGGCGACCTGTACCGCCTCGGGCGGCGGGTTCATCACGTCGATTTCGGCGTCGCTCGCGCCTGACCAGATCACGCCGCCGATCAGGGCGGCGGCGACCAGCACGACCAGCAATACGGCCAGGATTCGGGTGAGCATATTTGCCTCGTCATTGCATTGTCTGCAGCAACCTGCCCCGGCACCATCGTCCCGGCAAGCCCGCCCAACCCGATCTGTGCTGACAATCGGGCAATCGCCCTCACTTGCACGTGAGCCGGTCCCGTCCGGATTGCGCGGGCGTAACGCCCATTGCAGTTGCGGCGCGAAACGCCTATCTCGGGGCGCGCGCCGCCGCCCCGCGTTCAACCCGTCCGTTCAATCCCCTCAACTGCCCTCGCGTTCCCGCCATGCTGACAATCACCGATATGAGTTTTCGCATCGAGGGCCGCTCGCTCTTCGAAGACGCCTCGCTGGTGTTGCCCGCGGGCTCGAAGGCGGGTCTGGTGGGCCGCAATGGCACGGGCAAGACAACGCTGTTCAAGCTGATCCAGGGCGAGCTGACCCCCGAGACCGGCGAGATCACCGTCCACAAGCGCGCCAAGGTCGGCTCGGTCGCGCAGGAGGCCCCTTCGACCGAAGACAGCGTTCTCGACATGGTGCTGCATGCCGACGCCGAGCGGCGTGACCTCATGTCCCGCGCCGACACCGAAACCGATCCGCATGCCATCGGCGAGATCCACACCCGGCTTGCCGAGATCGATGCGCACACCGCAGAAGCCCGCGCCAGCGCCATTCTCAAGGGGCTCGGCTTCGACAAAGCGGCCCAGGCCGGCCCTTGCTCGGCCCTGTCGGGCGGCTGGCGCATGCGCGTGGCGCTTGCCGCCATGCTGTTCGCCGAACCGGACCTGTTGCTGCTCGACGAACCGACCAACTATCTCGATCTCGAAGGCGCCCTGTGGCTCGAGCGCTATCTCGCCACCTATCCGCACACCGTGCTGCTGATCAGCCACGACCGCGACCTTCTCAACAAGGCGGTCAGCTCGATCGTTCACCTCGACAAGGGCCGGCTGACTTTCTATCGCGGCAATTACGACCGGTTCGACGCCCAGCGCCGGCTGCAGATGGAGATCGTCAACAAGACGCGCGAAAAGCAGCTCGCCGAAATCGCGCATATGCAGTCCTATGTCGACCGCTTCCGCTACAAGGCGAACAAGGCCAAGCAGGCCCAGTCCCGCCTCAAGCGGATCGAGAAGATCAAGCCGGTCGAAGCGCTGTTCGACGAAGACGCCCTGCCCTTCTCCTTCACGCCGCCCAAGCGCACCGTCGCCGCACCGATTCTCAGTTTCGACGATGTTTCAGTCGGTTACGACGGCAAACCCGTACTCTCGAAGATCGACGGACGCATCGATCCGGAAGACCGGATCGCCCTGATCGGGGTCAACGGGAACGGCAAATCGACCTTCGCCAAGCTCCTGGCCGGTGAGCTCGCCCCCATGGGCGGGGTGATGCAAAAGGCGCGCAAGCTCGAGATCGCCTATTTCGCCCAGCACCAGATGGACATGTTGAAGCCTGGCGAGACCCCGCTTCAGCATATCGAGCCGCTCACCCACTATGACAGCGAGGCCAAGCGCCGTTCGCGCATCGCCCAGATGGGCCTGCCGACCTCGCGCATGGACACCGTCGCCTCCAAGCTTTCGGGCGGCGAGAAAGCGCGCCTCCTGATGGGGCTCGTCACCTTTTCGGGGCCGAACCTTTTGATCCTCGACGAGCCGACCAACCACCTCGATATCGACAGCCGCGATGCCCTCATCCAGGCGCTCAACGCGTTCGAGGGCGCCGTCCTGATCATCTCGCATGACCGGCATTTGATCGAAGCCACGGTCGACCAGCTCTGGATTGCTGCCGAGGGCACCATCACCGTGTTCGACGATGATCTCGAAGGCTATCAGCGCATGCTGACCAATCCCGGCGGCATCGCCGAGGGCGGCACGCCCGGCATCGGCGGCAATGGTGGTGGCACCGGGACGGGCCGTGGGTCCGGGAACGGGTCCGGCGATGCCTCGGGCGATGGCGTCCCGCGCGACCGCAAGGCCGAGCGTCAACGCGCCGCCGCGCTGCGCGAGGAAACCGCCCCCTTACGCAAGGCCATCAAGGCGGCGGAAGCCGACATGGCGAAACACCAATCCGCCCTCGACAAGATCGACGCCAAGCTGGCCGACCCCAAGCTCTATGAAGGCGACCCTGCCGAAACGGTGAAACTCACCACCGAACAGGCCCGCCTCAAATCCGCCCTCGAAGACGCGGAAGCCCAGTGGCTCGAAGCCAGCGAAGCGCTGGAGGCAGCGGAAAAGGCGCAGGGCGTTTGAGGCCAACTTCCAACCTAAACCCTACCCCGCGCCCTCACCCTGAGCCCTCATGGTGAGCTCGTCGAACCACGAAGGGCGAAGGCAGGGCGTTCTGCCATCCTTCGAGGGTCGCGCCGCTGGCGCTCCCACCTCAGGATGCGGAGAGAGAATTTTGACGCTGCCCCCCGCCTCCCCTCCTTCGTCACCCTCGGGCTTGCCCTTCGACAGGCTCAGGACGAGGGTCCATGATGAGGTGGCGCACGGGAAGAGGGCGTGTGGTGGAATAGGCCGCCGCTACGTTGAGATGCGGGGCCACAGATCCTCCCATTTCAGGTTCATGCCCTCGATCAGGTCGAGTTTCCAT
>NZ_AUCR01000018.1 GCF_000429865.1 Cucumibacter marinus DSM 18995
GGCTGCGGAGAGCCTGTCCTCGATGCTGGAGGCAGCGCGGTCGAACACGGAGCGGATGATCTCGATCGCACGCAAGAGCCAGGAGCAGGCGGCCTCGATCGAAGAGGTCAACCAGGCCGTCAGGCAGATGGACGAGATGACCCAGCACAATGCTGCGCTTGTCGAGGAGACCAACGCCGCCATCGAGCAGACGGAAGCGCAAGCAACAGAGCTCGATCAGATCGTGGCGATCTTCCAGATCGACGATCAGGGTGCGGGCAGTGGCGTCAGGGTCGATGGGGGAGACAAGTCCTCCTCCGAGAAGGGGCGCGGGATCAAGGCGCTTCAGGAGAAGGTCAAAACGGCCGCCTCGACCTATCTCAGCCACGGCAATGCCGCCATCGACAAGGACTGGGAAGAGTTCTGACCGGCCGGCGGTCGAAAGGCTGCAATAAACGGATTTGAGAAGGGCGGCTTTGGCCGCCCTTTTTTGTCAGTCGGCAAGGGCCGCATCGGCGAGAGCCGCGGCGTGCAGTTCCGTGGTGTCGAAAACCGGCAAGGGGCTGTCATCGTCAGTGATCAGCATACCGATCTCCGTGCAGCCGAGAATGACCGCCTCGGCACCCATCATCTGCATGCGTTCGATGGCGCTGACATAAACGGCGCGGGATTCGTCGCGCACGACGCCCTTGCACAATTCCTCGTAGATGATGCCGTTGAGATTGGTGTGATCGACACCCGGGGGAAAGGTCTCGACGCCGAGCTCGGCCATGCGCTCGATATAGAAGGGCATCTCCATGGTGAAGCGTGTACCCAGCAGCCCGACGCGTTGATAACCATCTGCCAGAAGCGCCTTGGCGGTGGGGTCGGCGATGTGGATGAAGGGCACGGAAATCGCGGCTTCGATGGCCGGTGCCAGCTTGTGCATGGTGTTGGTGGCGAGCCCGATCAGATCGCAACCGGCAGCCTCCAGAAGGCTTGCGCTTTCGGCCAGCAGAGCGCCGGCTTCATCCCAGCGGCCCTCCTCCTGCATGGTGGCAACGGGCGCGAAATCGAGGGAATGAACAAGAATGTCGGCAGAATGCAGTCCACCCAGGCGGCCGGAGACCTGCTTGTTGATCGCCTCATAATAGTGCGCGGTCGATTCCCAGCTCATGCCGCCAATCAGGCCGATGCGTTTCATGAAAGCGGCTTTCTGAACATCACCAGACGTTCGGTTTCCTCGAACCCCCATGCGGCGTGGCTCGCGAGCGAGGTGAGATTGGAGATGATGGCGTCCGAGCCGAGCTCGGTGCGCCCCCGGGCCCGGGCCCAGTTCTCGGCCTCGGCCACCAGCGCCTGGCCGACGCCACGCCGGCGATAGTCGGGCAAGACGAAGATGCCTTCCACCCAGGCGGCGGGGGTGTCGGTCAGCCCGTCGCCATATTCGCGCAACGCCAGCTCCACAAAGCCGCAAAGTTCATCGCCGTCAAAGGCGCCATAAACGCCGAGTGTTTCGGTATCGGCGAGCAGGCCGTCCAGTTCACCGGTGAGTTCGGCCATGTCTTCCTCGGGCCAGAGCAAGACTCTCATGGCGCCCCAGGCCGGCTTGTCGGCGGGTTGCATCGAGCGGACGATGATCCCAGCATCCTCAGCCATCGGCCAACCCCTTGGCCAGGGGGGTGAACATGGCAACCATCTGCTCATAGGCGCCGCGTTTAAACGGCACGATCAGGTCCGGCATGGCGTCCAGTTCCTCCCATCGCCAGTCGTCGAATTCGGGGTGATGGTCGCCGCCAGGATTGTGAACGTCAATCTCGGCCTCATCGCCCTCGAACAGGAAGGCGAACCATTTCTGGGTCTGGCCACGGTACTTGCCTGACCAACGGCGTCCGCCGTCCATAGGAAAGTCATAGCTCACCCATTCGGGAGCTTCGGCCAGAAGACGAACAGATGAGACGTTGGTCTCTTCGAAGAGCTCGCGCCGGGCGGCCTCGAGCGGCTTTTCGCCCTTGTCGATCCCGCCCTGGGGTAATTGCCAGCGATAGGGCGCAGGTTCCTTCATCTTCCGGCGGCCGGCAAAGACACGGCCTTCAGTGTTGAACAGGCAGATCCCGACGCAGGGCCGGTATGACAGCGTTTCAGGATCGCGTTTCTTGCTCATCGGGAGACCTTTGCTTCCGGTTTGGCTGACGCCTTGAGATCAGGAAGCGCCGCCGGTGACAAGGGCGCTGACCGGCACCAGGGTGATGCCCCGGTCCTGAAGTCCTTCCGCCCATTCGGCGAGGGTGTTGATGGTGACCGGCAAGGCAGTGGCGAAGCCGATGGCGCTGCCATCGGCGCGGGCGCGGGCTTCGAGCTGGTCAAGTGCGTTGGTGATCGCTTCCTTCGACGGCTGGCGGTCGATGGCAATGTCGGCGCGGCCGAAGGGGATGTGGTTCTGCCGGGTCAGTTGCGGCGCCAGGGAGCGGTTGGAACTGCCATCATCGACATAGGAAAGTCCGCGCAGACCAACTTCCTCCATCACCGGACCGAAATCGACCGCCGAGGCGGTGAAGCGCGCGCCCATATAGTTCACAAGGCCTGTGTAGCCCGTGAACCGCGCCATCAGCCAGTGCAGCCGATCGAGATTGGCGCGGGCGGGCTGACCCGTCAGCAGCGTCTGGGGCCCGGGGTCGTTTTCGGGGTAATCGAAGGGCTCCATGGGGATCTGGAGCATGACTTCATGGCCGTCGAACCGGGCAGACTGGGCCGACTGGCTTACTGTTTTGGCATAAGGCGCGAAGGCGAGGGTGACGTCAGCCGGCAGGGTCTCGATGGCGCGGCGGGTTGAATCTTCGGCCAGGCCGAGACCAGTCACGACAATCGCCACGCGCGATCCGGCGGCAGCATCAGGAGGTGCCGGGCGGGCATAGACCTCGAACGGCTTGCGCCCGTCGGAGGCGACGCGGGGCACGGCTCCGTGCTGGCTTTCTTCGAGAAGATCCTTGTCGACGCCTTCGTCCTCCGCCTCATCAGGCAGATCGGACAGATCGATGACCTGGGCGCCTTCGGGGATTTCGATGCCCTCGATATTGGCAGGGCTTTCACCAGTCTCGCCTGGTCCGGCCGGTTGAGGCGCAGGTGGCTCGGCCAGGCGTTCGGCAAGATCGCTGGTGGGGGCGTTCTGGGCGATCTCGACAGTCCCGGTCGGACGTCCGCCATCAGGGTCATCGACCCAGAGCACCCAGAGCGTGGGGATGGCGAGCAGGGCAATTACAAGCCCGGTGGCGGCGGGCATCAAGGGGATGTGCGGCAGGGAAAACCGAGACAAACGGCCGGAGTTTTCGCCAGCCGTGGTTTCGCCGGGCCTGCCTTTGGGCGAGCCATTCTTTTTCGGTTTGCCGGCGCCATTCTTGCCGGCGCTATTCTTGCCGGCGCCGTTCTTGCCAGCGCCGTTCTTGCCCAGTGGTGCGTCGAGCTCGTCCGCCATCTCAGCCCGTGTGTTCGGCCTGCGCCTTCAGGCGGACGGGGCGGCGAATCGCCGGCCCCCGTCCGTTAATGTGCCCTATAGCACGTCAAAGGGCGTTTGGATCGGGCGGAAAGGCCGGATCCGTCGCCTCGCCATTGAGCAGGTCGAGCGCAAAATTGAGCTGGGTGTCGAGCGAGCGGTCCGAGGGGACATAGACCGAGGAGCCGGTGGTGGCTTCATCCTCGGTGCCGCCGCCGATCTGGCCCTCCAGCGCAGCTTCGCCCAGGATCTCATCACGCCCCTTGAAGATTTCGGGCACATCCTGGCGGATTTCGATATCGGGATGAATCCCGGCTGCCTGGATCGAGCGGCCCGACGGGGTGTAGTAGCGCGATGTGGTCAGACGCATGGCGCCGTTACCGCGACCGAGCCCGATCACGGACTGCACCGAGCCCTTGCCGAAGGAACGTGTCCCGACAACGGTGGCGCGGGCCTGATCCTGCAGCGCGCCGGCGACGATTTCAGAGGCCGATGCCGAGCCGCCATTCACCAGCACGATGAGCGGGATCTCCTTGAGCAGCTTGTCGAGGTCGTCTGGACGGGCGTCGAAGCGCTCATTCTCGGCAACCACGCGGCCGCGGGTCGACAGCACATTGCCCTGGTCCAGGAAGGCGTCAGCCACGAATACGGCCTGATCGACAAGCCCGCCGGGGTTGTTGCGCAGATCGAGGATAAGGCCCTTGAGCTTGTCGCCTTCCTGATCGACGATGTCGCGAACGGCCTTTTCGATGCCGGCATAGGCCTGTTCGGAGAACCGGCTCAACCGCATCACCCCGACATCGCGCTCAACGAAGTGGCGCACGACCCTCAGGGCGATGATGTCGCGGTCGAGGGTGAAGGTCAGCGGTTCGGTCTCGCCTTCGCGGATGACGGTCAATTCGATCGAGGAGCCGATCTCGCCGCGCATGCGCTCGACGGCCTCGTCAAGCGACAGTCCCAGTACCGGATCGCCATCGAGGGCAACGATGTAGTCATTGGCGAGCATGCCCGCATTGTCGGCCGGAGAATCGTCGATGGGGGCGACAACCTTGATCACGCCCTCTTCCATCGTGACCTCGATACCCAGCCCGCCAAAGGTGCCCTGGGTGTCCTGGCGCACATCCTCGTAATCGAGCGGATCGAGATAGCCCGAATGGGGGTCGAGCGAGGCGAGCATGCCCTTGATTGCAGCACGGATCAGTTCGCGCTCATTGGGGGGCTCGACATATTCCTCGCGAATGCGGTCGAAAATCTCGCCGAAAAGGTTGAGCTCGCGATAGACCTCGATATCGCTCAAAGGCGCGGTGTCGAGCGTTTCGGCACCGTCCGTGCCGGGCTGTTCCTGTGCCAATGCGGGGCCGGACAGGGCCGTTGCGGCCGACAGGGAAAGCGCAAGCAGGGTCGTGCGGAAGGCGAACGTCATCGTGTTGGTCATCCCTTGAGACTGGCTTGATCGGTCGGAGCCCACCAGGCGCCCGGATCAACCGGGTCGCCATTGTTGCGGAACTCAATATAAAGCGTCGGGCGCGACATGCCAGCGCTGGTCGCGACGGTTTGACCGAGCGTCCTCGTGCCCATGCGCCCTACGGGCTCTCCCATCAAGACGAACTGTCCGAGCGAAACCGAAATGCTTTCGAGCCCGGCAAGCAAGATGTTGTAATCATTCCCTGTATTGAGAATGACAATTTGGCCGTAATTAAGGTAGGGGCCGCGATAGACGACCCAGCCGTCAGCAGGTGCCACCACCTGCGCTTCGGCCCGGGTGACGATCGATGTGCCCTTGGCGGTGCCGCCAAAGCCATCATCGCCACCGAATTCCAGCACTTTCACCCCCGAGACAGGCTGGGTAAGGAAGCCCTGTGCCCGCGGAAACGGCACGGCTGGCTGGGTCCTGTCGGTCCGGGCAAAGGCTGTCAGAATCTCCGCGCGCTCGGGCGCAGGCGCGTCGAGGTCGGGCGCCGCAGCCGCATCAGCTGCCTCGAGGGCCGCGGAAACACTGCCGATCTGGTTTTCGAGATTGGCAATCAACCCGTTCAGCGACGAGGCGCGCGCGGCGAGACGCTCGGCCTCGGCCTGTTCGGCGGCCAGATCGGCTTCGGCGCGGGTTTCGCGCTGGCGCCGGGCTTCGATCAATGTGCCGATCCTCAGTTTTTCTTCGCTCAGCGTCTGCAGGTCCGCGCGCAAGGCTTCGACTTTGGCGGTGGCATCTGCCTTGACGGTCTCGAGTTCGGCCAGGTCAGCGGCGATGGCGTCGGCGCGCTCGCGCATCTGGGGAAGAACCGAAGACAGGAGCAAGGCGGCGCGGGCCGAGCCCATGGCGTCGGCGGGGTCGACGATCAGTGCCGGGGGAGGGGTGCGACCGAGCCGTTGAAGAGCGGCGAGCAATTCGGCGATCTCCGCCTTGCGGGCGTCGAGGCGGCGCAGGATGGAGGATTCCTCTGCTCTCAGGTCGAGAAGCGTACCTTCAGCGACTGAGACCTTGGCCTCGGCGGCGGTGACACGCTGGGCGGCGGCGATCAATTCGGCATTCAGGGCTGCCCGGTCGGCGGCGAATTTCTCGATCTGGGCCCTCAGTTCCTCGGCGCGCTGCTGGGAAATGGTGATCGAATTCCGGATACGCTCAAGTTCGGCCTCTGCCTCATCGGCGGTGGCCGGCGCGCTGCCGCGTATCTCGATCTGGGGTGCAATCGAATTGGGGTCGGCTGTGTCTGACGGAGCAGGTGCATCCTGAGCCCGTGCCGGACCGGACAATGCGGCCAGGCCAAGCCAGAGGGCGCACACCATCAAGCGAGCGGGCCGACGCCCCATTGAAGACACTCCACGCATCACAAAGCGAATCACACGGCAATTTAACCCACAATCCGGCGGTTTGCGGGCAAGATCGGGCTCAGTCCGGAATTTCCCGCTCCGGGGGTCAACTGCGGTGATAGGGATGGCCTGCCAGGATGGTGGTGACGCGGTAAAGCTGTTCGGCCAGCAGCACCCGAACGAGTTGGTGCGGCCATGTGAGGGCGGAAAGACCGAGCACAAGGTCAGCCGTTTCGCGCAGTCGGTGATCGAGGCCGTCCGGCCCGCCAATCACCACGCTCAGGTCATGGCCGGCATCGCGCCAGTCGCCGATCGTAGCTGACAGTTTTTCGCTCGAGATGGATTTGCCGCGCTCATCGAGCACGATCAGTTTGGCATGGCCGGACCGAGGGCGGGAAAGCGCTTCAGCCTCTTCAGCCTTGCGCTGTTCAGCGGATGACGCGCGCGATTCCGGGGATTCGGTGACATCGAAACCGGTGAGGCCGAGCGGCTTGCCACCGGCTTTGGCGCGGGCCAGGTAGCGCTCGACCAGTTCGGTCTCCGGGCCCTTCTTCATCCGGCCGATCGCGGCGATGGTCACGCGCATGCCGGAATACCGGAATCAGTGGGTTTCGGTCGCGGGCAGATCGGCGGCCCAGAGTTTTTCGATGTTGTAGAACTCGCGCACTTCCGGACGGAAGATATGCAGCACCACATCGCCGGCATCGACCAGCACCCAGTCGCAATTGGGCAGGCCCTCGACACGGGCGGTGCCGAAGCCATTGTCCTTGAGCGCACGGGTCACCTGATCGGCGACAGCGCCGACATGACGGTGCGAGCGGCCCGAGGTCACGACCATATAGTCGGACAGGCTCGACTTGCCGGTGATGTCGATGCTGATGGTGTCTTCGGCCTTGGCATCTTCAAGGCTTTGCAGAACCACGTCGATCATGGATTTGTCCGTGCTCTGGGACGAGGATTCAGCGGTTGCCGAACCGGGTTGCGAGTTGGTGGTCTTGTCCGCGCCGGAGCGCGTGGGAGACGAGTTCATGCCTTCAGGTCCCCGGCCGGTTGGCGAAGACCCGCAGCGATCATCAAATGATCCATGAGTGGGGTGAAGTCCTTTTCGCATGGGCGCCAAGGCCCGATTCGGGCAGCGTTGATGGCGTCATGATCACGATTTGCGAAGCGATTTCGCAGCGAAGTTGGTCCTTTCAATGCGGGGCGGCGCCGGTTGACCGGTGCCTGCCGCCGACAGAAAAGATAATGCGCCCTGGGGGCGTGCGATTCAAGGGGCGCGCTGGTCATGGTGTTGTTCGTGGCATTGGTCATGGCATTGGTCATGGCATGTCCGCATAGTCGGGACGCGTGGCGCGCAGCCGCGTCGAGGACAGGTCCGATTTAAGGCCGGTGAGGTACATCCAGGCGGGCGGTTCGGTCTCCGCCAGGATCGATGCATCGGTTTCGTCCATGCGGTAAGGCGCCAGAATATGGGCCGCGGGCGAAGACAATGCCGCCTGCTCGTGACCGGGACGTACATAGACCGCAATCGGCATCAGCCGGACGATATCGCGCCAACGTTCCCAATGGTGGAACTGCCCGAGATTGTCGGCGCCCATGATCCAGACAAATCGGCGGCCGGGGAGAGAGGCCCGCAAAAAGGCAAGCGTTTCATAGGTATAGCGGAAGCCATGGGCCGCTTCGAAGCCCGTTACCCGGACACGCGGATGATCGATGATCTGACGCGCCAAAGCGATCCGTTCGGCCAGCGGCTTGAGTACACTGTGGTCCTTGAGCGGGTTGCCAGGGGTCACGAGCCACCACACCGCATCAAGGCCAAGGCGCTTGAGGGCCTGGCGCGCGACAAGGCGATGGCCGTCATGAGGCGGGTTGAAGCTGCCGCCGAACAGGCCGATGCGCATGCCGCGCCCGGAGGGCGGCAGCGCCAGGTCTGCGTGGCTTGCGGTGTTGTCGATGCTCAAGGACGGGTCTGCCCTTGGCCATGCACCAGATATTTGAAGCTGGTGAGCTGGTTGACGCCGACCGGGCCACGGGCATGCATCTTGCCGGTGGCGATGCCGATCTCGGCGCCCATGCCGAACTCGCCGCCATCGGCGAACTGGGTCGAGGCGTTGTGCATGACGATCGCCGAATCGACACCGGCGAAGAACCTGGCGACCGGTTCGGGATCCTCGGCGATGATCGCCTCGGTGTGGTGGGAGCCGAACAGGCCGATATGCTTGATGGCTGTATCGACATCATCGACCAGCGCCATTGAGACGATCGCATCGAGATATTCGGTCGAAAAATCCTCTTTGGTTGCCGCTTTGGCCTCGGGAACCAGCGCACACACACCCTTGGTGCCACGGATCTCGCAGCCTGCCGAAGTCAGCTTCCGGGCGATGGCGGGAACCATGGTGTCGGCAACGTCCTTATGCACCAGAATGGTCTCGGCGGCACCGCAGATCGAGGTGCGGCGCATCTTGGCGTTGAAGGCCACCTCGACCGCCATCTCGGGATCGGCGGACTTGTCGACATAGACATGGCAGATGCCTTCAAGATGCGCGAAGACGGGTACGCGAGCTTCGGCTTGAACCCGGGCCACGAGCGATTTCCCGCCACGCGGCACGATGACGTCGATATTGCCGTCGAGACCCTTGAGCATTTCACCGACAGCGGCGCGGTCGGCAACCGGCACGAGCTGGATGGCGTCTGCGGGCAGGCCTGCGGCTTCGAGGCCCTTGACCAGGCAGGTGTGAATGGCACGCGACGAGTTGAGACTGTCCGAGCCGCCGCGCAGGATCGATGCATTGCCGGCCATCAGGCACAGGGCGCCGGCATCGGCCGTGACATTGGGCCGGCTTTCGAAAATTACCCCGACAACGCCTAGAGGAGTTGAAACCCGCTCGATCACAAGGCCATTGGGCCGGTCCCATTTGGCCAGGGTCGTGCCGACGGGATCAGGGAGTTCGGCGATGGCGCGCAGGGCGTCGGCGATGGCCGAAACGCGCGGTTCATCAAGGGTCAACCTGTCGATGAGGGCCGTGGTCATACCTGCGGCTCTGGCCGCTTCGATATCGGCCTCGTTGGCGGCCAGCACATCGGCGGTAGCGGCCTCGAGCGCCTCGGCAGCTTGTGTCAAAGCCTTGGCCTTGGCCTCTCCCGACGTCAGAGCCAGCACGCCGGCGGCAGCGCGGGCGCGGCGGCCGATATCGGCCATCAGCTCGGCGATGTCGGCAGTCTCAGCAGGGGCGGTGATGGCAGACATAGTTACTCCTTGCCGGCGGCAACCAGGACCAGATTGTCTCGATGGACCATCTCGGTTCGCGTCGCCCGGCCCAAAAGTTCGGCGATTTCGCCCGACTGACGGCCTGCAATCTTGCGAGCGTCAAGGTGATCGAAACCGGCGAGGCCGCGGGCCAGCTCCTCGCCGCCGGGGGCGAGAATAGCCACGGGATCGCCGCGTGAAAAGCTGCCCTCGACCCGGGTCACCCCGATGGGCAGAAGCGAGGAACCGCGCTTGAGCGCTTCCACCGCACCGGCATCCAGGGTGAGCCGGCCAGTCATCATCCCGGTCATGATCCAGCGCTTGCGGGCCGCGAGAGGATTGGCGCGCGGGGCGAAGAGCGTGTGCCGGCCACCACGGGCGATGGCGGCGACCGGGTGGGCCTCTGTGCCCCTGGCAATGATCATGGCGGTGCCGGCCTCGGTTGCCATCTTGCCGGCCTCGAGCTTGGTGCGCATGCCGCCGCGGCTCAGATGGGACTGCGCGCCGCCGGCCATGGCGTCGATCTCGGGGGTGATGCGCTCGATATGCGGGATATGGGTGGCGTCGGCGCTGGTGCCCGGCGGGGCGGTGTAGAGCCCGTCGACATCGGAAAGCAGGATAAGCGCTTCGGATTCGACCATGGTCGCGACACGGGCGCTCAGCCGGTCATTATCGCCATAACGGATTTCGCCCGTCGCAACCGTGTCGTTCTCATTGATGATCGGCACGGCGCCGATATCGAGCAAGGTGTTGATCGTGGTGCGGGCATTGAGGAAGGAACGCCGCTCCTCGGTGATGTTCGGGGTCAGCAGGATCTGGCCGGTGATGATGCCATGGGCCGTCAGGCTGTCTCGCCAGGCCTGGGAAAGGGCGATCTGGCCGACAGCCGCCGCGGCCTGGCTCTGGTCGAGGCTGAGGCTTTGGGCATCGAGCCCAAGAATGCGTCGGCCGAGCACGATGGCGCCGGAGGAAACGATCAGCACCTGCTTGCCGGCGGCTTTGAGCCCGGCGATGTCGTCGGCTAGGCTTTGCAGCCATTGAGTGCGCAATTGCCCGGTCGCATCGTCAACCAGCAGGGCGGACCCGACCTTGATGGTGATCCGATTGAAAGGCGCCAATATGCCGGTATCGCCAAGGGCGCCTACGGTGTCCATTTGACTTCTTTTTTGGCCCCGGATGACCGGCGCGCATTGTCCTTGGCCTCAGCCAGCGCAGCGGTCACCTCATAAAGCACGGTGTCGACATTGGTGCCGGCAACAGCCGAGATCACAAGCGGCTCTTCGTCGGAGACGGCTCTTAGTTCTTCGGCCTTGGCGGCGATCTCATCGTCGGTCAGGGCGTCGGCCTTGTTGAGGGCCAGGATTTCGGGCTTGGCATCGAGCCCGTGGCCATAAGCGGCAAGTTCGCCGCGAATGGTTTCATAGGCGCCAGCGACGTCCTCCTGCGTGGCGTCGACCAGGTGGATCAGCACCTTGGTGCGCTCGACATGGCCGAGGAAGCGGTCACCGATCCCTGCGCCTTCATGGGCGCCTTCAATCAGGCCGGGAATGTCTGCAAGCACGAAGTCCTTTTCGCCAATCTTCACGACCCCCAGATTGGGGTGAAGTGTCGTGAACGGGTAATCGGCGATCTTGGGCTTGGCGGCGGAGACCGCCGACAGGAAGGTCGATTTGCCTGCATTGGGAAGGCCGACCAGCCCGGCATCCGCGATCAGTTTGAGGCGGATCCAGATTGTCTTTTCCTCGCCCTCCTGGCCCGGGTTGGCGTGGCGCGGGGCCTGATTGGTCGATGTCTTGAAATGAGCGTTGCCAAAACCGCCATTGCCCCCGGCGAGCAGCCTTATGCGTTCGCCGGTCTCGGTCAGATCGGCGACCAGAGTCTCGTTGTCTTCCTCGAACACCTGGGTGCCGGCAGGTACGCGCAATGTGATGTCGGCCCCGTCCGAGCCGGTGCGGTTGCGGCCCGCGCCATGGGTGCCGGTGCCGGCCTTGTAGTGCTGCTGATAGCGATAATCGATCAGGGTGTTGAGCCCATCGACTGCCTCGATCCAGACATCGCCGCCGCGCCCGCCATTGCCCCCGTCGGGGCCGCCGAACTCGACATATTTCTCGCGGCGGAACGAGATGCAGCCGGCGCCGCCGGCGCCGGATTTGATGTAGACCTTGGCCTGATCGAGAAATTTCATTGAATTGCGGCCCTGAAGGCCTCCCGGGTCAGTTCGGTGTCGATATGCATCACGGTCTCGCCGCGGGCGAGGCAATGGATATCGGAGGTGCCGATGGTGACAAAGCCCAATTTGCGCTGCACCGCAAGAGAGGCCTCATTGAAATGAAACACGCCCGAACGCACCCGATCTGCACCGGAGGCGTCAAAATACCATCCCAGGGCCGCCTTGGCTGCCTCGGTGGCAAAGCCGTTTCCCCAGAATGGCTTGCCGATGTAATAGCCAATATCGGCGATTCCCGCCCAGCGCTCGTGAAACCCCACATTGCCGATCAGATCGCCGTCATGGGTTGCGATCATGAAAGCGGTTTCGCGCGGCGGCGGATTGAGAGGCATTGCCTCGAGCCAGGCTTCAGCGTCTTCGATGGCGTAAGGATGAGGAACACGGGCAAGATTGCCCGCGACCTCGAATTCTCCGAGCATCTCGGCGATCCGTGCGGCGTCGGCGGCCCTGGGGGCGCGCAAATGCAAGCGCACGGTTTGGATCTCAGCCATGGACCACGGCTTCCGAGAGGCTGGCGCGCTCATAAAGATTGAGAGGCACACCGTCGAAACGGCCGCCTTCGCCCTCGACCGTCTTGCCGAGCTCGAAGCCCATCTTTTCAAGCAGACCGATGGAGGCGGTGTTGTCCTGCCGTGTCCGGGCGATGATGGTCGGGCAGCGGCCCGTCGCATCGAGATAGGCGACAAGGGTCGACAATGCTTCGGCCGCAAAGCCCTGGCGCCAATAGGCCTCGCCCAGCCAATAGCCGATCTCGGGCGGTTGTTCGGGGCTGAACATCACCCCTACGACACCCATCAGCCGCTGATCGTCGCGGCGGGCGATGGCCCAGGCGCGTTCGCCGGGGCTGTCCGCGATGTCGGCAATGAATGCCTTGGCGTCTGCTGCCGTATAGGGGTGCGGCAGGCGCGACAGCATTTCGGCGATCTTTTTATTGTTCGCCAAGTTGACCATGGAAGGCACGTCCCGCTCGGTGAGCGAGCGCAACAGCACCCGGTCGGCGATCAGGGTCGCGGGGAGGATCTGGCGAAGGGTTGTCGTCATCATCGGGGTCGTTCCCAATAGCAAAAGGGGAGCCGGTTTCCCTCTCCCCTTAGCGTGTTCCTATGAAGGAACGATCCTTTTGTGATCCGCCGGGGTTTGGGGCCGGCGGGTCATCTGGCGTCCGCCGTTATTCCGCCGCTTGCGCTGGCATGACCGATACGAAGGTCTTGCCGCCCTTGCGGGTCGAAAATACCACTTCGCCCGCTACGAGAGCGTAAATGGTGTGGTCTTTGCCGAGGCCGACATTCTCGCCCGGATTCCACTTGGTTCCGCGCTGGCGAATGATGATGTTGCCCGGAATGACGACTTCGCCACCGAACTTCTTGACGCCGAGACGGCGACCGGCTGTATCGCGACCGTTGCGGGACGAACCGCCTGCCTTTTTATGAGCCATTGTGTCGCTCCTCGCTTACTTCTTGTCCGCAGACTTGTCTGCGGCAGCTTTCTTGTCAACTGCAGCCCGCGGCGCCTTGCCGTCGAGCAGATCCTTGGCCTGGGCAACCCAGTCCTCGCGTTCGATGCGGCCCTTGAAGCTCAGTTCGGCGTCAACGCGCTCGATGTCTTCAGCGGTGAATTCCGCGATCTGCTTGAGCGAAGTCACGCCTGCGGCGGCGAGCTTCTTTTCAAGCGCCGGGCCGACACCCGAGATCAGCTTGACGTCGTCCTTGACGCCGCCCTTGGCTTCGCCGGCGGCTTCAGCCTTGGGCTCGTCCTTTTTGGCGCTGGCCTTTGCAGAAGCTTTTGCTTCAGCAGGCTTTTCGTCAGCGGCTTTGGCCGGCTTCTTGGCTGCGGCCTTTTTCGGCTTGGCACCGCCGGTCAGGATTTCGGTGATGCGCACAACCGAGAGATCCTGGCGGTGGCCGGCCTTGCGGCGATAGTTCTGGCGGCGCTTCTTCTTGAAGACGATGATCTTCTTGCCACGGGTCTGTTCCACCAGCTCGGCGGCGACAACAGCGCCTTCAACGAGCGGGGTACCAAGGGTCGTGGCCGAGCCGTCATTGACGAGCAGGACGTTGTCGAACGTCACCGTCTCGCCGGGTTCGGCATCGAGCTTTTCAATTCTGAGAACGTCGTCAGCAGCAACCTTGTACTGCTTGCCGCCGGTCTTGATTACCGCGAACATTGTCTTTCCTTCCGCCGGACGATGTGTCCGGGCCTTGTTTCGCGTCCTGCGGCGCCGCGCCGGTTCGACCGGTTTGCGGACTTCGGGGCGTTTCACCTCAAGGGAAACGCGGGCCTCGAACTGCGGTTTCTCAATATAAAGACGGGCGCGCCCGGCAAGGCGCGCTCCGATCGCGGCGGGTTATGACGGCAAAGCCGGGTTAAGTCAAGTCAAAGCCCGACCGAAAACAAGTGGCAAAGCCCCGTTCCGGCGGGGCTCGGCACTTGCTTATGCGTACCAGTCGTAAAGCCGGACCTCGATATCCTTGCCGGCCTCGTCGACCATCTGCTTGAAGGCTTCAAGATTGGAGCCGCGATAGTGATAGGGATAGATCACCTTGGGTGCCATTTCGATCACGCCGTCAGCGGCCTGGCCGACATCCATGGTGAATGGCAGGTTCATCGGCACAAAGGCCAGGTCAATCCCGGTCTGGGCCCGGAATTCGGGTGTCGCTTCCGTATCGCCTGCGAGGTAGATGCGGGCGCCGCCAAGGGTAAAGACATACCCATTGTCGCGGCCCTGCGGGTGATAGTTGAGCCGGTCTTCAGTGATGTTGTAGGCGGGCACGGCATCAAAGCTGACGCCTGCCCCTTCGGCGCTTTCGCCGTTACCGATGGCGGTGGCGCGGGCTTTCAGGCTGTCGGGCAGCATGCCGTAAACGGCCGGGTTGGTGATCAGGGGAACGGAATCCCCGGCAAGTGCCGCAAGGGTGTCGGCATTGTAATGATCGCCATGCTCATGGGTGATGAGAATGAGGTTCGGTGGCGGTAGATCGGCATAGGCCCCCGGATCACCCACCGGATCGGCATAGATCACCGTATCGCCGGCCTTGAGCGCCAGGCTCGCATGATTGACCGGGAGAATGGTTACCCCGCCTTCGCCGGTTTCGATCATCTCGCTCATCATGTCTCCTCCCATCGCATCTTGTGCGAAGGCGCCGCGGGCGCCGAGTTGGGACAGACATAGCCCGCTAAGGCCGGCAGCGCCAAGGCCGAGCGCATGACGGCGGGTGAGGGTCTTTGCATTGTGGATGGTCATCATCGTCCTCCGGTTCGGATTCGAGTGGCCGGTGCCCCATGGGCACGTCGTCACCCTAGGACAATTGATGTGGAAGTGAGACAGCGCTCACCAAGCCGTGAAGCCCGGAAAACCGGGGTTTATCCTGCGACGCCGATCACAAGTGAGGCATCAAAGCCCATATCCATCTCGGCGATCTGCGCCAAAGCGGCGCTGCCGGCGCGCCGGGCAATGCCGTCATTGGCATTGAGGACAGTGGGGTTGGGGCGCTGATTGTAAGGTGCGCGGTTCCGATAGAGCGCGAGGCTTACGTCATCGGGAAAAAAGAGCTGACCGGTCAGGGCCTTTTGCTGCTCGAGATAGATCATGCAGTGGATGTGCGGCGTGCGGCCGGGATACCAGCCGGGATAGATGGTGTCGAAATGCACGACGCCGGTTTCATCGGAAAACTGGGTGCCGCGCAGAAACGTCTCGCCCTGTGTCGAGGTGCGGCGATCATCGCCCTGGCCGGGATAGTTCGAATAGAGCCCGCCAGCATCGCAATGCCAGATATCGGCGCGGGCTCCAACGATCGGACGGCACTGGTCATCGACAATCTGAAGCGCCAGATCCAGCCGCGCACCGGGCTTGCCCTCGGTGATGTCACGGCGTTCGAGACCCGGATCGAAATAATAGGGTCCTTCTGTGCTTGCGGGAGTGAGGACGCAGATATCGTCCTCTCCGATAAGCGATGAGGTGTCCTGTGCAAAGGCCGCGCGCGGCAGCATCAGGCCGGCGCCGACAGTCATGCCGAGGAGTTTGAGCGTCCGGCGGCGGGTGCTGTCCGGGCCGCTTTCGGCCTTGCGGCGTGTCGGGGGCCTGGAGCGGATGGGGGGCTTGGAGCGGGTGGGGGGCTTGGAGCGGGTGGGGAGCACGGATCTGTCCATTCTCTCTCGGTTTGGGTCGGGACGCTTTGATCACCGCAAAGCATCGACGCGCGGGCGGGCCTGTTCAACACAACTCTTGGTTAGGTTAGTGACGGATCGGCAAGGGTCCCGCCCGCCGATGCCGTTGAGGGCAGGTGCCCATCAAACCGGATTAGGCAGTTGCGGGGGCAATCGAGCTGTGCCATAAGCACCGCGATTTCGACCCGGCGCGCGGGCTATTCCGTGTGCCAAACCTTGCGGAGAGGTGCCGGAGTGGTCGAACGGGGCGGTCTCGAAAACCGTTGAGCGCGCGAGCGTTCCGAGGGTTCGAATCCCTCCCTCTCCGCCATCCACATCTGCTCATTCCCTGTTTGCACGGATATCCGGATTTGCGCCCCGTTTCCGGGGGCTTTGCCAGCCTGTGTGTTTGCTGAGACGTGTGTCGCGGCACGATCAGGGCTGGATTTGCGGGTTCGTCTCTGTGGGCCGTTTCCGAATGCACGGTGAGGGGATTTCCCTGCTAACAGGGAATTTAACAGGGATTTTTTGGCTTTTACGCTCGCCAGATCGGATGCCGAGGGTAATTAGCGTCGCAAAGCCAATGAGTTAGGCGCGGCTGCGGGTTGATATTGTTTGGAGTAACAGGGAATTTTCCCTGGTCAAACAGGGAAAGGAACAGGGAATCGATGATTGCCTGTTCAGGGGATGGTCGGGATGACCTCTGCGTCCGAGGGTATGTTAGCGCTTCATTGCTGGTGCAGGCGAGCGTGTTGGTGGGTGATGGTTAGCGGGTGCTCGGGTCGGGGTGACCATAGAGGTCCTGCTGTTCCTGCCAGGAGATTGGCACCTTGCCCTTGATGAAGTGGTCGAGCGTCAGGTGAGGGGGCTGGGTGCCCTCAAGGATCTGCTGCTGGAGGGGTGGGGAGAGAAAGGCGAGTTCGATCCGGGATCGAACATAGTCCTGGCCGCGCCCTTCTTGGGCAGAGATCTCGTGCATGGGTTTGCCGGCCTTGATCTGATCGAGCCAGTGATGGGCGCGGGCCAGGAGGTCAATGAGCTTCTTGTCCGGGAGGGTGGGTGTTGTGCCGGAGACGATCTTTGCCTCGATACCGCGCCGCTTGAGCTGGAAAGGTGTGGTGATGCTGAGCGTTTCCGGAACGATCAGGTGGGGATCGATTTTGAGTTGATGACCCACCTCATCTTGATTGAGAGCGATGACCATGGTGCCGGGAGCAAATTCGCATCGGGAGATCAGCCGGGATGCGAGAACGATCTTCTGGTCGGAAGAAAGGTCGGACAGCGCTTTTATCGATCTGTTCAGGATTGCACTGGTTGCGGTGTCGGGTTTGATCAGTAGCCGATGCGACAGGATCCGCTGTTCGACATGGGCCAGGACATGGTCGGCGATCTGGTGCTCGAGCTGAGCGGCGGGCAGGCGCCAGCCGGTTTGATCATCTGGCGTCCTGCGGGACTGGATCAATCGGTTCGAGACATAGTAGCGATGCCGCTTTCCCTTCCGTGTTGCATGGCTGGGCGTGAGCCTGTCCCCTGATTCATCGAATAGCTTTCCGGCAAGCGGAGAAGTCTCGCTCGGCGATTTGGCATTCGCAGAGGGGTTGCGCCGTGGCCTGGTGGCGCCGGTCTCAAGCTTGAGCTGAACCCTGTCCCAGAGATCCTGATCGATGATCGGCGCATGAAGGCCTACATGGCTTTCTGCCTTGTGCGGAATGCGACCGATATAGGTCGGGTTGCGCAAGAGGTAATAGAGCTGCCCGCGGCTGAAGGGTTTGCCCCCGCGAATCTTACCGGTGGCGTGAATGTGAAGCTTCGACCTCAAGCCTTCGCTGTTCGCTTGCTGCATTGTCAGATTGAGGCAGCCCAACGCGTCATATAGCGTGAACAGGCGGCGGACCGTTGTGGCTTCATTCTCGTTGATCACGAGTTGCCGCATCTGCGGGTCCGGGTGTCGATCATATCCAAGGGGAATGGTTCCTCCCATCCACATCCCCTTCTTCTTGGAGGCGGCGATCTTGTCCCGGATCCGCTCCGCGGTCACCTCACGCTCGAACTGGGCGAAGGAGAGGAGCACATTGAGCGTCAGCCGACCCATGGAGCTTGATGTGTTGAAGGCCTGGGTGACCGAGACGAAGGAGCACCCTGCGGTCTCGAAGCGTTCGACCAGCTTGGCGAAGTCGGCCAGCGACCGGGTGAGCCTGTCGATCTTGTAAACGACCACCATGTCGATGAGCCCGGCATCGATATCGGCCATCAGACGTTCGAGACCGGGACGCTCCAGTGTTCCCCCGGAGATGCCGCCATCATCATAGCGGTCTCTGACGAGTTTCCAGCCTTCGTGCTTCTGGCTCGCCACATAGGCGGCTGACGCCTCGTACTGAGCATCGAGTGAGTTGAAATCCTGGTCGAGCCCTTCCTCGGAGCTCTTGCGGGTATAGATCGCACATCGGATCTTCTGCCTGGTGCTCACGAGCGCAGCCCGAAAAAGCGGGGCCCGGACCAGTGGGCACCGGTGATGGCCCGGGCGACAGAAGACAGGGATCTATATCGCTTGCCCTGCCACATCACCCCGTCCTCGGTGATGTCAACGACATGGCTGACACCGTTCCACTCCCTGATGAGCCGGGCGCCTGGTTCAAGCTGACCGGCAGCCGAAGACTTAACCGGCTTGCCGGCCCGCACCGCTGCGAGTTGACGCTTCAGGGTTTTGCTAAGCCCACCATGGCGCTGTGCCTGCACCTCGAAGCCGATCATTAACTTCAGCATACGGTGGCTGATGCGATGGGGAGGGGATGTGTTGAACATCCCCTCCCAGACCTTAACCAGAGCCGGCCGGTCCATCGCCTCGATATCGGCGAGGTCCAGCTTCATTTAACCGCCTCGGGAGTGCGGACGATCGAGTAGACAGACACACCGTCGGCCCTGGTCCGGTAGACCTCGTAACCCTTCTTCTTCAACCCGGTCAGTGCCGCCCGGACCGAGTGGCTCTGCCAGCCCGTCACGCCACACAGCTTCTCGATGGTCGCTCCTTCCGGTGCAGACAGGGCGTCAACCAGCATGACGGCCTTCCTCTGCCGGGGTGCTCCTTTGGTCTCCGATGGCGCTCTGTCCGCAGCCGTCGGCGCCTTGGTTTGTGGCGAGTTCACCTGAACGGCCTTGACGCCATCGGTCTTGCCGCTTGGCTTGCTGGCGTCCGACGCCTTGCTGGCCTTCCCTTTGCTCCCGCTGTCAGCGCTGCCCGCCTTGAGGGTGCTCTTCTTGCTCGGTGTTCCCTTGTTCGACATCCGTCGCTCCTTGATCATCAGCATCCGGCACCATTGCCGGCCTGCTACTGACCAAGGCCCGGAACCAGAGCCGGGCGCTCACCCACCAATGCTTGCTTCGACAGGGAAGTCGAGGGGAAGGGGCGTGCTTAAGTGTTAAAAAAGGAAATGCTCACCTGTGATGTAGACTTTCGATGCCTGAAAAACTGGAAGATCTACTGTGGCTCGGAGATTTTGGCGGGCCGGGCGTCCGATCGATCGAATCGCGTTGAGCGCGAAATTGTGTCCCTGGGTCGGATCGGCCATGTCGCCGAAGCACTGCACATTTAGGATTGGTCACCCAAGAGCGTCTGCACGAAAAACCGTATTGGAATCCCACATGACAGGCTCGGGATTGCAAGCGGTGTAGCCTTCGCTGTCTTTCGAAAGTTCAATCGTAATCAGTTTGTCACCCGGCGACGCGGGGCTTAGCTCTAAGGAAAGATATTCAAAGAGCGGGCGTTCATGAACAGCGATGATGACCTGTCGCCCCCGTTGTTTGGAAAGCGTTCGGAGAAGCGCTGCGAACTGCGCAATGTGAATCTCATCCATGCTTTGGACTGGATCGTCAATAACCAGCCAGGGTAGGAGCGGCTTTACGGACAGGTGGAGTGAAAGAAAGAGCGTCAACGCTGCGGTGTTGAGGTTCCCCGCGCTCAACATTGCCTTGGGGTTTCCCCCACGGTCATCACCACGGTACCGGGTAATAAGCTTGGCCTCTACCGGTCCCTTTCCTCGTTCCGGTAATTCGAAAGCCGGCAAAAACGGCTCTTCGGGCGCGAGTCGAACAAAAAGATTGCTCCATACTTTGTTGAGAGATTCATTAAAGACGTCCCGCACTACAGTAGTTCGTGCTTCTAACGCGCGGTCCGATAGCTTACGGATTTCAGCACGTACATCATCCGCCGACTTTATCGCGTCCTTCACGCGTTTCTGGTCAACTCGCGCCGACTTGAGGTTACTTTCCAGATCTTCCAAACGTGTGAGAGAAATGGAATGCCGTTCCAAGGCATCCACGGCTTTCTTACGGTCCTGTTCCCGCCGGGTGGCCGTCTCTAATAACCGGTCGATTGCTGCTAGGTACTGTTCCAAGAGAACGCCGAGGTCATCGCTTTCCGCGGGCGGGTTTAGGCGAAGCTGCTCGGAAAATCCGGCAACAGATCGCCGCACGCCGACCAAGGATTCCTCATCGCTTCGCAGCTTGGCAAGACGTTCGGACGCTGCGGCAACCGCGGCGGCGAGAGCGTCACCTTCACTCGCTGCACCCTCCGTGTCTTTGAGTTGGCGAGCGGCGTCGCTGAGCGATGCCCGCCGGTTCCGCAGCGACGACACTTCTTCATCCTCCAGCACGGTGTCTTGCAAGCGCGTGAGCGATTGTTCGTGCCTGGCGATCTCATTTCGCACTGTCTGGCGTTCGTCGGCGACTGAGCGCAGCCTACTGGCGGACTGTGATAGTGACGCAATATGTGTAGCCAGATGCGCACGCAGCGGTGTGGGTCCGGTTTCGGAAAAATCCCTCTGGCACACAGGGCAGATCTCGCTATCCACCATTGGTGCTAGCTCAGATAGCGCCTGAGCGAGGTCTCCGCTGTTTGCAGCCAGAGCGCCAAGGCTTTCATCCAGCC
Source organism: Cucumibacter marinus DSM 18995 (assembly GCF_000429865.1). Classification (GTDB taxonomy): domain Bacteria; phylum Pseudomonadota; class Alphaproteobacteria; order Rhizobiales; family Devosiaceae; genus Cucumibacter; species Cucumibacter marinus. The sequence goes on from NZ_AUCR01000018.1 coordinate 20,798, forward strand.
GCGCCTCGCGGGCTCTCGCCTTCGTCAAGGTTTCGCGGAGCTCGGCAAGCTCCTTACGGGCATTCTCATCACGTACGAGGCGTGCTTCCGTTTTGGACAGCAATTCGGACAGCTCGCGGACCGCTTCTGCATGCGAAGCGTTCCAGCCTACGGACCGGGCTGGAGACAGGTCGGCATAGAGCGATGCGGCCGCCGCAAGTGCTGCCTCCAGCGCAGCGCGCTTGCTCGTTGCCCACGCATCCAGTTCGGCTTGATGAGCGCGGAGTTCAGATTCGGCTGTTGACCGGGCCTCCGCCCCCGGTTGTTGTTCAAGCCTCCGCCACAACGACAGAGCTGCCTCTATTTCACGCCTAAGCGCGTTTATCTCGACTGAGCGACGGCGCTCCGCCTCTGCATCACCGAGGCCCGAACGATCTTCACCGACCTGATCCACCGACTTAAGTCCGAGCGGCTCAAGCGCCTGCTCAAGCGCTCCCTGGCTTTCTGTCAGACGCCCTTTCGCAGTCGTCACGGCCTCTTCGAGTCGGTTCACCTTCTCGTCGTGATCGGCAAGTTCATCGCTGACCTCGCCATAAAGCGGCAAGCTCTTCACCAGGCGCCGCTTGTCCCCGGATGCGTGCAGGCCGTCCACCAGAGCATCGAGTTGATCGAGCCCCAAGAGGTCGTTCACAAATCGTGTTAGAGGGCTTGTCGATTTACGGGCATCGCTTTCTTCGTAGATTTCCAACAACCGACCCAACGTTGCCTGGGCAAGTAGGGATCGTTCAGTAAAGAATCGGCTCTGCAGCTCGGATAGGAGCGGCACCCCGCGGATGTTTCCATTCTCGACGACAAGTTCACTTGGCTTCGCCGGAATCTCATCGTGTTCAGCACTAACGATGACCGATGCTTTCCCCGATTGGGCGTCCAGATGGACGAGGTTTTCAGCATAGGCCGTGTCAGACCTCTGCAGAGACGAGACCGCCCCTGTAAGGCCAAGCTCAATGGCAGAGAGAAGGCTGGTCTTGCCGCTTCCGTTAGGGCCGTGAACCAACACCACAGGCGCATCGAGGGGGACGGTAATCTTGCCTCGGATGCTGCGAAAATCTGAGATCTGTACCTGAGTGAGGCGAGCGTTCATGCCTCATCCTCCCAGGCGGCTGTCAGATGTTCTGACAGCAACTCGTTGACTGCCGCCTCTACGGATTCCGCACCGTTGGGCATGTGGTCGCACAGCGCTTTCACCTCCGGGCTCAAATCGTCGATGAGCGTCTCAAGAGCTGACATAGGATCGGCGACAACACCGTCGGTGTCGATTTGGTCGAGCGGCGTGAGGACCGCGAGCCAATTCGAAAGATGAGCTCTTGTCTCGTCTGGGACAACGGGAACCGTGCCCACAGAAAGAGCGCGACAAACCTGCATTACCTTGCTGAGGTGATCGGGATGCAACCGCGGACCTACCAGAACCGCGGTCAACGGATTGCGCGACCGCGCAATATCCAGCGCTCGTGCGACACCATGTATTCGGCGAACGATTTCAGCGTCCTTCGCATCTACTGTGTCGCAAACGAGCACGATTTCGCTTGCATCCCCAGGTCCCATCATGACCGCAGGAAATTCGAAGGTTGTCTGACTGATGACCAAAGGGGTCGGCAGGAGCCGGAAGTCTGCATCCTCCAAGAAGTCCACCACCCGCTCGACTGGAGCACTTATGCTCATAGGCTCGCCTCCAGCTTAAATCGATCCATCAGTTCGCCTGGAGTGCCGCCCATTGCAATCAGGCTTGCCATGCTAAGGCGTCGGGGGCCAGGAGACCTTGCCGTGCGCCCGGGCGCACGGCTCGGTGAACGGGGTAGTCTCTCATGGATCGGTCGCGCGTGGATAAGAATTACGTCTTCGTCCTCTTCAAGAACCGCCTCGCTGTCGAATAGCGCAAGTTCGGACTCAGGCCTCCCAAGCACGAATACCCGGTCGGTTCGAGTACCCTTGGTGACCTCGACACTTCCATTCGTGGTGTCGGGCGCCTGAGGTGATTTTAGGGACCAGTCTCCCGCCTCAGCACCTTGGGCTAGGGCAGCAATAATCAAGGCCCCTTCCGGCAACCCGTTCGTCTCCGACTCAAGGTCCTGGTTCATCTGATTCAGGGGGATAGGCGTCAGAGGCTCATACCGAGTGGCATCGATCTCGCTTTTCCCAGAAAGGAATATGCGCTTACTGCGAGACAGACCGGAAACGAGCGACAGCACAAACCCAAGATGGTCTCCATCGTCGGTTGCGGCTATTCGATTGCGGAACGACTTGATACCGTCGTCGACCCAGGTCGCCATCTCATCGGAAAGATCGAATGAGCCAAGTCGAGCCAGGCGCCGAAGTTTCGCTGAGAAGGCCCACAAAAGCAGTGCTGGTAAAAGGGGTTTTGCGAACGCCCGGAGATGAGCACTGCTTTTGATCGCCGCTCTATCGGCCCCTTCAAACTGATCACGATAAACGTTTCCAAGAAGCGCGGTCTGCGCTTCGCCGATAGAATCTTCGGCCATCACATATGCCGGCAGTTCGCCCGGCCAAGCCCAGTTCTGCGTGGCCGCCGCGAGGCCAAATACTTTGCGGATGTTGGCGTCTTGAGCAGAGAAACCGAGCATAAGCGTGGGCTTGGTAATCGCCACGCTTATGAGGTATTGAGCCAATCCCTGAGTCCTCGGATTGGTCTCCCAGCCGTCGATCTGCCGTTGGGCGCCCACGAGATAAGGGCGGTAGGTGGCTTCATCTTTGCTCGCTCTTATGGCGCATCCGTGGAACTTGATGAGAGTTGCTTTCTGGTCGGGCGCCTGCAGATCTTCGGACCTAACGCACACCTTCAGCCCGTTGGGTTCTCCTGCCAGCTCCCCAATCGCCTTTTCGATAAGGCCGTCCCAATTTGCCGAAGGAAGCTCCGTGACCAGCCCTTCCCTTACGAGAGCAGCTATCGCGTAGTGCTCAGCATCGGGCGACACGGTCGGATCAGCATAGGTCGCGGCTACATCGACCGCTTCCCAAACCATAAGATCGAGCGGTTCGCCGTCGACATCAATATTGAGGAAAGCAGCGTACTGACCGCTGAGCCGATCTCGTAGCAGGTCCACGACCGGCCAGTCCTCGACAGGGGCAGAAAGATCGATGGATGCGCGCTCACCAGCATTCAAATTGGCGATGCCAAAGGCCCGTTCGAGGCCAGTGTAAAAGGGGCAGGTGTCGGGAACTGGGCCTACCCGCGTTCGAAGAAACTCGAGCGCTTTCACCACGATCTGCTTCAAGCCCGGAAAACGAGAAAAGGAAATGCCGGACCCCAGCCAGAAGGCATAGCGAGCGTCTGCAACCCCGTTTGCAAAGGCGGCGAAATCCCCGTCAAGGAGCGCAAGAGTCTCTGTAAGTGAGATTGTTGCAGCTTTTGGCGCGTTGCTCACTTTTCCCCCCGGATAGTCACGCGCCAATGGTCTAGATGCCAATCTCCCCGCGCTCTATTCAGTCCTTTGAGCATCATACTTAGAAGCGCGCCACCTGCAAACGGGCGATCGTGTGATAGGTTCAGCCAGCCTATCGTTCAGGGCTGGCCACGTTCAAATATGGCATAGTATTCAAAGAATTCTCCACCCAGCGGTCTTTCATTGCGACGTTCTAAGTGTGATGTCTTAGAACCCAGCATACGATCGTCTACTCTTATCTATATTATCCTTGATATAGAGTACGAATTGTAGACACCAGGCTAAGGTTCTTCCTGTAAGTATTTGTAGAAATGTTAGGTGAGAATACTATTATTGTTTATGAGAGATTTCGCCTTTATTGCCGATCTCCGTTAACGGAATGCCTAGTTCTCGCGATAGGTCGACGATCCGAGGTTGCATCTGAATGGCAGGGGCTGATTGGTGCTAAATTGTGTCATTGAACAGATAATGAGTCACCGTGCCTTCGTTGATCAGTGTTGAGGTCCATCAAATATGTTGCCGCACTAGCGTAGGATTTGCGTTTGTACGGATGGCATGACGTCATTGGCAGGCGTGTAGTTGGCTTTTTGCCGCTGAATGCAGCGGAGACTAGAAGATGCTGGTATCAGGGCCGATTTTGGGTAGACCCTCGATCGCGGAGCGGGACTCCAAGTAATCCAACCCTGCCTCCCTAAGCCAAAACACCATCGTATTGCCTTTGTGGCCACGCAATTCTGTTTGAATGAGGCCGAGCGATGCTAGGCGTTCGAGCTCCATCCTAATCTGCTCGCGAGTTCCGCCCATCTTCAACTCATCGAGCCAAGCCCGCATAACTTCTTCATTGGAGCTCTGTGATACTTCGCGATGGAGCGTCTGCAAAATGGCAAGCCCTCTGTACATCTTTACTATGTCTTCCATGTCGGGTGGTTGGTTGGCCATGATCAATTATCATCCTGTCATCTTGAACAAATTTGTCGATGCTTGGGGAGGTGCGGCAGACTTGGTGTTGGCCCTCACCCAAGTTAATTTTCGCACCCTGGTCTAAAAAAAATATAGTTCTCCAACTGCACGAACGACCCCACAGTGGACCTGAATTAAAGGCACATCCACACGCGATAGACAGAAAAGCTATGTGAAAAATCTCGGTTCTGCTTAGAAACCGGAGGCGCGGGTGAGCCGTATCGAGAAGTTCCGCGACCGGATCATCGCAGGCACGGGCGCGCTCGAACGCTGGTAGTCGCGTGCGCGCCTCGGTAAGTGCCCACCTTGATGGATACCTCGCCTAGTCGTTCCCGGCCTAACCCTCAAAGCTGGTTCTGGACTGTTCCGGGCAAATCGGCGCTTGGTCGGGTCGGTGAACAACGGAGGCGATGATGGGGTCCGAGAAGGCGGCGCTGAAGGCACTGATCAGGAAGCTGCGGTTGCGGCTGAGGCAGGCTGACCGGATCGCGGCGGCAGCACGGGCATCGGAGAAGGGCGGCCAGCAGGAGCTTGCGGTTCGCCAGATGGAGGATATCGAAGAGGTGCTGCGGGATGCCGGACATCTGGTGGCGGCAGCACTGGTGCTTCGCTATCCGGAGACGGGGGATGGAGACTAGCGCTCCCCCAAGACGCCTATCCTGGACGCCTCATCCATCGCCGAGTGTTCTGCGATAACCTACCACAGTCAGAGGGCCGCCGGCCGCCCTTGACTGCTCGGCATTCACCTCGTCCCCACGGCTGCATCCGCGACCCATCTCCCCAACCCCCACGGTGAACGCGCGACGCTTCGCCTTGCCAAGTCGACGGATCTGCCCGGCACCTCATCCTCCCCTGGGCGCCCTGCAAGTGCCAGTTGCTGTCACCCGTGCAAGGGACGGCCGGCGGGCGCCCACAGACTGCGCCAGCGAACCCTTTCCCCGGCGGCTTTGGCCGACTCGCCATTCATCACCCTGCTAGGGCAAAGGTTTCCCCGGCGACCAGTCTCTCCAGGGGCGCAGGTCAATCTTCAGTTTCTATTCGCCGCCCAGTGATCGCCTCCGCCAGCTGGCTAGCGCTGCCTGCTGTGTCACAACCCGGCGCTCACGGACTACACCAGCGATCCTTCGACCCGCCCAAGATCGTTCCAGCCCCCATGGACTGCACCAGCGATCCATCGACCGCCCAACATTCGTTCCGGTCCCCACGGACTGCACCGGCAATCCTTGGCCCGGCCCTGCGCACCACGCCGATCCAGTGTGGCCCTTACCCCGGTGACCTATCCGGCCAGGGTTTTAATGATGTCTGTGGCGCGGGCGAGGTCCTTGTCGGAGAGCTTGCCGAGGGCGAGGTGGATCTCCGCGATCAGCTGGGCGCGCCTGGGGGAGGTGGCGGTTTGCTGGAAGGAGAAGAACTCGGTGACCGGAACGCTAAGGGTGGTGGCGAGGCGCTCGAGGGTTTCATAGCCGGGCAGGCTCTTGCCGCGCTCGATGGCGGAGACGGCATCGACGGTGCGGTCAATGCGCTCGGCAAGTGCGGCCTGGGAGAGTTGCTTGTCCTGTCGGATGGCCTTGAGGCGGATACCGACCTGTTTTCTGAGATCCATGCCCCGTATTGTGAATACGGCAGATAAATCCGAGAACTCGGTGGACTACGGAACGAAAGCCTCTATCGTACTCTGAGTACGTATGGATGGAGATTTTCGTAATGGGCACAAGGAGATCGGATGGCGGCAGCGATGCCCGCGGGTTGCTGCCACGTGTTGGATCGCTGCGCGCTTGTGGACACGGATCCTGTTGCTGCCGGCCCGCCGCATTTGCCCGCACCAACCAGGTACGGGCAATTCCAGACCGTCTCTTTGGGACCTTGTCGGCCCGCCGGGCCAGGCAGCGTTCGGGATCCCATCTCCCTCTCTCATCCGGATCATCGCCGATCGCCTTTGCGGCCGGGCCGGCGCGCCTTTTCCCTT
>NZ_AUCR01000019.1 GCF_000429865.1 Cucumibacter marinus DSM 18995
ATCGTGCCGATCGCCATGGAAGAGAAGCTGCGCTTCGCTATCCGTGAAGGCGGCCGCACCGTCGGGTCCGGCGTCGTCTCCAAAATCGTCGAGTAGTGAGCCGCGGCCCCAAAAGCGCCAATCAGTCCTGTGGACTGGTTTAAGCAGCGAAAGCCCGGAGCCGGCAAAGCGCGGCGAAGGGCAGGGCGATCAGAGTTCGGAAGGGCCCTTCGGGGCCCTTTCTTTTTTGCCTATGGCCCGACATAGCGGGAGCGCGGCCGGATCAGGGATCCGGTCAGGCGCTGTTCGATGGCATGGGCCAGCCAACCGACCGATCGGCCAAGCAGGAAGATATCGAAGGCCGAACCGGCGGGCAGATCAAGCGCGCGCTCAACCCCGACCAGAGCCACGTCGACGGTGGGCAAGAGGCCAGCATCGCGTTCCGCGGTTTCGTTAACCTCTGCGAGGAGCTTGTCGTGGATGTGGGGCAGCAGGGCCGTTGCCCGAGGATCGCCATGCGGATAGAGCCGGTGACCGAAACCGGGCAGGGGATCGCCGCGCAACAGCCGCTGATGTACCGCTTGTGCTGCGCCCAACGTTTCTGCCTCACGCATCAGCGCCGCAACGCGTGCGGTCGCGCCACCGTGCAGAGGGCCTGAGAGGGCTGTCATGCCGGCAATGAGACAGGCCGATAGCCTCGCGCCCGTCGAGGCCGTGACCCTTGCTGCGAAGGTTGAGGCGTTCATTTCATGGTCGGCGATCAACACCAGGGCGCGGCGCAGCAGGTCCGCGCCTTCCTGCGATTTCCAGGATTTCGCAAGACGCTCATGAATGGACAGACCGACCTTTCGGTCTGGTGCCACGGCATGGGTGAGGGCCGAGACAAGCCAGCCGGCCTGAACGCCCAGACTGGTGCGGGTCTGGCCAATCGGCTCGCGGGCCGCCGCCAGTGGCATCAGCGCCATGGCCCGCTCGAGGCCACTCGCCGATTTCAGGCGGGCGGCTGTCTCGATCCAGCCAGGCACGGCTTGCGGGTCAAATTCTGCGTCATGCAGGGTGTCTGCCTGCCATAGCAGCGCGGCAATTCCCTCAAGATCCTCGGTTTCCGCAAGCGCCACCGCGTCGGCTCCCCGGTAGAAGAAACTGCCGTCCTCGATGGCAGAGATCGTGGTTTCGATCGCCGGCATGCCCCAGTTGAGGGTAGCGCCGGCCACTTCCTGCGGGCGATGGCGCAAGTGCCTGCCTCGAGACAGGGCCTCCACTTCTTCGGCCAGGTAGAGCCTGGCGCGTGGATCGGTCGGGTGGGGTCGGGCGCTGAGCCTGCCTCGGCTGACATAGGCATAAAGCGTGGCGCGGCTGACGCCGAGCCGGCTGGCGGCGGCCCTGGCATCGATGAGGGTTGTATTCATTTACATTGATCCATTGAATCAAGATTGATCAATATGAATGAGTTGATCATGTTTTGCCCCGAAACGAAAGGAGCAAATCATGACCATTGGACTGGATGACGTGATCGCGGCAGAGACCGTTTTGAGCCATGTCGATGGGCAGGCCGGGCGGTTGATCATCCGGGGGCGTGATCTCGATACCCTGGCGGGCCACACAAGCTTCGAGGATGCCCTGACAGCTCTTTGGGCGGGCGTGGTCGATGCCGAAGAGGGCAGCAACGATGCCCTGGGCACCGGCCTGGCGCGTGCGCTCGGGGAAGGACGTGTGCGGGCCGGTGCTCGTTTCCGGGCTTTTGCCGGTGTCGTGAAAGACGGATCGGTCATTGAGACGATGCGGGCGTTTCTTTCGACCCTGAGCGAAAAAGACCAGGGCGCCGGACCTGCTGCGCTCGTTGCGGCCAGCGGGGTGGCCATGGCCTATGCGGTCGCCCTGTCACGCGGCGGTGCCCTCGAGATGCCGGCTGAGGACGCCGGGCACGCAGCGGACCTGTTGCGGCTGATGACCGGGCGCACGCCCAGCGAAGCCGAGGCGAAAGCGCTCGAAACCTATCTCGTGACGGTCATGGATCACGGGCTCAACGCATCGACCTTTGCGGCGCGGGTGGTTGCCTCGACCGAAGCTGATGACATCTCGGCGGTGATCGCTGCGCTCTGTGCGCTCAAGGGGCCGCTGCATGGCGGCGCACCCGGTCCGGTGCTCGACATGCTGGACGCCATTGCCGCCTCAGGCGATGCACGCGGCTGGCTTATCGATGCGATGGATCGCGGGGAGCGTCTGATGGGCTTCGGGCACCGTATCTACAAGACGCGCGATCCGCGCGCTGACGTCCTCAAAAAAGCATTGGGTAAGCTGGCCGGCGAAGACAATCGTCTTGAGGAGGCTGAGGCCGTAGAGCGCGAGGCGCTTGCCGTGTTGGCCGAACGCAAGCCGGGCCGCCGTCTCGACGTCAATGTCGAGTTCTATACCGCTCTGCTGCTCGATGCCGTCGGCGTGCCGCGGGACGGGTTCACCCCCGTCTTTGCAGCTGGCCGGGTCGCGGGCTGGATTGCCCACGCGCATGAACAAAAGGCCTCGGGCCGGCTGATCCGTCCGCAGTCGCGCTATGTCGGGGACTGGCCCGAGCAGGCAGCGTAAAATGAAAGAGGGCGCCGTCTGGCGCCCCTTTTGCTCTATCCGGCTGTGTCAGCGGCAATCGTCGCACTTTTGAAGCAAGCGCTCGAAGCTCGATTTGCGGCGCGAGAGCTTGAAGGGTACGGCCTTGCGCCCGGCGAGGCCGAATATGTCGCCCTTTGCGGTCTCGATTACATCGGCCATCAGAAGGGGCGCAGGCGCGCAATCGAAATCGCCGCCCCGAGTTATGGTCACGGGGTTGAAGGTGTTCGACCCGTACCGGTAGCAGATATGGGTTGTCACGCCCTGTTTGACTGTCGTCTGGCTTCCGGCCTTGACCTTCTGCTCGTAGCGCAGGCCGCTCGGCAGCACCTTGTAGTCGCCGGGCAGGACGACCGGGTTGCCGGGGTACCAGAGCCAGGTATGCCCTCGACCGTCCACATATTCGATCTGGGTGCCGTGGCCGCGGTCGTAATACATGATGGTGATGCCGCGCATGAACTGCTTCTGGCTGCTCACACTCATGAACAGGAAGTCGAAGCGTTCTTCCGTGACCGGCTTCTTGAAAAACTGGTTCTGGGCACTGGCGGTGCCTGCGCTGGCCGCGAGGGCCAGTGCGAAGAGAATGGCCGTCAGTGCCGCGCGTGCGATCGGTTTCATAGTTGTCGTCCTGGATTGAATGATGGGCGTGGGACGCACCGGTTCTGTGGCAGCCACACCAGATGAAGTCACTTACGTGAAGCGGCGGATGAACGGCGTTATCTGCAGTCCGTGCACTGCTCTAAAAGGCGAGAGAAGCTCGTCTTGTCGCGCGAAAGGACAAAGGGCACATTTCGGCGCTTGGAAAGGCGGAAAGGGTCGCCGGAGACAATATCGCGGTCGGCGTCCCTATAGAACGAGTAGGGCATGCATTCCCAATCGCCGCCCCTCGTTTTGGTGATCGGATTGTAGGTATTGGCGCCATATTTGAAGCAAATAACCACAAGGCTGTAGAGCGGGCTGTTGGGAGTTTTGTCGACAGGCAGATGCATGACATCGATCTTGAAACGGCCTTTCACCATGCCGGTATTTCCCGGGTACCAGAGATAGGCCCGTCCGCGGCGTGACAGATACTCGACCTGTGTGCCGTGCGGGCTGTAGCTCATCGACGTTGTGTCCCAGTGCTGCCTCTCAATGGCCCGAAGTTGCTGCTGCAGGGATTCGGCCTGAGCCGGCGTGGCGGCCGAAATGCCTGTCAATATGGCAATAACAAGCACCGCCAATGCGGCGCGACTGAATCTGATCATGTTCCCCCTCCGGCATGCGGCCCGCCCTCAGGCCACGCTTCTTATGGCCCGGCGGAACGGTTCTGGCATCCGTATTTGAGGAAGTTTCCTGCGGTTTTTGGGCGGTGATGTTACAAATCGGCCAATTCGATATCGGACCTCAATTCGATCTTGCGTCCCCACCGCTTTGCCATTAGACCTCACCCCGGCCTTAGGGGTGTAGCTCAGTTGGTAGAGCATCGGTCTCCAAAACCGAGGGTCGGGGGTTCGAGTCCCTCCGCCCCTGCCAAGGTCCGAAAGACCCGCGTTGAACGTGGGCACCATCTCCCCGATCCCGCAAAGAGCCTCGACCATGCCTAACGCCGCCGAGCGCAACGCGCAGATTCTTCCTCTGGCCGGCGCTATCGCCGCTATCGTCATTCTGGTGCCCTGGGTGCTGGTTGCGCCGGACCGGTCGAATGGCGGGGCGTTTCTGGGCTGGGCCATCGGACTTGCGGCGCTGATCGCCTATCCAATCACCTTCGGGACCATGGCCGCCAGCACCAAATGGCTGCTGAAAGGCTCAGAGGCGCCTGTGCTCATCGAGAAATTTCAGCGGGTCTATACGGCCCTGTTCATCGGCGCCGTCGTGGCAGTGTGCGCCGGTCTCGTCCTGATGATCATCTGACGGTTTCATCCCCCGGTCGATCACGTTAGGAAGCGGGCATGGCCCTTGAAGATTTCCAGCCCGATTGCGCGCGTTGCACGGCCCTATGCTGCGTGGGTTTCGCCTTCGATGCGTCGGAGGAATTCGACTACAACAAGTTTGCGGGTGATCCTTGCGTCCATCTTGGCGAAGACGGGGCCTGCACCATCCATGACAGGCTCGAGCAGAGCGGTTTTGCCGGTTGCGTCAAATATAGTTGCTATGGCGCCGGACAGATCGTGGTGCAGGAGATGTTCGAGGGCCGGCACTGGCGCGAGCATCCGGGAGAGGCGCAGGCGATGTATGATGCGCTCGGTGTGCTGCGGCGGGTGAGGGAACAGCTCATGCTCCTTGAGCTGGCCGGGGATCTGAAACTCGATGACGCGCAGGGCCGGGAGCGGTCCCGCCTCATCGCTGACCTCGATCCGGCGGAAGAATGGACGCCGGCACGGCTCAGGGAATTCGATATTGATGGTGCCGTGGCTGCCGTGTCCGCCTATCTGGCATCCCTTAAAGACAGCGTGGCGCGCTGATCGCCAATCCTATCGGCCGATTGCATGTTGGTCTGGTGTTCGGGGCAGTCCCGCGAGGACGCGATCCGGCAACCTCGGATACTCTGCATGAATCCTAGGGAGTGCCATATGAATCCTGGGGAGTGCCATCAACTCGATTGGCGAGATAGGCATAGTAGGTAGACTCGAGGATTCGACCGCTCTTTTGCCGCCTGTTTTCGTTCAGTGCGGTGTGTCGGCCGTTGAGAAAATACGAGTTGGGTGTCTCCGGCAGCAGGTCACCGGGGAAACAATAGCGAATTTCGTCAATCCTGAATTCGTCGATCATTTGCAGCATCGAACGACGCCAGCTTTGGATGCGTCTGTTTTTGAACTCCGAGAACAGCGCCAATCGGAATATGAGGCCCTTCCGGAAATAGTCGACGGAGAGCTGCGCGTTGAACAGGGGCAGGTGCGCGCTCCACCCCATGAAATGAAACCTGTTCTTCTCGGATCTGACCAGCCCGTATCCGTAGTCGAGGGATTGATATTCCTCGTGTGCCACATAGTCGATGATCGCGTCGATCTTCGTCCGATACGCCGCAGAGACCGTGTTGTAGATGCGGGAGAATATGAAAATGTCATGGATAAGAGGAAGGATCAGCTCACCGCCCTCATATAGATCAGGGTTCACAACCTTCTTGTTTTTATGAGCCTTTGGAATGCCTGACGTGCCGCCTTCTCCATAAATATCGAACTTCAGCGGTGACTGCGTTGAAAAATCGTGCAGACGGTCAATTCTGCCTTCGACAAACTTCTGCGCTTCCTCATCCTGACAGCCAGATGCGTACAAATATCCGGCAACCACATAGCGGGCGAGAAATTCGTAGACATTATTCGTTCGGTCTGAGCTCAAGAACGAAACATAGCTTCGCAATTGGCTCCGCGTGATGATGTCCGACGCCGACAACCCGAAATGCACGAGCTTGCCATATGAGTTTTCGAAACAGGCATCGCTGCTGCCCATGATGGATGTGGTCGAGACCTCGTTCGGGATTTTGCTGCGCCAATGCGAGACGGCGGGAAGGGCGAGCAGGTCCCTGTAGTTATCGAGGAACCGCCTGCTTGCCGTGTCTCCGGATTGGCGGAGCAGCAGGTTCCTGATTGTCGGCCCGCCATCGTTTTCCAGATGTGTCCGTCGCGCATCTTGTGTGTGAGTGGTCATTTGCTTCTCTGAGACTGCGACGGATCAAGGGTGTTGAAGTGGGCGGCGCGGCCCTGCGGGCGGAGTCGACAAGGTACCGAAGGTTCCAGCATAGATGTGTGCTGCCTGAGTACGCTTGACTGAGGTCAATTGGGGAGCCGGAAGGGCGAGCCGATCTTGCGGCACGAAAGCGTGACAAAGAAAACCGCGCCAGGGTGTTGCCAAGACTTGATTGCGGGTCTAATAAGCCCCATTCAAGCCGCCGGGGTGACTCGCGCGGCTATTGGTTGTGGATTTCGCTATCCGACAAGAGAGACTTATGGCACGGACAAACCCGTTCACATTCCTCCAGCAAGTTCGTTCGGAGGCGTCGAAGGTCGTTTGGCCAAGTCGCAATGAGACACTGATCTCAACGATCATGGTGCTGATCATGATCATCCTTGCGAGCCTGTTCTTCTTGGCCGCGGATCAGGTGTTCTCCTGGGTTGTCGGGCTGCTGCTCGGCCTGCGCTGACTTAGCGGCGGCGCGCGGGAAAGACGGAAAGCATTATGGCGAAACGCTGGTACATCGTTCAGGCCTATTCGAACTTCGAGCACAAGGTCGCCGAATCCATCAAGGAGAAGGTGGTCGCCTCGGGGCTTGAGCATCTGTTCGATGAAGTGATGGTACCGACCGAGAAGGTCGTCGAGGTGCGCCGGGGCCGCAAGGTCGATGCCGAGCGCAAGTTCCTGCCGGGCTATGTGCTCGTGAAGATGGAGCTGACCGACGAAACCTACCATCTGATCAAGGAAACTCCGAAGGTCACCGGGTTCCTGGGTTCGGACACCAAGCCGATCCCGATCCCCGATGCCGAAGCCCAGGCGATCCTGCAGCAGGTGCAGGAAGGCGTCGATCGGCCCAAGCCCTCTGTCAGCTTTGAAGTTGGCGAACAGGTGCGGGTGTCGGACGGTCCGTTCGCAAGCTTCAATGGCCTTGTCGAGGAAGTCGACGAAGAGCGTGCCCGCCTCAAGGTGGAAGTGTCGATCTTCGGCCGCGCCACCCCGGTGGAACTGGAATACGGACAGGTCGAAAAGCTCTGATCCGTTGCCGGCATGAGAACGTCCGGGCGAGCGGACGGCCAATTGGTCATGCACAACAATGCGCGGGAGAGGGCGGCGGAGCCAAACGCCGGTTGAACCTCGCACCGCGCTGTCGGAAACGGGCCGCATGAGGCGGCTCAAACCAAGGAACGACGATGGCAAAGAAGATTGACGGCTATCTCAAGCTTCAGGTGCCGGCGGGCAGTGCGAGCCCGTCGCCCCCGATCGGTCCTGCGCTGGGTCAGCGCGGGCTGAACATCATGGAATTCTGCAAGGCGTTCAACGCGGCTACGCAGGAAATGGACAAGGGCGCGCCGGTGCCGGTGGTGATCACCATCTTCGCCGACAAGAGCTTCACCTTCGTGATGAAGTCGCCGCCGGTGAGCTACTTCCTCAAGCAGGCTGCCAAGATCTCTTCGGGCTCCAAGAAGCCGGGCCATGAAGGCGCCGGCCGGATCACCGAAGCCCAGCTTCGCGAGATCGCCGAGAAGAAGATCCAGGATCTGAACGCGCACGACGTCGAGGCCGCCATGGCCCAGATCGCCGGCTCCGCCCGTTCGATGGGCATGGAAGTTGAGGGGTATTGATCATGGGCAAGCTTGGAAAACGCACCACTTCCGCCCGTGAGGGTATCGACCGCAAGGCACTTTATCCGCTTGGTGAGGCCATTGCCCTCGTCAAGGAACGTGCCAATGCGAAGTTCGACGAGACTATCGAGATCGCGATGAATCTCGGTGTCGACCCGCGTCACGCCGACCAGATGGTCCGCGGCGTGTGCTCGCTGCCGAACGGCACTGGCCGTACGGTCCGCGTCGCCGTGTTCGCCCGCGACGCCAAGGCCGAGGAAGCCAAGGCCGCCGGTGCTGACGTTGTCGGTGCCGACGATCTGGTCGAACAGGTCCAGGCCGGCAAGATCGATTTCGATCGCTGCATTGCCACCCCGGACATGATGCCGCTCGTTGGCCGTCTGGGTAAGATCCTGGGCCCGCGCAACCTGATGCCGAACCCGAAGGTCGGCACCGTGACCCCCGATGTGACCGAAGCGGTCAAGTCGGCCAAGGGCGGTGCAGTCGAGTTCCGCGTCGAGAAGGCGGGTATCCTGCATGCGGGTGTTGGCAAGGCGTCGTTTGATGCTGCCAAGCTCGAAGAGAACATCAAGGCGTTTGCCGACGCCGTGACCAAGGCCAAGCCCTCCGGCGCCAAGGGCACGTACGTCAAGCGCGTTGCGATTTCGTCGTCCATGGGCCCCGGCGTCCATGTCGATCCCTCGTCCGTTATCTAACGGTCGAGCGCGGCCTTCGGGCTGCTGACAAAGAATTCGGGCGGTCCCGGCCGCCCGGATACGACACAAGGGTTTCGGCCCGCGTGTTGGAAGACCTGTCCGAGACTGCAGGCGTGCCAAAGGGCCGTAAGGCCGGAGGCGCTCAAACATGAAAGCCTGCACAGATGGGGTGACAACCGGAAGGAATTCGGCGCCAAGGCGTCTCGTTCCGGTTCGAACCAGGCCAGTGCCGTCCGGAAGATCCGGCGGGACCGGTTGACAGGCACAAACCGCTGCCCGGTCACCGGTTTCCGTTTGGAAGCGTTGGATGGGCAGCAATTGGCAACCGGTCCGGATTATCCGGGCCGATATGTGGAGAGAAGGTGTGGATAGAGCGGAGAAGCGCGAGCTGGTCTCGACGTTGCATGAAGCATTCAAGGCTTCAGGCACTATCGTCGTAGCCCACTATCAAGGCCTCTCGGTCGCCGAGCTTGAAGATCTGCGTGTGCAGATGAAGCAGGCGGGTGGGTCGGTCAAAGTCGCGAAGAACCGCCTTGCCAAACTCGCTCTTAAAGATACCGAAGTGGCGGATTTCTCGGACCTTCTGACTGGTCCGACTCTGCTGGCCTATTCGGAAGATCCCGTTACCGCGGCCAAGGTCGCGGCGGGCTATGCCAAGAAGAACGACAAGTTCGTGCTTCTGGGCGGCGCCATGGGATCGACCGCGCTGGACGCCGATGGCGTCAAGGCCCTGGCGGATGTTCCCTCACTTGATGAACTGCGCGCCAAGATCGCAGGCATGCTTACGCAGCCGGCGGCGAAGATTGCGCAGGTCGTCAATGCTCCTGGCGGCCAGGTCGCCCGGGTGCTTTCGGCTTATTCGGAAAAGGGCGCTGCGGCATAGCGCTGTTCGCGACACCATCCACGGTTCGAACTGAAACGTATAGGAAACTAAAATGGCTGATCTCGAAAAGATCGTTGAAGACCTGTCCAATCTGACCGTCCTCGAGGCTTCTGAGCTGTCCAAGATGCTCGAAGAAAAGTGGGGCGTTTCGGCTGCTGCTCCGGTTGCAGTCGCTGCTGCTGCTGGCGGCGGTGACGCCGGTGCCGCTGCTGCGGAAGAAAAGGACGAATTTGACGTGATCCTGACCGCCTTTGGCGACAAGAAGATCAACGTCATCAAGGAAGTCCGCGGCATCACCGGGCTGGGTCTCGGCGAAGCCAAGGCTCTGGTTGAAGGCGCGCCCAAGCCCGTCAAGGAAGGCGTGAACAAGGCCGAAGCCGAAGACATCAAGGCGAAGCTTGAAGGCGCTGGCGCGACTGTCGAGCTGAAGTAGTCTTTGCGGGGCGGCGCATTCGTGCCGCCCCGTTTGCCGCCTCCGGGCGGCGCGGTCCCGACACAGGGGCCATATGAGTTGCGGAAGCAAACATACATGTGGGCGTATGTCCCGAGTGCCGACGGCTGATTGTCGGCTTTCCGGACAGATGCCCGTCACATTCCTCGGATGGCGCGCGGGTCTGATGACGCGCGCCGGCGAGCCAACATATGGGAGCGGGCATGACCACGAGCTATAACGGTCGCCGCAAGGTACGCAAATCCTTCGGATCCATTCGCGAAGTTACCGAGATGCCGAACCTCATCGAGGTTCAAAAGGCGTCCTACGACCAGTTCCTGATGGTCGACGAGCCGCAGGGCGGACGCGGTGATGAAGGCCTTCAGTCGGTCTTCAAGTCGGTTTTCCCGATCACCGATTTCGCCAACACGGCCTCTTTGGACTTCGTTTCCTACGAGTTCGAACAGCCCAAATATGACGTTGAGGAATGCCGGCAGCGCGACATGACGTTCGCTGCGCCGCTCAAGGTCACCCTGCGGCTGATCGTGTTCGAAGTCGACGAGGACACAGGCGCCCGCTCGGTCAAGGACATCAAGGAGCAGGACGTCTATATGGGCGACATGCCGTTCATGACCTCGAACGGCACCTTTATCGTCAACGGTACCGAGCGCGTCATCGTCTCCCAGATGCACCGGTCCCCGGGCGTGTTCTTCGACCACGACAAGGGCAAGACCCATTCCTCGGGCAAGCTGCTGTTTGCCGCGCGCATCATTCCGTATCGCGGTTCCTGGCTCGACATCGAGTTCGACGCCAAGGACATCGTCTATGCGCGCATCGACCGCCGCCGCAAGATCCCGGTGACGTCGCTGCTGAAGGCGCTTGGCATGGATGCCGAGGAAATCCTCGACACCTATTACGACAAGATCTCCTTCCAGAAGACCAAGAAGGGCTGGAAGAAGCCGTTCGACTGGGAACGCATGCGCGGCGTCAAGCCGACCCATGACCTCGTCAATGCCGACAATGGCGACGTGGTGCAGGAAGCCGGCAAGAAGCTCTCGGCGCGCGGCTCCAAGAAGCTGGCCGAAGGCGGCCTGACCCATCTTCTGGTGGGTGATGACGAGCTTTTCGGCCTCTATGTGGCCGAAGATCTTCTCAACGCCGAAACCGGTGAAATCTACGCCGAGGCCGGTGACGAGATCGATGAAGCGCTCCTCAACAAGCTGACCGAAGCCGGGTTCGACGAACTGCCGATCCTCGACATCGATCACATCAATATCGGCGCCTATCTGCGCAACACCCTGGCGATCGACAAGAACGAGAGCCGGGAAGACGCGCTGTTCGACATCTACCGCGTGATGCGTCCGGGCGAGCCGCCCACCATCGAGACCGCGGAAGCGATGTTCCAGTCGCTGTTCTTCGATCCCGAGCGTTACGACCTTTCGGCTGTGGGCCGCGTGAAGATGAACATCCGCCTCGATCTCGATGCGGAAGACACCGTTCGCGTGCTGCGCAAGGAAGACATCGTCGAAGTCGTTCGCACGCTCGTCGAGCTGCGTGACGGAAAGGGCGAGATCGACGACATCGACAACCTCGGCAACCGCCGTGTGCGTTCGGTCGGCGAATTGATGGAAAACCATTATCGCCTTGGTCTTCTGCGCATGGAACGCGCGATCAAGGAGCGCATGTCCTCCGTCGATATCGACACGGTCATGCCGCAGGACCTGATCAACGCCAAGCCGGCAGCCGCTGCTGTCCGCGAGTTCTTCGGTTCCTCGCAGCTGTCGCAGTTCATGGACCAGACCAACCCGCTCTCCGAGATCACGCATAAGCGTCGTCTTTCGGCGCTTGGCCCGGGCGGTCTGACCCGCGAGCGTGCCGGCTTCGAAGTCCGCGACGTGCATCCGACCCATTACGGCCGGATCTGCCCGATCGAGACTCCGGAAGGCCCAAATATCGGTCTCATCAACTCGCTGGCGACCTTTGCGCGCGTTAACAAGTACGGGTTCATCGAGACCCCGTACCGCAAGGTCGAGGACGGCAAGGTCACCGATGAAGTGCTCTATCTCTCCGCCATGGAAGAAGCGCGCTACAACATCGCTCAGGCCAACGCCAAGCTCAGCGACGACGGTGCCTTCGTCAACGATCTGGTGACCGCGCGTCACGCCGGGGAAGTTCTGCTGATCCCGCGTGAGAACATCGAACTCATGGACGTGAGCCCGAAGCAGGTCATCTCGGTGGCAGCCTCGCTCATTCCGTTCCTTGAAAACGATGACGCCAACCGCGCCCTGATGGGGGCGAACATGCAGCGCCAGGCGGTGCCGCTGGTTCGCGCCGAAGCGCCATTTGTCGGTACCGGCATGGAGCCGGTCGTGGCCCGTGACTCGGGTGCAGCGATCGTCGCCCAGCGCACGGGTATCGTCGATCAGGTGGATGCGACCCGTATCGTTATCCGGGCGACCGAGGAAACCGATTCCTCCAAGTCCGGCGTCGACATCTACAACCTGATGAAGTTCCAGCGCTCGAACCAGTCGACCTGCATCAACCAGCGTCCGCTGGTGATCGTGGGCGACCATGTTCAGGCCGGCGACATCATCGCCGATGGTCCCTCGACCGAACTGGGTGACCTGGCTCTTGGCCGCAACGTGCTCGTCGCGTTCATGCCGTGGAATGGCTACAACTTCGAAGATTCGATCCTTTTGAGCGAACGCATCGTGAAGGACGACGTCTTCACCTCGATCCATATCGAGGAATATGAAGTCAACGCCCGCGACACCAAGCTTGGCCCTGAGGAAATCACCCGGGATATCCCGAACGTTTCCGAGGAAGCACTCAAGAATCTCGACGAAGCCGGTATCGTGCATATCGGTGCCGAGGTGAGGGCAGGCGACATTCTGGTCGGCAAGATCACCCCGAAGGGCGAAAGCCCGATGACCCCGGAAGAAAAGCTTCTGCGGGCCATCTTCGGTGAAAAGGCGTCCGACGTGCGCGACACCTCGCTCAAGGTGCCCCCCGGGGATGCCGGAACGGTCGTTGAGGTTCGCGTGTTCAACCGCCACGGCGTCGACAAGGACGAACGTGCCATGGCGATCGAGCGCGAGGAAATCGAGCGTCTCGCCAAGGACCGTGACGACGAACAGTCGATCCTCGACCGCAACGTCTATGCCCGTCTCAAGGAAATGCTGTTCGGCAAGGCTGCAACGGCAGGGCCGAAGGGCTATGTCGCCGAGACCAAGCTGAATGACGCAGTGTTCGATGCGCATCCGCGGTCGAAGTGGTGGCAGTTCGCGGTCAAGGACGACAAGGTCATGACCGAGATCGAGGCCCTGCAGGCGCAGTATGACGAAAGCCGCAAGCAGCTCGAGCAGCGTTTCATCGACAAGGTGGACAAGCTCCAGCGTGGCGACGAACTGCCCCCGGGTGTCATGAAGACCGTCAAGGTGTTCGTTGCGACCAAGCGCAAGCTGCAGTCGGGCGACAAGATGGCTGGCCGTCACGGCAACAAGGGTGTGGTGTCGCGCATCATGCCGGTTGAAGACATGCCGCATCTCGAAGACGGGACTCCGGTCGATATCGTTCTCAACCCGCTCGGCGTGCCCTCGCGCATGAATGTGGGGCAGATCCTTGAAACCCATCTGGGTTGGGCCTGCGCCGGCATGGGCCGCAAGATCGGGTCGATGTACGAGACCTACAAGCAGTCCGGCGACGTGAAGCCGCTGCGCAAGGAGATCGACCAGGTCTACTCGAACGACAACTATGTCTCCGATCTCGACGATGACAGCGTTGTCCGGCTTGCCGAACACCTCAAGAAGGGCGTGCCGATCGCGACGCCGGTCTTCGACGGTGCGAAGGAGCCCGATATCGTTGAAATGCTCGAGCGGGCAGGGCTCAACGGCACCGGCCAGAGCCGCCTGATCGACGGACGTACCGGTGAGGAGTTCGACCGTGATGTGACGGTTGGGTATGTTTACATGCTCAAGCTGCACCACCTGGTGGACGACAAGATCCACGCACGTTCGATCGGCCCGTACAGCCTTGTGACCCAGCAGCCGCTGGGCGGTAAGGCACAGTTCGGTGGTCAGCGCTTCGGCGAGATGGAGGTGTGGGCCCTTGAAGCCTATGGCGCCGCCTACACGCTGCAGGAAATGCTGACTGTGAAGTCGGACGACGTGGCCGGCCGTACGAAGGTCTATGAAGCCATCGTGCGCGGCGACGACACTTTCGAAGCGGGTATCCCGGAAAGCTTCAACGTTCTGGTCAAGGAAATGCGGTCTTTGGGTCTCAATGTCGAATTGAGCTTCGAGGACGAAGATCTCGACCACGATCACATGATCCCGGGGAATACCGATCAGGAACCTCCGGCGGACGCGGCCGAATAAGCCGCGTCTTCGCCCCCCGTTCCCGATCCCGCGGTCCGGATAGCCAGAGTGCACCGGTCGCCGCGAACAAGGAGAGATATCGATGAACCATCAGGTCATGGATCTATTTAACCCGCAGGCGCAGTCTCAGTCCTTCGATCAGATCCGCATCAACATCGCGAGCCCGGAGAAAATCCTCTCGTGGTCGTTTGGCGAGATCAAGAAGCCCGAGACCATCAACTACCGTACGTTCAAGCCCGAGCGTGACGGCCTGTTCTGCTCGCGCATCTTCGGCCCGCAGAAGGACTATGAGTGCCTTTGCGGCAAGTACAAGCGGATGAAGTACAAGGGCGTCATCTGCGAAAAGTGCGGTGTGGAAGTTACCCTCAGCCGCGTTCGCCGCGAGCGTATGGGCCATATCGAACTGGCCGCGCCCGTCGCCCATATCTGGTTCCTGAAGTCGCTGCCGTCCCGTATCGCGCAGCTTCTCGACATGACCCTCAAGGATGTCGAGCGGATCCTCTATTTCGAGAACTATGTGGTCATCGAGCCGGGTCTGACCCCGTTCACGATGAACCAGCTGCTTTCGGAAGAAGAGTATCTCGACGCCCAGGATCAGTACGGTGCCGACAGCTTCACCGCCATGATCGGCGCCGAAGCCATCCGTGAGATGCTGGCTTCACTCGATCTCGAGAAGCTGGCTGCCGATCTGCGTGTCGAAATCGCGGAATCGACCTCGGAACTCAAGCCGAAGAAGCTGGCGAAGCGCCTCAAGATCGTCGAGCAGTTCATCGTTTCGGGCAATCGCCCCGAATGGATGATCATGACCGTCATTCCGGTCATTCCGCCCGAGCTGCGCCCGCTGGTGCCGCTCGATGGTGGCCGGTTCGCGACCTCGGATCTCAACGATCTGTACCGCCGCGTCATCAACCGTAACAATCGTTTGAAGCGTCTCATCGAGCTGCGCGCGCCGGACATCATTATCCGGAACGAAAAGCGCATGCTGCAGGAAGCCGTGGATGCGCTGTTCGACAATGGCCGGCGTGGCCGCACCATCACCGGTGCCAACAAGCGTCCGCTGAAGTCGCTGTCCGACATGCTCAAGGGCAAGCAGGGCCGCTTCCGCCAGAACCTTCTGGGCAAGCGCGTCGACTATTCGGGCCGTTCGGTGATCACCGTGGGTCCGGAACTCAAGCTGCATCAGTGCGGCCTGCCCAAGAAGATGGCGCTCGAACTGTTCAAGCCGTTCATCTATTCGCGGCTCGATGCCAAGGGCCTGTCCACGACGGTCAAGCAGGCGAAGAAGCTCGTCGAAAAGGAACGTCCCGAGGTCTGGGACATCCTTGATGAGGTCATTCGCGAGCACCCGGTTCTGCTGAACCGTGCGCCGACCCTGCACCGTCTCGGCATCCAGGCGTTCGAACCGACACTGATCGAAGGCAAGGCAATCCAGCTGCATCCGCTCGTCTGCGCGGCGTTCAACGCCGACTTCGACGGTGACCAGATGGCCGTTCACGTGCCGCTGTCGCTCGAAGCGCAGCTCGAAGCCCGTGTGCTGATGATGTCGACCAACAACATCCTGCACCCGGCCAACGGTTCGCCGATCATCGTGCCGAGCCAGGACATCGTTCTGGGTCTCTACTATCTGTCGCTCATCTCGGACAACGAGCCGGGCGAAGGGATGGCCTTTGGCAATATCGGTGAGATCGAACACGCGCTCGACAACGGCGTGATCACGCTGCACACCAAGATCAAGGGCCGTTTCAAGACTGTCGATGCCGACGGCAACGAGATCTCGGAAATCCACGAGACCACGCCGGGCCGCATGATGATCGGGCAGGTTCTGCCGCGTCATCCGGACGTGCCGTTCGCGACTTGTAACGACCTGATGACCAAGAAGAACATCTCGAAGATGATCGACTCGGTCTACCGCGCCTGCGGCCAGAAGGAGACTGTGATCTTCTGCGACCGGGTGATGGATCTCGGGTTCCGCCAGGCGTGCAAGGCCGGCATTTCGTTCGGCAAGGACGACATGGTCATCCCCGATTCCAAGGCGGGTATCGTCGAGGAAACCCGGACCCAGGTCGAAGAGTTCGAACAGCAGTATAATGACGGCCTGATCACCCAGGGTGAGAAGTACAACAAGGTTGTCGATGCCTGGTCGAAATGCGGTGACAAGGTCGCCGACGAGATGATGAAGGGGATTTCCTCGATCCAGATCGATGAGGAAACCAATCGTCAGAAGCCGATCAACTCGATCTACATGATGTCGCATTCGGGGGCCCGTGGTTCACCGGCCCAGATGAAGCAGCTTGCCGGTATGCGCGGGCTGATGACCCGTCCGGACGGCGGCATCATCGAGACGCCGATCATCTCGAACTTCAAGGAAGGCCTGACCGTGATGGAGTACTTCAACTCCACCCACGGTGCCCGTAAGGGTCTGGCCGATACCGCCCTGAAGACCGCGAACTCGGGTTACCTGACCCGCCGTCTGGTCGACGTGGCGCAGGACTCGATCATCACCGCTGATGATTGCGGCACCGAGAACGGTCTGACCATGGAGGCGATCGTCGACAGCGGGCAGGTCGTGGCAACGCTCAGCCATCGTGTGCTGGGCCGTATCGCGGCCGACGAGGTTCTCGAGCCGGGCACCGGCGAAGTGCTGGTTGCCAAGGGCGAGATGATCGAAGAACGCCACATGGATGTGATCGAGGACGCCAAGGTCCAGTCGATCCGAATCCGCTCGCCGCTCACCTGTGAGATGCGGCACGGCGTTTGCGCCACCTGCTACGGTCGTGACCTGGCGCGCGGTACTCCGGTCAATATGGGCGAAGCGGTCGGTGTGATCGCGGCCCAGTCGATCGGTGAACCGGGCACCCAACTGACCATGCGGACCTTCCATATCGGGGGCACCGCCACCGTCGTGGACACCTCGTTCACCGAGGCAGGCGCAGAGGGCAAGATCGAAATCCGCAACCGCAATGTGGTGAAGGATTCCGATGGCAACCTCATCGTCATGGGCCGCAACGTCTCGTTGGCGATCGTGGATAGCGACGGCACCGAGCGGGCCACCCACCGGGTGACCTACGGGGCCAAGCTCCGGGTCGACGATGGCGACAAGGTCAAACGTGGCCAGCGTCTCGCGGAATGGGATCCGTATATGCGTCCGGTTCTGACCGAGGTCGAAGGCGAGGTGGTGTTCGAGGATCTGATTGATGGTGCATCCATCTCCGAGCAGACCGATGAATCCACTGGCTTCACCAAGCGTCTGGTCGTTGACTGGCGGTCCAATCCGCGCGGGGAAAACCTCAAGCCTGCTCTGGCGATTGCCGGTAAGGGCGGTGAGGTAGCCAAGCTCGATCGAGGTGGGGAAGCCCGCTACCTGATGAGCGTGGACGCGGTTGTGGCCGTCGATCCGGGCCAGCGGGTCGCACCGGGTGACGTGATTGCGCGTATTCCGCTGGAGAGCGCCAAGACCAAGGACATCACCGGTGGTCTGCCGCGTGTGGCGGAACTGTTCGAAGCCCGCCGTCCGAAGGATCACGCCATCATCGCCGAGCTCGATGGCACGATCAAATTCGGCCGCGACTACAAGAACAAGCGCCGTATCATCATCGAGCCCGAGGACGAAACCCTCGAGCCGGCCGAATACCTCATCCCGAAGGGCAAGCCGTTCCATCTTCAGGAAGGCGATACCATCGAGCGGGGAGAGTACATTCTCGACGGCAATCCGGCACCGCATGACATCCTGGCGATCAAGGGCGTGGAAGAACTCGCCAAATACCTGATCAACGAGATCCAGGAGGTCTACCGGCTGCAGGGCGTGGGGATCAACGACAAGCACATCGAGGTGATCGTTCGCCAGATGCTGCAGAAGGTCGAGATCACCGATCCGGGCGATTCCGGTCTGCTGAAGGACGAACAGGTCGACAAGATCGACTTCGAGCTGCTCAACGAGCAGCTTGTCGAGGAAGGCAAGAAGGCCGCCAAGGCGAACCCGATGCTGCTCGGGATCACCAAGGCCTCGCTGCAGACCCGTTCCTATCTCAGCGCCGCTTCGTTCCAGGAAACCACGCGCGTTCTCACCGAGGCCGCGGTATCGGGCAAGACCGATCCGCTCGATGGTCTCAAGGAGAACATCATCGTGGGCCGCCTGATCCCGGTCGGTACCGGTGCGATGAGCTCGGAGCTTCGTCACATCGCAACCAAGCGCGACGATCTCATCATCGCCGAGCGTCGCCGGCAGGCGGAAGCCGAACTGGCCGAGCAGAGCAAAGGCCTTATCGAGGACCAGGCGGAAGAATCGCCCGCCGAGTAGAATCGGTCGAACGGACAAAGCTTGAGGGCCGCTCTTCGGAGCGGCCCTTTTGCATGGCGGGTCGTGTGAGATGTGAATCAGGCGCGGGGATTCGCGCCAAATTGCATTGAATCGAGCCGATATTCGCCCCACTTGCCGCATCTGATGCGTGACCAAGGGGGGTGAGGGTGGTTTGCACCGCGTTCGTGCCTCTAATCATGACGTTTTTCGGGTGAGGGGCCTTGACGGGGTGGGTCAGGCGGCGTAATACCCCGCTACCTTGCCGGTCGGTCGTGGGGTGCATTTGGATTTCGGTCGCCTAGACCTTTGAGAGATCCAGGCAGCTCAAACACATCGCAGGGTGAACAGACGCAAGGAATGCGAACGCACGAACATCCTCGATTTGAGGGTGGTCCTCTGCATTAAGTAGCGCCGCCGGGGCCCCACTGGCCTGACCGGGCGGGCGCTGTCATGTCGTTGCGTATGTTCAGAAGATGGATTTGGTACCGAGACGAGAAGGTTCGAGCGACATGCCGACCATTAACCAGTTGATCCGCAAGCCCCGGCAGGCAAAGCCGAAGCGGAACAAGGTCCCGGCCATGGAGGCCAACCCGCAGAAGCGTGGCGTGTGCACCAGGGTCTACACCACGACCCCGAAGAAGCCGAACTCGGCCCTTCGGAAGGTTGCCAAGGTGCGCCTGACCAATCAGCGCGAAGTGATTTCCTACATCCCTGGTGAGGGGCACAACCTGCAGGAACACTCCGTGGTTCTGATCCGTGGCGGCCGCGTTCGCGATTTGCCGGGCGTCCGTTACCACATCCTGCGTGGCGTGCTGGATACCCAGAGCGTCAAAGACCGCAAACAGCGCCGTTCGAAGTACGGCGCCAAACGGCCGAAGTAAGGAGCGAGCCACATGTCGCGTCGGCATCGTGCAGAAAAGCGTGAAATCCATCCCGATCCCAAGTTCGGTGATGTGATCGTCACTAAGTTCATGAATTCGCTGATGGTTGACGGCAAGAAGTCCGTCGCCGAAGGCATCGTCTATGGCGCATTTGACGTCATCCAGGACCGCACCAAGCAGGACCCGGTGGCAGTGTTCCACCAGGCGCTGGAAAATGTGCGTCCGGCCGTTGAGGTCCGTTCGCGGCGCGTCGGCGGTGCGACTTACCAGGTCCCGGTCGATGTTCGTACTGACCGTCAGCAGGCCCTGGCTATTCGTTGGCTGATCACGGCTGCCCGCGGCCGTGGCGAGAACACCATGGTCGAACGTCTGTCGGGCGAGCTGCTCGATGCGCATTCGGGCCGCGGTCAGGCCGTCAAAAAGCGCGAAGATACGCACCGGATGGCAGACGCCAACCGCGCGTTCTCGCACTATCGCTGGTAGCCACTGAGGGAATTCGATCATGGCTCGCGACTACGCAATTGAAGACTATCGCAATTTCGGCATCATGGCGCACATTGATGCCGGCAAGACCACTACGACCGAGCGCATCCTGTTCTACACGGGCAAGTCGCACAAAATCGGCGAAGTGCATGACGGCGCTGCAACCATGGACTGGATGGAGCAGGAGCAGGAGCGGGGGATCACCATCACCTCTGCTGCGACCACGACCTTCTGGGCCGGTCGTGACGGTAAGAAGCGCCGCTTCAACATCATTGATACCCCGGGCCACGTGGACTTCACCATCGAGGTGGAACGTTCGCTGCGCGTGCTCGACGGCGCCATCGCGCTGCTCGATGCCAATGCCGGTGTGGAGCCGCAGACCGAAACGGTCTGGCGCCAGGCCGACAAGTATCACGTGCCGCGCATGATCTTCGTCAACAAGATGGATAAGCTCGGCGCCGACTTCTACAACTCGGTCAAGATGATCAAGGATCGTCTGGGCGCGACCCCGCTCGTTCTGCAGCTGCCGATCGGCGCCGAGAACGACTTCGTGGGTGTCGTCGATCTTATCGAGATGAAGGCCTATGTCTGGCGCGACGAGACCCTGGGTGCCGAATGGGACATCGTTGATATCCCGGCTGACCTTCAGGCCCGTGCCGAAGAGTATCGCGAGCAGCTCATCGAAACCGCCGTCGAACTCGACGACGACGTGATGGAAGCCTATCTCGAAGGCAACCTTCCGGACAACGAGACCCTGCGCAAGCTGATCCGCAAGGGCACCTGCGATGTGGCATTCTTCCCGGTTCTTTGCGGTTCCGCGTTCAAGAACAAGGGTGTTCAGCCGCTGCTCGACGCCGTTGTCGACTATCTGCCGGCCCCGAACGACATTCCGGCGATCAAGGCGATCGACGTGAAGACCGAAGGTGAAGCCGAGCGTCATGCCGACGACGACGAGCCGTTCTCGATGCTGGCTTTCAAGATCGCCAACGACCCGCATATGGGCTCGCTGACCTTCTGCCGCATCTATTCGGGCAAGCTCGAAGCCGGCCAGAGCATCGTCAACACCGTCAAGGACAAGAAAGAGCGCATCGGCCGCATGTTCCTGATGCACTCGAACTCCCGCGAGCAGATCATCAATGCCTATGCCGGTGATATCGTGGCGGTCGTTGGCCTCAAGGACTCCACCACGGGCGACACGCTTTGCGATCCGTCTGCCCCGGTGATCCTCGAGCGCATGGAATTCCCCGATCCGGTTATCGAGATCGCGGTTGAGCCGAAGTCGAAGGCCGACCAGGAAAAGATGGGCCTCGCCCTCAGCCGCCTGGCCGCCGAAGACCCCAGCTTCCGTGTGAAATCGGATGAAGAAAGCGGCCAGACCGTTATTGCGGGTATGGGCGAGCTTCACCTCGACATCATCGTCGACCGCATGAAGCGCGAATTCAAGGTCGAGGCGAATATCGGTGAGCCGCAGGTGGCTTTCCGCGAAACCATCACCAAGGCCGCCGAAGTGGATTATACCCACAAGAAGCAGTCCGGTGGTTCGGGCCAGTTCGCTCGCGTCAAGATGATCGTCGAGCCTGCCGAGAAGGGGACCGGTTACGAGTTCACTTCCGAAATCGTGGGTGGTTCCATTCCGAAGGAATACATCCCGGGCGTCGACAAGGGCATTCAGTCCGTCATGAGCCAGGGCATCCTTGCCGGGTTCCCGGTGCTGGACATCAAGATCCGCCTGATCGACGGCGCTTATCACGATGTCGACTCCTCGGTGCTGGCGTTCGAAATCGCGGGTCGTGCCGCGTTCCGTCAGGCCCTGCGTGAGGCCGGTCCGAAGATCCTCGAGCCGATCATGAAGGTCGAAGTGGTGAGCCCGGAAGAATATACCGGCTCGATCATCGGCGACCTGACCTCCCGTCGTGGCCAGGTCCAGGGGCAGGACGTGCGTGGTAATGCCAACGTTATCAACGCCTTTGTGCCGCTGATGAGCATGTTCGGCTACATCAACACGCTGCGTTCGATGAGCCAGGGACGTGCCAATTTCACCATGACCTTTGATCACTACGATCAGGTCCCGCAGAACGTTGCCCAGGACATCCAGGCCAAATACGGCTGATCGGCACCCGGGTAACCCAAGGAATTACGCCAGCGAAAAACGCTGATTACTAGGAGAGAAGCGATGGCGAAGGTAAAGTTTGATCGTTCGAAGCCGCATGTGAACATTGGCACGATTGGTCACGTTGACCACGGCAAGACGACTTTGACGGCAGCGAT
>NZ_AUCR01000020.1 GCF_000429865.1 Cucumibacter marinus DSM 18995
ATCCGGGACGGACTGCCGCGGCACTATCGGCACCATGAAGACGATCTGCCGGCCCTGCGGGGCTCACTCGACATGGTGCGCCAGTTCACCCGGCATGCCGTCAATCCCTCGCGGCTGGCCTGCCGGTTCGATGCACTGACCGAGGACATCGCGCTCAACCGGCTCATCATGGCAGCGCTGACGCAGCTCTCGCGCCTTGCCCGGCACCCGGCCAATCGCCAGCAGCTTGGCGCATTACTGGATCTCTATGACGGGGTGTCAGCGATCACGCCCAGTGCCGGGCGAAGGGTGAAGGTTCTTCTCGACCGCACCAATCGCAAATGGGCCGATCTTGTCGCCCTGGCGCGGCTTGTTCTCTCCGGCCAGTATCAATCGACCACCCATGGCGGGCAGGCGGGCTTTGCGCTGCTGTTCGAGATGAACGCCCTGTTCGAAGCCTATTGCACGCGGATGCTCACCCGATCCCTCGCCGCAACGCCATACACGGTGAAGAGACAAGGCGGGCGGCGTTCCTGCCTGACCGATAATCGAACAGGTGCGCCGGTCTTCGAGACGCGGCCGGATATCCTCGTTCGCAGGGGCGATGACATCGTCCATATCATCGACACCAAGTGGAAGCGGATGGCGCGTCCGGACCGCGATCCGGATCCCAAGTGCGGGATGGCACAGGGCGATGTCTACCAGGTAATGGCCTATGCCGGGCTCTATGAGGTGTCGCGACTGACGCTGCTCTATCCGCACCATGCCGGGCTCGGTGAAGCCGACGGGGTCAAGGCCAGGTTCGGGATCAACCCGGGCCAGGCGCAGCTCGCCGTGGCGAGCATTGACCTGACCGATCCCGATACGATCAGGGAGCGACTGAGGCGCCTCGTGATCGACCAGGTCCCGGACCGCGGTTGAACCAGGGTGCAATGCGGGGGAAGTGGAACGGCGTCCACACTTAGGCGGCTGTCCTAGAAGTCCTCTTCCTCCTTGGCCTCATCCGGGTCGTCCCACCCCAGTTGAGCGAGCGTCTGACGCGCCCCTTCCTTCAGTCGGGTGCGGATCTCGACCAACTCGTTCTCTGGAGTCCATGGATGGCCCATTCGGGCGTGGTGCGGTATTTCACCGAAGTGCTTCTCGTAGAGCCAAATCGTGCGCCTGTAACGGGTGTTCTCGTTGATCGCATCCATGACATGTTTCGTGATCTCGTCAGCGAGTTCGCGCTTTCTGGGGTCTTCAGGGGATGCCTCGAGCTTGAACTTCTCGGCATAGGCCAGGACAAACTTCATCGCCTTGAGATCCCCCTGCATCGCCATGGCGGCCAACTGGCTCACCATCACGTCGAAGGTTGTGCCCTCAACCTCTTCACCATTGCGCTTGTAGGTCACGGTCTTTGTCATCTCGGCCCTGAACGCATCCTCAAGGCTTGGCTGTTTGGCGTCGGCGCCGTCGCTCTTTTTGGGCCGGCCCGAGGGATTGCCCGACTGGCCCTTCTGGAAGCGGGCATGTTTCGGGGGGCGGCCATAGCCAACCGCCGGCTCCTCGTCGGGATCGCTCTTGTCCCAGTCAGAACCGCTCATGACGCCGCCTCCAGGTCTGGCCCGCTGCCGTCAAGCGAGGCCGCCGGGTAGCCGTCCGGCAAGTCTCCCGGGTTGTCTTCCTCCAAGCCTTTCTGCGAGTCCTCCGTTTCCACCGCCAGCCGGTCTGCCGCCACTGCCTCGAACGTTTCCCCGGTATCACTCAGCATGGCCGTCTTGCCCGTGCGGGCCTGCCAGCGCCGGATGGCGGCATCGACATAAAGTGGATCAAGTTCCATGGCCCGCGCCTGCCGCCCGCTGCGTTCCGCTGCCAGGAGGATGGTGCCGGATCCCGCGAACGGGTCGAGCACCAACTCATTGTGGTTGGAGCAATCCCGGATCGCATCAGCAATCAGGCCCACCGGCTTGACCGTGGGATGGGTCGCCAGATCTTCATCCCGACCCCGGCCAAAACCGTTGGCGCCGCGATAGGCCCAGACATTGGTGCGATAGCGGCCGTGCTTGCCCAGTTCCACCGTGTTCACATGCGGGGCGGTGCCGGACTTGAACACGAAGACCAGTTCGTGTTGCGAACGATACAGCGTTCCCATCCCGCCCGTGCCCTTGTCCCAGACCACCAGGTTCTTGAACGCCTCGAACCGCGCTTCCCCGGCGGCCATCACCTCGCCGACATGCCGCCAGTCCATGAACACCATGACGATCGCCCCATCGACACTGAACGCGGCCAGGTTCCCGAATACCGTTTCGAGGAAGTCCGTGAACCCCGCCCGGTCCATCTCCCCGGCGGCCATGGCGAACTCGCGATGCCTGACCTTGCCAAGGCCACTGACATGGCCGGTGATCGGGACATTGTAAGGCGGGTCGGTGATCACCTGGCGCACCCGCTCATCCCCCAGCAAGCGCTGATATGAGGCCTCATCAAGGGCGTCGCCGCACAGCAACCGATGATCGCCGAGCTGCCACAAATCACCGGGGCGCGAGACGGCCCGCGCGTTGTCCCCTGGCCCGTCCCACTCATCATCGCCTTCCGGCGCGTCGGGTTTCGCGTCCAGCAACAGGTCGATCTCGGCGGTCTCAAAGCCCGTGATGGTGACATCGAAGTCGATGCTCGGATCGCTCAGAACCTCGATCTCTGAGGCCAGGATCTCGAGGTCCCAGCTGGCATTGAGCGCGATCTTGTTGTCCGCGATCATCAAGGCGCGCTTGTCGCGGTCACTCAGATGCCTCACCGTGATTGCCGGCACGGTTTCGAGACCAAGCTGCGCGGCGGCTGCCAGCCGGCCATGGCCTGCGATCAGAACCCCGTCCTCATCGACCAGCACCGGGTTGGTAAAGCCGAACCGCTCGATGCTGCGCGCGATCTGCGCCAGCTGCCTCGCACTGTGGGTTCGGGCATTGCGCGGATGCGCCGTTAACTCGGACGTCTTCTTGTAAGCAATCTTCAGGGTTGATCTGGGCACAACCATCCTCCTCGCCGAATGAGACATTCGTCGTTTCAAAAGCCGATGAAGATGCTGGTGTCACACATCTCGCGAAGGGAAACCGAAGCCAACCTGTGTGCAGCATGACGCGCCTGCGCCGGCCCAGTTGATCGGATCAGCTTCCCGTGCCACCCTGGTACCGATTAACCGCTTCCAAGGTGACGGCCCAATTTACCGCCTCGGCCCAATCCGGACAATCCGACGGGAGGGAAACGGTTTTCCAAGTTTGAAAAGAGTCCGACTCGTGGAGCGTTCTGAAACTTAGAACAGTTTTCTAACGTCGGCCCGGTTTGCCATTTTCCAGGTTCTGACACGGAAAGTGGCCAAGGCGAATCGGGTGGCGTGATTCTTGGAGCCCAATTGGCCGAGGTAGCAGGCGGCTAATGGTTTCGGCGCGCCTCAAACAAATCGCCCCCAGACCCGAAGGCCTGAGGGCGGAACAGTTGACGGTGTGGGCGAGAGGTCCTGCGCACACCTGTCGTCAATGGCGTCAGAGTGTGTCCGAGAACCTGTCGACGGTGAGTTTGATCAGCGCGTCGAACGCCGTCATGTCGCCGGAGAAGATGTTGAAGGTGTGATCAGCGTCCGGAATGATCTGCTTGTCCGCATTGTCCGACGAAGACGCCGCGGCAAGGATCGCGTTCGTGACGGCGGGGTCGACGACGGTGTCGTTGGCGCCCGCGATGGCCAGAACCGCCCCGTCATAGGAGCCCAGCTCCTCGGCGATGTCGATGTTTCGCACCTCTTCGAACCAGTCGATGGAGACATTGAGCGGCGTCCGCCACTCGAATTCCATGACGGCGAAGCCGTTTTCCTTGGCTTCCTCATACAGGTCGGTGCCAAAGCCGGACATGTCGAGCGCACCGGCCCAGGTCACAAGGCTGCTGATTCCGGGATTGCGGCCAGCCGTCAGCATTGTCACCGTGCCGCCCTGGCTCCACCCCAGCACGCCAACACGGTCGTCTGCGGTCTCATCCAGACCGCGCATATAGTCGATGACACTGAGCCCGTCCTGCATGCCGCCGGTGAGCGTATATTCGGTGTAGTCGACCTCGCTGTCGCCATTGCCGGCAAAGTCGAAACGCGCGCTGGCGATCCCGGCTTCGGCCAGTTTCGGCGCGAGCAGATCATAGCCATTGCCTGCCTCGTGCCGGTTGGATCCGGTGCCGTGGAACATGACGACGAAGGGGAAGGGGCCGTCGCCTTCCGGCAGGGTCACCGTCGTCGGGATCTTGTGCGTCGCACCATCGATCATGACCACCTCTTCGCCCGCCTGGGCCGAGAACGGCGTGGCCAGTAACGTCGCGCAGAGTACTGTTGTTAGTGCGGCAGGGTGCAGGTTCATCTGGGTTCCTCCATTTGTCTTCAGGCTGGCGATTGCAGCAGTGCTGAAAATCTAACCCAACACCGGTCTGGCGACGAGAGGGTGTTTTCTTTCAGCCCATTGTTCCGGGCAAGAACAGGACGATGGCAGGAAAAGCGATGATCAGGGCGAGGCGCAGGATGTCCGTCAGAACGAAGGGGGTAACCCCTTTGAAGATGCCGACAGGGTGGGCCTCAGGTGCGATCGAGTTGATAACGAATATGTTCATGCCGATAGGCGGCGTGATCAGCCCGATCTCGACGGTCATCACCACCACGACACCGAACCATACCGGATCGAAGCCAAGCTGGGTGACGACGGGGAACACGATGGGCACGAGCAGGATGATCATCGCCATCGCATCGAGTACGCAGCCTAAGATAAGGAACACCGCGAGGATGATGAGAAGGGTGCCATAGGCGCCCAGATCCATCGCGACGAGGAATGCCGTGATCTTCTGCGGGGTTTGGGTGACGGCAAGAAAATAGCCGAACAGCAACGCGCCGATCAGGATGACGAAGATCGCCACGGAGGTGCGCAGCGCCTCGACAAGGCTCTCGGTGATCTCGCGCCAACCGAGCCGGCGCCGCACGATCCCGATCAGCCCGGTCAGAAAGGCCCCGGCGGCGGCCGCTTCGGTGGGGGTGACGACGCCGAAATAAATGCCGCCGATGATCGCGGCGAACAGGATGAGGGTGGGGCCGAGTTCGAACAGGGATCTGAAGGCCTCCGGCCAGGGCGTCTTGTGTCCGGCGGGCGCCGAGCGGCCATAGATGATGCGGACCGCGGCCATATACATCACCATTGCCAGAAGCCCGGGTACGATACCCGCGATGAACAGTTCGCCCACATCCTGCCCGGCGATGAAGGCATAGACCGCCAGCACCACCGAGGGCGGAATGAGGATGCCCAGCGTACCGCCGGCTGCAATGATCCCGGTCGCCATATTGGTGGGATAGCCATAGCGCTGCATCTCGGGCAGTGCGACCTTGGTCATCGTGGCGGCGGTCGCGACCGAGGAGCCGCAGATCGCCGCGAACCCGCCGCAGGCCCCGATGGTGGCGAGCGCCAACCCGCCCCTGAACCGCCCGAGCCAGGCTTGCCCGGCCCCGAACAGTTCCCGCGAGATGCCCGAACGGGTGGCCAGCACACCCATGAGCACGAACATGGGAATGAGGCTCATATTGTAATCGGTGATGGTGCGGATCGGGGAGATCGCCAGAAGGTTGAGCGCCGGGCCGGTGCCCGCGATCATGGCGAAGCCGCCAACCCCCACCAGCCCCATGGCCACCCCGATGGGCACGCGCAGGGCCATCATCACGAACAGGGCGGCGAAGCCCCCGAGCGCAGTCAGATCGGCAAGGCTCATGATGCGTTGGTCTCCGGTGCGGCGCCGGCTTCCGCTTCGAGGGCCTCGGCTCGCCCCGTGACGATCAGCACGAGGCGGATGGCCGTTGTCAGCACCGCCGCTGCCGCGCCGCCCCATGTCAGGGCGACGAAGGGCCACACAGGCAGGCGCAGATCGAAGGTCGTCTCGCCGGAGAAATAGGCGCTCGAGACGCGCGAGAACATCATATAGGCGAGTAGCGCCGTGAAACCGAGCAGCACCAGTGCCGCAAAGGCGTCGACCAACCGGCGGGCGACCGGCGGCAGGATGTGCGAGATCAGGTCGACACTGATATGCCGCCCTCTGAAACCGAGCGCCGCAAACCCCCACATGATCGTCGCGCCCATCAAAAGGCGCGCCAGATCGAAGCTGTCGGGAATGGGCGAGGTAAACAGATACCGCCCCATGACCGAGACGAAGACCACAATGGTAATCACCGCCAGCATCAGGCCGGCGACCGTTTCGATGGCTTTGGCGACGGTTTCGAGGCGGGCGAGAATGCCCGGCCTTGCGGTGATTGCCATGATGGACTCCATAGGGTTGGGGCCGCGATTGCCCGCGGCCCCGTTCGTTCATT
The DNA here is from genome assembly GCF_000429865.1 of Cucumibacter marinus DSM 18995. Classification (GTDB taxonomy): domain Bacteria; phylum Pseudomonadota; class Alphaproteobacteria; order Rhizobiales; family Devosiaceae; genus Cucumibacter; species Cucumibacter marinus. Next base: position 6,329 of record NZ_AUCR01000020.1, read on the forward strand.
CGTAGAGGGCGCCGGCGGCCTTCAACTCGTCCACCAAGCCCTGATAGACGGTGTCGGCGTCATAGCCCTTCGCGGTCACATCCGCCTTCCAGGCATCGAGCAGGGGTGCTGCGGCATCCTGCCAGGCCTTGACCTCTTCGGGGGTCGGCTCATGCAGGGTGTGATCCGGGGAGGCAATAGCCTTTTCGCGGCCCTCATCCTCGAAATTGGCCCAGCCGAAGGCGACCTTTTCGGCCCATTCGCTTGTGCAATGGGCGTCCATGACGGCCTTGTCCTCGTCCGACAGGGCCTCATAGGCGGCCTTGTTCATCCCGGTGATGAACGGGGTCGTATAGATCGGCATGTCGAGGTGATAGGGGGTCACCTCGTCGATCCCGTAAAGGAACAGCGAGCCCCAGGGGAAGGTGATGGCGTCTGCCGTCCCCTTTTCCAGCGCGTCGCGGGCAGCGGGCGCAGAGACCTGGACGCTGGCGCCGCCGAGCGATGCCACGAGCTGGCCGATGGTTGCGCCGGCGGGGCGGACGGTCTTGCCGTCGATATCGCCGGGCACCGCGATCGGTTCCTTGGAGTGCAGCGTGCCGGGCGAATGCAGATAGGCCATGCAGAAATGGATGTCGCCCATCTCCTTGTCGGCGTAATTGCGGTACCAGGCATCGAAGGCGCGGGTGCCCGATTTTGCGTTGGCGATCAGGAACGGGATTTGCCCGAGCGCGATCACGGGAAACCGGCCGGCCTGATAGCCGGGCGCGATATAGGCGAGATCGGCAATGCCGTCGCGCGCGATATCGTAATGGTCGAGCGCCGACCCGAGCTGTTCGGAGGGGAACAGGGTCACCGAGATGCGGCCCTCGCTCGCTTCCTGGATCGACTGGATCCACGGCTCCCAGCCCGTCGGCTGCAGCGGGTGGGTGGGCGGTGCCCAGGTGGAAAATCTGAGATCGGCAGCATGGGCGCCGATCGGGGCCGCAATGCTGGCGGCGAGGAGCGCGGCAAGCCCCAGTTTATCCGGTTTCATGGTGGAAACTCTCCCTTTGGTTCGAGGTTTGTCTGCCCGATTTCAGTTTGGGGGTAGCCTCGCCGGCGGAGCCGGATCGGCCTTCACACTGGGGCCTATTCGGCCTTGCCCCCGGTCAGTGATTCAACAAGCTTGTTCACGGCGACGGTCGCGCCCTTGCCGGCTTCATTGCCATAGATCAGCCGGGCAAGCTGGCCGCCGAGATAGGGATGCAGCCCCAAATCGTAGAGGCTGCGGAAGTCCCGTGCCTCGAGCGCCTTGCGCTCCGCTTCGCGCAGCGGATAGCGGTCGAGCACCGCCGCCTCGTTGGCCGCGAACTCGTCGCGCAGAGGCGGGTTCCATTTGAGATCCTGAATGAGATCGTGGGTCGCGAGCGAGGGGTCGAAATCCTTGAGGTCCATGATTGCTCTCCTTAGGTCACCGGCTGGTCGAGATGCCAATGCACCGCGCCGACCCCGCATTTGAAGTCCTTGTGAACGACATAGCCGAAGCTCTCGCCGCGATGCGGGCCGATGGCCCCGAGCACCACGATCCAGGCCAGCAATTCGGTCGTTCCGCCGACCCCGGCCTTCTCCATGCGCTCGATGGTCAGTTCGGACAGCAGCTTTTCATGATCGCCCGAGGCGCTTGCCTCGAGGAACCAGCGGTCGAACTCCTCATCGATGAAATAATAGCGCGCACCGCCCGGCTCGTGGCTCAGTCCGCCTGAACCCAGAAGCGCGATCCGCATGTCCGAGGGCAGGTCCTCGCGGATGAAATCGCCCAGCGCCTTGCCCGCCTCATAGCTCTTGTACTGGTCGGGGAAGGGCGGAACCGTGCAGTTCTGCAGAACCGGTACCATCGGGATCGAACCGTCATTGAGATCGGTCAGCAGCACCGGCACCGAGATATTGTCGTCGAAATAAAGGTTCTCATGCTGGGCGAACATGCGGATGCCGCGCCGGTTGAGGCCGTGAAACAACTTCTCGGCGAGGTCCCGGTCGCCTTTTACCGTGTAGTCGTCGCACCCGATCCAAGGCTTGAACCATTCATGCGGCCCCGAATGCTCTTCCGCCATGCCGATCAGGAAATCGGGATAGGCCCGGACCCGCGAATTGGCCAGATGGTCGTTGGCGAACACGATCAACGCGTCCGGCTTCGCAGCGCGGATACGCTCCGCAAGTGTGCGATAGGTGTGGATCACCACATCTTTCACGTCGTTGGGCGCGGCTTCGAGAAGCCCGATCAGTCCCGGCGCGTGCGGTGCGCCCGCGGCAAACACGATTTCAGCCATGTCATCCTCCAGATGCGAGGTTCAGGTTACGAATGATTTTCCAAAATTTCAAGATTTTGGAAAAGACGATCACTGGGTGGAGCGCAGCCCCTGCAGCCACGAGGCGGCTGCGTCATATTCTGCTCTGACCGCGGCGCTCAGCGCCGCCGCGCGCAGAAAGCCGTGGATCAGGCCGCGCCCGGGCCTCAAGGTGACTTTCGATCCGGCCTTCTCGAGTTTTTCGGCATAGCGGTGTGCGTCTTCGCGCAACGGATCGTGCTCGGCGGCGATAATCAGGGCAGGGGGCAGGCCGCCGGCATCCGTAACTCGCATGGGGACGGCTCGCGGGTCGCGCCGCATGTCCGGTTCTGGGCAGTACTGGTCCCAGAACCACCTCATCTCGGCAGCCTTGAGAAAAGGCGCCTCGGCTTCCCCGATATAGGAGGCGGTCAAGAAATCCGTGTCGAGGCAGGGATAGAACAGTAACTGCCCCGCGGGGCGGGCGGTATGGTCGCGATAGTGAATGCTCAGCGCGGCGGAGAGATTGGCTCCAGCGCTGTCGCCCCCTACCGCGATCGCGCGGGGCGCGATACCGAGATCGGCGGCATGGGCATTCACCCATTTAAGCGCTGTCGCGGCATCCTCAAAGGCGGCCGGAAAGGGATGTTCGGGCGCCCGCGCATAATCGACGCTGATGACGATGGCGGGCGTCTGCGCGCTCAGCGCGGCGGTCACGATGTCATGGCTGTCGATGCTGCCGACCACCCAGCCGCCGCCATGAAAATAGATGAGTGCGGGCAGGGGTTTGGCGGCATCCGGCGTGTAGACGCGCAGTTCCACCGTTCGGCCATTCGAGCCGGGAATGCGGTGCGAAGCCGTGATCAGCCCCGGCGCATGGGGCGGACGGGCCGCCGCCGCCAGCGTCTCTACGCGCTCGCGCCAGACATCGAGCGGCAGCGTGATCGGCGATTGGGGCCAGGCGACATCGAGCCCCTTCACAAAGGGGTCAAGTTCGGGATCGATGGTCATGATCGGCGTTCCGCATCGAAGATGGCTTTGGGCAGGCGAATGTGGATGCCGCTCGAACCGTTAACGATCTGGGTGACCATGAGATCGCCCTGCAGCGAACAAAGCGCATAGGCATCAGCATCCGCGAGCCCGTATCGCACGCCAACAAGCGAGATCATATCTGTCAGCGCCTGGCGGGCCGCGGTTTTGAGGTCCGGATCGAAGCCCATGGTGATCAGATGGGTTCCGGTCTCGGCGCGGGGTCGGTGCAACGCCTCTCCCTTGATCACCGAAAGGGTCAGCACCGCGCGCCGCGCGGCCGTCTCGAGGCCCGTCTGGGAGACCTCTCCGCATCCCTGCGCGGCATGCGCATCCCCCAGATAGAAGCCGGCGCCTTCCTGCCACACGGGCAGGAAGAGCGTCGACCCGGCGACAAGATCCGGGCAGTCGATATTGCCGCCGAACTCACCCGGCGCCGAGGAAGGGTGAGGTCCCTCCCTGGCTGGGGCAACGCCCATGACCCCGAGAAAGGGCCTGAGTGGAATGGTGACCGCGTCATAGAGGCGCGTCGTCATGGTCTCGGTGTCGAGATCGAAATGTACGAGATGCCCCTGGGGGAACCGTTCGGCCAAAAGGCCCCTGCCGCCGCCCGGCGGCACCAGGTTGAACCCGTGATCGATGAGTTCGATCCGTTCGATATCGATTCTCAGCGTGTCGCCGGGCATGGCGCCCTTGATGGCGACGGGACCGGTCAGGGCATGGGGGCCGCGCCCCTGATGCGCTTTGCGCAACGCCTTCACCGCTTCAAGGTCGAGATCGGGCCCCGCCCGGTTTCCCCACATCGCCCATGTCTCCGCCTCGACCGTATCCCCCGCCTCGACGGTCATGACCGCCGGGTGATCGCGGTCGATGACGCCGTGGAGAACGGTCTCGGGCCGGGCGGGGAGGAAGTGTTTGGCCATCAATACTCTCGACGCGACAGGAACAGACAGGGATAAGGCGGACAGGGATTAGGCAGGCAGGGCACAAGCAGACAGAGACAAAACGCAGACAGCGACAAATTCGGCTTCGGGCAGAAGCAGGGTTCCAGGGAGCAGGTCTCCCAAGAGCAAGTCCCCAAGACCAGATCCCGGAGCAGGCTCCAGGCCCGACAGACAGGACGTTCGCATTGTTTTCCAAAAAAGTCAAGATTTTCCAAAATTCAACATTGCTTGGCAAAATTGGGCACTGGGTCTATATCTTCCAAAACGAAACGCCGCATGCGGCGCCCCATAAACCCGGAGTGTGTGATGGATGAGAGCAATCCCCGGTCCGAAAGCTGGGGGCCGCGTTTGCGTCTCGCCCGGGGTGTCGAGCCACGGACCCAGGCCGGCAAGACGGCCCAGCGGCTACGGCGGGACATCATCCGCAACACGCTCAAGCCGGGCGAACGGCTTCCCTTCGATCAGACACGGCAGGCCTACGGGGTCGGTGTCAGCCCGCTGCGCGAAGCGCTGTTCCAGCTTGCCGCCCAGGGGCTTGTCGTTCCCGAAGGGCACAAGGGCTTCATGGTCGCCCCGATTTCCCTAGGCGAGATGCTCGATGTGTCCTCCATGCGGGCCATGCTCGAATCCCGCGCCATCCGGCATTCGATTGAACAGGGCGACGAGGAGTGGGAGATCGGCGTCGTGACCGCCTATCACCGCCTGCACAAGGCCTCGACCCATCTCGAGGCGGTCGGCACGGATGCCGCGGAGCGCGCTCAGGCAGAGGACGACTGGGAATTGCGGCACCGCGAATTCCATTTCGCCCTGTGCAGCGCCTGTGGATCGCCCTGGCTGCTGCATTTCTTCGAGGAGCTATACGATCAGCTCGAGCGCTATCGCCGCCACTACTGGCGCTATCCCCAGCGGGTGACGATCGCCGACGCCGAACACGAGGCGATCATGAAGGCCGCCATCGAAAGGCAGGCAGAGAAGGCCGCGAGCCTGCTTGATGCCCATTTCCGCAATCAGGCGGAGGTGACCCTGGCGATGGAAGACGAGACCGTTCCGGTTCCCGACCTCGCCATGGGGGCCTGACAACGTACGATATCGTTGAGAGCCGCAATCTATCTCGTCGCTGCGCCACTCTATTCAGATCACGCCGAGGGCTGTCATGGCGTCAGCGACCCTGACAAAGCCGCCAATATTGGCGCCGGCCACATAGTCGCCGGGCAGGCCGTATTCCTCGGCGGTCTGCGCACACAGATCGTGGATGTCCTTCATAATCTCTGCGAGGCGCGTCTCCGTCTGCTCGAAAGTCCAAGAATCGCGCGATGCATTCTGCTGCATTTCGAGGGCACTTGTTGCGACGCCACCGGCATTGGCGGCTTTGCCCGGCCCGAACAGCACCGATGCGTCTTCGAACAGGCGCACGGCTTCGGGCGTGCAGGGCATGTTCGCGCCTTCCGCGACCGCTACGACACCATTTGCGATCAGTGTTCTGGCATCCCGCCCCGTGAGCTCGTTCTGCGTTGCCGCGGGAATGGCGATATCGCAGGGGACATCCCAGATCGAGCCGTCGGAACAGAACTCGACATCACCGCCCCTGAGCTGCGCGTAATGCGCCATCCGGCCTCTGCGGCGCTCCTTGATGTCCTTGAGAAGCGCCAGATCGAGCCCGGCGGGATCGACGACGTAACCGCCCGAATCCGAGCAGGCAATGACCTTGCCGCCCATCTCGATGGCCTTCTCTATCGCGTAGATCGCGACATTACCGGAACCCGACACCGACACCGTCCGTCCGCCGAGATCCGTGCCCCTTGTCTTCAGCATCTCGGCGAGAAAATAGACAGCACCATAGCCGGTTGCCTCCTTGCGCACGCGTGACCCGCCCCAGCCGAGGCCCTTGCCGGTCAGGACCCCGGATTCGTAGCGATTGGTCATGCGCTTATACTGGCCGAACATGAAGCCGATCTCGCGCTGCCCGACCCCGATATCGCCGGCAGGCACATCGATATATTCCCCCACATGCCGACAGAGTTCGGTCATGTAGGATTGGCAGAACCGCATGATCTCATTCTCGGAGTACCCCTTGGGGTCGAAATCCGACCCACCCTTGCCGCCACCGATGGGCATGCCGGTCAGGGCGTTCTTGAACACCTGTTCGAAGCCCAGAAACTTGACGATGCCGAGATTGACGCTGGGGTGGAAGCGCAGTCCGCCCTTATAGGGGCCGAGGGCGGAGTTGAACTGCACCCGGAAGCCGCGATTGATCCGGACACTGCCTTCATCGTCCACCCAGGGCACGCGGAAGATGATCTGCCGTTCGGGTTCGCACAGGCGCTCGATCAGCCCGGAATTCGCATAGTGGGGGTGTTTGGCGACGACGCGGCCGAGGCTGTCGAGGACCTCGCGCACGGCCTGATGGAATTCGCCTTCTCCGGCATTGCGCCTGAGGACCTGTGAATAGACAGGACCCAGCACGTCGTCAGAAACACTCATGTTGATTCATAACCTTTTCGTTGGGAAGGTCGGCGCCATCACCGCCGGAGAGCGCCAGACCGGAAGAGGGGCGGGCGACCCGGATGTGCCGGATCGCCCTGTCAGGGGTTTGACGGGATTGCGGGGGAGGTAACCGCCGTCATTCACCCTGACGAACCGAGAGGACGGTCAGCCGGAGATGGCGGCCGTCACGGGCGGTCCAGGGAATGGTCTGACCCGCGCGCAGGCCGATCAGGGCCGCGCCG
>NZ_AUCR01000021.1 GCF_000429865.1 Cucumibacter marinus DSM 18995
CATCGGTATATTCTCCATGGCTTGAAGTGTTGGTTCACTATAAGCCGGCGACTTCGCGCTATCGAGGTTTGGCGCTTCAATTTGCTGCTCATCAGAGAAAAAGCCTGCCCCTCCTAGCGAATGGCCTTAGCACAGTTTTTCATTCGGCTTCTCAGCGCCTGTTCGTGATCGAAGCGCTGCAGGTCTTTTGGGTCAGGTCTTGTGGGTCGGGTCTTGGGGGGGTGAAGTCGGCATGCCCATTGAGTCGATGTTTCGATCAATGAAGCTTGACTTCAAAATTGAAAGCTGGCGCTATGCCGGGATGAACATCCGAGCACAGCTAACAGTTTTGCGCCTTCTCAAGGGACACCCGGTAACGGGAGCGTAGCCCGAAGCTCGGCCATGTGCGCCTCCCGAGCTTCGGGAGGAGCGCTTTTCGCCTCGTCACGATCAGCGCCTTCGGCGCCTTCACCATCACCGCTGAACCCTGAGCCTCCGGTCCGCTCGACCGGAGAAGATCGTGTGCACCATGTCGAGAGCTACTGCCACTACCCGAACCCTGCCTCCCCTTGTGCTGAATGCCCGGGATCATGACCGGCTGACCACCATGGCCAACGGCATCACCGGCCCGATGGCCGATGTTGCCGAACAGCTGCTGATCGAGCTCGACCGGGCCGAGATCGTCACGCCGGACAGGTTCCCTGCCGACGCTGTCGGGATGGGTTCCATCGTCTCGTTCAAGACGACCGACGGATTCGATCGCACCTTCCAGCTCGTCTATCCCGGAGAGGCCGACATCAATGCAGGCAAGGTCTCGGTGCTGACCCCGATCGGCGCGGCCCTGATCGGCCTGCGCGCGGGTCAGACCATTCCCTGGACCGCCCGTGACGGCCGCCATCTCCGGCTGACCGTCCTCTCGGTTCGTCTGGGTGAATGACGGCGGTTACCCCCCCGCAATCCCGTCAATGCCCTGACAGGGCGATCCGACACATCCGGGTCGCCCGCCCCTCTTCCGGTCTGGCGCTCTCCGGCTGTGATGGCGCCGCCCTTCCCAACGAAAAGGTTATGAACCATCATGAGTGTGGAGAATGTGAACTTGTTCAGATTTCACGGGCTACCCCGTTGCGGGTCGCCCACCACCAAATTGCCCCCAAGCACAACGAGTTGTCTACTCAACGGCATGGTAAAGGTGTGGGCGAAGCTTGGCTGATCAAATCCGACTAGGTCAGCTTTGCAGCCAACCTCCAGACCGTATCGTTTCAACCCCAATGTTGTTGCTGCACTTGAAGTCATCGCTGTTCTTAGGCAATCCAGCTCCGCGGGTTCCGTGAGCTGCGCAGCAATTCCCAACACCATGAGGGCGATCATTGGATCGCCATTGCCATAAGGCAGATAAGGATCCTGAATATTGTCGGATCCGGTAATCACGCGTACGCCAGCTGCAACGAGCTCGCGAACCGGCGTTACACCCCGAGGACTTGGAAAGGCATTCGACAGGCCCGCATCACTCCTACCTTGCAGAAACAGGTTGGTTAGCGGAAGAGCGATCACGGTAACGTCCAACTCGCGCAACTGCTCAATCAATTCTGAACGATGGCTTGGAGGAACCACGCCGAGAGAGCAGCAATGGCCGACAGTCACTCGACCGGAGAACCCCGACCTGTGCATCTCGTTCAGTACCGCTTCCAACCCGTGGCAATGCGGCTCAAGATGTTCATCAACGTGCAAATCGACATCGCAACCCTTCTCACCCGCAAGATCGAAGACTTGAGTGACAAATGGTCCGGGGTCGGCACGGCGACTAGTCCCACCGCCGATGGCGATGCAGCCCTGTTCAATTGCCCTTGCCACATTACGCCATGTGGACGCACCCGGCTTGACGTCAGAGCCAGCAAACGCCACCAATTGAAGCTCAATCTTGTCTCGGTATGGCGCTGCAGCCCGAATAATGCGGTCGATGGTTTCAGGCCCGTATCCCGGGCCAACATTGACGTGGCTACGAACCGCACATACCCCATGCCGAACCAATTCTGACAGGAGTATGCTGACCCTTCCCTCAAGAGCTTCACCATCGCGCAGGACGTCCCGCGATATCGAAGCTGCCTCCGAAATACTGCGCGCCCGCCCCCGGGTTTGAGTCAGCGCTTTGTCCAGATGGATGTGGGGTTCAACAAAAGCCGGGTAGACAGCCATGTTGCCGAGGTCGATCCGGGTGCCCCCCAAGACATCCTGCGCCGCGCCGAACCCGGTGATGCGACCACCCTGAATCGCTATCGAGACGGCCTCAGCCTGATTCCAGGGCCGGGCGCCGTCGATCACGAGGTCAGGTAGGTTCTTATCCGGCATGCTTGCCTCGCAGCGTTCAGGCGTTTCCCGGTTAGTAACCCTCGGGCCCGAACACTTCGATCCCGAAGCGCCGTTCCATAGCGCGGCCAAATCGGTATTTCATTTCCGGGCCCTCGAAGGGCTGAGGTGGCGCCAGGATTGGTCCGTCATCGCGTTCGACCTGAAGGTCGATGAAGCAGTGCCCGGGCTTCTTGATGTCAGCCAGGACCGCGCTCAACGCATTCATAGAATCAGCGGTGTAACACCGTTCCACACCAGCGCCGGCGGCTATGGCGGTGTAACTGCTGCGGCTGGCGCCGGTCATCGGCACGCCACCGACGGTCTGGTAGACTCCATTGTTGAGCACAAAGTGCTTGAGATTGGCCGGCCCTTGCCCGCTGGCGGTCAGTAGGGTGCCGAGATTCATGCAAAGCGAACCGTCACCATCGATAATCCATACCTGCTTGTCGGGCATGGCTACGGCCAAGCCGAGAGCAAAGGAGGAGGCAAAACCCATCGCTCCGTGCATGTAAAAGGTGTCTTCCGAACCGGTCACTTGCCACCACTCATTGGCGGACATACCGAGGGCACACACGACAATGACATCGTCGGTGTGCCGGGCCATCAAACCGAAGGTTTCTTTAATCTCCATTGTAATCAACCTTTCAGCAGTTTTCTGGCGAGGAACCCGATCACGGGGCGCTTTTGCATCCGGCACCATTCATAAGCGTGAGGCAGTTCCTCGATATCCGCGGTCGAGGTGATGCGGAAATAGGGGAAATCCAGGCTCTCGAGGACAGGTTTGATCCGACGGCCCTGGACTTCCTGATAAATGCGGTGATCGTCGCGACTGCCCCGCTCGGAGACCAGCATGAACAACGGGATCTGATGACGAAGGTTCAGCGTCGCCAGCTCACCCAGACAGGTGAACAGTCCGGTGGCCCCCATGACCGCAACCGATCGCGCGCCAGCGAAGAACGCGCCGCTTGCCGCCGCGACCGCCTCGGCCTCGCGGGCCACGCGAATGTGGGCAATTCCCGGCTCGCGATCAAGCCGCTGCAGGGTCGGTGTTATCCAATCGTCGGGCAAGCTGGCGGCCAGGCCCACGTCACATCTTTTGAGGGCTGCAACGAGCTGGTCATGGACCGTGGGGTTTGACATAGGCTTACTCCGTGTTGAGACGGCGATCAGGCGCCGTCTACGATCTGCCTGCGGGCGGCGGCCCGCCTTTTCCTGACGTATTTCCAGACCGGGGGCACCAGCAGTATCCAGGCGATAAAGATAACGAGTAGGGCGGATATCGGCCGCATGATCAGAATGCTGGGATCCCATTGGGAAATCTGCATCGAAATATGCAGGTTCTTTTCCGCGATCGGTGCCAGGATGAGCGCGAGGATCAGCGGAACCCTCGGGAGATCGGCATTGATCATCAGATAGCCGATCAGCCCGAACACTGCCGTAAGCATCAGGTCATAGATCTCGAAGCGCAGCGAATAGGCCCCGAATAGGCACAGAGTTATGAGCACCGGCGCCAGCCCACCGATCGGCACCTTGGTGAGCCTGGTGAGTAACCCCACAATCGACAGGCCCAGTCCCGCCACGATGATGTTTGAGAGGGCGAGGCCGATTACAATCAGATAGGCTATGTCGAGATGATCGCTGAGGAATCTCGGTCCGACATTAAGGCCGTGGATAGTGAGACCGCCTAGCAACACTGCCGTCGAGACACTGCCGGGGATACCCAATCCAAACAGAGGAATGAGGCTGCCCCCATCTTTCGCGTCATTGTTGGATTCTGGGGCGACCACCCCTTCAAGATTGCCGGTACCGAATGTCTCGGGCGACTTGGAGGTTTTCTTGGCATGCGCATAGGCGACGAAAACAGACACACTGCCGCCGATCCCAGGGATGGCACCGATCAGCACCCCGATGATCGAGGAGCGGACACACAGCGCCCAGCGCCTGAGACAAAAAACGATCCCCCGGCCAACTCCACGGGTGCCTGAGGTCACGTCCTGTTCGGCGATGGTTGCGCGATGAACTGCGACATGCATCAGTTCCGCCACGGCGAAAATGCCGAGCACCATGGCAACCAGGGGCAGCCCGTCCCAAAGTATGGTGTTGCCAAAGGTGAAGCGATACCCCCCCGTGACCGGGTTGAGGCCGATAAAGCTCAATAGGAAACCAAAGGATGCCACAAGCAATCCGAGCAGCAGGGACCGCCCCGCAACAGCGGCCAGCAACGTCAGCCCGAATATCGCCAGCCAGAAAAGTTCAGGTGGACCAAAGGCAAGCACCGTGGCACGCATGACTGGCATGATGGCGATGACCACCCCGACACCGAATAGCGCACCAAACACGCAAGCCATGGCTGCCGCCCCGATGGCCTCACCGGCGCGGCCGGCCTTGGTTGCAGGGTACCCGTCCAGGGCTGTTGCCAGGTTGGTCGGTCCCCCGGGAGCGTTGAACAGGATCGCTGAAATGGCGCCGCCGAACTCCACCCCGCCCATTGCCGCGATAAGCAGGATGACCGCCGGATAAACATCGAGATTGAAGCTCAGCGGGATCAGCAGGGCCAGGGCGACAGCGCCGCCCAAACCCGGGATAACTCCGACGAAAAAGCCGAATGCGGCACCTGCCAGCAGAAAGGACAGGTTTGGCCAAGAAAACACTACCAGCAACGCGGAAAGCAGACTTTCAAACATCATTCACAATCCGTGTTTTGCACAAACCGGCTCTATCCCAGGATCGTCGGAATCTTCACGATTCCGTCGAGATCGGGCAGCTTCAACACCATGTTGAAGATGATATAGCTGGCGATGCAGGTCAGCAGGGCATTCAGGAACGAAACCTTGTAACTCAGATTTCCGATAAATTTACAGAAAGCAAAAACAAAAATTGGTATTGCTAAGTAAAATCCAAAAAAATAGATGATGGAGATGTACAGAAATACAGAAACGATCACGAGTATCGTGCGGGGAATAGATCCGTATTCTTGGAATAGCTGAGAGAATGAGGGTCTTTCAGGGTGCGGTGTCGATTCATCGTGCTCGGGATCGCCATCTGCTTGCTGAACTTCATCGTCCCCTGTTTGAGGGCCAAGAGCCCGGCGCACCAGAACGAGAACCCTCAAGGCGAGCAGGATCGCGGTGATGCCCAGAAAGATCGTCGGCACGAAACGGGCGCCAGACGAGTAATTGCCCACATCAATGGCGAACACGACTGTCACGATGCCGATCAAGGCGAGAATGGAGATTTCGGAAAGATCTATTCTTCGGGACATGCCATCTCACCCCGGTTGGAGTTGCCAGGCCCGGCATGTTGCCGCGTCCCGGCATTTCACGAGCGCATATGACAAGGGGGCGTCGAGCGCCCCCCTGTCTGTGCGTTACTGAATGAGCTCTTTGAGCTCGTCGCCTATAGCTTCATAGCCAGCTTCGATCCGCTCAACGAGTTCTGTGAACTCCTCGCCGATCAGTGCCCGTTTGGGCAAATTGGCCTGCAGACGCCATTCGTCATATTCGGGATCGTTCATGGCATCGGCAAAGGCCTGGCGCAGAATCTCGAGAACTGGTTCCGGCGTACCCGGCGTGGTCATCAGCCCGCGCCATTGACCCATCACCGGCGGAGCGGTGTCAAACTCCTCCTGGGTGACGCCAGCCTCGAGGGCGGTCGGCACGTCTTCGAAGAACTCGACCGGTTCCTCCGACCAGGCGAGCAGCATATCGAGGCTTTCATCGCCTTCAGCAAAATTCGCCGCAGTGTTCACACCGAACGAGGTGGCATGGACCTCACCGCGCGCGACGGCCAACATCACGTCGGAAGTGCCCGGATAGTGGACAAACCGGACCGGAATACCGAGGTGCTGGTCATAGAGGAACAGCCCTTCGATATGGGCCGTGCTGCCGACGCCGGTGGTTCCAAACACGATCGGTTCATCACCGGCGGCCTCGCGCATATCGTCGATGGTTTCCCATCCGAGATCGGATCGAACAAGCAATCCGGTATCGGCAGCATATAGGCTGCCCAAGAAATCGAATTCCGACAGCTTCCAGGCGACATCGTCGTTGACGATGCTGTTGATGATGTCACTCGAGGTGATAGTCATAGTGATCTGGTGACCATCAGGCTCAGCGTCCCAGATCGAGGTCAGGGCGATGACACCGCCGGCTCCCGGGCGGTTAGTCACGATGACGGACTCATCACCTGGCAGATGCTTTTGCAGGAATGGCGCCAGACCGCGGGCATGCAGGTCCATGCCGCCACCGGCACTGCGGCCGACAACGATCTCGACCGTCTGGCTGGGAAAAGTGCCCTCTTGGGCTGACGCAGGCGCTGCGGTCAGAAGCATTCCGCAGATCACCGATACTCCTGACGCGATTATTCCAATTCGCTCCACATAGTTCATCGTCTCCTCCAATCTTCGGGCTTGATTGCCCTATTGCACGGGCTGTTGGCCCGGCTACGGTTAACCCGTATTATTTTGATCACATGCTATGATCACAAAATGAGATACGTCAAGCTCATGCCTGGCCGCCAATGGCGGACGTTGTTGTCGGCCAACACTCAACTCTGATCGAGTAGGGCGCCGCACAATGGCGGAGTCTGAAAAAGCGATACAGTTTACATAGTTAGAACGTTTTTCTAATATTCGCTGTTTTTATCTAGCGAGAGCCTAATAGATTTTAGAAACCGTCGAATCTGCGGAAGATCATGCCTTGATGGTCAACAAGGCGACAGATGTATTTACCTCGAATTCGGTTAATACCTATCCAGTTTGACACGAGTCTGATGAAATCAGTCCAGCGGTCGACATTGCACTTACCTGCAATCCCGGCGACATATGCTTCTCTGACATTCACACGTTGAGGAGCGGGCCCATCGGGGCTGAACAACCGCAAAGTTAGGTCGTCTGGCAGAGGCGATGCGCTTGACTCCCGCAAACGGTGGATGGCAGGACATTTGCTCGGATCGCATCCAAGAGAGCCTAAACGGGCGCTGGGGTAACGCACCTATTTCCAGCCAAAAAACTCGCACAATGACGGATAGACCTCGGGGAAGGAAGACGTGCTTGGCGTCTGACAACCCTGTCAGACAGCTTTTGCCTAGTTTCAGGCTAGCTGGCTTCGCAGCGTTGTCAGCATCCCCGAAAGGCCACTCACTTCGAAGGAAGTTGACCAGTTGACTGTAATGGCTTGGCGGCCCGAGAGATGAAATCGTGCGCTGATGTAGCTGTGGGCGCTCCTACCTGTCGCCCACACGTCCGACCGTTCCGCCCTCAGGCACTCGGGTCTGGGGGAGATTTGTTCGAGGCGCGCGGAAGCCTGGCGCTTACCGGCTACCCCGCTTCATTGCACTCGCCGAATCATGCCACTCGATTCGCTTGGGTCGCTTTCCTTGCCAGAGCCTGGAAAATGGCAAACCGGGCCGATGTTAGAAAATAGTTCTAGCTTTCAGAACGCTCCACGAGTCGGACTCTTCTGAAACTTGGAAAACCGTTTCCCTCCGGTCGGATTGTCCGGATTGGGCCGAGGCGGTAAATTGGGCCGTCACCTTGGAAGCGGTTAATCGGTACCAGGGTGGCACGGGAAGCTGATCCGATCAACTGGGCCGGCGCAGGCGCGTCATGCTGCACACAGGTTGGCTTCGGTTTCCCTTCGCGAGATGTGTGACACCAGCATCTTCATCGGCTTTTGAAACGACGAATGTCTCATTCGGCGAGGAGGATGGTTGTGCCCAGATCAACCCTGAAGATTGCTTACAAGAAGACGTCCGAGTTAACGGCGCATCCGCGCAATGCCCGAACCCACAGTGCGAGGCAGCTGGCGCAGATCGCGCGCAGCATCGAGCGGTTCGGCTTTACCAACCCGGTGCTGGTCGATGAGGACGGGGTTCTGATCGCAGGCCATGGCCGGCTGGCAGCCGCCGCGCAGCTTGGTCTCGAAACCGTGCCGGCAATCACGGTGAGGCATCTGAGTGACCGCGACAAGCGCGCCTTGATGATCGCGGACAACAAGATCGCGCTCAATGCCAGCTGGGACCTCGAGATCCTGGCCTCAGAGATCGAGGTTCTGAGCGATCCGAGCATCGACTTCGATGTCACCATCACGGGCTTTGAGACCGCCGAGATCGACCTGTTGCTGGACGCGAAACCCGACGCGCCGGAAGGCGATGATGAGTGGGACGGGCCAGGGGACAACGCGCGGGCCGTCTCGCGCCCCGGTGATTTGTGGCAGCTCGGCGATCATCGGTTGCTGTGCGGCGACGCCCTTGATGAGGCCTCATATCAGCGCTTGCTGGGGGATGAGCGGGTGCGCCAGGTGATCACCGACCCGCCTTACAATGTCCCGATCACCGGCCATGTCAGTGGCCTTGGCAAGGTCAGGCATCGCGAGTTCGCCATGGCCGCCGGGGAGATGGACCGGGCGGGGTTCACGGACTTCCTCGAAACGGTATTCGGGAACCTGGCCGCGTTCAGTGTCGATGGGGCGATCGTCATGGTGTTCATGGACTGGCGGCATGTCGGCGAGGTGATGGCCGCCGGGGAAGCGCGGTTCGAGGCGTTCAAGAACCTGGTGGTCTGGGACAAGGGCACGGGCGGGATGGGAACGCTGTATCGTTCGCAACACGAACTGGTCTTCGTGTTCAAGTCCGGCACCGCCCCGCATGTGAACACGGTGGAACTGGGCAAGCACGGCCGCTATCGCACCAATGTCTGGGCCTATCGCGGCGCCAACGGTTTTGGCCGGGGTCGGGATGAAGATCTGGCGACCCATCCCACGGTCAAGCCGGTGGGCCTGATTGCTGATGCGATCCGGGATTGCTCCAACCACAATGAGTTGGTGCTCGACCCGTTCGCGGGATCCGGCACCATCCTCCTGGCAGCGGAACGCAGCGGGCGGCAGGCGCGGGCCATGGAACTTGATCCACTTTATGTCGATGCCGCCATCCGGCGCTGGCAGGCCCGCACGGGCAAGACGGCCATGCTGAGTGATACCGGGGAAACGTTCGAGGCAGTGGCGGCAGACCGGCTGGCGGTGGAAACGGAGGACTCGCAGAAAGGCTTGGAGGAAGACAACCCGGGAGACTTGCCGGACGGCTACCCGGCGGCCTCGCTTGACGGCAGCGGGCCAGACCTGGAGGCGGCGTCATGAGCGGTTCTGACTGGGACAAGAGCGATCCCGACGAGGAGCCGGCGGTTGGCTATGGCCGCCCCCCGAAACATGCCCGCTTCCAGAAGGGCCAGTCGGGCAATCCCTCGGGCCGGCCCAAAAAGAGCGACGGCGCCGACGCCAAACAGCCAAGCCTTGAGGATGCGTTCAGGGCCGAGATGACAAAGACCGTGACCTACAAGCGCAATGGTGAAGAGGTTGAGGGCACAACCTTCGACGTGATGGTGAGCCAGTTGGCCGCCATGGCGATGCAGGGGGATCTCAAGGCGATGAAGTTTGTCCTGGCCTATGCCGAGAAGTTCAAGCTCGAGGCATCCCCTGAAGACCCCAGAAAGCGCGAACTCGCTGACGAGATCACGAAACATGTCATGGATGCGATCAACGAGAACACCCGTTACAGGCGCACGATTTGGCTCTACGAGAAGCACTTCGGTGAAATACCGCACCACGCCCGAATGGGCCATCCATGGACTCCAGAGAACGAGTTGGTCGAGATCCGCACCCGACTGAAGGAAGGGGCGCGTCAGACGCTCGCTCAACTGGGGTGGGACGACCCGGATGAGGCCAAGGAGGAAGAGGACTTCTAGGACAGCCGCCTAAGTGTGGACGCCGTTCCACTTCCCCCGCATTGCACCCTGGTTCAACCGCGGTCCGGGACCTGGTCGATCACGAGGCGCCTCAGTCGCTCCCTGATCGTATCGGGATCGGTCAGGTCAATGCTCGCCACGGCGAGCTGCGCCTGGCCCGGGTTGATCCCGAACCTGGCCTTGACCCCGTCGGCTTCACCGAGCCCGGCATGGTGCGGATAGAGCAGCGTCAGTCGCGACACCTCATAGAGCCCGGCATAGGCCATTACCTGGTAGACATCGCCCTGTGCCATCCCGCACTTGGGATCCGGATCGCGGTCCGGACGCGCCATCCGCTTCCACTTGGTGTCGATGATATGGACGATGTCATCGCCCCTGCGAACGAGGATATCCGGCCGCGTCTCGAAGACCGGCGCACCTGTTCGATTATCGGTCAGGCAGGAACGCCGCCCGCCTTGTCTCTTCACCGTGTATGGCGTTGCGGCGAGGGATCGGGTGAGCATCCGCGTGCAATAGGCTTCGAACAGGGCGTTCATCTCGAACAGCAGCGCAAAGCCCGCCTGCCCGCCATGGGTGGTCGATTGATACTGGCCGGAGAGAACAAGCCGCGCCAGGGCGACAAGATCGGCCCATTTGCGATTGGTGCGGTCGAGAAGAACCTTCACCCTTCGCCCGGCACTGGGCGTGATCGCTGACACCCCGTCATAGAGATCCAGCAATGCGCCAAGCTGCTGGCGATTGGCCGGGTGCCGGGCAAGGCGCGAGAGCTGCGTCAGCGCTGCCATGATGAGCCGGTTGAGCGCGATGTCCTCGGTCAGTGCATCGAACCGGCAGGCCAGCCGCGAGGGATTGACGGCATGCCGGGTGAACTGGCGCACCATGTCGAGTGAGCCCCGCAGGGCCGGCAGATCGTCTTCATGGTGCCGATAGTGCCGCGGCAGTCCGTCCCGGAT
>NZ_AUCR01000022.1 GCF_000429865.1 Cucumibacter marinus DSM 18995
CCCAGCACAATGCTGCGCTTGTCGAGGAGACCAACGCCGCCATCGAGCAAACGGAAGCGCAAGCAACAGAGCTCGATCAGATCGTGGCGATCTTCAGAATTGACGGCCAAGAGGGACAGGCCGTCCGGCTGGAACCGTCCGCCCGGCCCGGAGGGGAGCCGGGTGGCGGTTCGGCCATGAACAGCCAAGTCAGATCGCAGGCCGATAAAGGCCGCGGGATCAAGGCATTGACCGACAAGGTCAGATCCGCAGCGTCGACCTATCTCAGCCAGGGCAACGCTGCCATCGACAAGGACTGGGAAGAGTTCTGATCAGAAACGGCCCAAGGCCGGATCATCAAGCGATTGAAGGGCGGCTTTGGCCGCCCTTTTGCGTCTGGCCGACGCTTCTTTGCTGTCTCTGACCAGTGCCCTTCATGGTGTTGGATTGGTGCATAACCAATTCATTACCAAATGGCTGCTATTGTTGAAATGAGTGCAAAAGTCAGAGGGGAGGCAGGCATGGCGTTGCTGGGCAGGTTGGCGATCCGTCGCCCGAAATTCAAACTTCGCAGGCCGTCGGTCAAATCGCTGAACATATCCACCCGCATTGCCGCGAACACGGTAATCGGGGCGGTGTTGATCGCGGTTGTGGGGGGCGCGTTCATCTTCAGCGAGCAGCAGAAGGCAATGTCCATCAAGGACGAACGCCACTATGCAGAGATGCAAAGACTGGCGCAGTCGGTCGGGCTTGGTGTCTTGCAAATGCGCCGGTTCGAAAAGGACTTCGTGCTGCAGGATGACCTGGCGATCGCTGATCAGGTGCGGGCCGAGGCCAGGGCGGCGGGCGAAAAGATCGAAGCGCTCAAGGCCTTGGCGGGGGAGAATGACGCGGTTGCCGAGCCAATTGCCAAGTCTGCCGAAGCGCTGAGCACCTATACCAGCCTGTTCGACATCCTCGTCGAAACCAGCCAGGAGATCACACCGTCGGCGGAGACCGGTTTCCTCGCCGATATGAATACCGCGCTGACCAGCATCGAGGAAAAGATCGATGCCATCGATGCGGAAGCGGTTTCACTCGAATATGCGCTGATGCGCAATGCGGAGAAGGATTTCATGCTGGTCGGCGGTGACCGCAATATCCTTCAGGTCGACCGGCAGATCCGCAAGATCACGCGCGCAGCGCGCAGCGTCGGCGCTGACCCGATGATGCAGATCGAGATCGCGGATCTGCTCGAACTCTACAATGTGGGGTTTGACGAATATGCGGGTGCCAAGTCGCGCTATTCCGATCTGCAAGGGCAACTCGATACTGTCTATAACGGCATGGCCGCCGAACTCGAAACCGTCATCCAGCACGCGATTACTCAGGGTACGGCGGCAAGCGCCACGCTGTCCGACGTTACAGAGAACGCCAGGCTGTTCATTCTCGGGGTCATCGGCGTTGCACTGGTGGCGACCATCGTCATGGGTCTCATCATCGGGGTGTCGATCATCCGGCCGCTCAAGCGGATCACGTCCACGATGAAGACGCTGGCCCAAGGTGCCCTCGATACAGAAGTGCCGTTCGTCAAACGCCGCAACGAGCTGGGCGAAATGGCCCGCGCGGTTGAGGTCTTCAGGGCCAACGGGCTCAAGGTCAATGAAATGACCGAAGAAGAAAAGGCCGCGTCCGAACGGCGCCGGGTCGAGCGCGCGGACATGATGCGCGATCTGCAGACCGCATTCGGCGAAGTGGTGGATGCGGCGATTGCCGGCGATTTCACCAGGCGGGTCGATGCCCGTTTTCCCGATGACGAGCTCAATACGCTGGCCCGGGGCGTCAATGATCTGGTTGAAACGGTCGACAAGGGGGTCGCCGAGACCTCCAAGGTCATGGCGGCGCTCGCCGATGCCGATCTCGGGCATCACATGCAGGGCGATTTCCAAGGTGCATTCGCCCAGCTTCAGGCCGATACCAACCGGGTGAGCGATCGCCTTTCGGAAGTGGTCAGCCAACTGCGGGGAACCTCACGGGCATTGAAGACCGCAACGGGGGAAATCCTCTCCGGCGCCAACGATCTTTCCGAACGCACGACCAAACAGGCGGCAGCAATCGAAGAGACGACGGCAGCAACCGAGCAGCTTTCGGCCACCGTTGGCGACAATACCCGCCGTGCGCATGAAGCGCAGGCAAGCGCCGAACAGGCGAGGCAAGTTGCCGAAAAAGGCGGGTCGGTGATGGCCAGCGCCAATGATGCGATGGAGCGGATCACCAACTCCTCCGCCCGGATCTCCGACATTATCGGAATGATCGACAATATCGCCTTCCAGACCAATCTGCTGGCGCTCAACGCTTCGGTCGAAGCGGCACGAGCCGGTGAGGCGGGCAAGGGCTTCGCGGTCGTGGCCGTGGAAGTGCGGCGACTGGCGCAATCAGCGGCGGAGGCCTCGTCCGAGGTCAAGACACTGATCGACCAGTCGACGACCGAAGTCGGCGAAGGCTCGAAACTGGTAGCCGAAGCAGCGTCCAATCTCGACGGAATCGTCACTTCGGTGCGCGGGGTCACAGATCTAATGAATGAGATTGCCCGCGAAAGCCAGGAACAGGCTTCCGCGATCGGCGAGATCAGCCAGTCTATCAGGCAGATGGACGAGATGACCCAGCACAATGCGGCGCTTGTCGAAGAGACCAATGCCGCTATCGAACAGACCGAAGCCCAGGCCAGCGAGCTTGACCAGATCGTTGCCATCTTCCGGCTCGGGGATGGCAGGGAGGGGTCTGAAATGGTGTCCGCATCCGCCGGTTCTCGAGATGATGCGACGGCCTTCGCACAGGATGCCCAGCGCGATCTTGCCCCGGCGGAGGCACCGTCACCGCGCGGGCTCAAGGCGCTCAAGGACAAGGTTACCAGTGCCGCGGCCGCCTATCTCACCCAAGGCAATGCGGCTGTCGACGAAGAATGGGAAGAATTCTGAAGCCCAGCTTCCCGGCGTTCGAATGAACTGAAATGGGCGGCCTGAGGCCGCTCTTTCTTGTTCGACGTGGCGGCTCGGTCCTTCCAGGTGTCCCGAGCAAGGAGCCCGGAAAGCGGGCAGTTTGCTGTGGTTAGTTTCGGGTAAACACCTCCGTATTTCTTTATATGAATTTTTTAACCCTGAGCGCTTTTAATTAAGCGGCGCGTGAAAACAGGGACATCGTCATGCCGAAATTCAAACTTCCATCTTTCAGGTGGAAATCCAAACTGCCGTCCATTCAGCTCAGCCTCAAAGCGAAGATCTACGCGATCGCCGTGAGCGTTGTGGTCTGCGTCGCTGTGATCGGCGGGATTTATGCGTATCAGACCTATGAGCTCAACCGCATGCTGCAGGCGGAAAAGGAAGCAAGCGACAGTGCGGCCATGGTGTCCGACATCGCAGCACTGGTAACCAAGGTTGCCGATGATGCGCGCGGTTTCGCACTCGATTCCACAGACATCCGCAAGAGCGCGCTGGAACGCTCTAGCCAGGCGCTCGACAGGAAGCTCGCGCAGGTCGAGGGCGAAGAAGTCCTCGTCCAGATCGTCAAGAATGCACAGTCTGCCGTGGTCGGGCAGATTGCCGCGGCCGAAGTGGTCGGGCTCGACGAAAATCTTGGCCTTCAAGGTGAACTGCGCGCGGCAGTACATGCCATCGAAGAAGAGCTCGATGCTTCGATGGGCAGTGCGATTGCGCTCAATCCGGTCAAGATCCAGATGCTCACCCTGCGCCGGCATGAGAAAGACTTCATCATGCGTGGCCGAAAGATTTATGAGAACCGGTTCGATGACGCCGTCGAAGAGTTCAGGGCTGCATTCAAGAAGGCGTTTTTCGGCGCCGATGTCGAAGAGCGCATGTTCGGCTATCTCGACACCTATCAGAAGGCCTTCCACGCCTATGCGGATGGTGCCGCTGCCTATGACACCGCGCTCAGGACCACGGAAGAGGCGATGCAGACCGCCGTCGGGCAGATCGAACAGCGTCGCGGCTTCTGGAACCTTGTGAGCGCCGGTGCGACCAAGGATGCCACCGAGCTACGCCAGAGCACCGAGATCATCCTTTATGCCGTGATCGGCTTTGCCGCGGTGGCAGCCTTTGTGATCGCCTGGTCGGTGGGCGTGATCGTCGTGCGACAAGTGCGCAAGATCGAAGGGTCGATGCAGTCGCTGATCGAAGGGCAGCTCGATATCGATGTGCCCTTCACCACGCGCAAGGACGAGATGGGTCGCATGGCCCAGGCGGTTGAAGTCTTCCGCGACAATGCAGCCAAGGTTGCTGCGATGAGCGAGGAAGAGGCTCAGCGCGCCGCGCGGATCGCAGAGCGGGCACAGATGATGCAGACGATTCAGGGTGCCTTTACCGAGGTCGTGGATGCGGCTGTTGCCGGCGACTTCTCCAAACGGGTCGACGAACGGGTAGGCGACGCCGAACTCGATCGGCTGAGTGACAGTGTGAATGCGCTCGTCTCGACGGTTGAGCGCGGCCTTGACGAGACGGCGGATGTTCTGAGTGCTTTGGCGCAGACCGATCTGACCCAGCGGGTGGAAGGGGAGTATCAGGGCTCGTTCCTCCGGCTCAAGCAGGACACCAACAGGGTGGCCGACAAGCTGGTGGAAATCGTCAGCCAGCTGCGGGGCACCTCAAGAGCGCTCAAGACCGCGACCGGCGAGATCCTTTCAGGGGCGAACGACCTTTCCGAGCGCACCACCAAGCAGGCCGCGGCGGTGGAAGAAACCACCGCCTCGACCGAACAGCTCGCCAATACGGTCAATGAGAACTCGGAGCGGGCCAAGAAGGCCCAGAGTTCTGTCGATGAAGCCCGCCAGGTCGCCGAGAAGGGCGGCCAGGTGATGGCGGAGGCCACCCATGCGATGGAGCGGATCTCCAATTCCTCCTCCAAGATCTCCGATATCATCGGGATGATCGACGACATTGCCTTCCAGACCAATCTCTTGGCGCTCAATGCCTCGGTCGAAGCAGCAAGAGCGGGTGAGGCCGGCAAGGGGTTTGCGGTGGTCGCGGTGGAAGTGAGACGGCTGGCCCAGTCTGCCGCGGAGGCGTCCTCGGAAGTGAAGAGCCTGATCGAGCAGTCAGTGACCGAGGTCGAGGGCGGTTCGAAGCTTGTGGCGTCTGCGGCGGAAAGCCTTGAGGGGATCGTGACCTCGGTGCGGGGTGTGAACACGCTCGTCAACGAGATCGCGGAAGACAGCCGTCAGCAGGCGGTGTCGATCTCGGAGATCAGCCAGTCGATCCGTCAGATGGACGAGATGACCCAGCACAATGCGGCGCTGGTCGAAGAGACCAATGCCGCCATCGAGCAGACCGAGGCCCAGGCGACCGAGCTTGACCAGATCGTCGCCATCTTCCGCCTGGAGGATGGGCAGGAAGATCAGGCCCGGCTGGCACCGCACCAGCCAATGGCTGCGCCGGGAGATCACGCCGGCATGGCCGAGAAGCGGGAGCCCGAGGCAAGGCCGGGCGGCATCAAGGCGCTGACCGAGAAGGTCAAGACCGCTGCCTCCACCTACCTCTCCCAGGGCAATGCCGCCATCGATGCCGATTGGGAAGAAATCTGATCCATTGGCGGAACTGGAAGTCCGATTCACAAAGGCCGGCGCATGCGTCGGCCTTTGTTTTCAGTCTCACTTTACTCAATTTCTCTTGTGCAACCGAATGTTAACCCTGAGCTTGTTACGCAAGCGGCGATGCCATGACTTGAATGTCGGGTGTCGAACTGCCTCGGGGGCGGCAGGGGAAATGACGGCGACGCAGGCCGGCGGTTTCCACAAGACCTGAGTGCCCATTCAGCAGAATTCGATGGCCGGAGTGGATTATTGACGCACCCATACCGGGCGCGCCAACGAACGGGTTCTGCATGAAAATTCGCGGCAAGATTTTTTCCATCGTCGGGCTTATGGGCCTGATTTCGCTTCTGATCAGTGCCATGGCTGGCTATGCGCTGGTCGAGTACAATGCGCGGCTCGATGCGTTTGACAACGCATCCTACCAGGCTCAGCTCGGTGAGCGGCTAAACCGCAACGTCACCGCGGTGGTGATGGACTCGCGCGGCATCTACGCTTCCGATACCACCGATGAGGCCACCAAGTTTGCGACTGGTCTGATGGCCAATCTCGACGCTGTCGATGCGACACTCGAGGAATGGCGTCCGTTGATCCTTGCGGAACAGATGCCGGCCTTTGAATCACTGATTGAACGCACGGCGGAATTCCGTAATTTCCGCAGCGAGACCGCCCGGCTTGGGCGCGATGTCGATCCGGCACTGGCAAACGAACAGGGCAACAATGAAGCCAATCGTGCCAACCGCAAGGCCTACCAGGCCGAGATCGATGCCTTCACCGATGGCAATGTTGAACGGCTTCTGGCGGTCAAAGGCGACCTCGACGCCTTCCGGCAAAGCATGATGCTGATGATCGGCATCACCGCCGTACTGGGTCTGGTCGTGGGCGTTTCGGGCGCTGCCTATCTTGGCACTGCGCAGTTGTCGCGGCCCATCCGGCAGCTGACGGAAACCATGACCGCTTACGCGCATGGCGATTTCAGCGCTGAGGTTTCCTATGCCGGGCGCAAGGACGAGATCGGTGAGATCGCACGGGCCGTCGAGGTGTTCCGTGATAACGGCATCAAGGTCGCCCAGATGACCGAGGAAGAACAGGCGCGTGCCCAGCGGACCCTCACCCGGGCCCAGACCATGGAGAAATTCCAGGGCGAGTTCGGTGACGTGGTCGATGTAGCCCTGCGCGGCGACTTTTCGCGGCGCATCGACAGCCGGTTTGACGACGAAGACATCTCGCGGATTGCAGGAAGCTTCAACCGGTTGATTGCAAGCGTTGACGGCGGATTGCAGGATGCGGGTTCGGTGCTTTCGGCGCTGGCGGACTCAGATCTCAATCGCGAAATGACCGGCGATCACAAGGGTGCGTTCCGCGAGCTGCAGCTCAACGTCAATCGGGTGAGCGAAACGCTGCGCGACACTGTCCTCAAGCTCCGCGACACCTCGCGTGCGTTGAAGACGGCGACGGGAGAGATCCTGAGCGGGGCGAACGATCTATCCGAACGCACCACCAAGCAGGCGGCAACGATCGAAGAGACCTCGGCAGCCATGGAGAACATCGCCGCCACCGTGCTCGAGAACG
Source organism: Cucumibacter marinus DSM 18995 (assembly GCF_000429865.1). GTDB lineage: Bacteria > Pseudomonadota > Alphaproteobacteria > Rhizobiales > Devosiaceae > Cucumibacter > Cucumibacter marinus. Next base: position 7,130 of record NZ_AUCR01000022.1, read on the forward strand.
TCAAGGAAGCCCAGGACGCCTCCGAGGGGGCAGAGAATGTCCGGGTAACCGCAGAGACCGGCGGCCAGGTCATGCAGCAGGCGACCGAAGCCATGGAGCGGATCACCAACTCCTCGGCCAAGATCTCCAACATCATCGGCATGATCGACGACATCGCCTTCCAGACCAATCTGC
>NZ_AUCR01000023.1 GCF_000429865.1 Cucumibacter marinus DSM 18995
GGCTGCGGAGAGCCTGTCCTCGATGCTGGAGGCAGCGCGGTCGAACACGGAGCGGATGATCTCGATCGCACGCAAGAGCCAGGAGCAGGCGGCCTCGATCGAAGAGGTCAACCAGGCCGTCAGGCAGATGGACGAGATGACCCAGCACAATGCTGCGCTTGTCGAGGAGACCAACGCCGCCATCGAGCAAACGGAAGCGCAAGCAACAGAGCTCGATCAGATCGTGGCGATCTTCCAGATCGACGATCAAGGTGCGGGCAGTGGCGTCAGGGTCGATGGGGGAGACAAGTCCTCCTCCGAGAAGGGGCGCGGGATCAAGGCGCTTCAGGAGAAGGTCAAAACGGCCGCCTCGACCTATCTCAGCCACGGCAATGCCGCCATCGACAAGGACTGGGAAGAGTTCTGACCGGACCTCAAATAGCAGATCTTGTGCAAAGAGCCGGCCCGAAAGGGTCGGCTTTTTCACTATTTGTAATTGAATCAAGACTTAAAATAACGCAGCTGGAACGTTCGGCAGGCCGGAGTGGTCGTCGGGCGATGGGATGCCAGGAATACCTCTGACCTGAAAACCACTCATGCCAAGGATAACCATGCCATTCACATTCACGTCCAAGACCATGATCACAGCCGCTGCCGTTCTTCTGATGACTGCGCCAGCCGCCGTGGCCCAGTCGGAAGATTATCAGGAGCGGCTTACCGAACTTGCCAATACCGCAATCGCTGAATTTGCCCAGGAGCCGATCATTACCGACGCGATTATCGCGCAGAACATCGAGACCGGCGAATATGGCTTTGCCGAGATCGAAGCCCTCGATGAGGAGTGGCGCGCCGAAGCTTCCGGCGGTGACGGTGACATGATTTCCACGGCCCTGAATTCCGAGGCGTCGCAATGGCTTGCGGGTATCCAGAAACAATCGGACGGGCTTTATACCGAGATCTTTGTGACCGATGCCGTCGGTCTCAACGTCGCGCAGAGCGCGGCGACGTCTGACTACTGGCAAGGCGATGAAGACAAATGGCGCGACAGCTTCGGCGTTGGCGCTGGTGCCATTCACATCGGTGAGGTCGAGCAGGACGAATCGACCCAGATGCTCCAGACCCAGGTCAGCATCACCATTACCGATCCCGAAAGCGGCGAACCGATCGGTGCGGTCACCGTCGGCATCGATCTTTCCAAGATCTAACCTTGCCAGGCGCTGAATGGCGCCAGGCAGAATTTGCATGCACCCCCAAGGCCTTGGCTTTGGGGGTTTTCTTTTCGATGTTAAGAAAAAGCGACAATTATGCTTAGGCTTGAAGTACCGGCGGGGCGGTGTGGAAAGCTTGATGACATAAATAACAAAATTTTAAATCAAACCCGCTCTAATCACATTGTAACGCACAGGAAAACCACCTGTCAGGGCGCCGAATTCTCTGCTTAGACGCAAGAAAATTGCAGATACACCAGTACTAGTACGTATCTCTTGCGAAAAATCCGCGAAATTCGGCCAGGTTGGACACCAGCAGCGGCCATGGGCCGAGGATGCGGACGATGAACATTCTCAAACGATTCAAGCTGTCAAAGGCTTTGCCGGCAATCATGATCTCCGGAGGATTGATGATGGGCGCCGGCGTCGGCTTTGCCAGCTATCAGATTGCAGCGGATGCGCTGATGGAACAAACGCGCGTCAAACTGAATGCGATCGCATCGTCGCGCGCCAGTCAGATCAAGGATTACGTGCAATCGGTGAAGACCGACCTGTTGACCCAGTCGGAAAGCAATGGCGTCAGCCAGGCGATTCAGGGGCTCGATGCGGCCTGGGGCAATCTGGCCCAGACCGGTGATCCCTTCACGATCCTTGATGCCGCCTATGGTTCGGGTAATCCCAATCCGCTTGGCGAGCGCGACAAGCTGATCGCGGCGGATACCAACTCCCGCTATGACCGTATTCACGGCCGGTTCCACGGCTTCTTCCGCAAGCTCCTGCAGCGCAATGGCTACTACGATGTCTTTCTGTTCAATCCCAAGGGCGACCTGATCTATTCGGTAGCCAAGGAAGCCGATTTTGCGACGCGGTTTTCCGAGGATGGCGGGCAATGGGCTGATACCGATCTGGGGCGCGCCTTCCGCGAAGCGGCGACCCTGCCAAATGGAGAAGTCGCCTATTTCGACATGGCCGCCTATGCGCCGAGCAACGGTGCCCCCGCTAGTTTCATGTCCGCGCCGGTCTATGACGATGCCGATACGCTGCTGGGCGTGATCGCCTATCAGATCTCCATCAACGAAGCCAATTCGGTCACTTCGGATCGCGTGGGGTTGGGGCAGACGGGTGAAACCGTCATTGTCGGACGCGACCTCACCATGCGGAATGACTCAGAGCTTTCCGGAGCCGACGATACGCTGACAACCCGGGTCGACAGTCCGCTCGTGCAGGCGGCAATCGATGGCGAGGCCGGTTTCGGTCAAATCAATGGCTATCGCGGTATCCCGCTTTTCGCCGCGGCGACACCCATGAGCTTTGAAGGTGTCGACTGGGCCATCGTAACGGTGCAGGCGCGGGACGAGGCGCTCGGCCCTCTTGTCGATATGCGCAATCTCATCTTCGCCATTGGCGGGCTGATGATCCTTTCCGCTGCCATCGTCTCGATCCTGATCGCGCGGATGATCACCAAGCCAGTCACCCGGCTGACCGGCGTCATGGGAACGCTTGCCAAGGGCGAATACGATGTCGAGATCGAGGGCGCCGACGGGCGTGATGAAATCGCGGATATGGCGCGCGCGGTCGAGGTATTTCGGGCCAACGGCATCAAGGTCGCCGAAATGACCGAGGAAGAGGCCGCACGTATCGAACGCAATCGTGTGGAGCGGGCCCGCATGATGAGTGAACTTCAAGGCGCGTTCGGCGAAGTCGTCGACGCCGCGGTCGCCGGAAATTTCGGCAAGCGCGTTGACGCCAAGTTCCCCGATGAGGAACTCAACCAGCTGGCGGGTTCGGTCAACAATCTCGTCTCGACGGTTGAGCGCGGCCTTGACGAGACGGCGGATGTTCTGAGTGCTTTGGCGCAGACCGATCTGACCCAGCGGGTGGAAGGGGAGTATCAGGGCTCGTTCCTCCGGCTCAAGCAGGACACCAACAGGGTGGCCGACAAGCTGGTGGAAATCGTCAGCCAGCTGCGGGGCACCTCAAGGGCGCTCAAGACCGCGACCGGCGAGATCCTTTCCGGGGCGAACGACCTTTCCGAGCGCACCACCAAGCAGGCCGCAGCGGTGGAAGAAACCACCGCCTCGACCGAACAGCTCGCCAACACGGTCAATGAGAACTCGGAGCGGGCCAAGAAGGCCCAGAGTTCGGTGGATGAAGCCCGCCAGGTCGCCGAGAAGGGCGGCCAGGTGATGGCGGAGGCCACCCATGCGATGGAGCGGATCTCCAACTCCTCCTCCAAGATCTCCGATATCATCGGGATGATCGACGACATCGCCTTCCAGACCAATCTGTTGGCGCTCAATGCCTCGGTCGAAGCAGCAAGAGCGGGTGAGGCCGGCAAGGGGTTTGCCGTGGTCGCGGTGGAAGTGAGACGGCTGGCCCAGTCCGCTGCTGAAGCCTCGTCCGAAGTGAAGAGCCTGATCGAGCAGTCAGTGACCGAGGTCGAGGGCGGTTCGAAGCTTGTGGCGTCTGCGGCGGAAAGCCTTGAGGGGATCGTGACCTCGGTGCGGGGTGTGAACACGCTCGTCAACGAGATCGCGGAAGACAGCCGTCAGCAGGCGGTGTCGATCTCCGAGATCAGCCAGTCGATCCGTCAGATGGACGAGATGACCCAGCACAATGCGGCGCTGGTCGAAGAGACCAATGCCGCCATCGAGCAGACCGAGGCCCAGGCGACCGAGCTTGACCAGATCGTCGCCATCTTCCGCCTGGAGGATGGGCAGGAAGATCAGGCCCGGCTGGCACCGCACCAACCGATGGCTGCGCCGGGAGAGGCCGAGAAGCGGGAGTCCGAGGCAAGGCCGGGCGGCATCAAGGCGCTGACCGAGAAGGTCAAGACCGCGGCCTCCACCTACCTCTCCCAGGGCAATGCCGCCATCGATGCCGATTGGGAAGAATTCTGAGCCATTGGCGGAAACAGGGAGGGCTCGGCGCCTGCGCAACCGGACCCTTCAGCACCTGCGTTGTGAACTAATTGCGATGTTAAGCATCAATTTTTAACCAAGAGTGGTGTTGGCTAGGGGCATGCATTACCCGGAGGGGGCCACACCATGCGCAAATTGCTGTCCCTAGTCGCCAAGCCATTTACCCGGATTGCCGTCCGGTTGCCACAGCTTGGCCTGAAGACCAAGATCTATGCCATCTCGATCATCATGTTGATCTGCATGGCGGCGGTCGCGGGACTCTATGCCTATCAAACCAATGAGCTGAATGCCCGGCTGGCCGAGGAGCAGGCCGCGGGCAGGAACGCGGCCGCGGTTTCCGACGTCGCCGCTCTGATGACCGATCTCGCCTATACCGCGCAGGGGTTCGCGGTCTATTCGACCGAAGAGCGGCTGCAAAAGGTGGAGCGCGCGGCGCAGGCGCTGGGGCGCAAGCTTGATACCGTCACCGATGAGGAAGAGGCCTATATGGTCCAGACCGCGCGCAATGCGATCACCGCGGTCCAGCATCAGATCGAGGTGACCAAATTGCTCGGCCTTGACGAAGATTCAGGCCTGCAGGGCGAGTTGCGGGCCGCCACCCAGGCCATTGAAGCGGAACTCAACGGGTCGTCGAACATGGGCGCCATGGTGCTCAACCCGATCTGGGTGCAGCTGTTGCGTATGCGGCGGAATGAAAAAGACTTCATCATGCGCGGTGACGAGGCATATCTGGCTCAATTTGACGAGGCCGCAGACGGGTTCAACCTCTCGGTTGAAATCGCGCCAATCGACAATGCGGTCAAAACCAAGATGACCGACTTTGCCACGCAGTACAGTACGTCCTTCCACGCCTATGCCGACGGTTCGGTCGAATACCACCAGACCATTGCCGATACCGAACAGGCAGTGGCCGAGGCGACCAAAGTGTCCGAACAGCGCCGCTCCTTCTGGAACATGATGAGCGCGAATGCCACCAAGGCGGTCGAGGATCTGCGGGCCCAGACCCAGGTCTTGATCTACGCGGTCATCGGGGCGGCAACCTTCGCCGGCTTCGTGATTGCCTATACGGTGGGCTCGATCGTGGTACGGCAGGTCACCCGGATCGAGGGTTCGATGCAGTCCCTGGCGGAAGGCGAACTCGATATCGAAGTGCCCTATATCAAGCGCCTCGACGAAGTGGGCCGGATGGCCCAGGCTGTCGAGGTGTTCCGCGAGAATGCAGTCAAGGTTGCGGCAATGAGCGAGGAGGAGGCCGCACGTGCCGCCCGCATCGCGAAGCGGGCCGAGATGATGCAGACCATCCAGAGCGCGTTCACCGAAGTCGTCGACGCGGCGGTCGCCGGGGACTTCTCCAAGCGGGTCGATGAACGGGTCGGTGACGCGGAACTCGACAAGCTCTCGGACAGCGTCAACAACCTCGTTGAAACGGTGCAACGCGGTCTCGATGAAACCGCCAGGGTCCTCGCGGCCCTGGCGCAGACCGATCTCAACCAGCGGGTCGAGGGTCACTATCAGGGCTCGTTCCTCAAGCTCAAGGACGACACCAATGCGG
>NZ_AUCR01000024.1 GCF_000429865.1 Cucumibacter marinus DSM 18995
CCATAGGAATGCAGGAGCTCAAGAAACCCACGCTTGCGCTCGTTCCAGATCGGGACGGCTGCCGGTCTGGAACCGGGGGCAAGAAGATCAAGGGCTTCCTGCTGGCGTCGGGGATCACGGAACCTGCCAGCCTCCGCTCGTGGACGCTGGCCGCGTCCAAGGACCTTTCCGCCCTCGAGATACCGCCCGAGCATCGTACGGCGCTCGCTTCGATGGTGCGCGAGTACCTGTTCCTGCTGTCCGAAGACAAGCTGCTGCGGGCCGAGATCAGAGAAGCGACGAGGCGGATGCATTCGGAGCGGTTCAAGCGCCTGACCGCGGTTGCCGGAGTGGGCGAGACGGCGGCGGCGCACTTCCTCGCCGAAGTGTTCTCCCCGGAACGGTTCGACAGACCGGAGGAGGTCACGTCCTATCTCGGCCTTGCGCCCGTGGTCAGCCAGAGCGGCAACGGCCCGGCCCGCGCAAAGCTGCGGCCTGTCGGTCAGAAACGCCTGCGTGGCATCTTGGTCGAAGCGGCATGGCAGTGGAGCTGGCGCGACCCGGAGGCCAAAGCGATCTACAACCAGCATTTCGCGAAGCATGGGATCGGGCAGAAGGCCATTGTCGCCGTCGCTCGCAAGCTCGCGATCAAGCTCTGGCGCCTGTCGGTGGAGACGCCGTCAGTGCCAGCGGAGGGTGCCGCGCGCGGGGCCTGGTCGGGATAACCGACAACAAAAAAAGGCGGCACCCTCATCTACCGGCGCGTACCGAAAGCGGTACTTGGTGATCCTGCACCCTGACAGGCACGAATAAGAAAAGGCTTACGCAAGCCGGTGACAGCTTCGGTTTGGCCCTTATCCCGCGGCGCGACGCGCCTGCGGGCACGTCAAGGCTATCAACAATGAACGTCGGCACGCGGGGTTGATGGGACCTTCGCCGCTGCCATCACGAGCGGCAGGATCGCGGGACAAAGGGTGCATTCGCTGCGGATGCGCAGATGGCTGCTTCAGGTTTGGCGCACCGATAGGACATTGCAGCAGGTCGCGCCGGTTAGTCCGTATAGCTTTGGCAGGCATCAACTCCGTTGGCTGTCGAGGCAAGTAGCTGATCTGCATCACGGATGAGATCGGCGACCCGCCTGTCCGCCAGACGATACCGAACGAAGCGGCCTTTGCTGCGGCGACTGACCAGCCCGCATTCCAGCAGACAGCGCAGATGGTTCGAGACGTTGGGCTGACCCAAACCCGTATGCCCGACGATTTCCTGCACGTTGCGTTCGTCCGACACCAGCGCATCGAGGATCGTCAGACGGCTGGGATCGCTTAGGCCCCGGAAGAGCTTTGCCCGCAGTTCCAGTGTATCGGGTGCCGAAAGATCGTCTTGAATGTTTTGCGCTGTCATATCATTATCCACTGATACGTTAGCAGCGTACCTTTTCGCCCGCCACCACAAAAAGGATCGCACATGAGCCAGCCCGATAACAGCAAGTTGGCGACAGCCTCCTCCCCGATCCGAATGCGGGTGCAAGGCATGGACTGCGCGAAAGATGCCGCCGAGATCGAGCGCGCGGCCCGGTCTGCGGGCGTGGCCGAAGGCGACGTGAAAGTGTCCGCCGCCACCCACATCATGACATTGCGGATCGCGGACGGCGATCTGCCGAAAGTGCGGCCCGCGCTCGACGCGACCGGCTACGGTTTCGAGAAGATCGAGGACGGCGATACATCGTCCGATCCGGCCTACAAGGACCCGAGCTATCGCCGCGCGCTCTGGATCGTGGTCGCGCTCAATCTCGGATACGGCGTGGTCGAAATGTTCGGCGGGTTCTTGTCCGGTTCGCAGGCGCTGAAGGCAGACGCGCTCGATTTTCTGGGCGATGGTGCGATCACGTTTCTGGGCCTGCTCGCCATCGGCTGGAGCCTGACATGGCGGGCGCGGTCGGCGATGATCCAAGGCGTGTTTCTGGGCCTTCTGGGCCTTGGCGTTGTCGGCAGCACGCTCTGGCGTGTCCTCAACCAGACCACGCCAGAAGCCGGGTTGATGGGAGCCTTCGCGGTAGGTGCGCTGATCGTAAACATCCTCGCGGTGCTGCCGCTGCTAAAGCACCGCAAGGGTGATGCCAATATGCGAGCCGTCTGGCTGTTCTCTCGCAACGACGCCATCGGCAACCTCGCCGTGGTCATCGCCGCCGGGCTGGTCGCGTGGCTTGGCAGTGCATGGCCCGACCTGATCGTCGCGTTCGCGATCGCGGGGCTTTTCCTGCATTCGTCGTGGATGATCATCCGCGATGCCCGGAGTGACTTGGTGGAAGCTGACTAACTCCATCATGGTGCGACGCGCCGGACGAAAGCCGACATTCGCGCGCCCCGCAGCATCGGTGAGTCTGGGCTCGCTCCCGACCTTCGCTGCCCGTTGCCCAAACGACCGCTGACGGGCTCAATTCTGCCTCTTGTGGGCGAATTGAGCCCAGCTTCGTTGACCGTCACCCTTGACGACCGTCCACATAAGAAAAGGCCCGCCGGGGGATGGCGGGCCTAGGGGAGGTTCTCGAACGATGGATCGTCGACAACCGCGAAGACAGACGCCAGATTCGCTCCGATGAAGGCTGTGGTCAAGTAGAAATCTATGAAATCGGAAACAAATCCAACAAATCCAAATAAAAAATGGATCGTTTCCAATTTATCCACGCATTTAATTCTTCAACCCTTATTGTTGTGGGATTATGTTTTGCTTTGTGGAATTAATCCAAAGCGGAGAGAAGTGTGCATATTATCGATATTAAATATCCAGCAGGTGGGCATGAGAATCGCTCGGTCGGCGAGAACGCCATTATTCGCCAGATGGCGGATGTCCTTGTCAGGGGGTCGGTGATGCTCAGCGATGAGCCCGCGGTCAGGGCTTGCCTGCTTGAGGCAGGGTTCGGGCCGGCATCCATTCGTCGATTTGGCGACGATGCTTTGGACGATGCAAGGCGGGCGATTATCCATCGTCAGGCAACGCCGGAACTTCGCGCATTTGGCAAGAAGATTATCCAGAAACACATGGTCAAGGCCCTGATGGCCAGCGAGGTCGATCTTGAGGACACCGAGGCGGTCGATCAGCGTCTGCGCGAGGCGGGATTTGGCGAGAGTTCAATTTTGCATGTCGGGCCTCGTGCGAGGACGGAAGCCGCGGCGCGGCGCGGGACGCAAGCGGACTGACATCAACCCTCACTTTTGGAATTGGCGGGCGGGCTTTTGGCCCGCCTTTTTCGTCGTTGCCGCTTGGGCGCTTTCCATTTGAGGCCGAGGGCGGCGGCGGCCTCCTCATTGCTTATTCGCTTGCGCTTGAGCGCTCGCCAATCAGCTTCGAGTTCGGGCGGCACATCGCAGCCGCGCCGGGCCGCAAGGCTGCGGCGCCGGAGTTCTTCACCATGATCAGTGAAGCGCCGGCGCCCGCGCTCCGCGCGCGCCTCGATGTTTCGCGGATCTGCGTAATGCTGGATCAGATGCTTCATGTGCTGGGGCGGGAGGCCGCTGATCGATGCACGTGATCGCCTTGGCATAGCTGCTTGGTTCTCGCGCTGGTGAATGACTTCTGGTGGTTTCGAGGGCCGTCATGGGCCACCACAAGGAGCGTCGTCGAACATTAAACGACGTTGACGGCCCACAGGCGGCACTGGGCGGCCACCAAAGGCTGAGGCGATCATGGGGCGCCCTGGGGCGCCCAAATTGCTGTAATCGCCTTGACGGGCCGCGACGGCGGCTAGACGGCGCCTATTCAAGGCAAGATTGGCTCACGAACGTGCCCCGGACTGCGGAAAACCGGCTTTCCCGAGTGGAAAAATGGAAACGAAACTGTGTTTTTTCAGCGCAAAAAAACGCTGAAATATCGGGGGCGTCTTGCCCCGCGCAAAGCCG
>NZ_AUCR01000025.1 GCF_000429865.1 Cucumibacter marinus DSM 18995
CCCAGCACAATGCTGCGCTTGTCGAGGAGACCAACGCCGCCATCGAGCAAACGGAAGCGCAAGCAACAGAGCTCGATCAGATCGTGGCGATCTTCCAGATCGACGATCAAGGTGCGGGCAGTGGCGTCAGGGTCGATGGGGGAGACAAGTCCTCCTCCGAGAAGGGGCGCGGGATCAAGGCGCTTCAGGAGAAGGTCAAAACGGCCGCCTCGACCTATCTCAGCCACGGCAATGCCGCCATCGACAAGGACTGGGAAGAGTTCTGACCGGACCTCAAATAGCAGATCTTGTGCAAAGAGCCGGCCCGAAAGGGTCGGCTTTTTCACTATTTGTAATTGAATCAAGACTTAAAATAACGCAGCTGGAACGTTCGGCAGGCCGGAGTGGTCGTCGGGCGATGGGATGCCAGGAATACCTCTGACCTGAAAACCACTCATGCCAAGGATAACCATGCCATTCACATTCACGTCCAAGACCATGATCACAGCCGCTGCCGTTCTTCTGATGACTGCGCCAGCCGCCGTGGCCCAGTCGGAAGATTATCAGGAGCGGCTTACCGAACTTGCCAATACCGCAATCGCTGAATTTGCCCAGGAGCCGATCATTACCGACGCGATTATCGCGCAGAACATCGAGACCGGCGAATATGGCTTTGCCGAGATCGAAGCCCTCGATGAGGAGTGGCGCGCCGAAGCTTCCGGCGGTGACGGTGACATGATTTCCACGGCCCTGAATTCCGAGGCGTCGCAATGGCTTGCGGGTATCCAGAAACAATCGGACGGGCTTTATACCGAGATCTTTGTGACCGATGCCGTCGGTCTCAACGTCGCGCAGAGCGCGGCGACGTCTGACTACTGGCAAGGCGATGAAGACAAATGGCGCGACAGCTTCGGCGTTGGCGCTGGTGCCATTCACATCGGTGAGGTCGAGCAGGACGAATCGACCCAGATGCTCCAGACCCAGGTCAGCATCACCATTACCGATCCCGAAAGCGGCGAACCGATCGGTGCGGTCACCGTCGGCATCGATCTTTCCAAGATCTAACCTTGCCAGGCGCTGAATGGCGCCAGGCAGAATTTGCATGCACCCCCAAGGCCTTGGCTTTGGGGGTTTTCTTTTCGATGTTAAGAAAAAGCGACAATTATGCTTAGGCTTGAAGTACCGGCGGGGCGGTGTGGAAAGCTTGATGACATAAATAACAAAATTTTAAATCAAACCCGCTCTAATCACATTGTAACGCACAGGAAAACCACCTGTCAGGGCGCCGAATTCTCTGCTTAGACGCAAGAAAATTGCAGATACACCAGTACTAGTACGTATCTCTTGCGAAAAATCCGCGAAATTCGGCCAGGTTGGACACCAGCAGCGGCCATGGGCCGAGGATGCGGACGATGAACATTCTCAAACGATTCAAGCTGTCAAAGGCTTTGCCGGCAATCATGATCTCCGGAGGATTGATGATGGGCGCCGGCGTCGGCTTTGCCAGCTATCAGATTGCAGCGGATGCGCTGATGGAACAAACGCGCGTCAAACTGAATGCGATCGCATCGTCGCGCGCCAGTCAGATCAAGGATTACGTGCAATCGGTGAAGACCGACCTGTTGACCCAGTCGGAAAGCAATGGCGTCAGCCAGGCGATTCAGGGGCTCGATGCGGCCTGGGGCAATCTGGCCCAGACCGGTGATCCCTTCACGATCCTTGATGCCGCCTATGGTTCGGGTAATCCCAATCCGCTTGGCGAGCGCGACAAGCTGATCGCGGCGGATACCAACTCCCGCTATGACCGTATTCACGGCCGGTTCCACGGCTTCTTCCGCAAGCTCCTGCAGCGCAATGGCTACTACGATGTCTTTCTGTTCAATCCCAAGGGCGACCTGATCTATTCGGTAGCCAAGGAAGCCGATTTTGCGACGCGGTTTTCCGAGGATGGCGGGCAATGGGCTGATACCGATCTGGGGCGCGCCTTCCGCGAAGCGGCGACCCTGCCAAATGGAGAAGTCGCCTATTTCGACATGGCCGCCTATGCGCCGAGCAACGGTGCCCCCGCTAGTTTCATGTCCGCGCCGGTCTATGACGATGCCGATACGCTGCTGGGCGTGATCGCCTATCAGATCTCCATCAACGAAGCCAATTCGGTCACTTCGGATCGCGTGGGGTTGGGGCAGACGGGTGAAACCGTCATTGTCGGACGCGACCTCACCATGCGGAATGACTCAGAGCTTTCCGGAGCCGACGATACGCTGACAACCCGGGTCGACAGTCCGCTCGTGCAGGCGGCAATCGATGGCGAGGCCGGTTTCGGTCAAATCAATGGCTATCGCGGTATCCCGCTTTTCGCCGCGGCGACACCCATGAGCTTTGAAGGTGTCGACTGGGCCATCGTAACGGTGCAGGCGCGGGACGAGGCGCTCGGCCCTCTTGTCGATATGCGCAATCTCATCTTCGCCATTGGCGGGCTGATGATCCTTTCCGCTGCCATCGTCTCGATCCTGATCGCGCGGATGATCACCAAGCCAGTCACCCGGCTGACCGGCGTCATGGGAACGCTTGCCAAGGGCGAATACGATGTCGAGATCGAGGGCGCCGACGGGCGTGATGAAATCGCGGATATGGCGCGCGCGGTCGAGGTATTTCGGGCCAACGGCATCAAGGTCGCCGAAATGACCGAGGAAGAGGCCGCACGTATCGAACGCAATCGTGTGGAGCGGGCCCGCATGATGAGTGAACTTCAAGGCGCGTTCGGCGAAGTCGTCGACGCCGCGGTCGCCGGAAATTTCGGCAAGCGCGTTGACGCCAAGTTCCCCGATGAGGAACTCAACCAGCTGGCGGGTTCGGTCAACAATCTCGTCTCGACGGTTGAGCGCGGCCTTGACGAGACGGCGGATGTTCTGAGTGCTTTGGCGCAGACCGATCTGACCCAGCGGGTGGAAGGGGAGTA
>NZ_AUCR01000026.1 GCF_000429865.1 Cucumibacter marinus DSM 18995
TGGCTTGCAGCCTTGAGATGAATGCCGCGATGATGATCTCGAGGAGCGTGTGGTGTTGTCCCTCGAGCGAAGCGGGTGCACCGAGATCGATATCGAGATCAAGGGCGACCGAAAGCATGTGCACGAGGTGCCGCCTCAGATCCCCTGCCCCGTCGATCTTGGGCAGGATCTCGATCGATCCGCCTTCGACCGCAACCATGCCGACAATGCCGCGTGCCTTGAGGCGGTCGCGCTCGAGTGTCAACACACCCCCGCCCCCACGACCGGCAAGCGGTGATACGTTGGCGGTTCGGGCAAGACGGCATGCCAGGTCTTCGGGAATGGTATCAAGGTGTTGTGGGTCTGGCCCGAAGGCCAGTTCCCCCCATTCGGGCAGGGTGCGGTGAATGCCGGGTGCGGTCGGTCTCACGAGCGCATGAACCCGGAGAGGTCAATCTCGTCCCTCACCTGCCAGCGCAGCCGCGGGGTCCCTTCATCCCATCCGCCATTGCCGGGTGGCGGGGTCAGGGGCCTGGCGATCACGAAGCGGCCTTCGACCGGGCGTCCCTCATCGTCCGGTGCGTCGCCGAGCACGGCGGCGACCTGCCCGAAATCCTCGTGGAAATACTCGGCGAGCAGCGGAATGATCCGCTCACGCATTACCGCCTCGACGTCAGCCCTTGTCCGGCAGTGGGCAAAATAGCCATGCCCGACCTGGTGCTCACGATCATGGAGATACTCGATACGCTCATTGAGGGTCTCAAGAAGACGCCGCACATCGATCCCGTCCACATCGTCGGGCAGGATACTGGCGTCGGGCATCATCTCGATGAAGGTGAAGCGGCGCCTCAGCGCGGTATCAATGAGGGCGATCGAGCGATCGGCGGTGTTCATGGTGCCGATGACATGAAGATTGGCAGGCACCCCGAACCGTATCCCCGAATAGGGCAATCGCACCCGAAGTTCGTTCGGGCCACCGAGCCGCTTGTCGGGCTCGAGCAGGGTGATCAGCTCCCCGAAGACCTTCGAGATATTGGCGCGGTTGATCTCGTCGATGATGAGGACATGGTCCCGTGCCTCCGTCCCGGGCTTGGCAATGTCGCGCCCGAAGGTGATGGTCTCGAGGCCGTCCCAGTCAATGATGTCGCCATCGAGCTGGTAGACCGAGTGCCGCCGGAAATTACGCGGATAGAAGCGCTCGCGTTCGGCCCCTTCACCATGCTGCCACAGCCAGGTGACCGCGCGCCGATGCGGATGGAAATCCGCGTCCGCATCGAACCAGTAGTCTCCCGTCACTTCGCCCACCGCCCTCAGACGATCGCGGCCGTCGGAGATCACGACATAGTCCCCGATGCCCATCACCGAGCGGAAGCTGTAGATCTGGCTGATATTGGCGTTCTTCTCGCCGGCCTCGGGATCCCGCCTCGTCTTCCACTCCTCCTCGATGGCCGGGCGGTCCGAGAACCGGGGATCGGACCAGTCGATATCCCCGCCCCAGCCGATATGGATGAGGCCGTTCTCAAGCCCGTGCCGGACCTGGTCTTCCTGCTTGCCGCGTTCACCCAGGGACAGCTTGAACACTGCCCGGCTTCGATCGAGCCGCCCGGCAGGCCTGGCCTTCTCTCCACCGGTGTCGAGCCGCGCCCGTTCGCTGAGGCGCCGGAATATGCCGGGGTGAGGCTTGAGGCAGAACCCGCCGGTTGTGGTGGTGCTTCCATCATCCTCTTCGCCGTCCGGTTCGGTTGTTGGCCGCAATCCTTCGACGAACTCCTCATAGGAAGAGGACTGGTGAAAGGTCACGAACTCGATCCGACCCTCATCACACAAACCGTGATAGGCCCGCATCAGCGCCTCCCGGTCTTGTTCAAGGGGTTGTGCCTTCTCCGCCCCTAGGCATAGGCGCACCGCCTCGAAAGCGGTCCGGTAGGTCTTGCCGGTCCCGGGCGGTCCATGAAGGATGAGATTGGTGGGCGGGTTGTGCCTGGTCATGGTCTGCTCCTGGTCAACAAGGGAAAAGGCGCGCCGGCCCGGCCGCAAAGGCGATCGGCGATGATCCGGATGAGAGAGGGAGATGGGATCCCGAACGCTGCCTGGCCCGGCGGGCCGACAAGGTCCCAAAGAGACGGTCTGGAATTGCCCGTACCTGGTTGGTGCGGGCAAATGCGGCGGGCCGGCAGCAACAGGATCCGTGTCCACAAGCGCGCAGCGATCCAACACGTGGCAGCAACCCGCGGGCATCGCTGCCGCCATCCGATCTCCTTGTGCCCATTACGAAAATCTCCATCCATACGTACTCAGAGTACGATAGAGGCTTTCGTTCCGTAGTCCACCGAGTTCTCGGATTTATCTGCCGTA